>CAVPLO010000004.1:0-60000 GCA_963706265.1 uncultured Alphaproteobacteria bacterium | reverse complement strand
AAAAGGATCATTTACAACTCGCTCATCTTGCGATGAACGAGCGCCGAAATGACCTGGAGATAGTGAATTGGACTCCGCAAATTGCTTTGCAGATCCAAAACTCGGATCGATCTCCTCTTTACGATGTCAGAAATCCCGCAAGCGCGCGTCCGGTGAGGACGAGCGCATGCGAAGTGATGTTTTCGCGGACGATTGATTGTTGATCGGGTTCACAGCCCGTCTTCGCCAAAGCTACGGCGTGGCAGCCTTCGCGATCTATTGGCTTGCCCAGCCGAAGCGCCACCGGCGCGAAGGCTGGTGGAGCCAGACGGGATCGAACCGACGACCTCATGCTTGCAAAGCACGCGCTCTCCCAGCTGAGCTATGGCCCCGTACCAGAAGACGAATGCTCGCTGGCACGCCGTCGCCGTCGCTCGCGCTACGGCCGGCGCACGCCTTCGCTCCGTTGGGCCTGGCGCGGCAGCCGAAGCGCAGCAGCGAGCGAAGCCTGGTGGGCCTGGGAAGACTTGAACTTCCGACCTCACGCTTATCAAGCGCGCGCTCTAACCAACTGAGCTACAAGCCCCTGACACGAGGGGCTCGATATGCGCGCAACCGGCGACAGCGCCGGATGCATCGCACAAGCGCAGCCCCTGGCGCGTGTTCGTCCGCGAAGAAAGAGAAACGAAGACGGCGAAATCCCGCCTATGGAGCTCAACAATCCTGAGATTGCTGGCCCCTGATGTTTCTAAAACGATCCGATAGATCAGCGTGAGCTGATCTGAAGGATCATCCTTAGAAAGGAGGTGATCCAGCCGCAGGTTCCCCTACGGCTACCTTGTTACGACTTCACCCCAGTCGCTGACCCTACCGTGGCCGGCTGCCTCCTTGCGGTTAGCGCACCGTCTTCAGGTAAAACCAACTCCCATGGTGTGACGGGCGGTGTGTACAAGGCCCGGGAACGTATTCACCGTGGCGTGCTGATCCACGATTACTAGCGATTCCAACTTCATGGGCTCGAGTTGCAGAGCCCAATCCGAACTGAGACGGCTTTTTGAGATTTGCGAAGGGTTGCCCCTTAGCGTCCCATTGTCACCGCCATTGTAGCACGTGTGTAGCCCAGCCCGTAAGGGCCATGAGGACTTGACGTCATCCCCACCTTCCTCGCGGCTTATCACCGGCAGTCTCCTTAGAGTGCTCAACTAAATGGTAGCAACTAAGGACGGGGGTTGCGCTCGTTGCGGGACTTAACCCAACATCTCACGACACGAGCTGACGACAGCCATGCAGCACCTGTCTCCGGTCCAGCCGAACTGAAGAACTCCATCTCTGGAGTCCGCGACCGGGATGTCAAGGGCTGGTAAGGTTCTGCGCGTTGCGTCGAATTAAACCACATGCTCCACCGCTTGTGCGGGCCCCCGTCAATTCCTTTGAGTTTTAATCTTGCGACCGTACTCCCCAGGCGGAATGCTTAAAGCGTTAGCTGCGCCACTAGTGAGTAAACCCACTAACGGCTGGCATTCATCGTTTACGGCGTGGACTACCAGGGTATCTAATCCTGTTTGCTCCCCACGCTTTCGTGCCTCAGCGTCAGTATCGGGCCAGTGAGCCGCCTTCGCCACTGGTGTTCTTGCGAATATCTACGAATTTCACCTCTACACTCGCAGTTCCACTCACCTCTCCCGAACTCAAGATCCTCAGTATCAAAGGCAGTTCTGGAGTTGAGCTCCAGGATTTCACCCCTGACTTAAAGACCCGCCTACGCACCCTTTACGCCCAGTGATTCCGAGCAACGCTAGCCCCCTTCGTATTACCGCGGCTGCTGGCACGAAGTTAGCCGGGGCTTATTCTTGCGGTACCGTCATTATCTTCCCGCACAAAAGAGCTTTACAACCCTAGGGCCTTCATCACTCACGCGGCATGGCTGGATCAGGCTTGCGCCCATTGTCCAATATTCCCCACTGCTGCCTCCCGTAGGAGTTTGGGCCGTGTCTCAGTCCCAATGTGGCTGATCATCCTCTCAGACCAGCTACTGATCGTCGCCTTGGTGAGCCGTTACCTCACCAACTAGCTAATCAGACGCGGGCCGATCTTTCGGCGATAAATCTTTCCCCGTAAGGGCTTATCCGGTATTAGCACAAGTTTCCCTGTGTTGTTCCGAACCAAAAGGTACGTTCCCACGCGTTACTCACCCGTCTGCCGCTGACGTATTGCTACGCCCGCTCGACTTGCATGTGTTAAGCCTGCCGCCAGCGTTCGCTCTGAGCCAGGATCAAACTCTCAAGTTGGACTTGAAACTTTGAACCGGCTGATCACAACGTTTGACGAGGTCCCACCATTTTTTGTCAGCCGAAGCCGACAAGCCGCCTGCGATTCACATCGCGGGCAACGATGGTGTAACCTTTTCAAAACGTGTACCGCCGAAGTCTTTCGTCCAGCCCCGAAAGATGAAAGCCGAAGTTTTCAAGTATTCGAGACTCCGCAAGGACTCCGCCGTCCACGTTTCTCTTTCTTCATCTTCACTTGTCAAACAGCCCGGGGTCCGAAAACCCCTCTCCCATGGCTGGGAGCATCCATCCGAAACCTTCCGGAAGACACCTCATTCGACGGCAAATGACAACCGATTGCTATCGGCTGTTAATTCACTCATCTCAGTGAGGAGCTTCACGGGCACGAAAACATGCCTTGGCCAAGGGCCAAGACAGCGCCGCGCTCAGTGGGCGGTTTATAAGCCCGCCCGATCGGCGTTGTCAACGCCTGTTGTCAACAAATCGTCGCACCGCGCTCGACGAATCGTGCACTGCGAAGAAGTCTCTGATTTTTCAGGACTTTGCGCCGTACTTGAGCCACAATCCTGCGACGTTCTGGCATACGTAAGTATTGAATCGCCGGATGCCAGTGGGGGTTGGCGGCGGTGGAACGACCAGGGAAGGCGAAGATCACCATGAACCTATCGCCTCTTTCCCGCGGACTGGAAACATCGAGAGATTTGCACACCATTGACGTTCGTGACTTCGGCGGCGCTTTCGGCTTCCTGTCCCGAACATCCGTGCGGTACGCCGCGCTCCCGTTCCTCCCTGAGAGGGCGTGCGGACCTCGGAGGCGGCGCAGGATCTCGTCGAATGTTGATGGAATTTGGGGGGATGGTGGTTTGAACCACAGGACGTCACGCGGGGGCGGCTACGGACGCGAGACCGGGGTCATCGACCTCGGTCACGAGCCGCCGCTTTCCGTCGATGGTTCCGAAGCCGCGGTGATCGATCGCCGCCGCGTCTCGGTGCAGTGGTTTAGCGGCACCATTCTGACCGGTCTGTGCGGCGCAGCTCTCATCGGCGGCGCCGTTTTTGCGTCGCTCGACGGCGAAATGACCTTCGCCAAGGTGCCGGAACGCGTCGAAGGCGCGTTGCGCGGCGCGTTCGGCGCCAACGACCGCGGCGCCAGCCTGCACAAGAGCGATCGCCTGCCGCCGCCGGGCGAAGTCGAGCGCGGCGCGCAATGTGGTTCGGGTTTCGACGGTGACCCGGGTCGGCAACCGCGACGTGATGCGGGTGCGGCCGTTCATCCGCATCTCCGGCAACCTGTCGATGACGACCAGCGATCTCTGCGCCAAGATTCCGCCCTTCAACGCCCAGCGCCTGCTGACCGATGTCGGCACCAGCGCGCCGGCCGCCGCCGACGATGCCAACACTGCCGACGCCGCCGAACCCGATGCCGAGGTTTCGTTCGTCACCAAGGATCTGGCGCCGATCCTGCCCAAGGCCAAGATCGCCGCAGTGGTCGCGCTCGACGAGATCATGATGCGGGTCCGCGACGCCTCGAACTGGCATGGCAATGGCGGCGTCCGCTACGCCGCCCTTGCCAACGCCACCGCCGATGTCAGCGGCGCGCAGAGCGGCCTCAAAATGGCCTATGCCGACCGAAGGCAATGTCGTCGATCCCTATGCCGGCTTTGAAACCCGGGTCGTGCCGGAAAATGTCACCCTGCTGCCGAAGACCAAGGACCAGATCACCGGCGGCAACCCGACCGGCGAGCGCGTCCATGTCGTCAAGAAGGGCGATAGCATCACCTCGATCCTGCGCGACCAGGGCGCGACGCCGGAAGAAGCCAAAGCGATCGCCGCCACGCTCGGCGCCGCGCGGCCGCGACGGCGGCCTGAAGGAAGGCGAGAAGCTGCGCATCCTGATGGCGCCGGCCGGCCCCGGGCAGCGGCTGCAGCCCTATCGGGTGATCGTCGCCAACGATTCCGCCGTCGAAGCCGTCGCCGCACTGTCCGATCTCGGCAAATACGTCGCCGTCGACGTGCTGAGCATGAACACCGTCACCGATACGGCCGACAACGGCAACAACGACGATGACGATGACGACGGCACCGGAGTGCGGCTCTATCAAAGCATCTACGAGACCGCGCTGCGCAACAAGGTGCCGGCGAACGTCATCGAGGACATGATCCGCATCTATTCCTACGACGTCGACTTCCAGCGCAAGGTGCAGCCCGGCGATTCCTTCGACGTGTTCTTTGCCGGCGAAGACGAAGGCTCGACCAGCACCGAAAAGAACGACGTGCTATATGCGTCGCTCACCGTCGGCGGCGAAACCAAGAAATACTACCGCTTCCAGACCCCGGACGACGCGGTGGTCGATTACTACGACGAGACCGGCAAGAGCGCGAAGAAGTTCCTGGTCCGCAAACCCGTCAACAACGCCATCATGCGCTCCGGCTTCGGCAGCCGCCGCCATCCGATCCTCGGCTACGTCAAGATGCACACCGGCGTCGACTGGGCGACCGCCTACGGCACGCCGATTTTCGCTTCCGGCAACGGCGTCGTCGAAGTGGCCGGCTGGGAAGGCGGCTACGGCAAATACGTCAAGCTGAAGCACAACAACGGCTACGAGACCGCCTACGGCCACATGTCGGCCTTCGCCAAGGGCCTGGAAGTCGGCAAGCGGGTTCGGCAGGGCCAGGTGATCGGCTTCGTCGGTTCGACCGGACAATCGACCGGCGCCCACGTCCACTACGAAATCCTGGTCAACGGCCGCTTCGTCGATCCGATGCGCATCAAGCTGCCGCGCGGCCGCTCGCTCGAAGGGCCGATGCTGACGAGCTTCGAGAAGGAACGCGACCGTCTCGATGCGATGATGAGCGGACGCGGCGCACGCATTTCCGACGCCAATGGCGGTCCCGTGCAGCTCACGAACCGCTGATCCCGTCAAGGACCGCCGTCGGCCTCACGACGACGAGGCGCTCACAATCACAAAAACGATGCCGATCGCCGTCAGGCCGAAGGCCACTGCTGCCAACGGCAACAAGACGTCGATGGCCGCGTGAGAGCCGTGAAGCCTGGCGCCCCAAACCTGGAAATCCCCCGCCGTCCAATCGCGGAACAATGTCTTTTGCTGATTCTGCGAAGGCCGTTCCAGCGGCAAGCGGTGCCTTTTCCAGACGGCGAACAACCTCCAGGGCAGCACGACGGCCATCAGCAGCAATAGACTGACGAATGTGAGGGAAAGGTTGGTGTACCCGCCGCGGTCGAAAAGCGCCCAGGCACTGATCACGAACCAGGCGACAAGGCAGGCGGCCGCGCCGTAGATGCGCGAATGAAGCTGGTCGAAGACGGGCTTGTTGTGGGCGACAAGGTCCCTGCTCATGGCTGCGCTCTCTGCTGCGTGTGAGTTTGGGGGTCTGCGGAAAGACCACGTGCCAACAGACCAACGGCGTGAGCGCGCGCGAGGTTTCATTAAATATCGGAAAGTCGCTGGCGCTTTCGCGGCGGGGGTTCATCGAGCACATCAAGAAAAAACCCGGACGCGTTAACCGCGTCCGGGTGCTTGATTTACTCAAGTCCAGCTTCGCTTCAGTTCAGCTTTCGCTTCGGCACCGGCGCATCGAACTGCGCGATCTCCGCGGTCTGCCGCGCCTTGCCGTTGAACGTCAGCACATTGCCCTCGCTGGAGATGGCGACGTGATCGCCGTCTTTGACGTCGCCGGCCAGGATCATCTCGGCGAGCGGATCCTGCAAATTGCGCTGGATCACCCGCTTCAACGGACGGGCGCCATAGGCGGGATCCCAGCCTTTGGCGGCAAGCCAGTCGCGCGCGGCCGCATCGAGCGTCAGCGTGATCTTGCGTTCCTCCAGCAGCTTCGACAGCCGGGCGAACTGGATCTCGACGATCCGTCCCATCTCGCTCTTTTGCAGCCGGTGGAACAGGATGATCTCGTCGACGCGGTTGAGGAATTCGGGACGGAAATGCGCACGCACCGTGCCCATCACCTGCTCGCGAACCGCCGAGGTGTCTTCGCCTTCCGGCTGATTGACCAGGAATTCCGAACCGAGATTCGAGGTCATGATGATCAGCGTGTTGCGGAAATCGACGGTGCGGCCCTGACCATCGGTCAGGCGGCCGTCGTCGAGCACCTGCAACAGCACGTTGAAGACATCCGGATGGGCCTTTTCGATCTCGTCGAACAGCACGACCTGATAGGGCCGGCGCCGCACCGCTTCGGTCAGCGCGCCGCCCTCGTCGTAGCCGACATAGCCGGGAGGCGCGCCGATCAGCCGCGATACCGAGTGCTTCTCCATGTATTCGGACATGTCGAGGCGCACCATCGCGGTCTCGTCGTTGAAGAGATATTCCGCGAGCGCCTTGGTCAGTTCGGTCTTGCCGACGCCGGTGGGCCCCAGGAACATGAACGAGCCCATCGGCCGGTTCGGATCCTGCAGGCCCGCGCGCGAGCGGCGCACGGCGGTTGCGACCGCATGCACGGCTTCGGCCTGGCCGACCACGCGCTGGCCAAGGCTCGTCTTCCATTTTCAGGAGCTTGTCCTTTTCGCCTTCCAGCATCTTGTCGACGGGCACGCCGGTCCAGCGCGAGACCACCTGCGCGATGTGGTTGGCGGTGACCGCCTCCTCCATCATCTCGCCGGGGTTCTCCTTGGCCTCGATGTCGGCGAGCTTTTTCTCAAGCTCGGGGATCCGGCCATAGGCCAGTTCGCCCGCGCGCTGGAATTCGCCGCGGCGCTGGGCGTTGGCGAGTTCGATCCGAAGCGCGTCGAGCTCGCTCTTGAGCTTCTGCGCGTTCGACAGCTTGTTCTTCTCCGCGCTCCAGCGCGCGGTCAGCGCCGCCGACTTCTCCTCGAGCTCGGCAAGCTCCTTCTCCAGCGTCTTCAGCCGGCTCTTGGAGCCGGCATCGCTCTCCTTCTTGAGCGCCTCCTGCTCGATCTTGAGCCGGATGATTTCCCGGTCCATCGAATCCAGCTCTTCCGGCTTGGAATCGACCTGCATCTTCAGCCGCGCCGCCGCCTCGTCCATCAGGTCGATGGCCTTGTCGGGCAGGAAGCGATCGGTGATGTAGCGGTTCGACAGCGTGGTGGCCGCGACCAGCGCGGAATCGGTAATACGCACGCCGTGATGCTGCTCGTACTTGTCCTTTAGACCGCGCAGGATCGAGATCGTGTCCTCGACCGTCGGCTCCGAGACGAAGATCGGCTGGAAGCGCCGCGCAAGTGCGGCATCCTTCTCGACATGCTTGCGGTACTCATCGAGCGTGGTGGCGCCGATGCAATGCAGTTCGCCGCGCGCCAGCGCAGGCTTCAAGCAGATTGGACGCATCCATCGCGCCATCGGCCTTGCCGGCGCCGATCAGCGTGTGCATCTCGTCGATGAACAGGATGATCGAGCCCTCGGCCGACGTCACCTCGGACAACACGGCCTTCAGCCGCTCCTCGAACTCGCCGCGGTATTTTGCACCCGCAATCAGCGCGCCCATGTCGAGCGACAGCAGCTTTTTGTCCTTCAGGCTCTCCGGCACGTCGCCATTGAGAATGCGCAGCGCGAGACCTTCGACGATCGCCGTTTTGCCGACGCCGGGCTCGCCGATCAGAACCGGATTGTTCTTGGTGCGGCGGGAAAGCACCTGGATGGTGCGGCGGATTTCCTCGTCGCGCCCGATCACGGGGTCGAGCTTGCCCTCGCGCGCCGCCTGCGTCAGGTCGCGCGAATATTTCTTCAACGCGTCATAGGCGTTCTCCGCCGTGGCGCTGTCGGCGGTGCGGCCCTTGCGCAGGGATTCGATCGCGGCGTTGAGATTTTGCGGCGTGACGTTGCCCTTGCGCAGGATGCCGCCGGCCTCGCCGTCCTTGGTGAGCGCAAGCCCCAGCAACAACCGCTCGACCGTGACAAAGCTGTCGCCGGCCTTGTCGGCGGCCTTCTCGGCCGCATCGAAGGCGCGGGCAAGATCGGGCGCCAGATAAACCTGTCCGGCGCCGCTGCCGGAAACCTTGGGTAACTTGTTCAAGGCGTCCTCGGTCGCCTTCAGGATGGCGCGCGAATTGCCGCCGGCGCGGTCGATCAGACCGCTGGCCAAGCCCTCGCTGTCGTCCAGCAGCACTTTGAGCATATGCAGCGATGAAAACTGCTGGTGCCCCTCACGCATTGCCAGCGATTGCGCCGACTGGACAAAGCCCCGTGCGCGCTCGGTATATTTTTCGATATTCATGTCGTTCCCTCAGCCTGCCGCTCCACCCCTAAGGCATGATTGCGGCATCTTCATTGGGTTTCCGCTGATCGCATTGACTTTCCTCAACCGGTCGCGGTCGTCGCCGCTCTTTTCGGGCTTGACGCAAATGTGGGCACGAAGTTCCGCAAACGGAAGAGGCGTTCTCACAAATTCGTGTGCGGTAGCGGCCCATCCCGGAATCCCGTAAGAAAAAGCCCATGTCCGCACAAATCGCCAGCCTCTATCGCTATCCGGTCAAAGGCCTTTCCGCGGAGCCGTTAACCGAGGTCACGCTCGATATCGGCCAGACCTTTCCGGCCGACCGCCGCTACGCCATCGAGAACGGCCCGAGCGTGTTCGATCCAAAAGCGCCGGCCTGGCTGCCCAAGGCCTATTTCCTCATGCTGATGCGCAACGAGCGCCTGGCGGGATTGCAGACCCATTTCGACGACCGCACGCACGGGCTGACCATCCACAAGGACGGCGCAGTGGCGGCGTGCGGCGATCTGGAAACGACCGAGGGCCGGGCTGCGATCGAGCAATTCTTTGCGGCGAATTTTGCCAGCGACCTCAAGGGGCCGCCGAAAGTCCTCTGCAGCGAAGGCCACAGCTTTTCCGACGTCGCCCGCAAGGTCGTCTCGATCATCAACCTGGCAAGCCTCGGTGCGATCGAAAACCTCGTCGACTGGGCGGTCCACCCCTTGCGGTTCCGGGCCAACATGTACGTCACGGGATGGCCGGCCTGGCACGAATTCGACTTGCTCGACCGTACGCTTGCGATCGGCGACGTCCGTCTGAAGGTCGTCAAACGGATCACGCGGTGCGCAGCCGTCAACGTCGATCCCGATACCGCGATGCGCGACCTCGAAATCCCCTCGACGCTGCAACGCCGGCTCGGTCACGCCGATTGCGGCATCTATGCCGAGGTGATCGCCGGCGGCACGCTTCGCGTCGGCGATGAGGTTGCGGCCGAGGAGCCACGGCTGCTGTAGCGGCACGATCCCTCCCTGACCGGCCTGGCATGCTCCCTCCCCCTGAAAGGGGGAGGGTCGGGGGTGGGGGTCAATGAGTGAAACGCAGAGGCGGCAAGAACCGCAGAAGTGACCCCCTCCCGGCTCGCTTCAAAGCGCAAGGGCGCTTGTTGCTCGCCGACCTCCCCCTTTTAGGGGGAGGTGAAGAAGCACCGCCTTCAAATGCGAATACCCTGCCGCGGGAGAGGCGGCTGGTGCTCAATTCGGCATCACGTAGGCGTAGATGCGGCCGCGCGAGATCGGCGCTTCGCGGACGCGGTTGGCGTTATTGCCGGAGATCATGATCGGATTGCCTGAGGCGTCGATGCCGGTGATGATGCCGACATGTCCGCCGCCGCGCCGGCCCATCACCGCGATGGCGCCGACCTGCGGCCCGGACACGTGGCGACCGTAGCGTGCGAACGAACTCGCCATGTCCGAGCCCGTCCCGTGATGGCCGGTCCGCTGCAACACCATGTTCATGAAGCGCGCGCACCACAGGCTGGCTCGACCGGTCGGATTGCCGCCGAGGTAGCGGCGCGCTTCAGCGACCAGGCCGGAAGAACCAAAACCGCCCGACGTCGCAGACCCGCCGGAGAATGCATCCGGCCCGAAGCTCGCATGGGCGCTGGAAAGCCGGTGCGTCCTCATGTAGGCGACGCCGGCATCCCAACGCGACCGGCGCGCGATATGGCGGAAGTGACGAACGGCGTAATGCCGCCTCGCGTGATGGCCGTCGTTATGGAGATGAGCCTGCCGCCGTGAGTGATGGTGCGATTTTGCCGCGGCCGGCGCGACTGACGCAGCGAAAGCGGTCGAGCACAATGCCAATGCCACAAGCGAACGGCGGAACGTGGATGAGTGAAGCATACGCAACTGGTCCTTTTTTATTTTTGACACCCCCGATTTCCCCACCGGCCTTTAACGGCCGGCTTCCGGGCGCCGTATGAAAGTTTTGATGTGGCAGGACCAAGACGCGATGTGGCGGCGCGCGATCCGTTCGAAGGTGATTCCGCGCGGATTTGATGACGAAAGGAAGCGCTCTTGCCTCATTACAGCCGTGAGCATTAACTGCTGATGTTGACCATCGCGCTTCCCGGCGCGCGCAAGAACGCAGGGGTTGAGCATGATGAGATCAAGTCCGAATAGTGCTGCGACGGTGGTGCGCTCCCTCTCCCTGCGGGAAAGGGTCGGGGTGAGGGGTTACGGTTTCTCGTTAATCCTTGACCCCTCACCCGGCGCGCTGCGCCGACCTCTCCCCATGGGAGAGGTGAACCGTCTCACTGTCGAAGCGATTCAACCAAAGCCCATCGCGCTCTAGAATAGCGGGAGAAACCAGAAATGCCCTACGCCACCGCCAACGACAAAACCCGCCTCTATTTCGAGGAAACAGGCAGCGGCACGCCGATCCTTTTCCTGCACGAGTTTGCGGCCGACTACACCAATTGGGAGCCGCAGATGCGCTACTTCTCGCGCGGCCATCGCTGCATCGCCTATTCCGCGCGCGGCTATACGCCTTCCGACGTGCCGCCCTCAGCCGACGACTACAGCTACAAGCACTTCTATACCGATGCGCTCGCAGTGCTCGACCATCTCAATATCGCAAGAGCGCATTTCGTCGGGCTGTCGATGGGCTCCTATTCCTCGCTGCAGGTGGCCCTCAACGCGCCGGAGCGCATGCTGTCGATGACGCTGGCCGGCGTCGGCTCGGGTTCGAGCCTGGAGAATCTCGACACGTTCCGGAACGCCTGCGTTGAGACCGCCGAGCAGTTCGAAAAAATCGGCTCGGTGGAAGTGGCGAAGGTCACCCGCGAAGCACCGGGGCGGATTCCCTTCCTGGTGAAGGACCCGCGCGGGCATGCCGACTTCTATGCGGCGCTCGCCCGGCACGATTCAAAGGGCTCGGCCAACACCATGCGCGGCTTTCAGGCCGGCCGGCCCTCGATCTACACCATGGCTGACGCCATCACGACGGCGACTACGCCGGCGCTGATCATCTGCGGCGACGAGGACGATGCCTGCGTCGAACCGAGCCTGTTCCTGAAGAAACATCTTCCCGCAGCGGGCCTGACTTTCTTTCCGAAATCCGGCCACGTGCTCAATCTGGAGGAGCCGGCGCTGTTCAACGAAATGGTCGAGCGCTTCCTAGCGCTCGTCGAGGCCAACCGCTGGGGCGTGCGCGATCCGAGATCGGTGTTGGTGTAGCCGTCATTGCCCGCGACAAACGCGAAGCGTTTGCGCAAGGGAGCGTTAGCAATGAGGCGGGTCCCAACAGGCCTTAGCCCGTTCATCCCCTGAACGGACGTCGAGGCTCGCGCGTTCACGTCCGCTTCGTGCCCCAGAAGCTGACTTTCTGGTCGCAAGGATGTGCCCTGCACTCATGAATAACTTCCGCCGACCCGGTCGATTTGAATTCGCACGGCAAAAGAGCGCACGTGACCTCGAGGTCACGCGCGCTCTTTGATCAAACCACTCCAATTGCGATCAATGATCGTGATCGTGATCGTCGTGATGGTCCTCGATCAGGTCGGCGTCCGGAAGCGCTTTTTCCTCCGCCATCAGTTCGTCGTGCGACTCATGTTGGCACACGAAGCTGGAGGCAACGTTCGTGCTACCCGTGCCCTTGTAGACGAGTTTGTCCGGGTATTTGCAGATAGGACGGCTGACCGTCGCCAAGGCCGGATTCGCATTGTTGTAGGCAATGATCGAGTCCGGCGCTGCGTCGTGCTCAACCCAATTGACGAGAGCCTGGAACAAGCCACCTGAGCTCGAAGAGTTGATCAACGGGGCATTCGGCTGGTCGGGATTGCCGCCGCAGTGGCTGTTGCCGGGATACGGGAAGAAGCGATAGAATTTTTGGACTTGCGAAAGTCCGCCAGCGTGTTTGGTGGCACGATTGTAGTAGTTGTACGAACCTCGTGGCATGATCAGCAGATCCGCCAACCCATGATAGATGATCATCTTGCCCCCGTGTTCGCGGAATTCCGACAGATCCGGATCGTCTGTTCCGATCACGTCATGGAACTTGAGCTTCTGACTGTTTGAATTCCTGGGCGAAGTTCGCCTCCGTGATGGTGTGCCAATCGAAACCGGGATTTTGATTGACCCAATACTGGAACCATTGAGTGGAGATCGAAAATGGCGATGGGCCGTCCAGCCCAAGGAAGGTCGTGCCGCGTTCAAGCCCGAACCACAGCCGTTCGCCGGCTTTCGGTCCCGGAGGACCGTCCCAGATTTTGTTGACCGCGCTCGCTTCGGCGGATGTCAGGCAAGTGGCGGGATTGCCGGTGCAGGCCAAGGCACTCGCCTTGAAATGGCAGGCGCGTGGATCCTGGATAACGCCGTCGGTGATCCCGTCAAGCGCGTCGCAGGCCGCGATGGAAGCATTGTTCACAGCCTTCAGCTTCGCAACGGAAATCGGCGCGCCGACTTCCTCCTTCATAACGATCTCGCCCCATTGCTCCGCTGGAATGAAGCGGTCCCAATTGAAAGCGGGGGCACCTGCAAGAATCCCGTCGAAGTCGTTGGGATATTTCTGGGCCTGTTGGTGACCTTGACGACCGCCCGTCGAGCAACCGTTCCAATAGGTGAATTTCGGCCCCTTGCCGTAATACATCGCGGTTAGTTTTTTCGTCCAAACCGCTTGTTGGTGAATCCCGTTGAACGCAAAATCCCTGATGAGGCCCAGATTCAAGGTGTTGTCCGGGATTCAAGGCAAACGTCCCACCGGCCGAGGCCGGGTGCCCCGTATCCGTCGATGAACCTGCATAGCGCGTGTCCGTCGCCGGCGTAACCGGTCCCACCGATCCGGCATATCCGCCGCCGCCGAGATCCTGAATGCGTTCGTTCCAGGCGCCGACCGAGCCTCCAGTCCCGCCGTCGACCGGGTTCAGCGGCAGACCGATTCCGACATTGATCATCTGCTTCTGACCGAGCAGATATCCGTCGTTCGGACCAGCCAACTCGGAAACCGTGATCTTGACCAGGCAATAGGACAGGTGCGTCCCGCCTGCGGGCTGGACGGCCGAAGTCGCGGCGCTCACGCCTTCGCCCGCCAACAGTTGTGCCGCGAGGCCACTGCAGCTCGGAAGCGGCGCTGCCGCGACCCCTGATGGAATGAAGGCACTAGAACACATCAAGACGACCACTAAACCAAACAGTGGCTTGTGCTTCTCCAATTGCAAGCGATTCGGTCTCATCTGTTTCCTCCCGTTTTTTGATGAAGTCATCGTGCGACGACGCTCTCGCGGCATGCACGATTTTTCCGAAAATGCGCTGATCTTTTTGCCGGGCAAATAAGCCTGTTGGAGAACGAAATCTCTACGGCTGTCGTCTCGAAGAACCCCTCCCCGTTCTTTTTTGCTTGAAAGTCGAAGTGCATGATAATGCACATTGCATCGTTCGCAAGCATTAAAATACACAATGCGCTGGTTGAGCTGCTGCGGCTCAATCGTCCCCAGGCAGAATTCAGACAGTCTTTGATGGGCTTGCCGTAAGAGCGCTCGGAAGAAATCTTTGGAAGTGCCCTTCCTCAGGGTGTCGGACCATCCGAGGCTTCGCCGCACTCCCTGTTTTGACGGTCGCCGAAAGGAGTCCAACGGGCACGCACGTTTATCCTCACGAACGACACAGGTCATGGACCTTCCTCGCGAAAGGACGCCTGCTTATTTCCGGCCTGATCTAGGGTCGCCGGCCGGGCGATAAATGTGCAAATCGCTGGCGGATAGCTATGCTGACAACGGGGTTTATGACTTGAATGGGTGGAGTCAGCCAGGGTTGGGTAGCGACTGCCCCGTTGCGGCTTTCGACCTGAGGGCAGGGCCTTCCTGTTAAGTTTGTATAGAAACGGTCCTTGGCTTAGTCAGGCTTTCTGCGAAGCGGAGCCAACCAACGTAGTTTTTCGAACATGACCTCAAACGAGCTTCCGTCGCATGGTTTTGGATCGTGACAAAGAGCGGGCATCCACAGAGCAGCCGGCTGAAAGAGCGAAGGCTCCAAGTACAAGAAAGCGCCGATAAGTTCGTCGCTTTAGTTGGAGAACGAGTCCGCAAGGCTCGCGAACGACGAGGCATTTCCCGTCGCGTTCTGGCCGAATTGTCTCAAGTCTCTTTGCGCTATCTGGCTCAGCTCGAGGGTGGAAAGGGAAATATCTCGATTGCCCTGCTTGGGCGAGTGTCGCTCGCGCTCGATCATCGCATCGAATGGCTCGTCGGAGCCGATGATCCCTGGTCGTCCGAAGTTGTCCGGTTTTCCGAGTTTTTCCGGACGGCCACCTTGGACCAGCGCCGCCATGTAATGCGACTTCTCGACCCCGGCGATCCAATGCGCTTGCGGGAGAAGCGGCTATGCCTGATCGGTCTCCGCGGAGCCGGCAAGTCGACCCTTGGAAAAATCGTGAGCAAAGAGCTGTCTTTGCCATTTTTGGAATTGAATCGCGAAATCGAAGAGGTTAGCGGAATTCCTGCCAACGAGGTGATGGCATTGTATGGTCAGGAGGGTTACCGGCATCTCGAAAGACAGGCGCTCGAAAGAATCGTGGCCACCACTTCCGAAACCGTGCTTGCCGTTGCGGGCGGGATCGTCGCAGAGCCTGAAACCTTTTCCTATCTTCTGCGCCATTTCCACACGGTTTGGCTAAAAGCACGCCCGGAAGAGCATATGCGGCGCGTGCGCAAGCAGGGCGACCTCCGCCCGATGAAAGGCAACCCGAAAGCCATGGAGGAATTACGCTCTATCCTGACCAGCAGGGAGAGCCTCTATGCTCAGGCAGAAGCTGTTGTCGATACGAGCGGTCGTACCCTGAAACAAAGCACAAAGGATCTGGTGGATGTCGTCCGCAAGCTCGAGGTGATTTGAAAGAGCAACGCACGAAATAGGGTCCATGCGTTACAGCATCGATTGCAAACTTCTTGTGTTTCTCGCATCGAGCCTCGTCCACGTGGCATGATGGCGGAGAGAGAATCGCCAAGCTGATCGGTGTAGCGCACCTTGCGCCAAACGGCTGATTTCTCGAACCCGATCAAGCTGATGCTACCTGTCCAGCCCTTCGCGCAAAAATATTTCGCTTCGCGCTTTGCCCAAATCAGATCCATAAGCCCCGCCGTCCCGTGCCCTTGAACGAGGGGCGTTTCGCGATCGTCACGGACGTTGGGCGCGGGATGCGGTGGACGCGGCTACGCTGACAAGACGAACAGCGCAGGCGCGGACGGCGAAGTCGTGTGGTCCTGACGCCCCGACGCTGGCGTCAACTCGCGACAATGCTTTGCATTGCGCGGGGATGGTGGCAAAAGAGCCCGGTCACCAAGGAGAGCGCGAAGGAAACCGTTAAAACCATTCGCGTGCGGGAATGCCGGGTGAAACCGGCGCGACCGTGGTGACTACGCTCGTGTGCTTTTTTCATTTTGCACATGAGGCTGCGGGTGCGCTTGAGCACCCGGCATTCCCCACGCCCTCTTTGGGCGAAGGTTATCTGGACAACCCGGGCGCAGCGCGCCGCGGGGATGCGGGGGTGTGTCTCGACGTCATTGCGAGGAGCGACAGCGACGAAGCAATCCATGCTTCGTCCTTGCCGCCATCTGGATTGCTTCGCTTCGCTCGCAATGACGGTTACTGGACTTGTCGTGGCTGTTTGAAAAGTTGAATTGATACAGCGGCGGCCGCGGTTCGCCGGGACGACTTAGTGAGCCAAACATCGTCACATCAGGGACTGCGGATCCGGCGCAGTCGTGAGGCTCAACCGCTGGGGCGCGCGCGATCCGAGGCCGGTTTTGGCCGCTTAACCCGCTCCGCGTCATGCCCCGCGAAAGCGGGGCATCCAGTACGCTGCGGCTCCTCGGCTCAAATACGGACGTCTCTGGAATGCTGGATCGTCCGGTCAAGCCGGACGATGACAGACTACTGTTTCCCCTTCTCCGCCCGGCTCAACAAAAACACGCCCTGCTCGCCGAACATGTTCCAGAACCACCAGGGCGCGCTGAGCCGCAGCGGCCGGCCGTAAAGATCGAGCGCGACCGCGCGCTCCATCTTGACGCTGATCTCGTCGCAGAGCTGCACGAAATCCTTGATGGTGCAGAAGTGAATGTTCGGCGTGTCGTACCAGGTGGCGGGAAGGTTCTCCGTGCGCGGCATGTGGCCGCCGACCAGGAGCTGAAGCCGCATCCGCCAGAAGCCGAAATTCGGAAACGACACGATGGCGCGGCGGCCGATCCGCAGCAGGTTTTCCAGCACCACCCTCGGCTGCCGTGTCGCCTGCAGGGTCTGCGACAGGATCACGTAGTCGAAGGCATCGTCCGGATAATTGACGAGGTCGGTGTCGGCGTCGCCCTGCACGACCGCGAGCCCCTTGGCAACGCAGCGATTGACGCCTTCGCGCGACAATTCGATGCCGCGGCCGTCGATCCCCCGGCTCTCCAGCAGCTGCAACAGATCGCCATCGCCGCAGCCGACGTCGAGCACCTTCGAGCCCGGCGCGACCATTTCCGCCACCAGCAAATGATCGCCGCGATGACTGAGGCCATCGCGCGTGGCCGTGGCGCCCAGCGGCAAGGCTTGCTGCTGCTGGGTCATTTGTCGCCGACTGAGGAAAGCCCGCGCGCTTTCCCCGCCGATTGCAGGAACGCGCGCGAGATATCGAAGAATTCCGGCACATCGAGCAGGAAGGCGTCGTGTCCGCGATCGGTCTCGATTTCCGCGAAACTCACCCGCGCGCTGGAGGCATTGAGCGCGTGCACCAGCGCGCGCGACTCCGAAGTCGGAAACAGCCAGTCGCTGGTAAACGACACCACGCAAAAACGGGTCTGGATGCCGCGGAATGCCTGCGCCAGCACGCCATCATGATCGGCGGCGATGTCGAAATAATCCATCGCCCGCGTCAGATAGAGATAGCTGTTGGCGTCGAACCGCTCGACAAAGGACGAGCCCTGATAGCGCAGATAGCTTTCGACCTGGAAATCCGCGTCAAAGGAGAAGGTCGGCAGTTCGCGATCCTGCATCCTGCGGCCGAATTTGCGATGCAAGGCGGCGTCCGAGAGATAGGTGATGTGCGCGGCCATCCGCGCCACGGCAAGGCCGCGATGCGGATGGGTATCATGCTCGGCGTAGCGACCCTGATACCAATTTGGATCGGCCATCACCGCCTGGCGGCCGAGTTCGTGAAAGGCAATGTTCTGCGCCGAGTGACGCGTGGAGCAGGCGGTTGGCATCGCTGAAAATACGCGCTCGGGATAGGCCACGGTCCATTGCAGCACCTGCATGCCGCCCATCGAACCGCCGACCACGCAAAACAGCGTCTCGATGCCCAAGCGGTCGAGCAACATCGCCTGCGCCCGCACCATGTCGGGAATGGTAACGACCGGAAAATCGAGCCCCCATGGCTTGCCGGTCGCGGGATTGGTCGAGGCCGGCCCCGTCGACCCCATGCAGCCGCCGATCACATTGGGGCAGACGATGAAATAGCGATCGATATCGAGCGGGAGCCCGCGGCCGACCATGTTCTCCCACCAGCCCGGCTTGCCGGTGACGGGATGCACATTGGCGACGTGCTGATCGAGGGTCAGCGCATGGCAGATCAATATCGCGTTGGAGCGCGCCGCATTCAGCTCGCCATAGGTCTGGTAGGCGATCTGAAACGGCGCGAGATCGATGCCGCAATCAAGCCGCAGCGGCTGGTCGGCGCCAAACGGCGCGACCTTGGAGTTCGGATGATCCACCTCCTGGGAGCGCTCCTCGGTGTGCACCACAGGACTTGGTACTGACTGTACTTTTACCATCGTACTACCGATCCCTCAGGGCAGTCCTTGTCAGCGAACGCCCCGGAAATCAGGCCAAAAAAATCCGGCCTGAACGAATAGCTCGGGCCGGGATCATCTCTGTCCCCGGCCTGTTTAGCGAATTGTTTAACGTGGCTGCAAGCCGGCCGGCTCAAATGACCACGGAACGACGTAAAATTAGTCGCTTGCCCCCTCAACGTCAAGGCAAGGCCGTGGTTAATAGGCGCCCGGGGAGCCGTCAGGAGCCATGATGATCTTGCGCCGTCTCGAACCATGAGAGAGAACGGTCCTCTATTTCGCCGGAATTCCAACATGTCCAAACCACCCCCCGCCCCGCCCTCGCTCGATGTGCTGCGCCAGGAAATCGATTCCATCGACGCCCAGGTGCACAGCCTGTTGATGCAGCGCGGCGACATCATCGATCGCCTCATTCAGGTGAAGCAGACCCAGGAGGTGGGTTCGGCTTTCCGCCCCGCCCGCGAAGCCGACATGATGCGGCGTCTGGTGCAGCGTCATCGCGGGATCCTGCCGCTCGACACCGTCGAGAGCATCTGGCGCGTCATCATCTCGACCTTCACTTACGTCCAGGCGCCGTTCTCGGTGCACGCCGATGTTTCGGTCGGCGAATCCGCGATGCGGGATTCGGCGCGGTTTCATTTCGGTTTCACCGTGCCCTACGTGTCGCATTTCAATGCGCCGGCCGCGGTCGAGGCGGTCGCCAAATCCAAAGGCGACCTGGCGCTGGTGTCGGCGACGTCCAGCCGCACGCCGTGGTGGATCGCGCTCGAGGCAAACGGCGCGCCGAAGATCATCGCGCGGTTGCCGTTTGTCGAGCGCGCCGACCATCCGGCGGCACTGCCGGTTTTTGTGGTGTCGCGCGTGGCCGATAGCGCCATGGTGACCGAAGTCGAGATGTGGAGCGTGCGCGTCTCCGGCTGGAACGCCGAAACTGCCCGCGCGCTGTCGCCGCTGGCCGAGATCGTCGCCGTGCCCGACACGGCCTTTGACGGCGCGGCGCTTCTGGTGTCGGTGGCGAGCGACGGCAGCCTCGACAAGATCAAGGCCGCCCTGGTCGAGGCCGGCGCCTCGGTGCGCTCATCGGCCCTCGTCGGCAGCCACGCAACGCGCTATACGGTGCCGAACGGAACGGTGGCCAGATAGCCGCCCCCGCCCACTCCGGAGCTAGAGATGTCCCGACCCGTGCCGAATCCCGGCATTCTCGATATTGCGCCCTATGCGCCCGGCAAGAGCCCGAAGGCGGAAGGCGGCCGCAAGGTGTTCAAACTGTCGGCCAACGAGACGCCGTTCGGTCCGTCGCCGAAGGCGGTCGAGGCCTACAAGAACGCTGCCGCGCATCTGGAGGACTATCCGGAAGGCACCTCGCGTATCCTGCGCGAGGCGATCGGACGCGCGTTCGGTCTCGATCCCGACCGCATCATCTGCGGCGCCGGCTCCGATGAAGTCCTCAACCTGCTGGCGCACACTTTTCTCGGCTCCGGCGACGAGGCGATTTCCACGACCCACGGCTTTCTGGTCTATCCGATCGCGACGATGGCGAACGGCGCGGTCAACGTGGTCGCACCCGAGACCGACTTCACGGCCAACGTCGATGCCATCCTCAAGCTCGTCACGCCGCGCACCAAGCTCGTCTGGCTCGCCAACCCGAACAACCCGACCGGCACCTATTTGCCCTTCGACGAGGTGAAGCGGCTGCGCGCCGGACTGCCGGGCAATGTTCTCCTGGTGCTGGACGCGGCCTATGCGGACTACGTCTCGCGCAACGATTACGAAATGGGCATTGAACTGGTCGCGACCAGCGAAAACACCGTGATGACCCACACGTTCTCGAAGATTCACGGGCTCGCGGCGCTGCGCATCGGCTGGATGTTCGCACCGGCCCACATCGTGGACGCGGTCAACCGCATCCGCGGGCCGTTCAACGTCTCGACGCCGGCGATGTGGGCCGCGATCGCCGCGATCGAAGACACCGCGCATCAGCAGATGTCGAAGACCCACACCGAGAAGTGGCGCAGCTGGCTGACGGAAGAGCTGACCAGGCTCGGCCTCAAGGTCACCCCGAGCGTCGCCAATTTCGTGCTGATCCATTTTCCGCTTCAACAGGGCAAGACGGCGGCCGATGCGGACACCTTCCTCACCGAGCGCGGGCTCGTGCTGCGGGGGCTGAAAAATTACCACCTGCCGCACGCCTTGCGCCTGACGATCGGCACGGAAGAAGCCAACCGGCTGGTGGTCGAGGGCTTAACCGAATTCATGAGTTCGAAGTGAACGGAGCAGTACATTTTGATCGCATCGCGCTGATCGGCTTCGGACTGATCGGCGGCTCGATCGCGCGCGCCGCGCGCGAGCAGGGATTGGCGAAAGAGATCGTCACCACCGCGCGCTCGGCGAAGACCCGCGCACCGCGTGACGGAGCTCGGCGTCGTCGATCGGGTGGTCGAGACCAATCCAGAAGCCGCCGAAGGCGCCGACCTCGTGATCCTGTGCATCCCGGTCGGCGCCTGCGGCGCGGTCGCAGCCGAAATCGCCGGCCATCTCAAGCCGGGAGCCATCATCTCCGACGTCGGCTCCGTCAAGGGCGCGGTGGTCAAGGAGATGGCGCCGCACCTGCCCGCGGGCGTGCATTTCGTGCCGGCGCATCCGGTGGCAGGCACCGAACATTCCGGCCCCGATTCAGGCTTCGCGGAGCTCTTCATCAACCGCTGGTGCATTCTCACCCCGCCCGAGGGAACGGACCCCGAGGCGGTGGAGCGGCTGCGCGCGTTCTGGGCCGGCATCGGCGCCAAGGTCGAGATCATGACGCCCGAGCATCATGACATGGTGCTCGCGATCACGAGCCACCTGCCGCATCTGATCGCTTATACAATCGTAGGCACGGCGGATGAGCTTGAAGGTGTCACGCAATCCGAAGTGCTGAAGTTCTCCGCCGGTGGCTTTCGCGACTTCACGCGTATCGCTGCATCTGATCCGGTCATGTGGCGCGACGTGTTCCTGACCAACAAGGATGCGGTGCTGGAGATGCTTGGCACCTTCAACGAGGACTTGTCCAAACTGACACGCGCGATCAGACGCGGCGATGGCGAGGCATTGTTCGAGCACTTTACGCGCACCCGCGCGATCCGCCGCGGCATTGTCGAGATCGGACAGGACTCGGCAGCACCCGATTTCGGCCGACCTCACCAACAACTGGAGAAAAAGCCCTAAAACAGCGGCGGGACCTCGCCCACCTTCAGCGGGCCGAGATAGACCGTGCCGTCGGCGAAGCGCAGCGGGAATGTGCGAGCGGGCTTGCCTTCCAGCGTTGCCTCCTTGCCGAGTGCATTGATGCCCGCGGCCACGCCGAGATTGGCGTTCTGTTTGACCACCTTGCCGAGGCCGGGAATTGCCTTGTCGAGCGCCCCAAGCAGATTGCTGACGTCCTGCGACTTGACGCCGGGCGCAACGCGATCGAGCGTCGCCTGCGGCACGCCCTGCTCCAGCATTTTTTCGATGCCGAGCGCGGGAATGACCTTCTCGATGCCGGTGACCGTCATTTGCAGCTCACCATCGATACGGCCCTGCGCATTGAGCGCCAGGTTACCCGCGGCGACCGCGACCAAATCGTCCTGCTGAATGCGCGATTGAATGATCTCGACCCGTCCGCCATTGGTCTGAAGCTCGCGAAACCGCTGCGGCCATGGCTTGGGCACGAGATCCTTCAGGCCGCTCAGCTTCGCATGGATATCGGCAACGAACGGCCGCGCCAGCAAGGGATGAACGTCCTGTACACTGCCGGAGTCGATCCGCAACACGCTTTCGATGACGGGGTCTTTCAGGGTCGAGCCTTCGGCGAGCCGGCCGTGCAGTTCGACATGTTTGGCGCGAGCTACCGGCACCTGAACTGAATTGTTCGAGCGATCGATCGCGACATCATCGAAAACGATCGAGGCACGCTGCGGAACGGCAGGCAATCCAACCACGCTCGCGCGCGCCGTCTTCCAGTTCACCCGCATCGCAGGCGCGTTTTGCGATTTCGGAAATGGCCGCAGGCGCGTGGAATTCCGCGATCAGCAATTTCGGGGCATAGACCTGCGCAACTGCCAGAATTTCGGCGAGGTTGATCGTGACGGGCTGCGCCGCGCCCGCGGTCTGCGATGTCAATGTGATGCGCGCGCCCTCGCAGCGCACCTCGATGCGGAACGGGAAGCCGCCGATCGACTGCTTGGCGCATTCAAAGCTTCGCCCGGATTTGGCCTCCTGCGCACGCCAGGCATCAGCTTTCACCTCGGCCTGCGAGGCGGCATAAAACCAGAACAGGCTCCATGCCGCGGCGGCAATCACGAGCAGGATCGGCATCAGGAAGAGCGGCCAGCGCGAGCGCCGTCGCGGGGCGTCCGAGGGGAGGGTCATGGTGGTCATAGACCGACCATTGGCCGGCAATTTTGTCAAATGTAAGCGGGCCATCCGCCCGTTTCGGCTTTGCGGAATTTATACTTCGTTTCACATTTGTGTTCTGATAGCCATGAGTTAGATGCTCGCCGAAAAGCCTTCCACTCCTGTTCCTTCCCATGAAGACCTCTGGGTCTTCGGCTATGGCTCGCTGATGTGGCGGCCGGGATTCGAATTCGTCGAGCAGGTGCCGGCGCGGCTGATCGGCGAACACCGCGCGTTATGCGTCTATTCGTTCGACCATCGCGGCACCCCGGAAAAGCCGGGCCTCGTGCTCGGCCTCGACCGCGGCGGAGCCTGCCGCGGCATTGCGTTCCGCGTCGCTGCCGAGCAACGCGACGAAGTCGTGGACTATCTGCGCGGCCGCGAACAAACCACTCACGTCTATCGTGAAGTCATGCGCTCGGTCTGGCTGGAGAATGACGCCCGCGAGCGGGTCGCAGCGCTCGCCTATGTCGTCGATCGGGGCCATGTTCAATATGCCGGCCGGCTATCGCTTCAGGAGCAACTGCGTTACGTGCGGCAAGGCCACGGCCGCTCCGGCAACAACCGCGACTACGTGCTGGAAACCGTGAGATCGATCGAGGCGCAGGGCTTCCGCGATCCCCAACTGCATCAGTTGGCGTTGATGCTGCACGACGAGACGCCGCTGCACCGCTGAGCCGGCACCTTACGCCTTGGCAGATGGCGAGTTTTCCGCGCGATCGAACAGCTGCGCCTGCTCGCGCCGCCCCGCCTCGACCAATTTTGCTGTTGCATCCTCGATCAACGTGGAAACGCGCGCGAGGAATTCGTCGCGTGGAAGACCCGGCGGCACTAGATCAAGAAATTCAACCACCAGCGTGCCGGGATAACGCATGAAGGTCCGGCGCGGCCAGAACAATCCGGAATTGAGCGCCACCGGCATGCAGTTCTTCCGGCAACTCGCATAGAGTTGCGCAACGCCCGGCTTGTATGCCGGCGGCGCGCCGGCCGGCCTGCGGGTACCTTCCGGGAAGATGATCAACTGACGGCCGCGCCGTACTTCTTCGCTCGCTTGCCGGACCATCTTGAGGAGCGCGCGGCCGCCGGCGCGGCGATCGACAGCGACCATGCCGGCCTTGATCAAATACCAGCCAAAAAACGGAATCAGCGTCAGTTCGCGTTTGAGAATGTAAAGCGGCTCATCGAAAAATTGCAGCAGCGCAAAGGTTTCCCACATCGACTGATGCTTGGAGGCGATGAGTAGCGGCCCTTTCGGGATTTTCTCAACCCCGCGATATTCCACTTTGATGTTGCAGATCACGCGCAACAGCGACGTGCTTTGACTCGCCCATCGCCGCGCCACCGCCATGATCGCAGCGCGAGGCATCAGGAAGGTCGGAATCGCGACGATCAGCCAGAACACGAGCAACAGATAGAACAGCACGTTGTAGATCAACGAACGCAGGAAAATGAGAAGCATCGGTAACCCGATTAGTTGGCTTGGGCCGTCGCCGGCCGGCGCGGCGCACGAAAATCGGAATCGGTGGTTTCGCGCATGATATCCAGGCCAGCATCCGCCAGGCGCACCCGCACCTCGGCGGCGACATATTTGACATACTCCGATAGCAGCAGGCGCACCGTGGCGCCATTGGTCCACCAGGCTTCCTCGCGCCACTTGTCACCCACCACCGCAAACGGAATAAGAGTGATATCAGGCATGGCGTGGGACAACTCCACGATCGCCCGCGGCATGTGGTAATTCGACGTGACGACGATCAGCGACTTGAAGCCCCGCTCATGCGCCCAGCGCCGCGTCTCGGCGGCGTTGCTGCGGGTATTGACCGCCGAGCGGTCGAGATCGACGCAGCAATTCAGCAGCGACTGATTGTCGGTCAACGAGCGGGAGATGTCGCTGGCGCCGCTCGAGGGATGGACGCCGGAAATCAGCAGTCGTTTCCCAAAGCCGTCCGCCAACAACTCCATCGCATCGGATACGCGCGACGAGCCGCCGGTCAGCACCACGATGCCGTCGGCGGTGCGTGACGGCTTGATTTCAGATCCGCGCAATTGCGCCAGAAACCCGGCGAAGCCGGCCGCGGCCGCGACGAATGCCAAGGCCAGCACGGTCAGGACCACAGCACCCCGCATTTTCCGCGGCGCGGCGGAAGTCGGGGCGTCTGGTTGACTGGCAGATGGCTGGCTCATCGATCGCGTTGCGCCTCCTCCCCCAAGTCTAAGGCATGATCGGCAGAGGTGGGAACCGGTTTTCGCCTCTCGACACCGATCTGCCGCATCATTCAATATCGTTGAGGGTTGCAAACAGCGTGCGCCGGGACGCCCAGGCCGTGATCGCGGCGATCAACACCGCTTGTGCCGCCAGCGTCAGGTAGCCTGACGGGCGCAACGAAAACGTCCCCAGCAAGGCGGCAAATTGGTCGCCGACGGGGGTGCCCGAAAACCAGTTTGCGATCGACTCTGAAAAGCCGAAGACGAGCATGGCTATGCCGCCGCCGATGACGCCGCCTTCGAGACCAAGCCTGAGAAAATGCCTCAGGAAGCGATTGGCGATGTAGCGGTCGCCGGCGCCAACAAAATGCAGGACTTCCACGATCGGTCGGTTCGCCGCCATCGCGCCGCGGGTGGCGAACGAGACCGAGATGATGGTCGCGGCGATCACCAGGATCAGAATGCCGATACCCGCGATCACGGTAGCCCCGGTCATCGAACGCATTCGCTCGATCCAAGCGCGGTGGTCGTCGACACTCGCCGTGGGTGCTGCCTGCGTCACCCTGCGCCGCAACGCTTCGAGATCAACGGTCGATCCCGGTTGGACCCGTGCGACAAGCACGCGCGGCACCGGCAGGTCATCGAGCGAGAGTCCGCTGCCGAGCCACGGCTCCAGCAATTTGGCGGATTCTTCCTTGGAGAAAGGCCTGACTTCCACAATGCCGGACTGCGCCCGCACCGCGTCCGCCACTGCCGCCGCATCGCGATCGAGATCACGCCCGGGCGCGGGGCGGACCTGGATGGTGATCTCGCTTGCGACGTCCGATTGCCATTCGGCCGCGGACGCACTGACCAACAACACCGTGCCGGTCGTGATCGAGGCCAGGAAGGTCATGATGGCAACAACCGCAACCAGCGCGCTGCCGGCGATCGAGCCGCGGGGCACGATCGGCGACATGTTGCGCGCCCGCGCCGGCACCTGCGGACGCTCGTGTCCGAGGTCGAGCAGCGGGCTCAGTTGTTGATCGGTCCTACTCATAGATATGCAGCCGTCCCTGGTGGAGCACCAGCCGCCTTGCATCATACTGGTCCATCAACGCCATATCATGGGTGGCGATCACGACCGCAGTGCCCGACTTGTTCAATTCAATGAACAGCCTGAGCAGGCGACGCCCGAGCGTGGGGTCGACGTTGCCGGTCGGCTCGTCCGCCAACAGCAATTGTGGCCGCGAAATGACCGCGCGCGCGATCGCCGCCCGCTGTTTCTCCCCGCCGGACAAGATTGGCGGCAGCGCATCCATACGCTCGCCAAGGCCGACCCATTTCAGAAGATCGATCACTTCCTTGCGATAGCTCGACTCCTCCCGGCCCATCACGCGGAACGGCAAGGCGACGTTTTCATAGGTCGTCATGTGATCCAGCAGACGGAAATCCTGCAACACAATCCCGATCCGTTTGCGCAAATCTGCGATCTGTTCCTTCCCCAGCATGGAGATGTCGTGGCCGAACAGATTGACCAGGCCTCGGGTCGGCCGCAGCGAGAGGAACAACAGCTTCAGGAGCGAAGTCTTGCCGGCGCCGGAGGGACCGGTGAGAAACTGGAAGGAATGGGCGGGAATCAGGAAACTGAGGTCGCGCAAAATCTCCGGGCCGAGCCCGTAGCGCAATCCGACATTTTCGAACCGAACCAAGCTCAGCTCCGTTCGATGAGGGGCGCGACCGAAAACCTCAAAACCTTCGGCCCGCCCGGCCCGCTGCCGGGAACCCAGCTAACAAGGTTTTGCGTCGTTTATGGTTTCCGATTCGTTAACGCTCCCCTTGTAGCATCCTGGGGCCCCGCTTCCGAAGGCCGTTGAGGCCGGCAACCAGCCTCAGGCACGAACCTCGGAAACGCGTAGGCACCGGCAACCCACCTTTCCGGTGCCGCTTTTCGAATTCTGAAGGTCCCCGCACGGCGCAAGCCGCGGGGAACTTCAAATCGGCGGCACCGGGCAAGCGTCCTTGCGGAGAGCGGCCATGCAGATCGTTTGTCCTCATTGTTCGACGTCCTTTGGCATTGATTCGGCAAAGCTCGGCGATGCTGGCCGTAGCGTGCGCTGCTCCCGCTGCAAGGAAGTCTGGCTCGCCCGGCGCGAAGATGCAGTCGAATTGGCGCCGGTAGCGGTGGGCTCACATCAGCAAGACCCCGAACAGGACGCCGCCTCCGAATGGGACGCACTGGCGCGAGAGCAGGACGACGCAGACAACGAAGCCCCGCACGTCGATAGCCCCTCGATCGCCGGCGACTTGCAGGGCTCGGCCGACTGGACAGCCGAAGCGAGACACGATCAGGATAGCGCGGATAACGCCGAGCCGGGGCGCTTCCCATGGCTCGGCAGGTTCATCAAGCCGAAGGCCGCCCGTCCCGGACCTGGCCGCAAGACGCCGTTCAGCCTCACCACCGCCTGTGCGGCCATGGGCGCTCTGGTGCTGGCGCTGGTGATCTGGCGCGCCGAAATGGTGCGGCTGCTGCCGCAAACGGCCGCTTTCTACAAACTGGTCGGCCTCGACGTCAATTTGCGCGGGCTGCGCTTCCGCGACGTCAAGGTCTCGTCCGAGACGGTGGAAGGCACGTCGATGCTCGTGATCGAGGGCGCCATTACGGACGAACTCGAGCAAGCCGGTCGAACTACCGCGCCTGCGCTTCAGCATACGCGACGCGCAAGGCGCGGAGATCTACGCCTGGAATACGGTGCTGGAACAATCGTTCCTGCGCCCCGGCGAGAGGGCCGTGTTCAAGTCACGGCTTGCCTCGCCGCCGCCCGGCGGGCGCAATATCGATGTGCGCTTCTTCAACAAGCGAGATATCACCGGCGGCCATGCGTGAAGCGGGCCGGTCGACCACCTTCGCAAGTGTGAGGCTTCAAAATGTCCCGCGTACTGATTGTCGATGATGAAGAGTTCGATGCGCCTTCTGGTCGCGCGCGCCATCGCGATGGACGGTCACGACATCATCACCGCCACGGACGGCGCCGAAGCGCTTGAGATCTTAGGCACCGACAGCGCCTTCGACCTGATGTTGACCGACATCCAGATGCCGATCATGGACGGGATTGCGCTGGCGCTGACGGCCGCCCGCGATTTTCCCCAGCTGACGATTCTGCTGATGACGGGTTTTGCCGATCAGCGCGAACGCGCCTCGGGCCTCAGCGCGATCGCTTACGATGTGATCAGCAAACCGTTTTCGGTGGCGGATATCCGCACCGCGGTTGCGGACGCGCTGACGTCCCGGTCCTGACATTCGTATTATGTTCAGGAGGGATCGCTTACGAATGTCAGGACCGAAAGGCCGCCAGCAAACATAAGTTTCCAGCGCGGTTTGGATTTGACAGTCGCCTTTGAGGACTCGCGGCAATACTGAAGCGAATGTCAAATCCGCCGCTCTAGCACCGCCGATCTGAAGTCCCCGCACCGCAAGCGGCGAGCTCGATCAGGGACTTCAGATCGACAAAGCGGTACTAGATTCAATAAGTTCGCTAGTGCCCATGACTTTCCGAAGTTCGTGAAAGTGGGTGCTGCGATGGAGCACGAACTTCGGAAAGTGGGCACTGGCGTCCCGCAAGGTCAGTTAGGACTTAATAGTCCTTCAACAGCCGCTCGATGTAATCGAGCTCGAGCTGGGGACGCTTCGGATCGGCCAGGCGCCGGCGAAGCTCCTCGAGAATCCGGCGCACGCGCTGCACGTCGATCTCCCCGGGAATCTTCACCGTCAGATCGTCACCGAAATCCCGCCCGTGCAAGGGTCTCCCCAGCGGATCGCTCGAATTGTTACTGCCTTGCTGCCGGCCGGCGCGATTGCCCTGGCCCTCGCCCTGACCTTCGCCATCGCGCTGTTGCATGGCCTCGGCCAGGCTCTGCTGTCCCTTGCGCAAGGCATCGAGTGCCTTGCCCTGCGAATCGACGGCGCCGTCGGCATTGCCCTCCCCTAACCTGCCGCTGGCATCGCCCATCGCGTTATCGGCCGTGCCAAGACCGTCCTCGTCATCGCCGGCTTGGCCGTCGCCGTCCTGGCCGGGTTGCTGGCCCTGTTGACCCTGCTGGCCGCGCTGGTTCGGTCCCATGCCGCGCTTGGCCAACTCGTCCTGCAACTTCTTCAGCCGATCGCGCAGCCCCTGCTGGTCCTGCTGGAGATCGCCCATGGCCTGATCGCCCTGCTTGCCGCGTTGCCGGTCGCGGCGGGAGTCCTGGCCTTGCTTGAACGTCTTATCGCGCAATTGCTGCTGCTTGCGGATCATGTCGCCGAGTTCGTTCAGCGCCTGCTCCATGTCGTCGTCGCCGGATTGGCCGGGCTGCGCGAGTTGCAGGCCCTCCAGCATCTGCTGCAACTGGTCGAGCAACTGCTTTGCCGCGTCCTTGTCGCCCGAGCGCGACAGCCGCTCCAGGCGGTCGATCATGTTGTTGAGGTCTTGCTGGCGCATCACGCGGGTGTTGGGGTCGAGCGGCCGCGCCAGCGCTTGCGGATTGTTGCGAAGCTGTTCGGCGAGTTGGCGCAGGAAATTATCCAGCGCCGCCCGCAGATCCTGGGTGAGTTTCTTGATCTCCTCGTCGCTGGCGCCTCGCTCCAGGGCCGCCTTGAGCGCGTCCTGCGCCGCGCGAAGCGCCTTGTCGACGTCGGTGATGTCGCCATCCTCGATCGTGACCGCGAGCGCCCACAGGCTCGCCACCACCCCGCGCATGGCATCATCGGTCCTCGCCGCTTCGAGTTCCTGCTCGACGCTGCGCAGGCCGAGATAGTGGCCGACTTCCGGCATGAACAATTCCGGCGCAATCAAAAGCGCCTTCAGCGCTTCGTTGACCTGCGGCCGCTGATTGGCATCAAGCGCAAGAGTTCGCCGCTGCTCGATCAGCGCGCGCGCCAAGGGCTTGGTGAAGAGACGTTCGGGCAGGCGCATATCGAACGGCGCGCTGCGCCCCTCGTTGCCGGCTTCGTCCTTGGCCGTAAGCGTCAGCGTGACGTCGGCGCCGGCATGGGGATCCTCGCTGAGATCCTTGACAGTCTGGCCGACGCCGTTGCGGGTGCGCGCATTGGGCAGTACCAGCGAAAACTGCGGCGCGTCGAACAGCGGTCGTGCCTCCGCCGCTCCGGCCGCGCCGCGCGTCGCAAACTGCGCGTGCGCTTCGGTCACGCCGTAATCGTCCTCGAGTTTGTAGGACAACTGCAAGGAGCCCCGCGCCTGACGTTCCGGATCCTTGGCGAGCGCAATGACCGGGGGATGGTCAGGCATGGCGCTGAAGCGCCATTGCGGCTGGCCGGACGGCGCGCGGACGTGGGCGGTGCCGTCGCCGGTGATGGTGAAATGCTTTTCGCTCGTGCCCTTGGGAGCCTGTTCCTTTGCTGCCGCCTCGGCCACTCCGCCGCCCACCACGACGTCGAGGGCGCCGCCGCTTGAGCGCACAATCAGCGTACTGCCGGCCGGCACCGCCAGCGGCCCCGAAGCCGGAAGCGCGGCCTCCTTGTTCGCCGCCGACAGGATGACCGGCGGCCGCCCGGTATAAAGCGGCGGCGTCACCCAGGCATCGACCCTGACATTCTCGGCCGCAAACACCCCGTTCCAGTCGAAAGCGGCGGCGACGCGAACTCTTCGTTCGTCACCGGCCGCGATATAGGTCGCAACCATCAGCACTACGATCAGCGCGCGGAGCGCCCAGGGATCATGGATGGCAAGCCGCGGCGACGGCAGGCCGGCGCGAATGCGCTTGATCGAAGCCAGTGTGCGCTCGCGCTGCGCCTGCCACAGCGCCAGCGCGACCGGGTCTTGTGTCGTCAGCGTATCGGTGAGGGTCGTCGCCGGACGATGGCGAATGCCGGTGCCGCGATCGAGACGCCCCAGTGCCTCCTCGCGGCTCGGCCAGCGAAACCGGAACAAGGGGGATAGCGCCGCGAGCGCCGACACCAGGAAGAGACCAAGCCCGAGGGCACGAGCGGTGAACGGCAGAGCCAGCCACAAGCCCGCCCAGGACAGCACCAGAAACAGCCCGGCAACCGTCAGAAAGCGTGCCAGATACGGCCAGCTTCGCTCCCACGCAATCGCAAATTCGGCCCGCCGCAAGGCTTGCGCGATCCGCAGCCGCGAGACCGTATCAGGGCGTTCCACCTTTGGTGAATCGGGGGTCGGTTCGCTCAACAATCTCTCCAGGTTGCCCACCATCAAGCCTAACACAACGGCAACCGTGAGGCACCTACGCGGCCCGGGTATCCCACACCCGAAATTGCGCATAGCACGGCGGCGTGACTGTCCCAGCGTGACCCCGTAACGTCATGGTTGGAACCATCCTCGACCCACTGGGTGAGGACGCCTTCAGACACTCCTGGGATTACAGCATGGAAATCGGATTCATCGGCCTTGGCAAAATGGGCTTCCCGATGGCGCGACGCCTGATCGAGGCCAAGCATCAGCTTTTTGTTTTCGATCAGCGCAAGGAAGCCGTCGACCAATTGGTCGCGCTCGGTGCGAAGGCGGCATCCTCACCGAAGGATGTTGCCGATCGCGCCGAAACCGTGATGGCAAGCCTTCCTTCGCTTCAGGCCTCGCTTGATGTCGCAACCGGAAAGGACGGCGTGATCGAAGGCAAACGCGTGAAGCGTTTTGTCGATCTCTCTACCGTCGGCTCGCAAATGGCGGTGCGGATTCACGACATTCTCGCCAAGCGCAACCTGGTCCAGATCGACAGCCCGGTCTCCGGCGGTGTCGGCGGTGCCGAGAAAGGCACGCTGGCGGTCATGGTCTCGGGTCCGCGCGCCGATTTCGAAGCGATCAAGCCGGCGCTGGACGTGATCGGCAAGGTGTTCTTCATCGGCGAAAAGCCCGGCTCCGGCCAGACCATGAAGCTCGCCAACAACCTGTTGTCGGCGACCGCCATGGTGGCGACCTCGGAAGCCGTGGTCATGGGCGTCAAAGCCGGCCTCGATCCCGCCGTGATGGTCGATGTGCTCAATTCGGGCTCGGGCATGAACACGGCGAGCCGCGACAAGTTTCCCCGCTCGATCCTGCCGCGCAGTTTCGACTTCGGTTTTGCCACCGGCCTGATGGTCAAGGACGTGCGGCTGGCGCTTGAAGAGATGAAGTCGCTTGGGCTGTCGATGGAAGTCGCCGAAGCGGTCGGCCGGCTGTGGGAAGTGGTGATCCGCGAAACCGGCGCGGACTCCGACTTCACTTCTGCGATTCTGCCGATCGAAAAGAAGGCGGGCGTGGTGGTCGGCGGCAACAAAGGCGGGATCGCGGGGAAGTAGTCCGGCGTTCCGCGGACGCAGCGCAGCGCCGCAAGCACGTTCACGCGCGTCTTCAACGTGCATGGCGGCTGCGCTGCAGATCCGGGGTCCAACCGCATCGGCGGATGTACCTGGGTCCCGGATCTGCGTCGCGTCATTTCACGACGCGCCGCGTCCGGGACACGAGAGTCACAGCCAGGGCGCCGGCTTATCCATTGCTATCAGCGCGTCGACCTCAAGGCGCGGACGCACCACCGCGTATTGGTCACCCTTGACGAGCACCTCCGGCACCAGTGCGCGCGTGTTGTAGGTGCCGGACTGCACTGCGCCATAGGCGCCCGCGGTCATGATGGCCAGAAGATCTCCCGCCTTCGGCTCAGGCATGGAACGCCCCAAGCGCGAGGTAATCGCCGGTTTCGCAGACCGGGCCGACTACGTCGGCCACGATCATCTGCGGATTCCGGCCCGCTTCGCGCAGCGGCAGAATATCGTGATGGGCTTCGTAAAGCGTCGGCCGGATCAAATCATTCATCGCCGCATCGATAATGACGAAGTTCTTGGCATCACCACGCTTCACATAGATCACGCGCGACACCAGGATGCCGGCGTTGCCGACGATCATCCGGCCGGGCTCGAACATCAACGTGCAGCCAAGGTTATGCGTCACCCGCTTGACCATCGCCGCATAGGCGGACGGCAACGGAGGCGCCGCCTGGTCCATGTGATAGGGAATGCCGAGGCCGCCGCCGAAATCGATATGCGAGATGGTGTGGCCGTCGGCGCGCAGCGTCTGCACGAATTCCGCAAGGATGCGGAACGCGGTTTCCATCCGGCTGAGATCGGTGATCTGGCTGCCGATATGCATATCGGCGCCGGTGACGCGAATGCCTGGCAACTTTGCCGCGCGGGCATACACGGCGCGGGCCCGCGCGATCGGAATGCCGAACTTGTTTTCGGATTTTCCGGTCGCGATCTTGGCGTGCGTGCCGGCATCGACGTCCGGGTTGACGCGAACCGAGATCCGCGCGGTCTTGCCCTGCCCGCTCGCGAGATGCGACAGCAATTCGAGTTCGGGTTCGGATTCGATGTTGATGCAGAGAATGTCCGCAGCCAAGGCGGCGCTGAGCTCCGCTTCGGTCTTGCCTATCCCGGAGAAAAGGATTTTCTCCGCCGGGATGCCGGCCGCGAGCGCGCGCTTCAGTTCGCCGCCCGACACCACGTCCGCGCCGGCGCCGAGTTTTGCCAGCGTGCGCAGCACCGACTGGTTGGAGTTCGCCTTCATGGCGTAGCAGATCAGCGCCTTCTCGCCGGCAAAGGCCTCGCTGAACACCCGATAGTGACGCTCCAGCGTCGCGGTCGAATAGCAATAGAACGGCGTCCCGACGGCGTCGGCGAGTTCCACCAGACTAACCGCCTCGGCGTGAAGCACGCCGTTGCGATAATCGAAGTGATTCATGGGACGCTCAGTTGCTGTTGAGAAGCGGGTCGAGGGCGAACGGCCGTTTTGGACCTTTGCCGGCGACCGGCAACTGGTCGCTGCCATAGTTCGAATTGAACAGGCTCGGTTTGCTCGCTTCAGCGGTGGCCGCCGGATCGGGCTGTACGCCCGCAACCGGCTGCTGCCCCGAGGCGGTCGGCGGCAGATCGAGCGGCCCCTTGCGCCCGCAGCCCGAAAGCAGGAGCGCAGCCGTCCCCACCAGAATAAGTGCCCATCGTTGCGTGTTTGGGCGGTCGTTCCGAGTCACGTTGAGATCCCCAATGCGGGCCGCACCATACAAAAGTTGATCCGTTCTGGCGAGACCTGAGAGCTGTTGAATTTCCGGCAAGAATTGTTCGCTCAGCCCAACTTTCGCTCTTTTTCCAGCCGTTTGAGCCAGCCTTTGGCCTGCGCCGCCACATTCTTTGGCGCAGTGCCGCCGAAGCTTGTGCGGCTTTTCACCGACGCTTCAACCGACAACACCGAAAACGCGTCCTTGGTGATCTTCGGCTCGATCGCCTGCATCGCCTTGAGCGGCAGTTCATGCAGGGCAACGCCATCGGCGGCGGCCTTGGCAACGATCCGGCCCGTGATGTGATGGGCATCGCGGAACGGCATTTTCAGCGTCCGCACCAGCCAATCCGCCAGATCGGTGGCGGTGGCATAGCCCTCACCGGCAGCGGCTTTCATGCGCGCCTCGTCCGGCACGAGGTCGAGGACCATGCCGGTCATCGCCCGAATCGCCAGCGACAGCGCGCCGAACGCCTCCATCGCGCCCTGCTTGTCTTCCTGCATGTCCTTTTGATAGGCGAGCGGCAGTCCCTTCATCACGATCAAGAGCCCGTTGAGCGCGCCGATCACCCGGCCGGTCTTGGCGCGCACCAATTCTGCTGCGTCGGGATTGCGCTTCTGCGGCATGATCGAGGAACCGGTCGTGAACTTGTCGGAAAGCCGCACCATCCCCACCAGCGGCGAGGTCCAGATCACGATCTCTTCGGCAAAGCGCGACAGATGCATGGCGGCAATCGCCGCAGCAGACAGCGCCTCGATGGCGAAATCGCGATCGGACACCGCGTCGAGCGAATTGGCCATCGGCCGGTCGAAGCCCAACGCCTTCGCCGTTGCCGTGCGGTCGATCGGAAACGAGGTGCCGGCGAGCGCCGCAGCCCCGAGCGGCGACTCGTTCAGACGCTTGCGCGCATCGGCAAAGCGGCCGCGGTCCCGCGCGGCCATCTCGACATAGGCAAGCAGGTGGTGCCCGAAGGTGACCGGCTGGGCGGTTTGCAGATGCGTGAAGCCAGGCATCACGGTCGCGGCATGTTCCCACGCGCGCTGCGCCAAGGCCTGCTGGAACAGAGCCAGCGCCCGATCCGTCTCGTCGATGGTGTCGCGGACGAACAAGCGGAAGTCGGTTGCGACCTGATCGTTGCGCGAACGCGCGGTATGCAGCCGCCCGGCGGCGGGCCCGATCAGTTCGCCAAGCCGGCTCTCGACATTCATATGGATGTCTTCGAGCGCGCGCTTGAAATCGAACGATCCCTTGCCGATTTCTGACAAAATCGTGTCTAGACCCCTGGCGATATTTTTCGCATCGTTTGCCGTAATAATCCCTTGCGCGGACAGCATGGCGGCATGGGCCTTGGACGCGGCGATGTCCTGGGCGTACATGTGACGATCGACGTCGATGGAGACGTTGATTTCCTCCATGATCACATCGGGCCGCTCGGTGAACCGGCCGCCCCACATCTTGTTGCTCATGACCAATGACTCGCCGCTTGTGTTGCTTCCATCGACCTGATGGATGCAACCGAAGGCCTCCAATAGCCGCATCTGGAACAGAATGACAAACGATATGCCCGAAAGCCCACAGCCTGCCCCGGCTCCGACGCGCCGCATTCCCTATGTTATCGGGACGGTTCTGATCGGGGCCGTAATCGGATTTGCCGGGGTATACGGGTTTGGCGGGCTCAGGCGCAATGTATCAGGCGATTCGGCCTGCGCCCCCGCCGTTAGCCTTTCGCAAAAGATCGCACCGCTCGCCCATGGCGAGGTGGCTGCGTTGACCATGGCGACCGCCCCGCTGCGGCTGCCGGACCTGACCTTCCAGGATGCCGACGGCAAGCCGAAGAAGCTCTCGGACTGGCGCGGTCGCACGGTGCTGGTGAACCTCTGGGCGACCTGGTGCGTGCCCTGCCGCCGAGAAATGCCGGCACTGGATCGCCTGCAAGCCAAGCTCGGTGGCAAGGATTTCCAGGTGGTGGCGATCAATATCGATACCCGGGACCCCGAAAAGCCCAGGAACTTCCTCAAGGACGCCAAGCTGACCCGCCTCGACTTTTTTAGCGACAGTAAAGCTGAGGTTTTTCAAGATCTTAAAGCCATAGGTCGGGCGCTTGGCATGCCGACGTCGGTGCTGGTCGACGGCCAGGGCTGCGAGATTGCGACCATTGCCGGACCGGCCGAATGGGACAGCGATGATGCGGTCAAGCTGATCACGGCGGCGACGACGACACCGCCGCGATCCTGACCCTTACGCCTCGTCGGCGACGGCGTTGCGCAATAACCCGATCCGGTCGATTTCGACCTCGACCACGTCGCCCGGCTTCATCCACAGAGGCGGGGTGCGGCGGGAGCCGACGCCGCCCGGCGTCCCCGTCACGATCACGTCGCCCGGTTCGAGCCGCGTGAAGGCCGAGCAGTATTCGATCTGGCGCGGGATATCGAAGATCATCTGGCTGATAGTCGTGTCCTGAACCACCTCGCCGTTGAGGCGGGTTTGCAGCCGCAGCGGGCCGAGATCGCCGGCCTCGTCGGGCGTCACCATCCAGGGACCGAACGCGCCGGTGTTGGGAAAATTCTTGCCGGGCGTGAACTGGTGGGTGTGGCGCTGGTAATCGCGCACGCTGCCTTCGTTGTAACAGGCATAGCCGGCAATGTGGCCCCAGGCATCCTTGCGCGAGATGTAGCGGCCCGGTTTGCCGATGATCAGCGCCAATTCGCCCTCGTAGTCGAGATCGGTCGACACCTTGGGGCGGATGATGTTGGCGAGATGCCCGGTCTGGCTGTTGGCGAACCGGCCGAACACGGTCGGATTTTCGACCTCGGTGCGGCCGGTCTCCTTGCGGTGGTTTTCGTAGTTGAGGCCGATGCAGAGGATCTTGTCGGGGTTCGGGATCACCGGCAGCCAGGTGATGTCAGCGAGCGGATGCCGCGCCGCCTTGGCGGCGGCTTTCGCCACCTCAGTGAGCGCGCCGGCGGCGATGGCAGACTTCAAATCGGCAAACCGGTCGCGCAAGGTGGCGCCGAGATCGATCGCTTCGTTACCGTCGATGAGGCCCCAGCTCGTGGCGCCGTTGATCTTGAAACTTGCGAACTTCATCTGTTGTCCCTGGAATAGCGTTTGGCCGGCTTCTCGCTATCGCAAGCGGCTGCGGCGGGCAATGCCGCTAGTGGAGTGGATTTGACATTCGCTACCCATCTAGCCGCTGGTTCGTCAAGCGAATGTCAAATCCTAAACTCCACTAGAAGCTAGAATTTGCTTGTGGTCCTTTAATTCCAACATTCGCAAAGGTGCCGCTTCGAAGGGATGCGAATGTCAGAATTGGACCACTAGGCCCAGAAATGCGCACATCAGGCCAGCTCCACACGGATCGGGGATTCTGGCCGAACGGGACTTGGGAGAGATCAGGCCGAGATGTTGAGATTGCCGCCGATGCCGGCGCCGACATTGGCGAGCGAGGGCGACGATCCGGCCCCCAGGAGGGTCAGGACCGAGGATTTCTCAGAATCGATGTTGGATTTCAGAGCGGCGGTCGCGATCTGCTGCTGGGTGTTACCCGCCTGCATCGCAATCAAACTCATGGCCAGACTTGCTACGTCCATACACATCACTCCCGTCGCCGGCGAAGCTACCCGGAGACGGTTAACGAATGCTGGAGATCGGTTGCGGATTAGCGCGTCGGGATCGGCTTGTCGCCGCGATAGTCGTAGAAGCCGCGCTGGGTTTTGCGCCCCAACCAGCCCGCCTCGACATACTTCACGAGCAGCGGACACGGGCGGTACTTGGAGTCGGCCAACCCCTCATGCAGCACCTGCATGATCGACAGGCAGGTATCCAGACCGATGAAATCGGCGAGTTCCAGCGGTCCCATCGGATGATGGGCGCCAAGCTTCATGGCGGCGTCGATCGCCTCGACGTTCCCGACGCCTTCATAGAGCGTATAGATCGCCTCGTTGATCATCGGCAGCAGGATGCGGTTGACGATGAAGGCGGGGAAATCCTCCGACACCGCGATGTGCTTGCCGAGCTTGGCAACGAATTCCTTGGCCGCGTCGAAGGTCGTATCGTCGGTGGCGATGCCGCGGATCAGTTCGACCAGTTCCATCAGCGGCACGGGATTCATGAAATGAATGCCGATGAACCGTTCGGGCCGATCAGTGGAAGCCGCAAGCCGGGTGATCGAGATCGATGAGGTATTGGAGGCGACGATCGCGCTCGGTTTCAGCAGCGCGCAAACCTCGTGGAAGATCTTGCGCTTGACCTCTTCCTTTTCGACCGCGGTCTCGATCACCAGATCGCAATCGGCAAGTCCATCCATGGTTTCGGCGAGCGCAATCCGCGCCAAGGCCTGTTTGCGGGCGTCATCGGTGATGGCCTTTTTGGAAACCTGACGCGACAGGTTGCCGTTGATGGTGGCCATGCCCGACTTCAGCCGTTCGGCCGAGATATCGTTGAGCACCACGCCGAAACCGGCCAAAGCCGCGACATGCGCGATGCCATTACCCATCTGCCCCGAACCGATCACGCCGACTTTTTTAATCATGACCGCCATCTTGTCATCTTGCGCATCTACTTTCCGAGCTTGCCGATCGCCTCGGTCAGTTCCGGAACCACCTGATACAAATCGGCGACCAGGCCGTAATCGGCAACCTGGAAGATAGGCGCATCCTCGTCCTTGTTGATCGCCACGATCACCTTGGAATCCTTCATGCCGGCGAGATGCTGAATGGCGCCTGAAATGCCGATCGCGACATAAAGCTCCGGGCGCTACCACCTTGCCGGTCTGGCCGACCTGCCAGTCGTTCGGCGCGTAGCCGGCATCGACCGCGGCGCGCGAGGCGCCGACGGCGGCTCCCAGTTTATCGGCGAGCGGCTCGATATACTTGGCAAAATTCTCCCGGCTCTGCATCGCCCGGCCGCCGGACACGATGATCTTGGCCGATGTCAGCTCGGGACGGTCGCTTTTGGCGACTTCCTCGCCGACGAAGCTGGAAAGGCCGGGATCAGCCGCCGCCGCCGCATTCTCGACCGCCGCACTGCCGCCGTCGCCGGTGGCGGCAAAGGTCGAGGTCCGCACCGTGATGACCTTCTTGGCGTCCTTGGACTTGACGGTCTGGATGGCGTTGCCGGCATAGATCGGCCGCTCGAACGTATCGGGCGCCACCACCTTGATGATTTCCGACACCTGCATCACGTCGAGCAGCGCCGCAACCCGCGGCATCACATTCTTGTAGCGCGAGGTCGCTGGCGCAACAAACGCGTCATAGCTTCCCGCGAGTCCCACGATCAATGCTGCGAGCGGCTCGGCCAGATCGTGCGCATAGGCGGCATTGTCGGCGAGCAAGACCTTCTTGACGCCGGAAAGCTTCGCCGCCGCGTCGGCCGCGGCCTTGGCATTTTCCCCGGCCACCAGCACATGCACGTCGCCGCCCAGCGCTGTGGCCGCCGTCAGCGCCTTGTAGGTCGCATCCTTGATCGATGCGTTGTCGTGTTCGGCCATCAATAGCGTGGTCATCACTAGCGTCCTGGTTCTAACATTCGCATACCATTGCGGCTAGTTCCTTTGCGAATGTTAGAACTAAAGGACACTAGCAAATATTGTATTTCTAGTGCGGTTTTGGATTTGTCATTCGCGATACCGGCTCGCGGCAAACGTTGAGGCGAATGACAAATCCACCGCACTAGAGCACCCCCGCTTCGGTCTTGAGCTTCGATACCAGCTCGGCGACGTCCTTGACCTTGACGCCTCCCTTGCGGCCCGGCGGTTCGGAAGTCTTGAGAATCTCGAGATGCGGCGTCAGATCGACACCGTAATCCGATGCGCCCTTGTCGGCGATCGGCTTCTTCTTGGCTTTCATGATATTCGGCAGGCTGGCATAGCGCGGCTCGTTCAACCGCAGGTCGGTCGTTACGACGGCCGGTCCCTTGAGTTTCACGGTTTGCAAACCGCCGTCGACCTCGCGTGTCACCTTGAAATCGGAACCGTCGACCTCGAGCTTGGAGGCAAAGGTGGCCTGCGACCATCCGAGCAAGGCCGCCAGCATTTGTCCGGTCTGGTTGGAGTCGTCGTCGATCGCCTGTTTGCCGAGAATCACAAGCCCCGGCTTCTCTTCGTCGGCCACGGCCTTGAGGATCTTGGCGACCGCCAGCGGCTCGACATTGCCCTCGGCCTTGACGAGGATGCCGCGGTCGGCGCCCATGGCAAGGCCGGTCCGGATGGTTTCAGCCGCCTGGGCCGGCCCGATCGAAACCACCACCACTTCGGTCGCCTTGCCGGCCTCTCTCAGGCGCAGGGCCTCCTCCACGGCGATTTCGTCGAAGGGGTTCATCGACATCTTCACATTGGACAGCTCAACGCCGGTTCCATCGCTTTTGACGCGGACCTTGACGTTGTAATCGACCACTCGTTTGACCGGCACCAGGACCTTCATCGACCCTCTTTCGTCAGAACACCACGGTTTAGAAGCTCAGGGCGCGGAACCTAAAGCGCCCGCCCACCCCGGTCAACGCGGGACGGCCAAAAACTGCCCTTCGGGTCAGCGGTTCTGCCCCGGCACCCACAACACGTCCCCGGCGCCGTTGTGGTTGGCCGTGCGGCTCGCGATGAACAGGAAGTCCGATAACCGGTTCATGTACTGAATGGCGGCGTCACCCACCGGTTCGTCCGGCTGGGCGGCCAGTTCCACCATGATCCGTTCCGCCCGGCGACATATGGTGCGCGCCAGATGCAGATAGGCGGCGGCTGGTGTACCGCCCGGCAGCACGAAGGAGTTCAAGGGCTGGAGCGACGCATTCAGGTGATCGATGTCGCGCTCGAGGCGTTCGACCTGGCTCGCGAGAACGCGCAGGCGCTCCGCCTTGCCTTCGCGCTGGGGCACGGCGAGATCGGCGCCAAGGTCGAACAGGTCGTTTTGAATCAGTCCCAGCATCGCATCGAGCCCGGGTGCTTCGGCGAGATGAAGCCGGACGACGCCGATGGCGGCATTGGTCTCGTCGACGGTACCGTAGGCCGCGATACGCAAATCGTATTTCGGGCGACGTTCGCCGCTGCCGAGCGCGGTGGTGCCGTCATCGCCGGTCCGCGTGTAGATACGGTTGAGGACGACCATGCCTCGTCTCCCTGGTGGCGTGTTGCCGCTATTGGTGCATCACCCAGACGGTGAGCATGATGGCAACGATCGCGACGAATTGCAGCAATACCCGCAGCCGCATCAGTTTCTGGGAGCGGTTCGGCGATCCGCCCCGCATCATGTTGAGAAGACCAAGCAGCAGCACAACCGCCACTGCGGCCACTGCTATCGGAACGATGAACGTACTGAGGAACGAACCCATCTGGCGTACATAACACCGCGCCGGCCGATCCGCCATTGCTGCCTTACATCGGACGATCTGGCTTTTAGGCGGATAATATCAGAAGCTAGTTGAATCGCTTACCCACACAGGTCCGCCGTGCGGCAGATTCGCTACATCTTTCACGTTTGCATCGATGCGTTCTACACGTTTCTGGCCGACGACGGCTGGGCGATCGCGAGCCACATCGCGCTGTCGACCTTGATGGCGCTGTTTCCATTCCTGATCGTGCTGACGTCGCTGGCCGGCTTCTTCGGCTCCAAGGAGCTTGCCGATCAGGCCGCGGGGCTCTTGCTCCAGGTCTGGCCGAAGCAGGTCGCCGATTCTCTGTCGGGCGAAATCCACGATGTCCTGACCACGACCCGGGGCGACATCCTGACCATCGGTGCGGTGCTTGCGGTTTATTTCGCCTCCAACGGCGTCGAGGCGCTTCGTGTTGCGCTCAACCGCGCCTATGCCGTGATCGAGCCGCGCCGGTGGTATTGGCTGCGGCTGGAGTCGATCGGCTATACGCTGGTCGCCGCTTTCACCTCGCTCGCGATGGCCTTCCTGATCGTGCTCGGCCCGCTGATGCTCGAGGCGGCGCGGCGTCACATTCCGATCATTGTCGAAACCAATGAGAAGCTCCTCAACATCGCCCGCTACAGCATCACGATTCTGGCGCTGGTGGTTGCGCTGTTCGTCCTGCATGCGTGGCTTCCGGCCGGCCGCCGGTCCTTTTTGCAGATCCTGCCGGGCATCGTCTTCACTTTGGTCGCTTCGATGATATCGGGCACCGTGTTCGGGCAATATCTGGCGCGTTTCGCCAATAACTACGTGACGATGTATGCCGGCCTTGCGTCGGTCATCATTGCCCTGGTGTTTTTGTATTTTCTCGCCGCGATTTTCGTCTATGGGGGGGAACTCAACGCCGCGATCATCAAGTCGCGCCTGCCGCACGGCGTGTCACTTCAAGCAGCGCAGTCGCTAAGGCCCTCGGAGACACAGGCTTGACCAGGAAGGCGTCGGCGCCCGCTTCGCGCGCCGCTGTCTCATCGTCGCTGCGGCCCGAAACACCGATAATCGCGATGCCGCCGGACGGCGGCCCCAGCGCGCGGATCCGCCGGATCGCCTCGATGCCGCCGATGCCTGGAAGCACCATATCCATCAGCACCGCATCGAAATCGCCGAGCTCGATGCGCTCCAGCGCGTCCTCTCCCCGGCCGATGAACTCCGCCTGATGACCGAGTTCGGTCAGGACCGCATTCAGCACGACACGGCCGAACGGATTGTCCTCGACGCTGAGAACGCGCAGGCCCCGCGCATGATCCTGCGGACGGTCGGCGTCCGGACCTGATCCCGCCGCCGAGGCCTCGGCACGGGTCAGCGAAACCGTCAGCGTGAAGGTGGCGCCGCCGCCCCGCCGCGGGGTCACGACAATATCGCCGCCCATCGCGCGCGCGAGCTGCTTTACTGACGACAGCCCGAGGCCGGCGCCGCCAAAGCGGGCGGCAATCCTGACATTGGCCTGCGAGAACGGACGAAACAGCCGCTTGATCTCCCTTAACGAGAGGCCGATGCCGCTGTCGGAGACGGCAAAAGCGACTCCGATTTTGCCTTTCACATCGCGCGTTGGCCGCACGGCGAGCGCAACCCCGCCTTCTTCGGTGAACTTGGTGGCGTTATCGATCAGGTTTTCCAGCGCCGCCCGCAGGCGAACGGGATCGCCAATCACGAAAACGGGGAGATTTTCCGAAATCTCGACCCGCGACTGCAACCCCTTGGCGGTCGCCCGGCCGGCCAGCGAGTTGCCGGCATTGTGGGCGAGCGTGCGCAGGTTGAAAAAATCCTGCCGGACGCCAAGGTCGGAACGGCCGCTTCGGGCGGCATCGACAAACAGCGTCGCCAGGCTCGCCAGATGCTCCGCGCCGGCCTTGATGGTGTCGACCCAGCGGCGCTCCCGCTCGCCGAGGTCGGAAGTCGCCAGGAGATCGCTGATCGCGAGGATGCCGGTCAACGGTGTGCGGACTTCGTGGGCGAAGGTCGCAAGCGCCGTCTCGACCATGCCGGGAGCGGCTGTCTTGCCAGCCGCCTTGGTGACGGCCTTGCGCGACCTGCCGGCGGCAGCGCCTGCCTTACGCTTCTTCGGCCGAGCCTTTTTCAACTGCGGTTGACTGCGCCGTGGACGCGAATGCGACGCCATGATTCCCCCAATCCTGGCCGGCACCACCATGGCATGGTCAGGCATGCGGAGTCACGCCGAAGCGCAATCCTGGCAGAATAGGATGTCGACAACCTGAACCTTCAGGTGAGTCCGACGCGACGGCGAATTTCCACGGGGGTTACGCCGTTGGCCCTTAACTCCCGCAAGCCGGTGGCCTCGGTCGATTTCGACAGTTTTTGCCCGGCGGCATCCCGAACGAGCCGGTGATGCCGATAGACCGGAGACGGCAGCCCGAGAAGCTGCTGCAACAACCGGTGCACGCTGGTCGACCAGAACAGGTCCTGACCCCGCACCACGTCCGTGACGCCCTGCAGCGCATCGTCGACGACCACCGCGAGGTGATAGCTGGTTGGCGTTTCCTTGCGCGCGATGATGACGTCACCCCACGCCTCGGGTCGGGCCACGACAATCCCGTTCTCGCCTCGCGGGCCCTCGCCGCATTCGCGCCAACTCAGTTCACCGGCGCGCGCGCAGGCGGCGCCCATATCGAGCCGCAGCGCATAGGGTGCCCCCGATCGAAGCAGCCGCTCGCGTTCTTCGGATGGGAGCGAGCGCGCCGTGCCCGGGTAAAGCGGCGCGCCATCGGGATCGCGCGGCCACGGTCCGTCCGTCTCCTTCAGCTTGATGAGACCGGCGATCTCGGCACGGCTCTCGAAGGAAGGGTAAACGAGCCCCAATGCCATGAGCTTCTCGAGCGCGGCGCGATAGTCCGCGAAATGCCCGGACTGACGGCGCACCGGCTTTTCCCAGGCAAGGCCAAGCCAGGCGAGGTCCTGATCGATCGCGTCTTCGAATTCCGCCCGGCAGCGGGTGGGATCGATATCCTCGATGCGCAACAGGAAACGGCCCCCCGATTCGCGCGCCAGGTCGGCATTGAGCATCGCCGAAAAGGCGTGACCGAGATGCAGGTAACCGTTCGGAGACGGCGCAAAGCGGAAAACGGGTGGCGGCATTGATCTCTATCTCTAGCGGTCCGATTCCAACATTCGCATCCCATCTGGGGCGGCAGTTTTGCGAATGTTGGAATCAAAGGACCACTAGCAAAACATAGGTTTCTAGTGTCCCGATTCCGAAGTTCGTCGCATTTCGCGGAGCCACGTTTCGAACTTCGGAATCGAAAGGACACTAGGTAACTTATTGATTTAGTGTGGCCTTGGTTCAGAAGTCCGCATGACCAGCCCGCTGCACAAACGATGCGGACTTCTGAACCGCCACACTAGTGGAGTTTCGGATTTGACATTCGCCTTTCGGGCGTGCGGTTGGCACCATAGCGAATGTCAATTCCACTCCACCAGCAAATGATGGTTTTAAGTCGCAATGACCCTGCACCTCAACAGCCAGGCCGATCTCGAAGACGCGATCCGCGCGCTTCTGAAACTGGACCCGCGGCTTCAGCCGGTATTTGCGGTCACCGGGATGCCAGCGTTGCGGCGCCGTGAGCCTGGATTCCAGGGGCTTGCGCATATCGTTTGCGGCCAGCAGCTTTCGACCGCGAGTGCGGCCGCCATCTGGGGGCGGCTCACCGCCGCGTTCGACCCGCTTGATCACGACAGTCTGCGCCGGGCCCGCGCCGATCGCCTGGGCCGGCTCGGCCTGTCGGCGGCGAAGATCAAGACCCTGAAGAATCTGGCGCGTGAGATCGCCGCCGAACGGCTCAATCTGGACGTGCTCGCCAACGAGGAAGCCGATGCCGCGCATCACACCCTGGTTTCGCTGCACGGCATCGGTCCATGGACCGCGGACGTGTACCTGCTGTTTTGCCTCGGCCATGGCGATGCCTGGCCGGCCGGCGACCTCGCCGTGCAGGAGGCGGTAAAGATCGGGCTCGGGCTGAAAATGCGCCCCACCCCAAAGGAGATGGCGCCTCTCGCCGAACCCTGGCGTCCGATGCGGGGCGCCGCGGCGCATCTGTGGTGGTCGTATTACCGCGCGATCAAGAAACGCGAAGGCGTGCTTGCGGGCACGGACAAGAGCGCCGCTTCAAAAAATATCCCGGTTGCAAAACGCTCATAGCCAAGCAGCTTTCTGCCCGATCTCAAAGGGTATAGCCTCTGGTGTGGCGGTTCAGAAGTCCGCACCCTTGTTGCCGCGAATTCCTCATGCAGTGAATTTGAAGTTCCTATGACGAACTTGCCGCAACACTGATAGGAACTTCAAATTCGCCGTACCAGGGTTGAAGGGCGCGTCCCCAGCGAGACCAACGCATGCTCGACCGAACAGAGGATATCTCGATAGCCACCGAAAGCTGGCTGACGGAATTCGAACGCGCGCTCGAACATCCCGACAGCCGGACGCTTCGGCCGCTCTTTCATCCCGACAGCTACTGGCGCGACGTACTGGCGCTGAGTTGGAACCTGCAAACACTCAACGGCGCCGATGCGATCCTGAATGAACTCCCGGTTCTGGCCGGCCGCGCCGCGCCCTCTCGCTTCAAGATCGATCCCGAGCGCGCACCGCCGCGCCGCGTGAAGCGCGCCGGCACCGAGACGATCGAGGCGATCTTCAAATTCGAAACGGTTCAGGGCCGCGGCCACGGCATTATCAGGCTCATTCCGGATGCCCGTGACGGCAACCGGCTGAAAGCCTGGACGCTTTTCACCGCGCTCGAGGAATTGAAGGGGTTTGAGGAGACGACCGGATCGGCGCGGCCGCGCGGCCAATCTTATTCGCGCGATTTTCGCGGACCGAACTGGCTCGACCAACGCGAGGCAGCGATCGCCTATGCCGATCGCGATCCGACGGTGCTCGTCGTCGGCGGCGGGCAGGCCGGCCTTTCGATTGCGGCGCGGTGCAAGCAGCTCTCCATCGACACGCTGATTGTCGATCGGGAGAGCCGCATCGGCGACAACTGGCGCAAGCGTTACCACGCATTGACCTTGCACAATCAGGTGCAGGTCAACCACCTGCCCTATATGCCGTTCCCGCCGAACTGGCCGGTCTATATCCCCAAGGACAAGCTCGCCAACTGGTTCGAATCCTACGTCGATGCCATGGAGCTGAACTTCTGGACCTCAACGTCCTTCGAGCGCGGCAGCTACGACGCGGCCAACCAGCGCTGGACGGTGGTGCTGCGCCGTGGCGACGGCAGCGAGCGCGTCATGCATCCGCGGCATGTCGTGATGGCGACCGGTGTCAGCGGCATCGCCAACCTTCCGGATATTCCGACGCTGAAGGATTTCGCCGGCACCATCCTGCATTCGAGCCAGTATCACGACGGCGAAGGCTGGAAAGACAAGAACGCCATCGTGATCGGCACCGGCAACAGCGGCCACGACATCGCGCAGGATCTTTATTCGGGCGGCGTCAGGGTGACTCTGGTTCAGCGCGCCTCGACCCTGATCACCAATATCGAACCGTCGGCGCAACTCGCCTACGCGACCTACAACGAAGGCACATTGGAGGATAACGACCTGATCGCCGCCTCGATGCCGCTGCGGCTGGCGAGGAAAACCCATCAGATGATCACCGCGCAATCCAAGCAATTCGACAAGGAATTGCTCGATGGCCTCGCGCAAGTTGGTTTCAAGCTTGATTACGGCGAAGACAACACCGGCTGGCAGTTCAAATACCTCACCCGCGGCGGCGGCTATTATTTCAACGTCGGCTGTTCGGATCTCGTGGCCCGGCGCGAGATCGCGCTTCGACAATTTTCGGACATCGAATCCTTCGCGCCTGAGGGGGCACGGATGAGGAATGGCGAGGTGCTCGAAGCCAGCCTGATCGTGCTCGCGACCGGCTACAAGCCGCAGGAAGCGTTGGTCCGCCAATTGTTCGGCGAGGAAGTCGCCGCCCGCGTCGGCCCGATCTGGGGTTTCGGCGACGGACAGGAGCTGCGCAACATGTATGCGCGAACCGGACAGGACGGCCTCTGGTTCATCGCCGGCAGCCTCGCCCAATGCCGCATCAACTCGAAATTCTTGGGTTTGCAAATCAAGGCGATCGAGGAAGGGCTTTTGCCGCGCGCGCGGGCGTGAGGTTATTCGATCTTGAGGTTGGACGCCTTGATGACCGGCCACCAGCGCTCCGCCTCGATCTTCTGAAACGCCCGCAGGGCCTCCGGCGACTGCCGGTCGCGCGGCGAGATCTGGATGCCGAGGTCGTCAAACCGCTTTTGCACCACTGGATCGGCGAGAACTTCACGCAACGTGGCATTGAGTTTCTCGACAATGTCCTTCGGCGTATCCTTCGGTACCCAAAGCCCGTACCAGAGCGACGCCGTGAAACCCGGCAGGCCGGCTTCCTCGACGGTCGGAATATTGGGCGATGACGGCAGCCGCGCTTTGCCGGTGACCGCAATCGGCTTGATGCTGTCGGTTGCGATCAGCGACTTGAAATTGGACGATGGTTCCATCATGAAATCGATCTGGCCAGCCAGCAGGTCCTGCATCGCCGGCGCATTGCCGCGATAGGGCACGAACTGAAATTTCGTCGTGGTCGCTTTCTGGAACGCGATGCCGGCGAGATGCCCGGTCGCGCCGACACCGGCGATGCCCACCGAGACCTTGTCGGGATTGGCCTTGAGATAGGCAATCAGTCCCTTGAGATCGTTGGCAGGAAAGTCCTTCCGTGCCGCGAGCAGGAGCGGTTCGCTGCCGATATAGATGATCGGCTCGAGGTCCCTCAGCAACTGGAATGGCAGCGTATAGAGGCCGCCAGTGAGCATGTGCGTGGTTGAGGTGCCGATCGAGAGCGTATAGCCGTCTGCCGGCGATCGAACCGCGCGGCCGACCCCGATGGTGCCGGCGGCACCCCCCACATTCTCGATGATGATGGGCTGACCGAGAATTTCCCGCATCTTCTCGGCGAGATATCGCGCCAGCGTGTCGGTGGCGCCGCCTGCGGGAAACGGAACGATCATGGTGATGGGCCGGACCGGATAGGATTGCGCCCCAAGCGCTGCGGCCCATCCGAACGCAACGATAGCAACGACCATCGACGCGAGCCATTTCGCCGCGCTAGACATCGCCGACCACCTCGCGCCGTCGCCGTTCGGATTCTTCGGCATAACGCCGCATCGCATGCGCCTCGGTCAAGATTCCGATCGGACGTTGATCGCCGGTTTCGACCACGGTGAGCGATTCAGCTTCTGTCATGTCGAAAGCAGCGATGGCCTCCCGGATATTCATTCCGGGATGCAGGACGACGCGGGGATAGTGAAGGATGCTGCTCAAGTTCTTTTTCGCATCGACATCTGCGGCATGCGCATCCGACACGAACACCATCCCCGCATAATGGCCCGCATCGTCGACCGCAACCAGTTGCGTCTTCGAGCCGGGCGGGAACTTGGCGCGGAACTCGGCAATCGAGGTCGCGGCATTCACGGTCAGCACGTCCGACCGCATCAGCCGCCTAACGGTGAGATCGCGGAGCCAGCCGACGTCGGCCGCGCTACGAATCGTTTCGCCGCGCAGGTGCAGTCGCCAGGTGGCGAACGAATAGCCGAACAGCTCGCGGGTGATCTGGGTCGAGATGATGACCGCGACCAGCACGGCCGTGGTCAGCCAGAGGTCACCGGTCGATTCCAGTGCGATGAACGTCATCGTCAATGGGCCGCCGATGACGGAAGCCGACAGCGCGCTCATGCCGATGATCGCGTAGACGTTGGATTCAAGGCGAAGGCCCGGCCAGACGCCGTCAAAGCCTTCCGCGAACAGGCGGCCGCCGATCGCGCCCAGAAAGAGCGTGGCGAAAAACAGGCCACCGCGAAAGCCGGAGCCGAGCGAGACCACAGACGCCGTCGTCTTCAGCACAAAGACCATGCCGATGAACGTCAACGGCATCGTGACGATGCCATTGAAGTGCAAGGCACCGTGCCCGGACGACAGCACCTGCGGCGTCTGCAGCGCCAACAGCCCCACCGCGAGACCGCCCAAGGCGGGGCGTAGCGGCGGCCATGGCACGATTTTCGCCAACAGCGCTTCACAAAGGCCGGCGCCGCGCATGATCGCAATGCCAAACAACGCGGCGAAGACGCCGAGCAATGCGGCTACCGCAAGATCGCGTCCCAGCACAACGCCAACCAGCGGACCGGCGCCGACGCCGAGCGAGAGCGGGGTAAAAGCATGGGCGACAAAATAGCCGACGACAGAGGCGACCCCGACCGGCGTCAGGCTTGCGGGCGTATATCCTCCGATCACGAGTTCGAAGGCGTAGAATGCGCCAGCCAGGGGCGCGCTGAACGCCCCCGCGATCGCAGCCGCCGTGCCACATCCTACCATCAACCGCTGGTCGGCGCGGCGCAGATGAAAGGCGCGGCCGATCGATGCGCCGATCCCGCTCGAAAGCTGGGTATATCCGGCCTCAAGCCCGACCGATGCGCCGACCCCGCTGGACCACACCGTTTCCAGCGCCACGATCACGCTGCCGCGAAAAGACATTCGTCCGCCATGCAGGGCATTGGCTTCGATCGGGTCGATTTCGCGCGCCGGCCGCCAACGCAACAACAGCATGAAGCCGATACCCAACAAAAGACCGCCGAGACTCGGAACCAGCAGAGCGCGCATGGGATCGATGGAGAGCTGGCTTGAAAGGCGATCGCCGGAATCGATATTGAAAAGCAAGGCATGAAGCACATTGACCGCCCCGCTCATGGCCGCCACCACCAGGCCGGCGATCACTCCGACGGCCGCCGCCAGGATCACGAGGCTCGTCTCGTGGGCCCGGACGAAGGCCCGGAGCCGCCGAGGCGCCTCGAGGTACGGTGACTTGGTGATCATTTTGCCGTGTCCATCTACGCGGCCTGACATACCGCGCGCTTCATTTGGCGGCCTCTGGCGGTCTTGTAGCGGTCTTGTAGCGGTCTTGGCGGCACCCTCGCAATCCGCAGCCAACAGGAGACCGGGGCAGATAAGCCCTCCTACGCTCTTCACAATCCCGTCACGCTGCATGTAGTATGTCAACTCATGCTGCTTCGGTAGCGATATGGAGGCCGGGAGCGTTACTTGAACGCACATGTCTCGCAAGGCGGTTGGCCGGTACTGGTACTGAACGCGGATTTCCGGCCGTTGAGTTATTACCCGCTGTCGCTGTGGTCGTGGCAGGACGCGATCAAGGCGGTGTTTCTCGACCGTGTTAACATCGTCGAACACTACGATCGCGCCGTTCGCAGCCCGACCTTCGAGATCCAGCTGCCGAGCGTGGTGTCGCTGAAGTCGTTCGTCAAGCCGTCCACGCATCCCGCCTTCACCCGCTTCAACGTGTTCCTGCGCGATCGCTTCGCCTGCCAGTATTGTTTGGCCAGCGAAGACCTCACCTTCGATCACATCATTCCGCGCAGCAAAGGCGGCCAGACCACCTGGGAAAATGTGGTCGCGGCGTGCTCGCCGTGTAACCTGCGCAAGGGCAACCTGACGCCGCAGCAGGCACGGATGTTCCCGAGACAGCATCCGTTCGCGCCGACGGTGCATCAGCTTCACCGCAACGGGCGCCTGTTCCCGCCGAACTATCTGCACGATAGCTGGCTCGACTATCTCTATTGGGACACCGAACTCGATCCGTAGGGTGCGGGCTCGTGCGGCCGCTATGGCGGCGCTCACGCGATCCACCGATCGCCAATCGCTCGGCGAGAACAAGACGGAAATTCAGCGTCGCCCGCAAATCAATTCGGCGGAAGCCGCATGCGAAAACCGGTGCAGACGGCAATACACGCGGATCAAGGCCTTTCGCGAAGAAAATTTGCGACATAGGATTACGATCGTTCTTCGCAGGCTCCCGGTCGCCACCTCGGCGGAGCAGCGGATGCCGTTTGGATCGAGCCGCAGATTTGACATTCCGTGTCAAATTCGCCGCTAATCCTCAAGGAGATTCTTCATGCCCGCCCTCACTGAATGGAAGGTGCCGCCGGCGAACCAGCCCCGCATCGCTGATTATGGCTTCGATCTCGATCGCGCCCTCGGCTCGGTGGTCGGCCTGCATTCGATCATCCCGTCCGATGCGTTCACGGCCGATACGCTCGGCACCGAGCGCGCCGGCAACGGCGTCATCATCGATGACGGCCTGGTGCTGACCATCGGTTATCTCATCACCGAGGCTGAGGCCGTCTGGCTGCATGCCGGCGACGGACGCGTGGTGCAGGGCCACGCGCTTGGATTTGATTCCGTCACGGGCTTTGGCCTCGTGCAAGCGCTCGGCCATCTCGATCTCGATCCGCTGCCGATCGGCTCGTCGACCCCTGCCAAAGTCGGCGATCGCGTGGTGATGGGCGGTGTCGGCGGGCGCACGCGGTCGGTGGCGAGCCAGATCGTCGCCAAGCAGGAATTTGCCGGCTATTGGGAATACATGCTGGATGAAGCGATCTTTACCCACCCGGCGCATCCCAATTGGGGCGGTACCGGCTTGATTTCGGATCGCGGTGAGCTGATCGGCATCGGCTCGCTTCAGCTCGAACGCGAGCGGGACGGCAAGCCCGAGCATGTCAACATGGTGGTGCCGATCGATCTCCTGAAGCCGGTGCTGGATGACTTGCGCAAGTTCGGCCGCGTCAACAAGCCGGCGCGCCCGTGGGTTGGGATGTACACAACCGAGGTCGACGATCGCGTCGTCATCGCCGGCGTTTCCGCGAAGGGACCGGCCGCACGGGCCGAACTCAAGGCCGACGACGTAATCCTTGCCATCGCCGGGGAAAAAATCACGAGCCAGGCTGGCTTCTACCGCAAGCTCTGGGCGCTCGGGCCGGCCGGCGTGGACGTACCGCTGACAGTGCACCATGAAGGCGTCACCTTCGATGTCGTGCTGGCCTCAACCGACCGCGCGCGGCTGTTGAAGGCGCCGCGCTTGCATTGATCGACATCGTCCATGAACGAGGCCGTAATCGACGACGTCGTGGCGGTGCTGCCGCCTCTCCTGCAATCGTTGGAGACGCTCGGCTTCATCTCGCGCCATTTTCATCCGCCTTCGTTCGATCGCGTAATGGAAGCCGCCGGCCAGCCCGATGAGGATTTGACCGCCGTGCGCCCGCGACTTGCCAATTGGCCTGCGGAATTTTCCGACCTGCAGAGTTCGCTTGAGACGGCAAGCGATGCGTCGCTGGCGGCCTATGCGGGGCTGCGCGCGGTAGAGGCCGGCCGCGAAGACCTCACCATGGCGTTTCGGGCGCTGCGTCAGTTGCCGCTGGCGCAAGAGGCGCTCTATCCGCTCGCGGCAAAATTCCCGCCGGTGAGCAGCTTTTTCCTCAATCCCGACTGCTGCGAGGACAGCGAGCTGTTGGCGCGCCTGGCTGTTCCCGCAAGCGAAAACACCGGCATCATTCACGACCATAACGAGCCACGTAGCCGCGGCGGCTTCTCGCTTTATGTGCCGGAATATTACACGCCCGATCGTGCCTGGCCGCTGGTGATGGCCTTGCATGGCGGCAGCGGTAACGGCCGCGGCTTCCTGTGGCGCTGGCTGCGCGATGCCCGCAGCCTCGGCGCGATCCTGGTCGCCCCGACGGCCGTGGCAAGCACCTGGGCGCTGATGGGCGAAGACGCCGATACGGCGAACCTTGCCCGCATTCTCGATTCCGTGCGCGGCCGCTTCAACATCGATCCCCAAAAACTGCTACTGACGGGAATGAGCGACGGCGGCACGTTCAGCTATGTCACCGGGCTCGAGCGCGCCTCACCCTTCACGCATCTTGCACCGGTCGCGGCAACGTTTCATCCGTTGATGGCCGAGATGGCCGATGCCGAGAGATTGCGCGGCTTGCCAATCCATATTGTGCATGGCGCGCTCGACTGGATGTTTCCGGTACAGACAGCCAGACAAACCCGCGACGTGCTCACCGCGGCCGGCGCCGACGTCACCTATCGCGAAATCGACAATCTCAGCCATTGCTATCCGAACGAAATGAACGCGCCGATCCTAAAATGGCTCGGCGTCACCTGATACATTCCTGCACCGGGAACCAATCCCGGCCCGGCCCGTTGTCGCGGCACCATTTGGAGGCAAGGCGATGCAGGTATTTCTGGGAATGATCTTGGGCGCGGTGCTACTCATCGCCGGCGTTTATATCTACGATTCGCAATCGACTTCGACGGTAGCCAACGGCCAGAATGCTTCCGTCAACCGGACCATTGTCAATTGGGATGTCGCCTCCGCCGACTGGCGCGCGATGAGGACACGCGCCCATGAAGACTGGATCCGCTTGTCGTCGCGATAATGCGTTCTTGCCGCTGGCGTAGCGGCTCGCGGCGTTACTTCTTGTTCTTGGCCGCTGACGCCTTTCGCGCATCCGAAATCGCCTGGCCGAATTGCGCCATCGTCAATACCCCCGGCACACGGAACTTGCCCACGATGAAGGACGGCGTGCCGCGGAATTCAAACGCGGCCGCCTGATCGTTGTTGCGGGTAAGCGTGGCATCGATCGCGCTTGCCTTGTCGGCAAGGTCGCGATCAAGGCGATCGACATCGACGCCGCCGCCTGCAAGCGCCTCGCGAATCCTGGACTCCGTCAGTTTCGAATTGATCGCGATCAGCGCGTCGTGGGCCTGAATGAACTTGTCCTGATAGCGACTGGCCAGCGCCATCCGCGACGCCGTCACGGACATCGGCCCCAGAATCGGCCAGTCCTTCCAGACCAGCCTGACCTTGCCGTCGTCATGGACCACCTGCCGCAGTTCGGGCTCGACCTTGCGGCAATACGGGCATTGGTAGTCGAAATATTCGACGATCGAGATGTCGCCCGCAGCGTTTCCCGCCACCGGAATATCCGGATCGCGCAACACCAACGCTTCCGTCAGGACCTCCTCGGTCTGGGCGCGCGCCGGCGCGGACAACGCGCCCATCCCGAGCGCCGCCGCAGACGCCCCGAACAGCAGACCTCGCCGGTTCAGCCGGATCGAATTGATCGGATCGTTCATTTCCTCAATCTCCGGCGGCTCTCTACCCGGTTCAATGCATGAACTACGATCAGAGCCCGAACAAGTTACGCATCAGCATATAGAGCGCTACCACAATAATGACGGAGGCAAACACAATATTGAGTGCCCCGCGCTGCACCGACAACGACCGCGCGAGGCGGGTGCCGATCAGGCCGCCGGCAAATCCGCCGGCAATGAACAATCCGGCCAATTGCCAGGAAATCAAACCGGACCAGGCGTAGCTCGCGGCCGTGGACAGGCCAAATGCGGTTACCGCGACCAGGGAGGAACTGACGGCGTTGATAATCGGCATTCCCGTCGCCAGCATCAAGGCCGGCACAATCAGGAAGCCGCCGCCGATGCCGAAGAATCCGGACAGCACCCCGGTGGCAAGGCCAAGGCCGAGGATGGCGGGCATGTTCTCCCAGCTCATGCGCACATCCGCAACGCCAACGCGTGAACGCGTCTTGAGCATCAAGACCGCGATCACCAGCATCAGAAGCGCAAACAGCTCCAGCAGTTTTCGGCCATCGAGCAGCTTGCCGAAAATTGTACCCACCAGCGCGCCGGCAATTCCCGCCGCCGCGAAGGGAAGCGCGCACGACCACCGCACCGTCCCGCCGCGGGCGTGATTCCACAGATTGATGGCCGCATTGACCGCGACCGCGATGGCGCTGGTTCCGATCGCGACATGGGCATCGGTGACGCCGACCAGATAGACCATCAGCGGCACCGCCAGAATCGATCCGCCGCCGCCGATCAGGCCCAGCGAAAATCCGACCAGCGCTCCCGATGCCACCCCGAGGCCTGCCTGCATCGCGGAGATTATCAAAAAGCCAGCTCCCTGTTGGCCTCTCAACGGGCCTCGAATGGCAACCCCTGTTACCGCAGCAAGAACGTAACCGCCAGCGGTACCAGCAGCGACGTCACGAGCGCGTTAAGGCTCATCGCAATTCCGGCAAACACGCCCGCGACCGCATCGACCTGAAACGCACGCGCCGTGCCGATCCCGTGCGCCGCAATGCCCACCGCAAAGCCGCGGGCGCGAAAATCGGTAATGCGCATCCAATTCATCAGCGGCGTCACCGTGATCGCGCCCATGATGCCGGTGAGGATCACCGCGACCGCCGTCAACGACGGATCGGCATGCAGGGATTCGCTGATCCCCATCGCGACGCCCGCGGTAACGGATTTCGGCGCCATCGACAGCACCACCTCGCGCGGCAGGCCGGCCGCTTCCGCCAATAAGACAACGGAAACGACCGCCGTGATCGATCCCGCGGCCAACGCCACCAGCATCGGCAGGATGGCGGAGAGCACCACCTTGCGGTTTTCGTAGAGCGGCACTGCCAGCGCCACGGTTGCCGGTCCCAGCAGGAAATGCACGAACTGCGCACCGCCGAAATAGGTCGTGTAGGAGGTGTTGGTCAGGCGCAGGAAGACGCCGATGATCCACATCGAATGCAACACCGGATTGGCCAGCGGATGGCGGTGGGTCCAGAGCGATATCGAATCGGCGATCGCATAAACGAGTAGCGTCACCGACAGCCAAAGCAGCGGCGATTGCGAGAGATAGACCCAGAGCGAGAACGGATCGCGGCTCACGGCGATTTTTCTCCCCGCGTCATCAACCGGCGGCGACGATGAATGTCGTCACCGTCACCAAAAGCGTGATCAGCACCGAAACCACCAGCACCCCCAGAAAGGCGACGCCGTGATCGACGATAAGATCGATCTTCTGGACGACGCCGACGCCGGCCGGGACAAACAGCAGGGACAGGTTGGCGAGCAGGCCATGGCTGGTTGATTCGACACCGCCGCCTTGCAGCGGCCCGCGCGCCAACACGGCGAAGCGATCGCGCAGCAGAAGCAGCAGCAACAGCAGCATCAAGCCGATGACAGGGCCCGGCATCGGCACGCCAGTCCCGCGCACCAGCGCCTCACCGGCCAATTGACACAGCAGGATGAGGCTAAGGCTCGCGATCATGGATTCACAAGCCGTGCGGTCGCGCCAAGTCGGTGCCGCCCATTCGAAGTTCCTGCACCACAAGCGTCAAATTCCGTTCAGGAACTTCAAACGGGCAAGCGGCACTGGAATTGTAAATCTGCGCGTGCCCATAATTCTCCGAAGTTCGCCAAAGGCGGGCGCTGAGGTGGCGCACGAACTTCGGACAGTGGGCACTCGCCATGGCGCTCACCCTTTCAGGCGGATGATGCACTCGGCGTAATAGCCGCCGTCCTTTTCGATCCACACCAGCCCGCCATTGGCGTTCGTCGCCTTGTTGGCCTTGAACTGGTCGGCACAGGTTTTGGTGCGGGCCTTGTCGAGATCTTTTTCGTTCTCGTATTTCGGCTCAATCGCCGTCGGGAAGACGGCGGTGGTCTCGCGCTTGCCGCATTCGTCGCGGCGGAATTCGACCCATTTGCGACCCTGCAGCTTGCCGGCGACTTTTGCTTCCAGATATTTCACCGAACACGCCGGCGTCGACAGTGCCGATTTCTCGGCAGGAGCAATTGTCGTTGGCGGCTGCGATGCGCTGGCCGCGGCAGGCGGCTGCGTTGGGGTCGACGCTGGATTCGCCTGCGCGACAACGGCTGCTGTCAGCGGCCCGGCATGCGCCGGCGCGGGTATTTCAAAGGCCGCGAGCAGCGCCACCGCCGTCCAGCAAACCCATCTTCCCGCCATCTGCATGTCCGGACCGCACCGCTTGTTGAAGGCCTTTGGCGTTATTCGCAATCAGCTGCGAAACAAGCAGGTCCGGGTCGGTTCACCCAGACCTGCCCGCTGATCAATCAAGCCTCTCCCTTGAGGCGCTTGTTGCATTCGCTGTAATAGCCGCCGCCCTTCTGGATCCACTTCAACCCGCCATTGGCGTTGGTGGCCTTGTTGGCGTGGTACTGATCGACGCAGGTATGCATCCGGGCCTTGCCCGCGCTTTCCTGCGAGTATTTCGGATTCACCGCCGTCGGGAAAATCGCGTTGCCAGTTGCGATCGGAGCGGCACGGAGGCGCGGCCTTCGGCTTGGCTTCGGCCGCAGGCGGCGGAGCAGCAGGCGCGGCTGCCGGGGTGGCGGCGGCATCGGCGCCGCACTCGGCTTTGCGGAAGGCGTTCCACTTCATACCGTTGAGGGTGCCGGCCGACTTGGCGGCCTGATACTTCGCGCTGCACTCTTGTGAGGTCAATGCCTGCGCGGGCGCGGCGGCCAAAACGGCGGCAAAACCGGACGCTGCGACGGCGCACAATAATTTGGCTTTAATGGTCATCCTCGGTCTCCCTTATCCCTTGGGGATGCTGGTCTAAGTTTCCCATCCTAGTGGAGTGGATTTGACATTCGCAAGCCATTTGGCCGCGCTTTCGTCAAGCGCCACTCGCGTAGCCAAGACATGTGACAACGGCCATGCAGGGCTGCGCAGAAATATCGCGTCGCGAAAATACCCCCGGCGCTTCATTCATCCGCGGTTCAGCATCATGGCGCAATCGTGCCCGCATTCCAACCCGAGGGACTTCTCATGACGATATCTTCCCGCCTGGCCGCCGCGATCGGTGCGTCCTTGCTGCTTTTCGCCACTCCCGTTTTCGCCCAGACCAGCACGGCTCCCGCCGCCAAGTCGGATGCGGCAGCGCCGATGGCGAAGACCGCCAAGCCCCATAGCCCCGAATCGATCGAATGCTCCAAGGAGGCCGACGCCAAGGGACTTCACGGCAAAGAGCGCAAGAAATTCCGCTCCGAGTGCAAGAAGGCCGCGAAAGAAAAGAAGTAATAACACCATCTCGATTGATCCCATCCTCCGTTCAGCGGGAGGATGGGATACCACCCGGGGTGCATTGCAGCGATCGTATCCGCGCATTTGTCCCTGAATGGCGGATTTGCCATAAGGCGCCGTGAGCCAAATCCCTCAATGGATGGCAGACGCCATCCCCAGCCGCGCCAAGACCCTCCAATTCCTCGAAACGCTTGCGATCGGCACGATCGGCGGCGTCGTGTTTCTCGTCGCGGCGCTGCCGGGTGGATTGATCTCCGGCGCCATGCTCGCGGTCGGCGCCGCCGCGATGCTGGGACGGACGATGGCCGTGCCGGCGCATCTGACCCAGGCGGTGCTGGTCATGCTCGGCATTTCGCTGGGCTCGCTGATGTCGCGGCAATTGCTGCAACATGTCGGCGCCTATCCCTTGACCATCGGCCTGTTGGCGCTCGCAACCTTCTGCACCACCTTCGGCTCCAGTTTCTATCTGCAGCGCGTCCATGGCTGGGACCGCACCACTGCCTTTCTCGCTGCAACCCCGGGCGCCCTGTCGCAGATTGCGATATTGGCGATCGAAAGAGGCGTCGACATGGGCCGCAATCGCGGTGGTGCAGACCTTGCGCGTGATCATCCTCACTGCCGCCCTGCCGCTGATCCTGGTGCTGACCGGGTTGACCTCCGCTTCCGCGCCGGCGCTGCCGACGGCGGTAGCCTCGCCGCTCGGGCTGACCGGCCTGATCGGCGCGTCGGTCGCGGTTTCGCTGCTGCTCCGATTCGCGAAATTCCCGGCGAGCTGGCTGTTCGGCGCGATGGTGGGATCGAGCGTGATGCATGGCATGGGATGGATCGACGGCGGCCTGCCGCCGATGGTGCGGGGGATCGCGCTGATCGGCATCGGCACGCTGATCGGTTCGCGTTTTTCGCGCATGCGGTTAAGCACCCTGCTCCGTCATCTCACCGCGGGCCTCGGCTCTTTTGCGATCGCGATTCTGATCACCGGCGTCTTCGTCGCGATCGTCGCCTGGACCACGCATGTGCGCTTTTCCGACATCCTGGTGGCCTATGCGCCGGGCGCGATGGACGCAATGCTCGCGCTCGCGCTGACCCTGCACATCGACCCGATCTTTGTCGGGGCCCATCATTTGTCGCGATTCGTGTTTGTGACGATCGCAACACCCGGCATCATCCATCTGTTTGGACGCCCGCAGGAAGACGTCGACGATTAGCCCGGCTTCGGCGCTTTCGCGACGCCCCACGCCGCGATCGCCGCCATCAACAGCGAGATCACCACGTTGTAGCCGGCGAGCGAGAGGCCGAGAAAACTCCACTGCACCTCGTCGCACATGACCACCTTGACCGTATCGAGCCGGTCCAGCAGCGTGCCCGCATTGCCGAGATTGCCGACCGGACCGGTGCAATCCGCCGGCCCCGGCCAGAACTTCCATTCCACGCCGGCGTGATAGGCGCCGAGCACGGCGTTGGCGAGCGCGGCCAGCGCGAGAATGGCAAGGCCGCCGATCACAAGCCCGCGCGGGGCGTTTTGGCCGGCAGCGAGTGCCGTCAGCGCGGCAATCGGGATCGCCAGGTAATAGGCATAGCGCTGCTCCAGGCACATCGGACAGGGCTGAAGACCAAGCACCAACTGGAAGTACCAGGCGCCGGCGATGGTCGCCGCCGCAATCACCAGGATCGCCAACGCGGCGGTGAGCACCGGCGAGGTGCTGCGCGGAATTGGGGACACGGCCGTCATACCTGACATCGTTAAGCCTCCTGCCATTTACGCTCCCTATCGCGCGGACGTGACCCTGTCGAGACACCCTCCGTTCACAGCGGGTTGACCGGCGTTGGCCTGCCGCTATATTCCGCCGGCTTCGCGACGCCGCTTGCCGGCCACCGAAGGCCCCTGTGGCGGAACTGGTAGACGCGCTCGACTCAAAATCGAGTTCCGCAAGGAGTGCTGGTTCGATTCC
>CAVPLO010000003.1:0-756271 GCA_963706265.1 uncultured Alphaproteobacteria bacterium | reverse complement strand
GAGACCATGATCTGGGCCGCGCGCGACGAGAAAGCCAAGGGTTATACGTTCAATTACGAAGCTTTGAAGGCCGCCAACGAAGACGTGCAGGCGCGCTCGGACTGGCTGATCCCGCTTTGCACCGGCGAAGAACGGCTCAAAGGCAAGGACGGCAAGAAAGTTCACCCGACCCAGAAGCCCGAAGGCTTGTTGGCGCGCGTGCTGCTGTCGTCGTCGAAGCCGGGCGACCTCGTGATCGATCCGTTCAACGGCACCGGCACCACGGGCGCGGTCGCCAAGCGGCTCGGCCGCCGCTACATCGGCTTCGAGCGCGACAAGACCTACGCGGCCGCCGCCGAAACCCGCATCGCCGAGATCGAGCCGCTGCCGGAGGCGACGCTGGCGCCGTTCATGACCGCGCGCGAGGCGCCACGCGTGGCGTTCTCCGAACTGATCGAGCGCGGCATGATCTCGCCGGGCACGAAGCTGGTCGATGCCAGAAAGCGCCACGGGGCGCTGGTCCGCGCCGACGGCGCCATCATGCTTGGCGACAAGGTCGGCTCGATCCACCGCATGGGCGCGGTGGCGCAAGGTGCGGAAGCCTGCAACGGCTGGACCTTCTGGCATGTCGAGACCAAGCAGGGCCTGAAACTGATCGACGAATTGCGCGCCGAAATCCGCAGCCGGATGGCGGTGGGGTAGGCTTTTCAAGAAAGTCGTTGGCCGGCTAAGGTGCGATTCGCGACACGCGCATCCTCCGAGTTTTGGCGCACCGCAACACGAACAACGCCGTCATACCCCGCGAAAGCGGGGTATCCCGTACGCTGCGGCCCTTCGGTTCAATCACGACTGCCTCTGGAATACTGGATCATCCGCCTTCGCGGATGATGACAGCGCGGATGTCCAATAGCTCCACATTTTCAGACAGCCGCCGTGCGCAAACATAGCTTCGCATCCCCGCGGCGTGATGCGCCCGAGTTGTACAAAACATTCCGCCCCGAAAATCAAAGGGCGCAGGGAATGCCGGGCGCTCGGATGCGCCCGCAGCCTCGCATGCAAAATAAAATGAGCATACGAGTATAGTCACCACGGTCACACCGGAAACACCCGGCATTCCCCGCGCAATGGTTTTACGGCTTACTTCGTGCTCTTCCCGGCGATCGGGCTTGTTGTCACCGTCATCCCTGAGAAGCGTTTGCTTGCTTCAAGGACTTGATGCCAGCGTCGAGGCATCAGAACCACACGACTTCGCCGTCCGCGCCCGGCGCCACTCGTCTTGCAGCGCCATCCGCGTCCACCGCATCCCGCACCCAACGTTCGTGACGATCGCGAAACGCCCCTCTTGATCAGGCGCAGGACGCGCGAAGAAGAACCACTGATTTGCCCGTCGGTGCAAGGGCAAATTTTTGCGTGAGGGCTGGGCGGCCAGATCAGCTTGAATGGATTTTCGAATTCGCGTTTTTGGTGCAACCATCAAGATGGCGCGCGCAGGGGATCGGCCGCCTGATGTTCTCAATTTCACTTCTGCTTTCGGCAGCACAGCGGACATGACCGGAACCGTTTCCGACTCGATCCGGTCGCAAATGACCCAAAGCCGACATTCAGCAGAGACGGGGAGATAAAAATCGCTCACTATGAATGTTGACGCTCCCACCTTGAAGGAAGTCTGCTAACCGGTGCGGTCAATATGCAACTGCCGACCTTTCTCGTTTCATCCGCACAATGGTGAGGGCCATTACACAAAACAGTCTTTTTCCGTCGGCTCCCGCGACGTTGGCATCAGGAATTGGGTAAAATGGCAATCGCCATGGTGAACGAGCGTCTCAAGGCGTTTCGGCGCACCAAGCTCTACGATCTATTCGCTGCCGCGCCTATCATCGCCTGGTTTGCGTTTAGCGTGGCGCAAATGCTGCCATCGCTGGCTCAACGGGTCGCGCTGGTTACGCTGTTTGTCCGGACCGATCCGTCTGTGCTCCCCGCGACTCTCGTCATTCGCACCCTCTCGGAGGTCGGCACGCTGGCTGTTCTTCGCGCTGTCGATCGTGATGTATCTGGTGCGTTACATTCCGCAGCGGGGCGCGCCCGGGCTGTTATCCACGCATTGCTGCTGTGGTCGGCACCTTTTCGAGCCTCGGCTTCCTGCTGCTGCCGCCGCAAGAGCTGTCGTATGCGCTGTACCTGGCCTCGCTTCTCTTGCTGATCGCCGGCATCGTTTTCGCAATTTGCGCGCTGCTTGTTCTCGGGCGTTCGATCAGCCTCCTGCCGGAGGCCCGGCGACTGGTAACGAGGGGGCCTTATGCCCTCGTCCGCCATCCACTTTATCTTGGCGAGATGGTTGCAGTCGCTGGAATTGCGCTGCAGCACTTCTCAGCATGGGCGCTGTTGTTGCTGGCACTGGTATGGGCGTTCCAGACTTCAGCGCATGAAATACGAGGAGTTCGTGCTATTGCAAAGCTTTCCGGAATACGGAGACTACATGGCGCGGACGGCCCGTTTGGTGCCGGGCGTGTATTAGAGCGTGATGAGGTTAGGTTCGATTAGAGCCGCGATGAAGGTATGCTCCCTCTCCCACGCAACCGGGGTTTACCCCGGTTGCGCATCATGAATTTGCGCAAGTCGGGCAAGCCCGACTTGCGGCGGGAGAGGGGTGGGGCGAGGGGTCACGGTCTCTCGTAAGAGCAGCGTCCCTCACCCGGATCGCAAGAGCGATCCGACCTCTCCCCGACGGGGAGAGGTGAAGCAGAGTCCGTTGACAAAGCGATTCAACCAAACATCATCCCACGCTAGGGTTCCGGTTCTGACATTCGCCAATCGCGGCACACGCTTTTGCGAATGTCAGAACCAAAGGGACACTAGCCCGAGCGATTTCTGGCTTCACGCCCTGGATTTTGGCCGCCTCCGGTAGTCCCTCACGAACTCGTCGCTTGCCCTTTGCCGCAAAATTTGTGCAAGAAATGCCTGACCGCGGCCGTCACAGCCCGCGTCCCCGATTTGCAGCAACAAGGAAAAAGGGAGATCTGAATGCTCAAATTCTACTTCAACGGCGCACCAAACCCGAACAAGGTCGCGCTGTTTCTGGAAGAAACCGGCCTGCCTTGCGAACTCATCCCGGTCGATACCCGCAAGGGCGATCAGTTCAAGCCGGAATTCCTCAAAGTAAATCCGAACGGCAAGGTGCCGGCGATCGACGATGACGGCGTGTTCGTGTTCGACTCGAACGCGATCCTGCTCTATCTCGGCGAAAAGACCGGCAAGTTCATGCCTGCCAACACGCCGCAAAACCGCGCGCGGCTTTATTCATGGCTGATGTTCATCGCGACCGGCCTCGGCCCCTATTCAGGACAGGCGGTGCATTTCAAGCATGCGGCGCCCAAGGACCTCGAATACGCGCATAACCGCTATCAGTATGAAGCGCATCGCCATTACAAGATCCTCGACGATCATCTTGCCAAGAGCAAGTACATGGCCGGCGACACCTACACCATCGCTGACATGGCGTTCTGGGGCTGGGCGCGCATGGCGCCGTATGTGCTGGGCGACGACGTCTTCACGAAATATCCCAACGTCAAGCGCCTTCACGATGAAATCTCGGCTCGTCCCGCGGCCGCGCGCGCCATCGCGCTGAAGGACAAGTTCACCTTCAAGGCCGAGATGGATGATGAGGCCAAGCACATCATGTTCGGTCACCTCAAGACCAAGGCGGCGTGAATATTTAACTCGTCATTCCGGGGCGCGTCGAAGACGCGAACCCGGAATCTCGTGCAACAACATCTAGATTCCGGGTTCGCTCGCTTGGCGAGCGCCCCGGAATGACGGCTTAGCTGGACGCTTCGGCCAGCGGAAACTTCCCCAGCGCTTTTTCGGTCAGCACCGAGTCGCAATATTCCCTGACCTCCCTGATCTTGCCGCCCTCCAGGCGAAACACCAGGCAATAGTCGTTGTCGTAACGCACGCCTTCCCGCGTGACGTTGTCGCCCTTGGCTTCCACCGCAACACAATCGCCATCGGCGATGAAGCGATGCGCAATCGTGCGCGACCGCTCGGCCAGCCGCGAGCGAACGTGACCTTGCAAGTCGTTGAGGATCGACTGCTTGCCGTTGAACGTCCGCGACCACGAATACTGCCCCGTCACCACCCATTTGGCGTCATCGGCGAGACTGGCGACAAACAGCGCCCGGTCGCGCGCTGCGGGATCCGGATTGCCGGCGGCGGCGAAAATCTGCTCGATCAGTTTCTTGTTGCTGGCGGTGTCGCTCATGGCGGCCTCCTTCATCGGTGAATGCCCTGCCAATCATCGCAACTCCTTCATCATTCTTCCAATCGATATGAAATATGATAACTATTCACTTCATGAATTTGAATTCGCTTGACCTCAATCTCCTGGTCGCGCTCGACGCCCTGCTCAGGGAAGCCAGCGTCAGCCGCGCGGCGATGCGGATCGGCCTGTCGCAGCCTGCGGCGAGCCACGCGCTGCAACGGCTGCGCGAGGTGATCGGCGATCCGCTTCTGGTGCGCACCGGGGCGCGGATGGAACTGACGCCGCGGGCCCAGGCGCTGCGCGGGCCGCTCGCACAGGCGCTCGATCAGGTGCGCGGCCTTTTCACGCCGGATGAATTCGACGCCGGCCGCAGCGAGCGGCACTTCCGCCTGATGATGCCTGATTTGGCGGTCGAACTCCTGATGCCGTCGCTGATGGAGAAGGTGACGAAGCAGGCACCGGGGGTGACCATCGACGTGGTGCCGTGGCGGGGCCCTGCGATCTTCAACGCGGAGTTTGCCCGCACCATCGATCTCGTCATCTCGATCGGCGACGCCTTCAAGGGCTTTCACCGCCAGCGGCTCTACACCGACAGCGACGCGCTCGCGGTGCGCCGCAACCATCCTGTTGGAGCCGGATTGAAGAAGCGCGAAGCCTTCCTCGGCGCGCGGCACGTCGCCGTCGTGATCCGCGGCTCGAGCGAAGACCTGATCGATACCTGGTTGCGCTCAAAAAGCATCGAACGGCGGATCGCGCTGGTCGTGCCCGGCTATATCGAGGCGCTGCATGTGGCCGCCCGCACCGACCTCGTGGCGTTCGTGCCGCTCCGCCTGATCGTTGCGTTGGCGAAACAGTTGTCGCTCAAAACGGTCACGCCGCCGCTCGACCCCGGCATCGACGAGCAGCACATGTTCTATCCGACGCGCGCCCAGTTCGATCCGGGATCGATCTGGCTGCGCAGGCTCATGCTGGAGACCGGCCGGGAGATGGACCGGCCAAGACATTAGCGGGCCGCGCCCGTTAGACCGCCCTCGCCTTCGCAGTTGCCCCCTTGCGCTCGCCATGTCATGACGCCGTCACAGGGGGCATCATGACAGTTCTTATTGCCGGTGGCGGCATCGGCGGACTGACGCTGGCGCTGAGCCTGCATCAGATCGGCGTTCCCGCCAAAGTCTTCGAGAGCGTTGCCGAGCTGAAACCGCTCGGCGTCGGCATCAACGTGCTGCCGCACGCCGTCCGCGAATTGATTGAACTTGGCTTGCACGACGAACTCAATGCCGCAGGCGTGGCGACAAAGGAATTGGCCTATTTCTCCAAGCGCGGCCGGCCGATCTGGAGCGAACCGCGCGGCCTGGATGCCGGCTACAAGTGGCCGCAATTTTCGATCCATCGCGGCACCCTGCAACAAATCCTGCTCGATACCGCGACCAAGCGGCTGGGGGCTGAGAACATTCTCACCAGTCACCATTTGAGCGACTGGACCGAAACCCCCGATGGCATTCGTGCTGATTTCGCCGACAAGGCCAGCGGAAAGCCGGCAGGCCATCACGACGGCGCGATCCTGATCGCCGCCGACGGCATCCATTCCGCGGCGCGCGAAAAGCTTTACCCGAATGAAGGCCCGCCGATCTGGAACGGGCGCATTCTCTGGCGCGGCGTCACCGCGGCAAAAGCCTTTCTTTCCGGCCGCACCATGATCATGGCCGGCCATGAAACCCTGAAATTCGTCTGCTATCCGATTTCAAAAGCGCCCGACCGCGACGGCAAGTTCAGGATCAACTGGATTGCCGAGCGGCACATGCCACCGACCTATCAATGGCGGCGGGAGGACTACAACCGGACCGCCCGGCTCGAAGAATTTCTGCCATGGTTTGCGGACTGGACCTTCGACTGGCTCGATGTCCCCGGCCTGATCCGCAACTGCCAGCACGCGTTCGAATATCCGCTGGTCGATCGCGATCCGATTCCGCAATGGACGTTCGGCCGGGTTACCCTGATGGGCGACGCCGCGCATCCGATGTATCCGGTCGGATCCAACGGCGCCTCGCAAGCCATACTCGATGCCAGGGTTCTGACGCGCGAGATACTCGCCCACGGGGCGACCCGCGCGGCATTAGAGGCCTATGAAGCCGAGCGCCGGCCGGCCACCACCGATCTTGTCCTGCTCAACCGCCGCAACGGGCCCGAGCAGGTGATGCAACTGGTCGAGGAACGCGCGCCCGACGGCTTCGATGAGGTCACCGACGTGCTGTCGCAGCGGGAGCTGGAAGACATCGCCGCCAACTACAAGCGCGTCGCGGGCTTTCAGGTCGAAGGCCTCAATGCCAAGCCGCCGATCGTGGCACTTCCGACGGGCGCCTGAGCTATTCGCCGAGCCCGTGCGCAATCACCTTGCGCATCAGATTCGGCAGCGCTTCACCCCCGAGCGTTGCGATCGGCACCCAGCGCATGCCTTTCGGCGCACGGGTCCGCGCCGGCGCTTGCGCCGTATAGACCACGAGCTCGAGCGGAAAGTGCGTGAAGACGTGGGTGACCACGCCGACCTTGCGATGCCAGCGTGCAACGCCGCTGAGCCGAGGCGCCTGCTCCAGCGCAGCCTTGTCATCTTGCGCGGCGCGCCACTCCGAACCCGGCACTTCGGTCATGCCGCCGAGCAGGCCTTTCTCGGGGCGGCTGCGAACCAGAAGCTCGTCGCCGCGCCTGACGACAAACGCCGCGCCGCGGCGCAACTCGCCGGTTTTCCTGGCCGCCTTGCGCGGAAATCTCTCCTGATCGCCGCGCTGACGCGCGGTACATTCCTCGTTGAGCGGACACAGGCTGCAGGCCGGCCGCTTCGGCGTGCAGATCGAGGCGCCGAGATCCATCAGCGCCTGCGCGCTGTCGCCGGCGCGAGACGTCTCGTCGTCGGCGCGGGAGTCACCGAGCAGCGTCGCGGCCAATTGTTGAATGACGGGTTTGGCCTGCGGCAGCGGCTCCTCGACCGCAAACAGCCGCGACACCACGCGTTCGATATTGCCGTCCACCGGCATGGTCCGGCGATCGAAGGCGATCGCGGCAATCGCGGCCGCGGTGTAAGGCCCGATCCCCGGCAAGCTGCGCAAGCCTTCCTCGGTGTCGGGGAACACGCCGCCATGGTCGCGCAGCACCGACACTGCGCAGGCGTGCAGGTTGCGCGCGCGCGAATAATAGCCGAGCCCGGCCCACATCCGTAACACGTCATCAAGCGAGGCGCGGCCGAGCGCTGCCACGTCGGGCCAGCGCGCCAGGAACTTCTCGAAATAAGGCCCGACCGTCTTGACCCCGGTCTGCTGCAACATGATTTCCGACAGCCACACCGCATAGGGATCGGGGCGATGACCCGCCGGCGGGCGCCACGGCAACACCCGTCGATGCCGGTCGTACCAGGCCAGAAGCAGCGTGGGTCGCGCGGCCATCGCCTCATTATGATCGGAGGACGGTGTTTTCTTCCGCCGGGCGGCGGCGCCTGATAAACTCATGCCAGTATGATCGCAAAGCGTCATCAGATGAACAAGCCCGGCGCAATGTTCGCAAAGCCGTTATCCGTCCTGCTCAGCGACGTCTTTTCCGACGCCTATGCCAAGCAGGGCTTTGCCGCGCGCGAACTCGTCACGCGCTGGGCCACGATCATCGGTCCCGAACTATCGGCCCATTGCGAGCCGCTGAAGATGCAATGGCCGCGCCCTGTGGAGGGCCAGGCGACGGAGCCGGCCACGCTGGTGCTGCGGGTGGAAGGCCCGATGGCACTCGAAATCCAGCACGCCTCCGATGTCATCCTGGAGCGCGTCAACCGCTTCTTCGGCTGGAGTGCGGTGGGCCGGCTGGCGCTGCGGCAGGGACCGTTGTCCCGCCGGGAACGGCCCCGCCCCTCCTCCGCGCCGGACGCCGGCGAGGTCGAGCAAGTCGCACAAACTCTCTCGGCGGTAGAAGACGACGCGCTGCGGGCGGCGCTGGCGCGATTGGGTGCCTCAATCAAGCGAAATTGAGCTCTGCACCAACGACGACCGCCGTGGCCCGCCATTGCCACATTAGTGGTTTCAAGCTAGCGAAGCCTTGTTTAGTCTCTTTCGTTGCCAAAGCGCCAATTCGGGAGCCGATCTTGATGATCACGCGTCGCGCCTTCACCGCCGCCCTGTCGCTGACCGGACTTGCCGCTCTCGCAGGCCTATCCCCGCTTCGCCTGATCTCCGAGGCGCTGGCCGACAGCGTAGCCGACGTCGCCAAGCCGCAATCGCTTCCCGATATGGCGCTTGGACCCAAGGACGCGCCCGTGACCATCATCGAATACGCCTCGATGACCTGCCCGCATTGCGCGGCGTTCAACGATAACGTGTTCCCGAAGATCAAGGCTGCCTATATCGACACCAACAAGATCCGTTACGTGTTCCGCGAGTTCCCGCTCGACATCAAGGCGGCGGCGGGCTCGATGCTGTCGCGCTGCATCGCCAAGGACGATGCCGCAAAGTACTTCGCGGTCACCGACCTTTTGTTCAAGCAGCAGGCCGACTGGGTGACAAAGAACACCACCGAGACGCTGACGCGGATCGGCAAACAGGCCGGCCTGAGCCAGCAACAGGTCGAATCCTGCCTCAAGGACCAGTCCTTGCTCGACAAGATCGTCGCCGACCAGAAATACGCCTCCGAGGTGCTTAAAGTGGATTCGACGCCGACCTTTTTCCTCAATGGCGAGAAGATCAAAGGCGAGATCTCGTTTGAGGAATTCGACAAGCGGATCAAGGCCCTGCTCAAGAGTTAAGAGGTGGACTGGGAACCGTAAGCGTTCCCCGTTCGCGATAAATCCCTCGTAATTCTCTCGCAATTCCCTTGGGAAAAGCCGACCGCGCCGGTTGCCGTGCGACACCGGCCTCGCCATTGTCGCTTCCTCAAAAGCCGCTTTAAGCGACTCGTCACACACACCGACATTGCCTTCTATGGTATTGTCCCGGCAGGGAGATTCGCGCCCTGCCAACAGAGAATCTGTGCCTATGAAGCTGACCCGCCTCCGCCTCCATGGTTTCAAGTCGTTCGTTGAACCCACCGACTTCGTGATCGAACCCGGTCTGACCGGCGTCGTCGGCCCGAACGGCTGCGGCAAATCCAACCTGGTGGAGGCGCTGCGCTGGGCGATGGGCGAGACCTCGCACAAGTCGCTGCGCGCCTCCGATATGGATGCGGTGATTTTCGCAGGCTCCGGCAACCGGCCGGCGCGCAACCACGCCGAAGTGGTGATGACGATCGACAATTCGGAGCGCACGGCGCCCGCCGCCGTCAATGACAGCCAGTCCCTCGAGATTTCCCGCCGCATCGAACGCGAGGCCGGATCGGTCTATCGCATCAATGGCCGCGACGTGCGCGCCCGCGACGTGCAACTTCTGTTCGCCGATGCCGCAACCGGCGCGCGTTCGCCGGCGCTGGTCCACCAGGGCAAGATCGGCGAGATCATTCAGGCCAAGCCCGAGCAGCGCCGCCGCGTGCTGGAAGACGCCGCCGGCGTCGCCGGTCTTCATGCCCGCCGCCACGAGGCCGAGTTGCGGCTGAAGGCGGCCGAGACCAACCTCACCCGCGTCGAGGACGTCGTCGGGCAACTGGCGGGGCAGATCGACGGTCTGAAAAAGCAGGCGCGTCAGGCAATCCGGTATCGCGAAGTCGCCGCCAAGGTCCGCAAAGCCGAAGCCCTGCTGTTTCACCTGCGCTGGATCGAAGCCCAGAGCGGCGTATCGGAGACCACGCACATCCACGACCTCGCCGTCCGCGAGATGGCCGAACGGACCCGCGAGCAGGCCGAAGCGGCGCGCATCCAGGCGGTGCGCGCCTCCGAACTGCCGGCCCTGCGCGAGGGAGAGGCCCGTGCCGCCGCGGGCCTGCAACGCCTCACCAATGCCCGCGAGATGCTTGATCGCGAGGAAGCGCGCGCGCAGGAGCGCGTCGCCGAACTCGATCGCCGGCTGACGCAGTTTTCCGCCGACATCGCCCGCGAGCAGCAGCAAACCGCCGACGCCGACGCGGCCTTGCTGCGGCTTGACACCGAAGATGCGGAGCTGAAGGAAGAAATCAAATCGCGCGTCGAGAAGCGCAGCGGCGTCGATGAGCGCGTCTCCGAAGCCGAGGCCACGCTGTCGGCCGCCGAGCGCCTGTTCGGTGAACTCACCACGGCGCTCGCCGACCTCACCGCCAGGCGCAACCAGCTCGAAGGCAACGTGCGCACCCACCGCGACCGGCTGGCGCGGCTCGATCATGATCTCGCCAATGTCGAGCACGACGAGCAGAAGCTCGCGCAGGAAACCAGCGCGCTCGGCGACCTTGCCGCGTTGGCCTCCGCCATGGAATCCGGCCAGCAACATCTTGCGGCCGGCGAAAGCGCGGCCCAGGCCAGCGAAGCCGGCCATGCCGCCGCCCGCGCGAAGCTGGAGGCCGCCCGCGCCCCGCTCAACGAGGCCGACAAGCGCGTGCAGCGCCTTGAGACTGAGGCCCGCACCATTTCCAAGCTCGTCAATGGCGAGACCAAAAATCTGTGGCCGCCGATCATCGACGGCGTCACGGTTGCCAAGGGCTATGAAAAGGCGATCGGCGCCGCACTGGGCGACGATCTCGATGCCCCGGTCGATCCGTCCGCGCCGATGCGCTGGACCCATGCCGAGACAACCGAAGGCGATCCCGCTTTGCCCGACGGCGTCGAAGTGCTCGCCGCCCACGTTCAGGCGCCGGTCGAACTCAAGCGGCGGCTGGCCCAGATCGGCGTCGTGGCGCGCGAACGTGGCGCCGAACTGGTCTCGCAGCTCAAGACCGGCCAGCGGCTGGTGTCGCTGGAGGGCGACGTCTGGCGTTGGGACGGCTTCGTTGCTGCGGCGCATGCGCCGACCGGCGCCGCACGGCGTCTCGCCGAACGGGCACGGCTCGTCGATATTGAACATGAGCTGGAGCAGGCGCGCATCGATGCCGCCGCCAAGCGGCAGACGCTTGAGATGGCGGAGGCCGACCTGAAGGCCGCGGCCGCGGCGGAAACCTCGGCCCGCGAAGCCTGGCGCGCCGCCCAGCGCGAAGCGGACGCGGCGCGCGAGCGCCACGCCGCGACCGAACGCGAAATCAACCGTCACGCCGCACGCAAGTCGGCACTCACCGAAGCGCGCACGCGCCTTGCGGCCGATCGCAGCGAGGCGCACGGCGCGCATGAGAGCGCAAACGCGGCGCTCGCCGAACTGCCGCCAAGCCTGCCCACCGAATCGAAGTTGGCGGAAGTCAAAGCCGGCATTGACGGCTGCCGCCGCATAGCGGCGCAGGTACGTGCCGAGGCGCAGGCGCTGGCGCGCGAGGCTGAGCTTGCCGACCGCCGGCTTCAGGCGATCACCGCCGAACGCAATGAATGGCAAAGCCGCAAGACCAGCGCCACCTCGCAAGTCGAAACGATCGAAGTTCGCGTCAACGAGATCAAGGCCGAGCGCGCCGAACTTGAGAATGCCCCGGCGATCTTTGCGGAAAAACGTCGTGCCTTGATCAGCGAAATCGAGACGGCCGAAACGTCCCGCCGCGCCGCTGCCGATGCGCTTGCCGAGGCGGAAAACGTGATGGCCGAGACCGACCGCGCCGCCAAGGCCTCGCTTGAGGCGCTGTCGAGTTCGCGCGAAGCTACCGCCCGCGCCGAGGAACGCATGGAGGGCGCCAAGCGCCGGCTGGTCGATATCGAGCGCGAAATCCACGACATGCTGGAAATCGAGCCGCAGGCGGTTTCGGGCCTCGCCGAGATCGAGCCGGGCGCCGAGTTGCCGCCGCTTAACGAGATCGAGGAAAATCTCGAAAAGCTGCGGCGTGACCGCGAGCGGCTTGGTGCGGTCAACCTGCGCGCCGAAGAGGAGCTGCGCGAGGTCGAGACCCAACACACCACGCTAACGACCGAGCGCGACGATCTGGTGGAAGCCATCAAGCGGCTGCGCCAGGGCATCCAGAGCCTCAACCGCGAGGCGCGCGAGCGACTGCTGGCGTCGTTCGAAACGGTCAACAGCCATTTCAAACGCCTGTTCGTCGAACTGTTCGGCGGCGGCGAAGCCGCGTTGCACCTGATCGAGAGCGACGATCCGCTGGAAGCGGGCCTTGAGATCATTGCCAAGCCACCCGGCAAGAAGCCGCAGACGCTTTCGCTGTTGTCGGGCGGCGAGCAGGCGCTGACGGCACTGGCGCTGATTTTCGCGGTGTTCCTCACCAATCCGTCGCCGATCTGCGTGCTGGACGAAGTCGACGCGCCGCTCGACGACCATAACGTCGAGCGCTTCTGCAACCTGCTGCACGAAATGACCTCGACCACCGAAACGCGCTTCATCATCATCACGCACAATCCGATCACGATGGCGCGGATGAACCGCCTGTTCGGCGTCACCATGGCCGAACGCGGCGTGTCGCAGCTGGTCTCGGTCGCGCTCGATGAGGCGGTAGCAATCCTCGATCAGAACGTGGCGTAGCCTTTGCCACCTCTATTGACGTCATCATCCGCGAAAGCGGATGATCCAGCACGCCGCGCCGCTTGTGTGACCTTCTTCTGTCTCGGAATACTGGATGCCCCGCTTTCGCGGGGCATGACGACGCATAGATGACCCATCCCGATCTTCCCGCCGAGTTAAGGAGCGCGCTTCAGGCAAAGCTGCATGGCCTCGCGCGCGATGAAATCGCCGCGCGCGCGGCGCAGATTTCAAAAACCTATCGCGACGGCGGCAACTCCCGCACCATCGCCACACCCGCCGACGCTCTCGCCTATGCGCTGGTGCGGATGCCCGCGACCTATGCGGCCCTGACGGCGTGTCTGAACGCGCTTCTGCGAGATAAGGCCGGATTTCACCCCGCAAAGCCTGCTCGATGTCGGCGCGGGCCCGGGCACAGCAAGCTGGGCTGCGGCCGAGACGTTCTCCTCGCTCGAGAGATTTACGCTGATCGATATCAACGCCGCCTTGCAGACGCTGGCGCTGGAACTCGGCCGCGACCATGCGCGGCTCGCCGCAATGGCTTGCCGCCGCGACGCGCATGCTCTTGAAGAAGTCGAGCCCGCCGATCTCGTGATCGCGAGCTACCTGATCGGCGAAGTCAGCGAAGCCGAAAGGCGAACGCTCGTTGAGCGCCTATGGAGCAAAACGCGCGACGCGCTGCTGGTTGTCGAACCCGGCACACCGGCCGGTTACAAAGGGATCATCGATCTTCGCGCGCAGCTGGTCGAAAGCGGCGCCCACGTCGTGGCCCCCTGCCCGCACGAGCGCGAATGCCCGCTCTCGAATCCGGACTGGTGCCACTTCGCGCAACGTCTGCCGCGGCTGCGGGCGCATATCCAGATCAAGGGCGCCGAGCTTCCCTTCGAGGACGAAAAATTCAGCTATGTCGTGTTGACGCGCCAACCTGAAACCCGGCGGTTTTCCCGCGTGCTGGCGCCGCCGGTCGTCGGCAAGGTCGAGATAGCGGCCAAGCTCTGCACCGCCGATGGTGTCGAGATCGCGAAAGTCCCGCGGCGAGACAAGACCGCCTATGCGACAGCCCGCCGCTGGCGCTGGGGCGATGCGGTACCTGAATTAAAGCCTTGATAGATCGAATCTTGGCGAGCGCCGCCCGACGCGCCGAACCACGGTCTCCGCGAGCAAACTGGCTTATGCGGATGGACTACGTTGAATCAGGCTTTCTTCGCAGACACGAGGGAGCGCTCACGCCTGGTTTTTATGGCCAGAGGCGCGATCGCGATCAGTGCTGCGACAGCGCCAAGCGCGAACGGCCCGGCGTCCGAGCGGCCGGCAACAAGTCCTCCCAACGGGCCGCCGACAGCGACGCCCAAGTCCCAGGCGGACGTCACTGCGCCCAAGGCCGCGGTACGTTCGTGCGGATCCGCGGCTTCCGTGACAAGGCTCGTTACGCTCGGAATCAGCAGGGAAAGCCCCGCAGCTGTTAATGCGGTCGAGGCGAAAGCGAGCCACTCCACACGGGTGAGAAATAAGCCAGCAAGCCCCGCTGAACTCGATCAGGAAGGCCGACAGAAGCACCCGTCTCCCGCCGAAACGATCTGCATATCCGCTGCCGAGAAAGCGTGTGATCATGAACGCGATGCCGAACACGGTCAGCGCGAAGTTTTGGCCCGCAAAGTCAAGAGCCGCGAAGCGTGGCACCAGAAACGCAGCGATGATTCCGTATCCAATGCTGGCGAATACGCCCGACGCGCCGGGTACCCACGCTGCCCTTGGAAACAGGGCGCGACGGATATTCGTGCCGCCGGACAAGACAGGCCCCTCGGGCCGTGTCGATGCAACCAACATCCAGGCGAGCATCGGGATAATGCTCGCGGCAATCCAGACGCCGCGATAGGTGCCGAGAGATAATATTGCGGTTCCGAGCATTGGCCCGGAGGCCAGCCCCATCCACATCGACAGGCCAAAATGCCCTGCGACCTTACCGCGATGCGATTGCTCGGTGTGTGCCAGGATCCAGCCGACGGACCCGGTGAATAGTGCGCCTTCGCCCGCGCCGAGAAAAAGGCGGGCAAGAACCAGGGCGGGCAGGTTTGTCGCCAACACATGGCCGATGCCGCCGATCAGACCGAGGATGGCTCCGGCCATCGCCACGCGACGTCCGCCGCTTTGATCGGCGAAGCGTCCCGAGATCGGCCGGGAGAACATGGTGGCCAGAGACCCGATCGTTACCGCGAGGCCGGCGGTGATTGCATTTGCTCCCAACCGCTCGTGGGCATAAGCCGGCATGACCTGAATGGTCATGCCAATCGCGCAGAAGCCGAGGAAGGTGGCCGACCAAAGCCGCCAGTAAGGAACAGCTTCGTCGCGCGGAACGTGTCGATTGGCTTCCCGTTGCCGCATATCATCAAATCCGCATATTGTTTGATGACATGATACGTTTTTGATTGTATGATGCAATTCATTAATTATCATCAAGATTATACGAGATTCGCATGAACACACGGGACCTTGAAGCCTTTCTGGCAGTGGTGGAGACAGGCTCGATCGTTGGAGCCTCGGTGCGGCTTCATCTCACGCAGCCCGGCGTGAGCCGCCGCATCCAGAGTTTGGAAGAACGGCTTGGCGTCGCCTTGCTTGACCGGCAGTCGAAGCCCTTGAAGCCAACCGCGGCGGGCCGCGAAACCTATGCACACGGGCGACGGATGCTGGGCGTGTTGGATGATCTCAAGACGGGATTGTCGCCCAAGGGCGTGGTCAGCGGAGAGTTCCGGCTCGGCATTTCGCCTTATTTGTCGGAGGTCGGGATAACGACACTCGCTGACAGGCTCCGCGGCAGCTTTCCAAATCTCATGCTGCGCATCACAACAGGGTGGCCCGAACAGCTTTTGGAGCAGCTTCGCCGCAGCGAGATCGACGTCGCCGCGTTTTGCCTTCCAGATGGAATGAATCCGCCGACCGAGATCGCGGCGGACGCCCTTGATATTCAGCCGCTATTTGTTGCGGCCTCCCGGTCGCTGGATTTGCCTTCTCCCGCGAGGTTGCAAGACCTCTCACCATTGCCCTGGATCTTCAACCAGGACGGCTGCGGCTTCCGAGGTGTGATCCAGCGCCGCTTCGAACAGGAACATCTTCCCCTGCGCATAGGTATAGAGGCTTTGAGCTCGGACCTTCGCCTGTCACTCGTGGCGCGCGGGCTGGGAATCACCCTGGCGACGAGAACTGCCGTTGAAAGTAGTCCGCTCCGCGACGCCCTCCAGATCATTCCGCTGCGGGACTTCGAGCCAAGGGTCCGAGCCTGGATCGTTCGTCGGCCGCCAGTGGGGAGACTTGTGAGACCTATCGAGTGTCTCATGAGCGCCCTCGAAGGGGCAATTGATGCACAAGTCCCTGGTTCAAATCAGGGCTGATCCCTGAACCGAGAAATTGTCGCGTAACCTTCGCGCCGATCCTAGTCTTGCGACCGACCAAGCCGATACCCACGTCGTGGCGGCCGATCGCCGCGGGGCTGTTCGGAGATGATCTTTCCGGGTCATGCGCTACACTGCCCGGTATCTGTGATTGCATCAGGAGTTTTCCATGTCCGGCTGGATCGTCCTCGGCGTCATTGTCGTCCTCGTCCTGTTGGCCTTCGCCGCCTATAACCGGCTGGTCGCGCTTGGCCAGCGCGTCAATCAGGCCTTTGCCGACATCGATGTGCAGTTGAAGCAGCGCCACGACCTGATCCCGAACCTGGTCGAAACGGTGAAGGGTTACGCGGCGCACGAACGCGGCACGCTCGACGACGTCATCAAGGCGCGCAGCTCCGCAATGTCGGCGCAGGGACCGACCCAGGTGTCGGCGGCGGAAAACCAGTTGAGCGGCGCGCTCGGCCGGCTGATCGCGCTATCCGAGGCCTATCCCGACCTCAAGGCCAATGCCAACTTCCAGCAACTGGCGAGCGAATTGTCGGACCTCGAGAACAAGATTGCCGCAAGCCGCCGTTTTTTCAACAACGCGGTTTCCGAATACAACACCGGCATCCAGCAGATGCCGGCCGCGCTGTTTGCCGGCATGTTCGGATTCACACGCAAGGATTTCTTCGATCTCGGCGCCAGCCGGACCGAAGTCGAAGCCGCGCCGAGCGTGAAGTTTTAGGGCTCTCGTTGCGGACGCGCTCCTCCCACTCTTGTCATTCCGGGGCGCACCGTGAGGCGCGAGCCCGGAATCTATCCATACGCGCGGTGGCAAAATGGCCGGGTTCGCGCTGCCGCGCGCCCCGGAATGACGGTGATGCATCATGGCCGCATACGGTCTCTACACGCATATTGCGGCGAACAAGACCCGCTCGATACTGCTGCTCGGCGGGCTGTTCGTGCTCGTCTACGTGATGGTCTATGCCGGCGCGCTGATCGCCGAGGTCATGACCTATGGCGCCGGCGCGCCGGCTGACTATTACCTTGCAGCCGCAGCGCACGACCTGATCAAGGCCTTTCCGTTTGCCACCGGCGGCGCGCTGTTGTGGATCGCGATCGCCTATTTTTTCCATCAGTCGATCGTGGACGCGGTGACCGGCGGCGAGGACGTGACGCGGCAGCAGCAGCCGCGGCTTTATAATCTCCTGGAAAATCTCTGCATCTCGCGCGGCATCCCGATGCCGAAGCTGAAACTCATCGAAAGCGATGCGCTGAATGCCTACGCGACCGGGCTCAACCAGCGGCAATATGCCGTCACCGTCACCACGGGTCTTCTGAACGCCTTGAACGATCAGGAGGTCGAGGCCGTGCTCGGCCACGAACTCACCCACATCCGCAACGGCGACGTGCAGATGATGGTGATCGCGGTGATCATTGCGGGCGTGGTCGGCTTCTTTGCCGAGCTGTTTTTCCGCAGCTTCACCAATTTCGGCTATTACGGCGGCTATGGCGGTTATCGCCGGGGCTCGTGGTCTTCTTCGTCATCGGACGAGTCTTCCTCGTCGGACAACAGAAAAGGCTCCGGCGGCGGCGCCATCATCGTCATCATTGTCGCCGTCGCGCTGATCGCACTCGCCTGGCTGTTGTCGCAGATGGTGCGGCTGGCCCTGTCGCGTTCGCGCGAATTTCTCGCCGACGCCGGTTCGGTCGAACTGACCAAGAATCCGGACGCGATGATCTCCGCACTGCGCAAGATCGAGAACCGCGGCGAGTTGCCGGGCGCGACCTCGGCCGTCATGGAATTGTGCCTCGACAACCCGCGTGAGGGCTTTTCCGACCTGTTTGCCACTCACCCATCGGTGACAGCCCGCGTCCAGGCACTGGTTAAATTCGCCGGCGGGCACGATCCCGGGCCGCTGGCGTTGCCCCCTTCGCAGCCAACTGCCTCGGACGATCAGGTCCCGCCCGACGGTCAAACGCCGCCGCCTGTGCCCAAAGGTCCCTGGAGCGATGCCACCGACCCCGACGGAGGAACCCCGCCTAACAGGCCGTCGCCCGGCCCATGGGGTAGCGCGACGGACCCTTCCGTCGGCCCTTGGGGCCGTCATTAAGGGCCGACCTGCCTGGAAAAAGGCTCCAACGGCCACCTTCAGGCCGCCTTCTGCCGTTAACGACGCCCGCATGATTGGGGCCAATCGGCTTCTAATGAATTGAATTCTCCCTTGTTTCTGCCATCTTCCCACCCAAAGCAGGCAGGGGAGCTTCGATTTGATCGGGGACGCCCTAGTGAAGCGACCCTGACGTTCCTTTCAGTTTCGCAGCGAGTTCTTTAAAGGAACGTCAGGGTCAAAGCTTCACTAGAATCATATATTTGCTAGTGTCCCTTTGGTTCTGACATTCGTAAAAGAACCCGCCGCGAGAGGATACGAATGTCAGAACGGGGACACTAGTCGTTTGGGGTTTAGGGACATGATCCGGGTCGATCCCGGCCTCCGGAACCAGAGGTCTGGTACGGCGAGGGGCGATGTTCCCAACAGGGATGACACAGGTAGGTTCATGGCGAAGCCAGCAGTTATCGTGGTAGGCGCTGACAAGGGCGGGGTCGGCAAGACCACCGTCTCGCGGACGCTTCTGGATTATTTCAGCGCCAATAATGTTTTGACCCGCGCTTTCGACACCGAATCTCCGCGCGGAACGCTCAAGCGCTTCCACCCTGATATCACCGAGATCGTCGACATGACGACGACCTCGGACCAGATGAAGATCTTCGATACCTTGAATACGGCCTCGCCTTCGGTCACCGTGATCGATGTCCGGGCCGGACTGCTGTCGCCGTCGCTCGCCTCGTTGCGCGACATCGGCTTCCTCGATGCCGCCAAGTCCGGTCAGATCACCTTTGCCGTGTTCCACATTCTCGGGCCCTCGATCGCTTCCCTCGACGAAATCGCGCAAACTTCGAGTTTCATGGCAGGGGCAAGGTATTTCCTGGTGAAGAACTTCATCAACGACACCCAGTTCTTCCAGTGGGATCAGGCCACTTACAATTCGTACTTCCACCGCATCAAGGACGCGACCGACCTCGTCATCCCGAAGCTCAACGAAATGGCCTACGAACAGGTCGAAGTGGCCTCGGTTCCATTCCTGAAGTTCGTGGCCAACAAGGGTATCAGCGACGAGGCGGCGAACTATTCCTTCGTGCTGCGTGGCTACGTCCGGCACTGGCTTGCCAATGTCTGGAGCGAATTCGACCGCATCAAGCTGACCGATATCGTCGGCTCCACCAAATCCAGCGCGCGCGGCGGCGAAAAATAATTGCGCGTCCGGTCCGATTGGGCTGGAATGGGTCTGGATGATTTCGCCTAAACCCGCGTGATGCCCCAGACACCCGTCTACATCATCTGCTCGCCCCGCCCGCTGGTCGGCAAAACGCTGGTCGCGCGGCTATTGAGCGAGTTTTTGTTGTTGAAGAACGGCTCGGTGACGGCTTTCGACGTCAATCTGAAAGAACCGTCGCTCGTGGAATATCTTCCGAAAATTACGGAAACCGCTGAAGTCGACGATACCTTCGGCAAGATGGCGCTGATGGACCGCCTTATTATTCCCGACGGCATCGCCAAGGTGATCGATCTCGGCTTCCATGTCTTCGACGAATTCTTCGAAATGACCGAAGAAATCGGCTTCATGAAGGAAGCCGTCCGCCGCGATGTCGCGCCGGTTATCCTTTTCGTCGGCGATACCGACCGCGTATCGGCCCGGAGCTATCCGGTGTTGCAGCGTCAGATTCCGCCGACCGCGCTCGTGACGGTCGACAACGAATACGTGGTGCGTGGCGAGCTGCCGCCGGCTTTCGCGCGAGGAAAGATGCTGCGCATCGCAGCGTTGCCGAATTTCCTCAGGACTTATGTCGACCGGTTGTCATTCTCATTCAGCGACTATTTGCGGCATGAGAAGGACTCTTCCACCGAACTGCATCAATGGATTCGCCGGAACTACCTCAGCTTCCGTGAACTCGAACTCAGCCTGATCCTGCAGGGGTCTTGACGATAAGAATTAATTGTCGTCCCGGCCAAGCGGAGCGCGAGCCGGGACCCAAAACCACCGAAGTCCGTGTTATGCCGAGCTGGAGCGGCTATCAGGCGCAACAACAAGCATTTCGCAGGGACGACACGTTGCGGGGGTCACGCGTTTCGCTCAATGCCCGTCGAACGCCATCAGCGTTCGCACCGGCACGTCCATGGCCCGCAATTTTTCGGCACCCCCGAGTTCAGGCAAATCGATGACGAAACAGGCCGCGGCCACGTTGGCGCCGATCTGGCGCAACAGCTTGATCGCGCCTTCGGCGGTGCCGCCGGTGGCGATCAAATCGTCGACCAGAATGACGCGTTCGCCGGGATGGATGGCATCGACATGCATCTCCATCTCGTCGACGCCGTATTCGAGCGAATAGGCAATGCGTACCGTGGTGTGCGGCAGCTTGCCCCGCTTGCGGATCGGCACAAAACCCGCCGAAACCTGATGCGCCATTGCGCCGCCGAGAATGAAGCCACGCGCCTCGATGCCCGCGATCTTGTCGATCTTCGACCCCGCCCACGGCTGCACCAGTTCATCGACGGCGCGGCGGAAAGCCCGCGCATCGCCGAGCAGCGTGGTGATGTCGCGAAACATGATTCCCGGCTTCGGATAGTCCGGTATGGATCGAACCGTGGCCTTCAGGTCGTATTCGGGAATCATGGCTGCCTCTTTCAAATCCTGTTCGTCATCTTCAACTAGGCGGCGTCTACCTTTTTATGCATGATTTCAAAATCGGAAAACCGGTTTCCATCCCCGCCTTCGCGGGGACGGGCTTTTTTCCGGATCATGCATTAAGCCGGAACGCGTTTTCAACGATGCGCAGGCCCACCTCGCCGCCGAGCGACATCAGCGATTCCGGGTGGAACTGGACGCCGGCAACCGGCAACGTCTTGTGCTCGATCGCCATCGCCACGCCGTCCTCGGTGCTCGCCGTTACCTGTAGCACATCAGGCATGCTGTCGCGCTCGACATAGAGAGAATGATAGCGCCCGATCACGATTTCATTGGGCAGGTTCTGCATCAACCGCCCGCCCCGAACCTGCACCCGAGATGGCCGTCCATGCGCCGGTTGCTGGAGCTGCCCCAACTGGCCGCCGAAATACTCGCCGATCGCCTGCACGCCGAGGCAAACACCGAAGATCGGCAACTTCTTAGCCAGCGCCGTATCGATCGTCGCCGCGATATCAAAATCTTCCGGCCGCCCCGGACCTGGTGACAGCACCAAAAGGTCATAGCTCGCGCCGTCAAGCATTTGCCGGGCGTGGACGTATCGCACGACCGTCACGCTGGCACCGACCTGCCGGAAATAATCCGCCAGCATATGCACGAAGCTGTCGTCATGGTCGATCAGCAAGACCCGCTTGCCCGAACCTGTGGCGTCAGGCGCAAATGCCGAGAGCGGCTTTGGCGGATCGCCGCGCAACGCCTGAAACAGCGCGGCCGCCTTGACCTGGCATTCGCGATCCTCGGCAGCGGGATCTGAATCGAACAGGCAGGTGGCGCCGACCCGCACCTCGGCGACACCGTCCTTCATCCGGATCGTACGGATGGTGAGGCCGGTGTTGATGCTGCCATCGAAATTCACGACGCCGATCGCTCCCGCATACCAGCGCCGCGGCGAGCGCTCATGGTCTTCGACAAACTGCATGGCCCATAGTTTCGGCGCGCCCGTCACCGTAACCGCCCAGGCATGGGTGAGGAAAGCGTCGAGCGAATCGAAGCCCGGCCGCAACATGCCCTCGACGTGATCGACGGTATGAAACAGCTTCGAATAGGTTTCGATCTGGCGCCGTGCCAGGACCTTGATCGTGCCGGGCACGCAAACCCGCGCCTTGTCGTTGCGATCGACGTCGGTGCACATGTTGAGTTCGAATTCATCTTTTTTCGAATTCAGGAGTTGCCGTATCTGTTCCGCATCGCCGATCGCATCGACGCCACGCGCGATGGTGCCGGAAATCGGACAGGTCTCGATCCGCCTGCCGTCGGAGCGGACGAACATCTCCGGCGAGGCGGAAACCAGAAATTCGCCGTCGCCGAGATTCATCAGCGCGCCGTAGGGCGACGGGTTGATCCGGCATAGCCGCTGAAACACCTCGGCCGGCGAACGCTCGCAGGGCTCGCCAAACAGCTGGCCGGGCACGGCCTCAAACAGATCGCCGCGCGCAAACGCTGCCCGCGCGGTTTCCACCGTGGCCTGATATTCGCCCGGCGCGTGATCGGAAAAGCCTTGCCGCGGTATCTTCGCATAGACGCTATCGGCGGTGTCGCGTGGACGGCCGTTTGAGGATTTGCCGTTCCAGGCAAAGTCGTAGCTCAAGACCACGCCGCGGCCGGTGGCGCGGTCATAGGCGAGAAGCCGGTCGGGCACATAAAGCACAATATCGCGCTGATCGCGCTCGCGCTCGCGCTTCTGCACCAGGTCTTCGATCTGGAATACGAGGTCATAGGCGAAGGCGCCGAAAAATCCGAGCAGCGGATCATCGCTGGCGCCGAACGCTGCGACCAGCTCGCGCACCAGTGACATCACGCTGGCGCGGCGCGTGCGCTGATCTTCGTTGACCGGCGCGTCCCCGCGCAGGATGTGGCCGGCAAGGTGGCTCGCGCTGCGTTCGGTGACGACGACGCAGGGTTCGCGAAGCACGTCCCCTAAGAAGGCGATCAGGACTTCGCCGCGCCCATTCAGCGCGTTAAGCGAAAAATTCACGCCCGCGGTTTGCAACCGTAGCGGCGGATCGGCAAAGCCGAGATCGAAGCTCTCGTAGCGGCCGGGCACGGTCGTACCGGACGACAGCACCACGCCGCATCGACGGTCAAGCAGTTCGATCAACTCGTCGAGCCTGGCGCCACCCGAGAAATGCTCGACCGAACGTGTGATCAGGAGCCCGCCGCGGGTGCGGTACTCGCTATGGTCGGGCAGAGAAAACAAGGTCCTGTTCATGTGATCCTCTTACGAAACTAGTGCCCACTTTCCGAAGTTCGTGCTCCGCCTCAGCATTCACCTTTCACGAACTTCGGAAAGCCATGGGCACTAGCAAACTTATTAATTCAAGTGCCGCTTTCCTATTTGAAGTTCCTGGATCGAATTCGCCGCTTGCGCTACAGGAACTTCAAATAGGCGGCACTTGCCGAGGGAACGCCACACAGGACAAACGAAAGCCGCCTGCGATGGCGGCCCTTGAACGATCAAAATTAACGCAAAATCGCACCGGCCACCTCTTCAGGAGGTGCGCCACCAAAGACGAGAGGGGTGAACGGCGGTGCTCATGGCGCGTACTCACCATGGCGCGGCGGAGACGTCAAGGGAGAGTTCTCAGTCGATACCGCCGAATGTGCCTTCGTAGGCGGCGGATCATGACGGCAAGACCGCTCGCATAAGGCCATAAACCGGCATAGGCTTCGGCCACGAACGAAAATAACAAGATCAAGGGTGTGCGCCGATGCAAGCGAACTGCGGAATTGGAGCACTAGGTTACGTCGGGTTCGGTTCGGCCGCGCTGGAAGACTGGCAGAAGTTCGGAACTTCGCTGGTCGGTTGGCAGGCCATCGAGTCCGGCAATTCCATGCTCGCCTTCCGCATGGACGACCGCAAGCAGCGTGTCGTGATCGATCGCGCGATGGGAGACGGCGCGCGCTTCTTCGGCTGGGAAGTCGAGAACGGTGATGCGCTCGATGCACTGGCCGCGAGGCTGGAGGCAGCCGGGGTGAAAGTCGCCGCTGAACCACAAACGCTCGCGGACGCCCGGCGGGTACGCGCGCTGATTTCGTTCCACGACCCCGCCGGCAACCGGCTCGAGGCCTTTCATGGCGCCGAAATCGACGACACGCCGTTTTCGCCGGGCCGCTCGATCTCCGGCTTTCGCACTGGCGCACTCGGGCTCGGCCATATCGTGCTGACGGTTGAACGCATCGACGAGGTGATGCCGTTCTATGTCGACCTGCTCGGCTTCCATCTCTCCGACTATATCGAGAAGCCCTTCCGCGCTTATTTCTTCCACATCAACCCGCGCCATCACTCGCTCGCGTTGATCGAGACCGGCAAAAGCGGCGTCCACCACCTGATGGTGGAATTGTTCTCGCTCGATGACGTCGGACAAGCCTACGATATTGCGCTGGCCGAGCAGCGCGTGAATGTCACGTTGGGACGCCACACCAACGATTTCATGACTTCGTTCTATGCCAAGACGCCGTCGTCCTTCATGGTCGAGTGCGGCTGGGGCGGACGCGAGATCGAGCCGGCCACCTGGCAACCGGTCGAGATGCATCACGGCCCGAGCCTGTGGGGCCATGAACGTGTCTGGCTCTCGGACAAGGACCGCGAAGCGGCGCGCCAAATGCGAATGCGCGCGGCTTCAGACGGCCTGCGTGTGCCGGTGCAGGTGATGGACGGCAATTACAAGCTGATGTCGGGCACGTGCGCGTGGTGGGATGGCGTGCGCGAGCGGACGCCCTGAACACCCGCCACCCGATATCGATGCCAGGCTATCGATAACAACCGTGTTCGATTTCTTCGATCAGGCTTCGCGCCTTCGGTCTCCAGCCAAGCTGCCTCGCTTCGACCGCGCGTACCCGGCTGTTCGAAGCCATCGTGTCCTCGGCGACGCCCTCACCCCATTCGGCAGTTGCCTCTTCCATGGACATCGCTGATGGCGCCGCCTGATAGCCCAGCATGCGGTTGATCGCCTCGCAAACTTCGCGCATCGCGTTTTCGCCGTTCTCCGCGAAGAGAAACGCCCCGGCAGGCGCCTTCTCGATCGCGAGCGCATAAAGCATCACCAGATCGTCGATATGCACGTTCGACCAGACGTTCTCCCCTAGCCCGGCATAGGCGGCGCAGCCTCGTTTTCGGGCGAGGCGGATCAAGAGGGGCACTTGCATGCTGTGCGGCTCGACGCCACGGCCAAGACCGTAGATCAGGCTCGGGCAGATGATGACGGGACGGCATCCTTTGTCGCGGTAGGAGAGAATGAGATTGTTCAGCGCGACCCGGGCGGCACGCGCGGCTGAAGGGGTGATCGTCGAACTTTCATCAAAGATGGCATCGGATCGATGTCCTCGGGCGCGGGTGCCAACAATGCTCGACCCCGAGGTATGGATGAACAGCTTGCCGCTTCCCGCGAGCGCGCCGAGCAATGCCGCGACCGCGCCACGATGGTCAGCGTTCGCCGCGTTGACGACGATATCGGCGGCCTGCGCCGCCTTCGCCAGACGTTCCGCATCGTCCAGTGTTCCCAGCAACGGCTCGATGCCCCGCGCGCGAACCGCATCGGCTTTTTCGGTGGTGCGAACCAGGCCAGTTACCTGATGTCCGGCGGCTGCGAGATGAACGGCAACCGATCCGCCGATATAACCGGACGCGCCTGTGCAAAAGACCTTCATGCGAGCCCTTCAAGCGACTATCGCCGGACCCGGCATGCCTAGCCCAAATGCTTGTGAAAGAACTCCGTCGCCCTGCCCCAGGCGAGCTCGGCCGCCTTGCGGTCGTGCACCGACATGCGCTGTTCGTTGACGAAGGCGTGCTCAGCGTCATAGCGGAACAGCTCGAGCGACTTGCCGGCTTCCTTCATCGCCTTCTCGAAAGCGTCGACCACTTGCGGGGTACACCAGTCGTCCTTGCTGGCGAAATGCGCCTGCAGCGGAATCTTCACGTCGGAAGGTTTGGCCGCAGCTTCCGGCGGAATGCCATAGAACACCACGCCCGCGGTCAGCTCGGGAATCTTCGTGGCGCCGATAATCGTGACCGCACCGCCAAGGCAGAAGCCGGTCAGGCCGACCTTGGCGCCGTTGCGCGCCAGATATTGCGCCGCGCCGCGGACCGTCTGCGTCGTCGCATCCATGAAGTCGAGCGAGTTCATCTCTTTGCCGGCGGCGTCGGTGTCGTGATAGGGCACGACCTTGCCCCTGTAGAGGTCGGGCGCCAGGGCGTCGAAACCCGCCACCGCAAAGCGATCGCACAGCCCCTTGATCTGGTCCTGAAGCCCCCACCATTCCTGGATCACGACGACGCCCGGCGCGTTCCCCTTCGCGGCATTGGCGAGATAACCGCGGGCTTCCTTGCCGTCAGGACGCTTGAAATCGATGCTGGTGCCCATGTTTCCTCCTGCGGTTAGATGCAACGGTTGCCGCATTCTGTCCGCAGCGGGTGCCGGGCGCAATCGTCAAGCATCAGTCAGCAGTCATCCCGCAAAGCGCGGACGTTAAAAAGACCGTGAAGGCAACAAAAAAGCCCCTCGCGGGGCTTTTTCAAGAGCAGCGCGGGAGGTCAGTGCGCCTCGGCCCAGACCTTCTTCTTGGTGAAGTACATCAGCCCGGCGAAGATGATCAGGAACACGAACACCTGCAGGCCGAGGTGCTTGCGGGCCTCCATCTGCGGCTCCGCCGCCCACATCAGGAAGGTCGCGACATCGTGGGAATATTGCTGCACGGTGGTGGGCGAACCGTCATCGAAAGTCACCTGGCCGTCCGAGAGCGGCTTCGGCATCTTGATAGCGTGACCGGGGAAGTACTTGTTGTAGTAGGAACCTTGCGGAATGTTGACGCCTGCCGGCGGCTTGTCTTCGAACCCGGTCAGGATCGCGACGATGTAGTTCGGTCCCTGTTCCTGGAACTGGGTGAAGAAGTCGAAAATGAACTGCGGGAAGCCGCGCTCATAGGAACGCGCTTTCGCGATCAGCGAAAGGTCCGGCGGCAAGCCACCGCCATTGGCCGCGCGAGCCGCCTGTTCATTGGGAAATGGCGGGGGGAAGTAGTCGGCGGGCCGTCCGGGCCGGTCGAACATGTCGCCCTGGTCGTTCGGGCCGTCCTTGATCTTGTAGTCGGATGCGAAGGCTGCGGCCTGTGCCGCCGAGTAACCGGGGCCGCCGGGATCGGCGAGATTGCGGAACGCGATGTAGGACAGCGAGTGGCAGTTGGAGCAGACTTCCTTGTAGATTTTCAATCCGCGCTGCAGCGCGCCACGGTCGTATTTCCCGAACGGACCGGAAAAGGACCATTTCTGCGACGGCGGCGTGTCGTCCTCGGCGCGCGCGCTCTGCATGCTGCCGACCAACAGGCTACCGGCGAGCGCAAGCGCGATCACGGTCGACACCATCGGCACCGATTTGCCTTTTGACTTGGCGAGCACGTCGGCGGCGATCGAGTTGGGAATCGGCCGCGGCGTCTCAATCCGCGAGAGCAGCGGCAGCAGAATCAGGAAGTAGGAGAAATAGCAGACGGTGAGGATACGTCCGGCAATGACGTAGATGCCTTCCGGCGGCTGCGCCCCGAGATAGCCGAGCAGCACGCAGACCACGACAAATATCCAGAAGAACTGCTTGGCCAGCGGGCGATACTTCGACGAACGCGTCTTGGCGGTATCGAGCCAGGGCAGGAATACCAGCACGAGGATCGCCGAGAACATCGCGGTCACGCCCGCAAGCTTGTTCGGGATCGAGCGCAGGATCGCGTAGAACGGCAGGTAATACCATTCGGGCACGATGTGCGCCGGTGTTACGCCGGGGTTGGCCGGAATGTAGTTGTCGGCGTCGCCGAGATAGTTCGGCATGTAGAAAATGAACCAGGCGTAGAAGATCAGGAAGCAGGAGACGCCGAACATGTCCTTGATGGTCGCGTATGGCGTGAATGCCACGACGTCTTTTTCGGTCTTGGCTTCGACGCCGGCCGGATTGTTCTGACCCGCGACATGCAGCGCCCAGACGTGCAGCACCACGACGCCGGCGATCACGAACGGCAACAGGTAGTGCAGCGAGAAGAAGCGGTTCAGTGTCGGGTTGCCGACGGAGTAACCACCCCACAGCAGCGTCACGATGTCATTGCCGATCCCGGGAATGGCGGAGAACAGGTTGGTGATGACGGTGGCGCCCCAGAAGCTCATCTGGCCCCACGGCAGCACGTAACCCATGAAACCGGTCGCCATCATCAGCAGGTAGATGATGACGCCGAGAATCCAGAGCACCTCGCGCGGCTCCTTGTATGAACCGTAATACAGGCCGCGGAACATGTGGATGTAGACCGCGAAAAAGAACATCGACGCGCCGGCCGCATGCATGTTGCGCAACAGCCAGCCATAGTTCACGTCGCGGACAAGGCTTTCGACCGAGCGGAAAGCGAGATCGGCGTTCGGCGTATAATGCATCGCCAGGATCACGCCGGTCACGATTTGCAGTACCAACATCAGCGACAGGATGGCGCCGAACGTCCACCAGTAGTTGAGGTTGCGCGGCGTCGGATAGGCCACGAAGGAGGAATGGACGAGACCGAAAATTGGAAGGCGCCGTTCAATCCATTTGACGACGGGATTGGTCGGCTGGAAGTCGGATGGTCCGCTCATGATGCGATCCCTAGGGAAGTAAGACGACGCGACAGGCTTAAGGTCCCGGACGTTGGAAGTCCGGGGTCTTAGCCGATCTGGATTTTGGTGTCGGAAACGAATTGATAGGGCGGGACCGCCAGATTGGCGGGCGCGGGCCCCTGGCGAATACGGCCTGAGGAGTCGTATTGCGAGCCATGGCAGGGGCAGAAAAAGCCGTCGTAATTGCCCTCATGGGCGATCGGGATGCAGCCAAGATGGGTGCAGATGCCAATCACGACCAGCCACTGGTCGTGACCGTCCTTGACCCGGGATTGGTCGGTCGCCGGATCTGGCAGGCTCGCAACTTGCACGCTGCGGGCCTCGTCGACCTGCTTCTTGGTGCGGTTCATGATGTAAATTGGCTTGCCGCGCCAGAACACCTTGATGTCCTGCCCCGAGGCGATCGGCTTCAGATCGACCTCGATCGGCGCGCCCGCCGCGATAGTCGAGGCGTCCGGATTCATCTGGGAAACGAACGGCCAGAGCGTGGCTACTCCACCTACGGCGGCGGCGGCCCCGGTGGCAACGAAGAGGAAATCACGGCGTGTCGGATGCTCCGCCGAAGACGCTGTCGTCACGATTCCAAACCCTTTCATAGCTTGCTGCCGGTGGAACCGCCCCGGAAGACTGACCGGGAGGCTGCCGGCGCCCGCGACCCCGCGGCGGCAGAAAGACAGTCCTTTCCGATCCCCATCGGCAAAGGAACAGTCCAGAATCGTTCTATTGGCACCCTTGCCGTAAGAGCGCAAGCCCGCTATCGGCTACCCAGCGTGCAATGCACTAATTCCGCGCAGCAGGGCAATTTATCCGGATATTTCGAGCAGCGGACCGCTCTCGGGAAATGGGGATGACAATCACCGTCCAACTGGCCAAAGGCTCAGGCGCGCCAAGGTTAGGAATCGGCGTTGAGGCGGAACAGCAGAATGCAGATCGCGCTTTACCAGCCCGACATCCCTCAGAACACAGGCACCATTCTCAGACTATGTGCCTGCATGAGCGTAGTCGCCCATATCATTGAGCCCGCCGGCTTTCCGATATCGGACCGGCATTTTCGCCGTGCCGGGATGGACTACCTTGAGCAGGTCACCTGGACCCGCCACGATTCCTGGACAAAATTCGAGGAGTGGCGAAGGCTCGGCGGGCATCGGCTTCTCCTGCTCACTACCAAAGGCGCCACGCCATACCTTGATTTCCGCTATCAGGCGTCGGACATCTTGTTGTTCGGGCGGGAATCCGCGGGCGTCCCGCAAGCCGTCGCGGAATCTGCCGACGCCCGGCTCGTGATCCCGATCAAGCCGGGCTTGCGTTCGCTCAATGTCGCGATGGCGGCCGCCATGGCATTGGGGGAAGCGCTGCGGCAAACCGGCTCCGACCGGGCGCCAATAAATCAGGGCACTGCCAATGGATAGTTCCAATCTCGACGAACAAAAGGCCCGCGCGAGAACGTGGTTCGAACAGCTTCGCGACCAGATTTGTGCGGCTTTCGAGCGGCTCGAGGACGAGGCGCCGGCCGCACTTTATTCGGGCTCCCCGGGCCGTTTCACCCGCACACCCTGGTCGCGCGCCGATCATACCGGCAAGCCCGGTGGCGGCGGCGTCATGGGCATGATGCACGGCCGGCTGTTCGAGAAGGTCGGCGTGCATTGTTCGACCGTCCACGGCGAATTCGCGCCTGAGTTCCGCGACCAGATCCCGGGCACCGCCGATGATCCAGGCTTTTGGGCATCGGGCATTTCGGTGATCGCCCATTTGCGCAATCCCCATATCCCCGCGGTCCACATGAACACGCGCTTTATCGTTACGACGAAGGCATGGTTCGGCGGCGGCTCGGACCTGACGCCCGTCCTGAACCGAAGGCGCACCCAGGAAGATGCCGATACGGTCGCCTTCCACGCCGCCATGAAAGCCGCCTGCGACGCGCATGCGCACCTGGCGCCCTACGACAAGTACAAGAAATGGTGCGACGACTATTTCTACCTGCCCCATCGCAAGGAACCCCGCGGCATCGGCGGCATCTTTTACGACCATCACGATTCCGGCGATTGGGAAGCCGATTTCGCCTTCACGCAGGATGTCGGTCGCGGCTTCCTGAAGGTCTATCCCGATCTGGTTCGGCGTAACTTCGCAACGCCGTGGACAGAGGCCGACCGCGACGAGCAACTGATCCGGCGCGGCCGTTATGTCGAATTCAATCTGCTTTACGACCGCGGCACCATCTTCGGCCTGAAGACCGGCGGCAACGTCAATTCGATCCTGTCGTCGATGCCGCCGGAAGTGAAGTGGCCTTGAGGCATTTCTTCGTCATTGCCGGGCATCGCCGTTCGAAGAACGGCGTCGCTTGCACTCGCCGATGACCCGGCAATCCATCATTTCCAAAAAGTGTCTCTTGAAGACGGCTTGATTTTCACGATTTGGGTTCGCGGCCAAAGCGTGCCGCGGCTTGATCGGCGATTGTTTCGAGCGAGGGACGATCGAGCGGGAATTCCGCCGCAAGCCACGCATCTTCGGCCAGCGCAAGGGCCTGCCCGAGTGCCGCGCCCTGGGCCATCCCGCGCGCGATGAAGTCAGCCGCCTTGAGCGGAAATTTCGGGGCAGTCCAGCGCGCCGGCAAGTCGGCAAGTTCCCGCCACGACGCGGCGTCGGCGGCATCGCCCGAACGCGCCCACGCCAATATCAGCCGGTTGCGGTAGCGCTCTTCGCCGAGGCGATAGAGCCGGCGCCGCGCCCTCGTCTCATCCATCCCCGCCAGCCGCCACCAGCGATGGCCCATGGAATCCAGCGCCTTCGTCTCCGCATTGGTCAACCGCAGGCGCGTCGCGACGCGCCTGGCATCTTCGGTGACGGCGACCGCAAGCGCGCCCAGCCTTCGGACCGGGTCAGGCGCAAGGCCTAGCGCACGCTCAATCGAAATGGCGGCCGCAAACGGCCCGGTATAGGCCACGCCGCCAAAGATCGGCAGCAATAACCCGCCCTCGACCATCGCATTCACGGCAACCGCCGCACCACCGGCAACCATCAGCTTCAATATTTCGACGCGTATTCGCTCCGCCGACAGGTTCAGAAGGCCCGCCCGAGCGTCGATGCAGGCGAGATAGCCGCCGCGATCGGGTTCTCCCGCGCCATAGGCGGCGTGAATCCGGAAGAAGCGGAGGATGCGCAAATAATCCTCGGCAATCCTCTTATCCGGCTCGCCAATGAAGCGCACGCGTCTTGCCGCGATGTCTTCGAGGCCGCCCACATAGTCATGAACGAGCCCCTCCGCATCCACCGACAGACCATTGATGGTGAAATCGCGCCGCTCGGCGTCCCGCACCCAATCGCGGCCGAAGGCGACCTTCGCCTTGCGGCCGAAGGTCTCGGTATCCTCGCGCAGCGTCGTAACTTCGAAGGGGTGGGCATCGATCACAAGTGTCACCGTGCCGTGCTCAATGCCGGTCGGCACGCTCTTGATGCCGGCCGCCTTGGCGCGGCGGATGACCTCCTCCGGCAACGCCGTGGTCGCGATGTCGACGTCGCCGATCGGAAGATCAAGCAGCGCGTTTCGGACCGCCCCGCCCACCACGCGCGCTTCCTCGCCATCGGCGTTGAGTAATTTGAGCACGCGAGCGGCGAGGCCTGTTTTCAGCCACGGCGCCTGCTCAAGTCGCCGCGCGCCGCTCATTTCTCGACCCCTGGAACAAGTACGCCGTTCTCCACATGCGCAGGAAAATAGGTCGAATGCGGGGGCGCACCCGAGAACTGCGCAAGCAATAACAGGCTGAGGATGACGAGCAGCAGCGAACCGACCAGCAACCTGGCGATGATGATCACCGGCCAGGATGAAAGCGTCATCAGTCCCGAACGACTGGCGACCAAAAACAACGCGTAGACCGCAAACGGGATCAGAAAGATTCCGATCTCGGTAAGGGCCGGACGGATCATGGTGCAAGGATCCGTTCGTATAGCACGCGAAGGATTCCGGCGGTCGCGCCCCAGATATAGCGCTCTCCGTAGGGCATGGCGTAGTAAAGGCGCTCCACGCCGCGGAACTCCTTGCTGTGCTGCTGATGGTTCGCCGGATTCATCAGGAAGGCCAGCGGCACCTCGAAGGCATCGTCGACTTCCGAGCGGTTGATGCGCAATTCGAAGCCGGGCCTGACCCGCGCAACGGTCGGCAGGATGCGAAAGCCGAAGCTCGTTCCGTAGAGATCGAGGTAGCCGACGGGATCGACGAAATCGCGTGTCAGGCCGACTTCTTCTTCCGCCTCGCGCAACGCTGCATCGAGCGGGGATGCGTCCGCGGCATCGATCTTGCCGCCCGGAAAGGAAATCTGCCCGGCGTGTTCGTTGAGATGAGCAGAGCGCTGCGTCAACAGCACCGTCGGCTGCGGATGATCGACAACCGGGATCAGCACCGCCGCGGGACGAATTGGCTGTTCGCGCGCCAGAATTGCCAGCATGTGATCGGTGCCCTGATCTCCGCTTGCAGGGATCAGGGCAGGATCGGTCAGCCCCGCGGGAATTTCGAAACGCAGGCGTGCCCGCGCCCGATCGAAAAACTCCGCCGAACTGATTGCGGCGGGATCGTTCTCCGCCATCGCCTCGCTCAACTTAATACCCCCTCACCTCTTTCGCATCCGCCATCGCAAAGAACGCGCCGGCCGATGCGACCCCGAACATCTGGCGACCATCGACCATCCGCTCCTCGCCGATGTCAACCAGATCATAATAGAGCGCGCGCGTGACTTTTGCCCAAAGGTCGGCGCGCACATGCAGATAAGGCGTCAGCCCGCCCTCGGCGGAGGCCTCAAAACGCAGCGGATGGGCAGAATCACAATCCACCCAGTCGTCTACATTGGTGCGAAAGCGCAAAGACCGCTCCTTCTCGCCCTGCTCCTTGATCATTTCGACGGCCAGAAACGGTGCATCGTCGACACGGATGCCGACCTTCTCGACCGGCGTCACAAGAAAGTGCTTGCCGTCCTCGCGCTTGAGGATCGTTGAAAACAGCCGGACCAAAGCTGGCCGCCCGATCGGTGTCCCCATATAGTACCAAGTGCCATCTGCCGCGATTCGCATGTCGAGATCGCCGCAAAAGGGCGGATTCCACAGATGCACCGGGGGCAAGCCTTTTCCGCTCGCGTTGCTGCTCGCGGCATCTTTCGCCGCGGCTGTGAGACCTTCGAGACCTTGAGCCGGTTCCCGCCCTTGCTTCGCCATGGTTTGCCGTGAGTTTGGGGCGCCTGAATATTGGAACGCTTGAACGGATGCTTGGTTTGGCACATTGATGCGCGCAAACAAACATCTGATACCAACATCGCGCGCGGGTTTGGACGAATTTGGCCGTATTTCCCCGGACCAAAGTCTCCACATCGTGATGCCGTTGATACCCTGAAATGCCGATAATGTGGGGATAGTTTAATTCAACGAATACACGACCTTCGCGCGAGTTTAGCATAGGCTCGGCCAAATCGGCGGCGGATCGAGTTTGAGGTTTTAGGAGAAGAGAATGGCTGGCGCAGACAGTGTCGAGAAACTTGAGGACGTCATCGTCCGTTCGGCTGAGCAGGTTGCCGGTCAGATCCGTTCCGCCAAGGAAGCGATTTCCACCGTTATCTTCGGCCAGGAGCGGGTCATCGAAAATACGCTGGTAACGATTCTTTCGGGCGGTCATGCGCTTCTGATCGGTGTGCCCGGCCTTGCCAAAACCAAGCTGGTCGAGACGTTGGGCATTACGCTCGGACTTGATGCCAAACGCATCCAGTTCACGCCGGACCTGATGCCGTCGGACATTCTGGGCGCGGAGGTGCTGGACGAAAGCAGTTCCGGCAAACGCTCGTTCCGTTTCATCGCGGGACCCGTATTTGCCCAGCTTCTGATGGCCGATGAAATCAACCGCGCCAGTCCGCGCACCCAATCGGCATTGCTTCAGGCCATGCAGGAACAGCACATTACGGTTGCGGGCGCGCGCCACGATCTGCCCAAGCCATTTCACGTCCTCGCGACACAAAACCCGCTCGAACAGGAAGGCACCTATCCGCTGCCGGAAGCGCAGCTCGACCGCTTCCTGATGGAGATCGACGTCGATTATCCCGATCGCGACGCCGAGCGCCGGATCCTGTTTGAAACCACGGGCGCCGAGGAGACCCTGGCGAAAGCGGCGATGAATGCCGAAACACTGGTCACGGCACAGCGGCTGGTACGACGGCTGCCGGTCGGCGATTCCGTAGTGGAGGCGATCCTGTCACTGGTGCGCTCCGCACGCCCCGGCTCTGAAGGCGAGGCCGGCAAACTGATCGCCTGGGGGCCAGGCCCCCGCGCCAGCCAATCGCTGATGCTCGCCGTTCGCGCGCGCGCCTTGCTCGACGGCCGGCTGTCGCCGTCGATCGACGACGTGCTCGACCTGGCCGAGCCGATCCTCAAGCACCGCATGGCGCTGACCTTCTCCGCCCGCGCCGAAGGCCGCACCATTGCCGACGTCGTCAAGCAACTGAAGACGCGGATCGGCTGATGGCTGGAGCCACCGAGCAGATAGCAAAGGAGACAGCAGCAATCCGACGTGCCGATGGCGAAAGCCGAACGCTCGCCGCATCGCTGCCGCGTCTTGTGCTGGAAGCCCGGCGGATCGCCGCCAACGTCATTCACGGTCTGCATGGACGGCGGCGCGCCGGCGCCGGCGAAAGTTTTTGGCAATACCGCCGTTTCGTTTCCGGCGAACCCGCCCAGCGCGTCGACTGGCGTCGCTCGGCGCGCGACGATCATCTTTATGTCCGCGAGCAGGAGTGGGAAGCCGCGCACACCATCTGGCTGTGGCCGGACCGGTCGCCATCGATGGCTTTTGCGTCGAGAGAGGCGCGCGACAGCAAGCTGGAGCGCGCTCTGATCGTGACCTTCGCGCTTGCCGAGCTTCTGGTCGAAGGCGGCGAGCGGGTCGGCATTCCCGGCCTCATCAGCCCGACCGCCAGCCGCAACGTCATCGACAAGATGGCGCAGGCGATGCTGCACGATGACGCAGCTCGCCCCAGCCTGCCGCCTTCGTTCGTGCCGTCGCCGCTTTCCGAAATCGTGGTGCTGTCGGATTTCTGGTCGCCGATCGCCGACATCCGCACCATGCTCGCGGGGCTGTCCGCATCCGGCGCGCACGGCGCGCTGATCCAGGTCGTCGATCCCGCGGAAGAAACCTTTCCTTATTCGGGGCGCGTCGAATTTGTCGAACCGGAGGACGGCAACGTCATCGTCGCCGGCCGGGCCGAGAGATGGGCCAGCGACTATGTCGCGCGTGTCGCGCTTCACCGTGAGCAAATTCGCATCGAGACTGCCAAGCTTGACTGGTTGTTCTCGACCCACACCACCAGCCGTTCGGCGGCCGAGCTGTTGCTGTTTCTGCACTCAGGCATGATGGTGAGCAAGGGAACTGCTCGCAGCGCAACGGTTAAAGCTGGACGTAGCGCATGATCGCAGGCCTGCCGCTCTCCTTTGCCGAGCCGATGCTGCTGTTCGGTCTTTTGAGCCTGCCCGTGCTGTGGTGGCTGTTGCGGGTGATGCCGCCGCGGCCGCGGCGCATCGAGTTTCCCCCGACACGGCTGTTGTTCGATATTGCGCCGAAGGAGGAAACGCCTTCGCGTACGCCCTGGTGGTTGACGGCGCTGCGTCTCGCGGCAGCGGCGCTGATCATTCTGGCTGCGGCGGGCCCGATCTGGAATCCGCCCGCTGGCGCCTCGACCTCACGCGCGCCGCTTGCCATCCTGATCGACGACGGCTGGAGTGCGGCCGCGAGCTGGGATGCACGGGTGAAAGCCGCGGACGAACTGATTTCCAATGCCAACAATGACCGGCGCGGCGTCGCCCTGATCCCGTTGTCGGAGCCCACGCGCGACATTGCGATCATGCCGGGCGGCACCGCGCGGGTGGCGCTGCGCCAGCTCGCGCCCAAGCCGTATTCGATCGATCGGGTCGAAACCTTGGGCGCCATCGACCGGTTCCTGAAGGCCACCGGCGATTGCGAGATCGCGTGGCTGTCGGACGGGGTCGATAGCGGGCACGGCGCGGACTTTCTCAACGGCTTGAGCAAGATCATCGGCGATCGCACGCTGACGGTTTTCGAAGGCGGTACGCCGCCGGCACTGGCGCTGGCGGCCGCCGAAAATGCCGCGGCAAAGATGACGGTGAAGGTGCTACGCGCCAATGGCGATGTCGGTAGCGGCACCGTCCGCGGACTCGACCAGAAGGGCTCGCCGATTGGCGAGGCGCGCTTTGCCTTCGCGCCGGGCGAACGCGAGACCGAGGCTTCGTTCGACCTGCCGGTTGAACTGCGCAACGACATCGCCCGGCTCGAAATATCGGGCGAGCGCTCGGCGGGCGCGGTGCAATTGCTCGACAAACGATGGCGGCGGCGCGCCGTCGGCGTGGTCTCCGGATCGAGCAGCGACACCGCACAGCCGCTATTGGCATCGACATTCTATCTCACCCGGGCCCTGGCGCCGTTTGCCGATGTCCGGCAAGGCGATCGCGGCGGCGCGCCACAGCAGGCGATCGCGCAATTTCTCGATCAGAAGCTGCCGATGATCGTGCTGGCCGATGTCGGCACCTTGTCGCCGGAAATTCGCGAACGCATCAATGCGTGGATCGAACATGGCGGCGTCCTCGTGCGCTTTGCCGGGCCGCGGCTCGCGCAAGCCGACGATGACCTGGTGCCGGTAAAATTGCGCCGCGGCGGCCGCAGCCTCGGTGGCAGCCTGACCTGGGAAAAGCCGCAGCACCTCGCAGCTTTCGCACCCGATGGACCGTTCGCCGGCCTCGCCGTGCCCAAGGACGTTACCATCAACCGCCAGGTGCTGGCCGAGCCCGACGCGGTGCTGCCGACAAAGAGCTGGGCTTCGCTGGAAGACGGCACGCCGCTCGTCACGGGCGAGCGCCGCGGCAAGGGATTGCTGGTCCTGTTTCATGTCAGCGGCGATATGCGCTGGTCCAATCTGCCGCTGTCAGGCTCCTTCGTCGAAATGCTGCAGCGGATCGTCGATACTTCCGGCTACGCATCGGGCCCGGCTCCGGGCGCGGCGAGCGAAGTGAAGCCGGAAACGGTGGCGCCGCTGCGGATACTCGATGGCTTTGGCGTATTCGGACCGCCGCCTTCGACCGCAAAGCCGCTCGCCGCCGATTTCCGCGATCGTGCGACGCTGGATCACCCGCCAGGATTCTACGGTCCCGCCGATGGACCGCTCGCGGTGAATACGCTGGCGGCGGCGGACCGCATCGTCCCGCTCGATACATCAGGTCTTCGTGCCAGACGGGCGAACTACACCAACTCCGAACCGCGCGACCTGCGCGGCATCCTGCTCTCGTCTTCGCTCGCGCTGTTCCTGATCGATGCGCTGGTCGTCGCCCTTCTCGGTGGCGGGATCGCGAGCCTGTTGCGGCGCCGCGCGGCGCCGGCTGCGCTGTTGTTGGCGCTGCTGTTGCCGATGGGCTTGCCTTCTCCGACCAAGGCCGAGAGTGCCGCCGACGAATTCGCCATCAAGGCCACCTCGCAGACCCGTCTCGCCTACGTCGTCACCGGCAATGCCGACGTCGATTCGATCGTGAAGGCTGGCATGTCGGGCCTCACGCTGTTTCTCGCCCAACGCACTGCGCTTGAAGCCGGCGATCCCGTCGGCATCGATCCGGCGCATGACGAACTCGCCTTTTTCCCGCTGATCTACTGGCCGGTGGTTCCGGGGGCGCCAAAGCCGCCACAGGCGGCGATCGACAAAATCGACGCCTATATGAAACAGGGCGGCACCGTGCTGTTCGATACCCGCGACGCCATCGAGGCGCCGGCCGGCGACAACGGCGCGTCGCAAACGCCGGGCATGCGGACGCTACGCGAGATTCTTTCCTCGCTCGATGTTCCCGAGCTCGAGCCGGTGCCGCGCGAGCACGTGCTGACCAAGACGTTTTATCTCTTGCGCGATTTTCCGGGCCGCTTTGATAGCGGCCAGACCTGGGTCGAAGCGCTGCCGCGCAACGAGGACGAGGACACCGCTTCGCGTCCGGCCCGCGGCGGCGACGGGGTCTCGCCCATCATCATCACTTCCAACGACCTGGCCGGCGCCTGGGCGATACGCCCCGACGGACAGCCGATGTTGCCATTGTCGCCGGGCGAACCGCGCCAGCGCGAATTTGCCTTCCGGGCCGGTGTCAACATCGTGATGTACACGCTGACCGGAAACTACAAAGCCGACCAGGTGCACGCCCCGGCATTGATCGAACGGTTGGGACAATGAGCCGATGAACAACCTTGTCGTTCCCCCGAACGAAGCCGTCATGACCGGGCATAGCCGTTCGAAGAACGGCGTCGCTTCCGCTCGCCTGTGCCCGGCCATCCACGCCTTGCCGCTGGGCACAAAAGACGTGGATGCCCGGCACGAGGCCGGGCATGACGAAGCGGACAGGTCCACGCCATGAACTACGGCATCGCGTTTACGCCGCTGATCCCCTCGCCCGTGCTCTGGACGGCGCTGGCTGCGATCGTCGTGATCGCGGGGTTGCTGTTGCTCGGACGCCCGCGTGGCGCGTGGCTGCGGCTATCGGCATTGGGTCTGCTTCTGCTGGCGCTCGCCAATCCGTCGTTCACCCGCGAAGAGCGCGAACCGCTGTCGTCGGTGGCCGCGGTCGTCGTCGACAAGAGCCCGAGCCAGAGTTTCGGCGATCGCACCAACGAAACCGCGCGTGCGCAGCAAGCCCTGGTCGAGAGCCTCAAGAAAATCCCCGGCCTCGAAGTACGCGTGGTCGAAGCCGGTCAGGCCGATGGCGAGACCGATGGCACCAAACTGTTCGGCGCGGTATCGTCGGCGCTGTCGGACGTACCGGTCGATCGTGTCGCTGGCGCTTTCCTGATCACCGACGGACGGGTGCACGACATTCCGGCGAACGCGGCCGGGCTCGGCTTCCAGGCGCCGCTCCATGCGCTGATCACCGGCCGCAAGGATGAACGCGACCGCCGGATCGCGATTGCCGCCGCGCCACGATTTGGCATTGTCGGACAGGCGCAGACCATCACCTACCGGCTTGACGATCAGGGCGTCACGGGCCAGCGCGCCAAGGTGGTGGTACGCGTCGACGGCGAAACGATCAACGAACGCAACGTCGTCAGCGGCCAGACCGTCAATGTCGATGTCGACATCAAGCATGCCGGCCCCAATATCGTCGAGATCGAGGCTTCGCCCCTCGAAAATGAACTGACGCTCGTCAACAACCGCGCGGTGGTTGCGATCGACGGTGTGCGCGACAAGCTGCGCGTTCTTCTGGTCTCGGGCGAGCCGCATTCCGGGGAGCGCACCTGGCGCAATCTGCTGAAGTCCGATCCCAGCGTCGATCTGGTGCACTTCACGATTCTGCGGCCGCCGGAGAAACAGGACGGCACGCCGATCAACGAGTTGTCGCTGATCGCGTTTCCGACCCGCGAACTGTTTCAGCAGAAGATCAACGAATTCCAGCTGATCATCTTCGATCGCTACGCGCGCCAGGGCGTGCTGCCGATCGCCTATTTCGACAACATCGCGCGCTATGTACGCTCGGGCGGCGCGGTGCTGGTGTCGGCGGGGCCCGACTACGCTTCATCCACCAGTATCTGGCGCACGCCGCTGGATTCGGTATTGCCGGCAGAGCCTGTCGGCGTCACCGAGAAGCCGTTCTATGCCATGCTCAGCGACGTCGGCAAGCGTCACCCCGTCACGCGCGGCCTCGAAGGCTCCAACAGCGATCCGCCGCACTGGAGCCGCTTCTTCCGCACCGTGGACACCCGTAACGCGACCAGCCCGCCCGTGATGACCGGCGCGGACGGCAAGCCGCTGCTGTTGCTGTCGCGATTTGGCGAGGGCCGCGTCGCGTTGCTGTTATCGGATCATATCTGGCTGTGGGCGCGCGGTTATGAAGGCGGCGGCCCGCATCTCGACCTGTTGCGGCGCATGTCGCACTGGCTGATGAAACAGCCCGACCTCGACGAAGAGGCTCTGCATTTGCAGGTGCATGGCCACGACCTTGTCGTCCAGCGTCAGACCATGGCCGATAGCGTCACGCCGGTCACGGTGACCTCACCGTCGGGCGCCACGCGCGAGTTGACCCTGAGCGCCGGCGAGCCGGGAATGTGGACGGCGACCGTGCCGGCCAACGAGCTCGGCCTGTGGCAGGCGACCGACGGCACGCTGAAAGCGTTGATCAATGTCGGTCCGACCAATCCGAAGGAATTTTCCGAGGTCACATCCACCACCGAAACGTTGAGGCCGCTGGCGCAAGCAACCGGCGGCGACGTGCAGCGCATCGCCAACGGCTCCGGCATCGATCTGCCTCGTATCGTGCCGGTTCATTCATCCAGCATTTTCCGCGGCGACGGCTGGATGGGCGTGAAGATGCGCGATGCGAGCGTCGTCAGGGGCGTCGGCGTCTTGCCGGTCTTCGCTGGTCTTGTCGGTCTTGTTGCTGCTGCTCGGCGCATTCGCGGCGACCTGGGTGCGCGAAGGACGCTGATCTCGCCCGGCTTTCGCAAGCTCTGGTCCGAGATTCACCGGCGCGGTATAAATATCGTGATCGGGCGGCTTGATAGCCGGAACTTCTGGAACTGGCTGGCGCGCCTGAGAAGTGCTTTCTTGGTCGAGAGCCATAATTAGCCGGCGACTTCGTCACTGCGCGGGATTTGACGCGAGTTGGTCAAAAATGAAGCCGCAGGCCGCCACAATCTTGCCTGCGCTACCTTTGACCCAATGGCCGGCTCGGATAAGATGCCGCTACGGCTGAACCTCGAGAAAGCTGCGGCTCGACGATACATGCGCTGGTTCCGGGACAATGTAAGGGACGGATCGAGACTCGCGCTGCTCGCGCTGGTCATCAATCTCGGCCTGTCCTTTGGTCACTTTCACGCGACCGACGGGAAGTGCATCGAAAGTGGCTTGATCTCGCTGATCGCAGCTGCGTCTTCCGATCATGATCGGACGCCAGGTAATCCCGGCGATACCGGGACCGACGATCACTGTCCGATCTGTATCGCTGTCTCGGCGATGGCGAATGCGCTCGCCTCGGCGCCGCCGGTGTTACAGGTGGAATTTGCCGGCTTTAGTTTCGATCGGCCGATTGAGCCTGTGCTTGTGTTCGCCGAGCGGTCGACTGCGGCCTTTCAATCGCGCGGACCGCCGATTTCCTGATATCTATCCTTTATCTCCGCTCTAGCAAAGCGTGCTGAGCCACGCTGCCAGCAGCGGGCGGAGTTGTTCGCGGCGCCGGCGTTATGCATCCCGACCAAAAATTGAGGGCATTCGCCACGCGTCAGAAAAGCCGGCGGCGCGGCGAAATTGATTCACCGAAGAGAAAATGAGATGCAACAAAGCAATAGGAACCATCAATGCGACGGGACGTGGCATTTGCGGATGCCCACGATCGTGGCGAGCCTTGTCGCAGCCGCCGCCATGCTCCCGCCCCCCGCGCTTGCCCAGGAGCCAAATCCGCTACTGCCGCACAACCTGTCACCGTGGGGCATGTTCCTCAACGCCGACATCGTCGTGAAGGCGGTCATGATCGGGCTCGCCTTCGCCTCGCTCGTGACCTGGACCGTCTGGCTCGCCAAGACGATCGAACTCCAGGTCGCGAAAAATCTCGCGCGTCGTCGTCTTGCCATGCTGGAGCGTGGAGGGACTCTTTCAGATGCGGTGCGCGCCTGCCAAGCGAAACGAGATGCTGTCGCGCAACTGATCACCTCCACCGCGCGCGAGGCCGAGCTGTCCGATGGTATTATCGACGACGGCTTCAAGGAGCGCGTCGCGCTGCGGCTGGAGCGCGTTGAAGCGGCCATGGCGCGACAATTGTCGCGCGGGGTCGGCATACTTGCCACCATCGGCGCAACCGCGCCCTTCGTCGGCCTGTTCGGTACCGTGTGGGGCATCATGAACTCGTTCATCGGCATTTCCGAATCCCACACCACCAATCTCGCGGTGGTGGCGCCTGGCATCGCGGAAGCCTTGCTTGCGACCGCCTTCGGCCTCGTCGCCGCGATCCCGGCGGTCGTGATCTACAATCATCTCGCGCGCGTGATCAGCGGCTACCGTACCCTGCTCGGCGACGCGTCCGCGCAACTGCTGCTCACGGTCAGCCGCGGGCAATCGCACCATGCAGCGGCGTTGCCGCGGGCCGCGGAGTGAGCGATGGCCCTGCACCTTCCCTCAAGTTCGAATAGCGATGATCTCGACGTGCTGCATGAGATCAACGTCACCCCATTCATCGACGTCATCCTGGTTCTATTGATCATCTTCATGGTTGCGGCACCGCTCGCGACCGTCGACATCGGCGTCAACCTTCCTGCCTCGACTGCGCCCGAGCAGCCGCGGCCGGACAAGCCAGTATTCGTCACCATCAAGCCGGACGCGACGATTGCGATCGGCGAGACCATCGTGCCGCGCGGTGAGCTTGCGAGCGCGCTCGACGCCGCCACCAATGGTCACAAGGACGAGACGATCTTCGTCCGCGGTGACAAGTCCATCAGCTATGGCGAACTGATGGGGGTGATGAACGCCCTGCGCGATGCCGGTTATCTGAAGCTTGCGCTGGTCGGCCTCGAAACACCGGCGGCAAAACAATGAACGCGTTTGCGCTGCATCTGCCGGAAAAACATGGAGCTTCCCGATGGTTGCTCGCCGGCGTGACCATCCTCGCGGCGCACGCGGCCGTCGATTGGCACGGTCGCATTTTGGTATGCGCGCCAGCCTGTCGAGCCGAACATCCTCCCGGCGATCGCCGTGACGCTGGCGCCGGTGGAAGCCTCCTCGCCCACGATCCAGGATCAGGACATCGCGGTCGGACCGACCATGCAACAGGCGCAAGCGACGCCGAAGGAAGAGCGCAAGGTCGAGGAAAAGCCGCTGGAACAAGTAGTGCAGCCACCGCCGCCGCCGCAGCAGGCCGAGGTCACATTGCCCCAGCAGGAGCAGAAGGTCGAGAAGCCGGAGCCGCTGCCCGTGCCCCCTGCGCCCGAGACACGGGCGCTGCCGAAGAATGCGCGCGTCGGCGAGTTCACCGAAGCGGGCTCCAACGCCTATAACGCGCTGGTGTTCGGCCATCTGCAACGGTTCAAGCGCTATCCGATGGGCGCACATGGCGCCTCCGGCACCGTGTTGGTACGGTTCGCGTTGAACCGCACAGGCGAGGTGATTTCGAGCGAAGTGTCGAAGTCCTCGGGCAACGGCGTGCTCGATCACGAGGCTCTGGATATCCTGCGTCGTGCCAGTCCGTTTCCGCCATTTCCCACCGCCAAGCCGGGTACGCAAGATAGCTACATCGCGCCGGTGAACTTCGCGCGGTAGGACCTTCAATGGTACGGTGTTGATTCCAGCGAAGGAGTTTGATTGCAGTTCGCGTTACCGCACGTTGCGAAAATCACACAGACTGATGAATTCCGGCGACCGGCAGATCGGCTGCGATTGACGCCGCGCAACATTCCCTGCGACGTTACAAAGTAACGTTGGAAGGGCGGAGATGCCTCGGCTTTCGGACACGGGTGCGTATCGGCATGAAGTGGTTCCGATCGAACGTCAGATATGGCGCGCGAGCTGCGTTGTTTGCGCTCGCCGTCCAGCTTGGGCTTTCGTTTGGCCACTTCCATCCGATTGCGGCGCAGGCTGCGCCGTCGCTCCAGTCCACTCAACAACTTCCGCCGCCCAGCCACGATTCGGATCAGCACCCGGACGACGTTCTGCGCGATCTGCGCCGTTGTCGCCCTGGCGAGTACGGCCATGGCGGCGGCGCCGCCGGCACTTCCGATGCCGCAAGCTTTCGAACTCACGCATCATCTGCCGCCAGATGCAACGTTCGTCTAGCCGCGCTCTGCGCGCGCGGCCTTTCAATCACGCGCTCCTCCTGTCGCCTGAAATCGACTGACTTGAACGCTTCCCGAAGGACGCAGCGTTCGCGGCCTGTCCCCCGGGAGAAGAAGCAATCAGTCCGTCGCAAGCGACGGCAGGCGCTTCCGAATTCGCGCAATCGCGACGCGTTAGCGGCCTTGTTGGCGATTCAGGATAATGCCAGTAGCAAGACCAGTATCTATCAAACGGTATCCTTGGCCGCAGGGATCGGCCTCGCTGCATGATCTGGGGCCTCACTGATGCCGCCGATCTCGACGGCAGAGCCAACACCTGCGCCCTCGCAAATCAGGCGCCGGCGGAGAACACGCCAGCGGCACCCTCCGCAAATGCGCCTGCCACGGTGCTGCCGCCGACCAACGTCCAGGCGCCGAAGCAAGCGGCCAAGCGCGTGAGGCAGAAGCCGCGCGCGGTGGCCCGTGAGGCCGCCCCGACTGCGCCGGCGCAAGCGCCACTGTCGCCCGCAGCAGCAGGCCGCGTCAGCTTGCCGCCAAAATGCGGTGCTTTCGACCAGGCGCGCGGCAATATCTTTACGACCACCGGCACGACCTCCGACACGATCGGCCACGACACGATCCAGGATCTGCCGCAAGGCGATAATGCAACGGTCGAGAAAGTCCTGCTGCAGGCTCCCGGGGTCTCGCAGGATTCCGCGGCCAGCGGCTCGCTGCATGTCCGCAATGATCACGCCAACGTCCAATACCGGATCAACGGGATACTGCTGCCCGATGGCGTCACCGGCTTCGGCAGCATTTTCGACACCAGTTTCATCGGCAGCATATCGCTGGTCACCGGCGCCCTGCCGGCCGAATACGGACTGCGCACCGTCGGCCTCGTCGACATCACGACCCGCTCCGACCTCTTCAACAACAGCGGCAGCGTCGGCGTGTATGGCGGCAGCCATGGAACCATCACGCCGAGCATCGAATATGGCGGCACGTTCGGTGGCACCTGCCCGGCGACCACGACGACCACGCCACGCTACCTACAAGGCGCCGGCCGCCTGCCGCCGATTGCTTTGCCGGTGTCCAATACTACTTCACCGGCCGCTATCTTCAGAACACGGTGGGCATCGAAAATCCGACGTCCGCTTACAATGCGATTCACGATTTCACGCAGCAGGACAAGGGCTTTGCCTATATGTCCGCATTCGTTGACCCGACCACGCGGGTCAGCCTGATCGCAGGCACTTCGTACAACAATTTTCAGATTCCCAACGTTCCCGGTGCGCCGATCGGACAGAGCGGAGTGCCGGTCACGAATGCATTCGGTGTGACCAGCTTCAATTCAGCGGCGCTCAATGAAAACCAGGTCGAGAAGACCGAATTCAGCGTGCTGTCGGTGCAGAAGTCGGTCGACGGCTTCGACGGACAATTGTCCTATTTCACCCGTTACAACGAACTGCGCTTCACGCCCGATCCGATCGGCGATCTCCTGATCAACGGCATTGCTTCGAATGTCGGCCGCATCTCCTACACCAACGGCATCCAGGGTGATGGCTCTTACAAGCTCAACGAGTCACACACGCTGCGTGCCGGCTTCTCTGTCAGCGGCGAGCAGGCATCCGTCAGCAATACGTCGCTGGTCGAGCCCTGCATGGTCTGCGACGGCTCCGACAACGGTGCCCCGTTCAGTATCACCGACAACGTCTCCAAACTGGGATGGCTGGCGGGGGTCTACGCTCAGGACGAGTGGAAACTAACCAGCCAGCTTACCATGAACTATGGCTTGCGCTTCGATCAGATGGATCAATTTGTCAGCGCCAACCAGTTCAGTCCGCGCTTGAGCTTTACCTACAAGCCGTTCGAAAACACGACGTTCCATGCGGGCTATGCGCGCTACTTTACCCCGCCGGTTCTGGTGGAAGCGGCGCCTACCAATATCGCTCTGTTCAACAACACGACAGCTGCGGTGTCTGGCCAGAACGATGCGGTGTTGCCGGAGCGCTCGCATTATTTCGATGCCGGGGTCGACCAGAAATTCAAGTTCGGATGCGGCTCAGACGGGAAGAATTGCTCGAGTCTCGATCTGGGCGTCGATGCCTACTACAAGATCGCGACCGACCTGATCGACAACGGGCAATTCGGCCAGGCGCTGGTGCTCGATGCCTTCAACTATGCCCGCGGATACAACGAAGGCATCGAGTTCAAGGCGAAGTACTCAAACGGCAACTTCCAGGCCTACGGCAACCTTTCCGTGGCGCAACAGCGAGCGAACGACCCGGTTTCGAACCAGTTTCTGTTCGGCAACACGCCGCTTCCAGATCTCGGCGGTATGACCCAGTTCCAGTACCTTCAGACGCATTTCGTCTATACCGACCACAACCAGTTCGTCACCGCTTCAGCCGGCGCCGTCTACTCGTTCTGCGGCCGGCCTGCCACCGCCGCGGAAGCATTTGGCGACGACGGTCTGTCGTGGTGCGGCGTCAAACTGAGTGCCGACATGATCTATGGCAGCGGCTTGCGCAACGGCGACGCCAATATCAGCACGGTGCCGGCCTATACGCAGGTCAATATCGGCATCAAGCGCGAATTCCTGCTGCCGAACGATCCAAAGCCGATGACCATTCGCTTCGACGTCGTCAACCTGTTCGACCGATCTATGAGATCAGGGATGGATCCGGTATCGGTGTGTTCGCCCCGCAATTCGGGCCGCGCCGCGGCTTCTTTCTCGGTATTTCAAAAAAGATATGAATGCGCACGATGGCGGGATCCGATCGCGAGATTTCGATCCCGCTACCTGCTCCGATCGAAATCTATCTCGCGAAGTCCCAATCCGGACGGACGGCGCCGGAGACATCGTTGAATGCGCCATCGACGAGTTCGGCGACCAAGAGGCGATTATAGTCGACCGGTCCGGGCATGGTTGCCCGGCCAACCGGCACGGCCTTGAAACCGACACGGCTGTAATAGGCCTCGTCACCGACAAGCAGCACCAGGCGATGTCCCTTCGCCTTGGTGTCGCGCAGCGCGCGTTCCAATAGCGCACGGCCGACCCCGCGGCTGCGAAACGGCGGCTCGACCGTCAACGGCCCCAGCAGCAACGCCTTGGCGCTTCCAACGACCACCGGCAACTGACGCACCGAGCCAACCAGCAACGTCCCGATCCGGGCGGTGAACGACAGATCGAGCACATGATCGACGTGTTCGCGGATCCGATAAGCGCTCAGGACAAAACGGCCGGGGCCGAATGTACGCTCGTGCAGGCGTTCGATCGCCTGCGCGTCATTGGCGGTTTCGGCCAGAATGGTGAGGGAGAGATCGCTCATGATCGCGAGATAGCATCTGGCGCGGCGAATTTGAAGTTCCTATCGTTATCGCGGCGAGTTATTGCGCGGTCCATCGTCCGCCTTCGCGCCGGATTTTGAGCCTGTCAATCCTTGGCGACTGGGGCCTGGGAGAGATAGGCAAGCAGCTTCATCTCGCGGCGCCCCCGTGTCACCGTATCGAGCACCAATCCCGACGAAACCGAGAGCACAGCCAGGATCATCAGGCCCATCGACAGGACTGCGGTCGGCAAGCGGGGAACGATGCCTTCGTCGAGGTAGGTGACGAGAACCGGGAATGCGAGGCCGACCGACACCAGGGTCAGGAACGCACCGATGGCGGTGAAAAAGCGCAGCGGCTTTTCCGAGCGATAAAGCCTCAGAATGGTGTTGAGAATCCGGAATCCGTCGCGCCAGGTGTTGAGCTTGCTGACCGACCCTTCCGGGCGTGCGTAATAGGGCGTTTCGATCTCGGCGACCGGCAGCGCGAGTTCAAGCGCATGAACGCTCAACTCGGTCTCGATCTCGAAACCATCGGACAATACCGGGAACGATTTGACGAACCGGCGGGAAAATACCCGGTAGCCCGAAAGAATATCCTTGAAAGCCTGACCGAACACCGCCGACAGAAATCCGGTCAGGAGCCGGTTGCCGGTACGATGGCCCGGCCGGTAGGCGGCTTCCGCCTGATCGACACGAAAGCCCACCACCATGTCGAGGTGATCCGACAACAGCGCATCGATCATGCGTGGCGCGCTCGCGGCATCGTAGGTGGCGTCGCCATCGACCAGCACGTAGATGTCGGCATCGACGTCGGCGAACATGCGGCGGACCACATGACCCTTGCCCTGGCGGCGTTCGCTGCGCACCGAGGCGCCGGCTTCACGCGCAACCGCGACGGTGCGATCGGATGAGTTGTTGTCGTAGATGAAAATCTCAGCCGACGGCAGCGCCTTGCGAAAATCGGCAATTACGGTTGCGACCGCAGCTTCCTCATTGAAGCACGGCACGAGGACAGCGATCCGCGGCTGCGCGGGCTCAGCTTGCGGGAATTCGGACTTCGCAAATTCCGCCAGCGCCTCCGCCATGCCGGCCAGGTCGCCGCGAGGCCTTGGCGAGCGTTTGGATTCCGGTACGGCGCTCATCGACTATTCCTTAACGATCGTTAGGGTTTTGAGCCTCGATCATAAGGACGTATCGCTAACGTTCTCTAACGCCAGGTGTGAATTGGCGGCGTGTTTTCGATCACTTCCGATATCCGCCGGCGCGTGCCCCCGGTGGTTTCCGCCGGCAGCGCCCGCGTTTCGAAAAAGCCGCAATCGATTATCTCGCGATTTGGTTCGGGCCAGCGGTCCTGCCTGAACTGCCTGACCACAAAGACCGCGACGTGGTCGCGCCGGGAAATGTGGCTGTTCAGATAGATGCCGAAAAGAGCGGGCTCGCCCGTGAGCTCGATCCGTCCCTCCTCCGCCAATTCGCGCTGCAAGGCTTCGCGAAATGTCTCGCCGGTTTCCACCCCTCCGCCCGGCAAATGCCAGCCGCTGATGTAACTGTGCTTGACCAGGAACACACGATTTTCGCCGTCGAGCACGACGGCGCGGACGCCAAGCGTCATGCCGCGCGCAAACCGCCAGTAGAGATGAAAGAGCTGCCGCAACGCCGGTTCAAATCTTGTTCGCAAGCGCCGCAATGTCGTTGTCACGTCTAGCCTTCCACGAGGAGGTCACGTTTGATCCTTGCATCCGGCCCGCCGGCTTGCCAATACTTTCGTCGAGCTCCGCTGAGAAGAGGTGCGAATGTTGGAATCGGACCACTAGCGGGTGACGATGAGGCGATCATGCGGCAGCCCTTTCGATCGGAAGAAGAAAGTGAGTATCGGTAATGGCCGCCTTCTCTCTTGCCCATTTGTCCGATCCGCACCTTCCGCCGCTGCCGGCCCCACGGCTTTCCGAACTCGCCGGCAAGCGAGCGCTCGGCTATCTGAACTGGACACGCAACCGGCATCGATTTCATCGGCGGGACGTGGTCGATGTGCTGATGTCCGACCTGCGGGCACAGGTGCCGGATCACATTGCGATCACCGGCGACCTCGTCAACCTGGCGTTAGAGGCCGAGTTTGCGCCCGCGCTGGCCTGGCTCGAAACTATCGGACCGCCGGAACGGGTCACCGTCGTTCCAGGCAATCACGACGCCTATGTTCGCTCGACCGGTCATCTGCCCGCCGAGTCATGGGGAAGCTATCTCAGAGGCGATCATGGAAGTGATCATGGCGGCGATATCTTTCCAGCGTTGCGCCGCCGCGGCCCGCTGGCGCTGATCAGCGTATCGTCGGCGGTGCCAACATCGCCGCTGATGGCGACGGGGCGGCTCGGACGAAGTCAAATGGATGCGCTTGAACGCATTCTCGTTGCGCTTGCTTCCGAACCAGCATTTCGCATCCTCCTGATTCATCATCCGCTCCGCTCCCGCGCGCGGGCCAAGCGCCTGATCGATTCATCTGAAGTGCTTGCACTCCTGAAGCAGTACGGCGTCGAACTGGTGCTGCATGGGCATGACCACGTTCATTCCACGATCTGGGTCGAGGGGCCGAACGGATCGTCGATTCCCGTGGTCGGCGTGCCTTCGGCATCCGCGCTGGCGCATGGCCACTATCCCGATGCGGCTTACAATCTGTTTTCGATCTCACGCGACGGCTCCGCGTGGAGCTGCCGGCAAATGGTGCGCGGTATCAACCAGGCGCGTCAGGTTCGGGAAATCAGACGCGTGCTGCTGACGTAGCGTCGGCGAGCTAAAGCGCGATGAGATTTGATGGAATCGTCGCTTATTGATCTAGAAACTGCTCAGGCTTGCATACAGCGCCACGCCGAACAGCGCGACGACGCCAAGGAGAAAGCCGAGTGCGAACGGCCAAAGCCGGCTGCGACGGCGGGGCTCTTTAGCCCGAACCGGCACGATCACGGGCGAAGCAACCATCGCATGTTCGCGCTCCACCATGCGGCGCGCGACATAGTCCGTGACGGCATCGACGATGACCGGCACGTCGTGAGACTCCGCAATCAGGATGCGGCCAAAACGGGTGTCCTGCACGAAGCGATAGGCGCGCTTGTCGCGGCCCATCACAACATGGGCGACCACATCGATCCATAGCCGCGGCGTCTCGCCCTGGCTGATGCCGCGGTCGAACAAATCGACACTGTCAGGAATTTGCGTGAACAGCGGATCCAGCGCTTCGTTCAGGATTTCGAGCCGGGCAACTTCCGCGTCCCGCAGGTCGACGACGACGCCGGTACGATCAGCAGCCTCGATGCGCGCCTTGCGGAGTGCATCGCGCAATCGCGTCGGACGCACTTCGCTGGCCGCTTCGCTTCCGATATTTTGTGCCTCTGCCATCGGCTTGCCCGCCCCGTCCTGATCCAATCCGGAATTCGGTTAACCTATCAGTAACCTAGCCCTCCGCAAAGCGCGTTTGTTCCCAAAGGCTTAAGGCGCCCCCGAAATACGAACGCGGCCCCGTCACCCGAAAACGGGGTGACGAGGCCGCATCCGTCCTTGGACGTCTTCTTGGATCCGATCAGGCCATCACGCGCGAGGGCTCTTCGACGATCGAAAAGCGCACGCCGGCCTTGTGGCGACTTTCTTCCGAAACCTCGCGCCAGCACGTTTCCGCTTCCTGACGCGTCTTGAAGGGACCTTTGACCTGGGCCGAACCTTCCACGAGCTTGTGGAAGTTCATCGAGCCGAACTCGCCACCGATCACCCAGAAATTGCTGCCGTTTGTCATGACCATTTTCTCCTATTCAGCCGCCTGAACCTGAACGTCCGAACCATGCGCCTTGAACTGCGCCGCTTCGGTCGAATCGTGCAATGCCGTGGTCGAGGATGCGCCGCGGGTAATGGTGGTGGACACCAGATCGAAGTAGCCGGTGCCGACCTCGCGCTGGTGGCGCGTTGCCGAATAGCCGAACTTCTCGGAAGCGAACTCGGCCTGCTGCAAGCGTGAGTAAGCCGCCATGCCCTCGGCCTTGTAGCCACGCGCCAGTTCGAACATGCCGTGGTTGAGCGAGTGGAAGCCCGCCAGCGTCACAAACTGGAATTTGTAGCCCATCGCGCCGATCTCGCGCTGGAATTTCGCGATGGTAGCCTTGTCGATGTTGGCCTCCCAGTTGAACGAGGGCGAGCAGTTATAGGCCAGCATCTTGTTCGGGTAGACCTTGCGGACGGCTTCCGCGAACTTCTTCGCGTCGTCGAGATTCGGCGTCGAGGTTTCCCACCACAGGAGATCGGCATATTTCGCAAAGGCGATGCCGCGGTTGATGCAGTGCTCGACGCCGGTGCCGGGCTTGAGGCGATAGAAGCCTTCAGCCGTGCGCTCCCCGGTGATGAACTCGTGGTCGCGCTCATCGACATCGGATGTGATGAGCTTGGCGCTCTCGGCATCCGTACGCGCCATCACGAAGGTCGGCGTGCCGCAGACGTCCGCAGCAAGCCGCGCCGCGATCAGGTTGCGCTCATGCGCCGCGGTGGGGATCAGCACCTTGCCGCCCATGTGGCCGCATTTCTTTTCCGAGGCGAGTTGATCCTCGAAGTGAACGCCGGCCGCGCCCGCCTCGATATAGGCCTTCATGATCTCGAAGGAGTTCAGCGGACCGCCGAAGCCGGCTTCCGCGTCAGCCACGATCGGAACGAACCAATCGATCTTGGCTCCGCCCTCGGCATGTTCGACCTGGTCGGCGCGCTGGAAGGTACGGTTGATGCGGCGGCACAGTTCAGGCCCCGCATTCGCCGGATAAAGACTCTGGTCCGGATACATCGCGCCCGCCGTGTTGGCGTCGGCGGCGACCTGCCAGCCGGACAGATAGATCGCCGGCAGGCCCGCGCGCGCCTGCTGCATCGCCTGGTTGCCGGTGACGGCGCCCAGCGAATTGACATAGGGCTCGGTGTTCAGCGACTGCCAAAGCCGGTTGGCTCCCTTGGCCGCGAGGGTATAGGCGATTGGCACCGAACCGCGCAGCCGCTCGACCTCTGCCGGCGTGTAGGGACGACTGATGCCGTCAAAACGCCCCCTGGGCGCGGGGACGAGTTGTTCAAAGGTCTGGGCCATCGTATTCTCCATATCAACATTCGTGACAGTGCAACGCAAAATGCGTGTCAGGAGATAAACGCGAGACTCACCTTTTGGTAAATGCAGCTTGATTTTGAATGGTGATGTCATGTAACACATATACATGTAATATTAGTTATTTTGTAATTTTTGTCACAGATCGGCGACTGAATCTGCCGATTGTTTGTAAAACCCGTCAAGTCGGCCGGTTCCGCGGGAACCGGGCTGACGTCAAGGACAACGCCCATGCCAGCGGATTCCGGAAAGAAGCTGTTCGTCGGGCCCCGCTTCCGGCGCATCCGCCAGCAACTCGGGCTGTCGCAGACCCAGATCGCCGAGGGCCTCGGCATCTCGCCAAGCTACGTCAACCTGATCGAGCGCAATCAGCGCCCGGTGACGGCGCAGATCCTGCTTCGTTTGGCGGAGGCCTATGATCTCGACCTGCGCGACCTCGCTACCGCCGACGAGGACCGCTTCTTCGCCGAACTGAACGAGATCTTTTCCGATCCTTTGTTCCGCCAGATCGACCTGCCGAAGCAGGAATTGCGCGATCTTGCCGAACTCTGCCCCGGCGTCACCCACGCGCTGCAACGGCTGTATGCCGCCTATACCGAAGCCCGCCGCGGCGAAACCATGGTGGCGGCGCAGATGGCCGACCGCGACGAGGGCGCGCGGTTTGAGGCCAATCCGATCGAGCGCGTGCGCGATTTGATCGAGGCCAACCGCAATTATTTTCCCGAACTGGAAACGGCGGCGGAAAGCCTGCGCGACGAACTCAACGTCCCCGCGGAAGAGTTGTTTGCCGCCCTCTCGGCGCGCTTGCGCGAGAAGCATTCGATCCTGACCCGCATCATGCCGGTCGACGTGATGCGCGAGACGCTTCGCCGCTTCGATCGGCATCGCCGGCAACTCCTGATTTCGGAACTGGTTGACGGCCCCGGCCGCGCGTTTCAGCTCGCCTTTCAGATTGGGCTAACTGAATGCACCGGCGCGATCGAGACGATCGTCGGCCGCGCCGGACCACTGGACGATACCCCGCGACGGCTTTACCGGATTACGCTTGCGAATTATTTCGCGGCGGCGGCGATGATGCCCTACCAGCCGTTTCAGAATGCCGCCGAAGTGCTCGGCTACGACCTCAACATCCTGTCGCAGCGTTTCAACGCCGGCTTCGAGCAAGTCTGCCATCGCCTGACCACCTTGCAACGGCCGAATGCGCGCGGCGTGCCTTTCTTCATGCTGCGCGTCGACAACGCCGGCAACGTCTCCAAGCGATTTTCCTCCGGCACCTTTCCATTCTCGAAATTCGGCGGCACCTGTCCGCTCTGGAACGTGCATTCGACCTTCGACACGCCGGATCGGCTGTTGAGGCAGGTGATCGAGCTACCCGATGGCACGCGGTATTTCTCGATCGCGCAGGTGGTGCGCCGCCAGGCGGCTCCGCATGCGCAAGCTCAGCCGCGCTTTGCAATCGGCTTGGGCTGCGAGATCCGTCACGCGCCGAAGCTGGTCTACGCGAGCGGGCTTAATCTCGACGCAGCCGAAGGCACGCCGATCGGCGTCAATTGCCGGCTCTGCGAACGCGAGAATTGCAGCCAGCGCGCCGAGCCGCCGATCACGCGAACGCTGATCCTGGACGAGAACACGCGGCGGATGTCGTCGTTCACGTTCTCCAATGCGCGGGAATTGTGAATAGCACCTCGCGCGGACGTTAAATAGCAGCGGTTGGCTAATCCGTCTGAGCCGCTATGGTGTCCTGAATCCCGCCCACCGGCCCCTCAAGTGGATATCCCGAAATGTTCGTTTCGTTCTTCCCTCGTCCCAAGCTGTTTTTCTGGTCGGCGCTGATCTGGACCGCCTTGTCGATGGCACTGTGGTACGGCTATGCGCGGGGTCTGGTCGCGCCGTCCGGGACCATTGGTGTAGCGCTGTTCTGGTCGGCCCCGCAGCTCTGGTTCGATCTCTATTTCGCCATCAGCGTCGCAATCTTCGCTGGATTCTGGATGGCATTTTCACCGCACCGTTGGGCGGCGTGGTCGATCCTGGGGTCGGCGCTGATCCTGTTCACATCTTACTTCCAGGTCCAGGTCAGCGTCGCCATCAACAGCTGGTACGGGCCGTTTTACGATCTCGTGCAGGCCGCACTTTCGAAATCCAAGCCTGTCACGATCGAGCAGTTCTATGCCGAGTTGTCGACCTTCGCCGGCATCGCGCTGATTGCCGTCGCCGTCGGCGTGATGACGCGGTTTTTCGTCAGCCATTACATCTTCCGCTGGCGCACGGCGATGAACGATTTCTACGTCGAGAACTGGCCACGGCTTCGCACCATCGAAGGCGCCTCGCAGCGCGTCCAGGAAGACACGATGCGTTTTGCGACCACGGTGGAGGGCCTTGGCGTCAATCTGATCAGCGCCGTGCTAACCTTGCTCGCTTTCCTCCCTGTGCTATTGCGGCTGTCAAGCAACATCACCGAATTGCCTCTGATCGGCGCAGTTCCCTATCCGCTGGTGATTGCTGCCGTAGGCTGGTCGTTGCTAGGCACCGGCGCGCTCGCTTTGATCGGCATCCGCCTGCCGGGAATCGAATTCTTCAACCAGCGGGTCGAAGCCGCCTACCGCAAGGAACTCGTGCTCGGAGAAGACAATTCCACCCACGCCGATCCGCCGACCCTGGACGTCCTGTTCGCGAACATCCGCAGGAACTATTTTCGGCTCTATCTGAACTTCCTGTATTTCAATGTTGGTCGGATCGTCTATTTGCAGGTCGACGTGATCTTCCCATACATTCTGCTCGGGCCAACGATCGTTGCCGGCAAAATAACGCTGGGTGCGATGAACCAGATCCTGAACGCGTTCACGCAGGTGCGACAATCGTTCCAGTATCTCGTCAACTCCTGGAGTACTATCGTCGAACTGATTTCGATCTATCAGCGGCTTCGTTCCTTTGAAGCCAAGATTCACGGCGCGCCGCTGCCACCGATCGAGTCAGAGGCGGAACCGCAGTCGGCATAAGAACACATTGGCGGTCCGCGGCGCCTTCTTGGGAAGCCGTTCCGCCCGACTGCGAAACCTAACTTTTATTTTAGGTAGTTCCTAAGATCCTCCTAGCAACGGCCTGACGCCGCAACCGTTTACTCCGCAATAATCCAGAGTAGTTGAGGAGGTTCTGATGAGAAAACAAATTCTTGCGGGCGCGATGGCACTTGCACTTGCCACCGGCATGACGACGAGCGCAATGGCTTTCGGCCACGGCGGCGGCTTTCATGGCGGTGGCGGATTTCATGGCGGCGGATTCCACGGCGGCGGGTTCCACGGCGGCATGGGTGGGTTCCACGGCGGAATGGCCGGCATTCATGGCCGCGGCTTCGGCGGCAGCCGATTTGCCGGAAGCCGATTTGCGGGAGTCCGCGGCTACGGCGGATGGCGTCACGGCGGATGGGGCGGTCGACGCTTCGTTGGCGGTTATGGTGGCTGGGGTTACGGCGGATGGGGTTACCCCTATGACGCATATGCGGCCGACGTGGGCCTCGTCGGTCTCGGCCTCGGGCTGGCCGAAGTAGCGACGGGTTATTGCGACCCGTACTACGGTTACGGCGCCTGTGGTCCAGGCTACTACAGTCAAGGCTACTACGCTCCAGGCTACTACGGCACACCGATCGACGCATGGTCCTGGTAAGGCCGACCTCCGAATATTGCACTCGTCAGAGACCCGCCCGGGTGACCGGGCGGGTCTTTCATTTCCTATTCGTCCGGTGCCAGTGCTGCACGCGACTGAGCGATGGGTCCCCGTGCGTGAGTCATTGCGCAGCATGCCCCAACACCTATCTCCATTTCGCAGCGACCCGGCTTGGACAACTATTGCTTGAGTCCGGCCCAACAATGCGGAGAGAGTTTTATGAGAAAGCCGATTCTTGCGTGCGCGACCGTGCTGGCGCTGGCCGCCGGCATGACAACCAGCGCCGTGGCCTTAGACCACAAGGCAGACAATGGCGGCAGTCACGCCGGACGCGTCCACGCGCGCGGGGTTGGTGGAATGCACAGCTTCCGGGCGAGAGGCGGCGGCCGAGTTGTCCGCTCAGAGAACTCGCATCATGGCGGCTGGAGTTATGGAGGCTCCGATTACCACGGTGACTTTATCGACCTTGGGCCCCTCGGGATAACGGCTGCTTGCGGCTCCAACTACCATAGACGTGACTACTGCGGCCAAGGCTACCCAGTCTCCGCCTGGTCCCGCTAGACGCCGTCTTCGGGTTTTCCGGATATCTCGGCAAAGGCCCGCTCGGTAGAATACCGGGCGGGTCTTTCGTCGGAACTGCCAATTTGCGTTGTAGCACTGACGGCCGCGGCAAAAGGATGCTAGTGGAGACGCCTTGAGGCGAATCCAACAGGTATGCGATGCGGCTATCGACGAAACTCCCGGCCCTGCTTGGCGCAATCGGACTTGCGATGTTCGCAAGCAGCGCGTGGGCCCAATCTGTCGCACCGCGACTTCCCGCTCCGGCGCGAGCAGCATCCGTTCCGCGTGCGGCCAGTTGCCATAACGGCGCGAGCTTCGATCGCTTTCTGGCAGAACTGAAGCAGCAGGCGGTTGCGGATGGCGTTTCGCAGCGCGCGATCGGCGAGGCCGCGCCCTATCTCGTCTACGACCAGGGGATCGTCAACCGCGATCGCGGCCAGCGCGTATTCGGTCAGGTGTTCACCGAGTTTGCCGGCCGCATGGCCGCACCCTACCGGATGCAGCAGGGCCAGGCGCGTATCAGGACTTATGCGGCTGCGTTTGCGCGCGCCGAAAAGGAATTTGGCGTGCCACCGGCGGTGATCGCTGCGTTCTGGGGGCTTGAAAGCGATTTCGGCGCCAACATGGGCACCCTGCCGACGCTGCGCTCGCTGGTGTCGCTGGCCTACGATTGCCGGCGCTCGGAACGCTTCACAGGCGAAACCATCGCCGCGCTGAAAATCATCGACCGCGGCGATCTGACGCCCGAGGAGATGATCGGCTCCTGGGCCGGCGAGCTTGGCCAGACGCAATTCCTGCCGACGCACTATTTCAACTATGCAGTGGACTATGGCGGTCACCGCAATCTTCTGAGCAGCCCGGAGGACGTGATCGGCTCGACCGCCAACTACATTGCCAACGGATTGAAATGGCGGCGCGGCGAACCCTGGCTTCATGAAGTGCGCATCACGGCGCCTGCCAATTTCCCCTGGGACCAGGCCGACCTCACGATCCGCCTGCCACGTTCGAAATGGGCGCAGCTTGGCGTCAGATATCCCGATGGCCGGCCATTGCCGGAAGACGACATGCCGGCCTCGCTGCTGCTGCCGATGGGCCGCAATGGCCCCGCTTTCCTCGCTTACGCCAATTTCGCCGCCTACACCGAATGGAATAACTCGCTGATCTATTCAACCACGGCCGGCTATCTCGCCACCCGCATCGCGGGCGCACCGTCGATGCAGCGGCCGACCGCGCCGGTAGCGCAGTTGCCTTTCAGGGAGTTACGCGAATTGCAACAGTTGTTGGTGCGCGCAGGCTATGATGTCGGCAAGGTCGATGGCGTGATGGGCCAACAGAGCCGCAGTGCCGTGAAGGCGATGCAGATCAAATACGGCTTGCCGGCGGATTCCTGGCCGACAGCGGAATTACTGGCGCGGCTGCGCGGCCCGCGCATCCTGCCTGCGGCGGCAGCCGCGGCGCCCACGGTCAGGTAATATCCGATCGGGCCCGGTCATTGGGCGAGTTGTATTATCCCATAGCTCATCCCATCTGTAGCCCACGCCGTTCGGCTGCAAAAATTCCACGCCACGAAAGAGCATCACATGTCCTTCTACGACGCCTCTGTCCCTGCCTTTCTCCAAATTCTCGGCAGTCTCTCAGGTCTTCTCACCAAGGCGGAAGCGCACTGCGCCGCTAAGAATATCCAGCCGGAGGTATTGCTTGGCGCGCGGCTCTATCCGGACATGCTGCCGCTGTCGAAGCAAATCCAACTGGCGTGCGATTTCTCGGGCAAGGGATGCGCCCGGCTCACCCACGTCGATGTGCCCTCGACGCCCGATACCGAAAAGACCTTCGAAGAATTGCGGCAGCGGCTGGCAAAGGCCAGCGACTACCTGAAGAACTTCACGGCCGCCCAATTCGAAGGCGCGGACAGCCGTGACGTCACTTTCCCGGTCGGCCCCGATAAAACCCTGACGCTGAAGGGCCAGGAATTCCTCAACCGTTTTGTATTTCCGAACTTCTACTTCCACGCCGCGACCGCCCACGGCATTCTTCGGCACAATGGCGTCGAAATCGGCAAGCGGGATTTTCTGGGCGTCGCCTAGCGCGGAGTTGAGTCTGCCAAAATAGGCCCACGGAATAGAATGATTCTTATCATTCGACGCCCGCTTCGAGTAAATCATACCGGCTTGCGATTTCGTGATAGCGGCTGGCTTGTCACGGCCAGCCGGAATGCACACGTCGATATTACTCCAGCCTCCTTTCCTCCCTCACCGAGATCACCGACATGAGCACGTCCAAACTCCTCGAACCGTTCAAGCTTGGCTCGATTACGCTTTCCAATCGCTTTGTGATGGCGCCTTTGACCCGTAACCGCGCCTTGGCGGGCCTCGTGCCCAATCCGTTGGCGGTTGAATATTACGGACAGCGGGCCTCCGCAGGGTTGCTGATTTCCGAGGCAACCCAGGTTTCGCAGCAGGGACAGGGATATCAGGACACCCCGGGCATCTATTCCAAGGAACAGATTGCCGGATGGCGCAAGGTGACCGATCGCGTGCACACCCAAGGCGGGCGCATCTTCCTCCAGCTCTGGCATGTCGGCCGCATCTCGCATACCTCGCTGCAACTTAATGGCGGCGCACCGGTGGCGCCGTCTGCAATCCGCGCCAAGACCAAGACCTTCGTCAACGGTACCTTTGCGGACGTCTCCGAGCCGCGGGCGCTTGAACTTTCGGAGATACCGGGGATCATCGACAACTTCCGGCAGGGCGCGGCCAATGCGATTGCGGCCGGCTTTGACGGCGTCGAGGTCCATGGCGCCAACGGCTATCTTCTGGATCAGTTTGCCAAGGACGGCACCAACAAGCGTAGCGATGCCTATGGCGGCGGAATCGAGAACCGCGCCAAACTGATGCTTGAAGTGACCAAGGCCGTGGCTGCCGAAGTCGGTTCTGGACGCACCGGCATCCGCATCTCGCCGGTCACGCCGGCCAACGACGTTTCCGATTCCAACCCGCAACCGCTATTCGATTACATCGTCGACCATCTCAGCGCGTTGAAGCTCGTCTACATCCACGTGATCGAGGGCGCGACCGGCGGCCCGCGCGATATTGCCCCGTTCGACTACCGCTCGCTGCGCAGTCGCTTCAAAGGCGCCTACATCGCCAACAACGGCTACGATCTCGAACTCGCGAGCAAGGTGGTGTCGGCCAACGAGGCGGACCTGATCGCATTCGGAAAACTGTTCATCGCCAATCCAGATCTGGTCGAGCGCTTCAAGCGCGGCGCGCCGCTCAACACGCCTGACAAAGCGACCTTCTACGGCGGCGGCGCCAAGGGTTATACGGATTATCCGGCGCTCGAAACCGCTGGTGCTGCGGAGTAGTGCCGGACTACCGGCCGGCGGCGGCCGGATAGAATCCGGTCGTCCCCTCACGTTGGCGTGAGGACAAGGGAATGTTTGCGCCGACGCGGGGTGACACCATCAAGCCTTGGGAGGTCCTTCCGTCCGTCAGCAGGAGAAGCGCATGCGAAAGTCTGCCATCCGGCTCTTAACGCTCGCCATGTTTGCGATGGCGTCAGCCGCAGTTTACATGGTCGCACCGGCCAACGCCGCAACGGAGAACGGCACGACGGTCAAGAAGAAGCACAAGAAGGTGCATTCGGAAAGCGGGCAGATGCGGGCTCCAGCGACCTCTTCGCAGAATCCGCCCAACATGAGCGACGATCCGAATCGAAAGGTCAGCTACTAGTGCGGCGAATTTGAAGTTCCTATCAGTTTTACCGCGCGTTCGTTATAGGAACTTCAAATTCAAAAGCCGCACTAGAAACAATAATTTGCTAGAGCTCCTTTGATTCCGAAGTTCGCGTCAGAGGCCGCCTCAATTGCTTTCGAACTTCGGAATCGGAGCTCTAGGCCTCACATTGGCCCTTCACGACCCTGCGGCCGATTGTCGTGGGAGTTGACGGCGGTTTTATGCCTGGCTGCGCCATAACCAGATCATCAGCGAGCCCGAGCGTCCTCGAATCCGGGTTTCTTCCGGCCCGGTCACACTGCCCGATTTGAGCAAGGCGCAATCTTGCCCTGCGGCCTGAAGCAATTCATCGCTTGCCGCGAGCTCCGCGCCGTGGCTTGCCGCTACTTCCATCAGCCGGCTTGCCACGTTGACGGTATCACCCGTCGCCGTGATGTGATGATAACTTCCGCCGCCGAGCCGTGAGGCAACAATCACGCCGAAATGGGCGCCGACCTTGAATCCAAGTTTCGACGGTGGTTTCAGCCGCAGCGAGGCCAGCCATCGCCCGACATTGCTGCAGAGTCTGAGCGCGCACTCTGCCGCTCTCGCCGCATCGTCCATAGTTGCTGCCGGCAAGCCGAACAGAATCATCGCGCCGTCACCCAGAAAACTCGTAATCATCCCGCTGCAAGCGACCGCTTCCCTGTCGACCAGCGCGTGAAATTCCTTCAACAAATCGCGTGTGCCGTCCGGCCCCAACTGTTCGCTCAGGGATGTGAAACCGGACAAATCGATAAAGACGACCGCTGCATTCTGGCGGACCGGTTCAGCAAGGAAGTTCGGATCCCGGGCCAGCCATTCCTGCATTGCGGGCGCCTGAAACCGTTCGAGCAGTTCGTTCCTGGCCGCAAAATATTGCGCCTGGCGCCGGCCCGACCATAACTGCAATGACCCGAAAAGGACGACTGGCACAGCGGCGGCCGCGATTGGCACAGCCGCACTCATGACTATTCCGGACGAAAACGCCAGGAAGTTTGTCGCTGCCCAGATCAGAACGGCGGCCGCAGCCGCAATGAGGCCAACAGCACTTCGTCGCCACGCGAGAAGACCGACAAGAACCGCAGGCAACAAGACGGCAACGACGCCGTCGGCAATGCGGACAGATTCGTCCTGCAACGGACCATCGCCAGCCACGAGGTGATCGATCGCCGTGGAAATGACCTCCACGCCCGGCAACAGCCGATCAAAGGGGGTCGAGAAAAAGTCGCCACCGCCACTGACTGCCGCGCCGAGAACAACAATCCGGTTGCGGATATCGCCGGGCGATATATCGCCGGCAAGCACCGACGCAGCGCTGATAGTTCGGATCGTCCTCCGCGGGCCATAGAATGCAATCGGTAGGGCATGATCGGCGTCGATTGGCACGGAACGTTGACCCAGCGTCAAACGATCTGGCTCGATCGCAGGCTCCTTTCCGATCGCCAGCGAGGCGACTCGGAGCGGAAATGACAGTTCGACCATTTCACTCGTACGAAACAGCATCGGGATGGAACGCGGCGTGCCGGTTTGATCTGTCCCCACATTGGCGATGCCAACTTTGGCATGATCGGCGAACCTCTTCAGAGGCAACAGGAATTTCTCTGCCGTTGGGAGCCGCGCGAGCGGGCCTTTGTCATTCTCTGAAGAAACCGCCTGGCTGGCTTCCGGGAAGATCGCGGCGGCGGCAATGACAACCGGACACGCTGCGAGCGATTTTTCAAGGGCCTCATCGGCATCGGGGGGACCGTTGTCGATCAAAAGGAGGTCGATGGCGATGACCTTTGGTCCCAGCCGCGCGATCGTATCGACGATCTTCGCAAGATCGATCCGGGAAAGCGGATAGACGCCTCGCAACTTCACGATGTCATCGTCAATTGCAACGATGGTCACGAGATCCGGCGGCACCCTTTTGCCGCGCGCAAGCGTTCGAATATCGATCGTTGTGGATTCGATGCGATCGAGAAATCGCAAGGCCCCTCGATCGTGCTCGAAATAGACGCTGAACCCCCAAATCGCCGCCAGAATGACGGCAATCGAAGTCTGGATACGGCGGCTGATCATTGACGCCTATTGTCCGAGGCGAGCCAGCAAGGCCGACACACGCGCGGGAGCCCAGTGCTTCACCGTCAGCGGCGCGCCCGGTTCGACGTCTACTCCTTCGCCAGGCCGCAAGGTTACGCTGTGACTGCCCGTTCGCCGTCCAACGGCGACGCGCCCGTTGACGACGAAGACCGAGGTCTTGCCTCCGGCGACATCAACCGCCCACTTCGTGCCGCGGACCGCCGCGATCGCCTGCGGTGTAATGACCTGAAACTTGTTTCCGCCGGATTTCGGAAGGACCTCAATCAGCAAAGCCTTGCCGCCGAGTTCGACAGCATCGACCCGGCCGTTACGGCCGCGCTGCAGATTATATCGGGCGCCACTTTCGGCAACGATCGTAATCCCGGCCTCACAGTGCAACGTTTGCGTCATGCCCGGCGAGTTGTCCGAGGAACAACCCAGATTGGCGGGCTGCGCTGCCGCGATTTCAATCGAGCCCAACGCATATGCGAGCAAGAAAAGCCCCGCCCTGAGTAACTCTTTCATGACTAACTCCAACTTCACTGTGCAGGGGATCGCGTGCCCTATTCTGCCACGTTGTCATGTGGAGCGGTAAAGGAAAGCGCCGCCGGGGATGCGACGGAGAAGCGCAGAAAACGAAAGCCTGCCCGCGATGATTATGCCGGGATCGGCGGATCGTCGTGCTGGACGGCTTGCGGATGGCCCTCATCGTCGATCGAGACGTAGGTGAAGTTGCCGTCGGTCACGAGGATCGGCTGCGTTTCCCTGCGGCGCAGGACCCAAGCCTCGAGGTGGACCGTGATCGATGTGCGGCCGACCTTCACCAGATTGGCGTGCACCGAAACCAGGTCACCGACATAGACGGGTTTCCGGAAATTCATCGCCTCGATCGCAACCGTGACGGCGCGTGACTTCGCGATCTTGGATGCGAACACGCCACCGCCGACATCCATCTGACTGAGCAGCCAGCCGCCGAAAATATCGCCGTTCTGGTTGGTGTCGGCCGGCATCGCCAGCGTGCGGATGCAGAGATCCCCGCAGGGCGACGGTTTCGGTGACGGGCGGGGCGTGAACGGCTTGGGTGTCGGTCATGTCAAAAGGTGCTCGTGAGATGCGAATTCGGATTATTTGAAATTATCCCAGCCGGCATCCGGCGTGAACCGGCCGCCGAACTTCGTGGCCAGCCGCCGCAAGGCCGCTGCCACGTTTTCCGCGCCACGCGTCCGCGCATAATTTAGGGGACCGCCGCGGAACGGCGCGTAACCGGTGCCGAAAATCATGGCGCCATCGACCATGTCGGGATCCTCGACAATGCCCTCGCGCAAGCATGCCACGCACACATTCGACATCGGCAGGATCAGCCGGTCGACCATTTCCGGATCGGGCTCGGTCGTATTCGACGCTTGCGCCTTGTCGGCTTTGCCGCCGGTCCAGACGTAGAAGCCCTTCCCGGTCTTGCGGCCGAGTTCACCCTTGGCGACCTTGTCGCGCAGCCATGCCGGCGTCGGCGGCAGTTGATCGCCGAATTTCGAACGCAGCATGTCGCCGACCGCAAGACAAATATCGAGCCCGACCTGATCGGCGAGTTCGATCGGCCCGATCGGCATGCCGAACTTTTCCGCGGCCGCGTCGATCACTGACTTGTCGATGTTCGCATCGAGCATCACCATGGCCTCGAGCATGTAAGGCGTCAGCGCGCGGTTGACGACAAAACCCGGCGAACTCTTGACCGGCAGCGGCAGGCGATCGATCGCGCCGACAAAGGCCAGCGCCTCCTTCAGCAATTGCGGGTCGGTGGCGTCATGGCTGACGACCTCGACCAGTTGCAGGCGCGATACCGGATTGAAGAAGTGCAGGCCGAGCAGCCGTTCCGGTTTTGCCAATGTCGTGCGCAAATCCTGCAGCGGAATGCTCGACGTGTTGGTGGCGAGGATCGCACCCGGCTTCATCCGCGGCTCGAGACCGGCATAGACCTTCTGTTTCAGCTCCAGCTTTTCCGGCACCGCCTCGATGATCAAATCGGCGGTACGAACACCCTCGCCATCGAGATCGGGAACCAGCCGATCCAGCGCGTCGCGCACGTCAGTGGGCTTGCGCATGATCTTGCCGAACAGATCGGCCGCGCGCTTCATCGCGCCGGCGATTGGCTCAGCCTTCATGTCTGCAAGCGTCGCCCTGAATCCCTGATTGGCGCACCAGGCAGCGATGTCACCGCCCATGGCGCCGGCGCCGATCACATGGACATGCTTGATTGTGTTGTCCGAGCCGGCGTGTTTCTTCATCTGATCGCGCAGGAAGAATACCCGGATCAGATTCTGCGCCGTCGGTGTCACCATCAGATGCGCAAACGAACTCTTCTCGGCTGAAAGCATCGCGACTTTGTCGCCGCCATGCTTCTCCCAGAGATCGATCAGCCCGTAAGGCGCCGGGTAATGTTCGGGGGATGCAGACTTCGCTGCCTCGGAGCGCATGCGCGAGGCGAGAAACCCGCGCACCGGACCGGCATTCAGCACCGTGTTGAGAAAGCCGGGCTGGAAGCGTTTGAGACGGCCGAACACCGCATCTTTCACGGCATTGCGAACGTGCCGCTCCTGGGTGACCGCATCGACGAGACCGAGCGACTTCGCCCGGCGCGCATCGATCGTCTTGCCGGTGAGCATCAGCGTCATCGCCTGCATTGGATTGATGAGGCGGGTGAAACGCGCGGTGCCGCCGAGGCCGGGATGCAGCCCCAACATCACCTCGGGAAAGCCAAAGCGCGCACCGTCGATGGCAATGCGGATCTGGCAGGCCAGTGCGACTTCCAGTCCGCCGCCGAGGCAGAAGCCGTGGATTACGGCCGCGGTTGGAAACTTCACCGCCTCCAGGCGGTCGATCACGGCATGCGCGCGGGCGATCTGCGTTTCGACCGCGGCCGGATCGGTTGCACCGCGGAACTCATTGACGTCGGCCCCGGCGATAAAGCCGGAAGTCTTGGCCGAGCGAATGACAAGTCCGGTCGGCCGCTCGCTTTCGAGCGCGGTCAGTACCGTGTCGAATTCGGTGAGCACGTCGGCGGAAAGCGTGTTGGCGCTGGCGCCTTCGCGGTCGAACAATAGCCAGGCGACACCGTCGGAATCGCGCGTCAGCTTGAAGTGGCGATAGGGCCCGCTCACCGCAGGCGGCCCGAGCTCGAGAACACGATCGGCGAGGACGTCCAGGATACGGCTTTCCATGACGCTCCCTATACCGTTTCAATCAGCATGGCGCCGCCCAGCCCGCCGCCGATACATTCGGTGGCGATGCCGCGTTTGGTGCCGAGCCGCTTCATCGCGTTGACGAGGTGCAGCACGATGCGGTTGCCGCTGGTGCCGACGGGGTGGCCAAGGCTGATCGCGCCGCCATCGACGTTCAGCCTGGCATGATCGAGCTGCCCCGCGGCGCCATCGAGGCCCAATATCTCGCGGCAGAACTGTTCATCGTTCCATGCCGCCAGGCATCCCAGCACTTGAGTCGCGAAGGCTTCGTTCAACTCCCAGGTGTCGACGTCCTGAAGCGACAGTTTGTTGCGCTTCAACAACTCGGTCGCCGACATCACCGGCCCGAGCCCCATGATCGAGGGATCGAGCGCCGCCCACTGGCTGTCGACGATCACGGCTTTCGGCGTCAGGCCGTATTTGGCGACAGCCTTCTCCGAAGCAAGAATAGTCCAGCATGCGCCATCGGTGATCTGCGAGGAATTGCCGGCGGTGACCTGCCCCCACGGCCGCTCGAATACCGGCTTGAGCGTGGCGAGTTTTTCGGGGGTGGAATCCGGCCGCACGCCATCATCGTGATCGTAGAATTTGCCGTCGCGCGCAAACGCGGTCTCGACCTCGCCCTTCAGGAAGCCGCTCTCCTGCGCATGCGCCAACCGCCGGTGGCTTTCGACCGCATAGGCGTCCGACTGCTCGCGCGTGATGCCGAAGAGATGGCCGACGACCTCGGCCGTCTGGCCCATGTTGAGTTCGGTGATTGGATCAGTCAGGCCGCGCTCGAGCCCGATGATCGGTTTGAAGTAGGCCGGACGCGCCTTCGCGATCGCGGCGAGCTTCGCCAAAATCCCCTTGGCGGTCGCCAGCCCCGCGAACCAGCGCACCCCCTGCTGCGGCCACACCAGCGGTGCGTAACTCAGCGCCTCGCTGCCGCCGGCAAGAATTAAATCCGACACGCCTTCGCGGATGTAGCGGTACGCCGTGTCGATCGACTGCATGCCGCTTCCGCAATTGATCTGTACTGTGAACGCCACCATCTTCTCGCCCATGCCGAGCCGAAGGGCTGCGACACGCGCCGGATTCATCTCGTCGGCAATGACGTTGACGCAGCCGAGGATGACCTGATCGAACGCGTCGGGCGCAAACGACTGCCGGGCGAGCAGCGGCCGGCCGCACTGAACGGCGAGGTCGACCGGCGTAAACGGCCCGGGGCCGGTGCGTGCTTTCAGGAACGGCGTGCGGCTGCCGTCGATAATGAAAACCGGAGCCGCCATCAGCTTGCCGCCCTCTGCTCACCCAGTTCCTGGAAGAAGGAATGCACGTCGGCCGGCTTCTTGTAGATCGGCGACAGGGTTTCCGGCGCGAAATCGTCGACCTCAATCACTTTTGCAACCGCCTCATGCGCGGCCTTGAGCTGTTCGCCCTCGGCTTGGGTGATGACACCGCGCTTCACCGCCTCCTGCCAATCATGCAGGTGCGCGGCGCGCATGCGCTTGGAAATTTCCTCTGCGCCGGTCACCAGAAGGAATGCCTTTTCCAGCCGCGCCACACCGCGGTCGTCGTCGACATGCGAAAGGTCCGGCGTCAGCCGGTCGCGCGCCGCGGAAGGCTCCAGCACCAGCTGGGCGCATTCGTGCACCACGCGGTCGGAAGGCCCGAGCACGCGCGCCCCAAACGGCTGCACGACGAACTTCAAAATGACCGCGACAAAGCGATTGGGAAGGTTCGCGAGGATTTCGGCAAAGCGGCTCTCGATGGTGCGGAAGCCGCTTGCCATGCACCATTCGAGCGCCGCGAAGTCGGCCGCCTGGCGTCCCTCGTCGTGCCAGCGCTTCAGCGCCGCCGACAGCAGATAGAGCTCGGACAGAATATCGCCAAAGCGCGCGGAGAGCATTTCCTTGCGCTTGAGCGCGCCACCGAGCGTCAACAGCGCCATATCGGCGCAGAGCGCGAAGGCCGACGAATAGCGCGACAACTGCCGATAGAAACCGGTCGCCTCGCCAGCATCAGGCGCCGGCGCAAACATCCCGCCGGTCCAACTGCGGCCGAAGGCGCGGAACAGCGTGACCACGCTGTGGCCGACGTGCTTCCAGAACGCGTCATCGAAGGCATCGAGGCCCTTGGCGCGATCTTGCTCGCCGAGCGCGTTCATCTCCTGCAGGAGATAGGGATGGGCGCGGATCGCGCCCTGCCCGAACACGATCAGGTTGCGGGTCAGGATATTGGCGCCCTCCACCGTGATGCCGACCGGCACCGATCGATAAAGAGTGCCTAGATAGTTCTGCGGCCCGTCGATCACGGCCTTGCCGCCGTGAATATCCATGGCGTCGTCGATCGCAATCCGCATGCGCTCGGTGGCTTGCAGCTTCATGATGCCGGAGATGACCGCCGGATGGCGCCCTTCGTTGAGCGCGGCGCAGGTCAGCCGCCGCGCGCCATCGAGCAGGTAGGCCGTGCCGGCGATGCGGGCGAGCGGTTCTTCGATGCCTTCGAACTTGCCGATCGAAATCCCGAACTGCTCGCGAATGCGTGCATAGGCGCCGGTGGTGCGCGCCGCGTAGGCCGCACCCGCCGCCGACAGCGACGGCAGCGAAATGCCACGGCCGGCGGCGAGCGCCGTCATCAGCATTTTCCAGCCCTGGCCAAGACGTTCCTGCCCGCCGATGATGTAGTCCATCGGAATAAAGACGTCCTTGCCCCAGTTCGGTCCGTTCTGGAACACCTGCATCGCCGGCAAGTGACGATGCCCGATGCTGACGCCTGGCAGGTCGGTCGGAATCAGCGCCACCGTGATGCCGAGTTCATCGACATTGCCGGCGAGATGGTCGGGGTCGTAGGCCTTGAACGCAAGGCCGAGCAGCGTCGCCACCGGCCCGAGCGTGATGTAGCGCTTGTGCCAGTTGAGACGGAGGCCGAGCACTTCCTTGCCTTCGAAATTGCCCTTGCAGATTATGCCAGCGTCAATCATCGAAGCGGCGTCCGAGCCGGCCTCCGGACTGGTCAGACCGAAGCAGGGAATATCGCGGCCATCGGCCAGCCGCGGCAGCCAGCGCGCCTGCTGCTCCCTGGTGCCGAAGCGCATCAGGAGTTCGCCGGGCCCGAGCGAGTTCGGCACCATCACGGTGACGGCGGCCGCCAGCGAGCGCGATGACAGCTTGCGCACGACTTCCGAATGCGCGTAGGGCGAAAAGCCGAGCCCGCCATGCTCTTTCGGAATGATCATCCCGAAGAATTTTTTCTGCTTGATGAAGTCCCACACCTCGGGCGGCAGATCGCGCCATTCCCAGTTGATCTTCCAGTCGTCGAGCATCACGCAGAGTTCGTCGACCGGTCCGTTGAGAAATGCCTTCTCCTCGGCGGTCAGCGTCGCCGGTGCCTGGTTGAGCAACTTCGACCAGTCCGGGTTGCCGGCGAAGAGATCGGCATCCCACCAGACGTCGCCGGCTTCCAGCGCCTCGCGCTCGGTGTCGGACATCGACGGCAAAACCCCGCGTGCCCAGGAGAAGATCGGCTTGGTGATGAAATCGCGGCGGAAGGAGCTCATGGCGATGTCCTTATGGTCGGCGGCGCGATGGAGCAGTCGCTGCAGCTACGTCAAAACACGACTCACTTAACCGAATACGTCAGAATTTGGTTGATACTACGCATTCAAAATAAAACGAAATATTGATGCGCCCGCGCCCGACGGATAACGGGCGGCAAGCTCGGCAGTTCCGGAATATCATCAGTGACTTAAGGCGGAGTGCTAATCCGGGCCGTTGCATCTCGAACATAGCGTCCTGGCGGATCTCGAAATAATCGCCCTTGCGGCCCGCGCGCACGATGGGACGGGCGAGCGCCGTCTGATAGACGCCGTCCTTGATCATGGCCTTGTCAATGTGGACGGCGACCACCTCGCCAAGCGTCAGCCAGGCATTGGCCTTTTTGCCGTCAGCGCCTTGTAGCTGGACGACCTGGGTCAGTTTGCACTCGAACGAGACCGGGCTTTCGGCGACGCGCGGTACGTTGACGAGTTTGCCGGGCACGGCGGTCAGACCCGCGATCGAAAACTCGTTGACCTCGTGGGCGACATGCGCGGCCGTTGCATTCATCTGCCTGGCGAGGTCCTTGGTCGCGAGATTCCAGACGAACTCGCCGGTCTCCTGGATGTTGGCGACGCTGTCCTTCCAGGAGGTCGAGGAAAACCCGATGATCGGCGGCGTATAGCAAAAGCCGTTGAAGAAGCTGTAGGGCGCCAGATTGACGTTGCCCTTGGCATCGCGCGAAGAGATCCAGCCGATCGGTCGCGGCGCGACGATGGCGTTGAACGGATCGTGCTTGAGGCCGTGGCCGTTCTTCGGCTCGTAGTAGTGCAAATCCCTGGGGCTTGATGCGTCCACAATCTATTCCCTGCTATTTTCTTGAAGCGTTATTTCTGGCCGCGGGACGCCAGCCCGGCAAGCAGAAAGTCAATCATCTGCTCGATCTCCGCATGGGGCTTGCCGGGCTTGTTCATGGCCTGGGCAATCATCTGCGGATGAAAGTAACCCATCATGGCCTGGCAAGTGCACATGGCTGCCAGCGGCACGTCCGTCGCGTCGAATTCGCCCGATGCTACGCCTTGTGCGATCACGCCGCCGATGGCCTCGACGATGGTCTGCATATGCGCCATGCAGACTTCCCAGCTCTCTTCCATCGCGATCTCGACCATTTCGTGCAGCTTGGAATCGCCGACAAAACGTTCCGAGTTCATGCGATGGATCGTGGTCAGTAGCTCGCGCAAGCGCGGCGTGGCGGGGCCGGGCTTGACCAGGATGGCCCTGGCCACATCCTCGACCTCGCCCATCAAGACGCGGGCAACGCCCTCATGGATCGCCTTCTTCGAGTCGAAGAAGCGATAGACGTTGGCCGGGCTCATATGCAGTTCTTTGGCGATGTCGCCGACGGTGGTCTTCTGATAGCCGATCTGGCGAAACAGCCGTTCAGCCACCTCGAGAATGCGCTCCCGGGTGTCCGTCTCCGTATGGTCGGCAGTCAGTGTCATTTCTGTACTCAGTTCACCCTACTCGATTCGAGATCGAGCAGGGACTTTTGCGGACCAACATCTCCGCCCGCTCCAATGTTCAATCATTCCGCGGCCTCAGCAAGCGGAAATGCGGGTTTGGCGATGTCCTGATGTTGCGGCGCAAGATCAACATGGGCGCTTCCACCGCTTTCTTCAAGGCTTTTGCGGAACCAGAGCGCATAGAGGCCCGGCAAATACAGCAGGGTCAGGAAGGTTGCGACGAACAGGCCGCCCATGATGGTAATGGCCATCGGTCCCCAGAACGCCGAGCGCGACAGCGGAATCATCGCAAGAATTGCGGCGAGCGCCGTCAGCACCACCGGCCGGGCCCGTCGGACCGTGGCTTCGACAATGGCTTCGCGGCGGGTCAGGCCATTCGCGACGTCGGATTCGATCTGGTCGACCAGGATCACGGCATTGCGCATGATCATCCCGGCCAGCGCGATCAGGCCGAGCAACGCCACAAAGCCGAAAGGCTGGTTGGCGACGTTGAGCCCGAGCGAGGCGCCGACGATGCCGAGCGGCGCGGTGAGGAACACCAGGAACAGGCGCGAGAAGCTCTGCAACTGGATCATCAGCAGCGTCAGCATCACGATCACCATCAGCGGAAACAGCACGAAGATCGAGGCATTGCCCTTGGCGGATTCCTCGAACGCGCCGCCCGGCTCGATCCGATAGGCCGGTTCGAGATGATCGCGGATGTTCTGAAGTTTTGGCCAGATCTGGTTGGTGACGTCGGGCGCCTGCACACCGTCGACGACATCGCCCCGCACCGTGATCGCCATGTCACGGTTACGCCGCCAGATGATCGGCTCCTCATGGGCATATTCAATCTTGGCGATTTGCGCGAGCGGCACTGCGACGCCATTGCGCGACGTCACGGTGAGATCACCGACATGGCCGAGATCGAGCCGCTCGGAAGGCACGGCACGCGCAACCACTTCAACTTTCTCGACGCCGTCGCGCACCGTCGTCACCGGCACACCGGAGATCAGCATCGCGAGCGCCTGTGAGACGTCCTGCGGCGTCAAACCCAGCGCGCGGGCGCGGTCCTGATCGACGACTAGTTTCAGATACGGCGACTGTTCATTCCAGTCGAGCTGCGGATCCTTGATGTTCTTGTTCTCTTTGACGACATCGCGCACCTTGTAGGCGATCTCGCGCACGACCTTGGGATCGGGCCCGATTACCCGGAACTGGACCGGGAAGCCAACCGGCGGCCCGAAATTGAAGCGATCGACGCGCACTCGCGCTTCGGACAGGTCGCCGTCGTCAACCGCCTTTTCGATTCTGGCCTTGATCCGCTCGCGCGCCTCGACATTCTTGGCGACGATCACGATCTCGGCGAAAGCCTCATTCGGAAGCTGAGGGTTAAGCCCGAGCCAGAACCGCGGCGAACCCTGGCCGACATAGGATGTATAGGTCGCAATATCCTGGTCGCCCTTGAGCAGGCCTTCCGCCTTCTTCACGGATTTTTCCGTGACATTGAAAGCGGTGCCCTCGGGCAGCCGAAGCTGCAGGAACAGTTCAGGACGCTCGGACAGCGGGAAGAATTGCTGCTGGACATGACCGAACGCAACGATCGAGACGACGAATACCGCAACGGTGGCGAGCACGGTCTTGACGCGGTGGTTCACGCACCATTGGATCACGCTGCGCAGCGCGCGGTAGATGCGGGTCTCATAGATCGCGTGCGGATCGTGATTCTGATGAAGCCTGACATTCGGCAGCAGCTTGACGCCGATATAGGGTGTGAAGATCACCGCGACGAACCAGGACGCCACCAGCGCAATCGCCACGATCCAGAAAATGCCGCCGGCATATTCGCCGACCGCCGAATTGGCAAAGCCGATCGGCAGAAAACCCGCCGCCGTGACCAGCGTTCCCGTCAGCATCGGAAACGCCGTCGATTCCCAGGCAAAGGACGCCGCGCGGACGCGGTCCCAGCCCTGCTCCATCTTCACGACCATCATCTCGACCGCGATAATGGCGTCATCGACCAGGAGGCCGAGCGCGATGATCAGGGCGCCGAGCGTGATCCGATGCAGATCGAGCGACATCGCATCCATCACGATGAAGACGATCGCGAGCACCAGCGGCACTGACAACGCCACGACGATGCCGGTGCGCCATCCGAGCGCAACAAAGCTGACGAACAGAACGATCGCGAGCGCCTCGATGAAGGAGTGCACGAACTCGCTGACCGCGCGCTCGACCACTTCCGGCTGGTCGGCAATGCGATCGACGTTGATGCCCTGCGGCACCGCCCTCATGAATTCGGACGTCGCCGCCGTCACGTCCTTGCCGAGTTCCAGGATATTGGCGCCCTTGGCCGTCACCACGCCGATGCCGATCGCGGGCTTGCCTTTCTGACGCACAACGAAACTCGGCGGGTCGACAAAGCCATGGCTGACGGTTGCGATGTCGCCCAGACGAAATACGCGGCCGTTGCTTTCGACCGGCGTCTCCGCCACCGCCTTGACGCCGTCGAGCGCACCGGTGACGCGCAGCGGCACGCGTTGAGCTGACGTCTCCACCGTGCCGGCCGGTACGACGTTGTTCTGCTTGGCGAGCGAATCGAACAGCGCTTGCGGCGTGATGCCGAGGGTAGCGAGCTTCGCATGCGAAAACTCGACATAGATCTTTTCGTCCTGCGTGCCGTAGATATCGACCTTGGTCACGCCCGATACCTTGAGCAGACGCTGGCGCAGGCCCTCGGCGGCTTTCTTGAGCTGCGCATAATCGGCGCCGTCGCTGGTCATCATGTAGAGGATCGAATCGACATCGGAAAATTCGTCGTTGACGACGGGACCGAGCAAGCCGGAAGGCAACTCGCCTTGCACGTCGACAAGCTTCTTGCGCAGCATGTAAAACAGGTAAGGAACCTCCTTCGGCGGCGTCGAATCGCGGAAGGTGACCTGCATCGCGGTAAAGCCGGGCTTGGAATAGGTCTGCACCTTCTCGAAATAGGGCAGCTCCTGCATCTTCTTCTCGATGGGGTCGGCAACCTGTTCCTGGATCTCCTTGGCGGTCGCGCCCGGCCACATCGCCGAGACGTTCACCACCTTCACCGTGAAGAAGGGATCCTCGGCCCGGCCGAGCTTCTGATAGGAGAAGAAGCCGGCGGCGCCCAATGCGACGATCAGAAACAGCACCAGCGCGGGGTGGCTGACCGCCCAGGCAGAGAGATTGAAGCGCTTCATCGTGACCCCCGTTTGACTAGAACGACAACGACGACACGACCCGGACCTTCTCGGCCGGATCGAGTTTTTGCACACCGAGCACGACGATCTTTGCGCCTTCGTCGACTCCGCTTGAGATGACGACGCTATTGCTGTCGTAGGATTTGACCGCGACCGGCTTCAACGAAATCGCGCCCTTCTCGTCGACGACGTAGAGCGAGGGATCGCCGCCCTGGTCATACAGGGCCGACAACGGCAGCCGCGCCACGCGTTCGGTCTGCGCATCGGCAAGCGTCAGTGTCGCGGTCATCCCGAGCGAGACGTCCTCGCCGGCATCCGGCAGCGAAAATTTGGCGAGATAGGTTCGCGTCGCGGGATCGGCCGATGGCGCGACCTCGCGCAGCTTCGCGGCATATTTTTTGTCCGGCTCCGACCACAGCGAGACCGTCGCAACGCCCGACTTGGCGCGATTGAGAAGCGTCTCGGGGACAGCGACGACGGCTTCCTTCTCACCAAGCCGGGCGACGCGGATCGCGGCCTGGCCCGCGGCAACCACCTGGCCAGGTTCGATCATCGTTGCCGTGACGACACCACGGGTGTCGGCCACGAGCGTTGCGTAGGAGAGCGAGTTGTTGGTGAGTTCGACCGAGCGCTCGGCCCGATTGAGCCGCGCCCGCGCCTCGTCTCCGGCGGCCTTGGCGGAATCGAGCTGCGCATCGGTGGCCCAGCCTTTGGCGCGAAGGTCCTTGGCGCGCTGCTCGGCAGCGCCCGCCTGCGCGAGCACTCCGGTCGCGGCGCGTTGTTCGGCCTCGGCCTGCTCGGCCTGCAATTTCAGGTCAATCTCGTCGAGCGTGGCGAGCGGCTGATCGACATCGACCGTCTGGCCGACTTCGACCAGCCGCTTCGCCACCTTCCCGGGAACGCGGAAACCCATGTCGGTCTCGATCCGGGGCTTGATCGTGCCGACAAAGCTGCGCTCGGGGGATTGGGCTTCGTAATGGACCGTGGCGACTAGAACCGGGCGCGATTCCGCGGGCTTTTGAGCGACCTGATCGTTGCAGCCGGTCAAAGCGACGGCCACCGCTGCCAGCGAAATTCCAGCTAAGAGCTTGGAATAGCTTGAAAAAAGTAACCGCACGAACATCGAGCTCTCCTCTTGGCTCAGCTTCCTGAGGAGTGTTGATTATTGAATGACAAATGTCAATATTCATCAGTAATCATGAAATCGTGATCACGGGCCGCCTTCGATGACGAACAGCCGCTGCGATCCCCTTCGGACCCCTCGCGCGGTCGAGCCCCAGCAGCAGGCCCGAAACCGGCGCGCCGATCCCGGTGGAAACGGGACGGCAATCGCAAAGGCGCGTGGTACCCCGCCGGATACCAATAGGCGAGAACGCGGATGACGCCGGGAAGAAGCCGGCTTCGGCGACACCGAGCAGGAAACGCAAGGTGTAAAAGCTCCGCCCGCCGCTCGCGAACGACATCGGTGCCGAGAGCGAATGTCAAATCCACTCCACTAGCGGCGCAACAGTCCCTACCCCACGAACGTCAACCGGCTCTGCGCAAAATCTGCACACAAATCCGCAAATCCTCGACAGCTCGGACAAACGGCCTGCCGATCATGCCGGCATGGTTCGGCCATGGCTGAAATCATCCCCGTTCCGTTCAACCGACCTCGCCTCCCCCGAAGCCTGCTCCGCGATGGCTGGTGGCTGGAAACCCTACCCAACACCGTTCTGCCGTTTGCAACATCACAGGCGACACCGAATCCGCGCCTTCCCGCCAAACCCAGGCCGAAAACTCCTCACCTCAACCTCATCTATCCGAGGACATAAAGCTGATTTCGAAACGGCGCCCGCGCGTTGGCCATCGAGCTTCCGCACGTGGCGCACGGGGCGATATTTCGCTAAGACACCGGCGGAGCGGCTGATTTCTCCGGATAGCGGCAAAGACTAGCGCGAACATGGCCCATTCGATCCTCGTCGTCGATGACGACCCGCATATCCGCGATGTCGTGCGCTTTGCGTTCGAAAAGACCGGGATGAACATTTCGGTCGCGCAGGACGGCAAGGAGGCGCTGCGCCAGTTCGACCGCAACGTTCACGATCTCGTCGTCCTCGATATCGGCATGCCGGAGATGGACGGACTGGAGGTCTGCCGGCAGATCAGAAAGACGGCGGAGACGCCGATCCTGTTTCTGTCCGCGCGCGACGAGGAGATCGACCGCATTCTTGGGCTCGAGATCGGCGGTGACGACTATGTGACGAAGCCGTTCAGCCCGCGCGAACTGGTCGCCCGGGTGAACGCGATTCTCCGGCGCACCCGCAGCGCGCCGCCGCCGGCGGAATCCAAGACGCTCAGTCACGGAGGCCTGACGGTCGATATCAATACCCGCGCAGCCACATTCGACGACAAGCCGATCGCGCTGACGGCGCTTGAGTTCTCGATCCTGCGCGCTTTGCTGGCGCGGCCGGGGTTTGTGTTTACGCGCGAACTGATCCTCGATGCAGCCTATGCCGGTAACATCCACGTCGCGGATCGCACCATCGACAGCCACATTCGCAATATCCGCGCCAAGATGGCCGCCGCCGGCTCGGACTCCGTGATCGAGACCGTTCATGGCGTCGGGTTCAAGCTTGGCCGGTGCGAGGTCTCGCGTTGACCGAAATCACCCGGTCTCCGCCTCGCGCACCGGCCAAGTGGCGGCCTAGCCTTAGCCTGATCGTGGTTCTGGTTCTGGTGAGCGTGCTGCTGCTGCCGTTGTTCAGCCTCTATTTCCTCAGGGTCTACCAGAACCAACTGATCCAGGAGACCGAGTTGGAATTGATCGCGCAAAGCGCGGCACTCGCGGCCGTCTTTCGCCGCGAGGTAGATTCCGCCATTCCACGGGAGGTTGCGCTCGGCCCCAAACTTCCGCCGGCCGAACAGAGGCAGCCAGCCGATCCGTACCGGCCGATCTGGCCCAAGCTTGAACTGGCCAGCGAGACGGTCTTGCCGCCAAGGCCCGCGGCGCTCGCGCCATCGGCTCCCGTCAATCCCGCCTTCGCCAGCCTGGGCGCCCGCATGGCGCCCGATCTCGCCGCGACCCAGAATGTGACGCTTGCGGGATTTCGGCTGCTCGATCCCAACGGCGTCGTCATTGCCGGCCGCGAGGAAGTCGGGCTCTCGCTCGCGCATCTCGAGGAAGTAGCGCAAGCCTTGCAAGGACATTTTTCGGCAGTGCTGCGCGTGCGCAACTCCAAGCACGATCAGCCGGCGCTTTATTCGATCAGCCGCGGGACCGGCATGCGGGTATTCACGGCGATGCCGGTGATTGTCCGCGATCAGGTCGCCGGCGTCGTCTATGCGTCGCGCACGCCGAGCAATGTCTTCAAGTATCTCTACGAGCAGCGCACGCGGTTCATGCTCGCCATTCTGGCGACCATCATTCCGACGCTCCTGATCGGCTTTCTGTTTCACCGCACCATCACGGAACCGATGCGCGAATTGGTCGAGCGCACCAACCTGATCGGCAAAGGCGATCGCACCGCGCTGCGACCGCTGAAACGTCACGGCACCAGTGAATTCGCGCGGCTGTCCGAAAGTTTTCTCGAAATGGCGCGGCGGCTGGACATGCGCTCGCACTTCATTTCGACTTTCGCCACCCATGTCTCGCATGAATTGAAATCGCCGCTGACATCGATCCAGGGCGCGGCTGAATTGCTGCGCGACGATGTCGACGAACCCGACATGGACGACGACGACCGGCGCAAGTTTCTCGACAACATCGTGGCCGACACCGAACGGCTCGCCAAGATATCGGCACGCCTGCGCGATCTGGCGCGCGCTGAAAATCCCGTCGGCGTTGGCATCGCCAAACTGGCCGACACGGTCGCAGCGCTTCGCTCTTCCTTCGCCGTGATCGAGGTGCGCGCAAGCGGCGAACTCGACACGCCGCTTCGCATCGCCGAAGAAAACGCTGCCATCATCCTTTCCAATCTTGCCGACAACGCCATGCGTCACAGCAGCACCGTGCTGGATATTTCCGCCGCGCGGCAACAGGCCCTCCTCGTTGTGACCGTCAGCGACAACGGCGAGGGCATTTCACCGAATAACCGGGCGCAGATATTCGACAGCTTTTTCACGACACGGCGTGAACACGGCGGCACCGGCATGGGCCTTGCGATCGTGCGCGCGGTGCTGGAAGCCCACGGCGGCGCCATTCGTCTGATCGACTCTGAAAAAGGCGCTGCCTTCGAACTGACGATCCCGATAGCCGACGCCGCGCTGTCGTGACGTTTGCGCGCGCCTCATTGTCCGAGCTGAAAGCGCTCGAAGCGGTGCAGTTCTTCCTCGACCCGCCGCTTCAACTCCTTGCGCAGTCCCTTTCCGGCGGTTCCAATCCAGTTCCATTTCTGCAGCAACAATTTCCTGTTCTGCCGATCGGTCTTGAGATCAAGCGCGGCCACAATCTCGTCCCCGACCAGAACCGGCAGCGCGAAATAGCCCAAACGCCGCTTCGCTTTCGGCACATAGGCTTCGAACAGGTGTTCGTAGCCGAAAATCAGATGCGTCCGCTTCCGTTGAATGATCAGGGGATCGAACGGCGAAAGAATGTGGACCCGTTCGGGCGTCTCGCTGGCGGTCTCCAGCGCTTCCGGCTGCGCCCAGTGTTCCTGTTTGCCTGCGCCGTCAATCGCAACGGGAACCAGTTCCTTGTGGCGAAGGCGCGCCTCGATCAACCGCCGGACCGCCTTCTTGCTCGGCGCGTCGAGATGGCAAATCGAATCGAGGCTGACGACGCCTTGCGCGCGAAGGCTGCGGTCGAGCAGGTAGGCGGTAATTTCCCGTGACGAGGCCGCTTTCGGCGATTTGTCCCAACCGAAGTGCCGATCCATCAACTCGTAGGTCTTGAGCATGCCGTTGCGTTCGGAGATCGTGACCCGGCCTTCGTAAAACGCCAGTTGCAGCGCCCGTTTCGACGGCTTGCGGCTTGCCCAGGCATGCACCTTCTCGACCAGCACGTCGTCTTCGATATCGCGGACGGTCAGCGCACCGTTTTTCTTCAGAAGTCGCATCACCTTGCGCAAGTCGGCCGGTTTCACCTCGCCAAACCACTTATGGCCCTCGCGCCGGTGCAGTTTCATCGCGGGGATGAAGAAACGAAAGTCCTTCGCCGGCACGTAAGACAGTGCATGCGTCCAATACTCGAAAATGCTTTTGTCGATGCTCTGGGAATGATGCAGATCCGAGCGCCGATAATCGGGAATACGGTTCCAGAGGATGTGATGGTGGCAGCGCTCGATCACGTTGATGGTGTCGATCTGCACATAACCGAGTTGCTCGATCGCCGCCTGCGTGGCCTGCGGGCCTTCGCCGAATGGGGCTTCGGAATCAAGCCGTTGAGCCCGCAGCCAGATCGCCCTGGCTGCGGCCTTGGTCAAAGCTATCGGCTTGTCGGCCCGCGGCATCGCCCGCTAATTTAGCGGGATTCGCGCCTTTCGACAGACGTCTGCCAACAGAGATTCGGTCGCTTCATGGCTTCGGGCGATCCCCGATGCTCCCGGTGGCGAGCTCCGCATCGCACACGGCCTTGCCGTGCTCGGGCGCCTTGCACCGGTAAACGCTGCCGGTGAGGCGGTCGATCAGCCATACATTATCTTCGAGGGAGCTTTCCATGCCGATGAAGCGCGTCCCCACCGCCGTAATCAGCGTGGACAGCAAAATGGCCGTCGCAATGATGGCTGAACCCACCAAAACCGACGCTGAGGTTCCCACCTGCCCCTGTGCGATTGGCCGATACCCCTGATAGCCGTTGTTCTTCGGTGTCCGAAACAGAGCCAGCTTGCTTCACTCACTTCAAGATCGTTCGAGGGCCAGTGGTGCTATTCATCACGCCTTGCCGCTTCCGCGGCCGGACCGTTGCGAATGTCGAATCCACCAAGCGGCCACTTTTAGAAGCGCATCTGGCCGATTTTTTGTTCGCACCTCGGCGGCGGAGCGACTGCTTTGCGACGCGCCGGACCCGCGAGATCGGACCCCATGCAGTCAAGCCGGGCGCTATGTGACACAAATCACATTCGTGAAATCGAACCTCTCGGCGCGCTGCACGTGAATTATTGAATCACGCGCCGCCCGCGCAAAGACTGTACGGCCGATCTGAAGTCCCTGTACCGCAAGCGGCGAGTTCGACGAGGCAGCCTCCATCCGACACCGGACCGTTAAAAAAAGTAGCGGCCCGAACCGCCGCTGGACAAGCAAATGGCCGGGACAAGGCCCGGCCATCAGTCAAACCGTAGTCAGGTCGTCTTGTTATGTCGCGATCGGCGTCGGCATGTCGAGGAACGCCTTGGTCGCGTGCCAGAACAATTGCCGGTTGGTGGCGAGCACGACCGAATGCGCTGTGCCGGGCAGGATAATGAATTGCCGGTCGCCGTTCGGCAGCTGCGTGAAAAACTCCTCGAGGTCCGCAACCGTGGCAATGCCGTCATACTCGCCGCGGATCAGAAGCGTCGGCGCCATCACCTTTTTGGGATCGACCAGCGGCAGGTTGGCCGTCATGTCGAGATAGGTGCCGGTCGGAATCTGATCGCCGAATTGCATCTCCACATCCGCCAGCGCTTCGACGGCCGCCTGATCGCTGGTGCCCGGCTTGTCGCGGGTGGCAATCGAACGGATCATTTCGCGGTCGCGCTTGCGCATATTGTGCGTGCGGTAAAAGTCGAGTTTCTCGGCCCGCTTGGCGAGCGTCGGCGAGCCTTCGCCTTTGTAAGTGAACGCGGCCAGCACCAGGCGATCGATCCGCTCCGGCGCCATCATGGCATAGGCGCCGGCGCGCAGCGCACCGGAGGACTCACCGAGGAAGTGATACTTCTGCCGTCCGGTTTCGCGGGCGAGAACTTCGGACGCGGCCTTGAGGTCTTCGGCGCCACTCTTGACGTCCGAATTGCCCGAGGTGCGCCCCGACTTGCCGTAGTTTTCATGATCCATGGTCCAGCAGTCGAAGCCATAACGGGCGAACTCGTTCATCACGGAATATTCGCCCTTGCCGGGTACCTTGAGGTCATAGCAGCGCGACGTCACGGACGAGCCGTGCACGAAGAACAGAACCGGCTTGGAAGGCTCGCCCGCTTTCGGCGCACCGACGCGCTTGCGGAACATCCACAAGGGCACGTCGCCCTTCTTCGCCCAATATTCGTTGCTCCAGATCTCGCCTTCCACAGCGCTGGCGCTTTGTGCGGGAAGTGTTGCCGAGAGGCTTCCGGCGACGAGGCCGAGACCGGCGCCCTTGATCAGCGTGCGGCGCCCGAGCGCTTGATTGGCGATCGATTCATTGGCCGGCAATTCATTGGATTGCGTCACGATTCCTCTCCGATCACTGATTTTTGTTCTGGATTTTATCTCGCGAATCCCGACTTGCGATTTTCATCTAATGAAATCGCATTACTTGCGAAGTCTGCGACGCAATGTAGCAGAGCCCGCACGACGCCGGAAGCCATCCGGTATCGCAGAGGCTATCCGCAAGATCGCATATTGTAACGACGCCGTGTGTCGGTGCGATTTCTAGCCGTTGGGATCACGGTGCACGGGATCGACCCACAGCACCTTTTCCGGCTTCTCGACCGGTTCGATGTCAAGATTGATGGCAACTGCCTCGCCATCGCTGCGCACCAGCACGCACTCGAGCGATTGGTCGGGGCTGGCGTTGATTTCCTGATGCGGCACGTAGGGCGGCACGAAAATGAAATCGCCGGGATTTGCTTCCGCGGTGAATTCCAGATGGTCGCCCCACCGCATCCGCGCCTTGCCCTTGACCACGTAGATGATGCTTTCGAGATGACCGTGATGATGCGCTCCGGTCTTGGCATCCGGCTTGATCGTAACCGTGCCGGCCCACAATTTCTGGGCACCCACGCGGGCAAAATTGATCGCTGCCTTACGGTCCATGCCGGCGGTTGATGGCACGTTAGGATCGAGCTGATTGCCGGGAATGACCCGGACACCATCGTGCTTCCAGCGTCCCTCGCCATGGTCGCGGGAATGATCGGAATGGTTGTGACGATGTGGATCGCTCATGTCGTCTGGTTCCCGTGAATTCTCGTGGAACACTACTGAAAATTGCTGTCACAAACCAGCCCGCAAGGAACGTTTCAGCGCTCCAAAAATTGGTTTTCATCAAACCAGGAGAACATTTCATGGGTAGCACGGCAGACAAGATCAAAGGCAACGCCAACGAGGCGATCGGCAAAGCCAAGCAGGGCGTCGGCGAAGCCACGGGCTCCGACCGCTTGCAGGGCGAAGGCGCCGTTCAGGAGGTCAAGGGCAAAGGCCAGAAGACGCTTGGCGACGCCAAGGAAGCTACCAAGGATGCCGTCAACAAGGCTGCCGACGCGGCCAACCGCAAGCTCTGATTCCAAATTGTGAGCGTCATCCCCGCACGAAAAAAGGCCGGTCCTTGCGGACCGGCCTTTTAGTTTGTTTGTTGCCAAATCAGCCCTTCACGTCCAGCAATTCGACGTCGAAGATCAGCGTCGCATTCGGCGGAATGACGCCGCCGGCGCCGCGAGCACCGTAACCAAGTGCAGGCGGGATAATCAGCGTGCGCTTGCCGCCGACTTTCATTGAGGCGACGCCTTCATCCCAGCCGGCAATCACCTTGCGTTGTCCGATCGAAAATTCGAACGGCTCGTTGCGATCGACGGAAGAGTCGAATTTCTTGCCCTTCTTGCCGTCCTCATAAAGCCAGCCGGTGTAATGCATCACACAAATTTGGCCGGGCTTTGGCGTGGCGCCCGCGCCCACCTTGGTGTCGATGATCTGTAGTCCTGAAGCTGTGGTCATGGCTTTTCCTGCAGTCTGCGCCATCGCTGCTGTCGGGATGACCGCCGAGACAGTCAAAGCGGCCAACGCAATGGCGGCCAAAGTGGAAAACGTCGTGCGCATATTGGCGTACCTTCCTAGAACGATCGGGCGCCTGTCTATCGTAACGCATCCGGCAAGACCAGCCTCGATGAGGCGAGATCACGCGGGCCTTATCTTTTAGTATCCGAGCGCGCAACCGTCCTTGCGGGGATCGGAGCCGCCGGTGAGCGTGCCCTTTTCCCAGTCGATCCAGATCGCCTGACCGCCGCCAAGCGGCGGGATGATCTTGGTGGTCTGATGACCGAGCTTTTGCAGGCCCGCGACGATGTCAACCGGTACGCCGTCCTCAAGCTGATAGACATTTTCGTAGTGCAGGCCGCGCGGCATATCGATCGCCTCCTGCACGTCGCATCCGTAATCCAGCATGTTGGTCAACACACGGGTCTGGCCGACCGGCTGATATTGACCGCCCATCACGCCAAACGGCATCACCGCGCGGCCGCCCTTGGTGGCAAGCGCGGGAATGATGGTGTGCAGCGGACGTTTTCCCGGTGCAATGCAGTTCGGATGGCCGGGCTCGATGCGGAAGCCGGCGCCGCGATTCTGCAAGAGAATGCCGGTCTTGTTGGAAACGATGGCCGAAGCCCAGGAATGGGCGACCGAGTTGATGAACGAGCAAACGTTGCGATCCTTATCCACGACGCTGATGTAGATCGTCGACGGGTTCATCGGCGGCGAGACCTTCGGCAAGTCGAGCATCCGGTCCAAGCGAATCTTGCCGGCCCAGTCGTCGGCGAATTCCTTCGCCAGGATCCGGGCGACGTCGACCTTGACGTGCGCGGGATCGCCGATGTTCTGCTCGCGCATCATGTAGGCGACGCGCGCAGCCTCGGCCTCGAGATGAAACCGTTCGACGCTCATGGGTGCGAATTTCGTCAGATCGAAATGCGACAGGATGTTCAGCATCACCAGCATGGTGATGCCGGGCCCGTTGGGCGGGCACTGCCAGACGTCGAGGCCCTTATACATGGTGCCGATCGGCGCCGTCGTCTCGGTGTTGTGGTTGGCGAAGTCTTCCAGCGTGTGCAGGCCACCGACGCCGCGCAAAGTCTCCACCATGTCTTCGGCGATCGCGCCCTTGTAGAACGCATCGGGTCCACCTTTGGCGATCGCCCGCAGCGTCTGGCCCAGTTCCGGCTGCTTGATCACGTCGCCGGCGACGGCGGCCTTGCCGCGCGGCAGAAGATAACGTCCGGTGTTGACGCCCTTCTTCAGTTTCTCGAAGCCGTTCTTCCAGTCGAAGGCGATGCGGGGTGCGACGACATAACCTTCCTCGGCGGCCTTGATTGCGGGCTGCAACAGGGTATCGAGACCAAACTTGCCGTGGTCGCGCAGGATCGTCGCCCACGCATCGATCGAACCGGGAACGGTGACCGAATGCGCCGAGGTCAGCGGGATCGCGCGTATGTTGTGTTCGAGATACCATTCCACCGTCGCCGCCTTCGGCGCCCGGCCCGAACCGTTATAGGCTGTGATCTTGCCCTCGCCCTTCGGCTGCATCAGTGCAAAGCAATCGCCGCCAATGCCGGTGGATTGCGGCTCGATCACCGCAAGCAGGGCGGACGCAGCCACCGCCGCATCCGCAGCCGTCCCCCCGGCGCGCAGCACCTCGATGGCCGTGAGCGCCGCCAGTGGGTGGGACGTCGCCACCATGGCGTTTTGGGAATGGACCGTCGACCGGCCGGCGAGATGGAAATTTCTCATGCGAGATGGCTCACTTTGTCGCTACTTTTGGGCGATTTGCAGGGGCTAGTGGTCCGATTCTAACATTCGCATCCCTTCTCAGCGGGCACTTTTGCGAATGTTAGAATCAAAGGACCACTAGCAAATATAGGTTTCGAGTGGAGTTTTGGATTTGACATTCGCATCGCGAATACGCGGTTACAAGGTAGCGAATGTCAAATCCACTCCACTTGTTGCGGGTTACTTGGCATATTCAATACCTTCTGCGCAATGCTTGGATGATGCATAACTGGTGGGGGACCCCTGCCCTTCAGAGCCCTCTACTGCTAGATCACCGCCATGCCCACCAAGGTCGCCGCCTTTTACCAATTCGCAGCCCTGCCGGACTTTCGCGATCTGCGAGCGCCGCTGCGGGCGCTGTGCGGTGACCTGAAATTGAAGGGCAGCGTGCTGCTGGCGCATGAAGGCATCAACGGCACGCTGGCCGGCAGCGTGGAAGCGATCGACGAATTGGTCGCCGCGCTGTGTTACGGCGATCTCTTTGGCGGCCGGCTCGACCGGCTGGAGTTCAAATTCTCCGCCGCCGCGACGATGCCATTCGGGCGGCTCAAGGTCCGGCTGAAGAAGGAGATCGTCACGTTCGGGGACAAGGCCGCCGATCCGACGCGGCGGGTTGGCACCTATGTTGAGCCCAAGGACTGGAACGAGGTGATGGCGGCGCCCGACACGGTGCTGATCGACACGCGCAACGCGTTCGAGGTCGCCTTAGGCACCTTTGAAGGCGCCGTCGATCCGGCCATCGCGAGCTTCGGAGAATTCAAGCAATTTGCCGCCCGCCATCTCGATCCGGCGAGGGAGCGGAAAATCGCGATGTTCTGCACCGGCGGCATCCGCTGCGAAAAGGCGTCGAGCTACCTGCTCGCTCAGGGCTTTGCCGAGGTCTATCACCTGAAGGGCGGCATCCTGAACTATCTGGAGAAGGTCGCGGAGACCGACAGCCGCTGGCGCGGCGAGTGCTTCGTCTTCGACCAGCGCGTCGCGCTTGGCCACGGCCTGCGCGAGCGCCAAACGGAGCGTGACGGCGATGAGTGATCCCGAGACGCTTGCCGATCGCATCGATGCGCTGGAAGAGCGCCTGACATTTCAGGACGATGTCATCGAGACGCTGAACAAGACTGTCACCGAACAATGGGCCAGGATCGATGCGCTGACGCGTCAGCTGGTTAAGCTCACCGAGCGGTTGCAGGAGGCCGAAAGCCAGATGCCGGGCCCCACCAACGAACCGCCCCCACACTATTGAAGGGACAACGCGGTCTCACTCCCCGACGTAATCCGCTCAGTCTCGCTGGTCTTTTCGAGACTTCCCACTTGCGCGATGCGGCTTCGTAGGAGATGGCTGCACCGCGCTCGCGGGATCGGAGGCCGGAAAACTGTCAAACAGGCCTTCGTCGAGCCTCCGGTGCATATCCTGGTCGGCCGCAATGGCGTCGCGGGCTTTGGCTGCATGTTTGTCGTGCGGCGCCGGATTGAATTTATCTCTCATGGCTCGCCTCCGGATGGGTTAACGCACCGGGAGCGGTGGCGTTCCGGATCCAGAACTGCGTCACTTTCTTCCGTAATCGACGAACAAGCTTGTTTTTCCGAGCTTTTCTTGGTGTATCAGGAATGATCTTGTCGATCACATCGTATCTCTGAGTGAGCATGACCAAGCCATTCCTGGAAGTACTCTCCGGCCGAAAACAAGCGGTGCCGCCGATCTGGATGATGCGGCAGGCCGGCCGCTATCTGCCGGAATATCGGGAGTTGCGGGCGAAAGCGGGCAATTTTCTCGACCTGTGCTTTACGCCGGAATACGCGACTGAAGTAACCCTTCAGCCGATCCGCCGCTTCGATTTCGACGCGGCGATCATCTTTTCAGATATCCTGGTCATCCCTTATGCGCTCGGCCGCTCCGTGCGGTTTGAGGTTGGCGAGGGGCCACGGCTCGATCCGCTGGATACGCCTGAAAAGATTGCCACCCTCGCCTTGCGCGCCGACTTCGCAAAGCTTGAGCCGGTCTTTGAAGCGCTGCGCCGCGTTCGAGGCGAGCTCGATGTCAAAACAGCCTTGATCGGTTTCTGCGGCGCGCCGTGGACGGTCGCGACCTACATGGTCGCCGGTCAGGGCACGCCGGACCAGGCGCCGGCGCGAATGCTGGCCTATCGGCATCCCCAAGCGTTTGAAAAAATCATCGACGTGCTGGTCGAGAATTCGATCCAGTACCTGATTGGCCAGCTCGGGGCCGGCGCCGATGTGCTGCAGATTTTCGACACCTGGGCCGGCGTGTTGCCGCCGCGGGAATTCGCGCGCTGGTCGATCGAGCCGACGCGCCGCATCGTCGAGGGCGTGCGCAAACAAGTCCCCGGCGCGAAGATCATCGGCTTCCCGAGAGGCGCGGGCGCATCGCTGCCGAACTATGTTGAAACCACCGGCGTCGACGGCGTCAGCATCGATTGGGCGGCTGAGCCGTCGCTGATCCGCGCCCATGTGCAAAACCGCGTTGCCGTTCAGGGCAACCTCGATCCGCTCGTTCTGATCGCCGGCGGCGCGGCGCTCGATCGCGCCGTCGATGATGTCCTGGAGAACTACGGAAGCGGCCGGCTGATCTTCAACCTTGGCCACGGCATTCTGCCGGAAACGCCGATCGCGCATGTCGAGCAGATGATCAAGCGCGTGCGGGCGTACAAGGCTTAAAGACTATTTCGGCCGGCTGCGTTCGATGATGTCAGCCGCGCCCTTTGCCAGAAGTTCGAGCCCGGCGGCGCGACCGAGTTCGCGCGGCCGATCGGCAGGCCCGGAACGCGACACCTCGATAAAGCGCTGCCCGTCCTCATCGAGCACCGACGCCGTCAACGACATTTGCGTACCGTCGATCGTGGCCAATCCCGCGATCGGGGAATTGCAATGACCGTTGAGCACCCACAGCACCTCGCGTTCGGCATCGGCGCAGCGCCGCGCGGAGAGGTCGTCGATCTTCGCAAGCAAACCTCGCGTTGGCCAATCGTCGGCGGCGCATTCCACCGCGACAATCCCCTGCCCCACGGCGGGCAGCATCTCCGCGACGGAGAACTCATAAGCAATGCGGTTGGCAAGGCCTACCCGCTCAAGGCCCGACCGGGCCATGATCAGCGCGTCGGCAGGGCCGACCGCACCACCGCCGGCGAGCCGCTGCTTTTCCAGATGGTCGAGCTTGCGCACGCGGGTGTCGGCGGCGCCGCGATAATGAATCACTTCGATATCGGGCAAGAGCCGGCGCGCATAGGCGGCGCGGCGCACCGCATTGGTACCGATCTTGAAACCTTTGCCGCGCGAAGCTCTCAATTCCTCGACCGACAGCCCCGGCCGCAGCACCAGCACGTCGCTCACCGGGTCGCGTGCAAGCGTCGCGCCGATCACCAGCCCCGGCGTGTCCTCGTTGCCTGGCATGTCCTTGAGCGAATGCATCGCCGCCTGTAGTTGTCCGGCGCGAACAGCCTGACGGATTTCAGCGACGAAGGCCCCGCCCTTGCCGCCATGGGGCAAAAGCTTGCCGGTCTGGTCGATATCACCCGTCGTCTCGAACTTGACGATCTCGACATCGACGTCAGGGGCGACAGACGTCAAACGCCGGGCAATGGCCTCGGTTTGGGCCAGCGCCATGGTGCTCTTGCGCGTGCCGATCCACAGTCGCATTAAGATCATTCCCGCTCTGTCTTGATACTGCCGATGGAATGGCGCCGGCCCCAGGGCGCGGAAGAATAGAACGCGCTGGCATCGAATGCAAAATGGGCCTTTTCGCAGACGAGGGTAGATCGACGGGGTGGTCGGGTTCCTGCTTCGTCGCAAACTGCTGCCGGAGGCTATTCCGGCTCTGCCGCGGGGCCGGAACCGAAATAAGCCCCACATGAAATCCAGCACGATCACTGCGACGAGTACCACGCCGCCCATACGACCGCTTCGGTTCTGCGCTGCCGTGCATTTAGAACAGCACAGCTTTGCCAAATTCCAACCTGCGTTATAAGGGCGGCAGGTCGTCTAACGCGCGTCCTGCAGGATCATGTCGGAAGCCTTCTCCGCGATCATGATGGCTGGCGCATTGGTATTGCCCGACACGAGGTCAGGCATCACGGAAGTATCGACCACGCGAAGGCCATCGATCCCGCGGACACGAAGTCGCTGATCGACCACGGCGAGCGGATCGCTCCCCATCCGGCATGTCGAGGTCGGATGATAGATGGTGGTGCCGCGGGTGCGGCAGTAGGCCAACAACGCTTCGTCGCTTGTGACCTTGTCGCCGGGATCGACTTCCTCGACGACATAAGGCGCCAGGGCCGGCGCGTGCAAAATCTTCCGCAAGATCTTCAGGCCTTCGACATTGGTGGCGCGGTCCACTTCGCTCGCGAGGTAGTTGATCCGTATTTCCGGCGGCGCGGTCGGGTCCGCGCTTCTGATCCGGATCGAGCCGCGGCTTTCGGGGCGCAATTGACACACCGACGCCGTGAAGCCAGAGAACGGATGCAGCTTTTCGCCCATCTTGTCGGTCGAGAACGGCAGGAAATGGATCTGGATATCTGGCGTCGCCAGTCTCGGATTGGTCCTGACGAACGCCCCCGAGGTGCCGGCGGCGATGGTGAGCGGGCCAGTTCGGAAGGCGGCATAGCGCAAGCCGGTCATCACCTTGCGGAAGGGATTATTGACGATGTCATTGAGCGTGATGGCTTGCGAGCAGCGCATCACGACGCGAACCTGCATATGGTCTTGCAGATCATGACCGACGCCTGGCGCATCCAGCGCGACGTCAATGCCGTGCTGGCGCAGCAGGTCCGCCGGGCCGACGCCCGAGAGCTGCAACAATTGCGGGGAATTGAACGCGCCGCTCGAAACCAGGACTTCCTTGCGCGCCCGCGCCGTGCGCGGAATTCCCACGGCGCGATACGTTACTCCAACGGCACGACGTCCTTCGAACAGAATTCGTTCGGCGAGCGCCGAGGTCTCGACATGCAGGTTAGCCCGGACCTTGGCCGGGCGAAGATAGGCGACCGCGGTGCTCGCCCGTCTTCCGCCTCTCGTTGTCGTCTGGAAAAATCCGGCGCCTTCCTGGGTGGCGCCGTTGAAGTCGCGATTTCTGGGAATACCGACCTCTGCGGCCGCATCAACGAAGGCCGTCGAGAGCGGATCGGTATGCCGCCAATCCGAAACCGGCAAGGGTCCGCCAGCCCCGTGGAAATCATCGACGCCGCGCGTCTGGTCCTCGGCCTTCTTGAAATAAGGCAGCACGTCGTCATAGCCCCAGCCGAGATTGCCGTGCTGACGCCAGCGATCGTAATCCTCGTGCTGGCCGCGGACGTAAAGCAGGCCGTTGATCGAACTCGATCCGCCCAACACCTTGCCGCGCGGCTGAAACACGTTTCGTCCGTTAAGGCCTGGCTCCGGTTCGGTCTGATACATCCAGTTGACGGTCTTTTCCTTGAACAACCGGCCATAACCAAGCGGAATATGAATCCAGGGATTGGTATCTTGCGGACCTGCTTCAAGCAGCAGCACCGAATATTTGCCGTCGGCCGTCAGCCGGTTGGCGAGCACGCACCCCGCCGATCCTGCGCCGACGATGATGTAGTCGAATTCGGGTTGATCAGCACCTGGCGCGGACTGTTGATTCATGTTGTTGCTTCGCAGGATTGATCCGGGGAAAGTTGACAATGGAAGCGAAGATTAACTTTACGCGATCATCAGTCAATGAAAGGACTGCAATCTGCGTGCGCGAGCGGTGCGAGACTTCGTCACACGGACCCGCGCGGCATTTTTGTCGCAGACGTGCGGCCCGTCTGTGAGCAACACTTTAGATTAGGGTGAAGCCGAGCTCACTACTTGACCTCAACGATTCCCACCTGATTGACGAGACTGTTGGCCATCACCGGATTGCCGTCGGGCAAAACGCTCATGTTGCGCACGATATCGCCGCCGCCGGGGATGGCCCAGGTTTGGAATTTTTCATTCGCCGGATCAAAGCGGACGATCGTGTTGGGCTTGGCATTGGATTCATTGTACCAAACCGCGCCCTTGGTGAAGACCATGCCGTAGGGTTCGGACTTCGGTCCGCTTGGCGATGGCCATTCCTTCACGCTACCGGTTGCCAGATCAAGCTTGCCGAGATATCCGCGCGCAAAATCGGCGTACCAGATCATGCCATCGGGGCCGATCGCCAGGCGCCGCGGCCGCGCTCCTGCCTCAGGCAGCGTATACTCTTTGATTGCCATCGTGTCGGGATCGATCGTGGCAATCTTGTTGGTGCCGAACTCGACGAACACCGGCACGCCCTTGGCGTTGATCTGGATCCCGTAAGGACGCGACCTTGGCGTCGGCGAGGTCACGAGCTTGATCGCCCCGGTAGCCGGATCGAGACGACCCACCATGTTGGCCTGCTGCACCGTGAACCACAGAATGCCCTTCTGATCGAAATTGAGGGTATGGGGATCCTTCGCTTTCGGGTCGGGCAGCGGATATTCGGTCACAATACCCGTCTTGGGATCGAGCTTGCCGATCAGGCCGGCAAGATTTCCCGTAAACCAGATGTTGCCGTCCTTGTCATCGACCAGGCCGTGTGGGCCCGTGAATGCCGATTTAAGCGTATATTCCCTGATCGCCCCCGTCTTCGGATCGACCCGGCCAAGCTTGTTGGCCAGTTGACCGCTCCACCAGATCGAACCATCCCGTGCACCGAGCGGATCGTGCGGGCGCGATCCTTGCGTCGGAACGTCCCACAGCTTGATACTGGCTTTCGCCGGACCATCGATGAGCACCGCCTCGGGGCGCTTGCGCTCCGGGAAATTCTTCATGAGGTAGTCGGTCATCGCGCCCCATTCCTCGGCGGGCACGGGCGCCTGCATATTCTGCATCATGCGCACGACGGTGAGCCAGCCTTCGGGCGTATAGCCGCCGCGAACCCGGTTGATGTCGTGGCAGCCGTTGCAGGTGTCGACGAAACGTTGCTTGCTCGGGCCGTCCGGCCAGTCCTTTGCAGTGTATTGCGCATGGGCTAGAGGGGTCCCAAGGACAACCATCGCTGATAACAGGACAAGTAACTTGGCGCGCACCGTCATCTTGTGAATTCTCCCATCGCCGCAGGTCCATGCTCATTTTGATTAATTGGACCCAGCTAAATCTCAGGCCATTCGCCGGGTCAAGCATGGTTTTTGAAACGACGGCATGCAGGACGATGAAACGTTCGACGATCAGACACTCATTCGACAAGGTGAAAATTGGACGGGTTTTCGCTAGGCTGAGGTACGCGCGGTCTTGGGCGCCGGCTCTGCCGCCGCGTACCAGTCCGCCAACTGGCTGCCGGTGAAAAATCCGGCATCGGGTGACGCGGTCAGCAGGTCAAGCATGCGTTCCAATTCATGGATTCGGTGCGGGACGGATATCAAATGCGGGTGCAATCCGATCGCCAGCACGATCGCGCTGTCGCGGCATTCCGTCTCGAACCGACGCAGCGTGAATTCCAGACGCCTTGCCATCTCACCCGTCGCATGCCGCTCGATGGCGTAGATGATGGAGTCGTTGATTTCGAGGTTGTAGGGCATCGCGATCAGCGAGCCTTCGGACGTATTCATCCATGACGGCCGGTCGTCGATCACCCAATCGCAGACGTAGTCGATCCCCTTTCGCTTGAGGATTTCGGGTGTGCCGACGGTCTCGCGCAATCCCGGCGACAGCCAGCCGCGCGGACGCCGCCCGGTAAAGTCCGCGATCTTGTCGAGGCTCGCACCGATCACCGCCTCCTCGCCGCCCTCGACATGGTTGATGGCTTTCTGATGCATGCCGTGGCCGATGAATTCCCACCGCTGGTCGCGCATCGCTTTGGCGGCTTGCGGATAGGCATCGATGACGCCTGCATTGAAACTCGTGGAAGCCGGCAGGCCGCGCGATGCAAATGCCCTGAGAATCCGAGGCAGGCCGGCCCGCATGCCATAATCCGCCCAGGAGAAATTCGGCACGTCAGGCACGGTTTCGCGGCCATGCGGCGGCGTGACGATCGTGCGCGGCATCGGCTGGTCGAATTGCCAGTTCTCGACGTTGACGACGAGATGCACCAGAATTCGTTTACCCTGGAGCGGCGGCAACGCCGCGCGATCCGACGACAGCAGATAAGGAATGCGCGGATTTGCCATTGGCGTTCTCTAGTGTCCCGATTCCGAAGTTCGTAGCATCTTGCCGAGCCACGTTTCGAACTTCGAAATCGAAAGGAGACTAGCAAACCTATTGATCCAGTGTGGCTTTAGTTTCCGAAGTCCGCATGACGAACCCGCGGCACACAACGATGCGGACTTCTGAACCGCCACACTAGGCCGGAGCGGCGCTGACCTTCATGTCGGACATGATGCGCGCCTTGTAAGCCATGAAGTCCGCGCTGGTCAGGCTCGCGATCGAACGCGGGCGCGGCAGCGTGATCGGAATGGTGCGGATGATCCGGCCGGGCCGCGCTGACATCACGCAAATCCGGTCCGACAACAAAATCGCTTCGTCGATGTCATGGGTGACGAACAACACCGTCGTCCCGAGCGACTGCCAGACATCGAGCAGCAGTTGCTGCATGGAGAGCCGCGTCTGCGCGTCGAGCGCGCCGAACGGCTCATCCATCAGGAGCGCTTTCGGCGACATCGCCAGCACCCGCGCAATGCCGACGCGCTGGCGCATACCGCCCGACAGTTGTATCGGCAACGCATCGGCAAACGATTCCAGGCCAACCAGCTTCAACAGATTGCGCGCCTTTGCTTCATATTCGGCACGCGCAACGCCCTGAACCTGCGGGCCGAAAATCACGTTTTGCCAGACGTTGAGCCATGGAAAGAGGGCGGCTTCCTGAAACACCACACCGCGGTCCGGACCCGGCCGCGTTACCGTCTTGCCGTCGAACAACAGGCTGCCCTCGGTCGTTTTCTCGAAGCCCGCGAGCAGATTGAGCAGCGTCGATTTTCCGCAGCCTGACGGACCCAGAAGAGCGACGAACTCGCCCTCGCCGACGGCGAGATCGATCCCGTCCAGCGCGCGGACTTGCGCCTGGCCCGAGAAGGTCTTCGAAACATTTTCGAACGCGATCGTGCCCATCGTCATCACATCATCACGACTGGAACGATTGCAGCCGCCGCCACGCCAGCACCCATTGTTCGATCAACAGGATGACGCGATCGCTGATCAGGCCGAGCAGGCCGATGGTCGCCATGTCTGCGATCACGACATCCATTCGGCCGACATAGTAGGCGTCCCACAGCACATAGCCGAGACCGGATTTGACCGCGACCATTTCGGCGACAATGACGGCGGTCCAGGCAATGCCCAGCCCGATCCGAAGTCCTGTGAAGATCGACGGCAGCGAGGCCGGCAATACCACCCGCCGCAGGACCGTCCACCTTCCCGCGCCCATCATCATCGCCGCACGGACGAGATTGCGCTCGATGTCGCGCGCGCCCTGTGCCGTGTTGACCACGATCGGATAGAATGCGCCAAGTGCAATCAGGAATACCGCGCCCATATCGCGGATGCCGAATACGGCGATCGAAAACGGCAGCCAGGCCGTGATCGGGATCGGCCGCAGCAATTGAACGGTGGGATCGAGCGTACCGGAAGCAATCCGGTTCCATCCGATCGCAAGCCCGACCGGCACCGCGACCACGATCGCGGCGACAAATCCCTTGCCGACGCGTTCGGCGGAAAACACCAAGTTGGCGAGCCAGGTGCCGCTATAGGGATTAAGGCTGAGGCCGGTCGAACCGAAGGCCCACACTTTCCACGCGTGCCACACCTTGTCCGGCGTCGGTAACACGCCGCCGAACAGTGAACCGCCGTTCCCCGCCCACTGCCAGAGCACGATCACCAGAACGGGAAGGACGATAGCGAGAAGGAGTTGCCGAAAGCTCCTGCGGCTCGCCGGAGCAAGCATCAACGAGGTCAGGCGCGAGGCGGAAGATTCCCCTTTTGAGGCAATGGGTCCCGTCGAGATCGACATCACCGAAAATCCTCGCGAGCGGGCGGCGCCGTTCGCTGCTTGCCCTATTTGCCCAGAGCCTTGTTCAGGAAAGAGTCGTCCCAATGCGCATCGATCTGATCGGAGACGTCCTTCTGGATCACGCCGAGGTCGGCAAAGCCCTTCGCCTGTCGCTTGATCTGGTCCGGCGAGATCACCTCGCCCAGCTTGATGATCTTCGATGCCTGCGCCGCGACATCCGGCGCCATGCCGGAGAGTTGCGCGTAAGCATCGGCGAATTCCGAAGGAGATTTGGCGAGTTCCTCTTGCTTCTGGAGATAGGCCCAGACAAACCGCTCCAGCGCGGCACGTTTGCCGTCAACCGCCGCCTTCGTTGTCATGAACATTCCAAGCTCGGAGCCAACTGCTTTCGACGAACCGTATTCGAGCCCCTTGGCGAAAAAGCCGTAACCGCCCATCACCGGGATGGACTCGAATGGCTCCCAGGTCACGAGGCCGTCGACCTCGCCCTTCTTCAAGGCCTGGTCGAAATTGGCGCCGCCGCCCTGAATGTTGACCGCCTCAAAGCTGTTATAGGGAATGCCGTTTTCGACCAGGGTCGCGGCGAACTGAAACCACACCGCCGATCCCGGCGCGATCGCGATCTTCTTGCCCTTCAAGTCGCTCCAGGAATCAAACTTCACACCATTGCGGCCGATCACATATTTGGGCGAAGAGCCGACGCCCATCAGCCCGACTACATTGGTCGAACCCTGCGCGAGCGAGATCGCCAGATCGGCCGGCCCGACCGACGCGGCGTCGAGAGAGCCTGCCAGGAGCGCAGTGCGCGCGTCGGCATAGCGAACGAATTCGACAAGCTTGAGATTGACGCCGAGTTTCTTCAATTCGTCAGCGATCAGAATGACCGGCGCGAGATGGCCAACCTTCTGATAGCCAACCGTGAGCTCAACCGGCTGCGCCAGCGGCGCCGGCTCGGGTCCAACCGCCTTTGCCGGCAACGGCAACGATCCGAGCGCGGCCACGACGAACAAAAGCCAAGCAACCTGCCCCAATCTCCGCACAATCTGCCTCCGTTGTGATCTGCCAATGGCCATGACCCGAAACAAAGACTGCACCAACTGGCGCCCGTTGTGCAACCAACCGCGACCATTTGGCCGGTCATGGCTCGTCGGCAATCGCGGATGCGATCGCCGAGGGGACGCGCCCGTGCCAATTGGACCGTTCCTGCAACCGGACCGCGATCTCCAGCAGAAGCGCCTCGCTGCCCGGACGTCCGATCAGTTGCAGGCCGACCGGCATTCCGCCGCTGTCGAAGCCGGCGGGAACGGCAACCGCCGGCAGCCCGAGATAGTTGACGAAACGGGTGAAGCGGCTCAGCGCATAAAGCACGCGCGGATTGAAATGTGGCGAGGCTGGATCGGCCTCATTCACCCGAGGCGTTCGGATCGGCATCACCGGCAGAGCGGCGACGCCGTCCTCGCCGAGAGCGGACAAGATAAATTGATCGCGAAGCGCATCTCTTGCGACCAGAGCCGAGGCGAGATCTTGATCTGAAACTGCGAGTCCCTTGCCGAGACGCTTGCGCAACGTGACGTCGGTGGCTGGATCATCGATATGCCGGCGGTGTTCGCGGGCGGGCTCCGCCAGCAGGACGGTCAGGGCATGCCGGTCTGCCTCTTCTGGAAATCCAGATTGTTCCACGATCGTCATGCCCCTTTCAGCGAGCACGCCGATGGCGCCACGGACGGTGGCAGCGATTTCGGCGTCGCTGGAATCGAATGCATCCCGCAACACAACCGCTCGCGGAAGTTTTTCCGATGCCGCGAGCGGCTCACCGGAAATGACGGACCACAGCAAAGCAAGATCGGCGGCACTTCGCGCGAAGATTCCGAAGCTGTCGAGGCTCGGCGCGAGGGCCATGGCTCCGTCGAGCGGGATCTTGCCATAGCCCGACTTGAGCGCCGTGAGGCCGCAGCAATGCGCCGGCATCCGCACGGAGCCGCCAGTATCGGAGCCGAGCGCAGCAAAACAACAACCGGATGCGACAAGGATGGCGGAGCCTGTCGACGAGCCGCCGGGGATACAATCGAAATTCCATGGATTGAGCGCGCCACGTCGGGTGAAGCCGGACGGCTCACAGGCCAGTTCCGTCATCGTCGCTATCCCGATAAGGCTTGCACCGGCCTGATCGAGGCGTTCGATCACCGAGGCGCGCGGCAACGCCGGTGCTTGCGGCGTTGAACAGCCCCATGACGGCCGGCTGCGTCCAGTCGCGAACATGTCCTTGGCGACGTAAGGCAGGCCCGCAAGCGGACCGTGACGTGCAGCCTCGGCAGGATAGATATGCTCGACCGCATGGAGCATTCGCCCGATATGCGCGAGCCGGCGGCGGCATTGCTCAAGCGCAGCGGTCCGGCCAGGTCCAGCGAGTGAACTCCAATCTACCAATCGGGCAATGGATGGCGCAACCGATGTCATGGCTTCTCGTTATCAGGGCTTGGACCAGCGGCTTTCGCGGAAAGCCTATGCGAGGTCGAAATGTCTGGTACCGTGACGGGCCCCAACATTCGATACCATGAGGCCAGCCGATACGTGAAATCAGATGACGTGATCCATCATGCCGACGGATTGCCGCAACCGCAACTCGGCTGGGCGATCCTGACGATTGCGATCGGGCTGATCATGGCGGTGATGGACGGCGCGATCGCCAATGTAGCATTGCCCACCATCGCGCGCGACCTCCATGCCAGCCCGGCTTTCTCGATCTGGATCGTCAACGGCTATCAGCTGGCGATCACGATCTCGCTGTTGCCACTGGCTTCGCTTGGCGAGATCGTCGGCTATCGTCGCGTCTACATTGCGGGGCTCGCGCTGTTCACCCTGGCGTCGCTGTTTTGCGTGCTCGCTCACACGCTGACGCTGTTGACGATCGCCCGCATCCTGCAAGGTTTCGGCGCCGCCGGGATCATGAGCGTCAACATGGCGCTGGTCCGGCATATTTATCCGCGCACGATGCTGGGGCGCGGGATCGGCATCAACGCCATGGTGGTCGCGATATCGGCAGCCGTCGGCCCGACGATCGCGTCAGGCATTCTCGCGATCGGGCCGTGGCCATATCTGTTTGCCATCAATGTTCCGCTCGGCATTGGCGCGCTGGTGATCGGGATCAAATATCTGCCGTACACCAAACCCGCCGGCCACGATTTCGACTGGATGAGCGCAGCTCTCAGCGCCGCCGCCTTTGGACTCGGTCTCGCCGGAATCGACAGCATTGGCCACGATGAAGGTGCCGCGATCGCGCTGGCGGAATTTGGCGGCGCCGCTATCGCGGGCTTCCTTCTGGTGCGCGCGCAAACTCATGTGACCTCGCCGCTGCTGCCGCTCGATTTGCTGCGCATCCCCATTTTCGCCTTGTCGATTGCGACCTCGATCGCGTCCTTTTGCGCGCAGATGCTGGCCTTCGTCGCGCTGCCCTTTTATCTCGAAAACCGCTTTGGATATTCGGCCGTCGAGATCGGACTCCTCATCACGCCATGGCCAATTGCGGTCGCGTTTGCGGCGCCTTTCGCCGGATGGCTTGTGGAACGCTATCCGGCGGGGCTGCTGGGCGGCATCGGGCTGCTGCTGTTCGCGCTTGGCCTTGGCGCGCTTGCTTGGTTGCCGCTCCATCCCTCGCTGTTCGACGTGGCCTGGCGCATGGCAGTGGCTGGCGCCGGATTTGGTCTGTTCCAGACCCCGAACAACCGCACCATGATCGCTGCAGCCCCACGCGAACGCAGCGGCGGCGCCAGCGGCATGTTAGGCACCGCGCGCCTTCTGGGGCAGACCATCGGTGCTGCGCTGGTGTCGCTCCTGATCGCCCGCTTCGCGCTGGACGGCACGCGGATAGCTCTTCTGGTCGCCGTCGGCTTCGCGGTCACCGGCGCGGCCTTGAGTTGCCTGAGGTTATCGGCGGTCGGTTCCAAGGGCGCCGAACATGTCCGGGTCACGGAAGACCAGCGATTGAGGGGGGAATAGTTGTTGAAACCGAACGTACCAATTTCTAAACTTGTCTCAATTTTTGTTGCATGACTGTCTTTGGCCTGCTATGAACAATCGCTTTCTTCGCGCCTCGAAAGAGAGAAAGCATCATGGGTGAACTCCACGACTGGCTATCGCGCCAGCATCATGGCCTGAAGACCTTCAAGGCCTTTCGACAGAACATGCTCGACCGTGTTGCGACCGACACGCCCCATCGCGCGCTCTATCGCCTGCTGGCCGGACTCACCGAAGAATATATTGCCAAGTACGACGGCGAGGCCGTTCCGGTCGAGGTCGCCGAACAGACCTTCCGCCATCTGCTGGAGGTCGTTGCCAAGGCGGAAGGCTCGGTAACGGCGCCGGCGCCACAACAAATTCAGATCTTGAATGAACTGGCCGCCGCGAGGCTCGTGTGATGCTTTAACGATATGCGGTGGGCTCTGGAACCAAGGGTTTTCGACCGCATTTGACCGCGCGTTTCTCTCCAAGAGACTGCAGGGAATACTTGCTCTAAAAGGGTTTTCGTGATATCAATGGTTGTTTCTTCTCGCGTACCGACGAGGAAACAACATGGTTGAGTTGCATAGCTGGCTTTCTCATCAGCATTCAGGTCTTCGGACCTACGTCGCCCTTCAGAAAATGACGAATGAACTGGCAGAGACCGATGCGGAGCATCGTGCGGTCTATCGGCTGCTGTCGTCGATCATCGACCCCTTCATCGCATCGTTCGACGAGGAGCCGCTTCCGGTGGGCGTCGCTGAGACGACGTTTCAGCGTTTGCTCGCTGTCGTGCGCGACGCCGACAACGCGATCTCGTTGGCGCCGGATCAGCAGATCGACGCGCTAAACAAGATCGCGGCGGTCGACCTGGTCTGAACGCCGGAAATGCCCTAGCGGTTTTTCGTTGATGTCGCGCGAGGGCGCCGAATTAAGGCTTCCCTGAGGGCTGAAAATCATGTACCCCGTTGTCTCAAATATGAGACGAACGGACATGAGGCAGGCATGAACGCGACGAGCAACCGCTTTGCCGAGATCGGGGAAAGGCTGCGCGCCTACCGGATGGGCCGGGGGTTGGCGGCGGAACAAGTCGCCGAACGTCTCGGCGTGTCGCGAGCCGCGGTCTACCGGATCGAGGCCGGCGAGGTCGTCAAGATCGAGACGCTCGATCGCCTCGCCAATGTTCTGGAAACCTCCGTCGGCTCTCTGCTCGGCCTTGGCGTCGAGTACTACGCCAACGCCATCGGCTATTTCGAGCGGATGCGGCAGATCGAGGAGAAATCCGAACAGGTCATCGCGCACTTCCCGCCGTTGTCCTATCTCCTGACCTCCGACAATTACGCACGTCAGCTCAAGCAAACGCTGATCGAGGCCGCGCCCTCTTATGCCGAGGACGGCAAGGACTACGAGGCCGAGATCGACGCCATCGTTGCAGTGCTCGACGAACGCAAGCACGCGCGCCACCGCCGCCACCTTTCCGTCGTCAATTTCGTCAACATGCCGGAGATCGAGCGCTGGCTGAAGCTCGGCCTGGTCGGCCGCTTCGACCTGCCGGCAAACGAGATCGTCGAGCGCAGGCTCGCCGCGCGCGCCGAGATCGAGCACCTCATCAAGCTGATCGAGCAGGAGCCGATGGGCATCCAGATCGGTCTGATCGAGGAGCCGCTGCCAAATATCACCTTCCAGTTATTCCGCACTTCCGAGCGCACACTGCTGGGCTTGAGTCCCTTCCGTCTCGGCGGCGAATTGCCGAATATCCGCACCGGCGTGGCGATGCTCACGGCCGACGAGGAGCCGGTGCGTCTCTACGAACAACTGGTCGAGAAACTGTGGCGGCGCGCCCACAAGGGACGCGAGGCGGCTCAGCAGCTTCGCATGATCCTGGAGCGGTCGGCGATGCGGGCGACCGGTACGCGAAAGGCGTCATAGCCTGGAGCCGCAAACTCTCTTCACCTCTCCCCAGTGGGGAGAGGTCGGACTGCGCGCAGCGTAATCCGGGTGAGGGGCCGCAGCCTAACGAGACCTTAATCCCTCACCCGATTTGCTACGCAAATCGACCTCTCCCGATGGGAGAGGTAAAGACCTGATCAGTTTCGAACCGATAGCTTGGCGCGCCCACCGTGCCGTGTCGACCATGCCACCGGATCAGCCAGAAAACGTTCAATCTCGGCGCGATCCTGCGGCGTAACTGCGCTTGCTGCCGGCGAACGCAGGATGTCGGCCCAGGTCGCGAGCGGATGCAGTGTCAGGCCTGCCTGCGCGAGACGCTCTGCCGCGCCCGGAAAGACGTCGTGATAAAAGATCGTCAGCACGTGCGCGACGACCGCGCCCGCGGCGCGCAGTCCGCGCGCAAAGTTGAGCTTGCTGCCGCCATCGGTGGTGAGGTCGTCGACCAAAAGCACGTTGAGGCCATCGACATCGCCGCCTTCGACCTGTGCATTACGCCCAATGCCAAGCGGACGCTTGCGGACGTAACGCATCTTCACATTCAGTTTGTCGGCGAGCCATGCAGCAAAGGGGATGCCGGCGGTTTCCGCACCGGCGACCGCGTCGATCGAGGCGTGCGACAGCATCAAGGTCACGTAACGGAAGCCGAGTTGCGTCACCGCCTGACGTAATGCGGGATCGCCCAGGATGACACGGACATCGACATAGACCGGGCTCGCCCAGCCTGCCGCCAGGATAAAGGGTTGTTGCCGGCTGACATGGATGGCACCGCCTTCGAACAAGAGCCGCGCGACCTCGCCGCCGATCTCGTGCCTGATCGGGCTGTCCGTCATGGCTTAATCTCCCCGATCGACCATGGCAGCGTCTCGCCGCCCCGGAACACCACGACTTCGGTGTCGTCCACGGCCACCGCGGCCATCACGGGCTGCTCCCGCCGTTCCAGCGTAATCGTGCCGCGGTTGAACTCGAGGCCGTAGAATTTCGCGCCGTTGGTGGACGCAAAAGCCTCGAAACGATCCAGCGCGCCCTCTTCGTCAAACACCTGCGCATAGGTCTGCAACGCGGTCGCGCCGCCGAACACGCCGGCCGAACAGCATTCGGCTTCCTTGGCGGCGCGGCGATGCGGCGCGGTGTCGGTGCCGATGAAGAAACACGCTTCGCCCGAGGTGGCCGCCCTGCGCAAGGCCAGGCGATGGCGCTCGCGCTTGGCGACCGGCAGACAATAGAGGTGCGGACGCAAGCCGCCCTGAAACAGCGAGGTGCGATTGATGACGAGGTGATGCGGCGTGATGGTGCCGGCCGTATGCGAGGCATGGGCGCGGACGATGTCGACCGTCTCCGCCGTCGTGACGTGCTCAACCACGACCTTGAGGCCGGCATGCCGTTTCAGGAGCGGCAACAGACTCTGCTCCATGAATACGGCTTCACGATCGAAGATATCGACCGCGGGGTCGGTGGCTTCGCCATGGATCAAGACCGGCATGCCGATCTGTTCCATGCGCCGGAACACGGGAGCCAGCGCCGGAATATCGGTCACGCCGTGATGCGCATTGGTGGTGGCGCCGGCGGGATAAAGCTTGGCGGCGACCCAGACGCGATCCTTAAATCCCTTTTCGATTTCGTCGGGCGACGTTGCATCGGTGAGATAGCAGGTCATCAACGGCTGAAAGTCGGAAGCGGCCGCGCGTGCGGCCAGGATGCGCTCACGATAGGCATTGGCGGCCGCAACCGTCGTCACCGGCGGCACCAGATTGGGCATGATGACGCCGCGGGCAAACTGCGCAGCCGTGAACGGAAGCACCGCCCGGAGCATCGCGCCATCACGCAGATGCACGTGAAAATCATCGGGCCTGCGGATCGTGATGCTATCCGCGCGCTTCGACCCTGCGGCCTTATCGAATAATTCAGTCACGCTCATTGGACAGCCTCTTCGATCGCCGTCCGCATTACCGCGATTCCGGCGACAAAATCATCCAGATTCATCGCCTCTTTCGGGTTATGCGAACCATTTTCGTTGCGCACGAATACCATGGCGCTGGGAATACCGGCATTGGCAAATACTGCGGCGTCATGTCCGGCCCCGCTCGGGATTTCTTCGTCGGGCAGGCCCAGAGCTTGCGCAGCATGCCGCAGATGCCGGACCCATTCCGCATCCATGGTGGCCGGCGCCGATTCCAGCCGGCGGTCGAACGAGAATTCGACGCCGCGCTCTTCGGCGATGAGATTGCACTCGGAACGAAACAGATCGTAGAAGCCTTCGAGCGTTTCCTTGCTCTGGCTTCGCACCTCGAAACTGAAGGTCACTTTTCCGGGAATCCGCGCGATCGCGTGTTCCGCTGGGTCGGTTCCGAAAACGCCTGACGTGACAACCACGTCGCGTCCGCGCTCCAGCAAAGTTCGCCAGTGACGGTCGAGATGGGTCATGAGTTCGGCGACCGCGAACACCGCATCATGCCGCAGCCAGCGGGGCACCGCACCGGAATGCCCGGCCTCGCCGATACATTCGACAAAGCGATGACGCACGTTGCCTCGGATGCCGGTGACAATGCCGACCGGAAGTTCCCGCGCTACCAGCACCGGACCTTGCTCGATATGGAGCTCAACCCAGGCCGCGATGCGCTTGGCATCGAGCAGCGGCTCGCCCTTTTCGATCCGCGCGACGTCAGCGCCGACGGCGCGCATGCAGTCGCCAAGCGCGCGGCCATCGCGATCGGCCACCCGAAGGTCTTCGGCCGTCAATTTTCCGAATAGCGCCAGCGAGCCCATATAGGCCTTGCCGAAGCGGGAGCTTTCCTCGCCGCGCAACCCGAACAGCTTGATGGTGCGGCGGGGTATGATCTTGTCGCGTCTGAGTCGCGCGAGCACGGCAAGGCCCGCAACCACGCCAGCGGCGCCGTCGAAATTGCCGCCTTGCGGCACCGAATCCAGATGCGATCCGCAGGCCAGATACGGCAGATCAGGCTCGCTGCCTGCGAGCGTCACGACCAAGTTGGCGCCGGCGTCACGGGTTGTCTCAAGGCCGACTTCGCGCGCCTTGGCCTCGACAATATCGAGCGCCGCGGATTCGCGTTCACTAAAGCTCTCCCGCGTGATACCAGCGCCGTCGAACGATGCTTCACGAAGGGCATCGAACAACTCGGCAGCCAATCGGCGGTCGTCCGCATCGTCGATGAAGACGTTGCGGGAAGCTGCAGCCTCGGTCGTCATGTCGGCGGACTAAGCCAGGCGAGATCCTGATCGTCAGCCTCCTCGATCACGACGCCATGAACGAGATCAGTCACGCGGGTGATCTCGCGTTGCAGGCAGAACATCTCGATGCCGTCGATGATGCTGACCATGGCCGCGGGTTGCAGGAAGGTTGCGGTGCCAATCTGCACGGCGGCCGCTCCGGCCAGCATGTATTCGACCGCATCTTCGGCTGACGAGATGCCGCCGCAGCCAATGATCGGAATCTTGATCGCCTTGGCGCACTGGAACACCTGACGCAGCACGATCGGCTTGATCGCAGGGCCCGACAGTCCGCCCATGACGTTGCCGAGGCAAGGTTTGAAGGTCTTGAGATCAATCGCCATCGACAGGAACGTGTTGGCGACAACGACAGCATCGGCGCCGGCCGCTTCGGCCGCCCGCGCCACCTCGGCGACGTCGCCGGTGTTGGGCGTGAGCTTGATCCAGAGCGGCAGCTTGGTCGCGGCGCGCAGTTCGCGCGTGACTTTCTCGGTGAACTCCGCGCGCATCGCAAAGGCCTTGCCGTCCTCCTCGATGTTCGGACAAGAGATATTGGCTTCGATCGCGGACACCCCCGGCAGCGTCAGCTCCGCCGCGAGGCTCGCAAAACCTTCCGCGGTCGGCGCGGAGATGCTGACGACCAGCGGCGGCTCATAGGCGGCATATTTCGGAATGATTTTCTCGATGAAGTGCGGCACCCCCTTGGAGGGAATCCCGATCGCGTTGATCAGGCTGCCCGGCCGTTCGACCACGCGCGGCAACGGATTGCCGGCGCGCAATTCGCGGGTCACCGTCTTGGTCACGAAGGCGCCGAGACGATTGAAGTCGATTACCTTGTCGAGGCCTTCGGCAAACGTGCCCGACGCCGGCATCACCGGATTGCGCAGCTTGAGGCCGCCGACATCGACGGAGAGATCGATTGAAAACGGCTTGATCACGGCAGCGCCTCCAACAGATCGAACACCGGCCCGTCCCAGCAGACCCTGCGATTGACGATTTCGCCGCCGACATTGAAGTCGCGGACACAGCAATAACAAAGACCGATGCCGCAGGCCATTTGCTGCTCCATCGCGACTTGCCCGGGAAGACCGAACTCGATCGCCAGGCGCTGCTGCACGCGCATCAGGCGGCTCGAGCCGCAGGTGAAGAAGGCATCACACCTTCTTTCCGCGATCAGGCCGCGGAGAATGCGCTCGACATTTCCCGGCCCGCTGGTCTGGTCGGAATCCGTCACCGGCACGACGTCGGCGCCGTGGGTTTTGAAGAGCTCGACCGACACCAGCAGTTCAGGCCGCCGCGCGCTGAAGATCGCGGTAACTTTTGTGCCGTTGGCTTTGGCCGCTTTGGCGAGCGGCGCCAGCGTGGCAAGGCCGGCGCCCCGCCCAATCGCCACAATGTGCCGCCACTTTGGATCGAGCGTGAAGCCGGTGCCAAGCGGCCCCATGATGTCGAGGTGTTCGCCCGGCCTGATCAAATCAAGCCCGCGCGTTCCGGCGCCGGTGACTTTGTACAGAAACTCGACTTGACGCGCGACCGGATCGGCGCCGTAGAGGCTCATCGGCCGCCGCAGAAACGGCTGCTCGCCGGCCGGATGCGGACAGAGCAATTGAAAGAATTGCCCAGGCTTTGCCAGTGAGGCGACTTGGCTGCAATCAACGACGAGGTGACGATATTCGGCATTGACCGCGGTATTGGCGACAACCTTGGCCAATTCAGCAACAATGCTGGGCTTCCAGGGCGCGTGGGCAGATGCAGGCGGCGTCGCCGCCGGCTGCACCTGAGGTGATGGACGATCGAGCGACATGACTGCCTCTAGTGCCGCTTTCCGAAGTTCGTGCTCCATCGCCGCACCCATGGGCACTAGCCAACCATCACGTGAGCTGGGCGCCACGCCGCTCCGGGATCAACAGCCACATCGCCAGAATGTCGAGGACATAGAGCGTGGCGAGCAGTGCGATCGCGGTTTCGAACGAATAGGCGGCCGCAATCGCACCGACGACGACCGGACCAAATCCGCCGACGCCGCGGCCGATATTGAACAGCACGTTCTGGGCCGTGGCGCGCGCCGCGGTCGGAAACAACTCGCTGATCAGCGCACCATAGCCGCCGAGCATGCCGTTGACGAAGAAACCCATGATCGCGCCGACCACGAGCAACTGATAGGGATCGGTCAGGCGCGAATAGACCAGCACCATGACGGCGGCGCCGAACATATAGCTGAAGAAGGCCGGCCGCCGGCCGATGCGATCGGCGATGTGGCCGAACATGAAAATGCCGAGCGCCATGCCGGCCAGCGTCACGCAGGTCCACGTCGCCGACTGCGTCAGCGCAAAGCCGAACCGGGTCGAAAGATAATTCGGCAGCCAGATCATCACGCCGTAGTAACCGAAATTCTGTACCGAACAGAGAATGACCATGCCAAGGCTGAGTTTGGTGGTCTCGGTGTCTTTCACGAGAAGATGCAGCGCGGATTCCTTCGGATGATCTTTCGACTTCGCGACAAACACTTCTGGCTCGTGGAGCGAGACCCGAATGAAATAGGCCGCGACCGCCGGAAATACGCCAAGCGCAAACATGCCGCGCCAGCCGATCACCGGCAGCAACAACGGCGTGGCAATGGCAGCCAGCAGCACGCCGCATTGCCAGCCGAGCCCGACATAGGAAGACGCGCGGGCGCGTTTCGCGGCCGGCCAGGCTTCGGCGACCAGCGCCATCCCGATCCCGAATTCGCCGCCAAGGCCGACGCCGGCAAGGGTGCGGTAGATCAGTAGATCCCAATAGCCTTGCGCGAACGCGCAAAGGCCGGTGAACGCCGCGAACACCACAATGGTCCAGGTCAGGACGCGGACGCGGCCTAGACGGTCCGACAGCATGCCGAAGCCGATGCCGCCGAGCACCGCGCCGATCAGCGTCGCCGTCACCAGTGAGGCCGCTTGCGCCTGCGAAAGACCGAGGTCCTTTGCGATCGTCCGCAGCATGAAGCCGAGAATAAGAAGATCGAATCCGTCCATCGCATAGCCGAGCGCCGAACCCAGCAACGCCTTCCGCGCATTGCTATCGACAGTCGTCGGAACGCTCTCCATGCTATCCGCCGTGATGCTCATTTTGACACCCCCTCCTCGTTTGAAATGCGCAACGAAGAGTAGCGTGTCACAAACCCGTATCAATTACAATATTAATCTCAAAAATTATACGTCATAAAGCCAACACATTGTAATAAATGGATTTCCTTCCGTCTCATTAAATGGAATTCCCCTTGTCCGGCGTGACGCCTCGCGATCGGCTGGACACCCACTCGCCCTTCGTGGTCGTTCAACTCAATTCAAGTGAGGACCGCCTGCTGATTCCAGCACGGCCGCGCGCCATTCGCGTTTGACCGGAAGAATTGGCGGCATCGGCGCCATGTTCGGCTCCGCGGTCGGCGGCGCAATCGATTCGATTTTTTCGGTTTGAGATGCTTTGCGCATGAATAAATTGTAGATCGCCCATTGCGAGCGATCCCGCTTGCCGCTGAGCGGAAAGCGCCTTGCAATCGACCGGCCTGAATAAAATCCCGCATAGGCGCTGCCTTGACCGACGCGAAGCTCGTCGGCCAGCATTCCGCTCGGCCGGTACACGACGTGGCCCTGATCGTACATTGTCCAGTCGAACGAAACGATGCGACCGGCCTTCTTCATCTCGTACCAGGTCAGCGTACCCGGATATGGCGTTAGCACCGAATAGGCGCAGGCGTCGTACTTGGCTGATATGTTGAACTCGACTGTATCGTCAAAGACAGAACTGTCGTCGCCATCAAACCCAAACATGAACAAACCAAACACCATGATTCCATAGGAATGGACCTTCTCCACGAGGGCCGCGAAATTTTCGGGGCGGTTGACGTGTTTGTGCACGCTTTTCAGCGTATCGCGCGATATCGATTCGAACCCGATGCTCAACATCGTACAGCCGCTCTCGGCGGCGAGTTCGAGCATGCCATCATCATAGGCCAGCTTGGACGTAACGCCGGCCTGCCAACGAATGCCGCGTCCCTTCAAGGCTCGCATAACCTCTTTTGGGCGTTCGGGGGTACCAAAAAAGTCCGCATCATTAACGGAGATGGTACGTGCGCCGCAATTTTCCATTTCGTGGATCACTTCATCGACCGGACGGTAACGAAACTTGAGGCCGTTCATCAGCGGCTCGGCGCAGAACGTGCAGCCTTGATGGCAGCCGCGCGAGGTCTGGACGAAAGTTCGGTTCACATAGCGGTTTTTCTTCAGCAGATCGTAACGCGGCATCGCCATCCCGACCATTGGATGCAGCTTCTCGGATTTGTAAGTCCCGCGCATGGCACCTTGCTTCAGATCGTCAAGCAGTCTGTCGATCACGAGTTCGACCTCTCCAATCACGACCGCGTCCGCGTGCTGCAGAGCCTCTTGTGGCATGAAGCTGGGATGTACGCCGCCCATCACGACCGGAACGCCCCTGGATCGAAACTGATCTGCGATTTCATACCCACGATTGACGTAGCTCGTCATCGCGGAAATTCCCACCAGATCCGCCGTCAAATCAAAGTCGACAGGTTCGATGTTCTCGTCAGTGAGCACCACCTGATACTGGTCTTTGGCAATACAGGCGGCAACGGCCAGCAAACCAGCAAGCGGAGAATATAGCGCTCGGTTCAAATAGATCGGACGCGTCGTCAAAGAGTCTGTTTTCGGATTGATGAGGTGGATGAGGCGAGTACGCATCAGAAACTCCCGTCGCGCGATCGGATATTGCAGACTGGCGTTACGTCCGCAGTGAACCCTTCACGTCTGAAAGCAGAAAACGTTCCAAAATAATTCCGTACGGGCCCGATTCGGCGTAACCGAGCCAAGGTCCATACATCCGCGCCGCCGACGGCAAGGCGTGCAATACTCGCCGGTGTCACGGTATCCGATTGACAAAGCCGCCGGAAGTCGAGCTCGTTCCTCCGCAATTCTCCGGCTGCGATAGATCAGCGAGGGGGCCGTCCAGGAACGGAACTACGATCGTTTGCTGGCTCCCGCGGGCGGAGTGCCTTGCGGATCGTTGCTGGGTTCCATCGGCCGATGAACAATATGTCAGCGGTGTGTCGACACCGCGATACCGATCGTTGCCGAGCATGGCGCCTATTGTCATTCTCGAACAGATCAATGCTGGGATTCAAGGACGATGACGACGCCGGTCGGTTCGGGTTCGTGCGGCCTCAAGCTCGTCAAGGTCGCATCGCTCCAGCTGGCAAGGCTAACGACCTCACCCGCATGGCCCTCTATTTCCGTCGTTTCGGCAGGCTCCAGGACGTTAAGACCGTCGCTGTCGAGAAAGAACGTGTGATCTCCGAACAAGGTGTTCAGTTGGGGAATCGCGGGATGGCTATCGGGAAGAACCTCGGCATCGAATTGGCTCAAGGTCCTCTTCACCTGTGTCGCATTCAGCTTCATCGGCTCAACTCCTGTTTTGTCTGCCGGTCCGGTGCGCCCTCGGCCCCGGACGCGACAACTTCCTCAGTCCCATTGCTCCCCTGGAATGATCGAGCCAAGGTAACGTTCCAGAACGTTGCGAAGTTTCCTCAGCTTCTCTCCGATCCGAAGCTGCTCTCGCGCCTTCCCGGAAAGGGCGGAACCGAGGCAGGTGTCACAAATGGCCCCGAACAATCCGCGGGAACGCCGGGTGCGCAGGGAAATACGAGGAGCCTGGTAACGGCTTGACTGATCGACAGCCCAAATAAACTATTGCCCAAGTCGCCAATCTCGCGGGTGCTTCCGCGAAGAAAAAGGCTGTGGTTTCTCGACACAGCTTCCGTAAAATGATCCGATAGGTCTGCTTTTTTTGGATTGAATCATAGATGGCGAGGCGGATAGCCAGGAAGGCTGGCAAGGACAAGACCGGCCTCCTGGCACGGTTGGGACCGGGACTGATTACGGGGGCCTCGGACGACGACCCATCCGGCATCGGTACCTACAGCCAGGCAGGAGCCCAGCTCGGCTTCGGCGTTAGCTGGACCATGCTGCTGAGCTATCCCCTGATGGTCGCCATTCAGGAAATCTCCGGCCGTATCGGCCGCGTCACGGGTCACGGAATCGCCGGCAATGTCTGCCGCAACTTTCCGGCGCCCACGATCTGGTTCCTGATCAGCCTGCTTTTTATTGCGAACACGATCAACGTCGCTGCCGACCTCGGCGCGATGGCCGATGCCACGCGGCTTCTGGTAGGCGGCTCCTCGATTCTCTACGTTATCTTTTATGGCTTGATTTCGGTGCTGGCCCAGATCTTCTTCGATTACAAACGCTATGTCGCCATCCTCAAGTGGCTGACCTTGACGCTATTTGCGTATGTCATTGCGCTCGCCGTCGTTCACGTGCCGTGGCTCACCGCCTTGCGCGGCCTGGTGGTCCCCAGCATCAGCTTCAACGGCCAATTCCTGACCACACTGGTCGCCATTCTTGGAACGACGATTTCGCCCTATCTGTTCGTGTGGCAATCCTCGCAGGAGGCCGAGGATCAGCGCATCGACGCGCAGAAGCGGCCGCTCAAGCAAGATGCAACCGGCCAGAAGAAGGAGCTGCAGCGCATACGGATCGACACACTGGTGGGCATGGCCATGTCGAACATCATCGCCATTTCAATTATCATCACCACAGCCGCCACGCTCCATACCAGTGGCGTCACCGACGTGCAGTCCTCCTCTCAGGCGGCCGAGGCGCTGAAGCCGATTGCGGGCCGCTTTGCCGAATTGATCTTCGCGCTGGGCATTATCGGAACAGGGCTTTTGGCCATACCGGTGCTTGCAGGATCGAGTGCATATGCGATCGGTGAAGGAAGGAAGTGGCCTGTGGGTCTCTCGCGCAAGCCACGACAGGCCGTCGCGTTCTATGGGGTATTGAGCGTCTCCGTCCTCATTGGCATCGGCCTCAACTTTACCTCGGTCGATCCGATCAAGGCTCTCTACTGGAGCGCTGTTCTCAATGGCGTGCTTGCCGCGCCCGTCATGGTCATGCTGATGCTGCTCGTGCGACGGCCGAAGGTCATGGGAGATTTCGTCGTGACGGGATGGCTCTACTGGCTCGGCTGGACCTCGACTTTCACGATGGCGTTGTGCATCGTCGGGATGACCGCAACCCTGTTCATGTAAATCGTGCTCCTTGAAGCGGCCGGCATGCGGCTTCTGCGCTCGCACGAACCCCGAAGAAATCCTTTTGCCGGGCCGTCGCAGTCGTGTAGCGGACGCGGCGTCCTGTTTCAGGTCTTCAAGGATCGGCATCGCTACTCCTTCGCCGGATATCCCGTCCATGGCCTCAGGGCCCGCTCGATCAGCGCACCGAGTGCGAATCCGACCACGACATCGCTTGCCCAGTGCGCCAGGACGACGATGCGCGTCAACGAAAGACCGACCGCCAGCGCCCAGACCGCCCGGCGAGCCCCGGGGGACCGCGTGTGAGCGGCGGACGCCAAGGCGCCCATGTGCAGCGCATGCCCGGAAGGAAAGGCGTCGTCGCGCTTACCCGAAAACGAGATGCCATGGACGTGTCCGATCACCGTTCGGCGGTCCGGTCGCGTCTGGTCGAACAGGATTTTCAGGCCATGCGGCAGCAGGGACGCGACCACCGTGACCAGGAGCGCGTGGTTGCCGGCGCGCCGCAGCGTCTCGCCCCGCCCACGTGAAGCGACCCAGCCGGCCGCGGCTAGAACCAGAAGGACTTTTTCATCGGCGCCCCACGTCAGGGCGCGCGCGATCTGCTCCGGCGCCGGCGCGGTATTGCGGACGATCGCACGCGCGATCGCGACATCGGGCCTCGTCGGCTGGACCGTCATCGGAAATCTCGACCGGCGAAGGTGACTGGATCGGCGTCTGGCGACTGGGCGCATGAGCAATGGATGAACGAGAACTTGTCTTATCCAACGCCGGCGGGCCGGCGGGGTTCATTGTTGTGTCATAGGCTTTCGGAAATGACGATTGCCAGTTCCGACACGTTACCCCTTTCAGGAAATTATTGGTTTGTCGAAAGGCCGCTGAATCGTAGAGCCAAAGGGTTCCACGGCCAGGAACGAATCCGCCAGGCGACGCTTGAATCTCGGTTCTATGGCGCAGGAGTTCTGTCAATGCGCGGGTCCAGCCGGACGCCCTCGATTGTCCCCAACGACGGTGATCAGAATGTATACATCGTCCTGGATGACCTCGGCCGCGACGGCCGCGCCTCCCGACAAATCGACGTCGAGCGGACCGACCTCGAGACGGTTATCACGGCAATGCTGGACGGAGAGTACCGCAGCCCGGTCCGCGTCGTCGGCTTCAACACCGCCGAAGGCTGGTCACAGGACGTCTCGGCAGATGTCGCGCACGAGATACGGCATCGCTGCGATCTCCAAATGCGCGACGTGCCCTTCTACCTGGAAGATTTCGTCGAGCGGTACGAAGGCCGGTATCACGACGTGCAGCTTATACTTCCGATGCGGATATTCTGATCAACGACCTCTAATACCAGCGTTCACGACGATCGGCGCGAGCCCAAAGCCAGCCGTATCGCGTGGCGCCGCGCTTCGTTTCCACCGCGCCGCACAAAGCAATCGCTTAGGAACGAAAGTGGCGCAGGGTGGTTTGTCGTCTGCGTGCGATCAACAACAGCTTACCGTCAGGGCGATCCTTCGCCTAAAACGAGGGGAAAAAGCAAGCTCTCATCAAAAACGCAATATCGACCTGCGGCTGCGTTTATTTGGTTTGGCGATGAAGAATTTTTCGAACGCTGCATTTTCACCAGAAATCATCCGAGCCATGACGGCGGCCCTGGAATCATCGGTTGCAGCACTACCGGAGCCCGTGAGTTCGACGCATGTATCGCTTTTAGCCGAATCGATCCTGCGAACTGCGCAAGCCGGCGAAACAGACCCTTCAATTCTTCAAAGGATCGCGCTGCTGGAACTTAGCCTTAGCACCCGCAGCAAGTAAGCAAGCCGCTTATTCGCCTTCGGTCAACCTCTCATGATAGGGGCCGGGACAGCCGTTGGTGCTCATCATGCGGTTGGCGACGACGACAGGACTTCGACCTGGAGCAAAAAACCTTGCAACCCCTCGACAACCCGTTCGGCACGAGGTTGTCACCTATGTCTTAGATACGCTTGTCTTAGATACGCTCTGTTACCTATGTGTCCGGGCCGGACACAATGAAATGCTTGGTAGCGGGGGAGGGACTCGAACCCCCGACCCCAGGATTATGATTCCCGTGCTCTAACCAGCTGAGCTACCCCGCCACGGCGCAGGCGAACGCGGATCTGATATGCCGCGGTCGCGAACGCGCGGCATATAAGAAGCAGGTCTTGGCCCTGTCAAGCAAAGCCGGTTTCCTGGCCGAAGCGACTGAATTGCGGAGCTATTTCGGCCGGATGCTCGGGTTGCCGCCGGGGCTTCCGGGCGGCGGGATCACCGGCGTATTGCCGGCATCCGGCGTCGGCGCGCGGATTTCCGGATCGACGCCCGCCGGCGGACAAAGCACGCCGTCAGATTTCGCGAGCTTGTCGGCCAGCGGCTCGCCGGCCTGTCCGACAGTCCCGCCTTCGGGCACGGCCTTGCCCTGCGGCAAGACCGGCGCCGCCGGTGCGCAATCGCTGGCTGCGGCTGGCGCTGTCGGCGCCGGCGGGGTCGTCGCCGATGGCGGGGCCTGAGCGGCCGCGCCCGCCACCGAGAGCATCATTCCGAAAGCGAAAGGAAGCGCATGTTTTGTCATCCCGAGAGAACGGATGTCGCGAACCCTGGTTCCGCGTTTTCACATTAACGATTTAGGGCTTTGCGATAACGGATCAGCGAGAAATGGCCCATCGGCGGCATCGGCCGGCGCTCCGTAAGGCTGACGCCACCATGTCTCACCGCCCACTTCACCAGCCGTTCCCACGGAAATTCGGGCCGCCAGCCGAGTCTTCGGGCCAGAGGCGCGAACGCGAGTTCGAAGGCGCGCCGCGGACCGCTTTCGGCTCCAATGTGATTGACCAGGATGAGTTCGCCGCCGGGTTTCAACACCCGAACAAAATCATCCAGCGTCGCTTCGGGATCGGGAACCGCGGTGATGACATATTGCGCGACCACCGCATCGAAAAATGAATCCGCGAAAGCGAGATTTTTGGCGTCCATCACCGCGAGCGTCTCGACGTTCTCCAGGCCCAGCGAACGCACTCTCTGTTGCGCCTTGCGCAGCATCGGCTCGGAAATATCGACACCGCACACCTTCGTCGTCGCGGCATAGTCCGATAGCGACAATCCGGTGCCGACGCCGACATCGAGAATCCGGCCGCCGATCCGGTCGGCCTCCGCAATGGTCGACTGACGGCCGTGATCAAAGACTTTGCCGAAGACGAGATCGTAGATCGGCGCCCAGCGCCCGTAAGCCTTAGCGACCCCTTCGCGGTCGATATCTGACGCCATGCCCCCGCCCTAAAACCTGGTGCCCACTTTCCGAAATTCGTGCTCCATCGCAGCACCCACTTTCACGAACTTCGGGCACTAGCAAACTTATTGAATCTAGTACCGCTTTGTCGATCTGAAGTCCCTGATCGAATTCGCCGCTTGCGCTGCAGGCACTTCAGATCGGCAGTACGAGTGGTTCCAACATTCGCATCCCGTCTCAGCGGCCACCTTTGCGAATGTTAGAATCAAAGGACCACTAGCAAAAATAAGTTTGTAGTGGAGTTCAGGATTTGACATTCGCTTTTTGAGTTTGCGGCAAGCCGGGCAGCGAATGTCAAATCCACTCCACTACCCGCGCACTGCCTCGACAAGCGGTAGCGCTCCCCTCGCCGCCTTGTTGGCCAATCCCTTCGCGCTGGCACTCTGGATGAAGCCACCGCCGAGCACCCGGGCACGGCCCGATGCCGCGTCGTAAAACACACAGGCCTGGCCGGGCGAAACGCCTTCCTCGCCAGCGACGAGATCAACCGCATAGCCGTCGTCGGTTGAGCGCAGCCATGCCGGCTGCGGCGCGCGCGTCGAACGAACGCGGACGAAAATCTCCAATCCCGAGCCGACTGCACGATCGAGTGGACCGTCGCCGATCCAGTTTACATCGCGCAGATTGACATGATCCATCCGCAACGCCTCTCGCGGACCCACGACAACGCGGCGCGTTGCCGCGTCAAGCTTCACCACGTAAAGCGGCGCGCCGGAGGCGATGCCCAGGCCGCGGCGCTGGCCGACGGTGAAATGGATGATGCCCTGATGGGTGCCGATGACATGGCCATCGAGATCGACAATGTCGCCGGGCTTGATCGCATTCGGCCGCAGCCGGCCGATCACGTCGGTGTAGCGCCCACTCGGCACGAAGCAGATGTCCTGGCTGTCGTGCTTGTCGGCAACTTCAAGCCCGAACCGACGCGCCAGTTCGCGCGCCTCCGGCTTGGTCATGTCGCCAAGCGGAAAGCGCAGGTATTGAAGCTGCTCGCGCGTGGTCGCAAACAGGAAGTAACTCTGGTCGCGGTCGCTGTCTGCCGCGCAAACCAGCGAGCGCGAACCATCCGCCAGTTCGCGCGAGGCGACGTAGTGCCCGGTTGCCAATACGGACGCGCCAAGCTCGCGCGCGGTCGCCAGCAGATCGCGAAACTTGATCGAGCGATTACATTCGATGCAGGGCACCGGCGTTTCGCCGGAGGCATAGCTCTCGGCAAAATTGTCGATCACCGACTGGCGAAAGCGGTTCTCGTAGTCCAGCACGTAATGCGGAATGCCGATCCGCTCGGCGACGTTGCGGGCGTCGTGAATGTCCTGCCCCGCGCAGCACGCACCCTTGCGATGGGTCGCCGCGCCATGATCGTAAAGCTGCAAGGTAATGCCGACGACGTCGTAACCTTCCGACTTCAACAGCGCCGCCGTCACCGAGGAATCGACGCCGCCTGACATGGCAACGACGACGCGGGTGTCCTGGGGACGGCCTTCAATATCCAGACTGTTGCGCATGGTTTCGGTTCTGGGGTCACCGCGTCAGCTTAGTGTCCCGGTCATGACATTCGTATCGGGGCGCTTTTCGGGCGCCTCATCCTTCGGAGGCGGCCGGAACGTTGCACTTTAATATAGGGCGCCTGCGCGCGAAGCAATCACGGCCCGGATTGGCGGGTTTGGAACGGCAAATCTTGCCGCCGGGCAGAAAGAAACCGGCCTGAGGTTACCCCGCGCGCGATCACACAAACTTATAACTAGTTGAAATAATTATGTATTCTTGAAAACCCCGAATGGCCCGGTCTTTGCTGATTGTTTGGTGAATTCCCTTGCCGGAGACCGTCCTGTGCTCAGTGCTACCCCAGATGCCGCAGCCGCCGCCAATGCCGCGTTCCAGGCCGCACCGTCGGGGCTGACGCGATCCAATGCGCCGCCAGCGAACGATCTTTTCGGAAACCTGGTCAGCCGGAACACGCCGAGCGAACCCAAAGCCGCGCCGGCGCCGCCCCAACATAACGACGCGAACGCCCCGCCAGCTCCAGCCGCGCCTGCAAATAACGCCAACAACAACGCAGCCAGCGCCGGCAACAACGCCCCCGCCCCGCAGGCGCAGACGAACAACGATTCCACCAACAGCGCCAGTAACGGGTCGTCGCCGGATGCCAACTCGGGCTCCGGCGCTCCTGCCAACGCTAACGGCAACGGCGCAAACGCGGCCAGCCAATCCACGACGACGACAACGACCACACCAGATACCTCGAAATCGGGCGACCACAAATCCAAAGGCGACGACGCCGATGCGGCCGCGGTCGACGCAACCATCCTGACGCAACAGATCGGCAATTCGCCGACCCCGCCGACGCCAGTTGCCGTTGCGGTTCCCACGTCCACACCAACGACTAATGTGCCTGCGGCAGCGCCGACCTCGGGCAGCCCCACGGTCCCGTTGGCCATCGCCGCCGCCGCCATTGCCGCCAGTTCACAGCCGCTTGCGCCGACGCCCGGGCCATCCGACCCGGCCAAGGCCGATCCCGGCACGACGCCCACGACATCCGGCAGCGCGGCAACGACTGCGAAGACAGCGACTTCCGCAATTGCCCTGAACGTCAGCGCGCAGGCTAGTGCTGGTGCGGTGACGCCGGCAGCTGCCGCGGCCGTGACGACGGCGGTAGCCGCCAGCGTGCCCATCACAGCGAAGACCGCACAAGGAAAGACGCAGGCGTCCGCCACGGCAACCAGCGGCTCCTCGACCGGCTCGACATCGACTGATGCGACTGCGACCGGCGCGACGGCGGATGCGGGTCAGAACGGCGCGACAGCGCAGGCTTCGACAACGGGCAAGCAGGAAACGCCGAACCTGGTTATCCAGGGCACAGCGACAGATGCGGCCGCGGCGACTCCGGCAGCATCGAGCCATGATCGTCCAGCGACCGCCGCAACCACCGCGCATGTCGTCACTGATGCGGCCGATCCGTCCCAAGCGCTTGGCGCGCTGCAGCCGCAGCTCAATTCAAGCTCGGCGCTCGGTCAGACCGCCAATTTGACCGCGACGGCAGCGACCAACGCCGCCGTACCCTTGAGCGGGCTCGCGGTCGAGATCGCCGCCAGCGTGAAGAACGGCAAGAGCAGCTTTGAAATTCGGCTCGATCCCGCCGATCTCGGCCGCATCGACGTCCGCGTCCAGATCGATCAGAACGGCCAGGTCACCTCGCATCTGACGGTCGAGAAGCCTGAAACGTTGTCGATGCTGCAGCAGGACGCGCCCCAATTGCAGCAGGCGCTCAACGATGCCGGGCTCAAGACCGGCAGCGGGGGCTTGCAGTTCAGCCTCCGCGACCAGTCTTCTTCCGGCCAGAACAGCGGGAACAACAACCCCAACGCCCAGCGCCTGATCATCACCGACGAAGATGCCGTCCCTGCCTCGGTTGCCGGCCGCAGCTATGGCCGTTCGACCGGATCGAGCAGCGGCGTCGACATCAGAGTTTGAGGAGAACAACATGACGACAGCCCCCAATGCCTCAAGCCCCGTCGTTTCGGGAAAGACGACCTTACCGACCTCGTCCGGCGGCGGCAGTTCTGCCGCCGCCGCCAACGCGCTGGCGAGCACGCAGATCGCGGGCAATTTTCAAAGCTTCCTGCAACTGCTGACGACGCAATTGAAGAACCAGAACCCGCTCAGTCCGCTCGACACCAACCAGTTCACCCAGCAACTGGTCGAATTCGCCGGCGTCCAGCAACAGATCAACACCAACGATTCGCTGGCCACGCTGGTCTCGCTCCAGCAGACCGCGCAATCGAGCCAGGCATTGCAGTTTGTCGGCAAGACCGCCGTCGTCAGCGGCAACACCGCGACCATGACCAAGAGCGAAGCTACGTGGGAGCTCAATATTCCCTCCGCGTCCACCGTCAACGTCTCGATCGCCAACAGCTCGGGCCAGACCGTTTACTCCAACAGCTTCGCCGCCAGTGCCGGCAACAACCAGGTGTTCGCTTGGAATGGCCTCGGCACCGACGGAACGCAGCTCCCCGACGGCAACTACACCCTCACGGCGACCGCCAAGGACTCCGCCAAAAACACGGTGGCCGTCTCCACCTCGGTTGCGGGCGTGGTCAGCTCGGTCAATCTCACCCAGTCGCCGCCGCTTCTGACGATCGGCGGTCAGACCTTCACGGTCAACCAGGTCCAGAGCATCATTGATTAGCGGTTGCGGACCGGCTGCCGCCCGTCGGGGCTTAAGATTCGGTTAAAAAGGGGCGCCGAAGGAAGGCGCCGGACCGTGTCTGTACGAGCATTTTCAAGGAGATTCGTATTGGAGGCTTGGGTTTAGGCAAATTTTAAGTCGCTGGGCGTAGCTTAATGGCGTGAGTTCAGTGGTTGAGAGTTTGTGAGTACGCCATGACAGAGCCCCATCGCCCGAGGGTAAAATACGTCATCGGGCCCGACGGCAGTCCGTTGACGATCGCAGATCTGCCCGCACCCGGGACCAAGCGATGGGTTATCCGTCGCAAGGCCGAAGTCGTTGCCGCGGTTCGCGGCGGCCTGCTTTCCCTCGAGGAAGCCTGCAGCCGTTATACGCTGACCGTCGACGAATTCCTCTCCTGGCAGTTTTCCATCGATCAACACGGCCTTGCGGGGCTGCGAACCACCCGAATCCAGCAATATCGCCAATAATCGTCGCTTCGGGCGATTGGCAATTGAAGAAAATCGGTTTCGTTCTGCGAAGCCGATTTTTTCCGTTCTGAACTTTCTCGGCCGCCCTTAATCTTCGTTAACCATATCGAAACCATACCATAGGCAATAATTGCCCAGTGATCGGATCCCTGACGGGACCGAATCTGAGGGGCAGTTGGTTTGCAGAGTCTCGTAAGCTTCCTGAAGGGCTTAGGCGCTTCGCGGCTGATGGCGATGGTGGCGGTGACGGCCGCGCTGATCGGCTTCTTCGCGTTCGTGATCATGCGCGTCACCACGCCGCAGATGACCACCCTCTTCACCGATCTCAGCCTCGAAGACTCCAACGCCGTCATCAAGGACCTTGAACGGCAGGCCGTTCCCTACGAACTCCGCAACGATGGCGCCGTCATCATGGTGCCCAAGGATAAGGTCACTCGGCTGCGCATGAAACTCGCCGAGGGCGGACTGCCCAAGGGCGGCGGCGTCGGCTACGAGATTTTCGACAAGTCCGACGCACTCGGCACCACGAGTTTTGTCCAGAACATCAACCATTTGCGCGCGCTGGAAGGCGAACTCGCGCGCACCATTCGCGCCATCGACCGTGTCCAGGCCGCCAGAGTTCATCTGGTGCTGCCGGAGCGGCCGCTGTTTGCGCGTGAGACCCCCGAACCGTCGGCCTCGATCGTGGTCCGGGTGCGCGGCAGCCTCGAGCCGCAACAGATCCGGGCGATCCGCCATCTGGTCGCTTCGGCCGTCAATGGCCTGAAGCCGCAGCGAGTATCGATCGTCGACGAAGCCGGCCAGCTCCTGGCCGATGGCGCGGGCGGCGCCAACGACAACACCGCCGGCGACGAGCGGCGCGCGGCCTTCGAAAAGCGAATGCGCAGCGAGGTCGAGGCGATCGTGTCATCGGTGGTCGGCGCCGGCCGCGCCCGCGTCCAGCTCTCGGCCGATTTCGACTACAACAAGATCACCGAGACCTCCGACAAATTCGATCCCGAAGGCCGGGTGCTGCGGTCAACCCAGACCCGCGAAGAATCCAGCGCCACCGCCGAAAACAATGGCCAGGTCACGGTCGGCAACGAATTGCCGGGCGCCCAGCAGAACAGCAATGCGGCGCTCGCGCGCGATCAGAGCAAGAAGAGCGAGGAAACCAACAATTACGAGATTTCGCACACCACCAAGACGGAAGTGACCGAGGCCGGCCGGGTCAATCGCATCTCGGTCGCCGTGCTGGTCGACGGCAACTATACCAAGAATGACAAGGGCGAGATGGTCTATCAGGACCGCAGCAAGGAGCAGCTCGACCGGATTGCGGCGCTGGTGCGCTCGGCCATCGGCTTTGACCAGAAGCGCGGCGACCAGGTGGAAGTCGTCAACCTGCGATTTGCCGAAGCGCCGATCGTGGCGCCGTTGGCCGAGCCCACAGGATTCCTTGGAATGCTGCAATTCACCAAGGACGACGTCATGTACGTCATCGAGCTCGGCGTCATGATGCTGCTCGGCCTGGTCGTGCTGTTCATGGTGATCCGCCCGCTGGTCAAGCGCATCATTGCCGACGAGGTCGCCACTCCCGCGGCCGGCGGAGGAATGTTGCCCGCCATCGCCGACGGCAGCGGCCCGCAGGCCGGCAACGCCGGCGGCGCGAGCCTCGTTCCTGGTATCAACAACACCGCGCAGCTGATCGACGTGGCCCAGGTGCAGGGCCAGGTCCATGCCCAATCCGTCCATCGCGTCGGCGAACTGGCCGAACGCAACCCCAATGAAACCGCAGCCATCATTCGTCAATGGCTCTCCGAACCTGCCGCGTGATCCGACATGGCCGTGCCTCAAAACGTTAACGCCAATGACATCACCAGCGTGATTTCCTCGCTGGCGGCGCGCCAGGGCAATCGCGCCAAGGCGGCGCCGCTTGCGGGCCCCAGGCGCGCGGCCATCCTGATGCTGGCGCTGGGCGAACAATATGGCGGCAAGGTCTGGTCGCTGCTGGACGACGACGAAGTGCGCGAATTGTCGATCCATATGTCGACGCTCGGCACGGTGGAGGCCGACGTCGTCGAGGACATGCTGCTCGAATTCGTGTCGCGGATGTCGGCATCGGGCGCCCTGATGGGAAATTTCGACGCCACCGAGCGGCTGCTGCAGCAATATCTGCCGCCGGAGCGCGTGGTCGGCATCATGGACGAGATCCGCGGACCGGCGGGCCGCAACATGTGGGAGAAGCTCTCCAACGTCCAGGAAGAGGTGCTCGCCAACTATCTCAAGAACGAATACCCGCAAACCATTGCGGTCGTGCTCTCGAAGCTCAAGCCCGAGCACTCGGCGCGGGTGCTCGCGATCCTGCCCGAGGATATGGCGCTCGACGTCGTCAACCGCATGCTGAAAATGGAAGCGGTGCAGAAGGAAGTCATCGAGCGCGTCGAGCAGACGCTGCGCGTCGAATTCATGTCGAACCTTTCGCAGACCCGGCGGCGCGATGCGCATGAGGTGATGGCCGAGATCTTCAACAACTTCGACCGGCAGACCGAAACCCGGTTCATCACCTCGCTGGAAGAAGACAACCGCGAATCCGCCGAGCGCATCAAGGCACTGATGTTCACCTTCGACGATCTGATCAAGCTGGATTCCGGCTCGGCCCAGACGCTGATGCGCAACGTCGACAAGGACAAGCTTGGCGTCGCACTGAAGAGCGCCAATGAAGAGGTTCGCGCCTTCTTCCTCGGCAACATGTCGTCGCGGGCCGGCAAGATGCTGCTCGACGACATGGCAGCGATGGGGCCGGTGCGGCTGAGAGACGTCGACGAGGCGCAGGCGCTGATGGTTAATCTCGCCAAGGATCTCGCAGCCAAGGGCGAGATCACGCTGACCAAGAACCGCGCCGACGACGAGCTGGTGTACTGATGGCCGCCCCCGCAAAATTCCTGTTCGACATGGATTTCTCCGCGCCCGACCGGCGCGAGCGCCCCGCCACGCCGGCGGAAGTCGCCCAAAAGATTGCCGCCGCCGAATCCCGCGCCTACCGCGACGGCTACGATGCCGCCCTGCGTGAGGCCAAGGTCGAAAGCGACCGCCGCGCAGCGACGGCGCTGGAGGCGATCGGCGTCGCCATCAAGGGTATTGCCGCCCGCTTCTCCGGAATCGAGAGCCGCATGGAAACCGAAGCCGTCGACGTCGCGGTCGCGGTCGCGCGCAAACTCGCGAGCGAACTGATCGACCACGAACCGCTTGGCGAGGTCACCGCATTGGTCAGCGACTGCTTTGCGCAACTGGTTTCGACGCCGCATCTCGTGGTCAGAATCAACGATCAGCTCTACGAGGCGGCCCAGACCCGCATCGAGGCCTTGGCGAAGCAAAGCGGCTTTGCCGGCCGCCTGGTCATCCTGGCTGAGCCGAATATCCAGACCGGCGACTGCCGGATCGAGTGGGCTGACGGTGGCGTCGTTCGCGAACGCGCGGCCATCGAAGCCAAAATCAACGAACTTGTCGGGCGCTATATCGCGTCTCGCAGCCAGGCCTGAACGGGGACCGAAAAGGAATGAACCATGAGTGATACAGACACACAGGTTCCGCTCCCGGATCTGAATGCCGCCGACACGCCGGCCACGAGCGACATCGCCTATCATGACGACGAGAATGCGGCCCGCATCGCCGCCGATCTCGAGGCGGTGTTCGACGTGCCGGTCCAGGTATCAGCCGTGCTCGGCCGCTCCAAGATGGAGGTCGGCGAATTGCTCAAGCTCGGGCCCGGCACCGTCCTCGAGCTGGATCGCCGCGTCGGCGAGGCGATCGACATTTACGTCAACAACCGTCTGGTCGCGCGCGGCGAGGTGGTTCTGGTCGAAGACAAGCTTGGCGTCACGATGACGGAAATCATCAAGGCGGAACGCAACTAGAGATTTTTTTGATAAAGCGCGCCTGAAAGGCGCGAACAGACGAACAGGAGAACACTATGCGGCTTCTCATCGTTGGTACATTGAAGGGGCAGCTTACAACAGCCACCAAGATCGCGATGGACAACGGCGCTTCCGTCACTCACGCGGAAGACAACGAACAGGCGATGCGGGTATTGCGCGGCGGCAAGGGCGCCGACCTGCTCCTGGTCGACGTATCCCTCGACATCCGCGACCTGGTGATGCGGCTTGAGGCCGAGCACATCCATGTGCCGATCGTCGCCTGCGGCATCTCCAATGACGCCCGCGCCGCGGTGGCCGCGATCCACGCCGGCGCCAAGGAATATATCCCGCTGCCGCCGGAGCCCGAGCTGATCGCCGCCGTGCTTGCCGCGGTCGCCAACGATTCACGCGATCTGGTCTATCGCGACGAGGCGATGGCGAGGGTCATCAAGCTCGCCCAGCAGATCGCGGGATCCGACGCCTCCGTCATGATCACGGGCGAGTCCGGTACCGGCAAGGAAGTGCTGGCGCGTTATGTCCACACCCGATCCAACCGCGCCAAGCGGTCGTTCATCTCGATCAACTGCGCGGCCATCCCCGAGCACTTGCTGGAGTCCGAACTCTTCGGGCACGAAAAGGGCGCGTTCACCGGCGCGATCGCGCGGCGGATCGGAAAGTTCGAAGAAGCCACCGGCGGCACGCTGTTGCTCGACGAAATCTCGGAAATGGACGTGCGGCTGCAATCCAAATTGCTGCGCGCGATCCAGGAGCGCGTGATCGACCGTGTCGGCGGCACGCGGCCGGTTCCGGTCGACATCCGGATCATCGCAACCTCAAACCGCAACCTGTCGGACGCCGTGCGGGACGGGAGCTTCCGCGAAGACCTGCTGTTCCGCCTCAACGTCGTGAACCTGAAAATCCCACCGCTGCGCGAGCGCCCGGCCGACATCCTGGAACTGGCGCAGCACTTCGCCAAAAAATATTCCGACGCCAACGGGGTTCCGCTGCGGCCGCTCTCCGCCGACGCCCGCCGCGTGCTGACCACCAACCGCTGGCAGGGCAATGTTCGCGAACTCGAGAACACCATTCATCGTTCGGTGCTGATGGCGCAGGGCGACGAAATCGGCGTCGATGCCATCCTGACACCGGATGGCGATCGCCTCGATGGCCCCAAAGCCGTTCCGGCGGTAGCGCATGCGACCTTCGCCGCCGAACAGGTGACCCGCGCGCTGGTCGGACGCACCGTGGCCGACGTCGAGCGCGATCTCATCCTGGAGACGCTGAAGCATTGTCTCGGCAATCGCACCCATGCCGCCAATATCCTTGGCATTTCGATCCGGACGCTTCGCAACAAGCTGAACGAATATGCCGACGGTGGCCTGCCGATTACGCCGGCCGGCGCCGGCGACATGCATCGCGCCGCGGCGACCGCGTAAGAACCGGCGCAAACTCTTCCAACCAATCGCCGCGAGGGCACTCCTCGTGCCGATTTTCTAGCCCAGCTCCGAGCCGGGCTTGCGAAAGATGTGGATGGGATCGCCGGGCTGAAACGGGCGCCCGGTGAAGGCAACATAGGCATAGAGCGCCAGGTAGGCGACCGCCAGCGCACCGACCACGTAGAGCACCCAGCTAGCGGCGCGCTTCATCGGCTGGATACGCTCACCATGACGGCAGCACGGCGCCCTTGAATTTCGTCAGAACGAATTCGCGGACCTCCGGCGTCTGGTAGCTCTGCACCAGGGTCTTGACCCATGGCTTGTCCTTGTCGGCGCTGCGCACGACGATGATGTTGGTGTAGGGGCCCTTGGGATCCTCGCGCAGGATCGGATCCTTGACCGGATCCAGCCCTGCCAGCGTCGCGTAGTTGGTGTTGATGCCGGCGGCATCGACGTCGTCCAACGATCGCGCCGTCTGCGCGGCATCGACTTCCACGATCTTGATGTTCCTGGGATTGTCGATGATGTCGGCAACCCTGGGCTTGAAGCCGGCACCCGGCTTGAGTTTCAGTACGCCCTTGTCCTGCAACAGAAGCAGGAAGCGGCCGCCATTGGTCGGATCGTTCGGGATCGACACCGTTGCGCCTTGCGGGACAGCATCCCAGCTCTTGTATTTCTTCGAATAGATGCCGACCGGAAAATTCACGGTCTGGGCGACCGTTTCGATCTTGTAGCCGCGCTCGGCCGTCTGGTTGTCCAGATAAGGCTGGTTCTGAAACGAGTTGGCCTGCAGCTCGCCCGCGGCGAGCGCCGCATTGGGCGCGACATAATCCTTGAACTCGACGATCTCGATATCAAGGCCGTTTTTGGCCGCGATCGGTTTGACGGCCTCAAAAATCTGGGCGTGCGGACCGGCCGTGACGCCGACCTTGATGGTTTCGGCATCGGCCGCATTGGCGGCGGCCGCGGCGATGGCGATTGAAGCCAGCAACAGGCGAAGGAGCATGACGGTTCACGCAAGATGGAGGGCCGGACTTGGCTCCATCAGCGGTTAGCAAAAGGCTGGCCGCGAGGCCAGCGTTAACCCGCCGCAATGCCACCCCGGCCATTCGGCCCGCGGGGTGGCAGGACTTCCGTCAAAGCTTGACGGGCACAAAATGGTTGATGGCGACCAGGATGATCAAGAGAACGATGCCGAGACCAAGGCTTGTGCCAATCAGCTTCTTTTCGATCGGCAGAAGCGGCTCGACCTTTTGGGCAGAGATCTCGTCTCTCAGGTCAGATGACATGCGGTAGCCCTTCCTTTAAGTCGCGAGCGGCGGCTTGAAACCGCTGAAGAACAGCCAGGAAATCAGCAGGCCGACCCAGATCACGAAGCCGAACAGACTGACGAAATAGACCACGGCGAGCTTGCCAAAACCCTGCTGCCACAGCTTGCGGAAATCCGACAGCACGCCGATCGAGAAGAAGGTCAGCACAAAGAAGATCACGCGGAACACATTGGCTTCGCCGGCGGCTGCGGGAAGCGCCTTCTCGATCTGCGGCGTCGAGCCGAGCGCAAGCCAGAGCGATACGGCGAACACAAGGACAAAACCGAGAATGAACTTCGGGAACCGCTGCCAGATTTCGCGAGGCTTGGCTTTATCCGGCCCCTTGTCGATATGGTTGGTCCAGATGTAGCCGAGAATGAAGGCCCAGACGCCGATGAAGATATCGATGAAGATCTTCACCGTCGCGGTGGTCGCGAGAATCCAACCCGGTTGATACTTTATGCCTTCGGCGGCCGCCTTCGCCATGATCAGCGACTCGGTGATGCCGCCGCCTGCGACAGCCGCGCCATCGGTCTTGATGGCCAGCCCCATCCAGGCGCCCGCCACCAAGGGTTCGTGCCACAGGAAGGTCTGGGCGAGGAACGGCAGGATCAGGACTTCGACGACGGCGAATACAACAACCAGCGACGACACCAGGATCGGCACCGCCGGCCGGGCGCGAATCGCGCCGCCCGTGGCGATCGAAGCCGCCACGCCGCAAATCGAAATGCCGGAAGCAAGCGGCACCGACCATTCACGGCTGAAACCGAACCATTTGCGCGCGACGTAGTAGACCACGGCCCAATAAATCAGGTAGGCCTCGACGATCGCGGCGGCGCCACGCAACAGCAGCGAGGATGCGAGATTAAGCCGGCCCGCCGCGGTGACGGCGACCGTGGCGCCGAGAATGACGATGGCGATCTTGATATAAAGCTCAGGCCGGATCGCTTCCTTCAGCCACTCCGCAAAACGCGGGAAGAAATTGGCGATCACGAGTCCTGCGAGAAGCGCGACGATGTAGCCGCCTTCGTTGGTGAGCTTGAGCGACCATGCGATGCCGAATTTCTGCTGCTCGGCCGGCGTCACCGCCGCGACATGGGCATAGCTGCCGACGATCCAGCTCGCATAGGCAATGGCAAAGGTCGCGGTGAATGCGAGCGCGAATTTCCGCACATCGACGCCGAGCGTCGTGACGCCTGCACCCAACACCACCAGAAGCGCGACATAGGTCGCAATCAGCGCCCCACCGCCGCCGAGCCAGGCGTAAGCCTTCGCAAAGGGGCTGAGCGCGTGCGTCAGATCGGTGTAAACCGAGGTGTTGACGGCCCATCCCAGGAGATCGATCCCGCTGATGCTGACCAGCGCCGCTCCAAACACCAGAAGACCGATGACGACGGCCAACCAATCCTCGGTGAGCTGCGCCCGCAGCGTCAGCGGCTCCGAGGCTTTGATCGCGATGTCCGACATTCCAATTCCCCAAAATGAATCTGGACGGACGGCTAAAAAACCCTCCGTTTTTTCGTTGTCAGGATGATGGCGTTGGCGATTGCTGTCGAGCAGCTTGGAAAAAAAGCGATGTCCGGCCTGCCGGATTGCCGGCAAACGGCATCTTTCTTCCAACGGTCTAAAGATTCATAGATCAATCTTCCCTACCGGGCGGCCGGCCCGTCCTGAAGAATATCGCGGCTATTCCGCCGCCGTGGCCGCCGGTTTTGGGGTTCCGATGTTGAGTGCCAACTTGCCGTAGCGGTCGGTAAAGGCCGCGGTGTCGATCTCCTCGAGCTGGACCGAGCCATTCATCACGCCCGCCTTCCACGCGTCGTGCTCGGGGTCGTGCTGGAATTCCGGCATCACTTCGCGGCCGAACAGTTCGAGGGATTCGCAGATGTGCTCATGGCTGTTCTTGCCGGCCTGATTGAGCAGGATGACCTGGTCGATGTGCGAGGTGCGGAACCGCCGCAATTTTTTCCGGATGGTTTCCGGCGATCCGATCAGGCCGCTGCGCAGCGCCGCCTCCTGCGCCTGCGGGTTCTCGCGCTTCCATTTGTTGTATTCGTCCCACATGTTGACGGCGCCGGGCGGCGGACGCTGGCGATCCTGCGAGGCGCCGTAGAAGCGCAGCGCGAACTGGAAAAACGTGGCGCCATCGGCGCGTAGCCGCGCTTCTTCATCGGTTTTCGCGCACATGAAGAACGAGACCAGCGCCATGTTCGGATTGATCGCGTAGTCGGCGAGCTTCTTCAGCCGCTTGGTGATGGCGTTGTAATAAGCGTGCACCCAGGCGTGCGCCGCATCGGCGCTGACGAACTGAAAACCGAGCGCGCCAAAGCCGCTTTGCCCTGCGCGCTCGATGGTCGGCAGTTGCGAGCACGCCATCCAAAGCGGCGGATGCGGCTTCTGTACCGGCTTCGGCACCACGTTGCGCAAGGGAATGTCGAAATATTTGCCGTGGTGCTCCGAGCCGCCGTCCTTGAACATCGGAAAAATCGCTCGGACAGCTTCCTCAAACACTTCCTTCTTGCTCTCCATGTCGCGACCGAACGGCGTCAGCTCGGTAATGGAAGCGCTCTCGCCCATGCCGAATTCGCAGCGACCGCGGCTCAACAGATCGAGCACCGCGATGCGTTCGGCGACCCGTGCCGGATGATTGGTGGTGAGCTGAAAAATGCCGTGGCCGAGCCGGATCTGTTTGGTACGCTGGCTGGCCGCTGCCAGCAATGATTCCGGCGACGGCGAGTGCGAATACTCCTCCAGGAAATGATGTTCGACCACCCAGGCGTGGTCGTAGCCGAGCCGGTCGGCGGTCTCCAGTTGCGTCAGTGCATCCTGATAAAGCCTGAGTTCGCCACCCTCCTGCCACGGGCGCGGCAATTGCAGCTCATAGAAGATGCCGAATTTCATGACGTCTCTCCCGCGGGACGGTTTTGTTTGTTGACGGCAGTCTATTCCCGGCAAACGACGAGTCTAGCCAGGGTCCCCTCGATGATAAGCAGACCTCCTTGCACCGGTGGAATGAATGGTTAGTTTGGATGTGCTGAGTCGTTGCGAAGCGACGCCTTCCTCACCTGAGCCCTCATGACCAGTTTTACGCCACATCAGGACTCTGCGCTGAAAGCCGTTGCCGACTGGCTGAAGGCCAAGCCCGGCCGCAACGGTACGCCGCCGGTCTTTCGCCTGTTCGGCTATGCCGGCACCGGCAAGACCACGCTGGCGCGCCACATTGCCGAGGATGTCGAAGGCGAGGTGAAATTCGCAGCCTTCACCGGCAAGGCGGCGCTCGTCATGCGCAACAAGGGTTGCGATAACGCTTCCACGATCCATTCCCTGATCTACCGCGCCCGCGAATCCGGCGTCGAGCAACCGAGTTTCGAGCTGTGGGACGACGCGCCGGCCTCGAAGGCCAAGCTGATCATCATCGACGAATGTTCGATGGTCGATGCCGAGATGGGCCGCGATTTGATGTCGTTCGACTGTCCGCTGCTGGTGCTCGGCGATCCCGCGCAATTGCCGCCGATCCAGGGCGGCGGCTTTTTCACCGCCAGCGAACCCGACGCGATGCTGACCGAGGTGCACCGTCAGGCGCAGGACGATCCGATCGTTCGGATGTCGATGGATATCCGCGAAGGCCGCGAACTCGAGATCGGCCGCCATGGCGAAAGCGAAGTAATCTCGCGCGGCGAACTTGATCCGGATCGCGTCATGCAGGCCGATCAGGTTTTGGTCGGGCGCAACAACACCCGTCGCGCCTACAACATGCGGATGCGGCAGAAGCAGAACATCGAGGAGCCCTTGCCCGTTGTTGGCGACAAGCTGGTTTGCCTCCGCAACAATCGCAAGAAGGGATTGTTCAACGGCGGCTTGTGGCGCGTGAAGTCACGCAACGCCTCGCGATCGAAATCGCGCATCGTCGGCATGCGGCTCGCGCCCGACGAGGAATTCAGCCACAAGGTGACGAAAGTTTCCGTGCGCTGCGATTGCTTCGAGGGCGGGATCGAGGCGATCCCGTGGGAACAGCGCAAGCCCTACGACGAATTCGACTACGGCTACGTGCTTACCGTGCACAAGTCGCAGGGGTCGCAATGGGATGATGTGGTGCTGTTCGATGAAAGCTTCGCCTTTCAGGAAAGCCGCGCTCGCTGGCTCTATACCGGCGTGACCCGGGCAGCGAAGCGGCTGAGTATCGTCGTCTGATCGGTGCCGATCGCCCGGCGCGTGCTCATTTTCGTCATTAACTCACGAAACCGTGTGTATCCGGCTGTAACGGAAGGGCTTTTGCCTCGTATCTTGGGTGAGATCAGGCAGAAGGCCGAATTGCGAACCGCCGCTGCCGACTTAAACTCACCGTCCGTCCGGCACGCCTCATTCCGCCGAGCCGGCCGGAAATCAAGAGGAAGCCTGTCATGAACCGCCGTTTCTTCAGCCGTCTTTCGCTGGTCGCCGCCGCGATCGGCGCGCTAGCCGCTTCCGCAACATTTGCTCCGTCGCTTGCCGCCGAAGATGCCGTGAACATTCCGCCGCCTGCGGCCGACGTTCACAGTGCCAACGGCATCCAGACCGTGGTTCTGGCCGGCGGCTGCTTCTGGGGCGTGCAGGGCGTGTTTCAGCACACCGCGGGCGTCGTCAACGCCGTGTCCGGCTATTCCGGCGGCAGCAAGACCACTGCCGACTATCAGATGGTTTCGACCGGCACGACCGGACATGCGGAATCGGTTGAGGTGAAGTTCGACCCGAAGAAGATCAGCTACGGCAAGATCTTGCAGATCTTCTTTTCGGTGGTGCATGACCCGACGCAATTGAACCGTCAGGGACCGGATACCGGAACGCAATATCGCTCGGCGATCTTCACCACCTCAGAGGAGCAGAAGAAGGTCGCGGACGCCTATATCGCGCAGCTCAACGCCGCCAAGGTCTACAAGAGGCCGATCGTCACCAAGGTCGGACCGCTGGAAGGGTTTTTCACGGCCGAAGCCTATCATCAGGACTACCTGACGCTTCACCCCAACCAACCCTATATTGCCTATAACGATATTCCGAAGGTCGAAAACCTGAAGAAGATTTTCGCCGAGAATTATATCGAAAAGCCGACTTTGGTGAGCAGCATCAAGGTCACTAACTAGGAGTTCTTGATTTCATGTCCGACGCCAAGACGACGCCGAAAGTCGAAAAGAGCGAGGCCGAGTGGCGCAAGGAACTGACGCCGATGCAGTACGCGGTGCTGCGCGAGAAGGCGACCGAACGGCCGTTCTCCGGCGAATACGAGCATGAGCAGCGGCCCGGCACCTATGTCTGTGCCGGCTGCGGGCAGACGCTGTTTGAGTCCGATGCCAAGTTCGATTCCGGCTGCGGCTGGCCGAGTTTCACCCAGCCGGCGACCGAGAGCCATGTCGACGAGGAGCGCGACATCACCCACGGCATGAGCCGCACCGAGGTGCTGCTGCTCAAGCTGCAACGGCCATCTCGGCCACGTGTTCGAGGACGGCCCGGCGCCGACCGGCCTGCGCTACTGCATCAATTCGGCGGCGCTGAAACTGCAGCCGAAATAGCCTCATCGCGAAGTCCTCGTCCTTCGGTTCCCTTACCTGGAACCGAAAGGCGGGATATGCTGTTCTCCTTCGATCCGGTCTGGTGGAGTTGATTCGCCAGCCTGCCTGTCGGGGAGGACCGCCATGACGCTTGGAACAATCCTCATCATTCTCGTGATCCTTTATCTGCTCGGCGGCTGGAGCGGCCGGATCGGCGGCTACGGTTACGGCTATGGCCATTCCGGAATGGGGCTCGGCGGTGTAGTTTTGGTTGTACTGCTGGTCCTGTTGCTCCTCGGCAAGTTGTAGTCCATATAAGCTACTGGAATTACACACTTTTCGCTCGATAAGACTGCCCGCCCCGTGGATTCATCATGGCGTTTGGCAGGAGTCGCAATTCCCGTGGAGAAGCTTATATTAAGGCTGTCCACAACGAGATGACGTGTACACCGGCGCCGCTTGGTTTTTTGCGCCCGTGCGATCTGTTCGCGATGTCTTTCGCGTTCTCACTAAAAAGAACAGAGGTCCGTGACCATGGCTTCCTTCAGCTTCAACACCGCTGCCGAGTTGTTTCCTGCCGCCATCCGCAAGAAGAAGCGAGCGGGCTTTGCCTACCGGCGATTTGGCACCGCGGCGGAAGCTGTGCGTTTCGCGATCGAGGAATTGCCGGCGGATTCGCTGAACGGCGCCTATCTCCAGGTCGACGAGGCCCGCTTCGACCAGGTCGGCATTCGCTCGCTCTATGAGAGCCAGGATTTCCCGCTGCCGCGCCGCCCGCGTCCAGCCCAGCCGGCTCCTGCCGCCGCCGCCAAGACGGACGACAAGGCGGCCTGACCGCAACTCTCCCCTAACTGACGGAATGGACGGGCAGCACGACTAATGCGGCTGCTTGTCCAGCCAGCGCCGCAACAACCGCACATTTCGCATATTGGCGCGAAACAGCACATCGAACGCATCGCCGGCGAGCGGCACGATTCCAACGACACCGTCGACCGCGACGTTGCCGAGCATTCGCGCGGTGACATGCCACGGCGCGCCCAGTGCACGGGCCTCGCGCACCAGCCACAGCGAGAACGCGGTCGCCAGGAGATCGCCGACCACGGGGACCAGCCGGATTATGCCATCGACGCCGTAGCGGATTTTGGTTCCCGGCAAGATGAAGGCGACGTCGAGCAGCTTTGCCAGCATTTCAAACCGCGCCAGCCGCTGCTCGCGGGTGAGACGGCCGAAGGGATTGGCGCTGGAATGGCCGAAGTCGAACTGAAGTCGCCCGAAATCCTTCTAGCGGCGAGTTCTGCGGAATCTCGCGGCCTTCCTGGTCGATCACCGGACCTTGCGGTCGCCTTCCACCGGAACGGCGACGCGAGGAGGCCGTAAAGCGCGTGTCGCCGGGAGAGATGATTTCTTCGTGCGCCATGGCTAGTGCCCACTTTCCGAAGTTCGTCCTAGGTCTCAGCACCACTTTCACGAACTTTCGGAAAGGCAGGGCACTTAATTCCAGTGCGGCTTTGGTTCGGAAGTCCGCATGACCAGATCCGCGGCACGAATGATGCGGACTTCCGAACCGCCACACTGGTCAGATGGTAACGCACGAGATCGGCGCAAGTGCCTTCCCGCGCCTGCTCACGCGGTGGCCGGCCGGTCGACGAAATAATGGGTGACGCCCGAGGACACCAGACCGGGAACGAAGCCGACGAGGCCGTAGAGAACGAATTGCAGGGTGCCGCTGTCCGACCCGCGCGACCCGTAAAGCAATTCGGCCGCCACAGAAGCCAATCAGGCCGACGATCAGAAGGCGCAGCACCGGGCCTATCCGTTTGACGTGAAGGATGATGTCGTCCACGGCGCCGAGCATCAGCGCCGGCAACAACCCGAACAGGTAGGAATATTGCAATGTCCTGGCGAACACGGTGACCAGTTTACCCGCTTCCGACAGGCTCGGCGGGCGGCTCCAGTAGCCGGACATCACGGTGGTCGTCAGAAGAAGCAGGAAACCGCCGAGCAGCGGCACCAACGCGGCAAAAATCAAATACCGCTTCATCTAGAGCTCCGATTCCGAAGTTCGTGCCATATTGCGGCTCCACGTTTACGAACTTCGGAATCAAAGGAGCACTAGCCAATTATATGATGCTAGTGCGGTTTAGAATTTGAAGTTCCTATGACGAGGTTACCGCGAAACTGATAGGAACTTCAAATTCGCCGCACTAGTGGAGTGGATTTGACATGCGCTGCCACGTAGCCGCGGATCCACCTGGCGAATGCCAAATCCAAAACTCCACTAGAAACCTGTATTTGCTGGTGGTCCTTTGATTCTAACGTTCACGAAAGTGGTCGCTGAGAAGGGATGTGAATGTTAGATCCCTATTCGCCCCAGGCGGCGAATGCGTCGTTGAAGGCCCGCTCGCCGGGAGCGCCCTTCTCGATCGCGATGATGGCGCGGCGCTGGTTGACGTAAACCAGCGGCACGTCGAACCACGAGCGTTCCTTCAGCAGTTGCAGGTTGCGCGAGCGGTCGGCATCGACATTCGACAGGCCGACCAGGAAGAAGCCATCGGTGACCTTGACGGCGAGGCCCGCCAGCGGCGTTCCACGCGCCTGCTCGTTTGATTTCATCAGGATGCCCGGCACGTTGCTGACGCCACCGCCCGAGAAATCCGGCGGCAAGATAAATGTCAGCTCCGCGGTGTGACTCGCCGGCAGCGACGTATCGGTGTTGCGGCGGAACGACATCGTCATCTTGAACTTGCGATCGGGAATCTCGATGTCGGCGCGCACGGCAAGATCGGCCTTCTGGTTGCCCGAGGCCTTGATCTGCTCGGTCCGCCAGATCACCGAGCCGACATATTGCTTGCCCTTGGGATCGGAGGGATCCTCGTCATACAGCACGACCCGCTGCGCCACCGGCGCCACTTGATCGCTCGATGATGGCTGTCCCACGCGATCGGGAATCTTCGGTCTGATCCCGGGCGTACTCGTATCCTTGGGAGCCTCGACAACGGTTTGCGAGGGTTTGAACAAGCCGCTCACCGTGGTCACGACCGACTTGCCCCACAGGATCGCCGCGCCAACGAGGATCAGAACGATGCCAACGGCGATTGCGCTCTTGAACGGAAATACCGTGCCGCGTTTCGGCTCGCGCGACCGCTCCGGCGCCACGCGTGGACGCGGCTGGGCCGGTTGCGGCGGGGCGTAGCGCTCCGCTTCCTCGATCGATTCGTCGTAGGAATACGGCGCATCGGAATCGAATCCGCGATCTTCCATGACCGGCTCGAGCCGGTCGAACTCGGGCGACGGCGACGGCACATTGGCATAGGTCTTTCGCGCCGCGCGGCTTGCCTGCGCCGCGGCGCGGCCGAGATCATCAGCATCGGCCGTGATATCGCGAAATCCGCGCATGCCCGGTGCCTCGGCGCCGTTGTTGTCGGCGCTGCGGCGTACCGGCCTCTCCCGCGAGGGCGGCAGCTGCGGATCCTGCATCGGAACTTGCGGCTGACGCGCACTGCGTGCCTGCCGCTGTTCGGGCCGGTCTTCCTGTCCGAGCGGCGGTCGATCGTTGCGCGGCAAGGGGGGCGGCGACGGTTGTCGTGGCCGGGGCGACGCTGCAGGCGCAGCCGCGGGCTCCGTCTGCCGTGCGACAGGACGCGCGCCGCCGCGCAACGAACTGCTGGCCCTCGAAGCGGCGCGTGTCGGATCGGTGGAGCGCGACGCTTCGCGGGCCCGCTGGGCGGCCTCGGACTCCACCTTGCGCACGGCTTCTTCCAGCGAAAGCCGTTCGCGCGTGATTTCGGATTCGCTGAGCGGAGGCTCGACGCTGCGAAGCTGCGCGATCAACGCCGCGCGTGCGCGTTCATAGAGCGCGCGTCGGCTTTCACCGGGAGCACTGGGGTCCAGTCCGGCGATGGCGCGGGCAATCAGCGGGTAGTAATCGGCCATTTCAACTCAACAATGCACTCTCTGGGTAACATCTCGTTAAGCCTCGAACGGATTCTGCACCAGGATAGTATCCTCGCGTTCGGGGCTTGTGGAAAGCAAGGCGATTGGACAACCCACCAATTCCTCCACACGGCGAACATATTTGATGGCCTGCGCCGGCAGGTCTGCCCAGGAGCGGGCATTGGCCGTGGGTTCCTTCCAGCCCTCGATGGTCTCGTAGACTGGCGTAACCCGGGCCTGGGCGCCCTCGCCAGCTGGCAAATGGTCGATTTCCCTGCCGTCCAGCAGATACCCCGTGCAGACCTTGATGGTTTCAAAGCCGTCGAGGATATCGAGCTTGGTCAAGGCAAGGCCATGGATGCCACAGGTGCGCACGGTCTGGCGCACCAGCGCCGCGTCGAACCAGCCGCAGCGGCGCTTGCGTCCGGTGTTGACGCCGAATTCCCTGCCGCGGCGGCCGATCTCCTCGCCGATCGCGTCTTGCAGTTCAGTCGGAAACGGACCCTGACCGACCCGGGTCGTGTAGGCCTTGCAGATTCCCAGCACATAGCCGACGGCACCCGGGCCAAGACCGGTTCCGGTCGCGGCTTGCGCTGCCACGGTGTTGGAAGACGTAACGTAAGGATAGGTGCCGTGATCGACGTCGAGCAGTGCGCCCTGCGCGCCCTCGAACAAGATACGCTTGCCTTCGCGCCGCTTGATATCGAGCAGACGCCACACGGTTTCGGCGTAGGGCAACAGATGCGGCGCCAGCGCCGTCAGTTCGCGCAAAATCTGCTTGCCGTCGATCTCCTCGAGATTGAGGCCACGCCGCAGCGCATTGTGATGCGCCAGCAAGCGGTCGATCTTGTGCGGCAGCGTATCGAGGTCGGCGAGGTCCATCAGGCGGATCGCGCGACGTCCGACCTTGTCCTCATAGGCCGGACCGATGCCGCGGCGCGTGGTGCCGATGGCGGTATTCGCATTCGACGATTCCCGGAGCGCATCGAGCTCACGATGCAAAGGCAGGATCAGCGTGACATTCTCGGCGACGCGGAGATTCTCCGGGCTCACCGCAACGCCCTGCCCCTTCAGCTTGGTCACCTCATCGAGGAAGGCCTGCGGATCGAACACCACGCCGTTACCGACCACCGCGAGCTTCGAGGGCCGCAGCACGCCGGAAGGCAACAGCGCCAGCTTGTAGGTCTCGCCATTGATAACGAGCGTATGGCCGGCATTGTGACCGCCCTGGAAACGCACGACGATATCGGCTTGCTCCGACAACCAGTCGACGATTTTGCCTTTCCCTTCGTCGCCCCATTGGGCGCCGACGACGACGACATTCCCCATTCGCAGCTATTCCCTCTGCAACTCTCTGTGTTCAAGCGTGATCTGTTCGAAAAAAACCGGTCCTAGTGTGGCGGAATTGACGTTCGCTTCGCCGCGAGTCCTCGAAGGGGCGAATGTGAGAACCAGAAAACTCGCCCTGTGGATCGCCGCCGGGTCCGGTCGCATGCGAGGCACACACCGGATAAAGGAAGCGGGCTACCGACGCAAGCGAGAAGGCGTTCCCGACCCGCCCGAATAGCCAATCAAGCCATTGATATCCCCCGAACATCCGTTCCGGACCTCGGCCGGGCGCTATTCCGCCAGACGGCTCCCGCAAGTCTCCCCTGACATCGCGCCCTCTCAGGGCTGCGGACGCATGGTCGCGATGCATCGGTCGGCATTGAAGCGAGCTCAAAATCCGTGTCTGTGAAACCGCCGGGCGATTATCCCCCGGCCGGGCGTATCGCGCCGGGCCGGCCGCGGCATTGTGATCCCTGTTTCGTTGGGCCCAAAGCCGCATGTCCGCTTCCGACCAGATCTCTGATTCCGTGCCCCGAGGCCGGGGCGGCTGGCTTTTCAACCAGCCTTACGTCCTGCTCTCACTCACCGCTCTGTTCTGGGCAGGCAACGCCATTGTCGGCCGCCTTGCCTCGGGCCACATCCCGCCTGTAACGCTGACTTTCCTGCGCTGGTGGCTCGCCTTTCTGATCACGCTTCCGATGGCGTGGAAGCATCTGAAGCGCGACTGGAGCTTGATCCGCGCCAGCCTGGGCACGATGATCGTCATCTCCCTTACCGGCATTTCCCTTTTCAGCAGCCTGCAATACTGGGCGCTGGAACATACCACCGCGCTCAACACGCTGCTCCTGCAATCTGCGGGGCCGCTGTTCGTGGCGGCGTGGTCGCTGGTCCTGCTTGGAGTCCGGCTCACGCCGGCGCAGGCCGTCGGAATCCTGGTGTCGCTGACGGGTGTGCTGGTGATCCTGCTGCACGGCGATCTGACGGCGATCGCAACGATCGACTTCAACAAAGGCGACCTCATCTTCACCGTCGCCCTCGTCATCTTCGGACTTTATACGGTGATGTCGTCGCGGCGGCCCGCCATTCACGATCTGTCGTTCCTCGCTTTTACGTTCGGGTGCGGTTCCGCCGTTCTCATCCCGGCGCTGATTGCGGAGCTGCTGTGGCGTCCGGCCATGGAGCTGAGCGCGAGCAATCTACTGTCGATAATGTACGTGGCGGTCTTTCCCTCAAGCATTGCCTATCTCTGCTACAATCGCGGCGTGCATCTGATCGGCGCCAACCGGGCAGCGCCGTTCTTCCACGTCGTTCCCTTATTCGGATCGGTAATGGCCATCGCCTTTCTCGGCGAGCGTCCGCAGGTCTTCCATTTCATCGGCTTTGCGCTGGTGCTGACGGGGGTCTTCGTCGCGTCAAGAAAGCCGGCCGCGGCAACGGGATGAGCGCAGCCTCGCCGCCATCATCTTTTGATCCCGTCCGCTGGTTCAACCATCAACCGTATCTGCTTCTGAGCCTGGCGTCGCTGTTCTGGGCCGGCAATATCGTGCTCGGCCGCCATGTCGCCGGCCATGTGCCGCCACTGACGCTCTCCTGCATCCGGTGGATCGGCGCGTGCCTGATGCTGCTGCCGTTTGCGTGGCCGCATCTCAAGCGCGACTGGCCGGCGTTGCGCGGGCGGCTACCGCTCTTGATCGCGCTGTCGGCAACGGGTTTTGCCGTCAATAACGCCCTGTCCTATTGGGGCCTGCAATTTACTCAGGCGATCAACGCGCTGCTGATCCAGTCATCCGGGCCTTTGTTTATCGCGCTATGGGCGCTCATTCTGTTCGGCGTCAAGCTGACCTGGGGGCAACTCGCCGGTATCGCGCTGTCGTTGCTCGGCGTTATCACCATCATCCTGCGCGGCGATTTTGCGGCGCTCGCCGCCATCCACTTCAATATCGGCGACCTGATGATGACCGGCGCGCTGATCGCCTTCGGCCTGTACTCGGCGCTGATGCTGCGCCGGCCGGTGACGCATCAATTGTCGCTGATCTGCTTCACCACGGCGTGCGGCGCGCTATTACTGCTGCCGTTCTCGATCTGGGAATACGCGAACGGCGTCACGCTGAAATTCGACGTTATCACCCTGATCACGCTGGTTTACGTGGTGATTTTCCCCTCGACGCTCGCCTATCTGTTCTTCAACCGCGGCATTGCGGCAATCGGACCGAACCGTGCCGCGCCGTTCTTCCACCTGGTGCCGGTGTTCGGCTCGGTGATGGCGATCGTTCTGCTCGGTGAACGACCGCAGCTTTTTCACCTGGCCGGATACGTCATGGTGTTCGCCGGCGTTGTGATTGCCTCGCGCAAGGCGTCGACATACCAGAATCAATAAATTACCAGAGTTCCTTTGATTCCGAAGTTCGAAAACGTGGGGCCGCAAGATGACACGAACTTCGGAATCGGGACACTAGAACACCAGCGCCTTCGCCTGCTTCACCTGCGGCAGCGACTGCACCTTGGCCAGCACGTCGGCTGGCACCGCACCGTCGACCTCGACGAGCGCGATGGCGTCGCCACCCTGCTTGTGGCGGCCGAGATGGAAGGTCGCGATGTTGATCTTGGCATCACCGAGCAGGCCGGCGAAATGGCCGATGAAGCCCGGCTTGTCTTCATTGGTGACGTAGATCATCGACTTGCCGAACTCGGCATCGACGCGGATGCCCTTGATATCGACCAGCCGCGGCTTGCCGTCGGCATAGACCGTGCCCGACACCGATCGCTCCTGCCGCTCGGTGATCACGGTAACGGTGATCAGGCTTTCGTAGTCGCTCTGCGCCGCGCGCACGACTTCATCGACCACCATGCCGCGTTCCTTGGCCACGGCGGGCGCGGAGACAACATTGACCTGGCCGAGCATCGGACGCAGCAGGCCGGAGAGCACCGCCGAGGTGAGCGCCTTGATCTTCATCTCGGCGACGTGCCCCTCATAGGTAATCTGCACCTTGGCGATGCCGGTCTCGGTGAGCTGGCCTGCGAACGAACCCAGCTTCTCAGCCAGCTCGATAAACGGCCTGAGCTTGGGGGCTTCTTCGGCCGTGATCGAGGGGAAGTTGACCGCATTCGAGATGGCGCCGTGGAGCAGATAGTCCGACATCTGCTCGGCAACCTGCAGCGCGACATTTTCCTGCGCCTCGGTGGTGGCGGCGCCAAGATGTGGGGTGCAGATCACGTTGGGATGGCCGAACAGCACGTTCGACGTCGCCGGCTCCTCGACGAACACGTCGAAGGCCGCACCCGCGACCTGTTTGGAATTCAGCGCATCCACCAGTGCCCGCTCGTCGACCAACCCGCCGCGCGCGCAATTGACGATCCGCACGCCCTGCTTCATTTTCGAGAACGCGGCCGCGTTGATGATGTTGCGAGTCTTGTCGGTCAGCGGCGTGTGCAGCGTGATGAAATCGGCGCGCTTGAACAATTCGTCCAGCTCGACCTTCTCGACGCCAATGTCCTTGGCGCGCTCGGGCGACAGGAACGGATCGAACGCAATCACTTTCATGCGCAGACCGAGCGCGCGATCGGCAACGATCGATCCAATATTGCCGCAGCCGATCACGCCCAGCGTCTTGCCGGTGATTTCCACGCCCATGAAGCGGTTCTTCTCCCATTTGCCGGCTTGCGTCGAGGCGTCGGCCTGCGGAATTTCGCGCGCCAAAGCCAGCATCAGCGTGATCGCGTGTTCGGCGGTCGTGATCGAATTGCCGAACGGCGTGTTCATCACGATGATGCCCTTGGCGGTCGCGGCAGGAATTTCGACATTGTCGACGCCGATGCCGGCGCGCCCGATCACTTTCAGCTTTGATGCCTTCTCGATGATCTTCGCGGTTGCCTTGGTGGCGGAGCGGATGGCGAGACCGTCATAGTCGCCGATGATTGCGGCGAGTTTTTCCTTGTCCTTGCCGAGGTTGGGCTGGAAGTCGACCTCGATGCCGCGATCCTTGAAGATCTGCACCGCGGCCGGCGACAGCGCGTCGGAAATGAGCACTTTGGGTTTTGTCATGGTGTAATTCCTGAAAGTAGAATTCGAAGGTCTGCCGCTGAAACCCTCTCCCCTTGTGGGAGAGGGTGGCGAAATCGAGTGAAGCGAGATTGATCCGGGTGAGGGGCAAGGAGCCTAACCAACCCCTCACCCGCTTCGCGGCTATGCCGCTTCAGCACCCTCTCCCACAACGGGAGAGGGTTAAGGGAAGAGGCTACGCCGCTTTCGCAAGCTGCGCCTTGGTTTCGGCAAAGGCCCAGTCGATCCACTGGGTCAATAGCGCAACGTCGCTTGTCTCGATCGTGGCGCCGCACCAGATGCGCAAGCCTGCCGGCGCATCGCGATGGCCGGCGAAGTCGTAACCGGCGCCTTCCTTTTCCACTAGACCAACCATCTTCTTGATGAAGTCGATCTGCGCATCCGAGGTCAGCGAGGCGATCGCGGGATCCGTGACCTTCATGCACACCGAAGTGTTGGACCGGATCGCCGGCGTCTTGGCGAGAAAATCGATCCATGGTGTCTTGGCCTGCCAATCCGCAAGCGCCCTGAGGTTGGCGTCCGCCCGCGCCATCAGCGCCTTGAGGCCGCCGACCGACCTGGCCCAGTTCAACGCGTCCAGATAGTCCTCGACGCAGAGCATCGACGGCGTGTTGATGGTCTCGCCGACAAAGATGCCTTCGTTGAGCTTGCCGCCCTTGGTCATGCGGAAGATCTTCGGCAACGGCCATGCGGGCTTGTAGGTTTCGAGCCGTTCGACCGCGCGCGGTGAGAGCACCAGCATGCCATGCCCGGCCTCGCCGCCCAGCGCCTTCTGCCAGGAGAAGGTCACAACGTCGAGCTTGGGCCAATCGAGCGGCTGCGCAAACGCCGCCGAAGTGGCGTCGCAGATCGCAAGGCCGTCGCGCCTGGCGCTGATCCAGTCGGCATTGGGGACGCGAACGCCTGATGTCGTGCCGTTCCAGGTGAAGACGACATCGGACGCGGGATCGACCTTCGACAGATCCGGAATCTCGCCGTAAGTCGCGGCAAGCTTGGTCACGTCCTTGAGCTTCAATTGATTGATGACGTCGCCGGTCCAGGTTTCGCCGAACGATTCCCAGGAGATCGCGGTGACGGGCCGCGCGCCGAGCAGCGACCACAGCGCCATTTCGACCGCGCCGGTATCGGAAGCCGGAACGATGCCGATGCGGTAATCGGCGGGCACACCAAGCACTTCGCGCGTCAAGTCGATCGCGCGCTTCAGCTTTTCCTTGCCGATTTTCGCACGATGCGAACGGCCGAGGGCTGCGTCCTTGAGATTTTGCGGGGTCCAGCCGGGGCGCTTGGCGCAAGGGCCGGAAGAAAAATGCGGCACGTGAGGCCGCGAAGCAGGCTTCGCTACAGTCATGATCTACCCTTCCAGATAGCAAGCCTCCCGTTGGGGGGAGGTGTCCCGCCATCGTGAATAAGGGAATCGACCGGAATCGTCAAGAAGCTTCGCTTGAATCCGTCGCTGGATGTTCGGCATCGTCCAAAGGCGGCGGCTGCGCGTTCAGCAGTACAGCCGCGTCGGTGACGAGCTGAGCCGCGCGCCGGCGGCTCGCGACCTTGAGAATGTTCTTGTCTTCGGCGCGCACGACATAGTCGTCGCCGATCCGGACGATCGAGTAACTTTTCATGGGACGTCCCCGAGTTTACGTGCGCCGGACAGACGTCAAGTGGCACGGATTGTTCCTATGCAAAATTCCTGATGGCAGAATTAGTTTATCGGACGTTAAGAGAAACGAACGGCGAAATTCGTTTCGCAATGTTCGCAACGGCAGCTTCATCCAGCGGTCAAAACTGCGGCAAAACAAAAGCGCGATTCCGGCGCGCTCATCGCGCGACTGGTGCGGCGAATTTGAAGTTCCTATCAGTGTTGCGGCCAGTTCGTCATAGGAACTTCAAATTCAAGGCCGCTACTCAAATCAATAAGTTGCTAGAGCTCCTTTGATTCCGAAGTTCGCATCAGCGGTTGCCGCGGTTGCTTGCGAACTTCGGAATCGGAGCTCTGGTGCCCGCTTTCCGAAGTTCGTGCTACGCCTCAGCATGTATCTTTCACGAACTTCGGAAAGTTATGGGACTAGCGGCACGCCGAGGGCTTTTTCAATCTCGCCTATCCAGCGCCGCACTGAGGCATAACCCTCGAGACGAAAGCCGCCTTGATGCGCAAGCCGCGTATAGGCCAGCAGCGCGATATCGGCGAGCGTCAGCGCGTTGCCGACAAAGAACCGGCTCGTTGCGAGTTCGTGTTCCATTCGTGCCAGCGCCGCATAACCGCGCTTGACCTTGTCGGGATCGAGACCTGACGCCGACCGGCCCAGATAGACCAACTGGAAGCGGCAGCCCGCGATATAGGGTTCATGGCTATACTGTTCCCAGAATAGCCATTCATCCATTTTGGCCGCGGCAAAATCGTCGGAGGGAATGAGATCGCTGCCGCGGGCGAGATAACGAATGATGGCGTTGGATTGCGCGAGCGTACGGCCATCCTCGAAATCGACGACCGGCACCTGCCCCGCGCTGTTGAGTTTAAGGAACTGCGGGGTTCGGCTCTCCTGCTTGAGGATGTCGATGGCGATCCAGCTATACGGCAGGCCCAGGCGGTCGCAGACCCATTTCACCTTGAGGCAGTTGCCCGAATTGGTATCGCCGTAAACCTTCATGGTCCGCTGCCCGTCCGTTGATCGGGACAGAGCAACAGGCGCAACCGATGATGTCAATATTGCTGACGGTACCAGGACAACCGTCAGAACTTGTAGCCGAGACCGGCGCGCACCGTGTTCATGTTGACCTGGATCAGGTCGACGAAGCGGACGTATTCCCACTCGGCGCGCATGAACAGGCCGCCGACCAGCTTGATATCGACGCCAAGGCCTGCCGTGTATCCGTAGATCAAATGGTTGTGGAGCGTATTGTCGGCGTGCAGCGAGTAGCAGACCAGCGGCGGCGTCGCACTTGAACATGATGCCGCCGCGTTTGCGAAGGTAGGTCCATATTGGTCGTGGACATTGACCGCCTGGGTGATGTCCGCATTTCCAAGCGCCAGCCCACCGAACACATATGGCAGGAAGCTTCCATAAACGTAGCCCGCACGCGCACGGAACGTCGCCAGATCGGAAATCGCGATCGAATCCGATGAATTGACGGTAACGTTATGAAAGAAAGTATCGGACAACGGACCGCCGATGAGAGGCCCCGCGGTGGCAGTCGTGGACCCGCCGAACGAGCCGTGCAGATAGGACGCTTCGAGGCCGGCAACAACGTCATCCCACTGCCAGTTGTATCCCGCGAACGCCCCGTATCCGGACGAGCGCGCAGAGACGCCTCCGAGTTGAAGATTCCACTGCCCAACCCCCATCTCCTGAATGACGTTGTTCGCAATCAGGGAATTCAGCATGCTGGTGTTCGAGCCGCTGAAGTGTTCGTCGGAGGATCCGTAGCCGTACTGGCCGCCGACATAAAACCCCTGCCAGCTGACGGGCATGGTCGGGCCGCCCAGCGACCCGCGAAGGAAATCGGGCATGTCGGCGGCTTGCGCGCTCGCCACCGTCCCCAACATCACGGCCGCCGCCAGTACGACTCCACGCATCGAACCACTCCCAAGCTACCTAGAACCTGGCGTGATCATCGCGCGTTAACCTTAATCAATCGTTGTCGCACACGTACCAGCGCAAAACAAAACGGCGCGGGAACATCCCGCGCCGTTAACAAGAGTTAAGCGAGGCTGGTTCGATCAGCCCTTGGTGACGAGCGGTGGTGCATAGACCGGCGGGCTCCAGAGGTTCCAGCGCACGCCCAACTTCACGTCCTGCGACGTGATGTTGTGGAACTGGAACACATGACCGCCCGCGGAGTGGTCGAAGGTACTATCCACTCCCGTCGTGCCGTTGCCGAGATCGACATAGCTATAACCAAGCTCGACCGTCATGTTCGGATTGACCTGGTAGGCGAGACCGGCGTGTAGCGCCCAGGCAAAATTCCACTGCGACCCGGTCTGAGCCGATACGAGGCTCGGACCGACGCCAGTGCCCGGCGGGAACAGCGTGGCAACGCCGGAGTCGGTGAAGTTCGCAATCTGCACCCGCGCGGTACCGATACCGGCGCCGACATAAGGCGTGATGCACCACCAGGTGCCGAGGTCGGCATAGGCGTTGGCGAGAAACAGCCATTCGGACTTCTGGGCGTTGTAAACGTCAGAACCGAATCCGGCTGCTCCGCCGTTCGGGAAGCTCGTCAGGTCGAGCCCGTGGAAATTGGCGCTGCCACGGTATTCGCCGGTCACGTCGACGCGGAACCAGTGATTGAACTGATAGCCGGCGCCGATCTGATAGATGCCGCCGGTGTCAAAGCCGGTCTTCTCCTCGAACGAGCTCAAGCCGGAATAGAGCGCGGCATTGGTGTTGCGGATGCTGCCGACGCGTTGGTTGCTGAATCCAATGTCGCCGCGCAGGTACCATCCGCCAAAGTCGGCGATCGGGGGCGCATAGGGCATCGGCGGGGGGGCGATCGCCATGTCGGCAGCGGAAGCCATCGACGACAACAAGGATGCCGCTCCGGCGACAACGAAAAATTTCACACTACGCATTGGCTTCGTCCTTTTGGCCTGTGAGGCAGACGGCCCCACAACGAAAACTCACAGGACGATGACACCAAATGCTTAAGCGCCGCTTAACCCTAATTTTTAAGGTTGATATTTCGCGAACAAAATTGTCGCTGCAAGATCCATCGCCACAAAAAGGCGATCGCCGTCACAATCACTAATGATGTGTGAAGGGGAATGGCGAATAGCGGATGGTGAATGGCGAGTAGCGAATAGAAGCTCACTTGCTATTCGCCATTCGCTACTCCCTATTCGCCACCTGCCGCTTGCGGCATTTTCGGCAGGAACACCGCAAGCAAACCGATCGCCGGCAGGAATGCGCAGATCTGATAGACGAAGGCGATGCTGGTATGGTCGGCCAGCCTGCCGAGCAAGGCTGCACCAAGACCGCCGATGCCGAACGCCACGCCGAAGAACACGCCGGAAATCATCCCGAAGCGGTGCGGCACCAGTTCCTGTGCGAACACGATGATCGATGACGTCGTCGACGAAATGATGAGGCCGATAAACACAGTCAACACCGCGCTGGCCGTCAGCCCCGCATAAGGCAGCGCCAGCGTGAACGGCAGCGCGCCGACGATCGAGAACCAGATAACGATCTTGCGGCCGAAGCGATCGCCTAACGGGCCGCCGAAGAAAGCGCCGACCGCGTTGGCGGCAAGGAAGACGAAAAGATAAAGTTGCGCGGCTTGCGTCGAAACGCCAAAGCGGTCGATCAGGTAGAAGATGTAATAGCTCGAAAGGCTCGAGACGTAGAGCTGCTTCGAGAACAAGAGCACCACCAGCACCGCGAGCGCGAGTTGAACCCGGCGTGGAGACGGCGCCTCCGGATGCGAAACGACGGCGGCCGGTCTTCTGGCCTTGATCTGCGGCCTGTACCATTGGCCGATCCGCCACAGCACGACGATGGCGAGAAACGCGATTGACGAGAACCAGGCGATGCTGGGCTGACCGAACGGAACGACGATCAGGGCCGCGAGCACCGGTCCCATCGAGGTGCCGAAACTGCCGCCGAGTTGAAACACCGATTGCGCGAATCCATAGCGGCCGCCGGAGGCCAGCCGCGCAATGCGCGCCGACTCAGGGTGGAATACCGCAGAGCCCAGGCCGACCAGCGCGGCGGCAATCAGGATCACCATGTATTGATGGGCGATGCTGAGCAGCAGCAGGCCGAAGAAAGTCGAGGACATTCCGATCGCCAGCGAAAACGGCTGCGCCTTCTTGTCGGTGAAATGCCCGACCAGCGGCTGCAACAGCGAGGCCGTGAACTGGAACGCCAGCGTGATCAACCCGATCTGGGCGAAGTCGAGCGCGTAGCTGTCCTTCAGAATCGGGTACACCGATGCGATCAGGGACTGCATGGTGTCGTTGAGGAAATGCGAAAAGCTGATGCCGGCGAGCACGACATAAGCGGGGCCGGCCGCTGCCGCCTTCAGCGAAGGCGCCGCGTCCGCGACGACGACCGGCTCGGTCAGGGTTTCATCGGAGACGATAACGGACTTGTTCAAGGAATCATTCCCGGCAACAGCAATGCAGACCTCGTACCCTGACGGCGGCCGAGCTACCACCGCCAATAGAAAATGGCTGCGATGCGTATGCCAAATATTTGTTGCCGTCATTGCGAGCCAACGGGTCGCGCGAATGCGCGACCGATGACAGGCTTCGCGAAGCAATCTGGTCTTGTCGCGACGCTGGATTGCTTCCGCCTACGCGCAAGAATGCTTCGGCGGACCGCAAGCGCGCCATAGCTCGCAAAGCGAGCGACGGCGGGTCGTCGCATTCGCTCCCTTGCGCAAACGCATTGCGTTTGTCGCAGGCAATGACGAGAGTGTCGCTCTTAGGCCGCGGCCTGACCGAGCGCGGAAACGATCTGATCGACCACTTCCTCGACCAGCATGCGGTCGTCGCCCTCGCCCATCACGCGGATCACGGGCTCGGTTCCGGAGGAACGCACCAGAAGCCGGCCGTGGCCGTTGAGCCGCTTTTCGCCGTCGTCGATCGCCAACTTGACGTCGGCATTGTCGAGCGGCTTGCCGCTGCGGTAGCGCACGTTCTTGAGGATCTGCGGCAGCGGATCGAAGCGGCGGCAGACCTCCGACACCGGACGGCGGAGCTTCTGCACGACCGCGAGCACCTGAAGCGCGGCGACGAAGCCGTCACCGGTGGTGGCGTAGTCCGACAGAATAATGTGGCCGGAGGGTTCGCCACCGAGATTGTAGCCGCCGGAGAGCATCCGCTCGAGCACATAGCGGTCGCCGACCGGCGTGCGAAACAGTTCGATGCCCTGGCCTTCGAGGAAGCGTTCGAGACCGAGATTCGACATCACGGTGGCGACGATGCCGGGCTTCGCCAGCCGACCGTCTTCCTTCCAGCTTTGCGCGATCACCGCCAACAATTGATCGCCGTCGACCAGATGTCCGCGCTCATCGACCAGGATGACGCGATCGGCGTCGCCATCGAGCGCGATGCCGATATCGGCGCGCAGTTCGCGCACCTTGCGGCTCAGCGCTTCCGGCGCGGTCGAGCCGCATTCCTTGTTGATGTTGAAGCCGTCGGGCTCGACGCCGATCGAGATGACGTCGGCGCCCAGTTCCCACAGCGCTTCCGGCACGACCTTGTAGGCGGCGCCATTGGCGCAATCGACCACGACGCGCAGGCCGTCCAGGCTGAGTTCGCGCGGCAGCGTACGCTTGGCGAATTCGATGTAACGATCATGAACGCCGTCGATGCGGCGGGCGCGCCCGAGGCTTGCGCTCTGCGCCAGACGGCGGTCGAGCGACTCGTCGAGCAACTGCTCGATCTGCTTTTCGACGTCGTCGGAGAGCTTGAAGCCTTGCGGGCCGAACAGCTTGATACCGTTGTCCTCGAACAGATTGTGGGAGGCCGAAATCATCACGCCGAGATCAGCGCGCATCGATTTGGTCAGCATCGCGACCGCAGGCGTCGGCATCGGGCCGAGCAGCAGCACGTCCATGCCGACCGAGGTGAAGCCCGCCACCATGGCGTATTCGATCATGTAGCCGGAAAGGCGGGTGTCCTTGCCGATAACGACGCGATGACGATGCTCGCCGCGCTGAAACACCAGACCGGCCGCCTGCCCTACTTTCAGCGCCAGTTCCGGCGTGATCAGGCCATTGGCGAGACCCCGTATCCCATCCGTCCCGAAATATTTGCGGCTCATAGAACCCCCAGCACCGCCCGCACCCTCTCAAGGCCACCGCCGAGAAGCCGAGCCGTCAGCCCCATGCTAACGTCGGGCCTGTTATAATGCCTTCGTCGCTAAAATGACTTCAAAAAATATGATGAATAATTTCCGGTAGAACGCTCGCGATCGAACCTAAATCATTGAAAACAAATATCATTCTTTGGAACGGCGGGCGCGGCTCGGGAACTTCAACCCTTGCGTTTGACCCGGCCGTCCTCTTTTGAGGGGGCCGGCTGGGTAACGCTGACGGGGTCTGAGCCCGGGAAAGTCTCCTCCAACCCCTCCTCCAGCGCTTCTTCGAGCCGCTCGTCGCGCTGCTTCTTCGCGGGTTTTTTGAGGTGGGAGGACACCGTGTGCGGTCCGGTCATGGGAAAGTCCTCTGCTTTATCCTGAGCCGATGTTGCGCTGGCCCCTGCCGTGGTAGATGACAGCCAAAGCTGTATTTACAAGACAGGACCGGAAAACGTCCATGAAACAGATTACCTGCATCGAGGATCTGCGGCAGCGCCACATGCGAAACGTGCCGAAGGCATTTTTCGATTATTGCGACCGCGGCTCCTATGCCGAGGAAACGCTGCGCGCCAACCGCGAGGACCTGCAGGCGATCAAGTTGCGCCAGCGCATCCTCGTCGATGTGTCCAAGCGCGATCCATCGACGACCATTCTGGGCGAGCCTGCGGCACTGCCGTTGATCCTCGCGCCGGTCGGCCTCACCGGCATGCAATACAGCGACGGCGAAATTCATGCCTGCCGCGCCGCACAGGCCGCGGGCATTCCCTACACACTGAGCACGATGTCGATCTGCTCGATCGAGGACGTCGCCGCCAATGTCGACAAGCCGTTCTGGTTTCAGTTGTACGTCATGAAGGACCGCGGTTTCATCAAGGCGCTGGTCGAACGCGCCATCGCCGCCAAGTGCAGCGCGCTCGTGCTCACCGTCGATCTGCAGGTGATCGGGCAGCGCCATGCCGACATCAAGAATGGCATGACGGTGCCGCCGGAATGGTCGCTGTCGAAATTGGTCGATTTCGCCACCAAGCCCGCCTGGGTCGCCGGCGTCTTGCGCGGCAAGCGCCGCACCTTCGGCAATCTCGTCGGTCACCTGAAGGGCACCGACGATATCACCGCGCTCGGCGCCTGGATCGGAACGCAATTCGACACCACGCTGAACTGGAAGGACGTCGAATGGATCCGCAGCATCTGGCCCGGCAAGCTGGTGTTGAAAGGCATTCTCGACGCCGAGGACGCCAATGAGGCCGCCAAGACCGGCGCGCAGGCGCTCGTCGTGTCCAACCACGGCGGACGTCAGCTCGACGGCGCGCCATCCTCGATCGCAGCCTTGCCGGAAATCGTGGATGCGATCGGCGACAAAATGGAAGTGATGTTCGACGGCGGCATTCGCTCCGGCCAGGACGTGGTACGGGCGATCGCCCAGGGCGCGAAGTCCTGCATGATCGGCCGGGCCTATATTCACGGCCTCGGTGCCTATGGCGGGCCGGGCGTCACCAAGGCGATCGACATCATCCGCGCCGAGCTTCTGACGACCATGGGGCTGTGCGGCGTCAACACCATCGCCGAGATCGACGATCACGTGCTGGCGGTGTGAGACCTTAAGCGCATCATCGCGCTGCCCGTCATTGCGAGGAGCGTAATGCGACGAAGCAATCCAGATACTGAGCTCTGGATTGCTTCGCTTTGCTCGCAATGACGATGTCGAATCACATCGGAGGCGCGATGCCGTCGCGGCCGACGCCGATGCGGTTGGTCTCGAGCGAGCCATCGGCCAACTTCTTCGCACCGAAGATGATGATCTTTGCGCCCGGCTTGATCTCGGACTTCTCCCCGGTGACGAAAGCCACGATCGCCGCATCCGGCGGCACCACGACCTTCTTCTCGCCGTCCTTGTACTTGACCTCGATGACCTCGCCGTTGACGCTGGCAACGGTCTGGGCAACGGTGGCGTTGGTCATCGTGGAGTTCGGACGCAGATCCCACGGCCTGAACCCTTCAGCCGCACCGCGCATGGCCTCCGGGAAGATATGGATCGCGAGCGCCTTCTGACTGCCGTCGGGCTGCGGCATGCCGGACACCCCGATGTAGCTGCCCTGCTTGATCTCCGACAACGAAGTCTTGGCGATGCCGATGACGGAGATATCGTCGGTCATGTTCACCTTCACGTCGGTGCCCTCGCGGGTCTTGATGTTCATCGTCTTGCCATCGATGCTTTCGATGGTGCCACGAATGCGCGTCGGCGTCGGCGACTGCTGGGCCCATGCGCTTGATGCAAGGACAGAAACGACGGCCAGTGAAGCCGCGAGCGAACGCGGCAGCCATGAAGAGATTTTCGGCATGATTTCTCCCTTAAAGGTTCAGGTCGGAATAGGAAGAAATACCCCGCAAAGCCGCGGTTATTCCATGACGGCGAGGGCTGGCGGCCCCCATCTCCGCGCAATCGCATTCGCGTTTGTCGCGAGGCCAAACCGCCTACGCTTTGACGGATCATGTGCCCGCGCGAGCAGCAGAAGAGCCCCGGCTCACGCTCCCCTGAGATCGGCCTCGACCAAGGCGCGCAATTCGGGCGTAACTTCCGGTCGCCGGCCGAACCACAATTCAAAGCCGCGCACGGCCTGGTGCAACAGCATGCCGAGCCCGTCGGCGGTCTTGAGGCCGCGCGCCCGAGCGGCTTTCAGCAGCTCGGTTTCCAGCGGGACATAAACAAGATCGGCCACGATCGCGTGTGATGGAAGCAGGGCGATGTCGACTTCGAGCGCCGGCTGGGCGTGCATGCCGAGCGAGGTGGTGTTGACCAGAAGGTCGGCATGCGGAAGCAGTTCGCCGAGCTTTTCCCACGCCACGGAATGCACCGCCGGTCCGAATTGATCCGCCAGGGCGCGCGCGCGTTCCATGGTGCGGTTTGCGAGATGCACGCGCTTGATGCCGCGTTCGATCAGGCCGTACACGACCGCGCGCGACGAGCCGCCGGCGCCGAGCACCAGCGCATCGCTGGTTGCGTCCCAACCCTTCGCAGCGGCATCGAGATTGTTGATGAAGCCTTCGATATCGGTATTGGTCGAGCGCAGCTCGCCGCCTTCGTACCATAACGTGTTGGCCGCACCGACAGCGCGCGCCCGCGCATCCGGCATCGTCAGCGCCAGCGCGCGCTCCTTGTGCGGAATGGTGACGTTGGCGCCGACAAAGCCGTGCGTCGACAGACGCTGGACGAATTCCGCAAAGCCCTCCGGCGGCACCGCCTCGATGTTGTATCCACCTTCGATGCCGAGCTGGCGCAGCCAGTAATGATGAATCAGCGGCGAGCGCGAATGCGCCGCCGGCCACCCGATCAGGCATGCCGCGCGTGATTTGGTTATGGATGCCATCGTCTCACCCTTGCGGCGTCGCCGTCGTCATTCTTCCCATCGGGCAAGCCGGCTTACGAGTTCAATGCCGCGGGCGGTCGCGGCGGCGATCCCGCTCAGCGCCAGCGCAAGTCCGGCAGCAAACCAGATCGCGGCGAGATTGATCCAGTGATAGGCCGACGCGCCGCACACCGCCCCCGCCACCAGCGCCGCCCATAACAGGACATTGGGCACCCAGTCCCAGCGCGCCCCACCGGTCATCGCGGCCGCCATGAGCTGGCCGGCCTTCACCAGCGCCCCGGTAATGTAAGTGAGGCCAAGGCCGGCACCGCCATCGATCTGGAACACCGCATTCTCGAGCCCCATCGCCAGCACCATCGCGGCGACCGCGGCACTCGAAAGGCCAAGCTCATAGCAAAGCGCGGCGAGCGCCAACAGCGACGCCTCGACCAGCAGCACCCAGGGCTGGCGATTGGCGCCCCGGCCAAGCACGATGAGGCTGCCGCAGGCGCGCACCGGTCACGAACAACAAGATCAGGCCGAACGCCTCGGCCGCGTTCGACCAGTGCCCCTGCGCCAGGCTGACGCCCAATCGCGTCGAGTTGCCGCTCATGAAGGAAACGAACAGGCCACCGAGATGGATGAAGCCGATGCTGTCGACATAGCCGGCCGAGCGCGCTCAGCGTACAGGCCAGCGCGGTGTTGCGGTGTGAATCAAGCATCGGGATGCCTTAGCCGGGACACGCGTCGCCCACGGGGCCTTTAGCCCACGAGAGCAACACCAAGCGGGAAAAGATCATAGCCCGGATATGGATTCAAATCGTAATCGCGGCCTGAGCGATAACGCTCATCGACCCGTTGGGAAGGTCAGGTCGTCGCGAGAACGGTGGCCGCCGACATCTCTCGCTCGCTTTTGATATCGGCAACCGCTCGCGCGATGGTTTCCCGATAGGTGGCGTATGGCCGGATGACGCCGTGGGTCAGGAGCGCGCGCCGCACCGCCGGCGATGCCCCAGTAATATAAAGACGGATGCGCTGGCGCGCGGCCTTGGTTGCGACCCTGCTCATTGCATTGGCGGCGGTGGAATCAAGAAAGGGCACGGCCGCAAAATCGACCACGAACGCCTTGCGTGTGTCAGCGATGCCGTCGAGCACTGCGCCCACCGACGAAGCCGCACCAAAGAAGAAGGCTCCGCTGATCCGGTACACCAGTATATCGGGATCGGCCGCAAGGCGGGAATCATAGGGAACCCGATCGCCATTGGCGAAGTCGGCACGGTCGGCGGGCACCAGCGGAGCATCAGCTCGCACCTCCGTTATCTGCGCCATGCGATTGATGAACAGCGCCGCGCCGAGCGCAAACCCGACCAAAATGCCTTCGGTGAGATCACGAAAGACGGTGAGTAGAAAGGTGGCGAGAAGCACGATGGCATCGCCCCGCGAGGAGCGGATTAGAAGTACGAATTCGTGTTTTTCCGCCATGTTCCAGGCCACCACCACGAGCACGGCAGCCAGCGTCGCAAGTGGAATGAAGCTCGCGAGCGGGGCCGCTACCAGCATGAACAATAAAAGGAACAAGGAGTGCAGCATGCCGGACACCGGACCGCGTGCGCCGGCGCGGACGTTGGTCGCGGTTCGCGCGATTAAGCCGGTGACGCAAATGCCGCCGAACAGCGCGGAGCCAATGTTCGCGACCCCTTGCGCCACGAGTTCGCAATTGGAGCGATGCCGTCGACCGGTCATGCCATCGGCCACCACCGCCGACAACAGCGACTCGATCGCAGCAAGTAGCGCAAAAGCGATCGCATCCGGCAGGACGGCTTGCACCTTTGCGAGCGAAAACAAGGGCCAGGCCGGATGCGGCAATTGCCGGGGGATGCCGCCGAAACGGCTACCGATCGTTTCCACCGGGAGCGACAACACCCAGGTCGCAAGCGCAGCAACGATCACGGCGATCAGGATGCCCGGCCAATGCGGCCGTAGCCTGCGCAGGATGACGATGATAGCAATGCTGACCACAGCGACCGCAATTGCCGGAGCAGTGGCAGTATGCAGACCGCGCGCCAGCGCTTCGATCTTTGGAATAAATTCGCCCGGCTCTTTTTCCGAAAGCGTGATGCCGAGGAGATCCTTGAGCTGGCTTGCCAGGATAATGACGGCGATGCCGGAGGTAAATCCCACCGTGACCGGATAGGGGATAAACTTGATATATGTGCCAAGCCGTAACAGGCCGGCCAAAATCAAAAATATCCCGGCCATTGCAGTGGCGAGGACTACGCCGTCGACGCCATGACGCTCGACGGTCAACGCCACAAGCACGATGAACGCGCCTGCGGGGCCGCCGACCTGAAACCGGCTGCCGCCGAGCAGCGATACGATGAAGCCACCGACGACGGCGGTATAAAGTCCGCGGTCGGGCGTTACGCCTGAGGCGATCGCGATCGCCATCGACAACGGAAGTGCGACAACGGCGACCGTCAGGCCGGAGAAGACATCGGAGCGAAAATCCGAAAGGCCATATCCCTCGCGCAGGACTGTGACGAACTTGGGCACATAGAGTTCGGCAAAGGTCGGCTGATGCGTTTGGCGCGTGGCTGCGATGCTCATGTCCGCTCGTCCCATTCCAATCGCACGACCGTTCGAGCGACGATGGCCAAATCGGTCCTCGCCCAAACCCCGTATCAGTTTCGGCGCGGCAGGCGCGGTTCTTTCAATCGGACACCGCGTCCGCCATCCTCGCTGCGCGCATGATCGCCGATCAGTTCCACTCCGGCCTGACTTAGTGCGTCGACGACCCTGGTCAGAGATTCGACGACACCGCGCACGGTGCCGACGCTCGCTTCCATCCGCTGAATAGTTGGCAGCGAAAGCCCGGCTAGTTCGGCAAGCGTTCGCTGGTCAATTCCTAAAAGCGCCCGAGCTGCCTTCATCTGGAACGACGTGATCACGCAGACATTCCATATGTTAAGTATGATAACTGATGTTATAACTCGTTACAATGATGTAAAAAACATCATATGGCAAGAGCGGATTTTTCGGGCCAAAACAAAACCGTCGCTCCCGATCAGGGAACGGCGGTTGGATGCGAGGCCAGACGAAGCTAAGCCGCGACGCCGTGGGCGGCGATGATCTGGTCGGCTGCCCGGCCCGTGACCTCTGCCATCCGGTCGAACTGCCGCGTGAAGCTGCCGGCGCCCGCCGTGGCCGATCGCAACTCCACGATCAATTCGCCGATCTCGGCCTCCGGCATCATCGCCCGTACGCGGTCCCATCCCGGCCAGCCCTCGCGGGTATCGAAGCCGAGAATTTGCCCGCGCCGCCCCGACAGAATGGCGTTGATCTTTGCGGTTGCTTCCGTCGGACAGACGATCTCCACGATGTGGATCGGCTCCAGCAACACCGGCTGGCACTGCGGCAGCGCTTCGCTGACCCCGACCCGCGCCGCGGTGCGGAACGCGAGATCAGACGAATCCACGCTGTGATAGGAACCGTCGGTCAGCGTGACCTGCACGTCGATCACGGGGAAGCCGAGCGGGCCGCGCAGCAACCCATCGACGACGCCTTCCTCGACGGCGCCGATGTAGTTTCGAGGCACCGCGCCGCCGACGACCTTTTCATGAAATTCGAAGCCGCCGCCGCGCGGCATCGGCTTGATCTCGAGTACGACATCGCCGAACTGGCCATGGCCGCCGGACTGCTTCTTGTGCCGGCCGCGCTGCGTCATCGACTTGCGGATGGTCTCCTGATAGCCGATCGCCGGCGGATGCGATTTGACGTTGACGCCGAAGCGATCGCGCAACCGTTCCAGCGCAACGCGCAGATGCATCTCGCCCTGCCCCCACAACACGATGTCATGGGTGCGCGGGTTCTGCACCATGGTCAAGGACGGGTCTTCCTCGTTCAGCCGCAACAAGGCCTGACCGAGCTTGACGTCATCTTTCCGGTCGGCGGCGGCAACGGCGATCGCCAATACGGGGGGCAACGGTTCGACATGCACCAGCGCCTGCGGCGCGGTCTTGCCGCTCGACACGGTGTCACCGGTCTTGACGGCGTCGAGCTTGCCGAGCGCGATGGCTTCGCCGGCCTCGGCCGACGCGCGCTTGTTGTCCTGGGCGACGCCGAGCGCCGATACGCCGGACACCCGACCGGCTTCGCCCGACGAGGAATGCACCGTGGCGCCGTCGTCAAGTCGTCCGGCCAGCACGCGCGCAAACGACAGTTTGCCGCCATGCTGGAGATGCACGGTCTTGAACACGTAAGCGAGCGCCTCTTTAGACGAAGCGACTGCGCCAACGCGCTTGGCGGTCTCGGTCACGCCGGGCGCCTCGTGCCGAAGCGCCTTCATCAGACGCAATACGCCGTTCTCGCGGGCGGCAGAGCCGAGCAACACCGGACAGATCAGCCCCTCGCGCAATTCGCGGGCCAGATCGTCAAACACGGCGTCGCGCGGCGGCGCAATGTCCTCAAGCAACTGTTCCATCAGCGCATCGTCATGGTCGGCGAGCTTCTCCAGCATCGAGAAGCGGGCTTCCTTCTCGCGGTCGAGATTGCCACCGTCGAGCGTCATGACTTCGGACGCCTTGTGCTCGCGATAGACGAATGCGCGCTCCAGCGCCAGATCGACAAAGCCCTCGATCAGATCGCCGTTCCAGATCGGAATCTGGCGCAGCACCAGCGGAATGCGCGAAGCCGGCTGCAAGGTCGCGAGCGTCTCGCGGACACGCTTGTTGGCGCGGTCGATCTTGTTGAGAAACAGAAAACGCGGAATGCCGAGATCCTCGATCTCGCGCAAGATGATCTGAAGCTGCGGCAGCTTCTTCTCGTCGGCTTCGCAGACCACGATCGCTGCATCGACGGCAGGAAGCGCCGAACGCATGTCGTGGGCGAATTCGACCGAGCCGGGGCAATCGATAAAAGTGTAGCTATCGCCCATGAAGTGGGTGGTGACGGCCGTCAGTCCGACGCCCATCTTGTGACGGCGCGCTTCTGCGCTCGTGTCGCCAATGGATGTACCGGCATCGACGCTGCCGGCGCGCGTGATGGCGCCCGTACGCGCCAGTATCGCTTCAAGAAGTGTGGTTTTACCGCTTTGGAAAGGGCCCACCAGTGCGATGCACCGTGGACCGCGGGGACTTCTGACGTCTTGTCCCATTGCCGCCTCCTCATGTGGAGCTCGGCCCTTGATTGGGTCGGCAAGATGGGATGCTCCTCCTCCGCCAGTGTTTTGGCAAGAAGGAAAATCTGTCGCTGGAAGACATCGTGTCCCGGACGCGGCGCCCTTCACGATGCGCCGCAGAGCCGGGACCGATCAAACGATGCGGCGTTCTTTGGCATGGACCCCGGATCAGCAGCGCACAGCCATAGTGCGTCAACGACGCGCGTGAACGCGCTTATGGCGTTGCGCTGCGTGGGGGGGAACGCCAGGCTATCGTCCCGGACGCAATTCCAGGCTTTCGAGTCCCGCGGCGACGCTCAAGCCGGTCTGGCCTTGCAGACTGAGCGGCTGGAGCGCGATCGAATTGTTGGAACCGCCGACCAGCACGTTGCCGCCGGCACCCACGCCGATCGTCGCACTGCCCTGCGCGCCGGCATAATTGCCGGATAGATCGCCGCGGCCAAGACGCGCCACCGGAGCATAGACGCCCCAGGCCAGCGCCGTTTCCTCGGTGATGCCGAGATCGACGCCTACTTTGCGGATGGTCGCCACGTAACGGTCGTCCGGCATGCCGTCGATGTGCAGCACGCAGCCGAGATTGGTGACCGAGCCGACGATGAAGCCGACGCTCGCCCCGCCACGGCATTCGAGAACGCCGACCTGCACCCGCTGCATCGGCTGCTGGGCATTGACGCCGGCCAACGGCGCAGCCAGCAGCGTGGCGGCGATACCGGCAAGGATAATCAAATGACGCATGAAGAAATCTCCGACTGGAAACTGAAAAGATGTGATGCGGCAGAGAAAGATGAGCGCGCGCGCCGTTAAGGAAATAGGCGCGTGCCTTCTCTATGGCACAAGTTCCCCGTTTGCTCCAGATGCGTTCCCCGGACGCGGCGCAGGACGAAGTCTGCGCCGCTGATCCGGGGCCCATATTAACCACATGGGTCCCGGCTCTGCGGTGCATCGCCATGGCGCGTCGAGGACGCGCGTGAACGCGCTTTAAGCGCCGCACCGCGTCTGGGACACGGGGTACCTAATATCTAGCGCAGATTGCCGCAAAAACGCTGGATGCGTTTGCAGGCGTCTTCCAGATCGGACGTCTTTGTCGCGTAGGAGATGCGGAACGCCGGGCCCAGTCCGAACGCCGACCCCTGCACCACCGCAACCCCCTCGGTTTCCAGGAGTTCGGTGACGAAATCCTGATCGTTGGCGATGACGTTGCCCGACGGCGAGGTTTTGCCAATGGTGCCGGCACAGGACGGGTAGACGTAGAAGGCGCCTTCCGGCCGCGGACAATCGATGCCCTTGGCCTGGTTGAGCATCGACACCACGAGGTCGCGCCGCTCCTTGAACACCTTGTTGTTCGCCGGAATGAAATCCTGCGGACCGCTGAGCGCCTCGACGGCAGCCCACTGCGCGATCGACGACGGGTTCGAGGTCGACTGCGACTGGATCGTCGACATCGCCTTGATCAGCGGCACCGGACCGCCGGCATAACCGATGCGCCATCCGGTCATGCAATAGGCCTTGGAGACGCCGTTCACGGTCAGCGTGCGCTCGTACAGCTTCGGCTCGATCTGGGCCGGCGTTGCGAACACGAAGTCGTCATAGACCAGGTGCTCATACATATCGTCGGTCATCACCCAGACATGCGGATGCTTCACCAATACGTCGGTGATCGCCTTCAACTCGGCGCGCGCATAGGCAGCTCCGGTCGGGTTCGACGGCGAGTTGAGGATGATCCATTTCGTCTTCGGCGTGATCGCCTTCTCCAGCGCATCGGGCTGCAGCTTGAAGCCATGCTGCGCCGTACAAACGACAGGGACTGATTCACCACCGGCGAGCGCCACCATTTCGGGATAGCTCACCCAATACGGCGCGGGGATGATCACCTCGTCGCCGGGATTGATGGTCGCCATCAGCGCATTGTACAGCACCTGCTTGCCGCCGGTGCCGACGATGATCTGGTTCGGTTTGTAGGACAGGCCGTTCTCACGCTCGAACTTGGCTGATATCGCCTGCTTCAATTCGGGAATGCCGTCCACCGCGGTGTACTTGGTCTTGCCGGCCTCGATCGCACGGATCGCCGCCAGCTTGACGTTGGCGGGCGTGTCGAAGTCGGGTTCGCCGGCGCCGAGGCCGATGACATTGCGTCCCGCCGCTTTCAGCTCACGTGCTTTATCCGTGACCGCAATCGTCGCGGACGGCTTCACACGGTCGAGCGCAGCGGACAAAAAAGACATTATCGGCTCCAGATTTTTGGTTGAAAGATGCGGCCGGCACGGGACATCAGGCGCACGCGTTGTTTCTAAAACTGTTGCGATGCAGCGGCAAGCAAAAAGCAGCGATTTTACCGATACTTTCTCGTTCACCGCCGCTTCCGATTAACGATCTGCAAAGGCCGCGTTGCTAGAGCAATATCCGGAACGTGAAAGGCAGTGTTTTCGAAAGATCGTGTGCCAACAGAGGATCTCGGGGTCGATGACGGACAATGATCGTTTGCGGCGCGCCGATCGACTGATTTGGGTCCTGATCGGGTTGACCGCAGCCCCGGTCGTCGCAGCCTGCGCCGGCGGCTCCTTCCATCTCGGATGGGCATCGTTCGGGCTTGTTGGGACCGCCAGCGCCTTACTCTACGCGGCAGGTCGCTTCTATTCGGCCCGGAAGGAAGAGCGCCTCGCGTCGGCGTTGCTTTGTACGGCACAGTTTGCCTTGTTTCCAGCACTGGCCGCGCCGCTTTCCTATGTCGCGGCGAGCGCGTCACTCCCGCTTTGGGACCAGAGCTTTGCCTCCTGGGACCGAGACCTTGGGCTGGACTGGATGGGCTGGCTCGGCACCATGAACAACCATGCGGCGCTTCACGAGATTTTTGCCGTCGCCTATTCCAGCTTCCTGCCACAAGCCGCCGTCGTCATCCTCGTATTGGGACTGGCGGGTCATCTGCTCCATTTGCGCCTGTACATCTTGAGCTTTATTTTTGCCGCCCTCATCACCATTGCGGTCTCCGCGCTTATGCCGGCCCAGGGTGTCTGGGGTTACTTCCACCTGACGCCTAGCAACTATCCGAACATCACCCCGGTAACCCAGCAACTTCATCTGACGATCTTCGACGGATTGCGCGATGGCACGTTCCGCGAACTGGTTGCGCGAGGTGCGGAAGGCATCATTACGTTTCCAAGCCTCCATACGGCAGGCGGCTGGCTCTTTATCTTCGCGATGTGGCCGGTCAGATATCTGCGTTGGATTTTCCTGCTATTGAATCTCACGATGATCGGCGCAACTCCGGTGGATGGCGGCCATTATTTCAGCGACGTCATCGCCGGCACTGCTGCTGCTGTGGTGTGCTGGATCGTGGCAACCCGCATTGTTCATGGTTTGCGAGAAGAGATCGCCAGAATCGGGAATTCGCCCTCAATAGAGCCGGATATGAATCCGAGTTCCGCCAACGCTGCATTTTTGTCTGTCGCCGAATCCAGGCCGCGTGTCATCGCGTAAGTGTGAACGACGTTGCCTCTTGCCTTCGCGCTGGCATGAATTTCTTCGGTTGCAGTGCAGTAGAGGTTTTTGATCTATTCCAGCTTCAACCCTTGCGACGCACCGTCATCGGCATCATTGTTTGGCCAAGTTGCGGGCGGAAAAGCCGCCGGCTCTCACCGACCAAACTGTTTCGCAATGTACAAACTCTACTCAATGCAACGCTCGGGCAACAGCTACAAGGTCCGCCTGGCGCTGGCTCTGCTCAACGCGCCCTATCGCGCGATCGAGATCGACATTCTGCGCGGCGAGAGTCGCACGCCGGAATTTTTGGGAAAGAATCCCTCCGGCCAGGTTCCGCTGCTCGAAGTCGCCGAGGGCCGCTACCTCGCTGAATCCAACGCCATCCTCTGGTACGTCGCCGGCGGCACGCCGCTGGCGCCGGAGTCGCGTGTTGAACGCGCCGAAGCGCTGCAATGGATGTTCTTCGAACAGCACGCGCTGGAGCCCAACATCGGCGCGGCCTATTTCTGGCTCGCGCTGGTCAGAGGCGGCCGGGATCTGCAAACCCACGCGCTGGAAGACTGGATGGAACGCGGCTATGCCGCGCTTCAGGTGATGGAGAATCACCTCAAGACCCATGACTATTTCGCCGCCGGCCAGTTCACCATCGCCGACATCGCGCTCTATGGCTACACGCACGTCGCCGACCAGTGCGACTATGATCTGTCGACCTTTCCGTCGGTCCGAGCCTGGTTGAAACGGGTCGAGCAAGTTCCCGGATTCGTAACCATGGACGGCCAGGCTAGTGGAGGGGATTTGGCATTCGCGACAGACCTAGCCGCGCCTTCATAAGGCGAATGTCAAATCCCACACTCCACTAGAATCTCATATTTGCTGGCGGCCCTGCGAATTCTAACATTCGCAAAGGTACCCGCTGCGGAGGGAAGCGAATGTTGGAATCGGGCCACCAGGCAGAGGCGACCGCCGGCCTCGTGGCCGAGGCCCGAAACCCAGAAAATCGGGGACGAGTTGCGAGGATGATGGGCAAAGCGCCCGTTTCGCCCCGATTCTGCCGTGTTTTCGCGCGCGTCGCCGCAATCTCGCCTGTGAAAGCTGCCACAAATTCGACGATTCGCGGGTGATTCGGCCAGTGCGGTGGATTTGGCATTCGCCCAGCGGCACCGCGAGTTCTGATAGCGAATGCCAAATCCACCGCACCGGAAAATGATGGTTTGTCCCTTTGGTTCTGACGTTCGTGGGTGAGCCCGCCGAGACACGATACGAATGTCTGAACCGGCCACTTGGTAGTTCGAAGGATTTAGACCATGACCCGGTCTTCCGACCCGACCGGCTTTAGCAGCCCGGCAGTGGCCGTGGCATCAACCCGGCTGATGGACGCGGTGGCGGCTTCGCTCGCGATCGCCTCGCTGTCGCTTTGCCTGATGGTCACCCTCGCGGTGCTGTCGAGCAAGCTCGGCTCTGGTATGCCCATTCCGGCGCAATTCATTTTCTGAGAACCGATTTTGGAGCCGATTTGGTTCTGCGCGGGCTTACGCGATGATCCGCATCGCGATCGGATGATGATGAAGTCTCCTACAGAACTGGTCACGGCCGCGCTCGTGGCGGCTATCATTCTGGCGGTGTCGTGCCTGATCGCCGCGGGAACGCGCGGCGACGAAGCGCCGCTCAAGGCGCCAACTTACGACCATCGTGGATGACGAAGAACGCGCCGACCGCTATCAGCGCAAATCCCATCGGCGGTACTCTCCCGGTAAGAGGTCGGCTTCCCGGCCCAACCTGTATCATTCGATACATAAAGACCGGACAGTTGCGTCCAAACAATCAACGACTTTTTAAGGTTAGGGCGTGAAACGTCGCTCACAACGCATCACTTTCGATCAGACTGCCTGCCTCATTCTCGTGCGGAAACGGGATATGCAGTTCGACTGGCGCGCTACTTTCGGACCGGCTCTCACCGTCATAACGGCAGCGATCGCGCTCGTCACCGATCATCTGTTGTTGACCCTCTCCAATCCCGCGCCGCTGTTCGTCTGCATCGTGGCGCTGGCCGGATCGCTGTCCGGCCTGCGTTCGAGCCTGATCAGCGCGGCGCTCGCGCTTGCTTGCTCCGCACTGATTTTTTCGGCGCGCGGCGTTCCGCTCGACTCCTCGTCGGACCTGACCCGCCTAGGCCTGCTCGCGCTGGCGGTTGTCGGCACGGCGGTTCTGACCGGTCTGCTGCGGCAGAGACTGGTTGATACGCTCGCCTGGGAACGCCGTCTCCACGCCACCGCCGAGCGGCTTTCGGCTGCGCTCGACCAGGTCGACATCGGCATCGTGCTGCTGGATTCCGACACCCGCGCCGAATTCATCAATCGCGCCTTCCGCGATTATTTCGCGCTGCCCGACGAAAAGGCCGACAGCAAGCCGCCCTTCATCGCGTTGATGTATCACGGCCGCGACACCGGCGCCTGGGAGATGCCGGAAGAAGAGCTGAGCGCCTTCATCGCAGAACGCACGGAAATGATGCGCGCAGGCGATTCCACGCCGATCAACATCAATCTCCGAGACGGTCAGGTGCTTCGCTTCAGCTGCACGGCATTGCCTGACGGCGGACGCATGCTGAGCTACACGCCCATCACCGAACTCGTTCGCCGTACCGACGATCCCGCCTACGCCGAATATTACCGCCTGATGCGCAGCAACCGGCTGCGCAGTCCGGCGAGGGGAGATCTGCGCGCAGCCGAATAAGAGGCGCGATACGAAACCGGTTGATCCCTCCCACATTACCGCTTAAATCGAGCGATCAATCCTTTTCGCCCCACGAGCCCATGTCCGCTCCCCTTCTTGTCCGCCCTGTCGTCCGGTCCGACTTTGAACAATGGTTGCCGCTGTGGGACGGCTATAACGGCTTCTACGGCCGCTCCGGTCCGACGGCGCTTTCATCCGAGATCACCCGCATGACGTGGGCGCGTTTCTTCGACGCCTACGAGCCCGTCTATGCCCTGGTCGCCGAAAGCGACGGCCGGCTCGTTGGTCTTGCGCATTATCTGTTTCACCGCTCGACAACCGCCGTCGAACCGGTCTGCTATCTGCAGGATCTGTTCACCGATCAAGCCGCGCGCGGACAAGGGATCGGTGGCGCGCTGATCAACGAGGTTTACGCGCAGGCCCGGCAAGCCGGAACGCCACGCGTCTACTGGCAAACGCACGAGACCAATCATACCGCACAACGGCTCTACGACGGGGTCGCAGAGCGTTCCGGCTTCATCGTCTACCGCAAGCTATTTTGAACCGTTGGCAGATGGCCGCGCTTCGCGCTACACGCAAGTTCCGGCCTGTCGCTCGCTTTCAGGCTGTGGATAAATGTCCCTGTCACGGCTGCGTTACAATGCAGGACTAGCATTGAATTGCGTTTGATCAGCCCCCCGTCGACGATCATCCGCGCCCCCAGCGGTCCCCGTCAGTCGCCGCGTCTGACCGGGACCGCTTCTTTTTCCCTGACATTTCTCGTATTTCTGCGTTCATCCGGCGCATCAGCCAGGCTCGGCCTGCCTTGCGCGCTCGCGCCATAGCGTCACAATAGAGGGGGATTTATAGAGGGGCCTTCGAAACCGCGGCACAGGATTGATGGATGGAAATTCGTAATCTCGGCAGCTCGGGTCTACGCGTCTCAGCCGTCGGCCTCGGCTGTAACAATTTCGGCCAGCGCACCGATCTGGAAACCTCGCGCAAGGTGATCCACAAGGCGATCGACCTCGGCATCACGCTGTTCGATACCGCCGACATCTATGCCGACATGGGCGGCTCCGAAACGGTACTGGGCGAGGTGCTCGGCGACCGGCGCAAGGATATCGTGCTGGCGACCAAGTTCTCAAAACCCATGAGCACCGACGGCACCAGGCAGGGTGCGTCGCGGCGCTACATCATGTCTGCCGTCGAAGCCAGCCTAAAGCGGTTGAAGACCGACTACATCGATCTCTACCAGCAGCATGACTACGACGCGCTGACGCCGATCGACGAAACGCTGCGCGCGCTGGACGACCTGATCCGGCAAGGCAAGGTGCGCTATATCGGCAATTCGAATTTTCCGGCGTGGCGGATCACGGAAGCCGAACATGTCGCGCGCGCGATGAACACGAGTCGCTTCATCTCCTGCCAGGACGAATACAGCCTCGTCGTCCGCGACATCGAGAAGGATCTGTTGCCGTGCGCGCAGGAATACAGACTCGGCTTGCTGCCGTTCTTCCCGCTGGCGAGCGGTCTGTTGACCGGCAAGTACAAGCGTGGCGAAGCGGCGCCGAACGATACGCGGCTCGGACGGGTGCAGCGGCTGCGCGACCGCTATGTCACGCCGCGCAACGAGGAGATCGTGGAGAAGCTGCAAGCGCTTGCGCAGGCGCGCGGGCACTCCATGCTCGAACTGGCGTTCTCGTGGCTCGCGGCACGGCCGCAGGTCGCAAGCGTGATCGCGGGCGCCACGCGCGTCGAACAGGTTGAGCAGAACGCCAAGGCGATCACCTGGCACCTGGACGCGGAGGATATGGCGGAGGTCGATCGGATTGCGACGGGGTAGTTTCTTAATACGCTGCGGATCTTCATTTGAAACCAGGGAGCCGACACCTGTCGCAATACGTAATGCGGTGATTGATGGCGCTCACCCCACCAACCCCTGCATCGGCTTCACCGGCGCGCTGTCGGGGAAGACACTCCTCGCGAGCACGCTTTCACTGAGGCCGAGATGGTCGTGCAGGACCCCCTTGAGCGCCGCACGAAGATCGGTGGTCGGCGCGAGGTCGCGGCCCTCATAGAGATTGGAAGCCTTCAATCCCGGCCAGTCCGAAATCACCCGTCCACCTTTGACAGCGCCGCCCGCGAGCAGCGCGATGGTGCCGGTGCCGTGATCGGTGCCTTCGGTGCCGTTGATGCGCGCGGTGCGGCCGAACTCGGTTGCGACCACCACCACGGTGTCGCGCCAGCGTTCGCCAAGCCCGCTCTGGAATTCGCCGAGCGCGCCATCGAGTCCCGACAATAGTTGCGCGAGACGCCCCACCGGGCCGCCTTCATTGGCGTGGGTGTCCCAGCCGTCGAAGGCGAGCGCGGCGATGCGCGGACCATCGTCGGCCGCCATTACCTTGGCAGCGCCACGCGCGACCAGCCGCATCGCGCTCGCATTGTTGCCGCCGGGTCTTGCCTTCATCTCATCGCCGGTCGCGGTCTTTTCCAGTTGCAGACCTTGGCTCAAGGCAGAGGCCAGCGCCGGGTCGCGATGCTGATAGAGATCGAGCAGCCGTGCGGCGGTATCGTCGGCGGCGGCCGGCAGGTTTACCGGTGCCCAGCCGACGGTCGGCGCAGCGCCACGCAACACCAGCGGCGTGGTCGCACCGACGGCAAGACCGCTCGTCACGCGTCCGCCCTTCGGCAAGACCTCGAGCGCGCGATTGAGCCAGCCGGATTGCACCCGGCCGGGTCCGGTAAAGCCGCTCTCGAGCACATCCTGGCCATCGAAATGCGAGCGGTCGCGATAGGGCGTCGACACCGCGTGGATCACGGCGGCCTGCTTGTCACGGTACATCCGCGCGAATTCCGGCATCGAGGGATGTAGCGCAAAGAAAGAGTCCAGCATGGTCGCGGCATGCGGACCGTCGGCCGAGAGCGCGATCGCACCGTGCAAGCCGGCATAATCGGGATCGCCGACCGGTGCGACGGTGGCAAGACCGTCCAGCGCGCCGCGCAGGATGACGACGATCAGGCGGGGGTCGCGCCCGTCGGCGGCGCGGGCAAATTTCGGCAAGTAGGCCCAGGCCGCAAATGACGCTCCGCCGAGCAGCAGCGCACGGCGCGACGTGACGAGTTGGCTTTGGCTTTCACAACAATCCAACCTCGTTTCCATTAGTGTCATCTCCTCTGGACTTCAGGCGACATCAACAACAGCGCCAGCGCCTGCTGCTTCGATTCCGCGCGCTCGATGGTTTGCCGTGTTTCTGCCGAGGCCGCGTCCGCGGCGACCAGCTCCAATAGCTCGCGCGGATCAACGTTGTCGCCGACACGCGAGGCGACCTCTGCGGCAACATCGAGCCGCAATTTCATGCCCTCGGGCGCGGCCCATGCCGCGTTGGTGTCAGGAAATCCGTTCGGCCCGGACGGCGCCCATAACGGCTGGCCCAATAGACTGAGCCCGCCGAGATAGCGGCTGGGATCTTCGCGAAGTTGCCCCAGCAGGCGTCCGGTCGCGACCAGATATTCGTAAGGGCTGCGGATCTTGGTGAGGGGCGCCTGCCAGGCCTCGTCGGAATCGATCAGCGCCGTGGCTAGCGCCAGAAGATCGCCGTCGGTCTTGCGGAACGTCTCTTGCAGCCGCGCCACCAGCGCCGGCGGCGGATCGTCGGCGACAAAATGGCGGGCGAACTTGGTGGCGATGAATTTTGCGGTCGACGGACGGCGCGCAATGTCGGCCAGCGCGGCTTCGCCCTGAGCGAGCCCCGTGTCCTCGTACGTCTTGCCGAGCAAGGATTGCGGCCCCGGCTGATGCGCATTGGCATTGAACACGAAGGTGCCGGGCGCGCCCAATTTTCCTTGCCGGCCGACGAAGGTCCATCCTGTGATGATCCGGGCGAGCGACGTCACATCTTGCTGGGTGTAGCCGCTGCCGACGCCCAGCGTATGCAGCTCCATGATCTCGCGCGCGAGATTTTCGTTCAGGCCGCGCTTGCGGTTTCGCCCGGCACGCGAGTCCGGTCCGAGCGATTGCTGGTTGTCGAGAAAGAACAGCATCGCCGGATGCTGCTCCACCGCCGTCAGCATCTCGCCGAAGCGCCCGAGCACATGCGGGCGGATCGCCTCGCGCTCGAACGAGCCGGCCCACATGCGCGCCAGTTGGCCTTTCGCCGCCGAAATGCAGAAATGATTGGACCAGAAGGCCACCAGCCGCTCGGTAAATCCGCAATCGGCCATCCACGCCCGCTGCAATCGCGCCAGGGCCTCGGCGCGGAAAGTCTTCTGGATCACGTTGAGCGGCTTGGCCGGGGCCGCGGCCTCGGTCGCCTGCATCGGCGCACCGGACGCCATCTTTTCCATGGGCTTGTTTTCGATGGATTTGTTGTCGGACGACTTGGCCAGCGCTTCGATCGCGGCCGGCTCCTCCGATGCCGGCATTCCGGCAGGGGGATGGGCCTTTGCCGCTTCACGCGCGGCTTTGACCTCGGCCTGATAGGCAAACACCGCTTGCGCCAAGGCGGGTGTCGGCTGCAAGCCGGGCATTACGAGCTGCGCGCCGCCTGGGCGATGAAGGTCCGCCTTGACGAAACCGCGCGGGTCGGACGCCGCGTCGACCAGGTCGCCCGACGCGCCGCCGCGCGCGCCAAAGCCGAAACGGTTGAGCGCCATCAGGGCAGCTTGCGGATCGCGGGCCATCGAAGTTTTCCTGACGGACTTCCCTTGAATCGGGCAGCACGTATATTACGCCTGACTCAACAGTGTCAGCGATGAACTGGGCATGAAAATCGCGGCGAAGTTTCGGTACAGTTCATGACAAATCGTTTAGAAACCGCGCCTGCACGGCGCCTCGCCTGTTCCCGATGTGGAACGGAGTTCGCCTGCACGCAGTCGGAAACGTGCTGGTGCGCGGAAGAAACCGCGCGGATGCCGATGCCGCGCGAGGACGAGGATTGCCTGTGCCGCGAATGCCTGCGCAAGGCGGCGGACGCGGCCAGGCAGGGCACCGCAGGCTAGCCGATGATATTCCGTTACTTGAGGACATTTCCGTCTGTTTGAAGCCCGGCTACCCCTAGCTGAAGCCAGGCCGTCATGCTTTGATGGTTCAGGCGCGAAATCGAAGCGGCGCCCCGCGTCTCGCCTGGTCATTTGGAATATTCATTGTGACGAATAACGTTGCCGGCGATCCTCAGCAGGTCATTGCTGATCTTAAGCGCAGGCTTGATGAGTTGATTGCACAGCAGGCCGCGACCGCCGACGTGCTCAAAGTCATCAGCCGTTCGACTTTCGACCTCCAAACCGTTCTCGAAACGCTGATAACGTCGGCGGTGGAGTTGTGTGGCGCCAATCGGGGCTCGATCTTCCTTCGTGAAGGCGAGCTCTTTCCGCTGAAGGCGGCGTCCAGCACCACACCCGAATTCCTGCAATATTGGGCGGCCAATCCGCCGAAAGCGGGCCGCGGTTCGGCGACCTCGCGCGTCATCGCATCGGGAAAGGTCGAAGTTATTCCTGATGTTCTCGAGGACCCGGACATGGAGATGCCCGCGGGCTCCTTGATCAGAATTCGCGCGGCGCTGGGCGTGCCGATGCTCAGGAACAACAAGGTCGAAGGCGTGCTGGTGCTGACGCGGCCCGAGCCCGGCCCGTTCACCAAAAGCCAGATCGACCTGCTGCAAACCTTTGCCGACCAGGCGATGATAGCCATCGAAAACGTCCGGCTGTTCGATGAGGTGCAGGCGAAGACGACTGACTTGCAGGAATTGTTGCAGCATCAAACTGCCACCTCCGAGGTGTTGCAGGTCATTAATCGCTCGCCCGGTGAACTCAATCCCGTGTTCCAGACGATCCTGTCGAGTGCGACCAGGATCTGTGACGCCCAATTCGGTCTGTTGCTTCTCTACGAAGACGACGGCTTCCGTTGTGCCTCGATGTTCAATCTGCCGCCGGCGTTTGCGGAAACCTTTTTGCGCAATCCGGTCATCTGCCCGCCGCCGATCGACCCGTTGGGACGGCTGATTGCGACCGAGCAACTCGTTCACGTCGTCGATGTCAAGCAGGAGCCGGCTTACCTCACCAACTTCCCACCGATCGTGGAGTTGGTCGAACTCGGCGGCGCCCGCACGCTTCTGCTGGTACCGATGTTGAGGGAAAAAAGCCTTGTTGGCGTGATCGCCATCTTCCGGCAGACCGTTCACGCGTTCTCCGACAAGCAGATCGATCTGGTGACAAGCTTCGCCAGCCAGGCCGTGATCGCCATCGAGAACGCCCGCCTGTTGAGCGAATTGCGCGAGCGCACCGACGATCTCAGCGAATCCCTTCGACATCAGACCGCCACTTCCGAGGTGCTCAAGGTCATCAGTCGCTCGCCCGGTGAACTCGGTCCGGTGTTCGAGACGATCCTGGCAAGCGCGACCGGTATCTGCGATGCACAATTCGGCAACTTGTTTGTTCTCAACGAAGACGGCGGGCTGCGGTGTGACGCGATGTTTAATTTGCCGCCGGCCTTCGCGGAGGCCTTTTTACGCAATCCGGTCATCTACCCGCCGCCAATCGATCCGTTGGGGCGGCTTGTCGCAACCCGGCAACTTGTCCATGTCGTCGATGTCACGCAGGAGCCCGCCTACCTGACGAGTTTTCCGCCGATCGTGGAACTCGTCGAACTCGGCGGCGCCAGGACGGTTCTGCTTGTGCCGATGTTGAAAGAAGACAAGCTCGTCGGCGTGATCGCCATCTTCCGGCAAAACATTCACGCGTTCTCCGACAAGCAGATCGATCTGGTGACCAGCTTCGGCAGCCAGGCCGTGATCGCTATCGAGAATGCGCGCCTGTTGAGCGAATTGCGCCAGCGCACCGACGATCTCACCGAATCCCTGCAACAGCAGACGGCGATCGCCGAGGTACTGGGCGTCATCAATGCGTCGCCGGGTAATTTGAAGCCGGTCTTCGAGGCCATGGTCGAAAAGGCGAGACGCCTCTGCGGCGCCGATTCGGGACATCTCGCGTTGCCTTCCGGCGACGATTTCCGCACAGCAGTGGTATCGGCGATGTCGCCCGAATTGGAAGGGCTGATTCGGGCGGTTTCGTATGCCCCCGGCCGCGGAACGGCTATCGGTCGCTCCCTGCTGGAGCGCCGTGCGGTGCAGATCGCCGATATCGCCGACGATAGCGAACATGCCGCCCGCCATACCGCGCATAAGAGCCTTATTCGGACCATCCTTGGCGCGCCCCTGCTACGGGAGGGAGAACCGATCGGTGCGTTTGGCCTTTCCCGCGCACGGGTCGAACCTTTCACCCAGCGCCAGATTGATCTGGTGGAAACGTTTGCCGGCCAGGCCGTGATCGCGATCGAGAACGCTCGCCTGCTCGATGAACTGCGCCAGCGTACCAGCGATCTCAGCGAATCCTTGCAGCAGCAGACCGCGACCGCCGACGTGCTCAAGGTCATCAGCCGGTCGGCGTTCGATCTCGATTCAGTGCTCGCAACCCTGGTCGCTTCGGCCGCCAAACTCTGCGAAGCCGAAAAGGGCGTCATTTTTCTCCGCGAAGACGGCAATTATCGCCTGGTATCCAATCACGGCTTTTCCCCCGAGTTCGAGACATTTGCGAAGGCAAATCCATTTCCGGTGGATGGCGGCAGCACGACCGCGCGCGCCGCGGAATCCGGTGAGACAGTTCAAGTCGTGGACGTACTCGAAGACCAGACGCGAAGCGCGCTTGCGCGTGAGTATCAGCGGTTAGGTGGCTACCGGACGAACCTCGGCGTCCCGCTGAGGCGCGAGGGCGAAACGATCGGCGTCTTCACCCTGACACGACAGGAGGTGCGGGCTTTCACCCCGCGTCAGATCGAGCTTGTCGAGACCTTCGCCGACCAGGCGGTTATCGCCATCGAAAACGTGCGCCTGTTCGAACAGGTACAGGAGCGCACCAGGGAGCTTTCGCTCTCGCTGGACGAATTGCGCACCGCGCAGGACCGGCTGGTGCAGACCGAAAAACTCGCATCGCTCGGCCAGCTCACCGCCGGCATCGCTCACGAGATCAAGAACCCGCTCAACTTCGTCAATAATTTCTCGGCGCTGTCCGGCGAATTGATCGACGAGCTCAATGACCTGCTCGGATCGGCCAATCTCGACGGCAAGGTCCGGGAGGAGATCGACGAACTGACGCAGATGCTCAAGGCCAATCTTGAAAAGGTGGTGCAGCACGGCAAGCGCGCCAATTCGATCGTGAAGAACATGCTCCTGCATTCGCGCGAAGGTTCGGGCGAGCGCAGGGCCGCCGACATCAACACGATTGTCGAGGAAAGCCTCAACCTTGCCTATCACGGAGCGCGGGCCGAGAAATCGGGTTTCAATATCACGCTGCAACGCGACCTCGATCCGGCTGCCGGAATAATCGATCTTTACCCGCAGGAGATCACGCGGGTGTTCCTCAATCTCATTTCCAACGGTTTTTATGCCGCCAACAAGCGCAAGGAAGCCGGCGACAATGGCTTCGAGCCGTTGCTGGCGGCGACTACGAAAAACCTCGGCAGCAAGGTCGAAATCCGCATCCGCGATAACGGCACCGGCATCCCGGCCGAAGTCAGGGAGAAGATGTTCAATCCGTTCTTCACCACCAAACCCGCGGGCGAGGGCACCGGACTTGGCCTGTCAATGAGCCACGACATCATCGTGAAACAGCACGGCGGCGAGATCGACGTCGAAACCGAACCCGGTGCATTCACCGAATTCATTATTACGCTGCCTCGCGCGGCGGCAAAGGCTGGAGGCCGAAATTGAGCGTTTACATACTCGTCGTCGATGACGAGCCCGATGTCGGGGAGTTGTTCCGCCAGCAATTCCGACGCGACCTGAAATCCGGGCGCTTCACCATGGAATTTGCCGGGTCGGCGCCTGACGCACTGATCCGCGCCGCCGATATCAAGGATCCGTCGCTGATCCTGATCCTGTCGGACATCAACATGCCCGGGATGAGCGGGCTCGAAATGCTGCCAAAAGTGCGCGCCGAACGGCCCGACGTTCCCGTCATCATGATCACCGCTTACGGCGATGCCGAAACACGCCGCAAGGCCATCGAGCGCGGTGCGGTGGGATTGTTGACCAAACCGATCGATTTTACGCTGCTGCGCCACGAGATCGATACACGGCTTGGGCAGGCCGCATGACCGCAACCATTCTCGTTGTCGATGATGAGCCGGACCTCGAGGCTCTGGTCTTGCAGAAGTTCCGCAAGCAAATTCGCGATGGCGAGGTCGCCTTCATGTTCGCCCATGACGGGGTGGAGGCATTGCAGTCGATCGAAAATCATCCGCATGTCGATATGGTGGTATCCGACATCAACATGCCGCGGATGGATGGCCTGTCCCTATTGCAGAAATTGCAGGAGGCCGAAGACAAGAAATCGACCATCATCGTCTCGGCCTATGGCGACATGAGCAACATCCGCACCGCAATGAACCGGGGGGCGTTCGACTTCCTGACCAAGCCGATCGATTTCGGCGACCTCGAAACGACCATCGACAAGACCATTCGCCATGTCGAGGCGATGCGCGAGGCGCGCCGGCGCCAGTTCGAGGCCGAGCGTGCACATGCATCGCTCTCGCGGTATTTCTCGCCCCAGATCGCTTCAAGGCTCGCCGCCGCCGGCGAAGGGGACGGCATGGAGGTGCACTGGCGTGACGTCGCCGTGATTTTCACCGACATCGCCGGCTTCACGTCGCTGGTGGAGACCGCGGCGCCTGAAGTGCTCGGTGCACTGCTTAACGAATATGTCGGCGGGATGACCGATGTCGTCTTTGCGCACGAAGGTACCGTCGCCAAGATCATCGGCGATGCCATTCAGATTCTCTTCAACGCGCCAGGCGACCAACCGGACTATGCGGCCCGCGCAATTGCCTGCGCCCATGCGCTGGATGGCTGGGCTGAAGCGTTTCGCGAGCGTTGGAAATCCAAAGGCGTGAATTTCGGCGTAACCCGGATCGGCGTTCACGCTGGTCCCGCGCTGGTCGGTAACTTCGGCGGCAGCCGCTTCTTCGACTACACCGCCTATGGCGATACCATCAATACGGCCGCGCGGCTTGAGGCGGCCAACAAGTCTCTCGGTACGCGAATTTGCGTCAGCGCCGCGGTCGCGGATGGCGCCAAGCCTTTTCGCGGCAGGCCGGTCGGCGATCTGATGTTGCGTGGGCGCAGCGAGCCGCTGCGGGCTCACGAACCGCTGGCTGCTGCCGCGTTCGAAGGGGCCGCGACGGCGCAATATGGTGATGCCTTCGCCAAGCTGGAGGCCGGAGACGCCGCGGCGATGCCGGCCTTTGCGGCATTGGTCGGGCTGCATGCGAGCGACACGCTTGCCGGCTTTCATCTCCGACGGCTGTTGAACGGAGCTAAAAGCGCGCGCATCCAGTTGGAGTAATGCTCGTAGCGCTCAGCCAGGCAGCGTCGCGGTCCGTGCATTTAGCGTGTCGGCACGTTAGGTTTCAGTGAAACCGATCGCGCTGACGCTCCTGCGGTCCCGGATTGGCTGGATTGGCCGCGGCCTTCAGCTCTTCCGGCGTCACGCGGCAATCGCCATTCCTGTCGAAGCGCAGGATGAACACGCTCGGCTTGTCGACGAATTCCTTGCGCGAGATCTTGCCGTCCTGGTTTTCGTCGAAGTAGCCGAAATCGGCGTCCGCGAGACTCGGATCGGCTTTCTTGATCGCCTCGAATTCCACCGGACTGAGGAAGCCGTCACGGTTGCGATCGCCGGAGGCGAACAGCCGATCCATAAAACTCTTCCACTCCTGGCAGGTGTAGATGCCGTCGTGATTGGCATCCCATGTCGGCGGGCTGTTCAACATGGGATCGGGACGGGCCTGCGCGAGAGCGAGAGACACACCGAGAGCGTTGCCGGCGGCCAGAATCGCCAGTGTCATGCCAATGCGAAGCCCGGAGATTCCGTCACGCAAATCGCAACTCCTATCGTAACAGCAAAGCCGCAGGATCGGGGCGGCGCAACGAACAGAAACATTCAAGTCTGCCGCAGGATCCATATTGGATCATGACGGCGAGCTTGTCATCGACAGCGAGAGAAAAGTTGCGTGTGTGGGTCCGGCTATTAAAAAGCTATTTTAGCACGGCGGCGTTGTCAGCGATCGTCTATCCCAAACGCAAGCAGTGCGTTGCCGGGAAGACCGCTCCATTGCGCGTACCCTGAATTGACGTAAAGCATCCCGTCCACGATGACGGGTCCAGTCGCATCGATGGCGCCGCCGTGGGCCGAAACGCCGTTGACCGTGGCATAGTCACGCGCCGTGTCGAATTCCCAAAGCAGCCGCGCGTCGTTTGTCGCGTACGCTCGCAGATAGCCGCTCACGCCGCCCGTGAAAGTAACCCCCGGAATGACCGTGACGGCCGCGGAGAGGGCTGGACTGCACTTCTCGCGGTCTCCACAGGGAACGGGAGGTATTTGCATCGTCACTCTCCCGTCTGACAGATTGAGCGCGAAGAGGCCCCCGCCTCGAGTAGGATCAAGGCGGCGCGAGCCATCGCTGAGGAAACGCACATCGGAGTTCGCCACATAGATGCGATCCTGATCTGCGGCGGAACCCCATTCGGTCCCGCCGAGCGGGCCGCCTTCGCCCACGCGCGTTTCCCAGAGCACCCTTCCCTGTTCGTCCGGATCGAAGGCATGAACAACACCGGATTTCTGGCCTATGACAAGCATGCGCCGTCCATTTTGCAAGCTCACCAGGATCGGCGACTGGCCGAAGTCATGATCTGGACCATGCGGGTCAGGACAGTTGGTCTTATTGATGCCGTAACAAGCCATGACGTAACTGTCTTTGGGCGTTGCTTGCTGATGCCAGAGCATCTGGCCCGTCTTCAGATCAAAGGCGACGATGGCATCGCTCGTATCTGCCGCTGGGTTCGAATAGGAATTGCCGGTCGCGACATAGAGCGCCCCGCGCTGGACGTCGATGGTCGGAGACGACCAGACCGACGCGCCGGAAGGACCGTGGAGCTGGACGCCGGCCGCATTCTTTTCCGTCGGGCGCGGCGCGTCGGGAATCGTGTAGGCCTTCCAGACCTGCCGGCCCGTCGCGGCGTCCAGCGCCACAACGCTTCCACGAAACGTGCAGCATTCGTAAGTCGGCCGCGATCCCGTTGCTTCCTCGATCGAGGAAACGGGCACGTAGAGGAGACCGGAAAACAGGGTCGGGGCTCCTGTCACCCGCGCTGCCGGATGATCTTCAACCCTCGCCTTCCAGACCAGCGCGCCCGTTGTTGCATTCACGGCATAGGCATTTGCGCGCACGTCGCCGAAATACACCGCAAACTCATTATCGGAGAGCAAACCAAAGGTTATGGCGGTGCGGACTGGCGCCTCCGTCGCGAATGTCCAAAGCGTGCATCCGGTCTTGGCGTCGAGCGCGTGCAGCCGGCTGTCTGCGCCCCCGATAAACAGTACTCCGCCAATCACGCTTGGTTGGGCGATGGCCGAAGAGGCCCCCGGAAAACCGAACGCCCACTTCAACCGTAGTTTCGGCACCTGGTCTGGCGTCAAACGCGCCATCTCCAGCGGCTGAAATCGGCTGTTGTTGATATCGGCGCCCCAGCCGTTCCAGCGCGGTCCCTCGAGCGATCCGACATATCGCACCTGGCGGTTCGCGCATTCTGCGGTAGCTTCGCGCGCGGCGGTTGAAGGCTGCTCGCTGGCATCCTTGCCCGACACAAAGGAGGCGATGGCCTTGCGCTCGTCAGCCGTTCGCCCTTTGGTCATATCGGCCATGCTGCCCGACGTGATGACACTGAGAACATGATCGAAGGACATCGACTTCAGCGCAGCGCGGCCAGGTACTCGGTTCTGCCCGTCCCCGCCTTCGTGGCACGATGCGCAGTGCGCGGCGTAAAGCGCGGCAGCGCTCTGCTGCGCGAGCGCCGGCAAACAGGATGCGACAAGCAACGCTACGGCTGCGGCGAATTTCATAACCGCCCCCCAATCAACCGACCAATCGGCAGCCGTTACGCGCAACTGGCGCGCCAAACGAGTGGGTTCCAGCCTGCCGCGGATCCATTTTGGATCATGACGGCGAGCTTGTCATCGATAGCAAACGCAAAGTTATGTGTCCGCGTTTTGCTATTAAAAAGCTATTTTACCACCGCCGCCGTCTGCCCGAACAGCAGCTTGCGTTCTTCCTCGGTGCGGATCGCAGGCTGGCCGTAGTTCGGATTGACTTCCTTGGCGAGCGCGTAAGCGCGCACCGTGGCCGGCCGCTCGCCGATCGTCGCGAGCCAACGCTTGAGATGCGGGAACTGGTCGATATCCTGGCCCTGGTTCTTGTAAGGCACCACCCAGGGATAGCAGGCCATGTCGGCGATCGAATATTGCCCGCCGATGAATTCGCGGTCGGAGAGACGCTTGTTGAGCACGCCGTAGAGGCGGTTGGTCTCGTTCACGTAGCGATCAATCGCGTAAGGAATCTTGTCCTGGGCATAGTTGCGGAAGTGATGGTTCTGTCCGGCCATCGGCCCGAGCCCGCCCATCTGCCAGAACGTCCACTGGATGACGTCGTAACGGCCGTGAAGATCCGCAGGCAGGAACTGGCCGGTCTTCTCGGCGAGATAGAGCAGCATCGCGCCGGACTCGAAGATCGAGATCGGCTTGCCGCCGCCCTTGGGCTCGTGATCGACCAGCGCCGGAATCCGGTTGTTCGGCGCGACCGCCAGAAACTCCGGCTTGAACTGATCGCCCTTGCCGATGTTCACCGGGAAAATCTTGTACTTCAGAGCGGTCTCTTCGAGAAACATCGTGATCTTGTGGCCGTTCGGCGTCGTCCAGTAATGCAGGTCGATCATGGGGCGTTCCTGTCGTGAGAGTTTTGCGCAGGGCTAATGGATGCGGATGCATGAATGTCGCCCCGGCACGCCGGGCGAGTCAATGGCAGCGGCGGCCGGTGCAGTGAAAGTGATTGGCTGCAATGTGCCGGACGCAGGAACCGCGGCGGGGAGAGCTCAAGCTAATGGTCGCCTTTGACGCCACGCTGCCGGCGCAAGCTCAGGGCGTGCGCGTCACCGCAATCGTCCGCGCTTCGGTCTGGACCAAATTCTGCTCCATGCCGCGAAACACGGTCGTCGATTTTTCGCTGACCTTTCGCGTGATGCCGTCCGCGACTTCGAATTCGGCGCGCTTGTCGAACGAAAACACCATCGACTTCACCAGCAAATCGACTCGCTCCGGCGTCACGCTGTCGCCGGAGGCGGCCAGCAAGCTCTTCGCAAAGGACTGCATGAAGTCGCTCATCGACGCGGCGTCGATCGAGGTGACGTTGACGAAGACGCGCCGCGTGTCATCGGCTTCGACCAGTTCGAAGCGCTCGTTCGAAATCAGTGCATCGCCGCCGAGGGGATTTTCCGCAGGCCTCGAGGCCCGCCTGAATTCGCCGGGCTTCATGCCGGTATTCTGCGCGACCGCGAGCACGGCCAGCGCATCGACGTAAACCGATGCAGCGCTGGCGGCATCGACATCGGTCAATTCCGAGATCAACTGGTCGAACAGTCCGCGCGCCGCCGGCCTTTCCGCAAACTGCGCCGCCAGCGCATCGGCCGAGCGGCGCATGGCCGCCCTCGCCTCGTCGAGATTGTCGATGCGCAACGGCTTGCCCGAAGAATCCGTGCTGGCGCGGATCACCACATTGTCCAGCACGCCGGCGTAGGCGCGACGCAGCGCAGCGCTGTTGGCGTTGCCCTCGACGATCGCACCACGCTGAACCCAGGAGATGCGAAAGCCGTTCGCTGTCTTTTCTTCGACGGTCAGTTCGGCACGCGTCCTCACCATGGACGTGGTTGAACCCTCCGGCCGCGTCTCCTCGCCGCGGATCTCGGACTCGACGATCCAGCGGCTGCCGACCGGCGGATCGTAAACCGCTTCGGCCGCAACGGCCCGCGGCGCGCCCAGCGTCGCCGCTACCGTCGCCATCACCGCAAGCGCCCTGGCGAGTGCGGCCCCCCGCACATTCAACGTTCTGTCCCCTGCCACCATCGTCAGCCCAAATCGCCTATCGAATCCTTGTTTCCAGACGTTTCTATATAGGTTCCCGCGGGGATGCGCGCCCGAACTTCTCCCGAAAGTGTGAACCAGTTCACAGTGGTTTGGACCGGGTCGTGGTTTTCTTCGTCTCGGATTGGCGGAGGCACGACATGACCTATAACGGCTTTCAGATTGAGGCTTTCGAAGCTGGCAGGGGCCTGTGGCACGCCCGGATCAGGCGCGAGGACTTCGAACCCGTCATCATCGACGGCGTTTCATTTCCCGAGCTTGAGGTCGGTTTTGCCTGGTCCAATGCGGAAGCGGCGATCGCCGACGCAAGGACCCGCATCGACTACCTGAACCGGCGATCCGTCATGCCGGAGCGAAAACGGCAGACGGTTCATGCGTGATTCCAACGGAAACGCATCCGCCGCGGTCCGATCCAACTGCCCCGATTGCGACGGCCACCTCAAGGTTTTGCGCGTGATCGGCGGCCGTGCCGGCGCCGAATACTGGACCATGCGCTGCGTCCGATGCGGCGGCATTCACCTCGATATCGTCAACAGCCAGTCGCCAGCGCCGGTCGCCTAAGGGGCGCGCCGCGCCGGCGTCACGCCGCGAACGTTCGCGCGATTGCGGATTGCGCCTCGTCCTGGATTTGCTTGAGGTGCGCCTCGCTGCGAAAGCTTTCCGCATAGATCTTGTAGACGTCCTCGGTGCCGGAGGGCCGCGCGGCGAACCAGCCGTTATCGGCCGTGACCTTGATGCCGCCGAACGGCTGATTGTTGCCCGGCGCCGCCGACAGCACCGCGGATACCCTCTCGCCGCCCAATTCCTTGATCGCGAGTTTTTCCGCCGACAGCGTCTTGAAGACGCTCTTTTGTTGCGGCGTCGCCGGCGCATCGATCCGCGCATAGAAGGGCTGGCCGAGTTCGGCCGTCAACTGCTCGAATAACTGGCTCGGGTCGCGCCTGGTTCGCGCGGTGATCTCGGCCGCGAGCAGCCCCATGATCAGGCCGTCCTTGTCGGTGGTCCACACCGATCCGTCCTTGCGCAGGAACGAGGCGCCCGCGCTTTCCTCGCCGGCAAAGCCGAAGCCGCCACTGAGGAGCCCATCGACAAACCATTTGAAACCGACCGGCGTCTCCACGATCTTGCGGCCGATCTTTTTCGCAACGCGGTCGATGATCGCACTCGACACAATGGTCTTCCCGATCGCGCTGTCCTTCCGCCACTGCGGGCGATGCTCGAACAGGAACGCGATCGACGCGGCCAGGAAATGGTTTGGATTCATCAAACCATTCGAGCGGGTGACGATGCCGTGGCGGTCGGCGTCGGTGTCATTGGCAAAGGCAACGTCGAAGTTCTCGCGCATGCCGATCAGTTGCGCCATCGCATAGGGCGAGGAGCAGTCCATCCGGATCTTGCCGTCCCAGTCCAGCGTCATGAAGCGGAAGGTCGGATCGACCTCGTCGCGGATCAGGGTCGCATTCAAGCCGTAGCGCTCGATGATCGGCTCCCAGTAGCGCACCGCCGCGCCGCCGAGAGGATCGATGCCGATTTTCACGCCCGCGGCGCGGATCGCTTCCATGTCCACAACATTGGCGAGATCGGCGACGTACGGCGTGATGTAGTCGTAGCGATGCACGCATGAAGCTTTGCGCGCGCGCTCGTACGGCATGCGCTTCACGCCATCGAGATTGGTCTTCGAGATAGCGGTTGGCGGCGCGCTCGATCGCGCCGGTGATGTCGGTATCGGCCGGGCCGCCGTTCGGCGGATTATATTTGAAGCCGCCGTCCTCCGGCGGATTGTGCGAGGGCGTGACCACGACGCCGTCGGCCAGCCCGCTCGTGCGGCCTTTATTATAGGTGAGGATCGCGTGCGAGATCACCGGCGTCGGCGTATAGCCGTCGTGGGCGTCGATCATCACCTCGATGCCGTTGGCCGCAAACACCTCCAGCGCGCTGGCGAGCGCCGGTTCGGCGAGCGCATGGGTGTCGATGCCGATGAACAGCGGGCCGGACAGGCCGGCTTTCGCGCGGTGATCGCACAGCGCCTGGCTGATCGCCAGAATATGCGCCTCGTTGAAGGCGTCGTTGAACGAGGAGCCGCGATGGCCCGAGGTGCCGAAGGCGACCCGCTGCGTCGGCGATCTTCGGATCGGGCGTGCCCGCGAAATAGGCCGTCACCAGCCGCGGAATATTCGCCAGCATGGAAGGAGGGACAGGTTTGCCGGCCAGCGGATGGATTTCGGGCATGGGGGTCTTTCTTGATTCCGGCCTTATCGTCGAAACGAGTTGCCGGTTGTCGTACTGCGTGCCCCGGATGCAGCGCGGCACCATAAGCGCGTTTTACGCGCGTCTTGGACGCGCTATGGTGTTGCGCTGCTGATCCGGGGCCCACAAGCTTAATCATAGGTCCCGGCTTTGCGAAGCGGTACTGCGCACCGCATCGCATCCGGGACACGAGACGACATTAGCAGCAACCTCCCCTCCTCCTGACAACTGCTGACAGCGCAACGGCCGGGCGGGACGACGGTTCCTTGATCCCCGCGGCCCTTTTCTCAGGCGCGGAGTCGTCCCATATTCCTGATATGGCGAAGACCCCCGACTCCCCGAAAAAATCCGGCAAGACTCCGAAATCGAAGGCGCCAAATTCCAAGGCTTCGCGTTCCAAGGCTTCGAGGCCCGACGTGCAGCCGATCGGCCCGGCGCTGGCGGAATTGCTCAATCCGGCGATCAATCGCGGCGAAAGCGGCCTTGGTTCGTCCACCGGCCTGCAGCCGCCGCCGGACAATTCCTGGGATCGCCGCGCCGGCGGCGAGGCGGCCGCGCATCGCGCCCGCGCCTCGACCAAGGGTTTTGAGGAAGCGCCGCAAGCCAATTACGGCACCTCGGCGACCATCCCGACGCTCGATCCGGAATTGGCGCGACAACTTGGGTTGCCGACCGCCGAGGATGACGAGGAGGCGCTGGCCCGCCCGCCGCGCAGCAAGATGGAAGCGCTCGGCGTCAAGGCGACCGCGGATGCGCTGGAAAACCTGATCCGCGACGGCCGCCCTGAATTCAAGGGTGAAGACGGCCAGGTGAAGATATGGACGCCGCACCGCCCGCCGCGTCCGGAAAAATCCGAAGGCGGCGTGCGCTTCGAGATCAAGTCCGAATACCAGCCGAAGGGCGACCAGCCGACCGCGATCGCCGACCTGGTCGAAGGCATCAACCGCAACGACCGCATGCAGGTGCTGCTCGGCGTCACCGGCTCGGGCAAGACCTACACCATGGCCAAGGTGATCGAGGCGACGCAGCGCCCGGCGCTGATCCTGGCGCCGAACAAGACGCTCGCCGCCCAGCTCTATGGCGAGTTCAAGAGCTTCTTCCCCGACAACGCGGTGGAATATTTCGTCAGCTATTACGACTACTACCAGCCCGAGGCCTATGTGCCGCGGACCGACACCTATATCGAGAAGGACTCCTCCATCAACGAACAGATCGACCGCATGCGCCATTCGGCGACGCGCGCGCTGCTGGAGCGCGACGACGTCATCATCGTCGCTTCGGTCTCCTGCATCTACGGTATCGGCTCGGTCGAAACCTACACCGCGATGACCTTTGCGCTGAAGAAGGGCGAGCGCATCGACCAGCGTCAACTGATCGCCGATCTGGTCGCATTACAATACAAGCGCACCTCGGCCGATTTTTCCCGCGGCACCTTCCGTGTCCGCGGCGATGTCATCGACATCTTCCCGGCGCACTATGAAGACCGCGCCTGGCGGGTGAATTTGTTTGGCGACACCGTGGAGAATATCGAGGAGTTCGATCCGCTCACCGGCCACAAGCAGGACGAGCTCGAATTCATCAAGATCTACGCCAACTCGCACTATGTGACGCCGCGGCCGACGCTGGTGCAGGCGATCAAGTCGATCAAGGGCGAGCTGAAGCTGCGCCTCGACCAGCTCAACAACCAGGGCCGCCTGCTGGAGGCACAGCGGCTGGAACAGCGCACCACCTTCGATCTCGAAATGATGGAGGCGACCGGAAGCTGCGCCGGCATCGAGAACTATTCGCGCTATCTCACCGGACGCCGTCCCGGCGAACCGCCGCCGACGCTGTTCGAATATGTGCCGGACAATGCGCTGGTGTTCGCCGACGAGAGCCACGTTACCATTCCGCAGATCGGCGGCATGTTCCGCGGCGACTTCCGCCGCAAGGCGACGCTCGCCGAATACGGTTTCCGCCTGCCCTCCTGCATGGACAACCGCCCGCTGCGCTTCGAGGAATGGGACATGATGCGCCCGCAATCGGTCGCGGTGTCGGCTACCCCCAGCGGCTGGGAGCTGAACGAATCTGGCGGCGTGTTTGTCGAGCAGGTGATCCGCCCCACGGGCCTGATCGATCCTCCCGTCGATATCCGTCCCGCGCGCACGCAGGTGGACGATCTCGTCGGCGAGGTCCGCGCCGTGGCGCAAAAGGGCTATCGCTCGCTGGTCACCGTGCTGACCAAGCGCATGGCGGAAGACCTCACCGAATACCTGCACGAGCAGGGCATTCGCGTGCGGTACATGCACTCGGACATCGACACCATCGAGCGCATCGAGATCATCCGCGACTTGCGCCTCGGCGCGTTCGACGCGCTGGTCGGCATCAACCTGTTGCGCGAGGGCCTCGACATTCCCGAATGCGCGCTGGTTGCGATCCTCGATGCCGACAAGGAAGGTTTCCTGCGCAGCGAGACCTCGCTGATCCAGACCATCGGCCGCGCCGCGCGCAACGTCGACGGCCGGGTCATTCTCTATGCCGACCAGATCACCGGCTCGATGGAGCGCGCGATCGCCGAGACCGATCGCCGCCGCGAGAAGCAGGTCGAATACAACACCGCCAACGGCATCACGCCGGAGAGCATCAAGAAGTCCATCGGCGACATCATGAACAGCGTCTACGAGCGCGACCATGTGCTGGTGGAGATCGGCGACGGCGGCATGGCCGACGACGTGATCTCGATCGGGCACAATTTCGAGGCCGTGCTTGGCGACCTGGAAACGCGGATGCGCGAAGCCGCCGCCGACCTGAATTTCGAGGAAGCAGCTAGACTGCGCGACGAGGTCAAGCGGCTGCGCGCCACCGAAATGGCCGTGGTGGACGATCCCACCATCAAGCAGCGCGGCGTCGCGTCGAAAGCCGGTGCCTATGCGGGCGCGAAGAAATACGGCGAGGCCGCGAACCTGCCGGCGAGCGCGATGAAGAAGCGTGGCGGTTCTTCCTCGCGCGCCGGTGCCTCTTCTCCCTCCCCCCGCTCCTCTGCCACCTCCCCCCTTGAGGGGGAGGTCGGCGCAAAGCGCCGGGAGGGGGGTAAATTTTCACGCCCCCACAAACCGCATCTCGACGAAATGCACGGACCGGAGTCGCTGCCCTATCGCGCGGGCCGCTCACTTCCCGAAAAACCGTTCGGCGAGCAAAGCAAGATCGTCCAGCCCAGCGACTCGCGCCAATCCGGTCCCGAGTTCGGCCCCTCCCCGCGCTCGACCGGCGGCGCGCCGGGGCATCGCGGCGGGTGGAAGAAGAGGTAAGTTCTCCAGTCTGCATACTGTGGATACCAAGGCCCGGACTCACAAATCCGGAGCGCCGGTGGACATTGACATGCCGCCGATCGCTCCGAATAGCTCAGCGACGACCGGCCGTCCGTTGCGACCTCAAGATCTCGCAATCACCACTTCGAGATACTCGCCGGGAACAATCAGGCTATCGCTGCGGCCCCAATTCCACTTTTCCAGCAGATCGAGAATGTCGGCTTCCAGTGCTGCTGCTTTCTCCGCGTCGAGCGCAGCGAACGCACGGTTCGTCGGACCATAGTAGGCACGAAAGACGTCAAGCCAATGCTTCGGTGACTCGTACCTGAAGGTGAAGGTCTGCACGGAGGTATTGATTTCATGTCCCTCGAACAGCTCGCCAAGGCGCGCCATGGTTCCCCAGAGAGTAGGTGGCTTGATGCCGGCCGGCGGTGGCGCGTACCTTCCAACAGTTTTCAGAATCTGGCCTATAAAGCCATCTGGCGTCCAGTTGGCCAGCCCGATCTTCCCGCCTTTGCGTACGACGCGAACGAGCTCGGCGGCCGCCTTCTCCTGATTTGGGGTAAACATGACGCCGAACGTCGACAGCGCCATGTCGAAGCTGCCGTCAGCAAAGGGAAGCGCCTCGGCGTCAGCTTCCCGAAAACTGACGGAAAGCCGCTCGGCGGCGGCGCGTTCCTTGCCTCGCTCAAGAAGTGCGCCGATATAATCGGTGGACGTGACGCGAGCAAAGCGGCGTGCAGCGGCCAGCGTCGCATTCCCGTTGCCGGCTGCGACATCGAGCACGATATCACCGGCATGCATATCAACCGCCTCGCACAATCGCTCGCCGACAATCTGAAGGGTCGTTCCGATCGTTGCATAGTCGCCGGCCGACCAGACGGCCTGCTGGCGTAGCTTGATGGCGGTGTAATCAAGAGGTAGCGTCGCAACCGACATAGGCCATCTCCCTTTGCCTGAACCTTCGCCCGAAAGCGGACTCCGCGCTCGCGAAGTCGTCAGGAGCATGTCATGGCAGCCCTGGAAGCAACTAGTTCAGGATCTGAATCCAGGCGGTACAGATTTTGAACTAGTGTCCCGATTCCGAAGTTCGTAGCATTTTTCGGAGCCACGTTTCGAACTTCGGAATCGAAAGGACACTAGCTAATTTATTGATCTAGTGTGGCTTTGGTTCAGAAGTCCGCATGACGAACCCGCGGGCCACAATGATGCGGACTTCTGAACCGCCACACTAGCCCGGCTGGACAGATCGTAGCATCCTTGCCAAGCGGGGTTTATGCGCAGAGGAGCGCCTTCCATGCCGGATAGCGGCTACAACCAGTTCTGTCCTGTCTCGATGGCGGCTGAGATCGTCTGCTCCCGCTGGACGCTGCTCGTTCTGCGTGAACTCATGCTGGGATCAACCCGTTTCAACGAACTGCGACGTGGGCTGCCGGGCATGTCGCCTGCCCTCCTCTCGAAGCGGCTGAAGGAACTTGAAGCTGCCGGCGTCGTCATCCACGTCGCGACCGAGTGCGAGTCTGGCGTACTCGAATATCGTCTCAGCGAAGCGGGAAGCGAGCTGCGCCCTATTATCGAAGCGATCGGCGTCTGGGGACATCGATGGGTGACGACTGAAGCGACGCTAAAGAACCGCGACGCCAATCTGCTGATGTGGGACATCAGGCGAAACATAAATGCGGATCCAATGCCGTCTCGCCGCAACACCATCCAGTTCATCTTCAATGACAGGCCGCCCTCGGAGCGCAACTATTGGCTCGTTGTGGAACCGGGCAACGAAGTTGACCTGTGCCTCGTCGATCCGGGCTTCGATGTCGACCTTTATGTATCGACTGATCTGCGGACGATGACCGAGATCTGGCTCGGATATACAGCCATCGGCCCTGCGTCTGAGGATGGCCGGTTTGTCTTGATCGGAAACAGCAAGCTCGCGGCCGGCCTGCGTACATGGTTGAAGCTGAGTGTATTCGCAAACGTCGAGAAAGAGGTTGCTTAGGAACGGCGGCGGCCGTTGCTCTGGGACGGTGAGCCGGGAACGAGCAGCCAATTTGCCGCCCTTAGCGATGAAGAACCACAGCGGTTCGATACGTCGCGGCGGCTCTTCGCCCCGCAGTGGTGGTGTCTCCGTTCCCTCCCCCCTTGTGGGGTCCGAGGCGAGCGAGGCTCGCTCTCGAGGCCAGGGAGGGGGGTCCAAGGCGGGTCCACGAGTTGCGGCTCATCAAAAATCCACAAACCGCATCTCGACGAAATGCACGGACCGGAGTCGCTGCCCTATCGCGCGGGCCGCTCACTTCCCGAAAAACCGTTTGGCGAGCAAAGCAAGATCGTCCAACCCAACGACTCTCGCCAATCCGGTCCGGAGTTCGGCCCCTCGCCGCGCTCGACCGGCGGCGCGCCGGGACATCGCGGCGGGTGGAAGAAGAGGTAGGCGGATTCCCCGCCTTAATCGGCTATGGGACGTAGCCAGATTGGCGAGCGCTTCGGCTTTGTCGCGATTTGCTTAAAGAGCCGAGCAATTTCGTTTTCATGAAATCCGACTGCCTGCAAGACCCTAACTGCTGAAGAGAGGACTTCGTTAGCAACGTCGTACTTATCCGGATTTTCCATATACGGCGGTCTTGGTCGCATGGGATACCCCCTATTAAGCTCTGGCGAAAAGTCGACCTTTCCGACTAAGTTAGTGCTCGGGCGGGTACATGATCAACTTATTTGTTGCCAACACTGACAACGCTTGGTTCGACTTTCTCGCTTCAGAGCCGGGACTGACTGAGGTCAATTTCTGGTGGCCAGGGGAAATGAATTTCAGAGCGCTCCAATCGGGCGAGATGCTAGTCTTCCGTTTAAAAAGCCCACGAAGCAAAATTGGCGGGTTTGGCATTTTTAGTAGCTACTCCCGCTTTCCGATCCAGATGGCTTGGGAGGCATTCGGAAGAGGCAACGGCGTTTCATCCCTAGAAGAATTACGCAGCTCAATCGCCCGACTACGAACAAGTATTCGAGTGCTACCTTCGACGGACATAGGTTCGACTGTACTCGTCCAACCAGTCTTCTTCCCTGCTCATCTCTGGTTTGATGTTCCGGAATCGTGGGCTTCCAGCATTGTACGAGGGAAGCGGTATTCGACGGACAATGATGAAGGCCTTCGGTTGTGGGCAAAGCTCCAGGAAACGGCCGAAGCATGCGCCATTGCGAAATCCCCGGCACTAGTCGCCCGTGAAGAGCAAGCTCAACTTGTGTTTCCGGATCAATCTCGTTTCGGCACACCAACTCTAGTTACTCCACGTCTCGGCCAAGGGGCTTTCCGGGTTGCTGTAACGGAAGCGTATGGAAGACAGTGCGCAGTAACCGACGGCAAGGTTCTCCCTGCCCTTGATGCAGCCCACATCATGCCATTCGGCGAGGGAGGCGAGCATGTAAAATCTAATGGCATCCTTCTGCGGAAGGATATCCACTCAGTCTTTGATGCCGGCTATGTGACGATCAACGATGACTACACTTTTACGGTTAGCAAAAAGGTCAAAGAGGTCTTTAACAACGGCGAGGAGTATTTACGCCTTCACGGGCGCGAAATTCGACGCCCTGAGCGAAAGGTCGATTGGCCGGACATTGATCTCTTGAGATGGCACAACAAGGAAAGATTTCTAACTTAGCCTGAACCGATTGTCGTAAAATGCGCCATCCACAACGCGCTCGCTCGTCATGCCCGGCCTCGTGCGCCTCGTGCCGGGCATCCACGTCTTCCTTCGCCGGGAGACAAAGACGTGGATGGCCGGGTCAAGCCTAGTCAAGCCCGGCCATGACATGTTTTTGCTGTCTCGCGTTTGCTGCGCCATGGATTCCGGGTTCGCTTTTCGTGCGCCCCGGAATGACAAGGGAAGTCTCACGCCGTCATTGCGAGCGCCAGCGAAGCAATCCAGTCAGACCGCAGAAAGATTTCTGGATTGCTTCCGCCTACGCGCAAGACGCTTCGGCGGACTCCAAGCGCGCCATAGCTCGCAAAGCGAGCGACGGCGGGTCGTCGCTGACGCCTCCTCGCAATGACGAGACCTTCGATTGCGTCTGATGGTTCTACAACGCCTTCACCGGCCGGTTCGCATGACTCGTCTGCGGCACACCGCGATTGAGCGACATGTGGGAATGCGTGCACAGCCACCCCTTCCCATTCCTTGAAAACACCATCGTGGCGCGGCCGGGGCGCGGAAACGGTTTGCCGTCTTCGTGATAGCCCGTGCTGGTCCACGGCGCGATCACGGTCGCCATCATCCCGTCGGGCGACGCCAAAACCTGCGCCTGATCGATCGTAAAACGGAAATCGCTCGTCTTCGGCCAGACCCTGTCCCATTGCGTCGCGATCCATGGCTCGATGCCCGGGATGACGTCGTTGTGCGTGCCGAAGGCGAGCACGTCTAGTGGAGTGGATTTGACATTCGCCACCCGCCTAGCCGCAAACTTGGAAAGCGAATGTCAAATCCGAAACTCCACTAGAACCTTATATTTGCCGGTGGTCCTGTGATTCTAACATTCGCAAAAGTGCCCGCTGAGAAGGGATGCGAATGTTAGAATCGGACCACCGGATGAAACAACGGTCGCGCCGAGGCGTAATCGACCTCGCGGACATAGCCCGCGAAGGTCTCCAGCCACGCATGGAAGAAGCGCGTGACTTCCGCGTTCGCGATCGGCAGCGAGGCCATGGCGTGCTCCGTGTTCGTGCCCCGGACGCTGCGCGACGCGCCCTATAAGCGCTTTCACGCGCGTCTTCGACGCGCTATGGCGCGATGCGCTGCTAAGCCGAGGCTCATCGTGTTCGATAAAGCATAGGTCCCGGATCTGCGAAGCGGTACTGCGCACCGCATCGCGTCCGGGAAAGGGTTCATGTCGCGCTCCGCGTTCGTGCCCCGGATGCTGCGCAGCGCGCCTCTTGCGTGATGCGCTGCTGATCCGGGGTCCATCGTTTTGGTAAAGCATAGGTCCCGGATCTGCGGCGCACCACATGGTGCTGCGCCGCGTCCGGGACACGAGATTCACATCGCATTCGGCCCGTTGCCCCTGACCCGCCCGACTTCGCTGCGCTACGCCGGGGCGACCTCTCCCGCAAGCGGGGAGAGGTGAGCAGGAGTGTCAGCACTTCGGCTGATTGGGCGGACACCGCTTGGCCGGCGGCGGCGCTGGTCGCGGCGGTGCAGGTCGCGGCGGTGGCGGCGCAGCCCTCGGTGGCGGCGGTGCCGGCCGTGCAGCCGGCTGGGGCCGAGGCGGCGGTGCAGCTCGCGGCGGAGGCGGCGCCGGTCGTGCAGCCGGTTGCGGCCGAGGCGGCGGAGCTGCCCGCGGCGGAGGTGGCGCCGGACGCGCTGCGGGTTGAGGCCGCGGCGGCGGCGCGGCCCGGGACGGAGCCGGTGGCGGCGCATGTCTCTCCTCCGGCTTCGGCGGCGTGGTTGCCGAAGGCGTCGGCCGCTGCGGCGTCGCCGCACCGGGCGTCGGCGGTCCGCGCCGCTCGCGCTCCTGCACATTCGGCGGCGTCGTCGGGGTTTGAGCGACGGGCGGCCTGCCCGGCGTACCCGGTGCGACCCTTTCGTTACCCGGCGCTACCCTCTCGTTCTGGAGATTCGGCCGGCCGGGTTGGCCGGGCGGCGGCAGCCGCGTGTTTGCGCCCGGCGTTCCCGGAGGCGGCGGCGGTGCGCCCCGCGCGCCGGGAACGGGCAGCGCGTTGGTCTTCGGCAGCTCTTGCCGCAACGGCGGTGCATTGGGCGCGATGTTGGCGGGAGTAACGCGCGGCGCTCTCGGATTGATCGAGGCGCTCGGTGGCGCCGGCAACTTGCCCTGCTGGATCAGCGAGGCGCGCTGCTCAACATGGGACGGCAATGCCGGCGCGAGCGTGGCGCCGCGTCCACCGCCCGCGGCCGTCACCGCTGCGGGCGATGGCGCGGGGTTGTTGATCACCGTGTTGATCACGGTGGTGTTGTGAATGTTGTTGAAGATGACGTTGCCCGGCGGCGCCCGCACATAGGCCGGCGACCTGACAAAACCCGGCATCGGCACGAACGCCGGTCGCGGCAGAAGGAACAGCCCGACCCCCACGCCCACGCCGATCGCCACGATCGGCGGCGCCAGCACCACGAAATCGTCCGGCGGGGGACCCAGGAAATACACCGGCGGCGGCGGCGGCGGCGCGAAGCCGAAATCGGGATCGTCGAAGTAAAGCACCGGGCGATCGACATAGACGAGTTCGTCCGGCGGCGGCGCGGGGATGTCATAGTCCATCATGGCAAAGGATGGCGGCGGCTCCAGCGCCGCGGACAGGATGGCGAGACGGCGCCGCGCATCCCATGCATGCGGGCCTTGCGGATACCGGCGCAAATACGACCAATAGGCGTCGGGCGTGTCGGCGAGATAGGTGCGGCGCCAGGTGATCGCCTCGCGCCGCGCGGCGAGAATGGCCCTCACCCGCTTTGCCAGCGGATCGGAAGCATAGGCGGCGAGAAAATCCTCATAGGCCTGGAAAGTGTCGCGGGTCAGCGCGGCGGTGAACGCCTCCTGCGCGCCGAGATCGCGGATCGGCTTGTCGCGGATCGCGGCAACCTGATCGGGCGTGCCCTGCACCGGCGGCGCGTCCGGCCCGCGATCGAAGAAGGTGAATGGCGCCTGGATCTTCTGCTCATCCCACGGCACCTGCGCGCCCTTGCTGTTCTCGCTGACACGCAACCGCACGCGGTCGAACACGTCGGGCAGCGCCAATCCGCCGGTGCGGATCATTTCCGCCAGCGACTGCGCATAGACGCCGTAGTTGCCGGTCTCGTTCGGGGCAACGGTGCCCGGCGCCGCGTTGAAGGCAATCAGCATGTTCGGTGACGGATCGACCAGCGAAAGGCCGCCGGCAATCGGATTGCCGCCTTCGATGAAGGGCTGCGGCCGCGCCGCATCGAGCACCACAATGCTGGCCTTCAGGGGAATCGAGGCCAATTGGCGCGTGTAGTCGCTGATCCGCAATCCCTCGATCGGAATGTCGGTGTCGCGGGCGATCTTCGCGTCAACCGGGATGTAATAGTTCTCGCCGGCGAGCTGGATGCCATAGCCGGAGAGATAGATCATCGCCACGGTGTTGGCGGGATCGGCCTGCAGCTTGGCCATGAAATCGCGGAAGCTGTTGCGCAAGCTGTCCGCATCGAGGTCGCGCGCGCCGATGACGTCGAAGCCCGCAGCCTGCAGGGTTTGCGCGATCAGGCCGGCGTCATTGGCGGCGGTTGCCAGCGGGGCTTTTTCGTAGTTGCCGTCGCCGACCACCAGCGCGATGCGTTTCTCCTGCGGCGGTTGCTGGGCCGCGGCCGGACCGGCGAGGCCGGGGAACGTCAGCAGGCCGAGGGAGCATAAAAATAAAATAGTCGTTGCGCGCCGCATGAGGTTTTCCCCGCTTCTCGAAAAATGGCGGGCCGAGTTGAACCCGCGCTCCCTGAACGTCCCTTGAACGAAAAAGCCTGACTGCGCTTTCCGGACACAATCAGGCCATGGCAGGCGGAACGGTGTCAAGGAAGCAGCGGAAGAAGTTCGCGCGACACCCCCGTCGTCATGCGAGGCGCAGGCCTGGAATCCATTCCTCCCGGCATCGATGCGGCGCCATGGATTCTCCGATGTGCAATTGCACCTGGTCGTTCGCTCGTTGCAATCGCGCCCCGAAATGACGGAGCCGCGTTCCCCGGATGCTGCGCGACGCGGCAGCGGTGCGCTGCCGATCCGGGGCCCATCATTCTTACATCAAGGCCACAATCAAATAGGTCTCCGGATCTGCGATGCAGCCATAGCGCGTCGAAGACGCGCGTGAACGCGCTTTCGGCACGCTGCATCGCGTCCGGGACACGAAAATTGCACCTTGACAGCTTTTTCAGGCGCACGACTGATTTGCCCGTCGTGCCAACGTGTCGCAGGCCTTTTCGCTTGTGACGACGGGCAAATCACCGGCATTTTTCCGCGCGTCTCCTGCCCGCCTGAGGGGCGTTTCGCGATCGTCACAAAACGTGGGGCAGGAGATGCGGTGGACGCAACAGCGCACGAGACGAATGCGCCTGTTGCGGACGGCGAAGTCGTGGCGTCCTGATACCCCGACGCTGGTATCAACTCGCGACAATGCTTCGCATTGCGCGGGGACGGAGGCAACAAGCCCGGTTCTCCGGGGAGACCACGAAGGAAACCGTTAAAACCATTGTGCGGGGAATGCCGGGTGAAACCGGTGTGACCGTGGTGACTAACTCGGTGTGCTTTTTTCATTTGCACCCGAGGCTGCGGGCGCAACGAGCGCCCGGCATTCCCTGCACCCTCTGTTTCCCGAGGGGCGATGTCTTGCAAAACCCGGACGTGGTCACGCCGCGGGAATGTGGAAGCGTGCCTCAAATTAGCTCTTTGAAATTTGAATCGACGCGCGGACCGCGCTCTTCACCTCTCCCAAGGGGAGAGGGAGCGCACTGCCGCTATCGAAACATCATGCCCGAACGCAAGGCCGCCGCCTCACATCCCGGTATGGCCGTTTTCCTGGACGTGTTGCTGTTGCTGCATCTGCTGCCGTTCCTGTTCCTTGGCGTGGTGACGGCCATAGAGGCAGCCGGCGGCAGCGCCGAGCAAACCGTGATGGCCGGCATAGTGACCGGCGGCACCGCCAACCGCCGCGCCTTTCAGGCAGCCCTTGGCCTCGGCGCTACCGGCCGCAAGCGTCAACGCCGCGACAGCGAATAACGTGGCAATGATCTTCATGACGTTGGTCCTCTGCAAGCGATCGGCCGGCGATGCTGCGCTGATGGTTCGCCCGCCCTACCAACGATCAATTCCGGGCGGGCGATCCAGTTCCACTCCCATGTCGTCGCCCGGCTTGACCGGGCGATCCAGTATTCCAGAGGACGATGTCACCGAATTGAGGCGCCGCAGCGTACTGGATACCCCGCTTGCCGCCTTCGCTGAAGCTTCGGCGGTCCCTGGCACTAAACCCCGGCGAAGCCTTGGCGTAGACGGGTCGCGGGGTATGACGAAAGAGAGAATGTCAGTGCGCGGCCGGCGTCACCGAACCGAGAAACGCCGTGGTCTCGCGATTGAGGAATTCGACATCGGCCGGGATGCCGCCGCCGGCGGAAGCGTGGCCGGTGACGGTGCCGGGGCTGATGGTCATCATCTTGACGCCCGGGATGTTCTTGCCGGCTTCGGTCGGCTCGAACTCCGGATTGAGCAGGTCCTTGGTGCCGGTCATGATCAGGGTCTTCGCCTTGATCGAGGCCAGCGCTTTCGCCGTGTCGCCGTTAAAGCCCGGCGTGGTGCCGACATCGTGCCGCTCATAGGCCCAGGTCTGGTAGATATAGTCGTTGGCATCCATCCCCTTCAGCAGCGCGGTTTCCTGCGCCGCCATCCAGGGCAGCGCATCCATGCCGTTCTTGAACTGCGCCGAATACATTTCCGGCGTGCGCGCCGAAAGCAGATTGAGGATATCGCGCATCAGGCGGATGCCCTTCTCCGGCGGCGCGGTGTAATTGCCGCCGTCCCAGGCGGCATCGTCCATGATCGCCTTGCGCGAGGCGGCGCCCACCGCCACGCTCCAGGCCGGCGTCTTCGCCAGCGGCACCATCGCCACCAGCGCGTCCATGAAATCGGGATGGCTGACGCCCCATTGCAGCGTCTGCATCCCGCCCATCGAGGGACCGATCACGGCAACGACATGGTCGATGCCGAACTTCTCCTTCAACAGCCGATATTGCGACTCCACCATGTCGCGAATGGTGAATTTCGGAAAGCTCATGCGCGGCTGCGCCCTGGAATTGCTCGGCGAGGTCGTCAGGCCGTTGCCGATCGCATCCGTGCAGACGATGAAATACTTGTCGGGGTCGAGCGCCTTGCCGGGCCCGATCATGAAATCGATACGGTGATGATTGCCGCCGAGTCGCCGTCACCATCAGGATGGCGTTGGACTTCCTGTCGTTCAACGTGCCGTGGGTGACGTAGGAGATCGAGAAATCCTTGATCGCCTCCCCGCTTTCGAGCTTGAGGTCGCCTTCGTTGTAGGACTGATGCGGCGGTTGCTGCGGCGTATGCGCGGTAGCCGGGCGCGACAACAACGACAGCGACAACAACAGGCCAAGACCCGTTACAAGGCCCGCAGCATGGATGATGCGTTTCACGCGTGTTTCCCCCTCAAATATAACCCGATTTTCCGATCGGTTCCGCGCGACGATAGGCTGGCCGACCGCGGCTGTGAAGCCTCCGCGGCCGCGGTCTTCCGCGAATCGAAGGGCCTGGTGGCGAAAAAACAGCCGGACCGCCGTATGACGCCTCACCCGCGGCGCGTGTGATTAAAAAATTTTTAGCCGATTGATTGCGGAACCGCCCGCGTGAAAATGGAGGTACAAAGTACACGGATGATGCGGTTGAGTTGGGCCTAACACCGGCGGAGAAAAAGCGATGATCAACGAACTGCAACGCCGTCGCGTGGTCGAGCTGATCGACGCGTTTTATGCCGGCGATATCGAGCGGGCCCTGACGTTTTGCAGCGACGACATCGATTTTTTCTCCAACGCACCGGTCGATATCCTGCCGCACCTCGGCCACCGCCGCGGCAAGGACGACGTCCGGCAGATGTGGAAGAAGATTCACCAGCGCTATTACAGCATGCGCTACGAGATGCCTTTCATTGCCGCCGAAGACGACAAGGTCGCGGTCCATCTTCGCGCCTTCTTCGGCAAGCGGCGCAACCGGCGGGTGGTGCAGTTCGACGTCGCTATCTTCTATACGCTTCAGGACGGCAAGATCGCCAGGATTCGCGAGATCATCGACACCTTCGACCTGATCCAGCAAGTGGTGGAGCGCGACGTCATCGAGATGATCGTCAACAAGGCCGGCGAGAGCATGTAGAGCGAGAGCATGTAGAGCGAGCGCATCCGAAATCGGCGCCGCGGACATTGAACCTCGCAGGCCGCTGCGGCGACCCAATACCGGGCCGCCTCTATTTCGGATCAAGAGCCATGAAAATCGCGCTATTCGCGTTGCTCGGACTGGTGTTCGGGACGATCGGGGGCGCGGCGCTCGGCATCGGAGCCGGCCTCGCATGGACCGAAATCTTCAAAACCACGGATTTTGAAGGCTATAGCGGCATGCTGGTGTTCTTCACCTTCATGCCCGGCGGCGCCATGATCGGCGGGCTCGGCGGCGCGCTTTTGTTCGGCCTGATGGCGGCCCGCGACGACGCCATCGCCGTCCAGCCGGGGGCCTCTGCCGCCAATGAAGGCACGGCTGGAAAGTAGCCGGCATTCGTGCAATGCAAAATTGCATTTGCATTTCGGCAAAACTGGTTTATTTGAAGCTTCAAATATCGTCAGCCTCCAGGCACGGCGTCGCCAACGACGTCCATCAGGGCCGGTCGCTGACCAGCAGATCCAGTCAGGAAACAGATGTCATGACAGAGCATAGTCTCTGGCGTTTTTCTCGTGCGTTGCATCGCGCGATCAACGACCGCCAACCCCAAGAACTCGAAGCGATGATCGACGAGGAGGTCGACTGGGCGATCTATGGGCCGATCGACATGTTTCCGTTTTTCGGCGCGCGCCGCGGCAAGGCCGCCGTGCTCGATGTGATCCGCCAGGTCGCCGACAATGTCCGGGTGCATCGGTTCGACCGCGAATCGATCATGCTCGGCGCGGATTCGGGCGCCTCGATGATGCGCTATTCGCTGACCCTGCTCGATGCCAACAAGCCGATCAGCCTGCGGCTGGCGCAATTCGCGCAGTTCAAGGCCGGCAAGCTGGTCAGTATCCGCATCCTGGTCGATACGTTCGATCTGGTCGAACAGGCGCTGGGCCACCCCATTCACCTGCCGCGAATCGCCTAACTCCAGACCTTGCAGCCGCCTTCGCTGCACGCCACATTTCCGCAATGATGAACCGTCATCCTTGACGGGCGGGCAGGATCGATGATTTCGAGGCTGGGATACGGTTTGGCCGGGTTTCTTTTGCTGGCGGCCGCCGCAGGCTTCTATGGCCGGCCCGCTCACGCGCAGGTCAAGTCTTTGGAGGATGTGCCCTTGCAGGCCCCTTCCAAGATATCGCCCTGGCCAGAGTCCCCCGATCAGCAGCCGCAGGAAGCAACCGAGTCGCCTCCGGCAGAAAGCCAGCCGGCTGAAGACGCCGATGTCGCCAATCTGGATATCGACTGGAGCCTGCTCGACGTCGACGCTTCCACGTTGATGATGACGCACCCGCTGAAACTGCACGCTACCTCGCGCGCGGCCTCATCCGACGAAATGACCTGGTCGTCGCAGGAAAAGGCCAACGGGTCCGCGGTCTCGGTCAAACAACCCATTTCACCATTCTGGGACGCGCGGGTCGGCGCCGACATGACCGTGGTCCGGCAGCCGTCAACGCTTTCGGAGTTGCTGGCGGAGAAGGCGGCCAATGGCGGCAACGAGCCGCAATCTTCCGGCACCGCATGGGCCTCGGCCACCGCGCCGGGCGTGGGCTCGATCTGGGACAAGACTACGGTTGAGGCAAGGGTCGATCCTTCGCAGGATCAGGGCAAACTCGGCACCTCCTTGAGCAAGTCGCTCACACTCGGCGAGCAATATTCGCTGACCCTTCAGAACGGCTACAACATGACCCAGGGCCTGGCGCCAATACCGGGATCGGCCGGCCGCGCCATCTACGAGACCGAGCAGTCCGCAAAGCTCGGCATCACCGATACTGGCACCAGCTTTTCGGCCGGCCAGACGCTGTCGACGGTCGACGACAGGTGGCTGCGCAAGATCGGGGCTGAACAGAAGATCGTCGGCGGCTTCAACATTTCCGGCTCGATCGCAGAGACCCCGCTCGGCATCCCCAATAAAAGCGTTTCCGCCGGCTTCAAGCGGAGCTGGTAGGCGGTCATCGACAAGTCCAGCGAAAGCACCCGCATTGCCGCATATTGGCCGCGATCCAGCCAAAATCGGCAGCCCAGATGGTGGCGTCAACTTGGTCGTGCGGGGGTATTCGCGCTCGCGACCAATGCGAAACAGGGAAAAAGCCGATGAACGCCATTCGTTCCGAGAAGATTGAATCGATCGACGAGGATCAAAACTCAGCTGCCGTCTCCGAAGTCGAGGACGGCATCCGTGATTTCGTCCGCAACGACATCGCTTACCTGCGCCGCCCGGGTCCGGTGCCCAGCATGGCGGCAGGCACCGATGCGATCGACCCGGCCGCCGAAGCCACCGTCAACAACGTCAACTCGCTGATCCAGCGCGTGGCCGGCACGTCGCTTGCGGAGATCGAGAACCTGATTTCGGAGCTCGAGAGCCTCCGCGACATCCTGCACGCCGAAGGGCAGCGCGTTCAGCGCGAGATTTCGGGCTATGCCCAGCTCAGCCAGGCGGCGATGAAATCGACCCGCATGATCGCCGACAACGTGGCGCAGTGGAAGCGCACTGCGGACGGCTTGCGCCACAGCTGAGCGGCCCTGAACACGAGGCTTCGAGCCGCCGGGCCATAGGGCCCGGCTCGAAGCCTCTGGCGACGTCCTTTGAACCTACCGGGTCCGGCCCGCGACCAAGTGCAGGTAACTCCGGGGAATTCCTGCATGAAGACCGTTCGGCCCGACAACAGCGATCCGATTCCGCTGCGGACACCGTCCCAACACGTGGGCACGATCATGATCCGCTTTGTCGGACTGCTCCTGACGGCGGTAGTGGTTCTGGCGCTGATCTGGAGCCGATGAGCGAAGCGCGTTCGGAAAAGCGCGTTTTCGGCAACTATGGTTAGCAGGCTCTCACCTAACGAGCCGCGACCTGTTCGCTCTCGAACGAATAGGCGCCATCCGCGTAGCCTTTCACGATCATTCCGGTGGTGAACATCACCGCGATCGTCACGGTGGCGAAGATAAAGCCCAATAATTTCAACCCGCCGCGGTCAGCCATGATTTAACCCCTCGTACGCCCCGCATCTATTTGGCAGGCACTTGTTCATAATGAGTTAGCGAGGATTTGGTTTCCTTCGGGCCTGTTCAGGCCCCGGTATTTCGCCGCGGCACGAAGGCCGTCGACAGCATCGAGAACACCGGTTCGCCCTTTTGGTTGGATCCTGTGTTGCGCACCTCGAGGATTCCCCATTGGGGCCTGCTTGCAGATGTGCGCTTCGATTCAATTTCGCCAGCGAAACTGATCGTATCGCCTGCGAGCACCGGCCTGATCCAGCGCAATTCGCGAAAGCCGGGAGAAGGCCCCCACACCGCAACTTCCTCGCCGCGGGCTGCCGCCTCGTTGGCCCTGCGCTGACCGTCGGCCACCAGCAATTTCATGCAGACCGATCCGACATGCCATCCTGAAGCCGCCAAGCCGCCGAATAGCGATTTGCGCCCCGCTTCCTCGTCGAGATGAAAGGGTTGCGGATCAAACTTGGCCGCGAATGTCTTGATCCCCTCGGCCGTGAAGGTGAACGAGCCGATCTCGCGCCGCTGCCCGACCTCGATGTCCTCGAAAAAGTTCATCAGCGCGCCTCGCCGGTTGCAGCTGCGTCACGGCGGCGAACGATGATCGGCGATACCATCTCGCACAACGCCTGTCCCGATGCATTGCGCGCCACGGCTTTGAACGTGACAATGCCGGTCGTCGGCCGGCTGCGCGAGACGCGCGCTTCCGTGACTTCGACGTCGAGCGTGATGTCGTCGCCGGGCCGAAACGGCGCAAGCCAACGCAATTCGTTGACGCCCGGCGAGCCCAAGGATGCGGTGCGGCCGATAAAGCCATCGAACATCATGCGCATGATGATCGCGCAAAGGTGCCACCCCGAACCGGCAAGCCCCTTCAACAGCGAACGCGAGGCGGCCTCTTCGTCCAGATGCATCGGCTGCGGATCGAACTCGGTGGCGAAGGCGCGAATCTCCTCGGCCGTGACGTGCTGCGGTCCGAAGCGGCCCAGGGGGCCGGGCTTAAAGTCCTCGAAAACAAGCGTGTTCATGATTGGGGACATCTTGCGGGAAGCCTGATTGTGGCCGCACTTTGTGGCAATCTCAACCCAATCCATATGCATGGCTCGCCTTCGGCTTGCCCGAACCTCCATTCGGAGCTAGCCATTTATTGAAAGAGACGGATCGAGCGAATCATTTCGACCTGCCGGAGCAAAACCGATGTTCGATTTTCAGGATCTGTTTCAGTGGGACCGCTTCATTACGCCCACGATCATCAAGACATTTTACTGGCTGGTCATCGCACTTATCGGCCTGTTTGGCATCGCCGGCATTTTTTCCGGCCTGGCCGCGATGGCGATCAGCCCGTTTGGCGGGTTCATTCAACTATTGGCGTCGATCGCAAGCGTCATCGTCGGCATCATCTTCTCGCGCATCGCGGCGGAATTCGTCCTGATCGTGTTTCGCATCAACGAACATCTTGGCGCGATCCGCGATCAGGGCGCCGGACACTAACCCGCCCCGTCGCGACCGCCTCGCGCAATATCAGTTGTTGAACCTGAAATGCATCACGTCGCCGTCGGCGACGACGTATTCCTTGCCTTCCAGACGCAGCTTGCCGGCATCGCGGGCGCCGGCTTCGCCGCCTAGCGAAACATAGTCGGCGCAGGCAATGGTCTCCGCGCGAATGAATCCCTTTTCGAAATCGGTGTGAATGACGCCGGCGGCCGCGGGCGCCCTGGTGCCGCGATGAATGGTCCAGGCGCGCGCCTCTTTCGGCCCCACGGTGAAATAGGTGATGAGATCGAGCAGCTGATAGCCGGCGCGGATCAGCCGGTCGAGGCCGGCTTCCTCAAGGCCCAGCGTGTCGAGAAAATCCTTGCGCTCCTCGCGTGACAATGTCGCGATCTCGGACTCGATCTTGGCCGAGATCACGACCGCAACGGCGCCTTCCTGTTTGGCGCGCTCGAATACCTGGCTGGAAAAATTGTTGCCGTGCTTTGCCGATCCCTCCTCGACATTGCAGACATAAAGCACGGGCTTTGACGTCAGAAGCCCAAGCATGTCAAAAGCACGCTCCTCTTCCGGCTTGCGCTCAAGCAGCCGCGCCGGCTTGCCGTCGCGCAGCAGGACCAGCGCCCGGTTGACGAGATCGAGCTGCTCCTTGGCGTCCTTGTCGTTACCCTTCGCCTTCTTGGCGAGGTTATCGACGCGCTTCTCCAGGCTGTCGAGATCGGCGAGCATCAACTCGGTCTCGATGGTCTCGATATCGGCAAGCGGCGCGATCTTGCCCTCGACATGGGTAATGTCGGAGTCCTCAAAGCAGCGCACGACGTGCGCGACCGCATCGACCTCGCGGATCGTGGCGAGAAACTGGTTGCCGAGCCCCTCGCCTTTCGAGGCGCCGCGCACGAGGCCCGCGATGTCGACGAAGGTCAGCCGCGTCGGAATAATCTGCGCGGATTTTGCAATCTCGGACAACTTGTCGAGCCTGGGATCGGGAACGGCGACCTCGCCGACATTGGGCTCGATCGTGCAGAACGGATAGTTCGCCGCTTGCGCCGCCGCCGTCTCGGTCAACGCATTGAACAACGTCGACTTGCCGACATTGGGCAGCCCGACGATACCGCATTTAAATCCCATGATCCGTCCTGAAAGCCTGGTCGCGAAGCCCGCGTGCTACGCGTCACCGTCATCCGTGTCGAGAAATCCCCTGGCCTGCATCGCCAGATGCACCTTGTTCTGGAACGTCGAGTCCCCGCCGCTCGCCAACAGACTGGCGTTGTCCGCAACCGCCGTGCAGAGCGCTTCGACCCATGGCCGATCGCTCTTGGCGAAGTCCGACAGCACATAACCGTGGACCAGATCCTTGATGCCGGGGTGACCGATGCCCAGCCGCACGCGGCGATAATCGTTGCCGATGTGCGCGGAAATCGACCGCAGACCGTTGTGACCGGCGATGCCGCCCCCGATCTTCACCCGCAGCTTCGCGGGAGGCAGTTCGAGTTCATCCTGAAACACGATGATGTCGCTTGCGCCGAGCTTGAAGAAATTCGCCGCTTCCTGAACCGCCCGGCCGGACTCGTTCATGAACGTTTCCGGGCGGAGCAGAACGATCTTTTCCTGATCGATGGTACCTTCCGACGTCATGCCCTGAAAACGACGGCGCCACGGAGCAAAACCATGACGCCGTGCAATTTCGTCGACGGCCATGAAGCCGATGTTGTGGCGGTTATGCGCATACTTCGCGCCAGGATTGCCGAGACCAACAAAGAGGCGCATGACCCGGCATCCCGCGCTAGTAAACTAAGTACGCGACAGACGCTCACGCGCCGGCGGACTTCGGATTCAGGAGCTCGCGTTACTTCTTCTTGTCTCCGCCACCGGCGGGGGCCTTGGCGCCGGCCGCGGGAGCGGCAGCAGCACCAGCCGCGGGAGCCGCAGGCGCAGCACCGGCCGCGGGAGCTGCACCGGCCGCTGGAGCGGCAACGACAGCGGCGGCACCGGCCGCGGCAGCCGCAGCCGCAGCCGCCTTCATTTCTTCGGCGTAGCCGGACGGCGGCACGATGGTGACCAGCGTTGCGTCCTCGCGCGTCAGCGACTTCACACCGGCGGGCAGTTTGATGTCCGACAAATGGAGCGAATAGCTGATCTCGAGCTCGCTGACATCGGCTTCGATGAACTGCGGTATGTTGTCGACCGAGCACTCCAGATCGATCGCGTGGGTCACGATATTCACCGTGCCGCCGCGCTTCACGCCGGGCGAAACTTCGGCTTTCAGGATGTGCAGCGGAATGCTGACGCGGATGGTCGCGCCTTCGCCGAGCCGCATGAAATCGACATGAAGCGGAAAATCGCGCACGGGATCGAGATGGAAGTCGCGCGGAATCACGCGATGCTTCTTGCCCTCCAGATCGATGTCGTAAATCGTGGTGAGGAACCGGCCCGCAAGAATGCGCTGGCGCAGTTCGCGATCATCGACCGAAATGGTCAGGGGGGGCTGGTTGTTGCCATAGATCACTCCGGGCACTTTCCCGGCGCGACGCTCGGCCCGGGCGGCCCCCTTGCCGCTCTTCGGACGCGCGGTCGCCTTCAATTCCTTGACGGTCGCCATCGGCTTAAGTCCTTGTTTTTTCAAAAATTAAAGGCCGCATCGCGGCCCGTTTGGCGCCCACAGCAAGCCTCCAGGGGTGCGGGGGCTATGGGCGTGGCGGCGTTCTAGCCCCAAAGGGCCAAAATGACAAGGAGGTGACCTTTGCATTCAGCCGGTTCCTGGAGGCGCCGGAATGTCTCCGATCATCCTTCGAGGCGCGCCAGAGGGCGCGCACCTCAGGATGACGCTCACTTACCCCTGTATATACCCGTCATCCTGAGGCGCGAGCGAAGGCGAGCCTCGAAGGAGACGGGCCCCCGGATCGGCCGCGCCGTTCATCAGCGTATGACTCCGCGTTCTCGCGACGAGCTTCGCCCGAGCTTTAAGCCTGTTGTTATCCCTCGACAGCAGAGGGAGCAGGGAATGCCGGGCGTTTGGCTCGCCCGCAGCCTCGTGCGCAACAATAAAAAGCACACGAGTAAGTACACCACAGGTCAGCCGAAACGATCCGGCATTCCCCGCGCGATGGCTTTACGACTTATTCCGCGCTCTCTCCGGCGATCGGGCGTTCTTGTCACCGTCGTCAGCGCAATGCGAAGCATTGTCGCCAACTTCACGCCAGCGTCGAGGCGTCAAGACCACGCGGCTTTGTCGTCCGCAACTGACGCATTCGTCTTGTGCGCCATCTGCGGCCATCGCATCCCGCATCCAACGTCCGTGACGATCGCGATACGCCCCTCATGGTGGGCACGGGATGGCCGAATCAGTGCATCTGATTTGCCCGACGAGGCAAGCAAAACGCCTGCGACACGATGGCACGACGGGCAAATCAGTTGCCGCACGCGAAAACGTGTCAAGTGAGGAGCAATTGCTTTCGTGTCCCGGATGCGGTGCGGCATTAGCGCGTTCACGCGCGTCTTCGACGCGCTATGCTGCCGCGCCGCTGAGCCGGGACCATGCCAAGATGAGTGGCTGCGTTCAAGGATGATGGACCCCGGATTGGCAGCGCACCACGCCGCTTCGCGGCGCATTGCGCCGCATCCGGGGAACACATTGGCCACCGCACCAGTTGCGCTTGCGATGAGTAGTTGTCGCGCGCAGCCTTCCCGAACGTGACAACGGAGTACAAGGTCGCCGCAGCCGCGTCTTAACGTTTCGACTTCAGCGGATGGATGGTTTCGCCGGCTGCCAGCATCGCGACGAATTTTTCGATCCGGGCCAGCCGGGTCTCGGGCTTCTTCGCATTGTGGACGCGATACAGGATGGCGTAGCGATTGACGCGATCGAGTGTTTCAAAAAACCTTGCTGCTTTGGCATTTCGGGTCAGCGCAACACGCAGATCGTCGGGCACCTGGGCGGTGCTTTGCGGCGCATAAGCCGCCCCCCACCGTCCGTCCTCCCGCGCGCGTTCGATCTCCTTCGTACCTGCGGGGAGCATGCGGCCCATTTCGACCAGTTGAAGGGCCCGGGTGCGATTTCTTTCTGACCATTTGCTGTCGGTTTGGCGCGGAGTGAAGCGGATCAGCCAGTATTTGTCGTCGAAGCTGTCGAGTTGGCCATCGATCCAGCCGTGACAAAGCGCCGTATCGACGGCCTCCGGCTTTGAAACACTGGCAATACCGGCGGATTTTTTTGCCAATTTCAGCCAAAGACCCTTGGAATCCGCAGCCCGCGATACGAGCCAATCGTTCCAGGCCTCTTGCGATTTGAACGCAATAATCGGCAGGTCGCGCTTGGTCTTTGCCATTTCTGACCGGATTGAACGAGCTCTGCCTTCAGGGCTTTACGATGAGGCACCGCCAGCCTTGGCCTCGAGCGCGGCGATGCGGGTTTTCAGCGCCTCGTTTTCTTCGCGCGCCAGACGGGCCATGTCCTTGACCGCCTCGAACTCCTCGCGCTTGACGACATCGAGGTCGCGCAGGATTTTTTCGGCCTGGTTGCGCACCACCGTGTCCACCTCGCGCTTGACGCCTTGGGCGGCGCCGGCCGCATCGTTCATCAAACGTCCGATCTCGTCGAAAAACCGATTGCTGGTCTGGGTCATCCCTCACATCTCCGGTCGGCTTGCACACTGATTAAAGACAATGGTGATCCTCAGCCACGGGTTCAAGAGCACTTTTGTTTCAAGTGGCCACGCCTTGTCATATATACGTTTACTTGCAATCGTATCGGGCAGTCGGCTCGAACGCCATCAATCAAGCCCAGCGAACGACCCATGATCGACCAGCAGATCGAAATCCCGACCAAAGACGGCCACACCACGACGTTCATTACTCATCCTGAACGCGGCGGACCGCATCCCGTCATCGTGTTTTACATGGACGCACCGGCGATCCGCGAGGAGCTGCGCGACATGGCGCGCCGGCTCGGCACATCGGGCTATTACGTGATGCTGCCGAATCTCTATTACCGCTCGGGAGTGATGGAGCTCGGCCCGCTGCCGGCCGATCCGGAGGCGCCCGAACGCAAGCGCATGTTCCAGTTGATGGCCTCGATCAACATTCCCATGGTCATGGAAGATACAAGCGCGCTTCTGGCTTTCGCCGCCGGCCAATCCGCCGCCCGCGTCGATCGGGTCGGCGCCGTCGGCTACTGCATGAGCGGACGATATGCGATCAACGCAGCGACGCAGTTCTCCGATCATGTCAAGGCCGCAGCCTCGATCTACGGAACGCATCTGGTGACCGACCAGCCCGACAGCCCGCATCTGGCCGCCGGCAAGACCAAGGCCGAGCTTTACTTCGGCTGCGCCGAAACCGACGTCTACGCGCCGCTCGAAGTCATCGAGCAAGTCAAGGCATCGATGCAAGGCGCCAATGCCGAAGTCGAGATCTATCCCGGCACCCATCACGGCTTCGCGTTTCCCAAGCGGCCGGTCTACGATCGCGATGCAGCCGAACGGCATTGGGAGCGGCTGCTTGCGCTCTATCGCCGCACGCTCTGGTCGTAAGACGAATGCTGCCTCTCACGATTGCCTTTCCCGTCTTCGATCCGGTTGCCTTTTCGATCGGCCCTTTCGTCGTCCGCTGGTATGCGCTGGCCTATATCGGCGGCATCGTACTCGGCTGGATCTATGCACGCGCGCTGATCAAGACCGAGAAGCTCTGGAACGGGCCTGCGCCGATCACGCTTCCGCAAATGGACGACTTCGTGCTGTGGGTGACGATCGGAATCATCCTCGGCGGCCGCACCGGCTATGTGCTGTTTTACAATCCGCTGTTTTTCATCCACCACCCCGCCGAGATTTTCGAGGTGTGGAAGGGCGGCATGTCCTTTCACGGCGGCTTTCTCGGCTGCGTCGCGGCGGTGATCCTGTTTGCGCGCAAGAACAACACCTCGATCCTGTCGCTTGGCGACATCACCACCGCCGTCGGGCCGATCGGGCTGTTCCTCGGGCGGATCGCCAATTTCATCAACAGCGAGTTGTGGGGCCGCGCGGCGGATCCCAACCTGCCCTGGGCGATGATATTTCCAAATGGCGGGCCAATCCCGCGCCATCCGAGCCAGCTCTATGAGGCCGGCCTCGAGGGCATCGTCCTGTTCACGATTCTGGCGATTATGATCAGAATGGGTGCGTTGAAGCGTCCCGGCCTGATCCTCGGCAGCTTCATCGCGATCTACGGGATTGCGCGCATTATCGGCGAGTTTTTCAGGCAGCCCGACCCGCAGCTTGGATTTTTATGGGGCGGTCTCACCATGGGCATGCTGCTTTCGGTGCCCATGATCATTGCCGGCATTATTATTATCGTGGCGGCATATCGCCGCTAGTATTCCGGTTCTGACATTCGTACCAAGTTGCGGCGAGTACTTTTACGAATGTCAGAACCAAAGGAATACTAGCAAATATAGTTTTGTAGTGCGGTTTTGGATTTGGCATTCGCTATACGGACACGCGGCAATACCGAAGCGAATGCCAAATCCACCGCACTAGGCCGCCGCACCAGAAACGCCACGAGTACAGGAAATGCCGTGACCGAGACTTCGCCGCTCCTGTCCGAGATCAAGCAACTGATCGAGTCATCCGGCCCGATGCCGGTGTGGCGTTACATGGAGCTGTGCCTGATGCATCCCAAGCACGGCTACTATCTTTCGCGCGACCCGCTCGGGCGCGAGGGCGATTTCATCACCTCACCCGAAGTGAGCCAGATGTTCGGCGAGTTGCTCGGGCTGTGGGCGGCATCGGTGTGGAAGGCGATCGATTCGCCTCCACTGCTGCGCTTGATCGAAATCGGTCCCGGCCGCGGCACCCTGATGGCGGACGCGCTGCGCGCGCTTCGCGTGTTGCCGCCGCTCTATCAGGCGCTGAGCGTCCATCTGGTCGAGGTCAATCCGGTGTTGCGCGAGAAGCAGAAGGACGCGCTGTCCGGCTCGCGCAACGTCACCTGGCACGACACCATCGACGACGTCCCCGATGGTCCCTCGGTGATCTTTGCCAACGAATATTTCGACGTGCTGCCGATTCATCAAGCCGTGAAGGCCCAGAACGGCTGGCACGAGCGGACGGTCGAGATCGATGGCGATGGCAAGCTGATGTTTGGCATGGCTTCCGGTCCGATGCCGCGTTTCGAGGTGCTGCTGCCGCCGCTGGTGCGCGCCGCTCCGGTCGGCGCCGTGTTCGAGTGGCGGCCGGACGCAGAAATCATGAAGATCGCAAGCCGGGTCCGCGATCAGGAGGGCGCGGCCCTCCTCATCGATTATGGCCATCTGCGCAGCGATGCCGGCGACACGTTCCAGGCCATCGCCCGCCATAGCTTCACCGATCCCTTGAAAAATCCGGGGCAGGCCGATGTGACCGCGCATGTCGATTTCCAGGCACTGGCGCGTGCCGCCGAAGATCTCGGCGCCGGCGTTCACGGCCCGGTGCCGCAGGGCGACTTTCTCAGGCGCCTTGGTATCGAAAACCGCGCGATAAGCCTGATGGCCAAGGCCAGCCACGAGGTTTCCGAAGACGTGGCCGGCGCACTGAAGCGGCTGGTCGGCGGCGGCCGTGGCGGGATGGGACAAATGTTCAAGGTGCTCGGTATCTCGGAGCCCAACCTTGCCACGCTTGCGGGATTCACCGACGAGAAGCCCGACGCCAACGCGGAAACCTCATGACGCTGGAATCGCCCCTGCTCTCGGCCGTTCCCGGCCTGCGGCACGCCTTCTTCAGCCGCGAAGGCGGCGTTTCCGAAGGCATTTATGCCGGCCTCAATGGCGGTGTCGGTTCTCACGACAATCCGGCGCACGTGGCGGAAAATCGCCGCCGGATGGCCGCTACGTTGCACGTCCCGCTCGAGCATTTGCTCACGGTGTTCCAGATTCATTCCCCGGACGTTGCGGTCGCGTCGGCGCCGTGGGGCACGACCGCGCGTCCGAAAGCCGATGCCATCGTCACCCGCACCGAGGGCCTTGCGATCGGCGTGACCGCCGCCGACTGCGGACCTGTTCTTTTTGCCGAGCCCAAGGCGCGTGTGATCGGCGCGGCGCATGCCGGCTGGAAGGGCGCCTTGACGGGGGTTGTCGAAGCCACCGTGGACGCGATGGAAAAGCTTGGCGCCGAGCGTGCCAATATCGTGGCAGCGATCGGCCCGCTGATCCGCCAGCCGTCCTATGAGGTCGGCGACGAATTCGTCGAACGGTTTGTCGATGCCGATGCGGAGAATTCTCTCTACTTCTTGCCCGCCGCGCGCGCAGGTCATGCGATGTTCGATCTCGCCGGCTTGATCCGCAAGCGGCTCGACAATGCCGGCGTGCTGATGATCGACGACACCGGCATCGACACTTATGCGGACGAGCGTTTTTTCAGCTATCGCCGTTCGGTGCACCGCAAGGAAACGGACTATGGCCGCCACGTTCACGCCATTGTTCTGGAAAGCTGAGGCGCGAAGCGTCATCCTGAGGTGCGCGCCCTTTGGCGCGCCTCGAAGGATGCGTGACAGGGAGCGAAGCCCGTCTCCTTCGAGGCTCGCGTTCGCTCGCGCCTCAGGATGACGGGAAGAGACACAGGCGAGAAATAACAATCATTCGGTTGGTAATCGCGCCTGCCCTAGACGTTAATCGATTTTAACGATATCGCTCTCGGTTCATGGGCGACCTATCCGTCATCTCGTTCCGCGTTTGCCGAATCGCACGACGTGCCGTTATGGCCTCGGCTATGGCCACGATGGCCTGCGGCCTCGGCGGCTGCGCCGGTGGCGCTGCCAGCAATTCCTTTGCAATGGCGAATAATTCAAGCGGTCCGACGGTTGCCTTCGAATCCATCGATGGCCCACCACCTCAGGTGTTCGAACGGATGGTCGGCGTACTGGACAGCGAATCCAAGCTGCGCAGCCTGTCAATCGTGTCCCGCGAGGGCGCTGCCGCCTACCGGGTGCGAAGCTATCTCGCCGCGGAAGTCAGCCACGGCCGCACCACGATCGCCTGGGTCTGGGATGTCTACGACCAGAATCAGCAGCGTGCGCTGCGGCTTTCCGGCGAAGAGCCGGCAGGCAAGGCTGGCCGCGATGTCTGGGCTTCGGTTGACGATCTGGTGTTGCGAAAAATCGCCCAAGCCGGCCTGAGCGGCCTTTCCAGCATGGTCAACGGCACGCCGCCGGCCGATGCGCCGCAGCCGGCGCCCGCCGCACCGTCCAGGCGCGGACCTGCCGTCGCCAGTGCCGATGACCTGCCCCTGTCCGCACTATCCTACACCAGCCGTTAGCCAACCAGCCTGGAAACGGGCATTTTTGCCCGGGAAAACCGGGCGGACGGGTTGCCAGCCGGGCCATCCCCTTGATATCACGCCAGCGCCTACCGCTTTCCATTTGAAGTTCCTGATCAGAGCTCGCCGCCCATACCGCAGGAACTTCAAATGGTTATCGAAACGCGCTATTTCGTGGGTATTGCGATATGCTGAATATGGTCTCCAGCAAGGCGCGGGGAGAAGCCTCGATGTCAGCCAAGAACGGCTCGATCAAGCTGGTCGCCGGTAATTCCAATCCGGTGCTGGCGAAAGAGATCGCCAACGGGCTGGAGCTGCCGCTGACCAAAGCGGTCGTGCGCCGGTTTGCGGACATGGAAATCTTCGTCGAAATCCAGGAAAACGTGCGGGGTTCGGACGCGTTCATCCTGCAGTCGACGTCGTTCCCGGCCAACGATCACCTGATGGAGCTTTTGATCATCACCGACGCGCTGCGGCGCTCGTCGGCGCGCCGCATCACCGCGGTGGTGCCGTATTTCGGCTATGCCCGGCAGGATCGGAAATCCGGCTCCCGCACGCCGATCTCGGCCAAGCTGGTCGCCAATCTAATCACCCGGGCCGGCGTCGACCGCGTCATGACGCTCGACCTGCACGCCGGGCAAATCCAGGGCTTCTTCGACATTCCGACCGACAATCTCTACGCGTCGCCGGTCATGGTGCGCGACATCAAGGAAAACTTCGACCTTGCCAATGTGATGGTGGTGTCGCCCGATGTCGGCGGCGTGGTCCGCGCGCGCGGCCTTGCCAAGCGCATCAACACCCCGCTCGCCATCATCGACAAGCGCCGCGAGCGCGCCGGTGAATCCGAAGTGATGAACGTGATCGGCGATGTCGCCGGCTACACCTGCATCCTGATCGATGACATCGTCGACTCCGGCGGCACACTGGTGAATGCGGCCGACGCGCTGCTCGCCAACGGCGCCAAGGACGTCTACGCCTATATCACCCACGGCGTGCTCTCGGGCGGCGCGGTGACCCGCATCGCCTCTTCGCGGCTGAAGGAACTCGTGATCACCGACTCGATCCAGCCGACCGAAGCGGTCAGCAAGGCGCCCAACATCCGCGCGCTGTCGATTGCCGGCCTGATCTCGGAAGCGATCGCCCGCACGGCTTCGGAAGAATTGGTGTCGAGCCTGTTCGACTGACAGGCAAACTGACCGCGAGATCAGCGATGCGATCTCACAAGCCGCAACTCAGTAGCACCTGACGACGTTGACCTGTCCGGTTCCGCCACGGCCGTCGGGAACCGTCACGGTTTCAGCCCCGCAGCTTGTGACATAGGGCCGATTGGACGGCACCACCGCCGGCGGATATCGGTGGGCCCAATCCCAGGGAATGTCGCTGGCGTTCGAATTGCGGGCGTCGCCGGTTAGCGGCACGCCCTCCAACAGGGCGTCGCCGGTCGGTCCGTAGAAATATCCGCCGTCACCCCAGATAAACGCTCCCTGCTGCCGGTGATGATGCCGGAGCGAGTGAGCCGCGAAGCGGTGTGAACTGACATGCGCGCCTCTCGAGCCGGCAAATGTCTCGCCGGTCATCAGCGCAAGTGCAGCGGCGCTGAGGGACACGATCAACGCATGATTTATTTTTGACCTCATGGCACGCACCCATTTGTTAGGAGCCGTATTCCAGAGGACGCTAGGCCGCGCGTTTTCGCGTCGCAAACCCATCCTTAATTTTTAGTTAAAACGTAATCTTAATCGGGAACCTGTACCCGAAGGCGCCAGCCGGGTGGCTTGAATCCGGCCGTTTACCCGTTCTGGCTACACGATCCCCGCCGCGACCTGACCGCGCAACCGCTCCAGGCTGAGCAGCGTGTTGGCGCAGGCTGCCGCGACCTCCACCCCCTTGGACGCAAAATGCCGGAGCAGGAACTCGGCATCTGCCGCCTCGCGAAACTGTTGCGGCGTCACCACCGCCGAGAACACCGGGATCTCCGTGCGCAATTGCACCTCCATCAGCGCCCTGATGACGGTCTCGGCGATATAGTCGTCGTCGACCACAAGTCCGGCGGCCACGATCGCGGTGTAGCGCCTGGTCTTGGCCAATAGCTGCACGTGCAGCGGAATTTCGAAAGAGCCCGGCACTTCGAATATATCGATATGCGCGCGCGCGATGTGACGGGCTTCGATCTCGGCGAGAAACGCTTCGCGGCACTCGGCCACGACGTCGCGATGCCAGGCGGACTGCACGAAAGCGACCCGTTGCGGCTTTGTGAAACGCGGATGGGCAGGCTGCCCGGTGGCATCGGCAGACTCCGTTGCACCGGGATGTCCCTGCGGCGTTTGATTCATGGTGTCCTCGCTTCGCGACGGAGTCCGAAATAATCAGGCCTCACGCTTCATGCAGCGAATTATGGCGAGCGGCGGCTCCGCCAGCAAGGACCGTCGCCGCCGGTCCAGATCCGCATTTGTCGCGCGGGAGCGAACAACGGGCTGCATGTTCCTCTCGATGTTCCCTCGCCCGCTCAAAAATTAACGATTTGGGCGAGATGCGAATCCGATTCCGATTTGTTCTCGTCCAAAAGTTAACGCGCACGAAGAGTTGTGGACGATTTCGGCTTTGCCTGTGGATGGACTCAGCCCCCCGTTGCGCCGATTCCGCAAATCACATCACTTCGTCCCGGCAAGTCCTGATCCCGACGCGTTGGATCATCGGGGCGAGCAGCCGCCACGGCGCGAATGCGGGCGCATGTCGGCGTGCCGCGTGCGTACCCCTCGTATCCGAATTTTGAAAAAGGCAAGGTCGAGACGGCATGTCCCTCCTCGAAGGCATCATTGATTCCAGGACCAATCCTCTCGCGGTCGTCGAGGACGTCGCTGCCGACAACAACCTGTCGTTCGAGCGCTCCGGCGACGACGAAATAACGATCGTCTCCAAGGGGAACTGGACCGACTACCAGCTCTCCTTCACCTGGATGAGCGAGATCGAGGCGCTGCATCTGGCCTGCGCCTTCGATATGAAGATTCCGGAACCGCGCCGGGGCGAGGTGCAGCGGCTGATCGCCGCCATCAACGAACAACTATGGGTCGGGCATTTCGATATCTGGACCCATACCGGCATGATCATGTACCGCCAGGCGCTGGTGCTGCCGGGCGGAATGGGCGCCTCGACCGCGCAATGCGAAACCATGCTGGTGAGCGCGCTCCACGCCTGCGAGCGCTATTATCCGGCGTTCCAGTTCGTGGTCTGGGCCGGCAAGTCCGCGGCAGAAGCCATGAGCGCTGCGATGTTCGACACCGAGGGCGAGGCGTAGGGCGCTTTCCGATTCCTCAGCCGTCATGCCGGGCATGAAAGCAATGGTCGTCCCTGCGAAAGCAGTGACCCATACGCCGTGACCGCAATTGCGTCGCACAGTGCTTGTTGCAGATTTCCCGATGAACTAGAACCAGCGGTGGCATAGGTCCCCGCGTGCGCGGGGACGACGCGTCGTTTGTGGTGACATCCGTGAACTCCAATAACGCCCTACAAAACACCAAAGGCACCGTCGTTCTCGCCGGCGCGGGAAAGATGGGTGGCGCGATGCTGTCGGGCTGGCTGGCGCAAGGCCTCGACCCGCGCCGCGTGGCCGTGATCGAGCCGCATCCGTCCGACGAAATCCGCGCCCACCTTGCGGGCGGCGCGCGTCTCAACCCCTCGCCGCAGCAAGCCGGAACGCTTGCGGCTTTCGTGGTCGCCTTGAAGCCGCAGGCCTTCCGCGAGGCGGGCCCGGCGCTGAAACCCTATGTCGATGCGGCGACACTGGTGGTGTCGATCATGGCAGGAACAACAATCACGTCGCTCAGCGAGGTTTTGGGCGGCCACATCGTGCGCGCCATGCCCAACACGCCGGCCGCGATCGGCCGCGGCATCACGGTTGCGGTAGCAGCGAAAGATGTCAGCGACGCCCAACGCGCAACCGCCGACGGCCTGTTGCGCGCTACCGGTTCGGTCGAATGGGTCACCGATGAAAGTCTGATGGACGCGGTGACCGCCGTCTCCGGTTCAGGCCCGGCTTACGTGTTCCTGCTCGCCGAAGAGATGGCGCGCGCCGGCGTCGCGGCCGGGCTGCCCGAAGCGTTGGCGAGCCAACTCGCGCGCGAAACCGTTGCGGGCTCCGGCGAACTGTTGCATCGCTCGGACCTCTCGGCCGCGACGCTGCGCCAGAACGTTACTTCGCCCGGCGGCACCACGGCGGCCGCGCTGGAAGTGCTGATGGGAAAAGAAGGCCTGCAGTCGCTGCTGACGCGGGCGGTTGCCGCGGCCACGAAGCGCTCGAAGGAACTGGCGAAGTAGTCATAGCGTTTTGGGGAGAGGTCGGATTCCGGTCCGCGTATCACGAAAACCGTAAACCAAAACTAACCGCCGCCGAACTGCTTGGTAAAGGCCTCGACATTGACGAGGCCGCGGGCGTGGCGGCCTTCGCCGATGCGGCGTTTCTCGTCGAAAGCCTCGACCTCGAACCGGATGATGCGCCGCTCCACCGCGACCACCCGCGCCGATGGTCCGCACCGTTGCGCCGACCGGCGTGGCCGCGAGATGACGGATATCGACCTCGGTGCCGACCGTGACCCACCCCGGTCCAAGACTGGCCGCAATGGCATCGGCGGACGCCATCTCCATCTCCAGGATCATCATCGGCGTCGCATAGACCATCGGCATGTTCGGCACGAAATGCCCGACGGTGCGCTCGGGTGGCACCACCAGGCTTCGTTCAGCGCTCATGCCGATCTTGATGACGTCGCGTGCGTCCATAGAATTTCCTTCTTCCCTCTCCCACAAGGGGAGAGGGGAAAAACGACTGCGTCACTTCTTCGCGAAGCGTTCGACGAAGGACTGGCCGCCCTTCATCTTGTGGATCAACGGCGCCTCGTTGATCTGGATCACGACAGCTTCGGCATCGACGCCGAGATTCTTCACCAGCGCCTGCGTGATATCGCGCATCATGGCGACCTTCTGTTCGTCGGTGCGGCCGGCGGCCATGCTGATGGTGATTTCGGGCATTCCCACTTCTCCTTTTGTTTTCGTTCGCTGTCGAATACGCATTGGCTAAGCTTTGCCGGCGCGGGTGCATCTTTTTTAAGAGATAGCTGCGCGGGTCAAGCCCACTTCGGACAAATTCAGCTTGACCACCCGTTACGACCTGCCAGGCCCTCGCGGCCCGAGTCCGTGCCAGCCAAGATTTTTCGCACGGCAGCAACTAGCTGCGATTTCATCGACCTCGTTTGCGCCTCGGCCTGCTTCTTCAAATATTCGTCACGAGTCGCTTCGATGTCAGTCAGGTCCAGCGCCAAGGATGAGGTCTTTGATCAATGACCTGGCCCTTCGCCTTTTCGTCCGAACCCTGGATGATCACGCAAGGCGAGTTGCGGCGATCGGCATATTTGAGCTGGTTGCCCATGTTCTTGGGATTGCCGAGATAAAGCTCGGCGCGGATTTTGTCCGCGCGAAGCGCGGCGACCATCTTCTGATAGTCGGCGACGCGGTCGCGGTCGAACACGGTGACGACCACGGGACCGGTTTCCGGCCGCGTATCGAGTTTGCCGAGCATGGTCAGCGCGGCCTGCAACCGCGACACGCCGATGGAAAATCCCGTCGCCGGCACCACCTCGCCGCGGAAGCGCGAGACGAGACCATCGTAACGCCCGCCGCCGCCGACCGAGCCGAAGCGAACGGGACGGCCTTTTTCATCCTTGGTGTCGAGCAGCAGTTCGACCTCGTAGACCGGGCCGGTGTAATATTCGAGGCCGCGGACGACGGAGGGATCGATGCATGATCCGGTCGGATCCGATAGCCGGACGCATCAACCAGGTCGTGCGATTTCGACGAGTTCGTCGAGGCCTTCGTGCAGTCCTCGAATCGTTGCCGTCGCCGCAGGGTGTCGGCAATCTGTCGCAAGTCGACTCATTCCTGCGGTCGATCATCGACAACCTGCGCTGGATCTCGATCCGGATAGCCGCACGGTCCGCAACGCAGTAGCGATTGATCAAACGCGATCTTGTCATCGCGCGCTTCAAGCCCGCCCCCTTGGTGAAATCGCCGCTTTCGTCCTTGCGGCCTTCGGGCCAAGCAGTTCGCGTACGCCGTGCGCGCCTAAGCCGATCGAGCTTGTCGATCGCGCGCAGCACCGTCAGCCGCCGCCCTGCATTCTCATCACCGCCGAGCCCGAGGCTCTCCATCACCCCATCCAGCACCTTGCGGTTATTCACCTTCACCACATAGGAGCCGCGGGGAATGCCGAGCGCTTCCATCGTATCCGCCGCCATCATGCACATTTCGGCATCGGCTGCGGCGGCCGATTGTCCTCCGGACGCGGTGCCGATGGTGTCGGCATCGAACTGCATGAATTGCCGGAAGCGGCCCGGTCCGGGCTTCTCGTTCCGGTACACGTAGCCAAAACGATAGCTGCGATAGGGCAGCACCAGGTTTTCGGTGCCGTAGCGCTCGGCGACATAGCGCGCCAGCGGCGCGGTCAGATCGTAGCGCAGCGAAATCCACTGCTCGTCATCGTCCTGGAACGAGAACACGCCCTCGTTGGGACGGTCCTGGTCGGGCAGGAATTTTCCCAGCGCGTCGGTGTATTCCATCGCCGGCGTTTCCACCGGCTCGAAGCCGTAGCGCTCATAGACCTCGCGGATTTTCTCGACCATCACGCGCGTGGCGTTGATCGCGGCAGGGCCACGATCTTCCAGCCCGCGCGGCAGGCGCGCTTTCAGTTTCTGCGGCTTTTTCGGTTTCTCGGCCATTTTGGTTCGCAAGGCTTGGGGCGCGTTGGTACCAGCGGAAACGCCAAGCGGCAACCGGGGTTCGCTTCCCTTCTCCCCTTGTGGGAGAAGGTGGCGAAATCGACCGCAAGGGAGATTGAGCCGGATGAGGGGTTTGAGTCCAAGAAACACCCTCACCCGCCTTCGATGCTTCGCATCTCAGGCACCCTCTCCCACAAGGGGAGAGGGAAAAATTCGCCCCTCACAAAACCTTTCTGATCCAGTCGTGCGGGTCGTTGGTGCGGCCGTACTGGATATCGACCAGTTTCTTGCGCAGCCCCATGGCGACGGGGCCGGCCGCGCCGCCGCTGATCTGAAAATCGCCGCTCGCGGAACACACCTTGCCGATCGGCGAGATGACCGCGGCAGTGCCGCAGGCAAAAGCCTCTTTCAACTTTCCGCTGGCGGCATCCTTGCGCCACTGCTCGATCGTATAGGCCTCCTCGCGGACGTGCGTCCCGGAATCCTTCATGAGCGCGATGATCGAATCGCGGGTGATGCCCGGCAGGATCGTGCCGAGCGGCGGCGTCAGCATCGAGCCGTCGTCGAACACGAAGAAAATGTTCATGCCGCCGAGTTCCTCGACGTAGCGGCGCTCGACCGCATCGAGGAAAACCACCTGATCGCAGCCGTGATCGATGGCTTCGGCCTGCGCGCGCAGGCTCGCGGCGTAGTTGCCGCCGCACTTGACCGCGCCGGTGCCGCCGATCGCCGCGCGCGTGTAGTTCTCCGACACCCAGATCGACACCGGCGCAGGCCCGCCCTTGAAATAGGAGCCGACCGGCGAGGCGATGACGGCAAAGATGTATTCCGCCGACGGCTTCACGCCGAGGAAGACCTCGCTCGCGATCATGAAGGGCCGCAGATAGAGACTGCCCTCGCCGCCCGGCACCCAGGCGCGGTCGATCCGCACCAGCTGCTCGACCGCCTCGATGAACACCGGTTCGGGCAGCGGCGCCATGGCCATGCGCTCGGCCGAATTGCGGAAGCGCTTCGCATTGGCGTCGGGGCGGAACAGGTTGATGCCGCCGTCGTCGCGCTTGTAGGCCTTGAGCCCTTCGAAAATCTCCTGCGCGTAGTGCAGCACGGCGCCGGCCGGATCGAGCGGAAAATTCGCCCGGGATTCGACGCGCGCGCTATGCCAGCCCTTGCCCTGACTGTAGCGGACCACGGCCATGTGATCGCTGAAGATCCGGCCGAAGCCGGGGTCGACGAGCTTTGCCGCGCGCTCCTTCTCAGGAGTGGGATTCGCCGCAGGCTGGATTTCGAATGTCAAACTCATTTCGCTACTTCCCGCTGCCGAAACCGGCGATTTCTGGTGCCGGCCTGTTTTTCCGGGCTGGTCGCCCACGAGGTCCGGACTTCGCCGCCGGCTTTGCGGCCGGCCTTCCCACAGCACCCGCCAGGACGTGCTTTTGTGGGTGGCTGAAGTCCAGTATGGTTGCCGAGATGCCGCTCGACAATCGTACGGTCAACACAATCGCGAGCCTGCCTTCATCTGTCCGTCGTCCAGGGCCGGCACCCCCGCGAAACGCACGACGCGACCTAATATTTCGTCGTGAGCGGGCGTTTTGTAACATTGAACCGAATATATGTCAATATGGCTGACGTAATTTCATCGAGCCCGGTTGCGGCTGCCGGCTCCAAGCCTGGCGAGGGGCGCACGGCGACGTCCGTCGGCGGCTTGCGCTGGGACATCATCGAGCTTCTGTTTTTTGCCTATCGCGACTTCGTCGGCGATGCCGACCACGAATTGGAAGCATTCGGTTTCGGCCGCGCCCATCACCGCGTGCTGCACTTTGTCCACCGCTACCCCGGCCTGAAGGTCGCCGATCTCCTCGACGTGCTGCGGATCACCAAGCAATCGCTCGGACGCGTCCTCAAGCAACTGCTCGACGAGGGATATATCGTGCAGAAGGCGGGTAACAACGACCGCCGCCAACGCCTTCTTTTCGCCACCGCCAAGGGTGAGGCGCTGGTGGCAAAGCTTGCAGGGCTGCAAACCGAGCGACTCAACCGCGCGCTGCGTGGCATCGAGCCCGATGGCCTCGAGGTCGTCAGGCAATTCCTGCGCGCGATGATCGATCGCGACGACCCCGACAAGGTGCTGGAAGCCATTTTTGGCGCTTCCGCCTTCGGGCGCAAAGGCAAAGGAATAACCGTGACCGAGGCCGCAACCGCCGCACGTACACCGCCGGGACCGGCCGACGACGCGCCGCACCTTTTGCTGGTCGACGACGACCGCCGCATTCGCGATCTGCTGTCGCGCTTTCTGTGCGGCGAAGGCTACCGCGTCACCACCGCAATGAGCGCAAAGGACGCCCGCGCCAAGCTCAATGGGCTGCATTTCGACCTGTTGATCCTCGACGTGATGATGCCGGGCGAGACCGGTTTCGACCTCGCCCGCTTCATCCGCACCTCCTCGACGGTGCCGATCGTCATGCTGACGGCGCGCCACGAGGCGGAAAGCCGGATCGAGGGCTTGCAGATCGGCGCCGACGACTACGTCGCAAAACCGTTCGAGCCGCGCGAACTGTCGTTGCGGATCGGCAATATCCTCAAGCGCACCGCGCCGCCGCCGGTGGAGACGCTGGAGCAGATCGCATTCGGCCCCTACGTCTATCATCTGGAACGCGGCGAACTGCGGCAGGGCGAGGAAGTCATCCGCCTCACCGATCGCGAGCGCGACATGCTGCGGGTTCTGGCGCTGGCACGGGGCGAAACCGTGCCGCGCAGCGCGCTGACCGGCGATGGCACCGTCAACGAACGCGCGGTCGACGTGCAGATCAACCGCCTGCGGCGCAAGATCGAGCGCGATCCCGCCAATCCGCTGTTCCTGCAGGCGGTGCGCGGCATCGGCTATCGCCTGGTCGCATCGCCTTTGGAACAGGATGATCGTGATTGAATTAGTCCCTCCCGGTGTCTCGTCCTCCCTCCCCCTTACGGGGTCGGCAACGCATTCGCCGCTTTCTTTTCGCGCAACCGATGAGCACGCTCGACACCGGCCTCACATTGATCCGCACCGCCGCAGGACGGGTGTCGGCGGTCAATGGCTGGATGGGCAACGCATTCAAGAGCTGGATGCCGACCGGCCTCTATGCCCGCGCGCTTCTGATCATGATCGTGCCGATGGTGGTGCTGCAATCGGTCGTCGCCTTCGTGTTCATGGAGCGGCACTGGAACACGGTGACGCGGCATCTGTCGGCCGCGGTCGTCTCGGACATCGCCGCCCTGATCGAGGTCTACAAGGGCTATCCGCAAGACAAGGACCGCGCATTGATCCGGCGCATCGCCCAGCAACGGCTCGGGCTCGTGGTGGATTTCCTGCCCGTCGGCGACATGCCGCCGCCGGGGCCGAAGCCGTTCTTCTCGCTGCTCGACCAGACGCTTTCGGTTCAGCTCGGCCGGCAGATCGCCAAGCCGTTCTGGATCGACACCGTCGGCCGCTCCAATCTGGTCGAGATCCGCATTCAGCTCGACGACGCGGTGATGCGCGTCTTTGCCCAGCGCAGCGCCGCCTACGCCTCCAATTCCGAGATCTTCCTGTTCTGGATGGTCGGCACCTCCTCGATCCTCTTGATCGTCGCGGTGCTGTTCCTGCGCAACCAGATCCGCCCGATTCTGCGGCTGGCGGATGCCGCCGAGAGTTTCGGCAAGGGACGCGAGGCGCCGAACTTCCGCCCGAGAGGGGCGCGCGAAGTGCGCCGCGCTGCGCACGCCTTCCTGGAGATGAAATCGCGCATCGAGCGCTCGATCGAGCAGCGCACCGCGATGCTGGCCGGCGTGTCGCACGATCTGCGCACCATCCTGACCCGCTTCAAGCTCGAACTCGCGCTGATCGGCGACAGCCCGGAAGTCGATGCCATGCGCAAGGACGTCGACGAAATGTCGGGGATGCTGGAGGACTACCTCGCATTTGCGCGCGGCGACAGCGGCGAGCAGGCCCAGCCGACCGACATGACGCTGGCGCTTGGAAGAATTGCGCAGCGATGCCGAGCGCAACGGCCATACCGCAACGGTTGCCTTCCACGGACTTCCGGTGGTGACGGTGAAACCCGCCGCCTTCAAGCGCTGCCTCGCCAATCTCGTCTCCAACGCGGCACGGCACGCCAATACGATCTCGATCAGCCGGCCAGCGCGACCACCGCTATCTGACGGTGACGGTCGACGACGATGGTCCGGGCATTCCCATGAACATGCGCGAGGAAGTGTTCAAGCCGTTCCTCCGGCTCGATGATGCGCGCAATCAGGACGAAGGCGGCACCGGACTTGGTCTTGCGATCACCCGCGACATCGCCCGCTCGCATGGCGGCGACATTACGCTCGGCGACAGCCCGATGGGCGGCTTGCGCGCCTCGGTGCGGATTCCGGTGTAAGCGGCGAGACTACTTCGCGCCCGGCAACAGGTTCTTCAGCTTCTCGGCGTCCCTGACGTTGAGCTTGAAGCCGCCGCCGGGCATGACGATGTCGCCCGGCTTCTGGTCCGGTTTGCAGGCCCCCAACCATTTCGCCTCGATCGTGGTCACGGCGTCGTGCGGCGCCGACTTGCTGCCGCGGTCGCTGTGCGAGGTGGTCGTGACCGTATAGGCGGAGTTGAAGTCGCCGCTGATCTCCGAATGCGAGGAGATCGAAATGCCGGCGACGCTGCACACGGAATCGCCGACATAGCCGGTTGCGGTCTTCTGGACATCCTGCTTGGAGCAGATCTGCTTGGCCATCGGCGAGACCATGTTGTTCATGTCCCTGTCGATGGTCTCATCGGTGCAGTGCTGCATGGTCAGCGCCGGCAGCGGCGATCCGGTGTGGGCCACCTTGATTTCCCACAACCCCGCCTTGCGGATCGGCAAATCTTCGGCGCGGGCGTGATCGGCCGGCAGCGCCACCAGCAGACAAAGACCCAAAACCCATGCACCCAATTCACGCGTCATCGGCTACGTTCCGGCACCGGCAAAAAGATGAGCGAGGCGGTCCCCGGCTCAGTAGAGCGTGCGTAACGGCCGGTTGGTGGCGCCATACGGCACCCAACGGCAGGCAAAGGAAACGTAGCCGCCATACTGCGCGTCGACCGCGAGAAACTTCGCCACCTTGCCATAGGAGGCACAGTGGTCGACCGCGAGTTGGCGGGCATCGACGTGCTGCGCCAACTCATAGGCGATGATGCCGCCGGTATCGTTGCCCCTGAATGCCGGCACGAAGTCGGCCCGTGCGGGTGCCGATGAGAGCATGGCGCCTGCGGCAACCAGAACAGCGGCCTTGATGATTCGCATCGTTCACTCCGTTTCGCTTTGGGTGTCACTCTAAAGCGCCGGAGCAGCAGTGAAAAGCGCGCAGCCCTGTGAGAAACGGACTTATTGGCAGGTGTTGCCGCGCTGCACTTGACCTCGGGGAGGCTTCGCGGCACGGTTCGCCTGCTCGATCATCCGGCGGACAGACCATGCGCGACATATTTTCATTTGCCAGAAAAACAGGCTTGGGCGCGGTGCTCGGAGCCGGAGTTGGCCTGTTGGCGTTCGGCCAGGGCGCTGAAGCAGCCAATCCGCTGGAGCTGAATTTCTGGCTGACCGGCCCGAAATATGAGGGACGGCTCAAGTCCTGCGAGGCGGCGCTGGGGACCATCACTTCCCAATTCCACGAAAAAGAGAGCACCTACTGGAATTCCAGGCTCACCATCACGGCCTATGGCCGGATCCACGAGGTCGCCTATCGTCCCTGGCAGTCGGACAATATTCCGCGCCGTTATTGCAGCGGCGACGTGATGCTGAGCGACGGCAAGGCTCACGGCGTCCACTTCTCGATCATCGAGGATGGCGGCTTTGCCGGCTACGGTCAGGGCATCGAATGGTGCGTCACCGGCCTCGATCGCAACTGGGCCTACAACCCCGCCTGCGCGGGCGCCAAGCCCTGATCTAAGCTCCCGATTTCACGACGGTTTTGTCAAAGCCGGCGAAGCGGCTGCCGCCTGCGGCCGACGCGGCTGTTTTTTGTTCTTGAAATGTTCCCGCCGCATGGCTACGGTTTCGTCAGCGATTGTGCAGGTGAGGGGAGTCAGCATGGTTGGGCGTTACTTGGGTCGGACGGCGCGGATTTTCGCTGGTTTCGGCTATCTCTTCTTGGTCGCGTCGTTAGGCATCGGCGCCACGGCTCCCGCAGCCGCGCAGGACCGCCGGCAAAACACGCCGGGTGAATTTGACTATTATGTCCTCTCATTGTCCTGGTCGCCGTCCTTCTGCGAGGAAGCGGCCGAGCGCGGCAACGGGCGCTCGCAACAGGCCCAATGCGGCGGAAGACCCTTCTCCTTCGTGGTCCACGGCCTGTGGCCGCAATATGAGCACGGCTATCCCGAATATTGCGACCGGGATTCCTGGCTGGACCGCAATATCATGACCTCGATGCTGGACCTGATGCCGGCGCCCGGCCTGATTTTCAACGAGTGGAAAAAGCACGGCACCTGCTCAGGCCTTGGCCCGCGCGGCTATTTCGAGACCATCCGGAAGGCGCGCGCAGTAGTGAAGATTCCGCCTGAATTCATCGACCTTGCCGATCCGAAGACCGTCTCACCGGCCGAAGTCGAAGACGCCTTCGTCAAGGCCAATCCGGGCCTCTCCACCTCCGCCGTCGCGGTGACCTGCAACCGCTCGCGGTTGAGCGAAGTGCGCATCTGCATGAGCAAGGATCTGCAATTCCGCGCCTGTGACGAAATCGATCGCCGCGCCTGCCGCCGCGATCAGTTGGTCATGCCGCCGGTACGTGGTGGCTAGAGCGAAACAACGTCATTCCGGGACCCACGAGAACTCGGAATGACGTGAGGCCGCGCGACATGGGTTGCTTTCATCGCTTGATGTCGTAACCCTCATCCATGAACTACCGCCACGCCTTCCATGCCGGCAACTTTGCCGACGTCATCAAGCACGTCGTGCTGGTGCGCATCCTGCTTCACCTGCAGGAAAAGAACGCGGCCTTTCGCGTCATCGACACCCACGCCGGCGCAGGCGTCTATGACCTTGCCGGCGAAGAGGCCGAGCGTGGCGGGGAATGGCTCACGGGGATTGCGCGCATCATGCAGGCGCGGTTTTCGGAAAACGCACTGCCGCTGATCACGCCCTATCTCGACATCGTCCGGGCATTCAATCCGCAACCGGGACGGCTCACGGCCTATCCTGGATCGCCGTTGCTCGCACGCGCGCTGCTGCGGCCGCAAGATCGCCTGACCGCATGCGAAGTCGAAGCCAAGGCGCGAAAGGCCCTCATCGAGGCGCTGCGTCGCGATACCCAGGCCCGCGTGGTCGATCTTGACGGCTGGACCGCGCTGCCCGCCTTCGTGCCGCCGAAAGAACGTCGCGGCCTTGTCCTGATCGATCCGCCCTACGAGCAGCAGGACGAGTTCGAACGGCTGGCCGCGGGCTTTGGCGAGGCCTTCGCGAAATGGCCAACCGGCAGCTACCTGCTGTGGTACCCGGCCAAGAGCCGGCGCGCCACCGACGAACTGGCGCGGCAGGTCGCACACGCTGCCGGGCAAGCCAGACCGGGCGGACAATGCCTGCGTCTCGAGTTCAGCGTCGGCCCACCAACCGCTGGCGCGGGTCTTACCTCGGCCGGCCTTCTGGTCGTCAACCCGCCCTGGACCTTGGCCGCCGAACTCAAGACGATCCTTCCAGAGCTTGAAAAGCCGCTCGGCCAGGGCGGCGCCGGCCGCTTCCGGCTCGAGGTGCCCAAGCCCTGAGCCGCCGCGTCCCAAAAGTCCCGATAGTCAATCCGCCGGGAACCGTATTATGCTCGGCATTGTTGGGACCGGCTTTACGTTCCGCTTCCGCGAATGGTAGCGGCGGAGTGAGAAGGCCTCTTCTGATTTGGGGCAGGCCCGCCATCCCACGGGCCCGCCCGGATGGCCATAGCTTCCGGCGGAAAATGTCCGCAGCGAAGGTCCGGTCGGCAGCGACGCAAGAGGAGCGTGGCGGCTGAGCAATGCGGGGGGAGGTTTCCCGATGGCCATGACTGGGACGGTCAAGTTCTTCAATGGAGAACGCGGCTACGGCTTCATCAAGCCCGACGACGGCGGTCGCGATGTGTTCGTTCACATCACGGCCGTGGAGCGCGCCGGGCTGAAGGATCTGACCGAAGGACAACGCATCACATTCGAGGTCGAACCGGACAAGAAGGGCAAAGGGCCCAAGGCGGTCAACCTCGTGATTTCTTCGTAAGCCTTCGTCTCTAGTGGAGTGGATTTGACATTCGCTACCCATCGGGCCGCGGGCTCGCCAGGCGAATGTCAAATCCAAAACTCCACTGGAAACTTATATTTGCCAGTGGTCCTTTGATTCTAACATTCGCAAAAGGGGCCGCCGCAACGGGATGCGAATGTTAGAATCGGACCACTGGATTAAAAAAATCCCGACCGCCGCCGCGGCCGGGAGTTTGTGGTTGGTGATCTTTTTATTCTGTTAGAAGTGATAGTTCACGCCGGCGCGAAGCAGACCGAAACGGTAGCCGTTCTGGGTGCCGGTGATCACGAAATTGCTGTCGTTCAGATCGACGTAGAGATATTCGACCTTGGCGCTCCAGTTCCGCGCGAGACCGACTTCGGCACCTAACCCCACGGTCCAGCCGGCGTTGGTATGGCTCTCGGACAGGCCAAAGGTCTGGCCGCTCAACTCGCCGAAAGCGAGACCCGCGGTGCCGTAGAACAGGATGTTGTTGAGGGCGTAACCGGCGCGGCCGCGCACGGTGCCAAACCAGGGATTAGAGAATTTCCACGGCGCAAAGGTGTCGGAGGCGCCCGTGGCCTGGAGGTCGCCCTCGACGCCGAACACCCAGGGCCCGTTCTGCCAGTTGTACCCGGCCTGCGCGCCACCGACGAGACCTGACGGCTTGGTCGGATTGTTATCGACCGAACCCCAGTCCCAGCCGATATTGCCCCCGAGATACGGCCCAGCCCAGCTGTACATGTTGAGTGGCTGATTGACGGTGTAGGGCCGGCCGTACGACAGGTCGGCAGCCTTAACCGACGAAGTCCAAACCGCGATCATCAACGCCGCCGCGACCAAGGCAATTCTGCTCATCACGCAAACTCCACGCGGGGAAGTGCCGAAATCCCTGACCATCGGCATGGTTACGGATTTGCACTTTCTACTGATCGGATTTATCGAGACTTTTAAGTTAAAGGGTTGTTAAGACCTCAGGCTCGCCGCCTCTTAGTCTTAAGGGAGTGTTACCGGCGCAGGTTTCTGCGGCTCGGATCCCGTGCGCCTTGGCCTCCCTGCACAGACGGTCCGAAACGCTGGCAAGCGGCGCTGATGACACCTAAATTCGAGGCCATGTCCCGCGAATCGACCGATCACGCAAACAGCAAAAGCGGGAAGGAACCCTCCCCTTCCCGGCCCGACGAGGCGGAACCGGACCAAACCGTGCCCCAGCAACTGACCGCTGGCGATATCGATCCGGCGACGGTTGCGACCGACGAGGAGGACGAGGCCCGGCTGCCGGAAGTCACCGAAGACGGCAATGAGGTCATCGCCGAGGGCCCGTTGGCGATCGGACACGCCGCGATCGAAAACGCGGTCAGGCTGGCGCCGACCTCACCCGGCGTCTATCGCATGCTCAATGCCGCCAACGACGTGCTCTATGTCGGCAAGGCCAAGAATGTCCGCAAGCGGCTTTCTTCCTACGCGCGGGCCAGCGCGCCACAGCCCGCGCGCATCCTGCGCATGATCGCAGCGACCGTTTCCGTCGAGATCGTGTCGACCGCGACCGAAACCGAAGCGCTTCTGCTGGAAGCGAACCTGATCAAGCAGTTGCGCCCGCGCTTCAACGTGCAACTGCGCGACGACAAGTCGTTCCCCTACATATTGATCACCGGCGATCATTGGGCGCCGCAAATTCTCAAGCACCGCGGCGCCCAGAGCCGGCCCGGGCAATATTTCGGGCCGTTCGCCTCGGCCGGCGCGGTCAATCGCACCATCACCGCGCTCCAGCGCGCCTTCCTGATCCGCTCCTGCACGGATGCGTTTTTCGAAAGCCGCACCCGCCCCTGCCTGCTCTACCAGATCAAGCGTTGCGCCGGACCCTGCACCCGCGAGATCGATTTTCCCGGCTATACCGAGCTGGTGCGCGAGGCCAAGGATTTCCTGTCCGGCCGCAGCCGGGCGGTGAAACGGGAACTCGCGGGCGAGATGGAAAAGGCCTCCGCCGAACTGGAATTCGAGACCGCGGCGCTCTACCGCGACCGGCTCGCGGCGCTGTCGGCGATCCAGTCGCAGCAGGGCATCAATCCGCGCACGGTCGAGGAGGCCGATTTGTTCGCCATCCACCAGGAGGGCGGATATTCCTGCGTCGAGGTCTTCTTCTTCCGCACCGGGCAGAACTGGGGCAACCGGGCCTATTTTCCGAAAGCGGAAAAATCGTTCACGCCGCAGGAGGTGCTGGCCTCGTTCCTGGCGCAGTTCTACGACGACAAGCCGCCGCCGAAACTCGTCCTGCTGTCGCATGCGATCGAGGAAAGCGAGTTGATGGCGAGCGCGCTGTCGATCAAGGCCGGACACAGGGTCGAAGTCACCACGCCGCAGCGCGGCGAGAAGAAGGAACTGATCACGCACGCGCTGACCAACGCGCGCGAGGCGCTCGGCCGCAAGCTGGCCGATACCGCCACGCAAAGCCGCCTGCTCACGGGGCTCGTCACCACCCTCGGCCTGCCGCAAGCCCCGCGCCGCATCGAGGTTTACGACAACAGCCACATCCAGGGCACCAATGCGGTCGGCGCCATGATCGTGGCGGGGCCCGACGGCTTCATCAAGAACCAGTACCGCAAATTCAACATCAAGTCCGAGGGCCTGACGCCGGGCGACGACTACGCGATGATGCGCGAGGTGCTGCAGCGGCGCTTCAAGCGGCTTTTGGCCGCGACCGGCGAAGGCGAGGCGGCCACCCCACGCGCCGACGACGACGCGGTTCCACAATGGCCCGATCTCGTCATCATCGATGGCGGCCGCGGTCAACTCAACGCGGCGAAAGAGATTTTCGACACGCTCGGGCTGACGCAGGTCTCCTTGCTTGCGGTCGCCAAGGGGCCGGACCGCGACGCCGGGCGCGAAACCCTGTTCATGCCGGGGCGCGAGGCGGTCAAGCTCGAACCGCGCGACCCGGTGCTGTATTTCATCCAGCGGCTGCGCGACGAGGCGCACCGCTTCGTGATCGGATCGCACCGCAAGCTGCGCAAGAAGGATATTCGCGAGGCCGGATTGCAGGAAATTCCCGGCATCGGCCCCTCGCGCAAACGGGCGCTGCTGCACCATTTTGGAACCCTGAAGGAGATCGAACGGGCCTCGATCGCCGATCTCGGCAAGGTCCCGGGCGTCAGTGCCGAGAGCGCGCGCAAGATTTTCGAGTTTTTCCACACCCAGCCCGGGTAAAGATTGTCACCGGAAGATCATATGTGTCGCATGTTGACCTTCGGGCTACGGCGGTATTGGTTGGACGCATGAACATCGCAACGACAAGGGGATGGGCGAAAACCTCGCTTTCCCTGCCCAATATTCTGACCTGCGCCCGGATCGCTGCCATTCCGGTAGTGGTCGGCTGCATCTACGCGCAGGCGATCCTGGACGGGCCATTGTGGCTAAGGTGGGTCGCGTTGGCCGTGTTCATCGCCGCCGGCGTCACGGATTTTCTCGACGGCTACTATGCGCGGATCTGGGACCAGCAATCGGCATCTGGGACGGATGCTGGATCCGATCGCCGACAAGCTTCTGGTCGCCTCCTGCCTGTTGATGCTCGCCGCCGACGGAATCATCCACGGCTGGGCGCTGTGGGCGGCCATCGTGATCCTGTGCCGCGAAATCCTGGTATCGGGTCTGCGTGAATATCTGGCCGGCCTGCGCGTCAGCGTTCCCGTCACCAAGCTCGCCAAGTGGAAGACGACCGCGCAGCTCGTCGCGATCGGCTTCCTGCTTGCCGGTGAAGCGGGCGACCAGGTCCTCCCCTTCACCACCCAGATCGGGCTGCTGCTGCTCTGGGTTTCCGCGATCGTGACCATCTACACCGGCTGGGACTATTTCCGGGCCGGCATCCATCACCTCATCAAGGAGGATGAAGGATGAAACTCAAATATTTCGCCTGGGTGCGCGAGCGGATCGGCAAATCGGAAGAGACGATCGAGCCGCCGCCGGGCGTCAAAACCGTCGATGAGCTGATCGCCTGGCTTGCCGCGCGTGGCGAGACCTATGCTCATGCGTTCGAGACGCCGCGTGTGATCCGCGCCGCGATCGACCATACCCATGTCAAACAAAACGCTGCGATCGCCGGCGCCCGAGAAATCGCCTTCTTCCCGCCGATGACCGGCGGTTAATTCGAGGCATGAGCGATGCCGTCATGAACGCCAACGTGACCATCCGCATCCAGGAATCCGATTTCGATATCGCGCGCGAAATGGCGGCGCTGACGGCCGGTCGTGGCGACATCGGCGCAGTGGTTTCCTTCTGCGGAATCTGCCGGGGCAGCGAAGCCGGCGCGGCCATCGCGGCGCTGACGCTTGAGCATTATCCCGGCATGGCGGAAGCCGAAATTGCGCGCCACGCCGATACCGCGATGTCACGCTGGCCGCTGAGTGGAATGAGAGTCATTCACCGCGTTGGCCGCATCGCGCCGGGCGAAAATATCGTGCTGGTATTGACCGCGTCGCAACATCGGCAGGCTGCGTTTGAAGCGGCCGAATTCATGATGGATTATCTGAAGGCCAATGCGCCGTTCTGGAAACGGGTAGAAGGTGCGGATGGCGCGAGCTGGATCGAGGCGCGCGATCACGACGATGCGGCCGCGGCGCGCTGGACCAAATCCTGATGGCCAAACGCGCCAAGGCCGCTGCCCGACATTCCCGCGCAGCATCTAAACTTCCCAAGGTTTCGCCCGGCGACCTGGTAACCCTGCTCGACTTCGTCCGCTACGCGACAAGCCGCTTCAATGAGGCGAAACTGACTTTCGCCCACGGCACCACCGATCCGGTGACGGAAGCGGCGTTTCTGGTGTGCGAAACACTGCATCTTCATCCCGATCAATTCGAGAGTTTCGCGACCGCGCGCGTCGCCTCGCATGAAGCGCGATCGATTCTCGATGTGATTGCCCGCCGCGTCAGTTCCGGAAAGCCGGCCGCCTATCTCGTCAACAAGATCTATATGCGCGGCCTGCCCTTTTACGTCGACGAGCGCGTGATCGTGCCGCGCTCCTTTATCGGCGAACTGCTGGACTCGCATTTCGGCGGGCACGAAGGACCGTCGCTGATTGCCAACGCGAGCGCGGTGGAAAACGTGCTCGAGCTCTGCACGGGCTCCGGCTGCCTCGCTGTTCTGGCCAGCCGTGCGTTTCCGAACGCACAGATCGATGCGGTGGATATCTCCAAGGACGCGCTCGATGTCGCGGCGCGCAATGTCGCAGAACATGGTCTTCAACAGCAGGTGATGTTGCACCGCGGCGACTTGTACGCCCCGGTTGCGGACAAGCGTTATGATCTCATCATCGCCAACCCACCCTATGTCGATGCGGCAGGCATGGCGGGTCTGCCACGCGAGTGCCGCGCCGAGCCAAAGCTTGCTTTCGACGGCGGCGCTGACGGCCTTGATGTCGTCAGGCGCATTCTGGACAAGGCGAGGCGCCATCTGACGGCGGAAGGCGGGCTGTTGTGCGAGATCGGCCGCTGTCGCAACACGCTCGAGATGGCCTATCCGCGCGCGGAATTTCTGTGGCTCGACACCGAGGATTCCGAGGGTGAGGTGTTCTGGGCGACCGCGTCAGATCTTGCGCACCTCTGACGCGAACCGCGCTTCACTTAAACGCTGTCCGGCCATACGGAAAAAGCCGGGCGCTGGCATTCCAGTGCTCTGTGGAAACTGCTAATCTGTTGGGCAACCTTCCACCCACAACTCGAAGAGGCCCGCCATGCTGGACAAGAGCCCGCGATCCGCCGCCGTCAACGTTCCCAATGACCTTGCCGCGCACTGGATGCCGTTTACCGCCAACCGCGCCTTCAAGAAGGCGCCGCGGCTGCTCGCCGGCGCCAAGGACATGCATTACTTCACGGTCGACGGCCGCAAGATCCTCGATGGCGCCGCCGGCATGTGGTGCAGCAACGCCGGTCACGGCCGCACCCAGATCGCCCAGGCGATCGCCAAGCAGGCCGAAACGCTCGACTATGCGCCCCCGTTCCAGTTCGGCATCCCGCAGGCGTTCGAACTCGCCAGCCGCATTGCCGACCTTGCGCCCAAAGGGCTCGATCACGTTTTCTTCTGCAATTCCGGGTCGGAAGCGGCCGATACCGCGCTCAAGATCGCGCTCGCTTATCACCAGATCTCCGGTCAGGGCGGCCGTACCCGGCTGATCGGGCGCGAACGCGGCTACCATGGCGTCGGCTTCGGCGGCACCTCGGTCGGCGGCATGGGCAACAACCGCAAGATGTTCGGGATGCTGCTTTCCGGCGTCGATCATCTGCCGACGACCTATGACCGCGAAAAGCAGGCTTTCTCGAAAGGAGAGCCGGAATACGGCGCCCATTTCGCCGACGCGCTGGAAAACCTGGTCAACCTGCACGGCGCCAATACCATTGCCGCCGTCATCGTCGAGCCGATGGCGGGATCGACCGGCGTGCTGCCGTCGCCGAAGGGCTACCTCAAGCGGCTGCGCGAGATCACCCAGAAGCACGGCATCTTGCTGATTTTCGACGAAGTCATCACCGGCTTTGGCCGGCTCGGCTACGCGTTTGCGGCAGAACGTTACGGCGTGCTGCCCGACATGATCACCTTCGCCAAGGGCGTCACCAACGGCGCTGCTCCAATGGGCGGCGTCATCGTGCGCGACACCATCCACGATGCCTTCATGAACGGCCCCGAACACGCCATCGAACTCGCCCACGGCTATACCTATTCGGCCCATCCGCTTGCATGCGCGGCGGGCCTTGCCACGCTCGACATCTACCGCGACGAAAAACTGTTCGAGCGCGCCCGCGCGCTGGAACCCAAATGGAGCGACGCCATCCTGTCGTTGAAGAACGAGCCGAACGTCGTGGACATCCGCACCGTGGGCCTGACCGCCGGCATCGACCTGACCTCGCGGCCGGACCAGCCGGGCAAGCGGGGTTTTGACGCGCTCAACAGCGCCTTCTTCGACAACGACCTGATGCTGCGCATCGCCGGCGACACCCTGGCGCTGACCCCGCCCTTGATCGTCAGCGAAGAACAAGTCGGCGAGATCGTCGAAAAGGTCGCCAAGGTCATTCGCGCCGTGGCCTGACAGGCCCACGGCCTCTCCCCGGATAACCACGGCCTGCGGCTCCTTCAGGGGAGCCGCGGTTCCCGCCGTCCCTAAAGAACGTCCCTAAAGAACACTAGCCTCTCGAATCAACATTAGTGCTAATGTTGCAGGGCTTGGGGGCGCAGCGGGATAGCGCAAAACCTCATCCCCGAGCTGCGATTCAACTGGGGGGTTGAGGGGCCTTGCGCGCAACATGATCCGCATTTCCACGATCTTCATCGCCATTTGCATGGTGCTGGTCGCCGCTTCTCTCGGCCTCATTCTGTATTCGGTTGCGGGAATCAACGGCATGGAATCGGCGATCGTCGCCTTGACCGCGCTGACGTTCCTGATCCTCTACAACGCCGTATCGATGCGGTTGCGCGATCGTACCGACGTCGGCGGCCAGATCGCGGACCTGTCGCGCGGGACGGCGGATCTCGCCCGCCAGGTCGCCGAATTCGGCCGAAGGCTGACGGCCGTTGAAGGAAAGCTCGCTTCGATCAATCATGCCGGCGCCGACCGCATTCAGGCGGTGGTCGGCGAGATCAACGAACTTGGCGGGCTGGTGAAACAGCTTGCGGTCTCCGTTGCCGGCCATGAGGACATTCTGTCTGCCAATGCGGCGGCCGCCGCGCCCGTGGCGAGGCCCCAACACCCGCCGTCCGACGAGCCATCCTTTGCTGCCGAACCTCCGAAACGGGTCGTGGCGCCACCTCCGATTGCTCTGGCCGCTCCCGGGCCCGCGGCCGCCGCGCGCAACGAGGTGCAGACGCTCGCGGCCGTGAAAACCGCGATCGAAGAAAACCGCCTCGACATCTACCTGCAACCGATGGTGACCTTGCCGCAGCGCAAGGTCCGTTTTTACGAAGCTGTGACGCGAATTCGCGACGAGCATGACCGAGTGCTCGCGGCCGACGATTTCCTGCCCTATGTGGAGGCCGCTGGCCTGATCGGCCGGGTCGATCACACCATGATGTTGCGTTGTGTTCAGGTGTTGCGCCGCTTGATGGTCCGCAACAAGGAAGTCGGCGTGTTCTGCAACATGGCCGCCGCGACGCTTGGCAACCCTGCGACGTTCGCACCGTGCCTGGATTTCCTCGAAGCCAACCGCGCGCTGGCGCCGTCCTTCGTGATCGAATTCAAGCAGGCGACGTTTCGTAACCTCGGCCCCACCGAAAGCGAACATCTGGCGGCGTTGGCGCAGCGCGGATATCGCTTCTCGATCGACCACGTCACGGATCTCAGGATCGAACCGCGCGAGCTTGCCGACCGCGGCGTCCGCTTCATCAAGGTGCCGGCCGCGCTGTTGCTCGATCCGAAGGCGTCGTCGGCATCGGACATTCACCCCTCGGACCTTTCCGACCTGCTTGGCCGCTTCGGCATCGACCTGATCGCGGAGCGAATCGAAGGCGAGCGTGCGGTCGTCGATCTGCTCGATTTCGACGTCCGGTTCGGACAGGGCTTTCTGTTCGCGCCGCCCCGGCCGCTGCGGCCCGAGGGCACGCCAGCCGGCGACGGAGCGAGCAAGGCGTCCGAATCCAACGGCGCCGTCAAAGCGCCGGCCGCCGACACGCCGATTATCGAGGCTTCGCTGCGCGCCACCGGCAACGCCGCGCTGGCGCGGCGTGCGGTCGGCCCGAACTAACCGGCCAAGCCAATCATGACCGCGCTGAAATTTGCCGAGAGGCTGCGCGACCTCGTTGGCGGCGTCGACGTGCTGCTCAGCGACATCTGGGGCGTCGTGCATAACGGCCTCGTCGCTTTTCCCGACGCCTGTGAAGCCCTGCAAAACTTTCGCGCCCAGGGCGGCACCGTCATCCTGATCACCAATGCGCCGCGGCCGGCGGATTCGGTGCAACGGCAATTGCGCAAGCTTCACGTCGCCGACGAGACCTACGATGCCATCGTCAGTTCCGGCGATCTGACGCGGAATTTCGTCGCCGACCATCCCGGCCAGAAGGTATTCTGGGTCGGACCCGAGCGCGACAACTCGATCTATCGCGGCCTCGATCCGGTGCTCGCGCCTCTCGATGAGGCCGGCTACATCATCTGCACCGGCCTGTTCGACGACGAAACGGAATCGGCGGAAAACTATCGCGCGATGTTACTGAAAGCGCGCGAACGCAAGCTGACCCTGGTGTGTGCCAATCCCGACATCGTCGTCGAACGCGGCGACCGGCTGATCTATTGCGCCGGCGCCATCGCCGAACTCTATCTCGAACTCGGCGGCGAAGTGATCTTCTACGGCAAGCCGCACCGGCCGATCTATGAGCGCGCCATCAAGCTGGCCTCCGAGCGGCGCGGCCAGGCCGTGGCGCCCAGCCGCGTGCTCGCGATCGGCGATTCCGTGCGAACCGACCTCGCCGGCGCCCACGGCTTTGGAATCGATTGCCTGTTCGTGACGCGCGGCATTCATTCTGAAGAGTTCGAGGGCATCGACCAACTCGATCCCGCCTCCGTCAAGGAGTTGTTCGGCCACCCGCCGCAGCGCGCTGACGCGGGAGCTGCGGTGGTGACTGCGTTCCCCGGATGCAGCGCAGCGCTACAAGCCTGCCACGTGCGTTCAATACGCCAGGGCGATGCGATGCTGATCCGGGGTCGACATTAGCAAAAAAATAGGTCCCGGCTCTGCGTTGCGTCATTCCATGACGCGCCGCGTCCGGGACACGAATAAACGCCTTACGCGCTCGCCATATCCGGGAACACCGCCTCGATCTTGGTCTTCAGCGTCGCGGCGTTGAATGGCTTGACGATGTAATTGTTCACGCCCGCCTTCTTGGCGGCAATCACGTTCTCGGTCTTGGACTCGGCCGTGATCATGATGAACGGGGTGGTGGCGAGATTCGGGTCAGCGCGGACTTCCCGCAGCAGGTCGTAGCCGGTCATCGGCTCCATGTTCCAGTCGGAGATCACCAGCCCGTATTTCTTGCTGCGCATCTTGTTGAGCGCAGCCGATCCGTCGGCGGCGTCGTCGATATTCTCGAAGCCGAGTTGCTTGAGGAGATTTCTGATGATGCGAATCATGGTGTTGTAGTCATCCACCACCAGAACCGACATCGATAGATCCACCGCCATCTTCAAATCCCCTCGGCAACAATCGAACGCTGCTGGGCCAAAACACACCCGGCATTCCGCCCCAAGGACTATCACCAGCCGTTAAACAGCCCGTTAACCGACGCCGGAACCACGAGGCCCGTTCGCCTTGCTGTGAAGCCCATCAGACCCCGGCTTGACTTCGCCTGCCGCCCCAAGCCACCGTCCGCCGTACCTAGTGCCCACTTTCCGAACTCGCGGCCAGGTGGGGTAGCGAATGTCAAATCCACTCCACTAGCAGCTAAGACTTTGTAAATGGCCCACGATTTTACGGTGATTCGCGATAGCGCGCCCCCGGCGTCCACCCCGAAGGGGATGGTCGTGGCGATGGGTAATTTCGATGGCGTTCACCTCGGCCATCGCGCGGTCATCGACGCGGCGCTGCGCATGGGCGCGGCGCACGGCAAACCGGCTTTTGCGGTGACCTTCGAGCCTCATCCGCGGAGCTATTTCAGCCCGAACACCCCGCAGTTCCGCCTCACGGACGAGGCCGCCAAGCTCCGCCTCTTGGCGGCCACCGGCCTCTCGGGCGCTGTGGTGATGACATTCGACAGGCGGCGCGCCGAGACGACGGCGCAAGACTTTATTCACCACGATCTTATCGAGCGGCTCGGAATCAGCGGCATCGCGGTCGGCTATGACTTTCATTTCGGCAAAGGTCGTGTCGGCTCACCGGGCCTGCTGGTCACCGAGGCGCCGCGGCTTGGGATCGAAGTCGACGTCCAGGCGCATGTCGACATCGCCGAACGGCCGGTCTCTTCAAGCGCGATCCGCATGGCGCTGGCGGAAGGGCAGATCGATGAAGCGACCGCCATGCTGGGCGGTCCCTGGTTCATCACCGGCGAGGTCATCCACGGCGAAAAACGCGGTCGCGATCTCGGCTATCCGACCGCCAACATCCGGCTCGACAGGAATTGCGGCCTCAAGCACGGCATCTATGCGGTGCGCGTCGGCCGGGATGGCCAACGCTTCGATGGCGTAGCGAGTTTCGGCCGCCGCCCGACCTTCGACAACGGCGCACCGCTGCTCGAGGTCTTCCTGTTCGATTTCAAGGGCGACCTCTATGGCAGCCGCCTGGATGTCGCCTTTATCGCCTTCCTCCGCGAGGAAATGAAGTTCGACGGCATCGACGCCCTTATCCGCCAGATGGATGACGACAGCCGCCGTGCCCGCGCAGTTCTGGCGGCTTCGCCCAAGGCCTTCCCCAAACTCGGCACCGTTGGCTGACGTTTAAGGGGATCGGCGGGCTTTGCGATTTCGTTGGCCCCTGCTATGGAAAGCCGATGTTTGCGCGGCGCACCATCGGCATTAGCGGCCCGGCTTCCGCCTGAGCTTTACGCTCGGCGCAAGACCGGGATTTTCTCGTTCCCCCGCAATTGATCGCGAATCTCGCGCCCGCGAGCATGATCCGGAAAAGTGGGCACCGGTTTTCCGAAAAGATCGTGCTCTAACTGAAGACAAGTCAACCAGAGCATCCATGTCCGAAAAGCCGCAAAAGTCCGACGTATCAGACTATTCCAAGACCCTGTTCCTGCCGCAGACGGAATTTCCGATGCGCGCCGGCCTGCCGCAGCGTGAGCCGGACATCCTCAAGGCCTGGAACAAGATCGGCCTCTACGATCGCCTGCGCGAGGCGTCCGCAGGGCGGCCGAAATTCGTGCTCCATGACGGCCCGCCCTATGCCAACGGCAACATCCATATCGGGCATGCGCTCAACAAGATCCTCAAGGATGTCGTGACCAAGAGCCAGCAGATGCTGGGTTTCAATTCCAACTACGTACCGGGCTGGGACTGCCACGGCCTGCCGATCGAATGGAAGATCGAGGAGGAAAACTACCGCTCCAAGGGCAAGGCCAAGCCGGACTTCCGCGACTCCAGCGCCATGGTGGCGTTCCGCAAGGAGTGCCGCGCCTATGCCACGCACTGGCTCAACGTGCAGCGCGAGGAATTCAAGCGGTTAGGGATCATCGGCGACTGGGATCACCCCTACGCCACCATGAGCTACCCGGCCGAAGCGCAGATCGCGCGCGAGCTGATGAAGTTTGCAGCCAACGGCACGCTCTATCGCGGCTCCAAGCCCGTGATGTGGAGCGTGGTGGAGAAGACCGCGCTCGCCGAAGCCGAGGTCGAATACGAGGATTACACCTCGGATACGGTGTGGGTGAAATTTCCGGTGACGTCACCGGCCCATGGGGCGCTAGCCGGTGCCAGCGTCGTGATCTGGACCACGACGCCATGGACGCTTCCGGGCAATCGAGCGATCAGCTTCTCGCCGAAAATCGCCTACGGCCTCTACAAAGTCACCGACGCGCCTGCCGACAATTGGGCCAAAAATGGCGATGTCATGATCCTCGCCGACGCGTTGGCCGAAAGCGTCTTCAAGCAGGCGCGTGTCACGTCATATGAGAAGGTGCGGGACATCCCCGGCGATACGCTGGATGCGGTGGAATGCGCGCACCCGTTGCGCGGCGTCGCCGACGGATATCAATTCGTTGTCCCGCTGCTCGCAGGCGATCACGTCACCGACGACGCCGGTACCGGATTCGTGCACACCGCCCCCGGTCACGGCCGCGAGGACTTCGATGTCTGGACGGCGAATGCGCGTGAACTCGAGGCGCGCGGCATCAACACGGCGATCCCGTACACCGTCGATGAGAACGGCGCCTTCACTGATCACGCTCCCGGCTTCACTGGAAAACGCGTCATCAACGACAAGGGTGAAAAGGGCGATGCCAACGAGGCCGTGATCAAGGCACTGGTCGACGCGGGCATGTTGCTGGCGCGCGGACGGCTGAAACATCAATATCCGCATTCCTGGCGGTCGAAGAAGCCGGTGATCTTCCGCAATACGCCGCAATGGTTCATCGCGATGGACAAAGACGTCGCCATCGATGGCAAAGCGAAAGCTGGTGACACGCTGCGCGCCCGCGCGCTGCACGCGATTTCGGTAACCCAATGGGTGCCGCCGGCCGGGCAAAACCGCATCAACGGCATGATCGTGAACCGCCCGGACTGGGTGATCTCGCGCCAGCGCGCCTGGGGCGTGCCGATCGCCGTGTTCGTTCGCGAAAAGGGCGATGGCTCGGCGGAGATCCTGCAGGACGACGTCGTCAACCAGCGGATCTGCGAAGCTTTTATGGAGGAAGGCGCCGACGCCTGGTACCGCGACGGCGCCCGCGCGCGATTCCTCGGGCCTCGCGCCAGCGAAGACTGGAAGAAGGTCGACGATATTCTCGACGTCTGGTTCGACTCCGGCTCGACCCACGCCTTCGTGCTGGAAGACCGCCAGAATTTTCCCAGTCTCGGCCATATCGTCCGCAAGATCGACGGCGGCGCAGATACCGTGATGTATCTCGAAGGCTCGGACCAGCACCGCGGCTGGTTTCACTCTTCGCTGCTGGAAAGCTCGGGCACCCGCGGCCGCGCGCCCTATGATGTCGTGCTCACGCACGGTTTCACGCTCGACGAGAACGGCCGCAAGATGTCGAAGTCGCTCGGCAACACCGTCGAGCCGCAAAAGGTGATCGCGCAGTCCGGCGCCGACATTTTGCGGCTGTGGGTCTGCGCCACCGACTATGCCGACGACCAGCGCATCGGCCCCGAAATCCTCAAGAACACCATCGAAACCTACCGCAAGCTGCGCAACACGATCCGCTGGATGCTGGGCACGCTGCACCATTTCAAGCGCGATGACGCTGTGGCGCAGGCCGACATGCCCGAGCTCGAGCGGCTGATGTTGCATGAACTCGCCGGACGGGCAGCGATCGTGAGCAAGGCCTATGCCGAGTTCGACTACAAGACCGTGGTTGCGAGCCTCTCGGCGTTCATGAACAGCGAATTGTCGGCGTTCTATTTCGACATCCGCAAGGACACGCTGTATTGCGATCCGCCGTCGTCGTTGGCCCGCAAGGCCGCGCTGACCGCCATCGACATGATCTGCGACGCGATCCTGCGGTGGCTCGCGCCGGTCTTGAGCTTCACCTGCGAGGAAGCCTGGTCGCTATACAAGCCCGGCGCGGAAGCCTCCGTGCATCTGACGTTGTTTCCCGACGGGCTGCAGGCGTTTCGCGACGACGCACTGGCGGCGAAATGGGAGACCATTCGCGATGTACGCCGTGTTGTCACCGGTGCGCTCGAACTGGAACGGGCCGCGAAAAACATCGGCTCGTCGCTGGAAGCCTCACCCGTGGTCTATGTCTCGGACAGGCAGATCCTCGGTACGCTGTTCGATGTCGATCTGGCCGAAGTCTGCATCACCTCGAACTATGAGGTCAGGGAGGGCGAGGCGCCGGCCGGTGCCTTCCGCTTGAATGACGTGCCCAATGTCGCCGTCGTGGTCGAAAAGGCCGTGGGCAAGAAATGCGCCCGGTCGTGGAAGATCCTTCCCACCGTCGGCGAGGATGCCGAATATCCCGACGTGTCGCCTCGAGATGCCATTGCATTGCGCGAATGGAAGGCGATGGGAGTGATGCCTTGAGTCTCCACCTGCGCCTAGGGGTGATCGTGGCCCTCGCCACGCTCGTGCTGGACCAGGCCTCAAAATTCTGGCTGGTCCGGGTGTTCGACATTGCCCGCCGCGGCACGGTCAAGCTCACCTCCTTCTTCGACCTGGTCCTGGCCTGGAATCAGGGCATCAGCTTCGGCTGGTTTCAGAACGACGGTCCGACGGCGCAGATCGCCCTGCTGGCGGTCAAGGCGGTGGCGGTCGTGGTGCTGGCGATCTGGATGGCCCGGTCGCGAACCCTGATCGCCTCGTTAGCCCTCGGGCTAATCATCGGCGGGGCGATCGGAAACGGCATCGACCGCCTGGTCTATGGCGCCGTGGTCGATTTTGCCCTGTTCCACCTCCAGATCGGCGGAAATACCTTCAATTGGTATGTGTTTAACCTCGCTGATGTAGCAATTGTTGCCGGGGTTGCCGCCCTGTTGTATGACTCGTTTTTGGGGATACCCGCCGTAAAAGCGCCCTGATCCGGCTAATATTAGTCCGTTGAGCTTACAGGCCGTTTGACCCCGAACCGGGTCTGGACAGTAACGCCATTTTTGAACGGGAAAGTGCGATGCGCCGAACTGAAGCTGACGGTCGGACCGGGCAAAATCCGTCGATCATTGCGATGCGAGCCTTCGGCCTTGCCGTCTTCTCCTTGAGCGTCAGCCTTGTCGTGACCACCACCGCCCGCGCGGGCGACGACAGAACCTTCTCGGAAAAAATGATGGACGGCTTCTACGGCACGATTCGCGGCACCAACATGGATAACCACGGCATCGACTACCGCGAGCGATCCCCGCTGGTGGTGCCCCCGACGCTCGATCTGCCGCCGCCGGTCTCTGCCAACGACGCACCGGTCGCGAACTGGCCCAAGGATCCGGACGAGCGCCAGCGCAAGGCTGTTATCGCCGCCAAGAAGAAGGCCGCGCCGCCTCCGGGCCGCGTGCTCGTTACCACCGCAGGCGCACCGGCCGCAGCCGATCAACATCGCGCCGCCGGTAGACCCGCAGGCGGGGCAACCGCCCGTTCCGGGGACGACGCGTCCGGCCTACGCCAGCGACCGCAATGGCACGGCTCTCACCGATCCGATCTATGACAAGCCCGGCGATCTGTTCACCGGCGGCGCCGCGGATCTGGCTGACAGCATTGGCATCGGCAACCTGTTCGGCGGCAGCGGCAAAGCCGTGCACGTTGAGCCCGGCACCGAGCCGGCGCGGCAAGCTTTGACCCAGCCGCCGGTTGGGTACCAGACGCCGTCGCCGAATTATGCCTATGGCGAAGAAAAGAAGGGCTGGCTGGACGGCACGTCCAATCCAGACAAGAACCCGCGTAGCCAGATGTCCAGTGCATCCAGCGTCGTCCACTAAGACGTTGCTCATTAGGACATAGGGTCATCCGGTTTTCCCGACCCTGATCGGCCGCCGCACAACTTCGGAATCGGAGTCTAGTGGAGTTTTGGACATTCGCTTTCAAGGCTTGCGGCCCGATGGGCAGCAAGCACCAACTCCTCTTTTCCGGGCTTCCAGACCGTCCATGATATTACCGCGGAGATTTGGGGTTTCCCTGTTCGCCGGCCTGATTGCCGTGCTTGCCGCCTTTTCAAATGCCGCGACGGCTGAGACCACGCCCACGCCCGCACCGCCGGCTTCATTCACCCTCGACAACGGACTCCAGGTCGTGGTGATTCCGGATCACCGCACGCCGGTCGTCACCCAGATGATCTGGTACAAGGTCGGCTCTGCCGACGAGACGCCCGGCAAGTCCGGCCTCGCGCACTTTCTCGAACACCTGATGTTCAAGGGCACAGCGAAGCATCCGGCCGGCGAATTCTCCCAAACGGTGCTGCGGATCGGCGGCAACGAGAACGCCTTCACCTCCGCCGACTATACCGGCTATTTCCAGCGCGTGCCGAAGGAGCAGCTCGGCAAGATGATGGAATTCGAGGCCGATCGCATGACCGGCCTCGTCCTGAAGGATGAAAACGTACTGCCCGAGCGCGACGTCGTGCTCGAGGAATTCAACATGCGGGTGGCCAACAATCCCGGGGCCCGGCTTAGCGAACAGATCATGGCGGCGCTTTATCTCAACCACCCCTATGGGCGGCCTGTGATCGGCTGGCACCAGGAGATCGAGAAGCTCGATCGCGCGGACGCCCTCGCCTTCTACAAGCGTTTTTATGCACCCAATAACGCCATCCTGGTGATTGCCGGCGACGTCGATCCGGATGAGGTGCGCCCGATGGCGGAGCGGACGTTCGGCGTTGTCGCCGCGCAACCCGCGATCCCGGCGCAGCGGGTTCGTCCGCAAGAGCCCGAACCGGCCGCGCCGCGTACGGTGACCCTGTCCGATCCCCGCGTCGAACAACCCGGCCTGCGGCGTTACTACCTGGTCCCCTCCTCCACGACCGCGGCGGCCGGAGAGAGCGCCGCGCTTGACGTGCTGGCGCAGCTGATGGGCGGCGGCAGCAACTCCTATCTCTATCGCCGGCTGGTGATCGAGCAGCCGCTGGCGGTGAACGCGACCGCCTCCTATCAAGGCGTTTCGCTCGACGCAACGCAGTTCGCGATATCGGCTGCGCCGAGAGCCGGCGTGACGTTCGCGCAGGTCGAGCAGGCGATCGACGATGTGATCGCGGATATCGGGCAGAACGGCGTCCGCTCCGAAGATCTTGAACGCGTCAAGACGCAGTTGATCGCCGAGACCGTCTACGCCCAGGACAATCAGGCTACCCTCGCCCGCTGGTACGGCGCCGCGCTGACGACCGGCCTCGGCATCGAGGACATCAGGAAGTGGCCCGAGCGTATCCGCGCCGTCACCGCCGACCAGGTTCGCCATGCCGCGCAAAAATGGCTCGACAAGAAACGTTCGGTAACCGGATATCTCATCAAGGACGAGACGCCCAAACTCGCGGAGAAACGCTCGTGACCTTCCTCAAGATCGGCGCGGCGCGTGGGCTCGTGATTGGTGCGTGTTTCAGCCTGCTGACGATGATGCCGGCGCCTGCGCACGCCGCCGCCAAGATCCAGCACCTGATTTCACCCGGCGGCATCGAGGCCTGGTTTGTGCAGGATGCCACCGTGCCGCTCGTCGCCATGGAATTTGCCATGGACGGCGGCGCCGCCCAGGACCCTCCCGGCAAGCCCGGCGTCGGCAGCATGGTCGCCGACCTTATCGATGAGGGCTCCGCCGACCTCGATTCCAGGGCGTTTCACGAACATCTGGACCGGCGCGCGATCGAGCTGAGTTTCAACGTCACACGGGATTATTTCCGCGGCTCCTTACGCATGCTCAAGGACAACAAGGACGAAGCCTTCGATCTTTTGCGGACGTCGCTGACCTCGCCGCGTTTCGACAGCACCGACGTCGAACGCATCCGCACGCAGCTCCTCTCCGGCCTGAGGCGCGAGACATCCAACCCGGGTTCGCTCGCGAGCCGCAAATTCCTGGAGATCGCCTTTGGCGATCACCCCTATGGTCGGCCGACCGGCGGCTCGCTGGACAGCGTTCCTAGGATCACGGTGGCCGACATGAGGGATTATGTCAGCCGCGTGCTGAGCAAGGAACATTTGAAAATTGCCGTGGTCGGCGACATCGACGCCGCTTCGCTCGGATCGTTGCTGGACCGGACATTTGGCGGATTGCCCGCCAAATCGAAACTCACGCCGGTCTCCGATATCGAGGCGAGCAAACCGCCGCAGCGCGAGTTCATCGCGCTCGACGTACCGCAGACCGTGGTGACCTTCGGCGGCCCCGGCATCAAGCGCAACGATCCGGATTTCATGGCGGCCTACATCACCAATCATGTTCTCGGCGGCGGATCGGGATCGCGGCTCTACCACGAAGTGCGCGAGAAGCGTGGCCTCGCCTATTCGATCTCCGAATCGCTGGCATGGATGAATCACTCCGCCCTGTTCGTCGGCTCGACCGGCACGCGGGCCGACCGAGCCGGCGAAACGGTCGATGCCATCAACCGCCAGGTCCGCCGCATGGCGGAGGATGGCCCGACCGAGCAGGAGCTGGACGAAGCCAAATCCTACCTGAAGGGCTCGCGGATGCTCTCCCTCGATACCTCATCGAAGCTCGCCTCCGCCATGCTGCAATACCAGCTCGATCACCTGCCGATCGACTATCTGGAGCGGCGCAACGCCATCGTCGATGCGGTCACGATCGATGACGCCAAAAAGGTTGCGCGCCGGCTGTGGCGCGACGGTTTGTTGACCGTCATCGTCGGCCGCGCGCCGCAGGCCGCCGCCCAACCGGTCGCCGCGGTGCCGTTGAAGGCGAATTGAGCCCTCCTCCGTCAAGCAAATCGCGCGCAAAACCGTTATTCTCCGAAAACCCGATTCCATGACGGAATCGCTTCCTAAAGCTCCGATTCCGAAGTTCGCATGATATCGCGGCAACCTCTGATGCGAACTTCGGAATCAAAGGAGCTCTAGTAACTTATTGATTCTAGTGCGGCCTTGAATTTGAAGTTCCCATGACGAACCCGCTGCAACCACTGATAGGAACTTCAAATTCGCCGCACTAGTGGAGTGGATTTGACATTCGCTACCCTGTCGCCCGGAATGCGCAATGCGAATGTCAAATCCAAAACTCCACTAGAAACCTATATTGGCTAGTGGTCCTTGGATTCTAACATTTGCAAAAGTGCCAGCCAGACCGGGATGCAAATGTTAGAATCGGACCACTAATTCGGTGACGCCATGCTGCGGATTGCCCGCGACCTTTCGATCGATGAGAACGACCTCGACATTTCCTTTGTTCGCGCCTCCGGGCCTGGCGGGCAGAATGTCAACAAGCTCTCGACCGCCGTGCAGCTGCGATACGACGCTCGCCGGCTCACGCTGCCGGACGACGCTGCGGCGCGGCTGGAGCGGTTGGCTGGACAGCGCATGACCAAGGACGGCGTGATCGTCATTCACGCGCAACGCTTCCGCACCCAGGAGCGTAACCGGAGCGATGCGATCGAGCGCCTGGTCGAGCTATTGCGCGAGGCCATGATACGTCCGGTTCCGCGGCGCGCGACCCGGCCGACGTTCGCCTCGAAGAAACGCCGGCTCGAGGGCAAAAAGCGCCGCAGCGACGTCAAGGCAAGGCGAGGTTCTGCCGGCTTCGACGACTGAGCGCCGTACTGATGACAGTCGTGTCCCGGACGCGGTGCAGCGCTTCTTGCGTCGAAGCGCGTGAACGCGCGTATGGCGCTGCGCTGCATCCGGGGAACGAACCCCCTTCGTAAAGAGTGGGGAGAGGTGACGCCATCACCCCTCCCACCGTCGGGCAAAAGCTCCTAGATTGGCCTTTCATTTTTCACGAGTCGCCCGACACCCATGCCCGTCCGACAATTGCCCGAACAAGTCGTCAACCGCATCGCCGCGGGCGAGGTGGTCGAACGTCCGGCGAGCGTGGTCAAGGAACTCGTTGAGAACGCCATCGACGCCGGCGCCAGCCGGATCGACATTTTCACCGACGGCGGCGGCCGGCGAAAGATCGCCATCACCGACGATGGCGGCGGCATGACCCACGCCGATGTCGCGTTGGCGGTCGAGCGCCACGCGACCTCCAAGCTCGACGACGAGGACCTGCTGTCCATCCGCACGTTGGGATTCCGCGGCGAGGCGCTGCCCTCGATTGGCGCGGTGGCGAAGCTCACCATCACTACCCGCCACACCGGCGAGCCGCATGCCTGGTCGCTGTCGGTGGAAGGTGGGGCGAAATCGGCGATCGCTCCGGCCGCGTTGTCGCAAGGTACCCGCGTCGAGGTCAGCGATCTCTTTTATGCGACGCCGGCGCGGCTGAAATTTCTCAAGACCGACCGCACCGAAGCCGAAGCGATCCGCGAAGTGGTGCGGCGGCTGGCCATGGCGCGGCCGGAGATCGCCTTTACGCTGGCCGGCGAGGAACGCAGTCCCGTCACCTGGGCCGCGGCATTGCCCGGCGCGCCCGGACAGCTGACGCGGCTTGGCGATATTCTGGGCGCGGATTTCCGTTCCAGCGCGATCGACGTTCGCGCCGAGCGCGAAGGCGTCGTGGTCGAGGGATTTGCCGCGGCGCCATCGCTGACGCGCGCCAACGCGCTCGGGCAATACCTCTTCGTCAACGGCAGGCCCGTTCGCGACAAGCTGATCCTGGGCGCGGTGCGCGCGGCTTACGCCGACTACCTGCCGCGCGACCGCCATCCGGTCGTGGCGCTGTTCGTGACGCTCCAGGCGAGAGAGGTTGACGCCAACGTCCATCCGGCCAAGACCGAAGTACGCTTCCGCAATGCGGGGCTTGTGCGCGCCTTGATCGTGCATGCCCTCAAGGAGGGCCTGGCGCGCGAAGGCAAGCGCACCGCGGCCAACACCGGCAGCAACGTGATCGATGCGCTGCGACCGGCTTTTGCGCCACGGCAAGCCAATGGGGGGCAAGCGAACTGGGACTGGCGGCGCTCGCCGGCTTTTCCGGTTGGGCTGCAGCCGGCCTTTGAAAACGCTGCCCGCGCCGCTTTCACCGAGCCGGGCCAGGCGGCCTTCGACGTCGGCACGCCGACGGCGGACGTTCGGTTTCGCGAGCAGCCGCCGGCCGATCTGCTCGACCGGCCACTCGGCGCGGCACGGACGCAAATTCACGAAACCTATATCGTCTCGCAGACCCGCGACGGCCTCATTGTCGTGGACCAGCATGCCGCGCACGAGCGCATCGTCTATGAGAGACTGAAAGCCTCGCTCGCAAAAAACGGCGTGCAGCGGCAAATCCTGCTGATTCCGGAAATCGTCGAACTCGATGAGGCCACCGTCGAGCGCCTATTGGAGCGCAGCGACGAACTGGCTTCGTTCGGACTTGCAATCGAATCCTTCGGACCCGGCGCGGTCGCGGTGCGCGAGACGCCGGCGCTGCTCGGCAAGGCCAATGCGGGTTCACTCCTGCGCGACCTCGCCGAGCATATGGCGGAATGGGACGAAGCGTTGCCGCTGGAACGTCGGCTGATGCACGTCGCGGCGACCATGGCCTGTCACGGCTCAGTGCGCGCCGGGCGCCTGCTCAAGCCGGAAGAGATGAATGCGCTGCTTCGCGAGATGGAAGACACACCCAACTCGGGGCAGTGCAACCACGGCCGCCCGACCTATGTGGAACTGAAGCTCGCCGATATCGAGAAGCTGTTCGGGCGGCGGTGACACGGCGACCGTTTATACGGCGCGCAAAAACACAAACTCGGTGTCGTCATAGGCACGCCGCTCCAGTTCCGCAAAACCTTCCCCCATCTTGAACGCGGCAGCCTTCGCTTCCTCAACCACAAGCAGTGCGTCTGGCGTCAGCCAGCCGCCCTCGCGCAGCGAGATTAGCGCCTTGTCGGCCAATCCCTTGGCATAGGGCGGATCGATAAACACCAGCGAGAATGGCTCCATCGGATGCGCCGGGCCGAGATTGGTGGCGTCGCGGCGGTAGACTTTCGTCACGCCGCCAAGACCCAGCGCCTCGACATTGTCGCGCATCAACGCCCTCGCCTCCGCGCCATTGTCGACGAAGAGCGTAAATTTGGCGCCGCGCGAGATCGCCTCGATGCCGAGCGCGCCGGTGCCGGCAAACAGATCGAGCACGCGCGCGTCTTGAATCGGATCGTCGTAGGCGTGGGTCAGGATGTTGAAAAGCGCCTCACGCAACCGGTCCGCCGTAGGCCGGATATCGCGCGAGGAAGGCGAGGCAAGATTGCGGCCCTTTAGTCTGCCTCCGACGACGCGCACCTCACCCGCTCCTGCCTCGTACGAACACTCTCGCCGCGTCGGCAGCGCGCTCCCTCTCCCATGGGGAGACGGTTGGGGTGAGGGGTTTCGGTCCCTCGATAGCCCGTAACCCCTCACCCGGATCGCGCAAGCGCGATCCGATCTCTCCCAAAGGGAGAGGTGAGCTGCGGTCTGTGGCAGATTCCAAATTCACAAACTTATTCATCCCGCGGCTTCAGATCGCGCTTGCCGTGATAGCCGCGCTTCGGGCGGCGCGGCGGACCATAGCCGTTGGCCTCTTCCTCGTTGCGGGCACGCGCCTCTTCGCTGCCGGTACGCTGCACCAGCACGCGGCGGCCCTTGCGATCGGCAATCAGCGCGCTCTTGCCGGCGGGCTTGAACGGCTTCTTGCCGCGCGGCGCGTCGGCCGTTTCATCGTCGGATTTTGCGGTCGCCTCGCCCGGCATCGGCCGGTTGAAATCGGCGCCGGCAAGGGTTGCGATCTTTTCGCCGAGCTGCTCGCGCAGCACCCGCGTCTTGACCTCCTCCACCGTGCCCTCGACAAGTTCGGCAAGCTGGAATGGACCGTAGGAGACGCGGATCAGCCGGTTCACCTCAAGGCCCAGATGCGCCATCACGTTGCGCACCTCCCGGTTCTTGCCTTCGCGGATCGCAAACACCAGCCAGACATTGGCGCCCTGGTCGCGCTCGAGCGTTGCATCGATCGGACCGTATTTGACGCCATCAACCTCGACGCCCCTTTTCAGCTCGTCGAGCTGGCCTTGCGTGACCTCACCATGGGCTCGGACACGATAGCGCCGCAGCCAGCCGGTCTCCGGCAGTTCGAGCGCGCGCGCCAGCCCGCCATCATTGGTGAGCAGCAAGAGACCTTCGGTGTTGAAATCAAGCCGGCCGATGCTGATCAGCCGCGGCAGGCCTTCGGGCAGGTTGTCGAACACCGTCGGCCGCCCTTCGGGATCGGCATGGGTCGTCATCAGTCCGCGCGGCTTGTGATACAGGAATAGCCGCGTGCGCTCGCGCGGCGGCAATGGCTGGCCGTCCACTGTAACAAGGTCGTTTTCGGTAACGTCGAGCGCGGGAGAGTTGATCACGCGGCCATTGACCGTGACGCGCCCCTGCACGATCCATTCTTCGGCGTCGCGGCGCGAGGCAAGCCCCGCCCGCGACACCACCTTGGCAATGCGCTCGCCGGATTTCTTGACCTTGGGCGGACGCGCCGGACGCCGCTCCTCAGGTGCGCGCTCGCGGTAGGCGCCGCGTCCGCCGAACGCCGGGCGTTTGGCAAACACCTTGCTGTCGTCCTCATTGTCCCGGCGTGGGCGATTGAAGTCCCGGCCACCGCTTTCGCTGCGGGGATGCTCCTGCCAGTCGGTGCGGCCTTCGGGACGCCCAGGATCGCTGTCGCGATCGCGACGCGGGCGGTCGAATTTCGGACGCTCTTCGCGGCCACGCTCGCGAAACGGACGATCGCCTTCGGGGCGATCAGCGCGCGGGCGCGAAAAACGTGGACGATCGCCGTCATCCCGATCGCGCGGCCTGTCGTAACGGGGCTTATCGAATTTTGGACGGTCGAAATTCCGCGCGCCTTCGCGGGCGGGACGCGAGCTGCGCTCCGCACGATCCGGCGAGGAGGAATCTCGCTTCTGCCACGGTTTGTCTTCGCTGCGGTCTCGGGCAAATTCTCTGTCGCGATCAGGGCGACTGCCGAAATCCTTGCGCGGGCCGCGCGAAAACTTCTTGTCACCATCGAATTTTCTTTCGGGGCGATCACCGCGGGGACGATCCCCATCCCGCGGCCGCGCATTGAACGGACGGTCGCCGCGCGGGCGGTCACTGTCCTTGCGGAAGCCCTCGCCACGTGGAGTGTAGGGCCGCTTATCGCGCTCCTCTCGCGGCGTGTAGGGTTTCTTGTCGCCGAATTTCCTGTCCTGGACACGCGCAGCCGGACGCGCGTCGTCGCGGTCGCGACGATGGTCGGGCCGATCTCCGCGCGGCGTGTACGGGCGCTTGTCGCCGCCACGGTCCTCGCGCGGCCGGAACGAACGCTTTTCACCGTCGCCGCCTCGCGACGGCCGATCGGCAAACGGACGGTCGCCCCGCGCGCGCGGCGCATCACGGTCCTCGCGGCGCGGCGGGCGATCTTCGCGGTTGCCGGCATAGGGGCGCCGTTCGCCCTCCGTTTTGCCGCCAAACCCGCGCTTGGCAAATTTTTTCTCTGGTCCCCGAGCAACGCCCGAGCGGCCCTTGCCGCCGGACGGACGGTCGCGCCGGCCGCGGGAGTCGTTGTTTTTATCGTTGTCGCGGGGCATGAAAGGTCTCGTTTCGGGTGCAAGTACAGGTGCAAGTACAAATGACGATCATGCGCGCTCTTTCAATGAGGCGCATTCTCACGCAAAAACCGGTATCCACTTTTGCTGAAGGCCCATCCCATAGCAGAGTTCTCCTGAGGATACGAGGCATGGCAGCCCCATCTTTCATGGATTTGGCGCTGAAAGCGGCCGAAACGGCCGGAAAATCAGCCGAAGTGCCGATCGGGTGCGTCATCGTGCTTAACAACGAGGTCATCGCGACGGCCGGAAACCGCACTCTGACCGACCGCGATCCGACCGCGCATGCCGAAATTCTAGCGATCAGGCAGGCCACGTCGGCGGTTGGGAGCGAGCGGCTGGTCGATTGCGACCTCTATGTCACGCTGGAGCCGTGCACGATGTGTGCGGGTGCGATCTCGCTCGCGCGGATCAGGCGGCTTTATTACGGTGCAGCCGATCCCAAAGGCGGCGCCATCGATTCCGGCGTGCGGTTCTTTGCTTCACCGGCCTGCCACCACGTCCCCGAGGTCTATTCGGCGGTGGGAGAAAACGAAGCGGCGACGTTGTTGCGGGATTTTTTCAGGGCGCGACGCTAACGGTTCCGACGTCATCATCCGCGCACGCGGATGATCCAGTATTCCAGAGACGTCGATGCTCGAATCGAGAGGCCTCGGCGTACTGGATACCCCGCTTTCGCGGGGTATGACCAAGCAGCTATGGCGGCACCTCGGTCAAGCCGCCACAAAAAACTCGCGTAGGGCCTTCGCCGTTGCATCCGGATTTTCTTCGGTCAGGAAATGACCGGAATCGACCGGCGAACCCGAAACATTGGTGGCCCAATTCTTCCAGGTGTCGAGCGGCGTGGCCGCGGCGCGCGCAATGCCTGCATCGCCCCACAGCGCCAACATCGGGATCGTGATCTTCTTCCCCTTATCGCGATCGGCCTTGTCGATCTCGACATCGGCATAGGCGCCGGCGCGGTAATCCTCACACATCGCATGCACGCGCGAGGGATCGCGGAACGCCGCAAGGTAGTGTTCCAGCGCGCGCGGGTCGATGGCGTCGAGGGTTTTCGATTTGGTCTGGCTTGCCATCTTGAAGCGCAGGAAGAAATCAGGATTGCCGCCGATCAGCGTCTCGGGCAAGGGCGCGGGCTGGGCGAGAAATGTCCAGTGATAGATCTTGAGCGCGTAGACGCGGTCCATGCGCGCCCAGTAATCATAGGTCGGCAGGATATCGAGCACAGCGAGCCGAGATAACCGGCCGGGATGATCGAGCGCCAGGCGGTAGGAGACGCGGCCGCCGCGATCGTGGCCGGCCAGCGCGAAGTGCACGTGGCCGAGTTGCTCCATCGCCTCGATCATCGTCTGCGCCATCGCGCGTTTGGTATAGGGCGTGTGGTCCTTGTCGCTTTCCGGCATATCCGACCAGCCATAACCCGGCAGGTCGGCGATAATCACTGTGAAGCGGTCGGCGAGCTGCGGCGCGACGCGGTGCCACATCACATGGGTTTCAGAAAAGCCGTGCAGCAACAATAGCGGCGGACCCTTGCCGCCGACGCGGGCAAAGATGCGACCGGATCTCGTATTGATCCATTCGGACGCAAAGCCGGGGAAAAGGTCGGCCAGATCGGGCATGATTATTTCCTTCGCCGTCATGGCCGGGCTCGTCCAGGCTCGTCCCGGCCATCCACGTCTTAAGGCAAAAGTAAGAAGTCGTGGATGGCCCGGCACAGGGCCGGCATGACGACCAAAATCAATGGCTCCCTTGTTCCTGCTCTACCGCCTGCCAGCCGATATCGCGCCGGCAGAAGCCTTCCGGCCATTTGATCCGGTCGATCGCGGCGTAGGCGCGCTGCCGCGCCTCGACCACAGTCTTGCCCGAAGCGCAGACGTTGAGCACGCGGCCGCCATTGGCGAGGATCACGCCATCTTTGGCGATTGTGCCCGCCTGGAAGATTTCGACACCTTCGACCTGCGCCGCCTCTTCGAGTCCCTCGATGCGGGTCCCCTTGGCGTAGTCGCCCGGATATCCCCTGGCGGCCATCACGACCGTCAAAGCGGGTTCTGCAAACCAGCGCAGATCGAAATGCTTCAATTCGCCGTCGCAGGCGGCAAGCATCGCCGGCACGATATCCGACATCATCCGCAGCATCAGCACCTGGCATTCGGGATCGCCGAAGCGGACGTTGTATTCGAACAGCTTGGGGCCGGCTGCCGTCAGCATGACGCCGGCATAGAGCACACCCTTGAATGGTGTGCCGCGTGACTTCATGCCGGCGACCGTCGGCAGGATGATCTTGGCCATGATGTCGTTGTGGACCGCGGGCGTCACGAAGGGCGTCGGCGAATAGGCGCCCATGCCGCCGGTGTTCGGTCCCTGGTCATGGTCGAACACCCGCTTGTGGTCCTGGGCGGAAGCGAGCGCAATCGCGGTCTCGCCGTCGCACAGCGCAAAGAAGCTGATCTCGCGCCCCTCCAGATATTCCTCGATCACGACTTCGGCGCCCGCCGCACCGAAGGCGCCATCGAACATCATGGTGACAGCCGCTTCCGCCTCGGCCGGCGTCATCGCGACCACGACGCCCTTGCCTGCGGCCAGTCCGTCCGCCTTGACCACGATCGGCGCACCATGCTGGCGCACATAGCTGAGCGCATCGGCCGGATTGTCGAAACGGTCGTACGCCCCGGTCGGGATGCTGAATTCGGTGCAGAGCGCCTTGGTAAAGCCCTTCGATCCCTCGAGCCGCGCCGCCTGCTTGCTGGGCCCGAATGCCTTGATGCCGGCACGCGAGAGATCATCGACAATGCCGGCGGCGAGCGGCGTTTCCGGGCCGACCACGACGAGATCGACACCCTCACGCTGGCAAAACGCGATCACCGCCGAGTGGTCGGCGATATCGAGCGACACGCATTCGGCTTCGCGGGCGATGCCGGCATTGCCGGGCGCACACCAGAGTTTTGTCACTAGCGGAGACGCCGCAATCTTCCACGCGAGAGCATGTTCGCGGCCGCCGGAACCGAGCAACAGTATTTTCATGAGAACGCCGATAAGATCCCGCGTATCTCACTGTCGGTCGCATAAAACTCCCTTGGGCTGCAAGGGGCTAGCCGCTGCAAATTGGCCTTTTCCCCTCAGCGCCGCGATCAATATATGGTACTCGGAACATCCGGCCGCGTAAGGCCGGATTGGCGGTTGGGCGCGAAACTCCCTAAATTTGGCCGACTGCGAAACTCTCGAATCGATGGTCCCGCGAATGGCTGTAACCGAAGCGCTGATCAATGCACCCGAATTCACGGTGACCGAGCTGTCCTCCGCGCTGCGGCGGACGGTGGAGGACGCCTATGGCCATGTCCGGGTCCGCGGCGAAATCACCGGCTTCCGCGGCGCGCACGCGTCCGGCCACTGCTATTTCGCGCTGAAGGACGACGGCGCCAAGATCGAGGCAGTGATCTGGAAAGGCACGCATTACCGGATGCGCTTCAAGCCGCAGGAAGGGCTCGAGGTGATCGCCACCGGCAAGCTCACCACCTATCCCGGCTCGTCGAAGTACCAGATCGTGATCGAAGCGCTCGAACCCGCCGGCGTCGGCGCGCTGATGGCGCTGATGGAAGAGCGCAAGAAGAAGCTGGCCGCCGAAGGCCTGTTCGACGAAGCGCGCAAGCAGTTGCTGCCTTGGTTGCCGGAGGTGATCGGCGTCGTCACCTCGCCGACCGGCGCCGTGATCCGCGATATCCTGCATCGGCTGGAAGACCGCTTTCCCCGCCGGGTGCTGGTATGGCCGGTGCGCGTGCAAGGTGACGGCTCGGCCGAACAGGTCGCGGCCGCCATTCGTGGCTTCAATGCCCTGCCCGAAGGCGGCAGGATTCCACGGCCCGATCTTCTGATCGTGGCGCGTGGCGGCGGCTCGCTGGAAGATCTCTGGTCGTTCAACGAGGAGATCGTGGTCCGCGCCGCTGCCGACAGCATGATCCCGCTGATCTCGGCTGTCGGCCACGAGACCGACGTGACGTTGATCGATTTTGCCGCGGACAAGCGCGCGCCGACGCCGACGGCGGCAGCCGAGATGGCCGTGCCGGTCCGAAGCGAGCTGATGGTCGAGGTAGCTTCGCTGGCGCGGCGGGCGACGCTGTGCTGGCAGCGCGGCCAGGAGATGCGCCGCAACGAGCTGCGCGCCGCCGCCCGCGCGCTGCCGAATTTAAGCGAACTGTTGGCCATTCCGCGCCAAAGGCTGGATGGCGCCGCCTTCGCCCTGCCCCGCAGCCTGAAGGCCAACACGCACGCGCATTTCCGGCACTTTGCCGGCGTGAGCGCGCGGCTGACGATGCGGGTGCTGCGCGGCCAGCTCGCACAGGCGCGGCAACGGCTGACGGTGTCGGGCGAACGGATCACGCATTCGGCGAAGAGCCTGCTGCGAAACCGCAGCGATCGCTTCAACGGCCTGGCGATCCGGCTCAAGGCTTCGAAGCTTTCCAACGCCCAAGCGCAACGTCAGGCGATCGCGCGCGATCGCGAACGCACGCTTCGGCTGGCCGAGCGCGCTCGTCGCGCGCTCGCGACCTCGACACTGCGCCTTTCAGCACGAGTCGCCCACAGCGGGCAATTGCTGAGCGCGTTGTCGTATCGGGGCGTGCTGGCGCGCGGCTTTGCCCTGGTGCGCGATGAGGCCGGCCATCCGCTGCATGCAAGCGGCGACGTCGGACCGGGTGCGCGCATGAGCATCGAATTTGCCGACGGGCGTGTGGGCGTTACCGCCGATGGAAGCGATGTGACCGCAACGTCGGCACCTCCGCAGCCCGCGACCCGCGAGCAAAAGCCGCCGGCGCAAAAACGCGCTGTGAAACCGGTCGATCAGGGAAGCCTGTTCTAGATCGGGGGGTCCGTTCCCGGCCTGTCCTCACCGCCCCAGCCACTCCGCGACCCGTCTCTGCGAATTGGCGCGTGCTTCCGCGTCCGTACCAAAATGCCCCTTTTCGGGATCGGCGGCATCGGCATTTGAATCGGTCGCGTGAACGGGCAGATTGGGGCGATCGAAATCGTGATAGGCGCTCGGATAGACCACGATTCGCGTCAGCGCGCTGCGGCCGTGCGCGCCCTCAACCATCTGACGGCAGGCAGGCGGCGAACTGACGTCGTCCTTGGCGCCGATCAGAACCAGGGTTGGAACGCGCGCACTCCAGCCGAGCCCCGACGAAAGACGGCAATCGGGATAGAAGGCGACGGCCGAGCGGAAATCGTGGTCGGCATGGCGTAGCAATAATTGCGGGCGAACGGCCCATAGTAGCGCGCTGGCCCCGTTGGCCCAGCCCAACAGACTGATGCGATCATGCGCCACCCACGGCTGCTGCATCAGCCATTGCCGTGCGGCGAGGATATCGGCCACGCGCTCGCGGCGGGCCGTGATCTTGCGTTCCCTGACGTGACATTGCGGACCAAGTTCGCGGGAGCCATAGCTGTCGGGAAACAAAATCGCCTTCCCCTCCCGGAGCAATTGCTCGGCCCAGTCCTTGTAGCGAACCTGGACCGGCTCGGAACGGCTGGACAGCCCGCCGCATCCATGCAGCCCGATCACGACCGAAAACGGACCGTTACCTGCCGGCTTGTAGAGCTGCGCGCGGAGCACAGTGGTTCCCGATGGAATCTCGATCGCCTGCGGCAACTGCGCCGCGCGCAAAGGCCACGTCACGGCAAGACATGCGAAAGCGGCGATGATCGATAACAAGCGCATCATTTTGCCGGATCAGGATGAGACGAACGGTCCGTTCTAACTTCCGCTTGCCGTTTCAGCGACCCCACAAAAGGCTAACACGCGCCACGCGCCAAATTCATCACAAATCGGTGGGTTTGACGGGCGGACACCACGCCTTATTTATGTTATCAGATCTACCGGTTTTGACCGGCGAAACAGACGGACACTTTCGGAGAACTTTCAGGTGCTGAACAAATCCGGCCCGCCGGGTCATGGCGAAGCGCAGCTACAATATCTGGATGGCGATTTTCGCGTGGTCTCGCCGGGAACCTATGTGCGGTGCGCGGTGACCGACGTGCGGATACCGCTCGACGAACTGAAATACTGGAGCGTCGATTTACAGGAAGCCTATGCGCAGCCAAGCGCAGTGCTGCAGCGGCACTTTCCCGGCGCGCTGAAATCCTGAAAATCAGTCGTTCCGAAATTTCCCGTCGCGAGCGCGAAACAGACGGTCGGACACGAAGCTGCGCAATTTGGCGGCGCTGTCGAATTCGAGTTTCACCGGAAACGACACGATGCCTTGCGCCCAGGGCGGCAACTTCCCGGCCCCGAACCGTGCCAGATCCTTTTCCGTCGTCACCACCGTCAGCGCATGACGTTTGGCTTCCGTGAGCAGCGCTTCAATTTCGCGTTGCGTGAACGGATGATGGTCGGCAAAAGCGCGCTCGCTCACAACCTCGACACCGTTGGCGCGTAGCGACCGGAAGAAGCGGTCGGGATCGCCGATCCCGGCGAACGCCAGGACGCGCTTGCCCGCGAGCAACGACACCGTCGCTTCATCGGCTCTCAGCCGTGCCGTCAGGACCGGCTTGTTCTGCGCTGTCACCGTGGCGGCGAGGGCGTCGGCTGCGTTGCCCTCGCCGATCACAATCAGCGCATCGGTACGGTCGATTTGCGGAGGTAGCGGCGCGCGCAGAGGACCCGCAGGAAAAACCCTGGCATTGCCAACCCCGCGATGGGCATCGATCACGATCAGCGAAGCGTCCTTGGCGATCGCCGGGTTCTGAAAGCCGTCGTCCATTACGATCACGGTCGCGCCTTGCGACCTGGCCAGGGCCACCCCGTCGATGCGCTCGCGCGCGACGGCGACCGGAACGGTCTGCGCCAGCATCAGCGGTTCGTCGCCGACATCGGCCGCAAGGTGACGAGCAGGATCGACCATCACCGGACCGCGAAGTTGCCCGCCATAGCCGCGGCTGAGCACCACCGGCACCTCAGCGAGATCGCGCAGCAATTTCACAAGCGCCAGCACGGTCGGCGTCTTGCCGGCGCCGCCGACGTGATAGTTGCCGACGCAGAACACGGGGATGCCGGCGTCGAGGCCCTTGCGCTGCAAACGGCGGCCGGCGATCGCGCCATAGACAGCGGCGAGCGGCGATAGCAGCAGCGATATCAGCGATGGTGGCCGGTACCAAAAGGCCGGCTCACGCATCCGCCGCCCCCATTTCGAGGCGCACCTGCAAAAGATAGGGCTCGAGCGCCGCAAGCGTGCGGTCGAGGGCACCGCCAAGCTGGGAGACTACGCGTTCGGCGGCTGCGACCACCAGATCGCGCGCCGCGGGATCGGCAAGCAGCTGACCCAATTGCTTCGCCAGCGTTTCGCTGGTTGCGGCGGTCCTGGCGCCGCCGGCATGATCAAGCGCCTCGTACACATCGGCAAAATTAAAAACGTGAGGGCCATGAACGAGCGACGCGCCGAGCTTGATGGCCTCGATCGGATTCTGTCCGCCATGCTCGATCAGCGATCCGCCCACGAAAACGACCGGCGACAGCCGATAGAACAGTCCCAACTCGCCCATGGTGTCGGCGACATAGATGTCGGTGGTTGCGGTCGGCAATTCCTCGCGCGAGCGCACGCTGGCGTGCAGCCCGGAGGCCTCGATCAAGCGCGCGACCGCCTCGCCGCGGCCCGGATGCCGCGGCACGATCACGGTCAACAGTGACGGGAAAAAGCCTGCCAGCGTTCGATGCGCCTCGAGCAGGACCTCTTCTTCTCCCGGATGCGTCGATGCGGCGACGATGATGGGACGGCCGCGCGTCACCGACATCAACCGCTCAAGCCTGGTGAAGTCGGCGGGAGGGGCGGGAACATCGAGTTTCAGATTGCCGGTGACCAGGACGTTGCGGCTGCCAAGCGCCGAAAAGCGCTCCGCATCGACACGGGATTGCGCGAGGCAAACGTCGAACCGGCCGAGCAGCGCCGAAATCGTGCCGCTGACGCGCCGCCAACGCGGAAAAGAACGGTGCGACATCCGCCCGTTGATGAGAACCATCGGCAAACGTCTTGCCGCGCTCGAAAGGATAAGATTCGGCCACAGATCGGATTCGATGAACAGCGCAAGGCTTGGCCGCCAATGATCCAGAAAGCGCGCCACATAGCGCGGCGAATTGTAAGGAACGTACTGATGAATGATGTCAGGAGGAAAGCGCTTGGCGACGATCGCCGCCGACGTGACAGTGCCGGACGTCAACAGGATGCGGATATTGAGCGCACGGAGCTTCTCGATCAGCGCCGCAGCCGCCAGCACCTCGCCGACGCTTGCCCCGTGAATCCATACCAGCGGCCCGTGCGGCCGGGCGTCGGCGCTCAGGCCCCGCCGCTCGCCGACTCGCGCGGGATCCTCCTTGCCCTGCTTCAGCCGCCGCTTGATCAGCGCTGGCGCCAGCGGCACGGCCACCGAAGACAGCCGCTGGTAAACGCGCAGCGTCATTGGCAGCGCATTAGCCATGGGGCGCTCCCTGCGGGCGACCGACCTGCGCATAGGCGCGCACCATCGCGTCGTTGAGGGTCGCCTCCAGCCGCGCGCGCAGTTCTTCCATCTTCTCGGTGTCGGCGTCGGGTGGAACCATGATTATTTCGCCTCCCACCAACGCCCCTCGTCCGAACGGCAGATTGATCGTGGTCTGGTCCCAGTTCTTCAAGCGCCAATAGCGGCTGGTCACCATCGCAAACGGCATGATCGGCCGTCCGGATTCGCGCGCCAGCATGATGATGCCAAGCCCAACTATTCGCGAACGCTTCGGCACGTCAGCGGTCAGCGCAACGTTATATCCCTCTTCGAGGGTCCGCACCATCTCCCTGAATGCGCCAATGCCGCCCTTGCGGTGAAAGGCCGAACCGTGATCCCCGGAACCTCTGATGGTGCCGATCCCGAGCCGCTCGGCAGCGATCGCGTTGTATTCGCCGTCGCGATGCCGCGAGATCAAGACCTTGACTCGATGGCTCTCCTTGGTCTTGACGAAGGGGGTGAGGAAATGCTGGCCGTGCCAGAAGGCGAAGATCGCCGGCATCTGCGGCTCGACAATCCCATACACATCGGGCGGATCGAAGCTGAAACGGTTGGTGCGCCAGACCAGCCGCAGCAGCACGGCCGTGAGCGAACCCACAGCGCGCTGAAACCAGTTGCTGCGCAGCAGATCGCGGACCAGCTTTTTCAACGGCCGGACTTCGTGTCTTGTTCGGGGTCAAGCAGCCGGTGGAGATGAACGATGAAATATCTCACCTGGGCATTGTCGACGGTCTGCTGTGCCTTGGCCTTCCACGCCGCATAGGCGCTCGCGTAGTTGGGGAAAAGGCCCACAATTTCCACCTGTGTAAGGTCCTTGAACGTGCTGTGCGAAAGATCGTTCAATTCACCGCCAAGAACCAGATGCAATAGCTGCTGCGGGGCACTATCCGACATGATCCTTCTTCCTAAGGCTGTGCCTGACAGGCAAAATTTTCGAAATGCTTCGGCGCATCCTCAGGGCAAAGGATGGCTTCGAAATTGCTCGACAATACTTGCATGACGATCGCGCCCCGCTGCTACCAAAACTCCGTGCGTCACCTCGCGGCGATTGTACAGGATGGCGTCCCCCGACAGCGCGGTCATGCTACCATTCGCTTCCTGCACGATCAAATTGGCTGCCGCAAGATCCCAATCGCGGCTTTGACCGCCTGCAAACGCCGCATCCAGCTTCCCGTCGGCGACCCGGCACAGGCGGAGCGCCAGCGACCCGATCCGGGGATGAAGCGAAATTTCGCCGCCCAGGCGGTTAAGCCGCTCGACCAGCGGCTTCGGACCGGCGATGCGGGAAAAGTCAAGCCCGGTGCCCGACGTCGCGCGAACGGCGGCGCCATTGAGCCATGATCCGCGCCCGGCTTGCGCAAAAAAGAATTCATCGCTCGCCGGTGCGAACACCACGGCGACCACCGGCTGCGCATCTGCGACCAGCGCCACGCTCACGCACCAGTCCTCGCGGCCGGCAAGATAGGCGCGGGTGCCATCGATCGGATCGACGATCCAGACCAGGTGTTTGCCAACACGTGTCTGGTCGTCCGCACTTTCCTCGGACAGCCAGCCATAGTCGGGCGTGGCGGAGCGCAGCCTGCAGGAAATCAGTTCGTTGACCGCGATATCGGCCTCCGACACCGGGGACGACGCACCCTTGGTCCAGTTCTTCAATTCGGTCCGGAACAGGGAGAGCGCGAGCGCGCCCGCTTCCCTCACCGTGTCGGTCAGCAAGGCGGCAGCGCGCGCAAGGTGATCCGGATGCACATCGTTCCCGGCATCACCGTCCGCCAAGAGTCAATCCCTCGATCCGCAGCGTCGGCGCGTTGACGCCATAACGAAATGCAAGATCGTTGGCCGGCGTCAGCGATTTGAAGATGTCGAGAAGGTGGCCGGCAATCGTCACCTCGCTCACCGGGTAAGTCATCTTGCCGTTTTCGATCCAGAAGCCGGACGCACCGCGGCTGTAGTCGCCGGTCACCCCGTTGACGCCCGAACCGATCAGATCGGTCACATAGAAGCCGCGGCGAATATCGGAGATCAGTTCCGCCGGCGTGGGTTCGCCGGCTTCGAGATGCAGGTTATACGATCCCGGCGACGGTGAGGATGATACGCCGCGATGGGCGTGGCCGGTGGTGGTGAGTTTCAGTTCGCGTGCAGTCGCGCAATCCAGAAGCCAGGTGGTCAGCACACCCTGATCGATAATCGCAAGCTTGCTGACCTTGACGCCCTCGGCGTCGAACGGCTGCGAGCGCAGGCCGCGCCGGCGCAACGGATCGTCAATGATGCGAATGTTGCTGGCAAAGAGTTGCTCGCCGAGGCGATCCTTCAGAAAGCTCGTCTTGCGCGCGATCGAGGCGCCGTTGATCGCACCCACCAGATGGCCGACCAGTGAGCCGGATACGCGCGGGTCGAACACGACCGGCACCTTGCAGGTCTCGACCTTGCGCGGATTGGCGCGCGCGACCGTGCGTTCGCCGGCGGTGCGGCCGACGCTCTCGGGCGTAGCGAGATCGGCGGCATGCGGCGCGGCCGTGAAATCGTAATCGCGCTCCATCGCGGTGCCTTCGCCCGAAATCGCCGTCACCGAGATGCCTTGGCTCGAGCGCAAGTACGCGCCGTGAAAGCCGGTGCTGGTCACGAGCACCATGCCGCCAATTCCGGTCGATGCCGACGCGCCACCCGATTTGGCGACACCCTTGACCGCAAGTGCGGCGGCCTCCGCTTCGCTGGCGCGGCGCTCGAGTTCGGCCGTCGTCGGCACACGCGGATCGAGCAGGTCGAGATCGGGGAACTCGCGCGTGAGCAGCGAGGGATCGGCGAGGCCGACATAGTCGTCATCGGGCGCCACGCGCGCCATGGCGACTGCTCGCTCCGCGAGCCGGGTCACGCCGTCGCCGCTGACATCGTTGGTCGAGACCACGGCCTGGCGCTTGCCCACGATCACGCGCAGGCCGACGTCATCGCCTTCCGAGCGTTCGGATTCCTCGACGCGGCCGTCGCGTACTTCGACCCCTTGCGAAATGCCGCGCACGGCAACCGCGTCCGCAGCGTCGGCGCCGGCCCGTCTTGCGGCCTCGACAAGGCGTTGCGCCAGCGTCGTCAAAGTGGATTGATCGAACAGCTTGGCGGTGGCGGCCTCGGCCGAAAGCGACGATGCGCCTGATGGTGAAGAGATCACGAATAAAATCCCGGGGATTTATGGAGGGGCGGAGAAGCTTCGAAAGCAAATCACTCGGAACATGAGATGTTCCTGATTCACGGGGATTTCAAGCATTTTCACGCCGCCAAAACAGAAGAATTTCAGCAACATTGCAAGGTCTCGTCAATCATGCGGGCCAAGGTGTTGTCAATCATGCCGACCGAAGCAAAGCCGGTGACGGCGGATTAACCAGCCTTTTTAAGCCAATCCGGACACCGCTCTGGCATGCTCTCTCGCAACGACCGGGAATACCCGGCGGGGAGACCAAGCCGTGAGGCGTCAAACAGCAACAAGCGGGATCAATCCCGCCGGGTCGAGCCGCGCATTGCGGCTCGACCCTCTCTCTCTACCCGTGAGCTTCGATGCGCACGATGTCCGCGCCGACAACGGCGTGCGTCGCGTCGAACTTCATCGCGAGCGGGTTGTGCTCCGGCGTGCCGTCCAGGGCATGCGGATGGCCATCAATCTTCGTGTCAGCGATTTCCGCGGCATTGCGCTGCGCGGCATCGACGATGCCCAGATGCTGGTGCTGCTGCATCGCGATCCGTCCCTGAGCATCCCGCTTGGCGTGAGTTCCGACCGCGAGGAAATTGCGGCGGCCTGGCGGAATTGGAGCGATATCTTCTCATTGCCGCAACTGGCCGAGGAAGCGCCATGCGAGCCGGCGCCACGTCGGCGACGGCGCAACGCGATCCGTGCGCGGCGTCCGAAGTTTCTGGTGCGGCGGCGCGGCGGTGGTTCGCTTGATGAGGTCAACGTGCATCGCGGCGAGCGCGAGATCATCGCGGGAAACTAGTGCGGCGAATTTGAAGTTCCTATCAGTTTCGCTGCAAGTACGTTGCAGGAACTTCAACTTCAAAGCCGCTTACTCAAATCAACAAGTTACTAGAACTCCTTTGATTCCGAAGTTCGCATCAGAAGTTGCCGCGATATCATGCGAACTTCGGAATCGGAGCTCTAGGCTGCCCGCATCACCGCGTCGACGAGCATTCCGGCAAACAGTAAAAGCCCGGCATCGCGGTTTGATTTGAAAATGCGCAGGCAGAGCGCGGGATCGTCAATCCTGAGCCGCGCGATCTGCCAGCCAAGATGAACGGCGAACACGGCGAGCCCCAGCCACGCCGAAAAGCCCGCGCCGGCCAACGATATCGCCACCCCGACCAATATCACCGCCAGGCTATAGAACACGATCAGGGCACGATGGGTGCGCGCACCGAACAGACGCGCTGTCGATTTCACGCCGATCAGGGCATCGTCCTCGGTGTCCTGATGGGCATAAATGGTGTCGTACCCGATCACCCAGGCGATCGAACCGGCATAGAGAAAAAGTGCCGGCGCATCGATGTGCCTCAGGATGACTGCAAACCCCATCAAGGCGCCCCACGAGAAGGCAAGCCCGAGCACGATCTGCGGCCACCACGTGATCCGCTTCATGAAAGGGTACACTGCGACGACGGCCAGCGAGGCGATACCGGTTATGACCGCGAAGCGATTGAACTGAAGCAGCACCGCAAGGCCAATCAGCGCCTGCGCGACCAGGAACGCGAAGGCCTGCTGCACACCGACCTGTCCTGCCGGTATCGGGCGCGACCGCGTGCGTTCGACCTTCGCATCGAGATCGCGATCGGTGATGTCGTTCCAGGTGCACCCGGCGCCGCGCATCGCAAAGGCGCCGACGAAGAACAATGCGATGATGAGCGGCAATCGGCTGACATCGTGAGCCAGCGCCGAAGCGAGCGCGGCCGACCACCAGCACGGCAGCAGCAACAGCCAGGAACCGATCGGACGGTCGAGGCGGGCGAGCCGCAGATAGGGCCGCGACCACGGCGGCGCGAGCGTATCGACCCAGTTACCGGTCGCGTCCGCAACGCGAGCTAGTGCGGCAGATTTGACATTCGCTTCTGTATTGCCGCGGGTTCCCATAGCGAATGTCAAATCTAAAGCCGCACTAAAATCTATATTGCTAGCGTCCCTTTGGTTCTGACATTCGTAAACGAACTCGCCGAGACTCAATACGAATGTCAGAACCGGGACACTAGAGCGTCATGGCGCCCCGGCGCTTGCTTTCGATATTCCGTTGAGACCGACGACGCGGGTCATCGCGTGAGTGCGTTGCCGCTTAGCGTGTCGAATGTGCTGCCGCCGCTCTTCTTGGCAACGGCAGCTTCCGGCAGCGCTGTCGCAGAACCCAGCACATCGCTCAGGCTCGGACCGACGGGACCCCGTGTTTGCGCCTGGGTCGCAGCGTTGCAAATTTTCTCCTGCATCGCCTCCGAGCCCTTATGGCCTTTCTTGAGTTGCTCGGAAATCTGAGGCGGGATCCCGCATTTTGCCGAATTGGTCTCGACATATTTGATCATCTTGACCTCGGCCTGGATAAAGCTGTTGATCAGCTTGCAGGCCACCACCGGACCCAAGCGCTTATCGCTGGCCACTTTGAGCGCCTGGCCGCGCTTCTCCGCCTCCTGGCGCAGCGGCAGGAACTCCTTCATGCAACTGTCGGGCGGACCGGCTTGCGTCGGCGGCGCCGCAAAGGGCGAACTCGCCATGGACGCCGCTCCGGGCCCCGGAAAAGCAGCGGGCGCGGGCGCGTTACCGAAAGCCGGCGCCATCGGCCGCGCGCCAAAGGAAGTCGCAGGCCCGTTCACGGGCGGGAAGGCCGGGTCATTGACCGTCCCCGCCTTGCCAGGCAGCGGCGCTGGAAACGCGCCTTGCGCCACGACCTGTCCGGCATGAAATGTCACAGCGGCCGCGATCAGTACCGCCGATCTGAAGTCCCTGCGCCACAAGCGGCGAGTCCTTTTCAGGGACTTCAGATCGATAAGCGGTACTGCAATCATTGACCTGCTGGTGCCCATGACTTTCCGAAGTTCGCAAAAAGGTGTTGCCGAGACAGAGTGCGAACTTCGGAAAGTGGGCACTAGCGCCGCGATCAACTGACGGATCATCAAAGCTATTCCTTCAGGCCTGCAAGTACCTTCCCGACAGGAGAAGCGACTCCGGTGAGATATTTTACGATTGCTGCCAGTGGTTAACAACCCGTTGAATAGGGCAAGAGCGCGGCGCAACGCCGCCCCTTGATTGTAAAATCAGCGCAATTTCTCCTCCTTTGGGCTAAAACGCCGGCGGATTGAGCTAGTTGGACCCTCGCATTGCCTTCGCATGATTTTCACAAGCCCCGGTTGTTCGTGGAAGCCGCCCTCGAAAGCGGCGCTGCCGTCACGCTTGCCCGCGACCAGAGCAATTATCTTGGCAATGTGCTGAGGCTTTCCGCGGGCGACGGCATTCTCGTTTTCAATGGACGCGATGGCGAATGGCAAGCCTCGATCACCGGACGCAAACGGCCCGACGGTCTTGAAATTACAACCCGGACCCGGCCGCAAGATCGCTTGCCGGAACTCGCTTACGTGTTCGCGCCGCTCAAGCACGCCCGACTGGACTACATGGTGCAGAAGGCCGTCGAGATGGGGGTTTCCTCCTTGCAGCCGGTGCTAACCCGTTTCACGCAAGTCTCCCGCGTCAACAGCGAACGGATGCGGGCGAATGTCATCGAGGCCGCCGAGCAATGCGGTATTCTCGGCATCGCCGACGTCGCGGAACCCGTTGCCTTCGATCGCTTCCTCGATCGCCGCAAGTCCGAGCGCCTTCTCGTCTTCTGCGATGAAGCGGCCGACGTTGCAAATCCGTTGAGCGTGCTTGCGGGCAAGAAAGCCAGCGAGGGCATCGACGTCCTGATCGGGCCGGAAGGCGGGTTCGCCGAGGAGGAGCGCGCCCTGCTCTTGCGTCAGCCAAGCACTTTACGGCTTTCGCTTGGGCCCCGTATCCTGCGGGCAGATACCGCAGGCGTCGCGGCGCTGGCGCTGGTACAGGCCGTGCTGGGCGATTGGACCATGCGTCCCGGCCGTTGAGACCCCTGCTCAAGACACCCCGTTCGTTAAGATACCTGCTCGAAAAGACGCCCTACTCGTTAAGACACTTGGCCGATCCTGGTCGAAACCCCGCCCGTGCCATGCTAAAGGCTGCGGCCTGTGCCCCGCGGCAGAAATTGGCCGGTTGGGCCGAAAACCCGCCATCTCAATAAAAATACAATTGAGTCAATGGCTTAGAATAAATTCGGCGTATCGAACCCGTTTTCGGGGGATTTGGACTGCAAGATGATGGCAACCGCCGCCCCTCGCGCGACCGGGTCCGCCGTACGGGCGGATGCGCTGCTATTGTCGTTCACCCAGGCCGGCTACGTCCTGGCCGAGCCTCCGGTCTTGCAGCCCGCCGAACCCTTTCTTGATCTCTCCGGCGAAGACATCCGCAAGAGCCTCTATCTGACGACGGATGGGACCGGCGAAGAACTATGCCTGCGTCCGGATTTGACGATTCCCGTTGCGCGGCAATATCTCGCCTCTGGCCGGGCCGGTAAGCCTGCCGGATTTAGCTATTTCGGCCCGGTGTTCCGTTATCGCGGCAGCGTGCCGAGCGAGTTCCGGCAAGCCGGCATCGAATCGTTCGGCCGGCAGGATCGGCCGGCGGCGGACGCGGAAATGCTGGCGCTGGCGCTTGAGGCCACGCGCGCGTTCGGCGTCAACGAGGTCGATATCCGCACCGGCGACGTCGCGCTGTTCACGGCGCTTATCGACGCGCTCGGTCTTTATCCGGTGTGGCGCCGGCGGCTGATGAAGGATTTCAACCGCAAGGTCAGCCTCGAGCACGACATCGAACGGCTCACGGTCGCAAGCGCTGCAACCGGCAACGAATATGAGGGCGTGCTGGCCGCGCTTGCCGGCTCCGATCGCAAGGCGGCACTCGCGCTCGTCACCGATCTGATGTCGATTGCCGGCGCCAGCAATGTCGGCGGCCGCACGGTTGCCGAGATCGCCGACCGCTTTCTCGAACAGTCCACTTTGAAAGCCGGCGCGCTGCCGCGCGACGCACTCGCCATCATCAAGCGCTTCCTCGCCATCTCGGGCGACACCCGCGAGGCGATCAAGCAACTGCGCTCGCTCGCCTCGGACGCCAAGCTCGACATCGCAGCCGCGATTGACGCCCTTGAAAGCCGGGTCGGCTTCATGGCGACCCGCGGCATCGATACTGCAGCGACCCGATTTTCGACCTCATTCGGCCGCGGGCTCGACTACTACACCGGTTTCGAATTCGAGCTGCACGCCAAGGGCGATGGCGTCGAACCGCTGGTCGCCGGCGGGCGATACGACGGGCTATTGCAACGGCTTGGCTCCGCCACCGCCATTCCCGCGGTCGGATTCTCGGTGTGGGTCGAAGCCCTGGCCGAGATGGGCAAGCCCGGGAGGCCGTCGTGACCACGCCTTTTGTTCTCGCCGTTCCTTCAAAGGGCCGCTTGCAGGAGAATGCCGAAGCGTTTTTCACGCGCGCCGGGCTCGCCCTGGCGAAGCCACGCGGCGCCCGCGAATATCGCGGCACCATTACCGGGCTCGACAATGTGGAGATCGCCTATCTTTCGGCGAGCGAGATCGCCTCACAACTGGCGCGCGGCGCGGTGCACATGGGCGTCACCGGTGAGGATCTCGTGCGCGAAAGCATCGTCGATGCCGACAAGCGTGTGCTTCTGATCGACAGCCTCGGCTTTGGCAGCGCCAACGTCGTGGTGGCCGTGCCGCAGGCGTGGATCGACGTGCGTACCATGGCCGATCTCGATGACGTCACATCCGGCTTCCGCGAGCAGCATAACCGTCGGATGCGGGTGGCGACCAAGTACATCAACCTCACCCGCGCGTTCTTCGCTTCCCACGGCATTGTCGACTACCGCATCGTCGAGAGCGCCGGCGCAACCGAAGGCGCGCCCGCGGTCGGCACCGCCGAAATGATCGTCGATATCACCACGACCGGCGCGACCCTTGCCGCCAATGGCCTGAAGGTGCTCGACGACGGCGTCATCCTGCGCAGCCACGCCAATCTCGTCGCCTCGCGCGAGGCCGACTGGTCGAACCAGGCGCGGGAAGCCGCCGGCGTGATCCTCGACCATATCGCAGCCCGGGCGCGTGCCAACAAATACCGCGAAGTCCGCACCCGCTTTGCCGCCTGCAACGCAACCCTGCTCGCCGAGGCCGCGCAACGCTTCGGCGTGGTGTCGCCGTTCGGCGGACCGACGTCCTCCGGCATGGTGACGCTGCACTGTCCGCCGGCCCAGCTCTATGCGCTCGGAAGCTTTCTGCGCGACCACGGCGCGGAGACGGTTTCGGTGGCTTCGCTCGACTATGTGCTCGACCGCGAAAATCCCCTGTTCGCGCGGCTCGAGACATTCCTCGGGCAATAGGCCGCTAGCGGTCCTTCCAGCATTCGCAAAGGTGCCGGCTGAGAAGGGATGCGAATGTCAGAATCGGACCGCTAAATCTCCCTGTGGCGACAATTCACCGCGATTGCCATATGTTGTGTTTGAACGGGTTTTGGAGCGAAATGGATCGTGCCCGTGCTGGGACTGGAACCTGATCGATGATGCTGGGTACGGACGTATCGAGCTTGTCAACGACCGAAGCCACGGCCTCGGCGCAAGGCCTGTCGATCGTCGTCCCGCTGTATAACGAAGCGGCCGGCCTTGGCTTGCTGCACCAGCGGCTTTGCGACCTCGCCAAGACCTTGAACGATCGATACCGGCTACGCTGCGAGGTCGTGTATGTCGATGACGGCAGCTCCGATGACACGCTCGCCATAGCGCGCGGGCTTGCTGCCGATGCGCTCGATATCCAGGTGGTTTCGCTGTCGCGCAATTTCGGCAAGGAAGCCGCGCTGATGGCCGGCCTTGATCATGCACGGCGCGGCGCTGTCCTGTTCATGGACGGCGACGGCCAGCACCCGCCGGACCTGGTCGAAAAACTGGTCGGTCACTGGATCGAGGGCGGCTACGACGTCGTCTATACGGCGAAAGCCAATCGTGACAACGAGTCGCTGCTGCGGCGGCTGTCGGTGCGCGGCTTCTACGCGCTGATCAACTGGGGCGCCCGGCAGAAAATCCCGGAAGACGCCGGCGACTTCCGCCTGCTGTCGCCGCGCGCAGCCGCCGCGTTGCGGCAGCTCCCGGAGCGCAACCGCTTCTTCAAGGGCTTGGCGAGCTGGATCGGCTTCCGCCAGATCCGCGTCGACTACGAGCCCGCGGCTCGTGCCCACGGCATGACGACATTCAGCGCCGGCCGGCTGGTCGGACTTTCCATCGAGGGACTGACCTCGTTCTCGGTGGCCCCGCTTCGCTTTGCGAGCCTGCTCGGCGTCGTTCTTGCGTCCGCCGCGTTCCTGTTCGGTCTCTCGATCCTCTGGGAAACCATGGTGGATGGAAAGTCCGTCCCCGGCTATCCCTCGCTCGTGGTCGGCCTGATGACGATCGGCGGCGTGCAGCTGATCATGATCGGCATTGTCGGAGAATATATCGGCAAGATCCTTTCGGAGCTGAAGGCGCGTCCGATCTATTTCGTCGCCGAACATTCCGAGAAGCGCTCCGACGCGCATCTCGGCGGCAAGGCCGGCGAAAGGACCGCGGCCGAATGAACAGGCGCATCTGGTTGTGCGCCGACGATTACGGCATCAGTCCCGGCGTCAACCGCGCGATCCGCGACCTGATCGAGAACAGCCGCCTCAATGCCACGTCCGTCATGGTGGTGGGGCCGGCCATCGGCCGTGACGATGTCAGCGCGTTGAAGACAGCCGCGCAAGCCAATCCGCGCTGCGCGATCGGCCTCCACGCGACGCTGACCGCGCCGTTTCGCCCCCTGACCATGCATTTCAGGCCGATCGAGGGCGGCTTGTTCTTGCCCCATACCAGGCTGCTGCGCCGCGGCGTGATGGGACGGCTCGATTCGGAACTGATCCACACTGAACTGATGGTTCAGTGTGCAGCCTTTGTCGATCTATTCGGTCGCCCGCCCGACTTCGTCGACGGCCATCAGCACGTGCAGCTCTTTCCGGGCGTGCGCGACGCTTTCCTCGCTGCGGTGAAGGAAGCAGCGCCCAATGCCTGGATCCGCCAGTGCGGCCGCGACCGGCCATGGATGCAACGTCTGGATTCACCGAAGGCGCTTGTGCTCGATATCCTGAGTGCGCAATTTCGCCGCCGCGCCGCGCGCGCCGAACTCACCTTTAATCCGGCGTTTGCCGGCGCTTATGATTTTTCGAAAGAGCCCGAGTTCGGCGCCTTGATGCGGCAGTTCCTGCAAGGAATGCCCGAGGCTGGCGTCGTCATGTGTCATCCGGGCATCGTCGATGACGTGCTGATCAGCCTCGATCCGCTGACGACCCAGCGTGAACGCGAGTACGAATTCCTTCGCGGTGAGCACCTTTTGCCCCTGCTGGCGGCCAGCGAAGTCACCCTGAACTAAACACCCGAACGCCATGCCAACGGTCCAGTTGGGCGCCGAGATTTTCCAGCTTCCGATCAAGGATTTGCGGGCAAAACGGGCCGCCTACATAAATTTAATTTCCGGCCGCACTACTTGCGACATCAACGGCACCTACATCTGGCCCACGCTTTTTAAAGCGAGGGAGAGGCCTGATGACACCGCAAGAACGCCAATTGGTTGATGACCTTTTTGACAGGCTGTCCAAGATGGAGAGCGCGCCGCGCGATCCGGACGCAGCGGCTGCGATCGCCCAGGGCCTGCGGAGCGCCCCGAACGCGATTTACCCGCTGGTGCAGACGGTGCTGGTGCAGGACGAGGCGCTGCGACGCGCCGACGATCGCATCCAGCAGTTGGAGGGACAACTCCAAAGCGCGCCCCAACAGGGTCAAGGCGGCGGCTTCCTCGATTCGATGCGCGGCGCCATCTTCGGCCAGGGCCAGTCGCAAGGTTCTGTCCCGAATGTGCGGCCTCCCGAAGTCGGCAGTCGCCCGGTCTGGAACAGCGGCCAAGTGCTGCAACAGTCGGGACAGCACTACGACCAGGGCGGTTACGGTCAGCCCTATGGCGGTCCGCAGGCGCCGATGGGCGGCGGCATGATGGGTGGTGGCCCGATGGGCGGCGGAATGATGGGTGGGAGCGGCGGCGGTTCATTTCTGGGAACCGCAGCGGCCGCGGCCGCCGGCGTTGTTGGCGGTTCGCTTCTGCTCAACAGCTTTCGCGGCATGATGGGCGGCAGCCACCACGGCTTCGGCGACACCGCCCTCGCCGACCACGCCGCCAGCCAAAGTCCCTGGACCGACCAGTCCAACAGCAATCTCGCGCGTGACGCCGGCGTCAACGATATCGGCTCGAACGATCTCGCCGCGCAGGATCGCGCCCAGGATATCGCTCAGGATCGCGACGATGACAACTCGCATGCCGGGCTGTTCGATTCCGCGTCAGACGCCGATCGCGACGACACGGACATGGATGACGATTTCGGCGGCGATAACGACAGCGATTTCGCCTGATACCGTTACCGCGAGCAAAAAAGCGGCCGCCCTGGAGCGGCCGTTTTATTTGGTGATGGTCCGATCGATCAGATGACGACGACCCTGGTGCCGACGTTGACGCGCCCATAGAGGTCGATGACGTCCTCGTTGCGCATCCGGATGCAGCCCGACGACACGTTGGTGCCGATCGTCCAGGGCTCATTGGAGCCGTGAATGCGATAGAGCGTGGAGCCGAGATACATGGCGCGGGCGCCGAGCGGGTTTTGCGGTCCGCCTTCCATGTGCCGCGGCAGATCCGGCCGGCGCGCGATCATCTCGGCCGGCGGTGTCCAATCCGGCCATTCCTTCTTGGCCGAAATCGTCTTGATCCCGGACCAGGTGAAACCGGGACGGCCGACACCGATGCCGTAACGCAGAGCCCTGCCGTTGCCCTCGACCAAATAGAGAAACTTGTTGGGCGTATCGATGACAATCGTGCCGGCGCCCTCCTTGCCGTCGTATTCGACGAGCTGCTTTTCATATTTTGGATCGAACGCAGGACGCACCGGCTCGCCCATCATCGGCTGCGCCATGCCTTGCTGCGGCATCATCGGCTGCGACTGGTAGAAAGGCTGCTGCGGATAGGCAGGCCTTTGCTGATAAACCTCGCCCTGCGGCTGATAACCCTGCCCCTGTCCGCCACCGAACAGAAACTCGATGAAGCCGCCTCCCATATTGGGGCGGTCCGCCGAAGCGATCCGCATCGGCGCGGGAGCCGACGGCGCTGTGGAGTGATCCGGATGCAGGACCACGGGGTCGGTGACGAACTCGGCCTCGTTCGCGGCGGCTTGCGGGAATCCCGGGCCGAGCCAACAAGCGCTGGCGAGCAGCGCGAAATACATTCTCTTCATCGACGTACTCATACTAGTGCCCACTTTCCGAAGTTCGTGTTACACCTCAGCACCCACTTTCACGAACTTCGGAAAGTCATGGGCACTAGCAAACATTTCGATTCTAGTGCCGCTTTCCATTTGAAGTTCCCGGATCGAATTCGCCGCTCGTGGCGCGGGAACTTCAAATAGGCGGCGCTAGTTTCGTCGTGGCTGCGCCGGAGCGACGCGCCTTGCACGCGACCAGCTAACGGCAGAACCGCATCGGTTTGGTAAACGGAATCGGCGTTTCGATTCACCACGTCGCCAGGTCGGCGTGGTTTTGGCCGGTAGCGTTTATTTTCGGTGAACGGCAAATGCACATGGTTAATCGTTGGTGTGCGGCGCTGCCCGTGTTTCGCACGCCAGTTCCGGCGTGAACCTCATGTTAAATCCAGTCTGCTTTAAAGCACGGCGGAGTGAAGGGGTCAGGGATACATCTCATGCCGGTTCATCGCAGGCGTTTTCGAATCGAGGAAGCTTTTTCCGGAGATATTCAGTTGCCGCCGGAGGTCGACGCCGAAGTCGGTCCCATGCATCGCGAGATCATGAACGAGCTGCGCGCCATCAGGGCGCAAATGGCGGTCTCACGTCACCCCGGCGTCCCACCGAGACAATCGGTGAAGCCGCGTCACGCGAAGTTGCGGAGGCCCACGTCTTGCTTGAAACCTATCGCGCCCAGATCGAACAATGCGAGAAGCTCAAGGTCGAACTCGACCTGATCTATGACGCCATCACCCGCACCAAGCGCGAGATCGCCGTGCTGCACGGCAAGAGCTTCAATGGCGAGGAGATGGCCAAGGTCAACGGCGAACTCGGCGCCGTGGTCGGCGGCACCGAAGAGGCGACCCAGCAAATCCTGGAAGCCGCCGAATCGATCGACAACGCCGCCACCGCGCTCAGCAAGGTCACTTCGCCGGACCAGCAGAAGCTGCTCAGCGAGGAAATCCAGGAACGCGTCGTTTCCATTTTCGAGGCCTGCAACTTCCAGGACCTGACCGGCCAGCGCATCAAGAAGGTGATGACGACGATGAAGTTCATCGAAAATCACATCACCGTCATGATGGATATCTGGGGTGGCGTCGACGCCATCAAGGCCCATGCGCCGCCGATCGTCGATACCCGCGAGGGCGACTCAAAGCTTCTGAACGGTCCGAAATCCGAAGGCGACGTCGGCCACGCCTCACAGGACGATATCGACGCGCTGTTCGACTGATAAAACCATTCGTTTCAAAACAAGTGCCGGCCGGCGTTTCGTTCGGTGAGGCTAACGTCTCAGTTCGCGCTCACGCCCGCGGGCCGCAACGGACATAGACCATGTTGCCGTAGCGGGTCGCCGCATCCTTGTCGATGAAGCGGGTGATCAGCACCCTGCCATCGAAGGAAACGATTTCGCGATCCTGCTCGCCACCGGCCGGACCCGCCGGACCGATGTAATTCTTGCCGCTCGGGCTGCCCTTCATGCGCAACTCCTGCGGCGTCGCCTGATCGGCCAGATGCATGATCACGCCGCCATTGGCGCCGGCGCCGATCACGTAAGGTTGCTTGCACTGTGCTTTGGCTGCCGCCTCGGTGCGCATGCGGTCGTTGGGGTTCTGATACGAAGCCAGTCCCCATTTGCCGACGATCTCGTCGGGGCGGATCGTTGCCGGCATTTCCGGCGCCGGCGGCGGCTCGGGAGCTGCCGTAGGAGAGGACGACGAGAACGAGGGCAGGCTCATGCTGCTGCACGCCCCCAGAAAGAGCGCCAGCAACGAGACGATCCCGAGATTGGCGGCCGTCCGCACGCCACCTGAATCGACCATGTTCTCCCCCAAGCAAATCTGCGGTCGCACCCGACCGGCAACCAAGCGCAAAAACCCTGCCTTAGCAACGACGTCCTGCAAACTACGCCGACACGCCAATATGGTTTCCGAAATCATCCTATATGAGCCTCAACAGGGCCTTAACCTCGTTTGCTTGACAGGATCGCGGCAAAGCCATATCCCCCAGTCGCACAATTGGCACTCCAAGCACCCGATTGCCAGGAACACGACGTGCTGCCCTCGCCCGCGGTCGAATACATCCCGTATTCCCGGTCAATTTCGGCAGCAAATCGACCAGCGAACAGGCCTCCAAAGGAACCGTCATGGCTAAAACCAAATTTCGTCCGCTGCATGACCGTGTCGTGGTCAAGCGTATCGATGCCGACCAAAAGACCAAGGGCGGCATCATCATTCCCGACACCGCCAGGGAAAAGCCTTCGCAAGGCGAAATCACGGCGGTCGGTCCGGGCGGCCTCGATGAATCCGGCAAGCTGATCCCGATCGACCTCAAGGTCGGCGATCGCGTCCTGTTCGGCAAGTGGTCGGGCACCGAGGTCAAGCTCGACGGCGAGGACCTGCTGATCATGAAGGAAAGCGACATCATGGGCGTGTTGGCTTAAACGCCGCACTGCGCCTCCCGCCCCGTTGGCGCAGCGGCAAAGCTGCGTCAGGCAAACATCCAATACCGATGGAGTGATTTCAAATGGCTGCCAAGGACGTCAAATTTTCCGGAGACGCGCGCGAACGCATGTTGCGCGGCGTCGATGTTCTCGCCAATGCCGTCAAGGTGACGCTCGGCCCCAAGGGCCGCAACGTCGTCATTGAAAAGAGCTTTGGCGCCCCCCGTATCACCAAGGACGGCGTGACGGTCGCCAAGGAAATCGAACTGGACGACAAGTTCGAGAATATGGGCGCGCAGATGCTGCGCGAGGTCGCCTCCAAGACCAACGACACCGCCGGCGACGGCACCACCACCGCCACCGTGCTCGCGCAAGCGATCGTGCGTGAGGGCGCGAAGGCGGTGGCTGCCGGCATGAATCCGATGGACTTGAAGCGCGGCATCGAGTTTGCGGTGGCAGCCGTGGTGAAGGACATCGAGAAGCGCGCCAAGCCGGTCGCTTCCTCCTCCGAAGTCGCCCAGATCGGCACCATCTCCGCCAACGGCGATGCTGCGATCGGCAAGATGATCGCGCAGGCGATGCAGAAGGTCGGCAACGAGGGCGTCATCACGGTCGAGGAAAACAAGTCGCTTGAGACCGAGGTCGACATTGTCGAAGGCATGAAGTTCGACCGCGGCTACCTGTCGCCGTATTTCGTCACCAACGGCGAAAAGATGACTGCCGAACTCGAAGACGCCTACGTGCTGCTGCACGAGAAGAAGCTCTCCGGCCTGCAAGCAATGCTGCCGGTGCTCGAAGCCGTGGTGCAGTCGGGCAAGCCGCTTCTGATCATTGCCGAGGACGTCGAGGGCGAGGCGCTGGCGACGCTGGTCGTCAACCGCCTGCGCGGCGGCTTGAAGGTTGCCGCCGTGAAGGCGCCGGGCTTCGGTGACCGCCGCAAGGCGATGCTGGAGGACATTGCAGTCCTAACCGGCGGCCAGCTCATTTCGGAGGAGCTTGGCATGAAGCTCGAGAGCGTCACGGTCAACATGCTCGGCCGCGCCCGCAAGGTCGTGATCGACAAGGAAAACACCACGATCGTCAACGGCGCCGGCAAGAAAAAGGACATCGAGGGCCGCGTCAACCAGATCAAGGCCCAGATCGAGGAAACCACTTCCGATTACGACCGCGAGAAGCTCCAGGAGCGCCTGGCCAAGCTCGCCGGCGGGGTCGCGGTGATCCGCGTCGGCGGCGCGACCGAAGTCGAGGTCAAGGAGAAGAAGGACCGCGTCGAGGACGCACTGAACGCCACGCGTGCGGCGGTACAGGAAGGCATCGTGCCGGGCGGCGGCGTTGCTTTGCTGCGCGCCAAGAAGGCGGTCGGCCGCATCCACAACGACAATTCGGATGTGCAGGCCGGCATCAACATCGTGCTCAAGGCTCTCGAAGCACCGATCCGCCAGATCGCGGAAAATGCCGGGGTCGAGGGATCGATCGTCGTCGGCAAGATTCTGGAGGAGAAGTCGGAGACGTTCGGCTTCGATGCCCAGACCGAAGAATATGTCGACATGGTCGCCAAGGGCATCATTGACCCGGCAAAGGTGGTGCGGACGGCGCTGCAAGATGCCGCGTCAGTCGCCGCCCTGTTGGTGACGACGGAAGCCATGGTTGCGGAGTTGCCGAAAGAGCCGGCGCCGGCGGCCGGAGGCGGCCACGGTCATGGCGGCGGCATGGGATTCTAATCGGGCGGATTTGTTATACCGCACGCAATCAAGAAGGCCGCCTTTGGCGGCCTTCTTTTTTGGCGATTTGCCCGAGGCTTTGCTAGGAAGGTCGATCTAGTGCAGCGAATTTGAAGTTCCTGTCAGTGTTGCGGCAAGTTCGTCATAGGAGCCTTCAAATTCAAGGCTGCACTAGAATCAACAAGTTACTAGAGCTCCTTTGATTCCGAAGTTCGCATCAGAGGTTGCCGCGATAGCTTGCGAACTTCGGAATCGGAGCTCTAGTGCCCACTTTCCAAAGTTCGTGCTCCGCCTCAGCAACCACTTTTCACGAACTTCGGAAAGTTATGGGCACTAGCAAACTTATTGATTCTAGTGCCGCTTTCCTGTTTGAAGTTCCTGGATCGAATTCGCCGCTTGTCGTGCAGGACCTTCAAATAGGCGGCACTGGCTTTCGATTGAGCCGCCCCTTGGTTCCATGGTTGAGCCCGATCTCGCTTTTTCAAGGAAATGCTGATGCGTGCACCGTTAGTTCTCCTGACCGTTCTTGTCGCAGCCTCGATCGGCGTGGCCCACGGCCAAATGAAGCTCTCGACCAAGCCGATCCCCGGCGCCAACGACGTCAGGTATTTCACCTCCATCGATGGACTGATGGATGGCAATGCTGACGTGGTCATGAAAGAGACGCGGCAGGGCAAGACCCTCACCGCGGCCACCCTCGATGTCTGCTACCCCGTCGCCAAAGGCTCTGACCGCAAGGATCGCTTCGTCGTCAATCTGGCGGTCAACGGCCAAACCCTGAGCGGCACCACCCAAAGCGTCGGCGGCAAGTTGCCGGTTACGGTCAAATTGACGCGAAAACCAGCCGGCGAAAATTTCGAGTTCAAGGGCCAGATCAGCATCGGGCAGACCGTCACTGAAGTGAATTCGACCGACAACTCCGATATCAGCGAGCGGGAATTTCAGGAAAGCCAGACCAGCGATGACGGCATCACACCGTCGCCGAAGGATTTCACCGAAGTATCTCCCGAAGCGATCGGCGTTCGCGTCAAGCTCGACGCGGCGGCTGATTTTCTCAAAAGCCTGAAGGGGCAGGATGTCGAGATTTCCTTGACCAGCCTCGCCGTCACCTGCGACGTGCTGCGCGCCGGCGAGCAGACCATCACGCTCAGCGCCGATCCGGACCGTGCCGCAGCCCTGATCGCGAAATTCAAGTCGGCCCCTGGCGTGATTGCGGCCGGCTGGACCACGGGAATTATCGAAATGGATCGCACCATCCGCTTTTCAGCGGCAGGCTGGCGCGACGGCGACCGGCTCAACAAGGACAAGCTGGCAGCGGCGATCGCCAATGCCCTGGCCGGAGCCCTTTCGGCCAAGCCTGCGACTTCCGCCTGGAACCACAGCAACGGCAAGCTGAAGCTGACGTTCAAGCGCCCAAGCGACGTGTATCCAGCGCTCGGTCTCACCGACACCGTCGAGGTGACGGCCTTGGCGGCCTCGGAGAAACCCGCTGGGTCGGACCGATTGATTCTCTGGGTCGGCGCTCCCATCATCTCGACCGCCGATGAGACGTCGGGCCCCGCACTCACGATAGCCAACGATTCCACGGGCGACGAAGAAGGCAATCAGAAGGATGACAACGGCTCGGTGGATGCCCTGACACGGGAATTCAAGGGGCAGCGCTGGGACGCCGACAAATCGGTCTGGAAGTAGCCGGCCCTCAATTGGTGTTGATGCGGAATCGCAAGGGTTTGGTTCCGGCAAAGGACACCAGATCGCCTCGCCGTCTCCAGGTGGTGGCCTCGCCGAGCGCTGCGACCAGGTCATCGTCCGCCTGTGCCCGCGCCGGCGAACAGTCGCGGTCTTGCAGTTGTCCGGCGACAAAGATCACGGTGTTGCCCGCGACCGAGAACTGGCCCGTACCGCTTTTGCACCATAGATCAAGCTTGGCCTCGCCATTGTCGCCGATCTCAAGCGTTGGAATCCGCTTCGATCCGGGCTGAGGGAGCGCATCCAGCGTCATCTCGAATCCGAACGGAAAACCATCTTCGGCTCCGGCTGCGGGACCGAAGGATGAAACGGCAACGGTGAGCGCGGCACCAACCGCAGCCAGCCGCAAAACCCCTCGCGTTGAAACCATCTCGTTCCTCTAAAACATTGCCGACGCGCGCGCCTTGTAGTCGGCCACAGCGCCGTTGAACAGATCGGTGGCGTTAAAAAAATTCCCGCGTCCGGCCGGACGCGGGGACTTGTTCGGTTCAATCGTGAAGCCAGCTCTACTTCAAGACCATGGCCGTGAACGGATGAACGTAGGCTTGCAACATCACGAACAGGCCAACCAGACAGGCCAGCGCGATCGAATGCTTGAACACGAAGCGGAGAATCGAACCCTCGTGGCCGTACCAGTTGGTCGCGGTGGAGGCGACGACGATCGACTGCGCATCGATCATCTTGCCCATGACGCCGCCCGACGAGTTCGCGGCCGCCATCAGAACCGACGACAGGCCCAGCTGTTCCGAGGTGATCCTCTGCAGGTTGCCGAACAGGATATTCGACGCGGTATCCGATCCAGTCAGCGCGACACCCAGCCAGCCGAGCAGCGTTCCGAAGAAGGGATAGAGCACGCCGGTTGCGGCGAAGGCGAGGCCCAGCGTCGCATCGACGCCGGAGAGGCGCGTCAGCGTGCCGATCGCCAGCATCGCCGAGATCGTGATCAACGAGACCGCGCAGACCTTCAGGGTGCGGCCATATTCGGCAATCATTTTCGCCGGCGAGAATCCCATCAGGAAGCCGGAGATAATCGCTGCGATCAACATGCCTGTTCCGGTGAACGACAAATAGGTGAAGCCGAAAACGGCACGCTCGGCCGTCGCTTGCGGCGACACCGGTGGCACCTTGTTGATCAGCTTGTCGAGCTCGGGCACGGAATAATTCCAGGTGAAGATCGAGTTCGCCCAGGTCTTGAACCAGCCGCTGCCCCAGATCAGCATCAGGATGCAGACGATGATCCACGGCAACAGCGCGCTCCAGAGTTGCGCCTGGGACAACGGCGTCTTGTCCAGCGGCTTGGCCGGCGCCATCGTCGCCAGGGATTCATCGTTGCCGCGCAATGCCGGTGACAGCCAAAGCCGTTTCGGCTGCCAGACCTTGAGGAAAAGGATGAGCGCGCCCATCGAAATCAGCGACGCGCCGATATCGACGATCCAGGGATTGAGGTAATTGGAAATCAGGAATTGCGGGACCGCGAATGATATCCCGGTGACGAGGACGGCAGGCCAGACCTCCTTCATGCCCTTCCAGCCGGCAAACGCCCACACCACCCAGAACGGAACGATCAGCGAGAACACCGGCAATTGGCGGCCGACCATTGCGCCGAGAATATAGGGGTCGAGTCCGGTCACCTGGGCGAGGCCCTGAATTGGCGTACCCAGCGCACCATAGGCGACCGGCGCGGTATTGGCGATCAAGGAGAGACCGGATGCGGCGAGCGGTGAGAAGCCGAGACCGATCAGGACCGCGCCTGTGACAGCAACCGGCGTGCCGAATCCCGACGCGCCCTCAAAGAAAGCGCCGAAGGAAAACGCGATCAGCAGGAGCTGCAGGCGACGGTCTTCCGTGACGTTGCCGATCGCCCGTTGCAACAGTTCGAAACGTCCGGTCACGACCGTGATCCGGTAGAGGTAGATAACGTTCAACACGATCCAGCCGATCGGGAAAAAGCCCGAGACCACGCCGAGCAGCGACGCACGGATCGACATGTTCGCCGGCATCGTGAACACGAAGATAGCGATGAGGTTTGCCGCGATCAGCGCGACAATGGCCGCGATATGCGCCTTGACCTTGCCGCTCGCGATCAAAACCAGCAGCGTGACGACCGGCACCGCCGCAGCGATCGTCGACAGCACCGTGCTGTTGAACGGATTATAGACCTGATTCCACATTACGATTCCTCCCCCCAAAACGCGCTTCTTTGGTGCGCCGGCCTCCGTGAACGGCCGGTGCATTGGCGCGACTGTCCAACAAGCCCTTAGAAGCGCGCGAAATCAATGGCGAATTTGACTTTTGTCGGATTCGCCCACAATGCGGGAAGTCTGAAGGCCCGTGCTCCGCGATTGACTGCAAGCCCGCGGCCGCCGACCCATGCAGGTGCACGCTGGTCATCGGCGCGCGCGGTATTCGCCAGACCAACACGCGAAAATCCCCGCGTCCTCAAGGACGCGGGGATTTCCGTTGCGGCATTCGCCTTAGAGCTTGGCGATACCCGGGAAGAACCAATAGCAGGCAACGCTGATCACGATGAGATAGGCCAGCATGAACAGGGTCCAGAAGAAATTGTGCCTGATGACCTGGCCTTCATTACGCACGAAGCGCGTGGTCGAAACGCCGACACTCGCGGTTTGCGGCGCAATCGGCTTGCCAATCTCGGCGCCGACCGAGTTGACGGTCGGCAGCAAGAGCGGCGGGAAGCCGAGGATCTGGCCGACCAGCGCCTGGAATTTGCCGAACATCGCGTTGGTCGATGTGTTGCTGCCCGACAGAGCGACTCCGATGAACCCGAGAATCGGCGCCACGACGATGAAGGCGGACCCAATGGACGAGAAAGCCTTCGCGAGTGAAGCGGCCATGCCGGAATAATTGTAGACATAGGCCAGGCCGAATATGAAGACGCCAACGAGACAGGCGCCCCACATCTGCGTCCAGGTCTTGTTCCATATCTCGGCGAGCTGCCGCCCATTCACACGCAGCAGCAATGCGATAATGATCCATGATGCAAGGATGGCCGAGCCGCCGACAAAGGGCGTCCACTTGAAGGCTGCCGTGATCGTCGCTCCCTCGGAGATCGAGGATGCTGCGGCGACTTGCATGGTCAGCAGCGAGATGCTGGGCAGCTTGGACCATGGCCCGGTCCAGGCGACGACAACGATGACGAGAACCGCGATCGGCATCCATGCCTGCAAGATATCCCCGGTGGTTAGCCCGTGTGCCTCGGTCGCGGCCGCACCGGTTATCGGCGTACCGCCATAGCCGCGCACCTGTTTCGGTTGCCAGACCTTGAGCAGGAGCAAAAGGGCCACAAAGCACACGATCGAACCGGCGACATCAGGCAGATACGGACCGAGATAGACACCGACCGGGAACTGACCTGCAATGTAGGCGAGAGATCCGACGACGGCGAGCGGCCATGCCTCCCACATGCCCTTCTTGCCCGAGACGAGATAGAGCAGGATCCAGGGAGGCAGCAGCGCCAGGATCGCGACGATCTTGCTGATCGAACCCGACAGCGCAAGCAATGGATAACCTGTGACAGCCGCCAGCGCGATGATCGGTGCACCCAGCGCCCCGTAGGAAACCGGCGCGTTGTTGGCAATGGCAGCCACGCGGATGGCATCAAGATCGGGAATGCCGATGGCAATCAGGATCGGCGCAACAAACGCCCATGGGTAACCGAAGCCGACAAGGCCTTCCAACAGCGCGCCGAATGCCCAGGCAAAGAGAATGGTCTGAACCCGGACATCCTGCGTCGCCTGCGCGATCAGCCAACGCCGCAGCTTGTCGAAAGTCCCGGTAACGACCAACGTGTTGAACAGCATCACGCCCCAGAACGTGATCCAGTCAACATTCCATACGCCAGTCGCCGAACCGTAGAGATAGGCACGGATGCCATCGTCGAACGGCATGTGCCAGACCCACAGCCCGAGCGCGAGCGTAATCAGCGAGCCGACGAGCGTCGCGACCCAGGCCGACCACCGAAGCCCCGCAAGCATAAAAAGCAGTGCGGCCACCGGAATCAGGGCAACAAGCCAGGTGATGAACAGATTGTTGGCGGGATCGAGAATTTGCTTGAACATTGCGTGTCCTCCCCAAGCGCTGCTTTGGCGCGTCGGCCTGCATGAACGGCCGTGCGTTGGTGCGAATGCTCAAGAAGCCCCAGCAAGGCGCGGTATCAACGGCGAATGGCTCCCGCCAAACCCGCTCACAAACGCGCGAAATGTGAGGGCCCCCTGCCACCCGCCATCAACCCCATGCTAGAGTTGACTCGGAGGCTGGGACAAGCGAACCCATACCGCCGAGGTTACAACTTTAGTCTAGCTTTGGTGACTGACATTCGCCCTTGGTTTTGCGGATGTCGAAAAGGACCGCGGCAATCCGGTAGCGGATGTCATCTCCTTCAGTCCAACACCCCATTCGCTCAGCTATTCCCCGGAGACCACGATCAGTGAAAAACATCCGCTTGAGTTCCGCGACCGTGTGGCGGATCGCGGCTCCTTATTTCCGTTCGGAGGACAAGTTCGCAGGCCGCCTGCTGCTTGCGGCGGTCATCGCCATCGAGCTTACCGTGGTCGGCATCAACGTGCTCCTGAACCAGTGGAACAATCGCTTCTACACCGCACTTCAGGAAAAGAACTGGGAGGGCTTCGTTCGCGAGATGGGCATCTTCTGCATTCTGGCAACGGCCTATATCGCGCTTGCCGTCTATCAGCTTTATCTGAATCAGTGGCTGCAAATCCGCTGGCGAAACTGGCTGACCCATCACTATCTCGGCGAATGGCTGGATGGTCCCACGCATTACCGCATGCAGCTTCGCGGCGATGCGGCCGACAATCCGGACCAGCGCATCTCCGACGATGTCAAGATGTTCGTCGACCAGACGCTGAACATCAGCGTCGGTTTCTTGAGCGCCGTGGTCACGCTCGGATCTTTCATCGTCATTCTGTGGGGCCTCTCGGCCGATTCACCGCTGACGCTGTTTGGCAGCGAATTCCATATCCCCGGTTATCTGGTGTGGGGCGCGTTGATTTACGCGACCTTCGGAACGGTGCTGACGCACTGGATCGGCTCGCCTCTGGTCATGCTCAATTTTCAACAGCAGCGTTTTGAAGCCGACTTCCGCTTCAATCTGGTGCGCGTGCGCGAAAATTCCGAACAGATCGCGTTGTTGCGCGGCGAGAGCGCTGAACAGGGGCGGCTATTGGAACGCTTCGGCCGCGTTGTCCAGAACTGGTACGAGATCATGATCCGCACCAAGAAGCTGACCGCATTCACTTCGAGCTACTCGCAGGCTGCGGTGGTTTTCCCCTATGTTCTGGTGGCTCCGGCCTATTTCGCCGACAAGATCCAGCTCGGCGGCATGATGCAGACCGCGAACGCGTTTTCCAGCGTGCAGCAATCGTTGTCGTTCTTCGTGTCGGTCTATCGCACGCTGGCCGAATGGAGCTCGGTCGTTGCCCGTCTCGAAGGTTTCGAGGAAGCGATCGCAGGCGCGGTCCACCTCGCGGGCGAAACCCCCTCGATCAACGTCGTCCGTTCGGACGACGGCAAGGCGATCGAGCTCCGGCAGTTTCTGGTCAGGCTGCCCAGCGGCACGCCGCTGGTCGCAGCCGACGGCCTGCGCATTCAGAGCAACGAGCACGTTCTCGTCACCGGGCCGTCGGGAGCCGGCAAGTCAACCCTGTTTCGTGCGATCGCCGGCATATGGCCGTTCGGCGACGGGGTGATTACGATTCCCGCCAAGGCCACGCTGATGATGCTGCCGCAGCGGCCCTACTTTCCGATCGGGACGTTGAAAGCGGCAATCGTTTACCCTTCGAACCCGGACGCGTTCGGTTCAACGCTCGTCGAACAGGCGCTCACCTCCGTCGGCTTGCCGCAACTCGTATCGCGGCTTGACCAGGATGCCCACTGGAACCGGATCTTATCGCTCGGCGAGCAACAACGGCTAGGCCTCGCCCGCGCGCTGCTGCATCAACCGCAATATCTCTTCCTCGACGAGGCGACTGCCTCGCTCGACGAGCCGTCCGAAGCGGCGCTCTACCGTCTGCTGGCCGATAAGCTCAAGGCAACGACCACGGTCTCGATCGGACATCGAAGCACGCTGGAGGCGTTCCACGACGGTCACATCGTTCTGGAGCGCGAGGGCGACGTGTTTACCGCGCATGAGCGGCAAAAGAAGGACGTCGTGTCGTAACAAGTCGAGGCTGGCGAGGCCGACTAGCCGGCCGCTCAGGCGAGACTGATTTACTTCAAGCTCGTCATCGCGGTCAGGTCGGCGGAAAGCCTGGCGATGCCGACCGCGCCACACCAGTTGGAGCCAAAGCCGTTGGGATTGATGGCGGTGACATTGCCGGGAATGTTGGCGTTGAAGGCGCTTGTCAGCGCCGCGCAATTACCCTTGTTCAGATTGGTGTCGGAATAACGCAGGTCCAGCGTGAACACCTTGTAGGTGAAGGCGATGCCGATATTCCAGGTGTCGTAGCTCGGATAAGGAATTCCAATTGGCGCCGCCGCGATGCGATAGAACGCATCCGTCGTTCCAAACCACTGGCGCCCGACCTCGGCCGACAGGTAGGCCCCGACGCCGCTTGAGCCAAACCATTTCGCCGGCGCGGTCACCTTCGCGGTGATGGACGCATAATCACCCCAGGCGCCCGAATTCAAAAAGCTCGGCGTGTAGTACTCGTTGGCGCCGAGCGCGAAGCTATCGTTGATGGTCCAGTTCGCCTTGCCGTAGCCCTCATAAAAGCTGAGGTCTTGCTTGATCTGAATGAAATCGGGACCCGACGCCAACGACGAGCCCGGCGGGCAAACGGCAACCCCGCCGGGAAAACCTTCCTGACACTGCCCGCCTGGATAGAGATAGCCCCAGATGCCAACGTCAAAGGCAAAGGCGCCGAAGGTCGGCCGGACGCCGCCGTAGATATCAACCTCGGCCGCCGCGTGATTGGCGAAGGAAATGCTCTCGGTCGAAGCGCCGACATAGAGCTGCAAATCCTTGGTGACGTTGTAACGCGGCTCGAAATAGGCCGTCACCGAGGGCTGGTGATTGGACTGGGTGATGCCGCGGAAGACATAGTCACTCATCACGGCGCCGCCGAAAGCGATGTCCCACGGATCGAACGCCGGCGCCGGCGCCCTCGCGGCTTTCACCGGCAAGTCCGCCGCGAATGCCGCCCCCGGCACCGTGAGCAACGCGGCGGCGACAATGAACATTTTCATCGGGAGCCCATCCATCTCGTGTCCGAAATCGACATTCCCGGGACGGGGCGCCGAGCAGCTCATGCGGCGGCAATCTGATCCGAGGCCACCACAACGAGAAGATTAAACCACAGTCATCTGCATATTTTTTGTTCGTTCTTGGTTGAAAACGAAATGTTGCAGCAAGCTGTTGTAATCTGACAACAAACCGTCCCTCATGGCCCCGGAGGATGGCTGGGCCGAAATTGCGGCAATGATCGACCTTCGCGGCTCCCGTTGGCGCGACGGCTGAAGGGTGATTTCGAAATGAAAAAGGCCGCAGCGGCTAACGCTGCGGCCTTCCGATCTCGCCGGCTATTGGCCGGGCTACTCTAGTTTCCGTCCTCGCCACCAGAGTTATGGTGACCGGAGGAATGCTCCCATGACGGTGCAGGAGCAGGCTCGGCGGGGCTTGGCGTAGCCCAGCTCTGGGCGTGGGCCGGCTCTTCATGATGCGACGGCGCTGCTTCCGGCGCGGCAGCCTTGGCGGGGGCAGCCTTGGCGGGGGCAGCCTTCCTCGCAGCCCGCTTCTTCGCGGCTTTTTTCGGAGCCGATTTCTTCGCGGCTTTCTTGGCAGCCTTCTTGGCCGATTTCTTCACGGCCTTCCTGGCAGATTTCTTTGCCGATTTCTTGGCCGATTTCTTCGCGGATTTTTTGGCCGACTTCTTGGCCGATTTTTTCTTCGCTGCGAGAAGCTTTTTAGCCTTCTTCGCCTTCTTGCCCTTCTTCTTCTTAGCCTTAGCCATCGTGGTCCTCCTGTTGCGCTGAGCCGTGTCTATCGGGCGTTCAGGCCGTCGCTTCGTACGAGCCTGTCAGGTCCGCTCGATCCTGGCTGCGGGCCGCCCGTCGCCCAATCGAGAAGCTCAATCGTGTGCACCACAGGAACTGACGTACCACTGGCAATCTGCACCATGCACCCAATATTGCCCGCAGCAATCATGTCCGGCTTGACCATCGCAATATTGGCGACCTTTCGATCGCGCAATTTGTTCGCAATGTCAGGCTGGAGAATGTTGTAGGTCCCAGCCGAACCGCAACACAAATGGCTCTCGGGTACATCTTTCACCACGAATCCGCTCTTGGAAAGCAATTCTTTCGGCAGTTGCGTGATTTTCTGCCCGTGCTGTAGTGAACAAGCCGCGTGATAAGCGACGACGATGTCGTCGTGGCGCTGTGCCGAAGCAAGATCGAGGCCGCCGACATACTCGGTAATATCCTTGGCCATTGCCGAAACCTTCGCGGCGCGATCGGCGAAATCGCGGTCCTGGCGCAGCATGAAGCCATAATCCTTGATGACGGTGCCGCAGCCTGATGTCGTCACCAGGACGGCATCGAGCCCACCGCGATCGGCCTCAGCAAGCCAGGCCGCGATGTTGGCGCGGGCGAAGTCCAATGCCGCGGCCTCCCGGCCCATGTGGTGGGTCAACGCGCCGCAGCATTGTTCATCCCTGACCAGCACGACCTCGATGCCGTGACGGGTCAGGAGGCTGATGGCGGCCTGATTGATCCGCGGCGCCAGCACCTGCTGCGCGCATCCCTGCAGCAGAGCGACCCGCCCGCGCCGCTCCCCCTGGGCTGGAAAAACATTGCCGGCAGACGGCCCCGCCGCAGGCAAACCGCGCGGTGACAATGCCAGCATCGCCCTGATCCGGCTGAGCAAAGTCGGCGTCGCCGACGCCTTGCCCGAAGGCAATAAGCCTGCCAGCGGGCGCGCGAGCCGCGCCAGCATCATGCTGGTGCGAAACAGCTTGGGGCGCGGCAACACCCAAGCGAGCCCCGCCCGCAGCAGGCGTTCGGTCCAGGGGCGCGAAAAGTCCCGCTCGATCCTCACCCGCGCCTGATCGACCAGATGCATGTAATTCACGCCCGACGGGCAGGTGGTCATGCAGGCCAGGCAGGACAGGCAGCGGTCGATGTGCTTGACGACTTCTGGCGTCGGCGGGCGGTCTTTTTCCAGCATCTCCTTGATGAGATAGATTCTGCCGCGCGGGCTATCGAGCTCGTCGCCGAGCAGAACATAGGTCGGACAGGTCGCGGTGCAGAAGCCGCAATGCACGCACTTGCGCAGGATCGTGTCGGCCTCCGCGATATCGGGGTCGGCCAACTGAGCCAGGCTGAATTCGGTCTTCATGCCGCAGACCCCGATGAGGCGCCGGAACGTATCATCCGGCCGCGATTGAGAATGCCCTTTGGATCGAAACTCTGCCGGACGCGCTCGCTCAGGGCGGCCACGCCGGCGCTGGCGGGCTGAAAGACGTCGACCTGCCGCCTCACCTCGTCGGGTGCGCGCAGCAGCATGGCGTGGCCGCCGACGGCAGCTGCGCCTTGCCGCACCAAGACAGCCTGGGCATCGGGCCGTGGCGGCATCGCGGCCCAGATCAGTCCGCCGCCCCAATCGTAAAGCACGTCGCCGCCGCCTTCGCGGGCAAGACGTTCGCCCAACGCGCCCCCCGAGGCCGGAGGGCAGACGATGCGCCACACCGGCCAGGCGCCAAGCGGGCCCTTGGCGGCAAAGAGTTCCACATCGCGGATGCATTCCCAGATCGAGGCCGAAAGCTCATCGCCGATCGTCTCGGTAGCCCCAAACCGCGACAGCAGCTTGGCGAGCGAAGCTGCGCGGTGCGAAACCGAGGCTGCAATCCCCTCCAGCCGCACCAGCGTCAGCGCATTGCGGGGCGATCCGAGGCCGCCGAGTGCGCCGACGGCATCTCGCAGGGAGGATTTCGGCACGTGCGCCGCACCCGAAACGTCGAACGGGGAACCGAGCGCGGCCGTCATCGCCTGGTTGGCCGTCGAGTCATCGAGGTCACGCAGCACCAGCGTGCGCTCGCTCTCCGGCCTTGGCATCACCTTCAGCGTCACCTCGGTCATGACCGACAGCGTTCCCCAGGAGCCCGCCAGCAGCTTGCAGAGGTCATAGCCGGTGACATTCTTCACCACCCGGCCTCCGGCCTTGAAGCTGTCGCCGAAGCCGGAGACGGCGTGCGCGCCAAGCAGATGGTCGCGGGCGGCCCCGGCCTGGATCCGGCGCGGGCCGGCGAACCCAGCCCCGATCATGCCGCCGATCGTTCCCGACGCAGAGGTTCCTAAAAGCAGCGCGGTATCCATCGGCTCGAACGCAAAGTGCTGGTTTTTGGAATCGATCAGCGACTTGACGTCGGCCAACGGCGCGCCTGCTTCCATCGTGATGATCAATTCGTTGGGTTCGTAGGATTTCACGGCGCTGAGCGCCGACAGATCGAGTAGCGCATTGGTCGCCATCGGCTGGCCGACCATGCGCCTGGTGCCATGGCCGATGATCTCGAGCGGCTGCTCGCTGGCGATCGCCGCCCGCACCGCCTGTTCGACGTCCTTGGCGTCACGTACTTTCAGGGTATCCACGCGTCACGCTCAAAATCGCGGAAGGTCAGGGAAAGCAAGCTTGCCGCCATGCACGTGCATGCGGCCGAGTTCGGCGCAGCGATGCAGGGTCGGAAATACCTTGCCGGGGTTGAGAAGTCCCTGCGCATCGAAAGCGCATTTGAGGCGCTGCTGCTGGTTGAGGTCGATCTCGCTGAACATCTCGCCCATCAGATCGCGCTTTTCAATACCGACCCCGTGCTCGCCGGTCAGCACGCCCCCGAACTCGACGCAGGCCCTCAGGATGTCGGCGCCGAAGGCTTCCGCCCGCTCGACCTCGCCGGGCTGGTTGGCGTCATACAGGATCAGGGGATGCAGATTTCCGTCGCCGGCATGAAACACGTTGGCACAGCGCAGACCGTATTTTTGCGAGAGATCGCGGATGCGCGCGAGCGCCTTGGATAGCGCTCCGCGCGGAATGGTGCCGTCCATGCAGAGATAGTCTGGCGAAATCCGCCCCACGGCGGGAAAGGCAGCCTTGCGGCCGGCCCAGAACAGGTTGCGCTCGGCCTCCGAATTGGAGATCTGGCAGGTCGTCGAGCCGCAAGCCAGTGCGATGGTCTCGACCCGCTTGATCAACTCGTCGACCTCGATGCCGGGACCATCGAGTTCGATGATCAGGAGCGCCTCGACATCGAGCGGATAACCGGCGTGGACGAAAGCTTCCGCGGCATGGATCGCAGGCTTGTCCATCATCTCCATGCCGCCAGGGATGATGCCGGCGCCGATGATCCGCGCGACGCATTCCCCCGCCGCCTCGACTTCGGCAAAGCCGACCATCAAGGCGCGCGCGGTCTCCGGCTTTTGCAGGATCCGCACCGTGATCTCGGTGATGACACCGAGCAGCCCCTCCGATCCCGTGATAATTCCCATCAGGTCGTAGCCCGCACTCTCGGCGGTCTTGCCGCCGATGCGCAGGACTTCGCCGGTCATCAGCACGATCTCGCATCCGAGCACGTTGTTGGTGGTCATGCCGTATTTGAGGCAATGCACGCCGCCGGAATTCTCCGCGACGTTGCCGCCGATCGAACAGGCAATCTGGGACGAGGGATCGGGCGCATAGTAAAAGCCGGCATGCGCCACCGCCTGGCTGATGGCGAGATTGGTGACACCGGGCTCGGTCACGACCGCGCGGTTGTCGAAGTCGATCTCGCGGATACGCTTGAACTTGCCGAGCCCCAACAGCACCGCGTCCGCCAGCGGCAGCGAACCGCCCGACAGCGAGGTGCCGGAGCCACGGGGCACCACCTTGATGCCCTGCTCAAAGCAGTATTTCAGCACATGCGAGACCTGTTCCGTGCTGTCCGGCAGCACCACCACCATCGGCGGCTGGCGATAGGCCATCAGCCCGTCGGACTCGTAAGGGAGCATTTCCGCGGGCGTGTCGATCACGCCCTCGCCCGGCACGATGGCGCGCAGCGCCTCGACGATGGCGCTGCGACGGGCCAAGACTGCCTGATCCGGGGCCGGCATCATGATGGTCATTTTCGATCTCTCCGCTGCGATCCTACGCACCATCGACATTGCCGATTTCCCGTGAGGAATCAAGCAGGTCGGCGCGCTCGCGAACGAGGGCACGAATCCGGCGCGCCAGCGTTTTCATAGGGTGCAAGCGGGGCCCGGGCTTTAGAACAACCGCTCGCGGCACTTGTCGATCGCCCGTACCCTATGCCACAAACGATGGTGTTCTCTCCCGACCCAAACAAGTAGAGCCGAGAATGAAAAAACTGATACTGAGCGCGCTGATGATCGTTGCATCGTCGGCGGCCGCGCTGGCGCAGGACGCTGCTGCCGGCAAGGCCGCTTTCAACAAGTGCATGGCTTGCCACTCGATCGGCGAGGACGCCAAGAACAAGGTTGGACCGGAGCTCAACGGTCTCGACGGCCGCAAGGCCGGCAGTGCACCGGACTACAACTACTCCGAGGCCAACAAGAATTCCGGCATCACCTGGAATGAGGCCAACTTCAAGGAATACATCAAGGACCCGAAGGCCAAGGTGCCGGGCACCAAGATGTTCTTTGCCGGCATCAAGAACGACAAAGAGGTCAACGACCTCTGGGCTTACGTCTCGCAGTTCGACAAGGACGGCAAGATCAAGACGAAGTAAGCGCCGCTATCGAACCTGGATCTCGCAATGGCCGGGCCATAGCCGCCCAAAGGATGGCGTCTTTTCACTCGCGTATGCCCGGCCATCTTGTTTTGACGTCGGCAGATGTCGCCTGGGACCCGCCTGTCATTTCACGGCCATTGCATCCTTGCGCGAAGCCAAGGCAACGATGGCCTCGATCTCGCGGATCACCAGATCGGGCGCGGCGTCCTGCACCATGTGACCGACGCCGGGCAGCACGATCAGCTTGGCGTTCGGAACCGCGGCGGCGAAGGGACGGGAATGAATGTTTGTCGACACGGTCTTGTCGACATCGCCCGCGATCACAACCGTCGGCGCTGAAATTTCGGGGTAGCGCGGCGCCTGCTCCAAGACCGCTTGCTTCAACCGGACCAGATCGCGGGCATTGGCGAGAAACTCGCGCGGGCGCAGCAGCAGAGGCGTCGCGGTATTGGCGACGAAATCATCCGGCATCACCTGCGGCAGGAAGACTGCACGCGCGCCGCTCTCGGTGAGGAAATAGCCGAGCGGAAGCGTGATCGTGTAGGCGAGTAACGGGCCGATCACCGGCTTCGTTACGAGTTCGTTGTACCAGCCGACCCCGCCAGGCCATGGATAGGCCACCGGCGCCAGCATCACGAGACCCGCGACCCGCGCCGGATAGTCGATGGCCATCCGCGCGCCCAAGGCGCCAGCCCACGAATGCACCACCAAAATGGCCGGGCCGACATTGAGCTTCTCGAGCGCCTCCTCGATCATCCGCCCCTGCGCGGCTGGCGTAGATGTTTCCTCGCCGGCAGCCGAACTCCAGCCATGACCCGGCCGGTCGATCATGATGACGCGGTGTTTTGCCGCTAGCCTGTCGCCGAGCGGCCGACGCATCGTTTCGAGGTTTGAGCTTGCGCCATGGATGAGGACGATCGGTGGACCTGCGGCGTCCCTCGGACCGATATCGAGCACGTTGAGCGTCGCGCCGGTTACCTCGATCGGTTTTCCCTGCGCCGGATATCGATGCTGAAAGACGGCAACGCCGGCCTGGGTCGCCAGCGCCAGCACCACAAGCGCGGCTACGAAAGCAACGGCTAACATACAAGGAATCCGGATCGATCTCGGCACACGGAAGCTACGTATCTGACGTCGCAGCGGTTTCGAAAGCGCGCAAGTGGGGCGGGTTTTCCACTGCGCCGCACAGGCGAACTATTGCTCTTCATACAACCGTCATTGGCAGCTTCCTATAAGCATAGGCGGCACTTTTGCTTCCTGGTACGAGGCGTCACTCCGAATTTCGCAAGCCCGGCCTTTCCACGTAATCCACAGCAACCCGGCGATGCCAAAAAGGTTATCATGCGGGAATATTTGGAGGCTTTTCGATGAGTTCCGGATTACATGAGACTGCCATCGACGAAATTGTTGCGCGATGCAACGGTGATATCAGAGGCGCGCTGAAGGCCCTTTTGCTGGTCAACGAACAACTTGAGGCGGAGCTTGCCCAGCTACAAGCCGCTGTCGCGCATGGCAAATTGACAGGACCGAACCGTAACCTGCTGCACTAGTACCGCCGATCTGAAGTCCCTGCGCCACAAGCGGCGAATTCGATCAGGGACTTCAGATCGACAAAGCGGTACTAAAATCAATAAGTTTGCTAGTGCCCATGACTTTCCGAAATTCGTGAAGGTGGGTGGTGCTGCGATGGAGCACGAACTTCGGAAAGTGGGCACTAGTCGCGCACTAGATATCGCGGCCCTCGACCTTCTCGCTCAAGGTCTTGACCATTTCCGGCACCTTGTCGAGGTGTGGATTGACGGCGAGCGCCCGGCGGAAGGCATCCAGCGCGCGCTTTTCGTCACCGAGGTCGTGCATGATCATGCCAAGTCCCGCGAGCGCCCCGAAATGGCGAGGCTCTCGCGCCAACACCTGCTCGATATCCGCAAGCGAGCGGGTGTAGTCATTCCTCAAATAGTAAAGCGTCGCGCGGCGGTTCCAGCCCTCGACATAATCGGGGCGCAGCCTGATGACGGCATCCAGCAGCTGAAGTGCGACGTCGGAATTTTGCGCCGCCATCGCCACCTTGGCGCGGGTCATCAAAAGCGCGACCGTATCGCTCGGCGTCTGGAGCCAGATCGCCCAGATCCGGGCCTCGACATGCTTGGCGCTGGCCTCGTCGGGAGCCGCCTTCAGCGCGCCAAACAGAAAATCCAGCCCGCGCGTTTTGTCGGCCGGGACCCTCGGCAATTTCGCCGGAGCATCCGGCAGCCTTTTCTGCTGTTTAGGCTGGGTCCCCAAATCCTGCGACAGGGCTGCAACCGGCATCATGGTGGCGATCGCCGAAGCGACTATCACCATCCGACCGCTTGGGCTGGCAAGGAATCTCAAGGCCATGCGCAAAGCTTAGACGCAGCAAAACCCGCTTGCAAAGCAGCAAGGCGTCAAAGACCTGTGATGAGTGCAAATACCGAAGCGCCGGTTTCAGGAACTGAAGATCAACCCTGGCGCGCCTTGAAGCGGCGCTGAACCTTGTTGATCACATAGACCCGGCCCTTGCGGCGGACCAGACGGTTGTTGCGATGACGACCGCGCAACGATTTCAGCGAGTTACGGACCTTCATGGGACAATCCTGATGCGTTGAAAGGCCGTATTCGGCACGATCATCCGGGCGACCCGGGAATACCCCCGGGGAGACCCCAACTATAGAAAAACGATTTTATCCCGCTGGCGGCAATACCGCCCGGAACGCGCGGTTTCTAAGCCATTGAGCCCTCAAATGTCAATCCGGACCGGCCGTTCTGGGCTTTTTTGACCAACTAGAGGCGGTTTCGGCGGAAATCCGCTTTGCCGGGGAGCCTGCTGGCGCGGCCAGCCGTTTAATCGGGCGGGAACTCGACCATGGCCTCCCCGGTCGCGACCTTTTCACCGGCCTGATTGGATATGAGGACGTCGATCAGGACCCAGTGCGATTTTGAGGTTACCTGTTTGGACTTCACGATACCGGTGGGCTGAATGGTGTCGCCGGGCCGGACCGGTTTAACCCATCGGGTTTCAAGGCGGCGGTGAACCGCGCCCAAAGGATAGGCCCAATCGGTGATCATCCGCGAGATCAGCCCGAAATTGTTCATGCCGTGCATGATGATGCCGCCGAAATTGGTCTTGCCGAAATCCCCCTTCATATATTCGTCGTCGAGATGCAGCGGGTTGTAGTCGAGCGAGGCGTCGCAGAACAGGCGGATGGATTTTCGGCTGACCGCGAATTTCGGCCCCGCGATGGCGTCGCCGGCATTCAGGCTCTCAAATGTCGTTGTCACGAAGCCCTCCTTACATCGGCCGGATGGTCCAGCCGCGACCCGAACAGATCACCTCGCCGTGCTGGTTGAAGAAGACATTGTCGTGCACGACGAACAGCCGCTCGCGCTTGATGAACTTGTCCAGCGCGCGAGCCTCAAGGCGGATGACGTCGCCGGGGCGCGCTGGAATGTTGTAGCTCCACGATTGGCCGGCATTGACGGTGCCGGGTGAGCGCATCCAGTCGTCGGCCAGCGTGCAGGAAAACATCAGCAGGATGTGGATCGAAGGCGGCGCGATCAATCCGCCGTAGCGCGTTGTCTTCGCGTAATGTTCATCGAAATAGAGCGGATGGGTCTCACCGACTGCCGCACAGTAAAGCTCGATCGCCTCTCGCGTCAGCGTATAGGGAATGGTCTTGCGCGGCTCGCCGGGAATGATGTCGTCCCAAACCTTGCGCAGATTGGCATCTTTCCAGAAGTCGGTCTCGAAGGCGTCCGGCCGCACCATGGCACCCATCCGTTTTTGGCTTGTGTTGATCCGCTGCCTCGCCACTTTGTTATATGATATAATCAATTCTCGAATGGTACAGTCAAGCAGTCCCGGGAAAACCAAAAATGCCCCAATTGAAGCTGCCCAATATCGAAGACGTCGTCGCGATCGATATTCATACCCATGCCGAGGAGCCCTGCGGGCTGCACGACGACGACGGCTACGACGATTTCCAGGCGCAGATGGCGGCCTACTTCAAGTCGCCGAACAAGCACCCGCCGACGGTCGAGGAAACCGCCGCCTATTATCGGGCGAAGAAGATTGCGGCCGTGATCTTTCCGGTCGATGCCGAACGCGAGACCGGATTCCGCCGCTACAACAATGACGAGATGTTCGAGATCGCGGCAAAAAATTCCGACGTCCTGATTCCGTTTGCGAGCATCGATCCCCATAAAGGCAAGCTCGGCGTCCGCGAAGCGAAAAGGCTGATCGAGGAATACGGCGTTCGCGGCTTCAAATTTCATCCGACCATGCAGGGCTTCTATCCCAACGACCGCATGGCCTACCCGCTCTATGAGGCGATCTGCGACGGCGGCGCTATCGCGCTGTTTCACACCGGCCAAACCGGGGTCGGCAGCGGCATGCCGGGCGGCATGGGCATGCGGCTGAAATATTCCAACCCGATGTACATGGACGACGTGGCGGTGGATTTTCCCGATCTCAAGATCATCCTCGCGCACCCGTCGTTTCCCTGGCAGGAAGAAGCGCTGTCGGTCGCGACCCATAAGCCGAATGTCTATATCGACCTCTCGGGCTGGTCGCCGAAATACTTCCCGCCGATTCTGGTCCGCTACATCAATTCGATTTTGCAGGACAAGATGCTGTTCGGCTCCGATTGGCCGGTGATCACGCCGGATCGCTGGTTATCGGATTTCGCCAAGCTCGACATTCGCGACGAGATCAGGCCAAAGGTGCTAAAAGCCAACGCGCGAAAGCTCCTGAACATCTAACGGCAGGCTCGCCGCCAACAACAAAAGAAAGAACAACCTGTGACGATCAAAGCCCTCGTTTTCGATGCCTATGGCACGCTCTACGACGTTCACTCGGTGGCCGCCGTCACCGAGGACGCATTTCCCGGATATGGCGATATCATCACGCAAATCTGGCGGATCAAGCAACTCGAATATTCCTGGCTTCGTTCCTTGATGGGCCGTTACGAGGATTTCTCCGTCATCACGAAGGAATCGCTTGCCTATACGATCCGTGTGCTTGGGCTGAAACACGATGCGGCTACCTTCGAGCGCATCATGGATAAATATCTTCACCTCGATCTCTATCCCGATGCGAAAGCGACGCTTGCCGCGCTCAAAGGGCGGAAGCTTGCGATCCTTTCCAACGGCTCCAGCGACATGCTCAACGCGCTGGTGAAGAATAGCGGACTGGATCGCGTTCTTGATGCGACCATCAGCATCGATTCACGGCGGATCTTCAAGCCTGCATCCGATGCCTATACGCTGATCGAGGCACGGCTCGGCGTGCGCCCTGCCGAGGTTCTCTTTGTTTCCTCCAATCCCTGGGATGCCTGTGGCGCCAAAGCCTTTGGATTAAACGTCGCCTGGATCGAACGGGTAACACCGGAGGCCATGGCGCTCGCCTGCGTCAAAAGCGACGTCGTTTCTCCGCTCACCATGTTCAAGGCACTTCGAACGCAAATGGATGAACTTGGCGTCGCGCCCGATTACCGTATCCACGCTCTGTCGGAATTGCCCGATCTCGTTGCGCATTCATGAGCCTTGAATCCGTCCGCGCCTTCTTTGCCGAGAAGGCTCCCGATATCGCCGTGATCGTATCGCCGAAGAGTTCGGCGACCGTGGCGCTCGCCGCCGAAGCCTATGGCGTCGAACCGGCGCGGATCGCCAAGACGCTGAGCTTGAGAGTCGGCGATCAGGTCATCCTGATCGTCGCGAGCGGCACATCGCGAATGGACAATAGGAAGGTCAAGGCACGTTTCGGCGGCAAGCCGAAGATGCTGGGCCTCGATGAGGTCGCCGAAATCACCGGCCATGAGGTCGGCGGCGTCTGCCCTTTCGGGCTGAAAGCGCCGCTGCCGATCTATTGTGACGTGTCGCTGAAAGCCTTTGACGAAGTCGTGCCGGCCGCGGGCTCGATTCACAGCGCCGTTCGCATCGCCCCCTCACTCATGGCGGAACTCGTCGCCGCCGAATGGATCGATGTGTGCTGAACGCGAACACCGTTTGGCGTTGCGGATGACTCCGCGAGCGGCAACGCCAAGGAGCTATCGATCAAGCAGCTATCGATCAAGGAGCTATCGATCAAGGCGCTATTGATCGGGCTCTATTGATACTGATAACGCCGGGCCGGCGCCGGTTGCGGTAAATTTGGCGGCGGCGGCGCGGCGGCGCTGTCGCTTGATTCAAACACCGCTCGGCACGGCGCGCTGAGCTGCAGGGTGTTGGCCTGCAAACAGGCTACGATGCGATTCTCGTCAGGTATCGCAGCGCCGCATAGCCGGAACACATCAGGGGTGCAGGCCATTTGCTGCTGCATCGTCCCGCGATGTTCCTGGGCAGTGGCGGAACTGCCGCCTGCAACTGCCGCTGCCAGACCAACAAGGGCAAAAATTCGGAAAATTCGGTGCTTTCGCATGGCCGCCCCTTCCTGTTCAGCACATCAGTATTTGCCCGGCGAAACCGGTTCATCGAGGAAAACAAATCAATGAGGCCGGACTGGTTCGCGCCGAACAACTAAATGTGAGCGCACCGCCAGCGTGGCGGCGCCGCCACCGCTTCATTATCGCCGCAAGTTTGCCATGCCGATTTCGGAAATCGGGGCGCTGGCGCCGGGAAGCCGGTATCTATTCCACCCTGCCGATGCGTTTGACCGCGGCGACGAGGCGCGCGCTGTCGGTATCGACGAACTTTGAAAACTCCGGCGCGTCCATGTAGGCAACCGGGCTGCCCGCCGTCTCGAAGGTCTTGATCACTTCGGGTCTTTGCACGGCCTGCGCCATCGCCTCGCGCAACCTGGTCATGATCGGTTCCGGCAGCGCCTTTTGCGCGAACAGTCCGGCCCAGATGTAGAACTCGACATCCTTGTAGCCACGCTCCTTGAAGGTTGGCAGATCGGGAAAGCTTGCGATGCGTTCCGCACCCCAATTGGCCAGCACGCGCATCTTGCCGGCATCGACCAGTTGTTTGAGCGTTCCCGGAGCCGACGCCACCGCATCCACGGTCCCGGTCAGGATCGCGTTGAGCGCGGGAGCAGCACCGCGAAAGGGAATGTGCTGCAACTTGATGCCGGCGGAGGTTGCAAACATTTCCATCGCGACATGCAGTGTGCCGTAGGGGCCGGACGAGCCGTAGCGAATTTCGCCGGGACGTTTTTTTGCATCCGCGACAAAGTCCTCCAACGTCTTCCACGGCGCCGAGGCCGGCACCGCCAGCAGCGTCGGATCGGCAAGCACGCGCGCGACCGGCGCGAATTGGGAAACTTCATAAACTGGCGGGCGATCGAAAAGACGGTCGGCCTCCGGCAACACCGCGAGCGACGATAACGTCATCAGCAAGGTGTAACCGTCGGGTTCGGCGCGCGCCGCCGCCGCATTGCCGATCGCACCGCCTGCCCCGCCGGCGCGATTGTCGACGATCACGGATTTGCCGAGGATATTTTCCAGCGCCAGCGCCACCGGTCGCGCCGCAAGATCGGCTTGGCCACCGGCCGGAAACGGCACGATCATGGAGATCGTATGCGTGGGCCATCCCATTGCCACCATCGCCGCCGATGGCCGCGTCGACTGATATCAGCGGCACCGCGGCGGTTGCCTTCAGCAATTCACGTCTGTTCATCGGCAGTTCCCCCATGGCTTTTCGTCTTGTTGCTTATCGTTGCCTATAGCCTGAACCGCCACGCAGGCAAAGCTGCCAGTCCACGCTGTCCTTCAAGCACGTCGCCGCAGCTTCGGCCGGTTCGCATTGCCGAAATGGGCGGCGAGGAAATTTCCGAGCGCCTCGACGCGCGCGGGACGCGGACCGCCGGGCGGGGTCACCAGATGCAGGGCGCCTTCGGCCTGCGACCAGCCTTTCAGAATGACTTCAACCTCGCCCGATCGGATGGCGTCGCCCGCGATGAAGTCGGGCAGATCGGCGATGCCGAGGCCCGCGACCACCGCCGGCAGCAACGCTTCGCCATTGTTGACGCGAAGCGGCCCTGCGGGGCGCACGCTCACTTGCTCGCCCGCGGCGTTGCTGTAGTGCCAGACGTCGGCCGTCGACAGATAGGCGTAGCCAAAACATCTGTGCTGCGCGAGATGCATCGGATGGGTCGGCCGGCCGTAGCGCGTCAGGTAGGACGGTGCGGCAACGGTATGACGCGGCACCGCACACAGCCTCCGCGCAATCAGCGAGGAATCCGGCAACCGCGCAATCCGCAAGGCGGCGTCAAATCCCTCGCCGATCAGATCGACCATCGCGTCGCTGAGATGCAGGTCGATGGCGACGTCGGGATAGGCCTTGAGAAATTCGGGCAGGATGGGCGCCACCGCCTTTACCCCGAACGTCATCGGTACCGCGAGACGAACAAGCCCGCGCGGCGAGACCGATTGCGCGAGCGCCTCGTTCTCCGTCGCCTCGCCATCGGCGAGAAGCCGCTGCGCCCGGCTGGACAATTTTTGCCCGGCATCGGTGAGTGCGAGCCGCCGCGAGGTGCGGTTGAACAACCGTGCGCCGAGGCGCTCCTCGAGACGACCGACGGCCTTGGACACGGTCGCCTTCGACAGCGCGAGCTCGTTTGCGGCGGCCGCGAATGAACGGAGCTCCACGACTTTGGCAAAGATCGCGAGCCCTTCGAAGTCGGGAAGTCTGGCCATCTGGAGGCTCTAAAAGACCATAAATGGAAACGATGTGTTTCGATTGTTTCTATTTATGAACGGATGCGGCGGACTTATCCAGAGGGTCAAGCGAACTTCGAAGGAGAATCCCCATGCTTGAACTTCGACCCTTCAACCGGCTGGGAGCGGCCGACCACGGCTGGCTCAAGGCCAAACACCATTTCTCGTTCGGCAGTCACTACGATCCCGGCAATATGGGCCACGGCGCGCTTCGGGTCTGGAACGACGACGAGATCGCACCCAACACCGGCTTTCCAGCCCATCCCCACGCCAACATGGAGATCATCACCTATGTGCGGGAAGGCGCGATCACGCACCAGGACAGCCTCGGCAACAAGGGCCGTACCGAGGCCGGCGACGTCCAGGTAATGAGCGCCGGCTCCGGCATTCGCCATTCCGAGTACAATCTGGAGGCCAAGCCGACCAGGATCTTCCAGATCTGGATCGAGCCGACCACGGAAGGCGGCGCGCCGACCTGGGGCGCCAAGCCGTTTCCGAAATTGGATCGCTCCGGCCAGTTCGTTGCGATTGCCAGCGGGCAGTCAGGCGACAAGGATGCGCTTCCAATCCGCGCGGATGCCCGCGTGCTGGCGGCCACGTTGAAGGCCGGCGAGAGCGCGCACTATGCGCCCCACAAGGCGCGTCATCTTTATCTCGTTCCCGCCACCGGCAAAATCGAGGTCAACGGCGTCGGCGTCAATGCCCGCGATGGCGTCGCGATCCGCGACGAGGCGAAGATTACCGTCACCGCATTGGAAGATTCCGAACTGGTGCTGGTCGACGCGGCGTAACGGACGCGGCCACCACTCCCGAACCCTGAATTGCCAGCTCAAGCCGGCAGTTCAACCTGCCCTTCCGAACAACCCCTGGAGACAAGATCATGACGAAAGTTCTCGTGCTTTATTATTCCGCCTACGGACATATCGAGACGATGGCGAACGCGGTGGCCGAAGGCGCCCGCGAGGCCGGTGCCACCGTCGACATCAAGCGCGTTCCCGAACTGGTGCCGCCGGAAGTCGCGAAGGCCTCCTACTACAAGGTCGATCAGGCAGCGCCGATCGCGAAGATCGATGACCTCGCCAACTACGACGCGATCATCGTCGGCACCGGCACGCGTTTCGGCCGGATGTCTTCGCAAATGGCCAACTTCCTCGATCAGGCCGGAGGCCTCTGGGCCAAGGGCGCGCTGCACGGCAAGGTCGGCGGCGCCTTCTCCTCGACCGCGACCCAGCATGGCGGCCAGGAGACCACGCTGTTTTCGATCATCACCAACTTGCTGCATTTCGGCATGGTCGTCGTCGGCATGAATTATGGTTTTGCCGGCCAGATGAAACTCGACGAGGTGACCGGCGGCGCACCTTACGGCGCCACCACGATCGCCGGTGGCGATGGCAGCCGCAAGCCTTCCGAAAACGAACTGGCGGGCGCGCGCTATCAGGGCCGCGTCATCGCGGAGACCGCCAGGAAACTGCACGGCTGAGAAGGACACTTCAACCCGACCAGGATGGCGGTTGTGTCTTCACGACCGCCATCTTTATTACCGACGCGACGGAACTTCGGCTTCCAAACTCGCTGAACGGTTAACGTAAACAACCGCGCGGCGTTGAAGCGAAATCGGCTTTGCACCTATAAGGAATGATCCAAAGGGCAGTAATAATCGAGGGCTGCGATGACGAGCACGGCCGATTGGGGAGCCGCAGCGAATAGCGCGACGACAGCGCCGCAATCTCTCGAGGCGACCACACGCCGACCCGCCTTTCTTGCCGATATCGAGCGCGCCAAGGGCCTTGCGATCATCCTGGTCGTGATCGGGCACGTCGTGGCGCGCGAGCCGCCTGCGAACAACGGCGTTTTTGCTCAAGATCGCGCCCTGGGATGGCCTCAATTTCCTGGCCTGCTTCCCCATCCTGCTGCTGGGCGGATTGATCGGACCGGTCCTGCTCAAGACGGTGCTGCTCGACCGTTTCCCGGTGCTGAACCGCTTCACCCGCTGAACGCAGCTACTTGTATTCTTCTTCGCCCGGATATCGCCTGCGCAACAGGCGGCTCACGAACGATGCCAACTACGAAAGAGTCTCGTTGCCGGTGGCAGCATCCTTCAACTGTGCATCGCCGAGGTCGATGAACGGCCGCAGCGACACCCAGGCTAGAAGGAGCGCACCAACAAAGACCGCCGCACGCGCCACATCGCTCACCTGTTGACGGCGGGCTTCGCCGACGAAGGTGCGAAAATCAGACGTGAGGGCGAGCCGGCTCAAGATGTGATCTTCGAGGCTTTATAGGGTTGCGGTTCAATGCCGATCGCCGCCAGCAGGCCGCCTGCGGCCACGATCATGGGATGCACGGCGATCAGGGGCGTGCGTTCGGTCAGGAACAGCCGAACCGCTCTCACCAAGGATAGCGGCAACATCCCCAGGACCTTCGCGGCCAGCCTCGCGCGCAGCCACGGTGTTTGAGCCACCTTGCGCTGGACGTGATAGTTGATCGCGCCGATGCGAAGTCCGCGCAACGCAATCCAAGACGAGCGGGTCCTGGTGTCGGGTACGGTTTCGATGATAACGGCTTCCGCAATCCAGTGAAATTTGATTCCCTTCCGGCGGCAGCGGGTGAAGAAATCGACGTCACCGCCGCCCAGAAAATTGAAGCGCAGATCGAAAGCTGGGCTGCCGAGCTTTTGGAAAACCGATCGCTTTATCAGGCAATTTCCACAACCATAGATGATCGGCACAGGTCCGCTTGCATCGTACGCCGGGCGAAACGCCGGATGACGTTGCAAGCCGCGTTTGGCATCGTCACCGAAGCGCTGCAGCACCGGCCCGCCGACGACATCGGCCCCCGTCGCCTCGCCAGCGCGTGTCAGTTGTTCCAGCCAATCCGGTGAAGCGATCTCGTCGTCATCGATCATCAGGAAATGAGCAGCGTCGGGAAACGTCGCCTGGCCGACCGCGGCGAACGCCGCGAGACTCGCGGAGCGGAACATCGCCTGATCCGCGGACAGCGCGGTGAAAGAGAAATCAGGCTTGTAGGGAATGGTGAGCGCAAGTTCGCTCGGAACGGCATTGTTGAATTCACAAATCAGGATGCGCGGCCGCATCCTCATCTCGCTCCACAGATAGAGATCGTTGCCGTCGATATCGAGCGAAAGCACGTCGACCTCGTCCGGTACGCCTTGCGCCAGCCAATACCCGGCTGAAATCGCCGCTGCCGCTGCCGGAACGGGTCGCCACGACGGATCTGTTTCATGTTGTGGCCCGCAAGGCGGAGGCCACCGGCCTCACCTTCTATATGTTCGGCGCCGACGGGATTGAGAATGCCGCCGCGGTCGCCAGCGTCCGCAGCATGTATCCGCGCTTGCGGATTCTCGGGAATTGTCACGGCTATCTCCGGGGCGAGGCGCTGCGCGCCAAGGTCGACGAAATCAACGAGCTGGCTCCGGATTATTTATGGGTGGCGCTCGGCGTGCCTTACGAGCAGGCCTTTGTCGCCGAATACGCTCCGCGGCTGACCAGGGTCGGCGTCATCAAGACATCGGGCGGGTTGTTCAATTTCCTCTCCGGCAGCCGCGCCCGCGCGCCACGATGGATGCAGGACGCGGGGCTCGAATGGGTCTGGCGAATCTGGCTGGAGCCACGCCGCTTGTTCTGGCGTTATCTGACGACGAACCCCCGCGCGCTGTACCTGCTGCTCAACAGCAGCCGCAGTTCGAAAGAATACCGCAGGCCGCGTCACTAGCGACTCCGATCGAAACCGCTGCGCGAGCGCTCGCGTATCTCTATCCTCCGGGCTATTCCATCGCTTAAGCTGGATCACTCGTGTGATGGTCCAAGCACGACAGGACGGATCATGATCGCGCAATTGATGTCCTCTCGCCGTTTCGCGCCGCTGTTCTGGGCACAATTCTGCGCGGCACTCAACGATAACGTGCTCAAGAACGCGCTGGTGATCATCCTGCTGTATCGCGCGGACACCGGACACGGAGATTCGCTGGTGACGATCGCAGGCGCGGTCTTCATCTTTCCGTTCTTCATCCTGTCGGGCCTCGGCGGCGAACTTGCGGACAAGTATGTCAAATCGGCCGTCGCGCGGCGCTTGAAATTCGCCGAAATTTTCGCCGCGGCCTTCGCCGCGGGCGGTTTCTTCCTGCATTCCGTCCCGCTGTTGTTCGCGGCGCTGGCTCTGTTCGGCGTTTTCGCCGCACTGTTCGGGCCGGTCAAATACGCAATGCTGCCCGATCAGCTCTCGATTGGAGAACTTGCGACCGGCAACGCGCTGGTGGAAGGCGCGACCTTTATGGCGATCCTGATCGGCACCATCGCCGGCGGCCAGCTTGTCGCCGGTTCCTCCCATATGGGCTGGGTGTCGCTCACCGTGGTCTTGCTGGCGGTCCTGTCCTGGGGGTCTGCCTCGCGCATCCCTCACACAACGCCGTCGGCTCCCGATCTCGCCATCACCGCCAACCCCTGGACGTCGACCATCCGTCTTCTGAAATCGCTTTACGCCGAACCGCGGCTCTGGAACGGCATGGTGATCGTCTCCTGGTTCTGGCTGGTCGGCGCGGTCGTGCTTTCGCTTTTGCCGGCCCTTGTGAAGGATATCGCCGGCGGCAGCGAGGGTGTGGTGACGTTGTGTCTTGCCATCTTCGCCATCGGCATTGCCGTCGGCTCGCTGATTGCCGCGCAACTCAGTCATGCGCGCCCCAATCTGTCGCTGGTACCGATCGGCGCGATCGTCATGGGCCTCGTCGGCGTCGACCTCGCCTGGACCGTCGGGCACACCGTCCGTGGAACCGATATTTCGCCTGCGGACTTTGCGACATCGTTCGCCGGGTTGCGGATGCTGATCGATTTTGCGGCGTTCGCCATCGGCGGCGGCCTGTTCGTGGTCCCGTCCTTTGCCGCGGTCCAGGCCTGGTCGGCACCTGCCGAACGCGCCCGCGTGATCGCCTCCGGCAATATCCTGCAGGCGGCGTTCATGGTGGTCGGCTCCATCTTCGTCGCCCTGTTGCAGGCGAGTGGTCTTGCCATCGGCTGGATTTTCTTCGGACTAGGAATCGCGAGCTTCGGCGCGGCATGGTTCGTGCTTCGCAAATGGCGCAAGGAAGGCGTGCGCATGTTGGACTAGTGGTCCTGAAACTCAATTCCCGTACACCAGGTGCGGCAGCCACATCGTGAGCGCGGGCACGTAGGTGATGATCATCAGCACCGTCAGCAGCAGAAGCAGGAACGGCAGCACGCCGCGCACGACCTCGCCGATCGGCGCGTGCGAAATCGTCGACAGCACGAACAGGTTCAGCCCGACCGGCGGGTGAACCAGGGCGATCTCCATGTTGTGGGTGAAGATGATCGAGAAGTGAACAGGATCGACGCCGAGCGCCGGCAGCACCGGCGCGAGAATCGGCAGGACCAATAGCAGCGTCGCGATCACTTCGAGGAAACAGCCGAGCACCAGCAGAAGCACATTGATCGCGAGCAGGAACTGCCATGGCGCCATGTGCTGCGCCAGCACCCATTTGACGAGTTCGGCCGGAACGCCCGAGGCCGTCATCCAGTGCCCGAAGGCGAGCGCGGTAGCGACGATCAGCATGATGGCGCCGGCGCTTTTCAGCGCATCGGCCACCACCCACAACGTTTCCGACCAATGAAAGCCGCGGTAATAGACCAGACTGACCAGCAGCGCCACGACGGCGGCGATGGCGGCTGCCTCGGTCACCGTGACGATGCCGCCGTAAATGCCGACCAGCACGATGACCGGCACGATCAAGGCCGGGACCGCCCTTCCCGTCACGCGCAAGCGTTCGGCAAACGGCAGGCTCGGTTCGACCGGAAATTTCCGACGCCGCGCGTCGAACCAGACCCAGGCGAAGAACACGCTCGCCTGCAACAGGCCGGGCAACACGCCGGCGAGAAACAGGCGAGGCACCGATTGTTCGGCGACGATGCCGTACAGGATCAGCGCCAGCGACGGCGGGATGACGATGCCGATGGTGCCGGACGCGCCGACGACGCCGAGCGCGAAACTGCGCGGATAGCCTTTCTCGATCATCGCCGGCAGCAAAATCGTTCCCATCGCGAGCGCGGTTGCGACCGACGAACCGGAGATCGCGGCAAACAGCGTACAGGCGACCACCGTGACCAGCCCGAGCGAACCCCTGACGCCGCCAAGCCAGGCCGTCGACAAATCGACCAGCGCCTTCGCCACGCCGCCATGACGCATGAAGGTCGCCGCCATCACGAACAGCGGCAGCGACATCAGGGTCGGTGAATTCAGGTGATCGATGATGACCTGGGCGACGCCGATCAGCGGTTCGCCGGAGGCGAAATAGAGCACCGACGCGCAAAGGCCCAGCACGAGGAAGATCGGCATGCCGACGGCGAGCAGGCCGAAGAACAGCACCAGGAACAGGATCACCAGCATGACGGGTTTGCTTCGCCTTTAATCCGTGACCGGCAGCGGCGCGACCGCGCCGCCGGCTAGTTCATGCGCGGGGATATGGCCGACCGTCATGGTCGCCGGGTCGAAGGCGAAGAGATAGCGATACAGCCGGATCATGTAACGGCCGGACATCAGCGCGGCACCGGTCGGAACCGCTGCCGAATAGAGCCACATCGGAAACTGCACATCCGACGAACTGCGCTCGTCAAGCATCCACGAGGTCTCGACGATGCTCCAGCCGTACCAGGCCAGTCCGAGACAGAACGCCAGCGCCACGACGCAATTGGCCACCTCCATCCAGCGCTGAACGCGCGGCGACACCGCGCGCAGCACGAGATCGGGCCGCACATGGCCGTCGGTGCGCACCAGTTGCGAGGCCGCAAGCATGATGCCCCAGACGACGAGATAGACGATCACCTCTTCGGCCCAGGAGATGGCGTAGCGCGGGGCGACATAGCGCCCCACGACCTGCACGAGGCCGACCATCATCGCGGCAAGCCCCAACAGGCCGGTCAGAAGCCGCTCGGCCTTGTCCCACCAGGTATCGCGCAACGGCGAACTCCCCCCACCCGCCATGTTATCAGCTATGGCTGTTGCCGACAGTCTCAGTCACCAGCTTGACGATGTCGGCCGACAGTTTGGTGTCGCGGATGAGATCGGCTTGCGCGGCGATCATGCGCTTGCGGTCGGCCGCCACCTGATCCGCCGATGGATCGGCGAAGGTCACGCCATTGGCCTGCATCGCCTTGCGGGCATTGGCTTGCGATTTCGCCGACATCTCCCGGTAACGCGCGATATTGGCCGCCCAGACGTCGCGCATCAGCTTGCGATCGGCTTCGGAAAGCTTGGACCAGAAGGCGTCGCTGACCATCGGGATGTAATTGGCGAAGAACTGATGGTCAGCGTAGGAATATTTGACGCCGGCTTCCCAGAGTTTCGCCGAGTTGACGCTCTCGTCGCTGGAGACGAAACCGTCGAAGGTGCCCTGCGACAGCGCCAGCGGCACGTTCGGCCATGGCGTGACGTTGGGAATGCCGTGCACGAAGGCGATGCGCCAGGAAATGCCGGACCCGCCCGGACTGCGAATCTTCAATCCCGAGAGGTCTTCGAGCGTGCGAATCTCTTTCTTCGTCGTGTACCAGTTCTCGTTGCCGAGCTCCAACCAGGACCCGAGGATATGCGAGCGCACCTTGGCCTCGAGCTGCTTGTTGACGAGTTGACCCGGCGCGCCGTCGGCGCAGCGGCGGAACAGCTCGATCGGCGGGCTGTACAGCGCGGGCAACTGGCAGAAGTCGCAATCGGGCACCAGCCCGGTCATCGTCCAGGTGCCGGGCGAGGCCATGTCGACCTGGCCCTGCAGCAGCGCCTTGGTGACGTTGAGGTCGGCAAACAACTGCCCGGATTGAAACACTTCCGACTTGATCTTGCCCTTGCTCGCCTCCTCGAGCTTGGCGACGTAATCGAGGATCGCCTGGTTGCGCGGATGCGACGGCGCGGTATCGAGCGAGCAGCGCATCTTGAGCGTATCGTCCGCGAAGGCCTTGCGCGACAGATAAGGCGCGGCCATCGCGCTTGCTGCAACCGCGACAAAGGCGCGCCTGTTCAATCCTGTCATCTGTTTCCTCCCGAGCTATTATTTCGACCTGTTGTTCCGGTCTTTAATTGGGCCGGAGGATCGCGCCTGTTGCCGTCCTTGGCAACCGGAATCAGGCTGCATTCTCGCCAATTCCGGATCAGACTTTCGGCGTTGGTTCGGGTAGCGGGAAGCTGTGACAAGAAGCCGCCCGACGGCGTCGGGCGGCTTCAATGGGTTCGGGCGGATTCAAATGGTCAGCGTTTTTCTTCTTCCATCGTGACGGCGACCGCACCGATGGCGGAGAGCCGGACCTTGTTGCCTTCAACGCCGGCAACCAGGCCGCGGTCGATATAGTGGTGATGGCCCTTGTGCGAACCTTCTCCGCTATCCTTCTTTGTCAGCTTGATCCTGTTGGCCTCGACCTTGTCGACCGTGCCGACGTGAACGCCGTCGGCGCCGATAACTTCCATGTGCTCTTTGATATCGGTCATTGCTTACAACTCCTCAGGTCTACAACTCGCTTGCACAGCCAGTCTGGCGTCGAAAACGTCTGTTTCAAGCCGCCAGTTTCTGTTCGGCTTCGATGTTGACCAGGGATTCGGCAAGTTTGGTAAGAGCGGAGTCGGTCGCTTCCTCTTCGTCGAGTGTCGCCTGTAGAAGCCTCGCCGCGTCAGCCATACCAAGCTCTTCGGCCCATGTGCGCAGCGTGCCATAGCGCGACATCTCGTAATGTTCGACAGCTTGAGCCGCCGCCAGCAGGCCTGCGTCGAGCGCCGGCATTCCCTTGAAGTCCTTCATGATCTCGGCACCCTCTTCAGTGATGCCGTTGATGGCCGCGCAGGTCTTCCCGCGTGGCGGCTTGCCGATGATCTTGAAGACCTGATTGAGGCGTTTCACCTGGCCTTCGGTTTCCCGAAGATGTTTCGTGAAAGCCTTCTGCAACTCTTTCGACCGCGCGGCCTTCGCCATTTTTGGCAGCGTTTTGAGGATCTTGTTCTCGGCGAAATAGATATCCTTGAGTGTCTCGTGAAAGAGATCGCTTAGCAGCATCTGTTTTTTTGCCATGGATATACTCCAGTCTCGTTTGAGGGTGCTTTGCCAGTGTCAGCGCAAAAGCAGGATGAGGATGATGAGGGGGATTGGAATTCCGACCAGCCAGAGAAGAATGGGCATTGCCTGCTCCTGTTAGGTTCGTACTGAGGGTGAAAGGCGGGCGCGCGACCCCCACGTCCCGTCTCGCAGGCCACCACCTTCGGTCGCCGCGAGACTTGCGCAGAAGGCGCCGAGCAGCAGCGAAGCGGTAAGCCAGAACGCGAGTTGCGCCGTGGCTTTCCGTGCCGCATCGGTATCAGCCTTGATTTGCGTGACGACATCCGTGACGCGCTTGTCGGCGTCGGCCTGACTGAGGCCGGTCCGCGCAGCCACGACCTTGGAAACGTAACCTCGATCGTTCGGCTTCAATTCGCCGCCATTGCGGAAGCTCGAGGTGAACAACCTCACCATTTCGGATCGCGAGTCGCCGGCGGCGCCCTGACCCTGCGCGGACGGCTGGTCGGACCGCAGCAGCGTATCGACGTAGCTATCCATCGGACCAGACCGGCTTGCGGCCGCCGAGGTACCCTGACCCACGGTGCTCGCGCCGCCACTGATCAGGCTGCTTGCAGGCGTCGCCAGCAAAACAGCGCCGAGGACGGATGCGAAGGCCCATGCCACGAAGCCGTGCGCCGTATCGCGGAAGTAGACTTCGTCGGCATGAACGCCAACCCAGCGCGAGCGCAGGCGGCCGGCGATATATCCGCCGATCGAAGAGGACAGCATGGCGATCACGAGAAGATAAAGGCCGGTCCCGATCTTGAACGTGGTGGCGGTAACGCCTGCCCCGCTCCAGGGCGAGACAACCGACAATCCCAGTCCAATTCCGAAGGCCAGGAGTACCAAAGTCAGCGCGCAGGAAACGACGGCGCCGGCAGCAACGGCGGCCCAGGACACGCCTGCTACTGATTCAGCGAGGTCGGCTGCCGCTGGCTTGACGATGACGGTATCATTCATGACGTTCGATCCCTCTGCGAGGAAGGTGTTTCGGTGCTGCCCTGACAAGAGGCGGGAGAGAGCAATGTTCCAAAGCCGCTGAATATGTTTGCGCTGGCCTGAACGCCAGACCTTTGGATTGCTTCGCTTTCGCTCGCAATGCGGCGCGCATTCGCCTTCTCGCGGCGCGAGAAGCGCCCGAGTGATACGATTTGTCGTCCCTCAAAACGGAGGGCGCAGGGAATGCCGGGCGCTCGGCCGCACCCGCAGCCTCGTATGCGAATGAAAAAAGCACACGAGTTAGTCACCACAGGTCAGCCAAACAATCCGGCATTCCCTGCACGATTGGTTTTAACGGTTTCCTTCGCGCTCTCCCCAGTGATCGGGCTGTCTTGTCACTGTCATCGGCGTTGATTGCGAAAGCATCATCGCCAACTTGACATCAGCGTCGAGATGTCAGGACCACACGACTTCGCCGTCCGAGATCTGCGCGCTCGTCTGCTGCGCAAGCCTCGTCCATCGCATCCCGCGCCCAACGTCCGTGACGATCGCGATACGCCCCTCTTGTGGGCGGGAACGGGCGGGGCTTGTAGAGATGATTTGCCCGTCGGCGCAAGAGGGAATTTTGTTTTTACCGAGCCGTTGTACGGGACCGACCGCTATCCCGGGCCCGGGTTCGACGCCGGCGCAGGACTGAGCGGGGCGCCTCCGACCGAAACCGGGCCGAACGGCTTAGGCAGCGTAGCCGCTGTTCTTCGCGAAGTCCGGACGACCCGGGCGCGATAATTCAAATGATGTGGGATGCTGGAAGTCGTCAATGGCGACACCGCATTCTGCAGAGCCTCCGCCTGCGCCGCCAGCGAGTAGAGTTGACGGGATATTCTTTTCAGGTCCCCCTGTTGAGCTGCGGAGCTCTGCGTCAGCGAAACCAGCACGACGGCATTTTGCTGCTGCGATATCTGAATATCCTTCAGGGCCACGCTGACGGGATCCGGTATCGGGGCTGAAGCCGTCTCATGGCGAAACCGTACAGCGAGGCCATCGAAATTCGGCCAGGAAAAATTCAACGAAGAGAAGTTCGGCAAAGAGAATTTCGACAAAGAGAATTTCGACAGAGAGAAATCCGGCAGCGAGATGTGATCGAAATTCGGCAAGGAGTTGCGACTGAAATCCGTCAGGGAGAAGCGATTGAGATCCGGCAAGGAATTGGCGGTGGCCGCGCCGATAACGGCCAAAGCGGCCAACGACACTGCTATCGCCGGCCCCCGGTTCGAAGGCCCCGGTAGTGCCGCTGCCTCAGGCTGCTTACCTGTTGTCCAGTGTTTCAGCCACCTGCGTTCCTTAACTGTCAACCTCGCAAGATTTTTCCTCGTCGCCGGTCAGCAAACAAGAAGGAGCCGTTACCTGGGTTACTTACTTGGGTTACTTGGGCGATCCAGCGACAACTCGCGCGCGGCGGCCCACCCAAAAGGCTGAAATCATGGGCTTATATGGTTAATGATCGGTTATTCTCGGCGCTGCCATAACCGCAACCGATCGGCTGAGATTGAGGCCGGATGGAATTCGCCTCCCGCGCGCACGCCGAAACCACGCGCGCGCCGAACCACGCGCTCACGATGTTCCAAGCCCAACCTGCCGACGCCTACCAGTCGTTTCGGAACCAGGGGCAGAGACCGGACGTCATGCGCCGTGCGATCCTTCGATCGCAACCGCGAAGACAGTATTTGCCGCCAGCCGTGAAACAGCGCGAAACGCAGTGATCGTAGGAACACACCACGGCCTGCGCCGGGGAGGCCGCAGTCGTGACCGATGCGAGGAGAATCAGCGCGGCAATCAACGTTGAAAGACGAAGCATGGGAAATCCTCCGATGGTGAGGGTTGCCAGGCGCCATCAAAGGTTATCATGGCTGGCAGTGCCGGCGAGTTCAGGTCAGCGAACCGAATTGCCATTTCAGCCGCGAGGAAACCCGATTTAGCGGCGGCCGAAGGCCAGCGGCGAAGCGCCGGGCAGCAGCGCGGAATTGAGGTCGGACGGCTGTTGCGAGAAGCTTGCCCCGAATGACAGGCTGAGGTTCGAGGTGGGGCGGATTTCGACGGCCGCGTGCACGCCATAGCCGGGCGCGGTGCCGGCGGACGTGGAGTCGAGCGCCGCGAACGGGCTGCCGATGATAGGCGGCGCGTTATACTTCACGGTGTCGAACCCGGCATAGATCGACACCGGCGCGCTCGTGAAGTTGTAGCCGGCCTGCGTGCCTTCGTAAGTAAAGGATGGATTGCCGAAGGCGCCCGGCTGGTTGAAGTTGCTCAAGCCCCAAGCCAGATTGCCCCGCTCGCTGCCGACAAACCAGCCATTGTCGAAATTGTAGCGCGAGGAAAAGTTGCCGTAGGGGTTTGCGCTCTGGGTGAAGTTGTTCGCGAAGCCGCTGGGCCAGGCCGAGGTGGTCCAATAGGGCACGGATTGGGCGCGCGCCGCGCCCGGGCCGAGACCCAGCACGGCGGCGACGAGGGCAAATGCGAAACCTGATCCGCGTGAAACCATGAACATCGGCACGAAATTACACTCAGCCCGAGGCATAGACAACCGGCGCGGTGCGAGCCCAAAGCAAAAATTCAGCGGGTTGTGAATGGTCGAGAACCGGCTGACCAAAGCGTCAGCGCCGCTTTCCTTCAGCGGCTAATACGATTTGTTTGGATGGCGTCACAGGGGGTTTAATTCCGGCTCCAACATCCCCACATAGGATTCATGACAGGATGGCAACCTCCCAAGCGGGAACCAAAGAAAACCAAGGCCGAGCTATACGACATGCTGGCCGAGGCTGTTCGCAATACGCAGCCCGAATCCAAGCGTCCACCGAAGGCCAAAAAAGATCGATCCTAACATATCTCATTTGGTCAGCTCACCGGCGTCTACCCGTTGATGCGCCCGAATGTAAGGACCAAAGATTGGCTTGGCTTCCTCATAAACCTTCACGACCGCTTTGAACTCGCGCGCCCGTAGCTGCACACCCGGCTGATAATCTGGAGAGTGTTATTGGCCATCATATCATTGCCTCTAGAACCACCTTTTCGTTTTCGGTGTGCCAGTTTCGTTCGGCAATACCAGCCTGAGCCTTTGCGACCATGATTTGGTTTTGCCCAAGGCGATAGGCGACGAACGCTGCAGCACCTGAAGCAATGACTGTGGCGATGCGGGCGGCGAAATCCTTGAAGAACTGGTACCAGTCCATTGCCCTGCGCTCCCAACCCTCAATTGCAATGGGGGGAAGCACCCGGTCCATACTTGGTCGGAAGCGGAGGCGGAAAAATCGAAGCCAGCTAAGATGTTGAAACCGCTGGCGCTCCCAAGGGGAATCGAACCCCTGTTTCAGCCTTGAGAGGGCCGCGTCCTAACCGCTAGACGATGGGAGCTTAGCGGCAAAGGGAATACCCTTGAAACGGCTGCGCGGCAAGACGGGTTTCCCTTCCTCTTTTCCCTCCCCCCTTGCGGGTCCGAGGCGAGCAAAGCTCGCTCTCGAGGTCGGCGAGCGAAAGCGAGCCGGGGTGGGGGCTTTCAAAAATCATTATCGAATGACGTCAGCCCCCACCGACCGTCGCTTTGCGCCGGCCACCCTCCCCGCTGCTCGCTTCGCTCGCGGGGGAGGGATAAAAGCTGCGCCAGCACCTCAAGGCTCGTTCACAAACCTCAGGCGGCCCGTGGGTTTGAACGTACGCGCATCGAAGGTGCGGATTTCGGTGGTCCCGCCCACATCGAGCGTCACCGCCAGCCGGTCGCCGGCTACGCCCGTGGAGACGATCTTCGCGCCCTTCGGCAAGACGGCGGTCATCTCAGCCGTGTTGACGCTTCCCTCGGACTTGAAAAGACGGTAGCCGATGGCGATCAGAATCGCGGCAATCGCGAGCACCGTGGTCAGGCCCGCAATCAGCATCAGGCGCCGTACCCGCGCAACCAGCGCGGCCTGTTCGGGGGTCGGTTGGCTCGCAACGGTGTCGGTCATCAAGGTCTTCTTTGGAACCAATTTTGCGTAACAATCAGCGGCTGGAAGTCGTCGTCGAAGGCAGCGAGGGGTCGGCCCGGCTCGACCGCGTGCTGGCCGTGCGCGTGAGCGCGCTGTCGCGATCCCGCCTCAAGGCGCTGATCCTCGCCGGCCAGGTCGCGGTGAAGAACGCGCCGGTCCGTGACCCCGCTTATCATGTCGGCCAGGGCGATACGATCACAATCGACGTGCCCGAACCGGTCGCCGCGGAACCCCAGGGCGAAGATATTGCGCTCGATATCGTCTACGAAGACGGCGACCTCATCGTCATCGACAAACCAAGCGGCCTCGTGGTGCATCCCGGCGCGGGGCATGAGACGGGCACGCTGGTAAATGCGCTGATTGCCCATTGCGGCGAGAGCCTTTCGGGCATTGGCGGGGTGAAGCGGCCGGGCATCGTGCATCGGCTGGACAAGGACACGTCGGGACTTCTGGTCGTCGCCAAGAACGACGCCGCGCACCAGTCGCTGTCAGCGCAATTCGCCGACCACGGAAAGACCGGCGAGATGCGGCGCGGCTATCTTGCCTTCGTCTGGGGGGTGCCGAACCGGCAGCGCGGCAGCGTCGATGCCCCGATCGACCGACACCCGCACGCGCGGGACAAGATGGCGGTGCGCCAAGGCGGCCGCGAAGCGGTGACCCATTGGGAGATCGTCGAGAGCTTTAACGGCGCCGACGGCAAGCCGGTGGCGGCGCTGCTGGCTTGCGAACTCGAGACCGGCCGCACCCATCAGATCCGGGTGCATCTCGCTCATATCGGCCACCCTCTGATGGGGGACCCGACGTATGGGCCCCACTTCAAGACCAAGGCCGTCCGGCTTGGTCCCCAAAGCCAGGCCGCCCTGACGGCCCTCGATCGCCAAGCGCTACATGCATACCTCTTGGCCCTGGAGCACCCCAAAACCGGGGTGATTCTGAAGTGGAACTCTGATTTGCCGGCAGATCTGGCCCTTTTGCGAGAGTCGCTGCGGGCGGCGCTATGACGCAGGGTGGTTAGGAAAGCCTTGATATGCCAATTGGTTATGGCAGCCACACCGCAACGTGACGGGGGTTTAACTTCCAAAAGCGCCCTGGTTTGGTGTATGTTGCACCTGCGTTGAATATCCAACGTGGAACATCGCGGAGCGACTGGCTTTAACACAGCAGTTGCCTGCCTGGCCCGCCGCTATCGGGGGCCTGAACCAAGTGGAGGGCGCTCAATGGCCCGCACAGCTACCCTGCCAATTCTCAATGGAGAATCTGGCCTTTCCCGTTACCTCGCCGAAATCCGCAAGTTTCCGATGCTGGAGCCCGAGCAGGAATACATGCTCGCCAAGCGTCTGCGCGAACACGACGATCGCAACGCGGCACATCAACTCGTCACCAGCCATCTCAGGCTCGTGGCCAAGATCGCCATGGGCTATCGCGGCTACGGGTTGCCGATTTCCGAGGTCGTCTCGGAAGGCAACGTCGGCCTGATGCAGGCGGTGAAGCGGTTCGAACCCGAAAAGGGGTTCCGACTCGCTACCTACGCTATGTGGTGGATCAAGGCATCCATACAAGAGTACATCCTGCGTTCCTGGTCGCTCGTGAAGATGGGCACCACCGCGAACCAGAAGAAACTGTTCTTCAACCTGCGCAAGGCGAAGAGCAAGATCTCCGCGCTTGAGGAGGGTGATCTGCACCCCGATCAGGTGAAGCTGATTGCCAAGCGTCTCGGCGTCACCGATCAGGACGTTGTCGACATGAACCGCCGTCTCGGCGGCGATGCCTCGCTCAACGCACCGATCCGTGACGACGGCGAAGCCGGCGAATGGCAGGACTGGCTGGTCGATAACTCGCCCAACCAGGAAGCCTTGATGGCCGAACACGAAGAGTTCGATCATCGCCGCTCGGCGCTGACCGGCGCAATCGGCGTGCTCAACCCGCGCGAACGCCGCATCTTCGAGGCGCGGCGCCTGGCGGAAGACCCGATGACGCTGGAAGATCTCGCCGCCGAATTCGGCGTGTCGCGCGAACGCGTGCGGCAGATCGAGGTCCGCGCTTTCGAGAAGGTGCAGTCGGCCGTCAAGGGCACGATCGCCAGGCAGGAAGCGGCGGCGTTAGAGGCCGCGCTCTAAGGCGCGCAACCGATCAAAGGCGGATCGCAACAAGCACGAAAGCCGGCGGCAACGCCGGCTTTTTTGTTTGGGCTGAAGACGGCGGGGCTTGTGGCTTGAACCGGCGGGCATCAGCGGCCGACCAAGGAGGGCGGCCTCCCGCAAACTCGGGCCGATGTCATGTCGCGAACAACCAGCCGGGCCCTCCGCCGTGCCGATCACCCTGCAATCCACCGTCAGCTTTTCCGCCGAGTTCATGCGCGAGCTTCCCACGCTCGAAAAGGCGATGGTCGCGCACGGGCTTGAGCCGTCGAAATTCGTGATCTCGAAGGATTTCGCCACACCCTCGAACCGCCATGTCGTCGGCACGTTCTTCTATGACTACACCGTGTTCGTCGGCGGAGAGCATTTCACCCTGACCGAGCCGAACGACATGGTGTTCATGGACTATTTCCAGAAGCTCTGTACCGCCGAGGACGACGTGCGCCCGCTTTTGAAGCTGCGCCGGGGCCGCCTCGGCCCGTTCCGCCGCTTCCTGCGCTGGATGGCGAAACCGGTCTGAGAGACGTCCGAGTGTCTCTATTCGCCCCACGCGCGCGCCAACGTCGCCAGCGCGCAGCCCTCGCAGTAGCGCGCGTCCTTGTAGTCGATCCAGTTGTGCGCATAGACGTGATCGAGCGGGATGCGATAGCGCGCGCGCAACACCTTCACCAGGATGCGCCAGGCCGCGATTTGCGCCTCGGTGGCCGGACGCGTGACGTCGGGATAATTGCCGGCGAACTCCACCCCGATCGAAGTGTCCTTGTTGACCTGGTGATAGGTCTTGCGGTTGTCGATGTACTTGTTGTCGTTGCGGTCGGCGCCGTCGGTATGGGTGGGGACCAGATTGTCGGGCACCGCCCAGTACACCGTGCCGTCGGTCTCGACCCACACCATGACGCCGCGGCGGGTCGGATTCTTGGCTTGCAACGCTGCCGCCGCCGCGCGCCGAGCCCGCCGGTCCCTCGGTCTGATGCACGATGATGTTGCGCCAGGGATGCGCCTTCTCGACATCGCCCCATGGCGCGAGCCAGACCATCTTCAGGCCGGGAATGTCCGGCGTGCCGGAAGAGCGCGCGATCGCCTCGATCGAAGGTCCCTCGGCCAGAGCTTGAGCCGACAGGACAGCCGTGCAGATTGCGATCAGGAGAAGACGAAAAGGCATGTACCGCACTATGCGCCTGAGTGTTCGCAGATCAAGCCTGCGAAACTTGCCTGCAAAGTCGTCTCAGGCGTGGCGGCGCAAGGGCTGCGGCAGAGCGGTTTCCTGCCCGGCTGCAAGCGGCGGCGAAAGATCATAGACCGCATAGCGGTCCCTGCCCTCTTTCTTGGCCACATAGAGCGCATGGTCGGCGGCGGCAATCAGCCGATCCGGCAAGGTGCCGATTTCCCGCGTCCACTGCGCGATCCCGATCGAGACGGAAAGCGGAACCTCGGTGCCGGCACAGCCGGCGGCATCCTCGCGGCACACCTCGACGATCCGGCGCGCGATCATCGCAGCCTCGCGCAGCGTGGAAGCCGGCAGCATGATGCAGAATTCGTCGCCGCCGGTGCGCGCCAGCAGGTCGCCCTGCCGCAGCCGCGTCTGTGCCATCAGCGTGAAATGCTGCAGGCAGGCGTCGCCCGCGGCATGGCCATGGGTGTCGTTGATCATCTTGAAATTGTCGAGATCGACCACGAGCAGCGCAAACGGCTGGTTGCTGCGGTCGGACCTCGCGCATTCCTCGGTCAGGCGTTGCAGCAATTGCCGGCGGTTGCCGACGCCGGTGAGATCGTCCATCAGCGCGAGATCGGCGACTTCGTTGCGCAGCCGGTCCATGGCCATCAGCAGGAAGCCGAAGTTGCAGACCATCGACAGGAAGAGCTGCGCCAGGATCATGATCGATTGCGGCGTGTTGAAATGGGTGAACGAGAAGTCGCGTGCCGATCTGAAACACCTTGCCCAGCGCACGGAACGCGCAGATGACGATGATGATAATAGCGACGCTGCCGGCGAGCCGGGCGCCGGCGTTGACCCGGCCATCCTGCTTCGAGTGCAGCAACTTCAGCGACAAAGCCAGCGGCAGCGCCTGGGTAACGGAAAAGATCAGGATCCGCGCGGTCGCGCTGTCATAGCCGAACATGAAGATCGAAAGCGCGGCGAATGTCAGCGCGGTGAGCGCCGCGGTCTGCCGCCAGAGCACCGGCTCGCCGTAAAACCGCCTGATGCCCATCGCGGTGAGGCAGGTCGCGAAAACCACCGTCGTGCCGCCGAACAGCAGCGGGATCAGCGACTGCGTGACTGCCGTGAGTGTTGCGATCATGGCGCCGGCCGCCAAGGCAAAAGCCGAGCCGGTCCAGTACCGCGCCGCCTTGAGGCTCGGATAGCTGCGCAGGATGTAAGCCCAGATCAGACCCAATGCGAGGAAATTGATGACGAACGCCGTCCACAGCGTCGGTACGTTCAACATTGCAGACCCAGAGCGATCATCGCCCCGTCTCCCCGTTTTTTCAGCCGCCGAGCCCTATCCCCGTAGTCTTGTGGAGGCACCATGCAACCGCGCCGATTAACGGAGTCTCACCTGCGGAACCAAATCGGCGTCTTGGTTGTGAAATGCTGAAGATGACGCGGTGCGGTTCGCGCTCGCGGCTTGCTTGCCGAATTGGTGCGGCATTAACCCTGACTGTCACGGCCACAGGCGCAGCCAGTGGTCCGATTCCGACATTCGCATCCCGTCTCCGCCGCCACTTTTGCGAATATTAAATCCACTCCACCAGCAGTCGCTCAATTGAGCGCTTCGAACCAAACGGCGCGCGCATCACCGACGCTTGCGCCAAAAACACGCCAAAATGCGTAACTTCTGTGGATAACGTGATGACGCAAGCGTGACAACGCGGGGCAGACGCTCGCGAATCTGTTGGGATCATCATCGAGGATGTTGCGAGGCTGGCCCTCCGCCGAGCATGCCTCGTGTCGCGTTTCAATCCATTAACCCAAAAGAGGATGCTATGGCTAAGAAAGCGAAGAAGGCGAAGAAGGCGAAAAAGGCCAAGAAGTCGAAGAAGAAGTAGTTTCGATAGCCCGGGTGGAGCCTCGCTCTGCCCGGGCACCCAACTTCCGATGATGACGGACACGAAAGCGGCGGGCCCAAAGCTCGCCTTTTTTAATTCTCGCCTTTTTAATTCTCGGCTTTTCGATTCCGGCTTTTCAATTCCGGCCTTGTGATCTCCTCCTTGCGTTGATTACCCCTTGATCCTCTCCCGATCCGCATTCTGTGGTGAGTTCTTCCCTCGAATGCCGGAGTGACCTCGTAGTGGAGTGGATTTGACACTCGCTACCCCGCAGCCGAGCATTCGAAATGCGAATGTCAAATCCAAAACTCCACTACAAACTAACATTTGCTAGTGGTCCTTTGATTCTAACATTTGCAAAATGTGCCTGCCGCGACGGGATGCAAATGTTAGAATCGGACCACTAGTGCGGCGAATTTGAAGTTCCTATCAGTTTCGCTGCAAGTACGTTACAGGAACTTCAAATTCAAAGCCGCTACTCAAATCAATAAGTTACTAGAGCTCCTTTGATTCCGAAGTTCGCATCAGAGGTTGCTGCGATATTCATGCGAACTTCGGAATCGGAGCTCTAGATGACTGCGATCCCTGGAGCCGCCGTGGCCGTCACCGGCGCGGCAAGCGGCATCGGCCGGGCGCTGGCGATCGAACTCGCCGCACGCGGGGCGGATCTCGCGCTCGCCGACCGCGACGAAGCCGGGCTTCAGGCGGTTGCCGCCGAAATCGCCAAGGCGAACCCGCGCAAGGTCAGCCTTCACCGCGTCGACGTCTCCAGTCCCGAAGAGATTGCGGGCTTTGCGCGCGAGGCGATCGCCGCCCACCCTTCGCTGAACATCGTCATCAACAATGCCGGCGTCGCGCTGCTCGGCCAGTTTCACGAGATCGATCAGGCGCAGATCGAGTGGCTGTTCAACATCAACTTCTGGGGCGTGGTGCATTCGACCCGCGTGTTCCTTCCGCAGCTGGCGAGCCAGCCGGAGGCGCATATCGTCAACGTCTCCTCGATTTTCGGCATTGTCGCCCCGCCGGGACAAACGGCGTATTCGGCGGCGAAATTCGCCGTCCGCGGATTTTCGGAATCGCTGCGCCACGAATTGCAGATGGCGAAAAGCCCGGTCCGCCTGTCCGTGGTGCATCCCGGCGGCATCAAGACCAACATCGTGCGCAATTCGCGCGCCGGCACCGGCGTCACCGACAACGAGCGCCGCGCGCAATCGATCGAGCGGTTCGATGCCATCGCCCGGACCTCACCGAAAGATGCCGCGCTTCGGATCATCAAGGGCATCGAGAAGAACGAGCCGCGCATCCTGATCGGCAGCGACGCGCGCTTCATGGATCTCCTGCAACGCTTCCGCCCCGCCACCTACTGGAACGTGATGGCGAGGCGGATCGAGAAGACGTCGAAGCAGGGGAAGTGACGAAGGTGCCGCTTGGCGCCTTCGTCATCCCGGGGCGCGCATTGGCGAGAACCCGGAATGACGCGCTTTCGCGCTTCACCTTTCGGCAAATGCAAGCTTCGCGCCGAGCAGCGCAAAGCCGCCTGCAAAGGCGCGGCGGAGCCACACCATCACCTTCGGCCGGCTCAAGGCATGGTCGCGCACCCTGGCCGCAAACAGGCCATACAGCGCGAACACGACGAAGGTCATCAGCATGAACGTTGCGGAGAGCTCCAGCATGCGCGCCAGCGGATGGACCTCGTCGCCCGCGATGAACTGCGGCAGAAAGGCAAGGAAGAAGATCGAAAGCTTCGGGTTGAGGATATTGATCAGAATGCCTCTCACGATGATCCGCGCTTTCGCCGCGCCGTCCTTGCGCGGCTCGACCGACAGCGCGCCCTGCTCGCGCAGCGACTGCCAGGTCATATACAGCAGATAGCCGACGCCTAGCCATTTCAACGCCGCAAAGGCCAGCGCACTGGCATGGAGCACGGCGGCAAGCCCGACCATCGCGGCCAGCATGGCCGGCAGGATGCCGAGCGTGCAGCCGAAGGCAGCGGCCACTGCGGCACGCGCGCCGCCGGTCAGCGCGGTCGCCAGCGTATAGAGCACGCCGGGGCCGGGCAATACGACCACGATCAGCGAGGTCAGCAGGAATGCAAAGGACATCGTTACCTCGCTAGTGGAGTGGATTTGACATTCGCTCCCCACCTAGCAGCGGGTTCGGAAAAGCGAATGTCAAATCCCAAACTCCACTGGAAACATATATTTGCTGGTGGCCCTGTGATTCTAACATTCGCAAAAGCGGCCGCTGAGAAGGGATGCGAATGTTAGAATCGGGCCATCAGTTGATCGGCGAAATAGGCGATGGTCTTGCGGTAGATCACGGCGTGATTCCACTCGCGCATCGCCTCGAAATTCGCCGAACCCTCACCGTAAGGCGCGCCCATCTTGAAGCCGTTGGTGTGCAGCAGGTTGGCGGTGGAGGCGAGCACGTCGGCGACGCTGTGGCGCAGGTCGACGCGGCCGTCGCCGTCGAAATCGACGCCATATTTGATGTAGGACGACGGCAGGAATTGCGTCTGCCCGATTTCGCCGGCATAGGCGCCGATCATTTCGTGTAAAGGCAGATCGCCGCGCTGCAGGATTTGCAGCGCCGCCAGCAGTTCGCCCTGGAACAGTTCGGTGCGGCGGCAATCATGCGACATGGTCGCGAGCACGCGGAACACCGGCAGCTTGCCCATATCGCCCTTGCCGAAATCGCTCTCCAGTCCCCAGATCGCGACGAGAATCTGCCGCGGCACGCCGTATTTGGCCTCGATGCTCGACAACAGCGCGCGCATAGCGGCTGCAGCATCGCGCGCCCGCCATTGATGCGGCCAGCACCGACGCGGGTCGCGACATATTGCTCGAACGTCTTGGTGAAGGTGCCGCGCTGGCGGCGGTCGAAGGCGAGCACGCCGAAATCCTGCTGCACGCCGCCGAGCGCCTGCGCGATCGTGGCCTGCGAGATGCCGGCGCTTGCTGCTTCCGCCGAAATGTTCCGCACGAAGGTGTTGAAATCGCCGCCGCAGCGGGCAGCAAAAGCGGGCGTGGATGCGATGAAGGCCGTCAGGCAAATGGCGAGGCGAAGTCGGTGCATGTGAATCCTTTATGCGGGTCGGGCCGATCATGGCATGAGAAAATCCGCGCGGAGCAGCAATTTCGCGATAGGCGATCCCGCAAGATATCTCGTCATGCCCGGCCTTGTGCGGGTCGAGCCCGGGCATGACGACGGAGCGCCGCCTACGCGCCGCCCTCTACTCCCCGCCGTCGATCTGGCGGCCCATCAGCGCGATGGCCTTCTGATAGACTTGGGCCGCATTCCACTCCTCGATCGCCGCAAAGTTCGGCTCGCCCGGCTGATAGCCGGCGCCCGCGCGCCAACCATGCGCTTTAAGGAAATTCGCGGTCGAGGACAACGCGCCGGAGGCGCTTTCGAGATTGCCGACGCCATATTCCAGCATCGTCTTGGGCAAAAACTGCGTCTGGCCGATCTCGCCATGCATCGAGCCGCGCTGGCTTGCCGACAGCGTGCCGCGATCGATCAGCTTCAGCGCGGCATAGAGCTGGTCGGTGAAATATTCCGGCCGCCGGCAGTCGTAGGCGAGCGTTGCGATCGAGGACAGCATGTTCTGGTTGCCGCGCTGGCTGCCGAACCCGGTCTCCATGCCCCAGATCGCAATCAGCGGCCCCGGCGGCACGCCGTAGCGCTGCTGGATCGAGGCAAACAGCGCCGCGTTCCTCTGCTTCATGGCGCGGCCGCGCGACACGATGGCCGGTGCGCCGCGCTTGGCGAGAAACTGATCGAGCGAGAGCTTGAAACTGTGCAGGCTGCGGTCGGCGGCGATCGTCGCGCTGGCGTAATTCGTCTGCCTGCACGGCCGCGACGCCGGCGCCGCCAATGCCCTTGGCCCGCGCCTCGCCTGCGAATTGCTGTTTCCAGGATTCGAACCCGCCGGGCCCGTTGCCGCATTGGGCGGCGCCGGCTTGCGAGTTCAAACAGGCGAGCAGCGCCAGCGTTGAAAAAACGGCGGTCAATCCCTTGGTTTTCGTCATCAGAAGGTTCCTGGCTTTGCGATTGTCCTGCGCCCCGATCAGCTTAACGCAACATGCGGCAGGTTCTAGGCGGTTCCAGATGTATTTGCGACGACGCGATAACGACAACGGCGGGCTTTCGCCCGCCGTTCATCGTCGGTCAGATGCCCGCCTGCCACTCAGCGCTTCAGAAACTCACGGATGGACTGGCCGATCTCGCGGGCATGGGTTTCCAGCGCGAAATGGCCGGTATCGAACAAGCGCACAATGGCATTCGGGATATCTCGCCTGAACGCTTCGGCTCCCGGTGGCAGGAAGAACGGATCGTTCTTGCCCCACACCGCCAGGAACGGCGGCTTGTGGTCCCGGAAATATTTCTGAAAGGCCGGGTAGAGCGCGATGTTGCTCTTGTAGTCGCCAAACAGATCGAGCTGAATTTCGTCTGCGCCTGGACGGGCGAGATAGAAGTTGTCGAGGCTGTAACCGTCGGGCGATACCGCCGTCTCGTCGGTGACGCCATGGGTATATTGCCATCGCGTGGTTTCCGGCGCGAGGAAGGCGCGCAACGCCTTGCGATTGGCCTCAGAGGGGTCCTGCCAATAGGCGCGGATCGGATTCCAGCCTTCGCTCAGGCCTTCCTCGTAAGCATTGCCGTTTTGCGAAATGATCGCAGTGATCCGCTCGGGGTGACGCATCGCCAGCCGGAAGCCCGTCGGTGCGCCATAATCAAACACATAGACCGCGAAGCGATCGAGGTCGATCACCTCCGTGAAGCGTTCGATGACGTCGGCGATACGATCGAACGTATATTTGAACGTGTCGCGCGACGGCATGTCGGACCGGCCGAAACCGGGAAGGTCCGGCGCGACGATGTGGAAATCGTCAGCGAGAAGCGGAATCAAATCGCGGAACATATGGCCCGCGCTCGGAAAGCCGTGCAGGAGCAGGAGTTTCGGCGCCCCTTTGCGCCCCGCTTCCCGGTAAAACACCTTGAAGCCATCAACTTCGGCCGTCTTGTATGTGACTACTGACATCGGAGTTTTCCTTATCCTGGGTTGAGGGGCACTTAGCCGGCGACGCTGCGGATCGCTTCACGGATGATGTCGACGACGACATCGGGCGCGGTGACGATCGGCGTGTGATCGACCGCATGCGCCCTCACCTTCGCCTTCATCCGCTCCGCCATAAAACGCTGCGTCTCGGCCAGGATCATCCGGTCGTCCTCCGCGACCAGGAACCAACTCGGCACGTCCTTCCAGAGTGGACGCTTCACGGCGACCGTGATGCAGGCCGGCGAGATCGGCCGCTGCACGGCCGAGAGCACCGCGAGATCTTCCGCGCTGGCGTGTGGCGCGAACGCGTTCCTGAAAGCCTCATCGGGCAACCAGATCAGGCCGTTGTCGTCGGGCGCCAGTTTCGGCGCCAACGGATGCGGCGCAACGCGATAGAAGACATCGGCGACCTTCTCGCCTTCGTCGGGCGCGAGCGCGGTGACATAGACCAGCGCGTTAACCTGTTTTGATCTCGTCTCGGCAATGACGGCGCCGGCATAGGCGTGTCCGACCAGGACCATCGGCCCTTCGACCCGCGCGAGCGAGCGATCGAGAGCGGCGACATCGTCCGCCAGTGACGTGAGCGGTAGCGGCGCCGCCACCACATTCGCGCCCTCCGACTTGAGCGCTGTGATCACCCGCGCCCAGCTCGATCCATCCGCCCAGGCGCCGTGCGCCAGCACCACGTTCACATTCTTGGTTGCCATTTGCGTATCCCTCGTCGACTCTTAGTAACCTGTATAATACCTATTGACAGGTTACTACCAGACGCCCAATAACTGGTCAAATGGTTTTTTGACGGTTACGTTGGAAGCCGCCGCCGCGACGAAAGACATTTCAGCAATGAGCCATCAGCCGCCCGCCATTTTCATCGCCGACTCCCGTGGCCTCGATTTCCTCAACTCGGTGGCGACGCCGGTGGATACGGAGGTCGACTGGATCAGGGATGGCGAAGGGCTGCTGGATTGGCTGGCGCAAGCGAAATTCGTCCCCTCAAAAGAGCTGAATGAAATCAAGGCGCGGGCAAAGCCGAGCGAGCTGGATCGCGTGGCCGGCGAAGCCAGAGAATTGCGGGAGTGGTGCCGTGGCTTCGTCCGCAGGCACATGGGAGAGCCGCTGAAGCCGGACGCACTCGCCGAACTCGCTGCCTTGAACAAACTGCTCGCACGCGACGAGAGTTTCAGCCGGATCCATCGGCATCACGACGACGGCGCCGATCACCTGAAACTGTACAGAACGCGCCACTGGCGATCGGCGGAATCGCTGTTGCTGCCGGTCGGCGAAGCACTGGCGCAATTCATCTGCGAGGAAAATTTTTCCGACGTGAAAGCGTGCGAAGGAACTGGCTGCACGCTGATGTTCGCCGATCACACGCGAAGCCGCGCGCGCCGCTGGTGCAGCATGGCGATCTGCGGCAATCGCGCCAAGCAGGCGGCTCACCGTGAAAGGCTGAGAAACAAGGGCTGAGGACAAACCCGTTGAGGTCCCACAAGAAGAAAAGGAGTCTCCGGATGGCCAAACTACCCCTGATCGTTTTCGACGTGAACGAAACCCTGCTCGATCTGCAGACGATGGAGCCGACCTTTCAGCGCATCTTCAATGACAGAGGCGCGATGCGACTCTGGTTCGCCAACCTCGTCCTGTATTCGGCAGCGCTCACGGTCGCCGGCAGTTACGTGCCATTCACCGATATCGGCGGCGCGGTGATGAAGATGATGGCCGACGTCAGCGGCATCAAGATCACCGATGCCGACAGGAAGGAATTGACCGACAGGTTCTCGACCATGCCGCCGCACAAGGAAGTGCCGGCGGCGCTGCGCAAATTGCGCAGTGCCGGTTTCCGCCTGTTCACGTTGACCGACAATCTCTTGGAGGTGCAGACCCGCCAGCTGACGCAAGGCGGCATTGTCGATATGTTCGAGCGGCGCTTTAGCGCCGACGGCGTGAAACATCACAAGCCGTCGCGCGAGGCCTATGGCTATGTCGAGAAAGAACTCGGCACCAAGCCATCCGATATGTGCCTGATCGCCTGCCACACCTGGGACACGCTCGGCGCGGTCGCAGCCGGGTGGGAAGCGGCGCTGATCAAGCGCGTCGGCAACGACGCGCTTGGCGTCGGTCCCCAGCCGCATATTGTCGGCAATAGCCTCGATGACGTCGCCGATCAATTGATTGCGCGACACAAGGCGGACTAGAGGCGCGGCGCTCCTCTTCTCTCCCGTCACACGTCAACTGCTCGTGGCGGATTGATCAAGCTGACCAGCGTGTAGCTGATGATCATCAGCAGGAACCATGAGCCGAGCTTCGCCGGCGAAACCATCAACCACGCATCGTGCTGCGAAGGATAAAGCCAGGTCCTGGTAAAGGTGCCGACGTTCTCCGAAAGCCAGATGAACAGCGACACCAGCAGGAAGCCGAGCAGGAGCGGCATCGCGCGGTAAACGCGCCATACCCGAAAATAGATCGTGGTGCGGCCGAACAGGAGCGCCGCGAAAACGAACAGCAGCAGGCGAAAATCGAGGCCGAAATGATCGACGAAGAAGTTGGCATAAATCGCCAGACTGAGCGCGACGAGACACGATCGCGGCGGGTGGTTCGAAAAGCGAAAATCGAATAGCCGCCAGGCGCGGCAGATATAGCTGCCGATGCATGAATACATGAAGCCGGTGAACAGCGGCACGCCGGCAATGCGAAAGAAGTTCGGCTCCGGATAGATCCAGGAGCCGACCGAGGTCTTGAAGATTTCCATCAACGTGCCGACGACATGATAAATCAGGATGACCTTGGCTTCGTCCCGAGTTTCCAGCCCGCTCGTGAGCAGCGCGGCCTGAACGCCGAGCATGCAGAAAAACAAAAAGTCGTAACGCGCCAATGGCGCGTGCGCGGGATAGAACCGCGCGGTGAGGATCATCAAGCTGACCGCGATGCCGCCGAACAGGCAAGCCCATCCCTGCTTCATGCCGAAGCGCAGGAATTCGTAAAGCGCGGAAGCCCGGCGCCGCCGGGCCACCTCGCGGCCGAACTGCGCTTCGCCGGCCATGACGTGACAAGGCAGCGGAAAGCTCGTTGCCGTGGTCGATTTGAGCGCGGTGGCTCCGGCGCCGATGCTGCGCTCATTCGCGTTCACGATTGCCCCCATCGCTGGCACACGGTTCACAGGATCGCGTTGCGCCTGTCCTCGGGGCGCGCAGCCGCGCGACCCGCCGGTTTGAAATGCCATGAATCCACCATTCCGCGGCAGGATTTTTGCCCGGGATTTTGTGCAGAAACCTGCCATCCAAAGAGAGGGCGGAAGAAAATGCCGGATCCGCGTCCCCGCACCGATGCAATCATCTGCAATGAAAAAGGCCGCCGATTAAGCAGGTCTTATGTTGTCGGCTTGACGAGAGCGACCTCGCGGCACGCGTCGCATTTATAGACGTCGAGCGGCGGCTTCTGTCCGCTCTGAGGCAGTTCCCCGACGCGCAGCATGGGGGGCCCGCACTTCGGAGGTACAACATTTATGGAAGGCGACATGATGCGTGCCGGTATCATGCCGGTCACTTCGGGTCGCCTCCGGTTCGCTACGGGGCAGCCAACCAGGGCGACCTTATTTCTTCGTCAGCGGGTTTCCTTTGGAAGGTCCCAAGGCCGCTTTCCATCGGCGTCACGATCCCAGAAGCGGGCCTTTGGGTCGTTTTCCTCGGCTGCTTTTGCCCTGAACTCGATCCGCCTTGATCTGCTCGTGTATTGAAGGAAGTTCGCTCACGACGGGCTCAGCCGCAGGCGGCCCCTCGACAGAAGGCGAGATCGCGAGCACCGTCAACAGAACCGCTATGTTCATCGCTGCCTCATACCGGCGCGCGTAAACCGGACGATGAAAGCCACTCGTTGATGTTCGTCGCAACATGTATCTCACGAAGCTCCTGAAGCCTGTCTCTTATCGAACCGGGTCCAATCCGATCCAACTCGATTTGAAGACGCTTTTTTTCCGCCGTGAGGCGTTCGAGCCGCGTGGGAGATTTGTCGAGAAACCGGGTCATATGGCTCCTTCCAAAATGGGCGGGAGCATTACCGAACTCTCAGTCACCGATATGAGCCAGAAAGCAGTGCGGCGATGGATTGAGCTAGGCGCTTCTTGCACGCGTAAGTCCATTCAAATCGAATTTCGCAGAGCTGGTTACCCTTGACTCGGCGAGAACAAAATAAGAACATGAATGCCGAGCCGGTCCATTGGGAAGAGCGTCATGCCTTCGGAATCGCTGCCGAATGAAGAAGACGCTTGCGAACTGGAAGCCGCGATCGATCTCGCCATCGCCGCGTGCAGCGGCAACTTGCGCGCGACCATCGGCGCCCTGATCGTCGCGAACAGCTTTCTTGAGACGGAGGTCGAGGAATTGAAGAAGGCGGTATCGCACGCTTATGTGCGTGGAAGATTTCAGACGTATTCGGGGTAGTGGAATGCATTGTTCGGAGATCCAAGGCCAAGTTTGGCCGCCCGAATTCCTGCCATTTTCATTTGACAGCCGCATCCGTATCGATAACAAGCCGCGCATGCCGAAAAAGCCCGGGACCAACCCCAAAGGCGAGTTCGCCTTTTTCAACGTCATCTATGAAGACGACTCCCAGCGCTCCAACCGCCGCGTGCCTTCCGAACTTCTTGGCGGGCTGGACGGCGACGAGCCCGCGCGCGCGTTCATCCGCGAGCAGGATCGCGAAATCGCCGAGAAATCCGGGCGGCCGCTCCTTGAGATCAAGAGCATCAGCCGGGTCGGGGCGAAGAAGAAGTAGCGGTTGCGATGGACTGGGTCCAGACGCCGCCGTCGATCGCTCGACAAGTTGCCTGTGGAACCGTTGCCGCGTTTTTGACGTTCTTCCACCATAGGTCGAGGCAAGGGCTCAAGAGAACAATTCAACAGGCTAGGCGCCTTCTTTGGCGGCGAGGGACGACTGTGACATGAAACCATCATCGAAGCTCTGGCCACGGCCGGCACTGGGCCGCGGCCTGTTCGTCCTCGCTGCCCTCTATTTGTCGAGCGCGCCCGCCGCGCAGGCCCAGAACATCGATGAGGGCAAATCAGCGCCGCGGCTATTTGCCGATAGCTGCGCGACATGCCACCGCAGCCCCGGCGCCCTCGCCAAGGGCCGCTTCCGCGCGACCCTGTTTCCGTTCCTGCAGAACCACTACACGACGGGTGCGGCAGAGGCCTGGGCGCTCGCTTCTTACCTCGCGTCGGTGGATGCGCCACCGGCCCGGTCGCGAACGGCCAAGCCGAAAGCCGGCAAGCGGCAGCCGGCGCCGTCGGCTCAATGAATCGAATTCGAAAAGGCTCTAGCGGATCACTCGGCGTTCTGCTGGGCCAGTATGATGGCCTTCACGCTGGGAACGACAGCAATGCGGGTGAACTGGCCGTCGTTGAAGGCCCTGAGAAACCGGTCGTAGTCCCTGACCGAGATGCAGCCGTTGGAATCGCCGCTGGGGCCGAGCATGTAGCTGTGCACTAGCAGGCCCGAGCGGCCGCCAATATCGCTGCCGTCGGCAGGGGTCATGCGCAGCGCCGCAACCCCATGAAAGTCCTTTTCGCGCGGCTTCAGCGAATAGGTGGCGGGCGGCGTCGCACCGGTCATGTGGACGGAAACATGGTCGGGATCGTCGCGCAGGCTGCCCATGCCGGAATGCGCCTCAAGCACGGTCCCGTTCGGCAGGTAAACGGCGTGCGCCGCGATATCATAGACGGCGGTATCGTTGTCATAGCCGAGCGCCGCGAGGTCCGGCCCCTTGCCAAGCCCGAGCGAGGCCAGCGTCACGCGGGTCTTCACCATGTCCGAAAACTTCTGCAGCATCGAACGCTCGGCCGGATGAGGCAGCGGGCTTTCGGTCGGGGGTAGTGCTGGCACTGCTGTTGCCAGGGCCATGGCCTGGCTCGTTTGCGCTAACTGGTCCGCGGCGGCAGGGCGCGATCGCGGGAGCGGAATTGCGTCAGCCGCCGCTGGCTTCGCGGCAACGACCACCGGGGGCTCATCATCGACAGCAATCGAGAGGCGAAAATCGGCAGCACGAAAATCCGCGGGCATCCACCGCAGCGCCAGTGCATCGCGGGCGGTTGTAAGCCCGGTCTCCGCCCTGGCCAGGATCGAGCGTTTCAGCGGCTGCAAGGCGGCACTGTCGGAAGACGCCGTCCCACGAATGAAACGATCCTCGAAGGTGGCGCGATCGGCATTTACGGGGAGTGCGGCGGAAGCGAGCGTCGGAAACTCGGTGTTGGTAATCCAGGCGGCAATCATCAGGGACAAGCCAACGGCGGCCAGGGCCAGCAGGGTCGTCCTGGCCCATCCTGAACGCCGTGACGGCTTGCGGGCAGATAACGGCTTCTGCGCTGGCGACGGCTTGCGAGCCTTCGCAGCGTTGGCAGCCATCGAGTCCCCAATTTTACCTCGACGAGGCGGCAACCAGAATCCCCCACGGATCAGTCGAGTAGTCGCACCTAGGGTAGTGATGCCCAACAGTAAGGCATATTCGAGACGAATCTAGCCTGATTTGGCCTTTCGCGACGGTAAAAACGCAGATTTTTGCCTGCCGCCGCCTTGTCTTAATTGGTTAACGGCCTGCCCCCCGGGTCTTCCCCGTCAGGCCGGGGACGGACGCCCGAGAACCTGCTCAGTTATCCAGGAACGACCGAAGTTTGCGGCTCCGCGACGGATGCTTGAGCTTGCGCAGCGCCTTTGCCTCGATCTGACGGATACGTTCGCGGGTCACCGAGAACTGCTGGCCGACTTCTTCCAGCGTGTGGTCGGTGTTCATGCCGATGCCGAAGCGCATGCGCAGCACGCGCTCCTCGCGCGGGGTGAGCGAAGCGAGCACGCGCGTCGTGGTCTCGCGCAGGTTGGACTGGATCGCCGCATCGATGGGCAGGATCGCGTTCTTGTCCTCGATGAAATCGCCGAGGTGCGAATCCTCTTCGTCGCCGACCGGCGTCTCCAGCGACAGCGGTTCCTTCGCGATCTTGAGAACCTTGCGCACCTTCTCCAGCGGCATGCCGAGCTTTTCGGCGAGTTCTTCCGGCGTCGGCTCGCGGCCGATTTCGTTGAGCATCTGGCGCGAGGTGCGCACGATCTTGTTGATGGTCTCGATCATGTGCACGGGAATGCGGATGGTGCGCGCCTGGTCGGCGATCGAGCGCGTAATCGCCTGCCGGATCCACCACGTCGCGTAGGTCGAGAACTTGTAGCCGCGGCGATATTCGAATTTATCGACCGCCTTCATCAGGCCGATGTTGCCTTCCTGGATCAGGTCGAGGAATTGCAAACCGCGGTTGGTGTATTTCTTGGCGATCGAGATCACGAGGCGAAGGTTGGCTTCCACCATTTCCTTCTTGGCCTGGCGTGCCTCGCGCTCGCCCTTCTGCACGCCGTGCACGATCTTGCGGAATTCGCCGATCTCAAGCCCGGTGAGGGCCGCGAGCTGCTGGATTTCGCCGCGCAGTTCCTTGATGCGGTCCTTCTCGTGATGGACGAAATTCTTCCAGCCTTTTGCCGAGAGTTTCGAGACCCGGTTGAGCCAGCGCGGATCGAGCTCCGAGCCCTGATAGTTGCGCAGGAAATCCTCGCGCGCGACGCCGTGGCTGTCGCCCAAACGAAGCAGGCGGCCTTCGGAGGAGACGAGCTTCTTGTTGATGTCGTAGAGCTGCTCGACCAGCGAATCGATACGGGCCTGGTTGAGCCGCAGCGACTTCACCTCGACGATGATCTCGTCCTTCAGCTTCTTGTACTTGCGCTCCTGCGCCGGCGACAGCGACTCGTTCTGGAGCTGGTTGGAAATGTCCTGCTCCTGCAGGCGCCGCAGCTTCTTGTAGTTGTCGGCGATCTTGTCGAAGGTTTCGACCACCTTCGGCTTCAACTCGGCCTCGATCGCGGCGAGCGACATCTGGTTTTCGAACTCGTCGTCGTCCATGTCGGACTCGGCGGCGGCTTCCGCGGGATCCTTCCCCTCGACGTCGGCATCGCCCGCGGCGGGTGCGGGACGGAACGGGGTCGGCGCCGGCGGCGCTGCGGGAGGTGCCACGGCAGCCGGCATGGCGCCGCCATTGCTTACGGCTGCTTCCGCCGCAACCGGCTGGCCGTCGGGACCGACGGCAGCGGCGAGCATCGCGGGGTTCATGTTGTTCTTGGCGTCGGGGCCGGCATAGGTGGCCTCGAGGTCGATGATGTCGCGAAGGAAGATCTTTCCTTCGTTGAGCTCGTCGCGCCAGATGATGATGGCCTGGAAGGTGAGCGGGCTTTCGCAGAGACCCGCGATCATCGCCTCGCGGCCGGCCTCGATGCGCTTGGCGATCGCGATTTCGCCCTCGCGCGACAGCAATTCCACCGTGCCCATTTCGCGCAGATACATCCGCACGGGATCGTCGGTGCGCTCGCCCGGCTCGGACTTCTTGACTTCGGTGACGGCCTTCTGCGTGACCTCGACGAGTTCGTTGTCGGTCTCGTCGTCGGCCTCTTCCTGCTTGTCTTCCTCGGCGTCTTCCTCGGCCTCGGTGACGTTGATGCCCATGTCCGAAAGCATGGACATGATATCCTCGATCTGCTCGGGCGAGGTGGTGTCGGAAGGCAGCACTTCGTTGAGCTGATCGAAGGTCACGAAGCCGCGCTTCTTGGCCTGCTTGATCATCTTCTTGACGGCGGCGTCCGACAGGTCGAGCAACGGCGAAGGCGCATCGGGCGAATCCTTTTCAGGCGCGTCGACTGCCTTGTCGTCCTTTTCCTTGTCCTTCAGCTGCACCGTCTTCGCCTTGCTGGCCATTCACTAGCTCCCAACCGCGCTTCGATCGCGGGCGCATTTGCCGATCTCGAAACGCATCAACTCACTCATGACACGAAAGGGCGGCGCACAGTCGCCACCCCCATCGCTCTCGCGGATTTCGCACAATGGCCTTACATGCATATTGCGGAAATGGCGGTGCCGTCACTTCGAACAGAATGCGTTGCCGATTATTCCGAACGCCTCATTTCGATTAAGAACCAGCGGCCCGCTAAGCCTGAAAATGCCTCAAAGCCATTAAGCGTCGCTTAACCCTGTTTTTGCAGCCAAACCACGGGTTTGGCGAGTCTTTTTGCGGTTCCTGCACTGGTGCGGTGGATATGACATTCGCTCCAGTGCCGCTGCGAGTCCTCAAAGCGAATGTCAAATCCAAAACCGCACTAGAATCATAGGTTTGCCAGTGCAGCTAGGTTCCGACATTCGTAAACGTGCCCGCCGCGATAACATACGAATGGCAGAACCCGGGCACCCACCGTCCGCACAATTTTGCTCTCACATGCCGCTACGGGACCGGCCGGATAATTCGCCAAATCCCTCGATGATGGCCTCGGTGCCGTCCATTTCGGACAACCTGGCCTTGATGTCGCGCAGCCATGCCATATTGGCCTCGCTCGCGTCCTCGCCCAGGGCGAGTTCCGCATCCTTTAGCTCCCTAAGTAAGGAGTGGACCTGACGATGCAAGGAGACGAGCTGGTGCCAGGTGGAAAGAACATCTTCCCGCGCCGCGCCCGCTTTTGCGCCCCACACCGCCCCGGTGGTGATTGCTCCGTCAACCCTTTGAAGTGTTTGTGAAAATCCGCCTCTCTCAAGATCAGCCCGCAGCTTTTCGCTCTGCTCGATGGGCTCGGGCGATTGATGATGGTCGGCGGCGAAGGCCGCGATGATGGCGGCGCGCAACTTGTGGGCCTCGCCATGCGGCAGGTCGAGCGCGGCGACTTCCTCGAGATGATCATGCAGCAGCCAGGGGTGGTTAAGCAGGCATTGCAGGATCAGCGCTTCCCGGCGCGACATCGCGCTGCGCTGGCCGCGCATGATCGAGCTTCCCGCCAGTTGCGAACTCGCCGCCTGGTAGGGGCCGCTACGGAAGGCGGCACTGGGACCCGGGGAACGGCCGCCGCGGCCCTCGAATCGGCCGCCGCTGGGGGCATTTCGAGGGCGCAAAACGCCGGGGTGATTCGGTCCCGTAAGCCCCTCCGCCGCCATAGCGGTAGCCGCCGGAATTGCCGCGCGCCACTTCCGGCACGAACATCCGCTGCAAACGCTCGGCGAGATCCTGGCGATAATAGCGCCGCACTACTTCGTCGCGGACGGCGTTGGCGATTTCACCGACGCGCTTCTCCAGCGCCGCGCGCCGCTCCGGCGTTGCAAAGTTGCCGCCCTCGATCTCGCGCGACCAGATCACATCGACCAAGCCGCGCGAGGCGGAAATCACGTCATCGATCGCGGCGCGGCCGCCGGCGCGCGCAAGATCATCGGGGTCCTGTCCTTCGGGGAGCAGCGCAAAGCGCAGGCTCTTGCCGGCTGCAAGATGCGGCAATGCCAGATCGGCCGCGCGCCACGCCGCCTTCTGTCCGGCGCGGTCGCCGTCGAAACACAGGATCGGTTCATCCGCCATCTTCCACAGCAGCGCGAGCTGGTTTTCGGTAAGCGCGGTGCCGAGCGGGGCAACGCTTGCGGGATAGCCGGCGCCGACCATGGCGATCACGTCGACATAGCCTTCGACCACCACGATCGGGCTGCCGTTATGGGCGGCCTGACGCGCGGTGGCGAGGTTGTAGAGATTGTCGCCCTTGTGAAACAACGGGGTTTCCGGCGAGTTCAGATATTTCGCCGGCACGTCTTTCTCGAGCGCGCGGCCACCGAAGGCAATCACGCGCCCGCGCGCATCGGTGATCGGAAACATCACGCGGTCGCGGAAGCGATCGTAGGGCACCGGGATATCGTCGCCCCCGATCAGGAGACCGGTCTCGACCATGTCCTCGACCGAAATGCCCTGATTGCCGAGATGCTCCTTCAGCGCAAAACGTTCGCCGGGCGCGTAGCCCAAGCGAAATTGCAACTGCGTCGCCGGCGAGATCGCGCGATCAGCGAGATAGCCGCGCGCTTTCGCGCCATGGCGTGAGGCCAGCGTATCGGCAAAGAATTTCGCCGCGAGTTCCATGACGTCGTGCAGCGTCCTGCGCCGCGCTTCGTGGCGCGCGGCATCGGGCGTCGCCGCCGGCAGCGGCAGACCGGCCATGGCGGCGAGCCGCTCGACGGCTTCCGGGAACGACACGCCTTCGGTCTCCATCAGGAAGTCGAAGATGTTGCCGTGCTTGCCGGTCGAGAAGTCATGGTAAAACTGCTTCTGGTCGTTGACCGTGAACGAGGGCGTCTTTTCCTGCTGGAACGGCGACAGCCCTTTCCACTCGCGCCCGGCTTTCTTCAGCTTCACGCGCCGGCCCACGACTTCCGAGACCGAAAGCCGGGCGCGCAGTTCTTCGAGGAATTCGGGCGTAAAGCGCATGATCTGATTTTTAGCGCAGGGTTTGAGTCGGGTCTAACCGACTACGGATACAGGGAGGGCCTTCGGAAAGAGCCAAGAATATCGGCCTTCTTGCCGCTATTCACAGGGTTGGTCTGTTGCCCCGGATGCGGCGCAGCGCGTCGCGCCTGCGGCGTGGTGCGCCCGGGGCACGACGCTCCCCCTTACAAAAACCGCCCGGATTCGATGCGGGCAAGGTCCGTCACCGGCCAGTTATAAATATAGGTCCAGGCCTCGCTGACGCTGCCGTCGGCGAGCGTGAGCGGAAGCGTCTGCCGCACATATTGGGTCGGCTCGGCAAAACCTTCGCCGCAGGCCTCGTACATGTCGAACTCACGCAGCAGGTCGTTCACCGCGCGCAACCGATAGAGCTCGCCAAAGACGACATCGGCGGCATCGTCCGACAGCACGAGGCCGGGATAATGCTTCACCCGGTAAAGCCGGCCGCGGCAAGTCACTTCGCCAAGAAAATCGGCGTTCGCCGACAACAGCCGCGCCATCGGATGCGCATAGCCGCGCATCAAGGTGCCGTAGACGAAGAGACGATCTGACATCAAGCTGCCGCCACTTCGTCGCTGACGACGAAAAATTTGGCGAGGTTCATCCGGCCGAAACTCGTGGACAGCGCGACGTCAGCCGCATCGCGCCCGGTCGCCATCAGGATGCGGCCGATCCGCGGCGCGACATGACGCGCATCGAAGGTGTACCACCGGCCGGAGAGATAGGCCTCGAACCAGCCCGAGAAATCCATCGGAGATGGCTCGGGCGGAATACCGATGTCGCCCATGTAGCCGGTGCAATAGCGTGCCGGTATGCCCATGCAGCGGCACAGCGTTAGCGCCAGATGCGCGAAATCGCGGCATACGCCGGCGCGCTGCTCATGGGCATCGAAGGCGGATTTCATATGATTGGCGTGCGCATAGCCGAAGGTGATGCGGTCGTGCACGTATCGGCAGATCGCCATCACCCGCGTCCAGCCGGGCTTGGTATTGCCGAACAGCGACCAGGCAAGATCAACCAGCTTGTCGGTTTCGCAGTAGCGGCTCGCCATCAGATAGACCAGCACGTCGTCGGGCAATTGCTCGATCGGCAGTTGCCCGGCATCTTCCTTGATCGCATCGGGCAAGCCGGAATCGCGCACCAGCGCGTTGCCGCGCAGCGTGACGCCGCCGGCAGGCGCGACCAGCCGGCCGCAAATGTTGCCGAAGGAGTCGCGATAGTAACGGATGCACACGTCGGGATCGGCGACGATGGTCTCCGAGCCGATGATGTCGTCGCGGCGCGAGGGATGGATCGCCAGCATGATCACCATCGGCGTCGGCTGCGACGCGGTGTAGGCGATTTCGAACCCGACCTTGATTTCCACGCTCACACCTCCACCGCCTGTTCGGCGGAGACGACACGGATGCCGACCTCCATGCCGATGAAGGCGTCGGCCGGCCCGACGATAGGTACCGTGCAGAGGGATCGCCTGGCGCGGATCGCGGGCGACCGCGACGCGAATGAGGTCGCGCGTGCCGACGATGCCGTTGGTGGGATCGAACTCGATCCAGCCCGCGCTCGGCAGATAGACCTGGACCCAGGCATGCGTCGAGCCGCCGCCGCGATGACCCGGCCCCTCTTCCGACGGCACGAACAGATAGCCCGACACGAAGCGCGCGGCGATGCCGAGCCGCCGCAACGCCTCGATCATCAAGAGCGCATAGTCGCGGCAAGTGCCCGCGCCGGTCTGCAGCGTATCGAGCGGGTGCTGGGTACCCTGCTCATGCCGCTTGCGGTAGGCGAAGGCCTCGCGGATGCCGTGGGTCATCTCGCTCAGGATATTGAAGGTCGGCGTCGGCGCTTCCGTGTCGAGGAATTTCCGCGCCCAGGCCGACAGTTCGCCGCTCGGATCGCCGTATTGTGGCGTGATGAACTGCAGCAGGTCGGGAAGCTCATCCTCGTCGTAGAGGAAGGGATAGAAATAGGCGGGATCGTCCGGCGTCAGCGCAAATTCTTCCGCCGGCTTGTGCTCGACGGTCGTGGTGGAGGTGATCGTCAGGACGATCGGACCGCTCGTCGAAGGTTGCGATCGCCACGCTGTTGCCGAACACGTCGTGGATCCAGCGCAACGACATCGGCGCCGGCTCGATCGTGAGATCGCCGGACAGCACGCGCAAATCGTGCCCGTCGCGCGGACGCAGCATGATCCGATGCTCGCCGAATGCGACGGGGCGCGCATAGCGGTATTCGGTCTTGTGATAAATCGTCAGCCGCGGCATCGTTGATTGCAATTATCAGGACTTTGTAAGATGTAATCTATACCGATCGATCGCCGATCGTTGCACATTTCGAGATCGGCGGTGCCGCTTGAACAGGCAAATGGGCAAGAAAAGATGGTCTTGGGCAGCGCCGGCGACACATCGTTACTCCTCGGCAGAGAAGATCCGGCGCCGGTCGTGGAGCAGAACCCGCAAGGTCGCTCGCCGTTCCTGCTGACATCGGATCATTTCGGCCGCGCCATTCCGCGCGCGCTCGGCGATCTCGGTCTGCCCGAGCGCGAACTGACGCGGCATATCGCCTGGGACATCGGCATTGCCGGCGTGGCGCGCGCGCTTGCCGCGCACCTCGACGCGCATCTGATCGCGCAAGCCTATTCGCGACTCGTGATCGACTGCAATCGTCCGCCGGATGCGCCAAGCTCAATTCCACGCATCAGCGAAGCCACCGTCATTCCCGGCAACGAGGGCCTCACGCGCGAGGTGACGGAAGCGCGGCGGCGCGAGATATTCGATCCCTATCATCGGCGGATCAGCGAGACGATCGAGCGCCGTCTGCGCGATGGGCATTCCGACCGTGCTGGTCTCGCTGCACAGTTTCACGCCGGTCTATGCCGGCATCAAGCGGCCCTGGCATGTCGGCACGCTCTATCAGCGCGATACCCGCCTGCCGCCGCTGCTGTTGAAGAGCTTGCGCGCGCAAAGCGATCTCGTGGTCGGCGACAACGAGCCATATGCCGTGAGTAACGAGACCGATTACACCATTCCGGTGCATGGCGAGGCGCGCGGGCTGATGAACACCGGCATCGAAATCCGCCAGGATCTGATCTCGGATCAATCAGGCGAGACGCGATGGGCGGAACGGCTTGCGAATATCTTTGGCGAGATCGAAACGACCTTGCGCGCGCAGGCGTTGTTGCCGGCCTAAAGTCAGTTCATCGCGCCCGCGTCAGCGCGAGCCAGATGCCGCCGCCGATCATGGCGCCACCAGAGACGCGCGACAGCAGCCGCGTCCGCCGCGCCGAGAAGAACGATCGCACGCGGCCGGCCAGCAACGCGTAGGTCGCATCCGTCAGCCCTGCGAAAAACATGAAGGTGACGCCGAGCAGCGCCACCTGCGAGAGGTGGTCCCGGCTCATGTCCACGAACTGCGGAATGAAAGCGCCGAAGAACACCAGAAGCTTGGGATTGGAGAGCGCGACCAGAAAGCCTTGCAGGAAAAACCCGCCGCGCGGCGGCGGTGGCGCCTCGGCTTCGACTCCTTCGACGGGGCTTCGAATCAGCTTGATGCCGAGCCAGACGAGATAGGCAGCGCCGGCAAACCGCACCCAGTCGAACCAGTAGCCCATGGTCGCCATCAGCGAGGTCAGTCCGATCGCAACGACGCCGATCACGATCGTCAGCGCCGCCTGCACGCCCGCGATATTGGTGAGCGCCGCGCGGGTGCCGTGGCGCAGGCCATTGGCGATCACGAGCGTCACGATCGGCCCGGGCAACAGCGCTAAGCCCACGCAGGCGGCGATGTAGGCGAGATAGAGCTGAAGGGACATGGAAGAACTCGCGTGGTGATCAGAACTCGTGTGCTCCCTCTCCCCGCAAGCGGGGCGAGGTCAAGAACTTTACGGCAAGCCGGCCACCTTCCGCGCATCGCCGGTCAATTCCAGAATGTGCATGCCGGTATTGGCGCGGTCGACGATATAGATATAGCCGCGGTCGTCGGTCTCGACGTTGTTGGTCTGGATCGCGACCTTGCAGCGGTCCTTGCCGTCGATCTTGACGCAGCGCTTGTCGGTCGCCGCCGTGATCGACGGGATGAAGTAGCCGACTTCGGTCGGATGATAGGGATCGCGGATGTCGAGCGCGCGGACGCCGGCATTGAAGAAGGAGATGAACGCCATCTTCTTGTAGTAGACCGGCGCCATGCTCTCGTTGGAGGAATGCGAACCGAACCGCCCTCCCCGTTCGCAGAAATTGCCGCTCGCCTCATTGACCGTGTAGCTCGAAATCACCATCGGGGTCGATTCGATCGTGACATCGACGAACCACACCATCTGTCGCGGTTCGGCGCATTCGTTGACGATTTCCTCGTCCACGATCATGACGATGTCGCGCGTCGAATCCCTGTCATGCGCGAATTCGGCAATCGGCATTTTCAGCATCGGAAAGGTGGTGTGCGCGCCATTGAAGGCCGACATCGACATCCGCGAGATTTCCGGATAGCGCAGGTTTTCCGGCGTCGGCTCCTTCGGCCCGTTCAACAGCCTGTCGCGATCGACGATCTGCAGGAAGCCGCCCTTGTCGGTGCCGTAACCGAAATAGACGCGGTTGCCTTCGGGACCTGCCGAGATCGGCCCGTGCAGTTCGGTCGGCACCGCGCCGGTCGAGCCCGGCTCCTGGCCGGGAAGCCCGAAATCCCTGATCTTCACCGGATGGGCGGGATCGCTGAGGTCGTAGATCATCGTCATGCGGCGGGTGCGCCAGTCCGGCTTGCCCGAGACGAGATACGCAACGCCGGTGTTGCATTCCCACCAGTTCTTGTGCGTGTCCTTCAGGCCCTCGCCGATATGAGAAACGAGAACCGGATTGGAGGGATCGGCGACGTTCCAGATCTCGTGGCCGGAGTTGCCGACCGCGCGCAGCAGGTAGACCGCGTTCGGATCGCCCTTCGGCAATTGCTTGCCATCGCAGACGCGCGCCATCTGCGCGCCGCCGCTTTCATATTTTCCTTCCTGCCCGGGAATGTGGTGCAGGTATTTCGGGTGCGCAGGATCGGTCACGTCGACAATCGATGTGCCGTTCGGCTCGGCCTTGCCGGTCAATGAATTGACGGGATCGGGATTTTCGTCGGTGCCGCCGTGATGGCCGATATAGGCGATCCAGCGATCGCCCTGATGATGAATGGTCGGCTGATAGGCGCTTCTGCCCTGCAGATCGTCATAGCCCACAAGCCTCATATTGGACGCTTCGGGCGGGGCGCCGACCTTTTGTGCATCGATTTTCTGTTCGGGCTGAACGACCTGGCTCTGCGCATGCGCGACGCCGCAAAGCGGAAATAAGATTGTGAAGCAGATTGCCGGTTTGACGTATCGGTTCATGTTTTTCCACCCAGGCTTTCAGTGGTCCGATTTAACATTCGCATCCCTTCGCATCAGGCACTTTTGCGAATGTCTGATCGAATTCACAAGGACTCGACTAGCAGAACTTATGAATTTGTGCAACCACTGATAGGAACTTCAAATTCGCCGCACTAGATTTGACATTCGCTCAACGAACCCGCGGCTAGCCGGGTAGCGAATGTCAAATCCACCCCACTGGTCCAATCTGACGTTGGCTGATCCTCCCCTACCACAGCCAAACGACGCCGCCAAAACACCCCCTTGACATGCAACCATTTGGTTGCCTATATTGGAAACCATGGAAATGGACGACGTGTTCAAAGCCCTCGCCGACGCATCGCGACGATCGCTGCTCGACCGGCTTCACGCCAGGAACGGACAGACGCTGAACGAACTCTGCGAGGGCCTCGCCATGACGCGGCAGGCCGTCACCAAGCACCTTGTCATTCTCGAGGACGCCAACCTTGTCACCACGTACAAGCAAGGCCGCGAGAAGCTGCACTACCTCAACCCGGTTCCGATCCATCAGATCGGCGAGCGGTGGATCAAGAAATTCGAGCGCGGCAAGCTCGCCGCGCTCAGCGAATTGAAACGACAACTGGAGAAGCGCGATGAGTAAGCCGGAATTCGTCTACACCACCTATATCGAGACCTCGGCCGAGAAGCTCTGGCATGCCCTGACCGATGGTGACTTCACCGAGCGCTATTGGTTCGGCCATCGTATCATCTCCGACTGGGAGATCGGCTCCGCCTTCAGCCTCGCCAATCAAGACGGCCCGAAGGTCACGGGCAAGGTACTGGAGTCCGATCCGCCGCGGCGGCTCGCCTACAGCTGGGCTCCCCAAAAGGAAGACTCCAGGCACGATCGTACGTCACGGGTGACTTTCGATCTCGAACCCCGCGGCAGCGTCGTCAAGCTGACGGTCACGCATGACAACCTCGATGAAGGCAGCAAGACCTTGCGCGACATTTCCGGCGGCTGGCCGCTCGTGATTGCGAGCCTGAAGAGCATTCTGGAAACCGGGCGGCCGCTGCCATCGGCGGCCCTGACGCCGAGTTCGCAGCAGGAGCACGCCGATGTCTAAGCCCGAATTCATCTACGTCACCTATATCGAGACCACGCCGGAAAAACTCTGGCACGCCCTGACCGACGGCGATTTTACCGAGCGCTACTGGTTCGGCGCGCGTCTCAGGTCCGACTGGAAGGTGGGATCCTCCTTTGAAATGGTACGAAGCGACGGCACCGTCTCCGATGCCGGCAAGGTCGTTGAGGTCGACGCGCCACGGCGGCTTGCCTATACGTTTGTGAACCTGTCGGACAAATACAAGAATGACTTTCCGGCGCTCGCGACCTTCGTGCTCGAGCCCTACGGCAAGCTCGTCAAGCTGACCCTGACGCACGAAGGTTTTGCGGAAGGAAGCAAGTTCTTCTCGGGAATCTCGAAGGGATGGCCCGCCATCCTCTCCAGCCTCAAGAGCATTCTCGAGACCGGGGAGCCGCTGCAAATTCCGTTCGAGGCACTTAAGATGGAAAGTTGAGTCCCTGCCATGAACATCGACCACTTCAAGCCGCTGACCGTCTACACGATCTACATTGCCTCGACGCCCGAGAAAGTGTGGCAAGCGCTGACATCGGCCGAATTCAGCCGAAAATATTTCTTCGGCAATTCGGTCGAGGTCGATCTGAAAGTCGGCGGCGCCTATATCGTGCGGACGCCGGATGGTGCGGTGCATATCAGCGGCGAGGTGGTCGAATGCGATCCACAGCGGAAACTCGCCGTCACCTTCAACGTCAACTGGCCCGAGTTGATCGAAAAGCTCGGACCCACGCTCGTCACCTACGAGATCGAGCCGGCCGGCGATGCCGTGCGGCTCACCCTGACCGAATCGCATGACCGGCCGCTGGACGACGACATCCTTGCCGGCGGACGACAGGGCTGGCCTGCTATACTCTCAAGCCTCAAGAGCCTGTTGGAGACCGGCGAGCCGCTCGTCGTAAAAATGGCCCCGCCGGAGCGAATGCTGGCGGCGCTGAGGAAGCTCGGCATCAAGACGCCGTAGCTCCCTCACCCGACAGAAGCAGCGGTCGTTTTATTCCCGTCGGCGGCAGATGAGCGTGTTGCGGGAATATGACAGACTCAACAGCTCGCTGTCCGACGGCGCCGGGCCGCATTGACATGAGCTTGGCTGCGATGACAAGGAATGAACTTGTCATGCGGATGGTGGGCTGCCGTTGATTCCACGTGCCGAAACGTTCAAGCGCCTGTGCAGGGCCTGCGGGGTAGGTACATCCTGTCTATCTGCGCTTGTGCTGTATGCGACAGACGCTGCCGCCGCCGATCTTCCGACGGCGTTACCGTTGAAGGCCCCCGCCGCAACCGATTACGACTGGACCGGCTTTTACGTCGGCGGCCATCTCGGCCTCGCAACCGGAAACTCCGGCTGGACGCTCGGCCCGCTCGGCGGCGGCGCGCCGGTTGCCGGCTCTTTCGGACTTTACCAATCGCCCAACGCCTTCAAGGAAAGCGGCAGCTGGTTCGAGGGCGTGCAAGGCGGTTACAATTACATGTTCCGCAATCGCGTAGTGCTGGGTATCGAGGCTGACGGGACCTTTCCGACCTTTCCCGATCCGGTCAGCGGCCTGACCACCGGCGGAATCTCGAATTTTACGTCGCCAACCTTCGGCGCCGGGACCTTCAGCGAAAACGTGCTCGCATCAGGCACGGTACGCGGCCGCATCGGCTATGCGCCCGGCCACTGGCTGTTCTACGCCACCGGTGGTCTCGCCTGGACCTACGATCAGCAGACGCTGTCGCAAAGCGCAGCCGGCAATACCGAAGACCGCTTCCTCTACCGGTTCGGCTGGGCCGCCGGCGTCGGCGTCGAGACGGCGATCGCGCCGCACTGGACCGTCCGCGGCGAATATCTCTGGACCGGTTTTCCGTCGGTCGCCGAGAACTTTCCGCTGTCGGGCCAGCGCGTCAGCTCCGGCCTCTCGCTCAACCAGTTTCGCCTCGGCCTCGACTACCGCTTCGACGATCCGTCGCGGCCGGCGGCTTTCGCACCGTCGCGCTTCGTGGCCGCGGGCGACATCTTTGCGGTACATGGGCAGGCGACTTACGTCCAGCAGAGCTACCCCGCGTTTCCCTCGCCCTATCAAGGGACCAACAGCCTCACGGGCGGCGCGCAATCCAAGCAAACCTTCGACGTCACGCTCTCGACCGGCGTCAAACTGTGGCGGGGCGCGGAGTTCTGGGCCAATCCGGAAATCGACCAGGGCTTTGGCTTGTCCGACACCCATGGCGTCGCCGGTTTTCTGAGCGCCGAGGCCTACAAGCTCGGTTCGTCAACGCCCTATGCGCGCATACAGCGGGCCTTCCTGCGCCAGACCATCAATCTCGGCGGCGAGACCGAAAATGTCGACGACGATTTCACGCAGTTCAAAGGGACACGATCGACAGATCGGCTGGTGCTGACGGTCGGCCGGTTCGGCGCCAACGACATCTTCGATACCAACCGCTACGCCAACAATCCGAAGTCCGATTTCCTGAACTGGTCGCTGGTCAATGCCGGCACCTTCGACTATGTCGCCGATGGCTGGGGCTATACCTACGGGGCCGCCGCGGAATGGTATACCGGCCGCTGGACGTTCCGCGGCGGGGTGTTCGATCTCTCCGAGAGCCCCACGGGCGGCGTAAGCCCGCTCGGCTCGACGCTTGACCCGACCTTCCAGCAATTCTCGCTGCTCGGCGAAATCGAGCGGCGTTACGACCTGTGGGGTCAGCCGGGCAAGATCAAGATCACCGGATTCCTGAACCGTGGCAGCGCCGGCAATTTCAACGACGCCGTTGCGCTCGCACAGGCAACGGGAACGCCCGCCGACATCAACGCGGTGCGCGCCTATACCAGCCGTCCCGGCGTCAGCCTGAACATCGAGCAGCAGATCACCCAGACCCTTGGTGCGTTCTTGCGCGCCGGCTGGGCCGACGGCGACATCGAGCCCTGGGACTTCACCGACATCGACCGCACGGTGTCCGGCGGCGTCTCGATATCAGGCAAATCATGGGGCAGGCCCGACGACACCGTCGGCATTGCCGGGGCCGTCAACGGCATCTCCAGCGCCCACGTCGCCTTTCTCAATGCCGGCGGGCTCGGCATCCTCGTCGGTGACGGACAGTTGACGAACTATGGCCTGGAGAAGATTTTCGAGGTCTATTACAGCTACGCGCTGAACGCCTCGACCAAGCTCACCTTCGATTATCAGTTCATCGCCAATCCCGGCTACAATGCCGATCGCGGCCCGGCGAATGTCTTCGCCGCCCGAGCGCACTGGCAGTTCTAGCGAAAACTACCCCATGCTGCTGACCGTTAGCCGATCCGAAGCTTACAAAACACCATGGTTTGTGCTATGATTGAATCATGGCCAGACAAAAGAAACCTACTGAAGGACGCGACAAATCCGGCCGATTTACGATCAGCGCCGAGGCCTATGCCAAGATCAGTGCGGTCGAGGGAATCCGGATGACTCCTGCCATGAAGAAGCGCGCTAGCGACGCGCGCGCCAAGGGTCTTTCAGATGAAGAGTACCGCCAAACGATCATTCGCAACTATCGCAAAAGCTAGTCATCTCGATTTTCAGCATTTCAAGGCTATTCACCGCCACCTGTTTCAGGACGTCTATGAATGGGCCGGCCAGATTCGCGCCGTTCGAATCTCGAAAGGCGGCAATCCCTTTTGTTTCCCCGAAAACATCGAGGGGCAAGCCGCAAGGCTATTCGATAATCTGCAACAGACTCATTTTCTTCGGCATCTCGATGCGCGGACATTTTCCACGAAGGCGGCGCATTTCCTGGCGGAGCTGAACGCTATTCATGCGTTCCGCGAGGGTAACGGTAGGACCCAACTCACATTTTTTGCTCTGTTGGCCGACCGGGCGGGTCATCCTCTCGATTTGAACAGACTTCTACCCAACGAAATGTTGGAAGGATGATAGCAAGTTTGACGGCGACGACCAAAAATTGACTGACGTTATCGAATTGCTGTTGGGCTGAGCTCCCATCAATCATCCCCTCGCCCGCAACTCCCGCCGCAGCACCTTTCCCGTTGCCGTCATCGGCAGGCTTTCGGTGAATTGCACGAAGCGCGGATATTCGTGCGCAGCGAGTTTCACCTTGACGAAGTCCTGGATCTCGCGCGCCAGGTCTTCGCTCGGCGCAAATCCCGGCCGCAGCACGATCCACGCCTTGATCGATTCAGTGCGGACGGGATCGGGAATGCCGACCACCGCCGACATCGCGACCGCTGGATGTTTCAGCAGGCAATCCTCGATCTCGGACGGACCGACGCGATAGCCGGCGGTGGTGATGACGTCGTCCTCGCGGCTGAGATACCAGAAGTAGCCGTCTTCATCCTGCCGTCCGAGATCGCCGGTCAGCAGAAATTCGCCGGCGAATTTCTTCTGCGTCGCTTCCGGATTTTTCCAGTACTCGATCATGGTCACGGGATTGGGCTGGCGCACGGCGATGATGCCGCGCTCGCCCCGCGGCAATTCCTTTCCCTTGTCGTCGATGATGCGCACGTCGAATCCCGGCGTTGCCTTGCCCATCGAACCCGGGCGGATCGGAAACAGTTTGGCGTTGTTGCCGACGGCCAGATTGCATTCGGTCTGGCCATAGCCTTCATGCACTTCGATGCCGAAAGTGGCCCGCACCCAGTCCAGCAACTCTGCGCCAAGCGCCTCTCCGCCCGAGAAGATGCTGCGCAGCTTGACGCCAGGATGTTTCACCTCGGCCTGCCGCATCAGCTTCAGCGCGGTCGGCGGCAGAAACACGTTGCGCACGCCGTGATCGGCCATCAGCTCCATCGCCGCGTGGGCATCGAACTTCTTCGCACGATGCCCGACCACCGGCACGCCATGATAGAGCGCCGGAAACAGCACATCGAACAAGGCGCCGATCCAGGCCCAGTCGGCCGGCGTCCACATCACGTCGCCCGCCTTGGGAAAGAAGTCGTGAATCATCTCGACATTGGGCAGATGACCGAGCAGCACGCGATGGGCGTGCAGTGCGCCCTTTGGATTGCCCGTCGTGCCTGAGGTGTAGATAATCATCGCGGGATCGTCGGCCGCGGTATCGACGGTGGCAAAGTCGGGCGAGGCGGCCTCGAGCGTCGGCCAGAACTTCTTGGTGCCCGTGGGCGCCTCGTCGCCGACGAGATAGACCTTCCTGAGCTCGGGCAGCCGGTCGCGGATTTTCTTCAGCTTCTCCCACCCGGCCGCGTCCGTGACGATGGCCTTGGCGCCGGAATTGGCGAGACGAAATTCCAGCGCATCTTCGCCAAACAGCGCAAACAGCGGAATCGACACCATGCCGGCCCGAAAAGCCGAAAGATGCGCCAGCGGCAATTCCAATGATTGCGACAGGAACAGCGCGACGCGGTCGCCGCGCGCAAGGCCGTCGGCTTTCAGCACATTGGCGAAGCGGCGCGACATCGCGGCCAGTTCATCGAACGAGGTGCGGCGCGAGGTGCCGTCTTCATCGACATAGATCAAAGCCAGGCGACCCGAGCCGTCGGCGTGGCGATCGCAGCAGGCGGTCGCCATGTTGAAGCGCGCTGGAATCTCCCAACGGAAATCGCGGCAGAGTTGGTCGTAGTCGTTGGTTTCGGTGAGCATGAGAAGAAGCTTTCAAAGTCCTTCACGAGCATCGCGGTCGTCCCTGCGAAAGCAGGGACCCATAACCGCGGGGAGCTGTCGTCGCGCGGAGCGTTACCAGTTCGCTCACTCTATTATCGCCGCGGCGTATGGGTCCCCGCGTTCGCGGGGACGACATGCACCCGCGAAACTCACTCCGTCAGCGCGGCCTTCACGAGTCCGCTGGCTTTGCCGAAATCCATCTGGCCGGCGAATTTGCCCTTGAGGTGGCCCACGACCTTGCCCATGTCCTTCATGCCAGCCGCGCCGGTCTCCTTGATGGCGGCCGCGATCGCGGCCTTGACGTCGTCGTCCGACATCTGCTTCGGCAGATACGCCGAGATCACCGTGATCTCCTCGCGCTCCTGCGCCGCCAATTCGGCCCGGCCGCCCTTTTCGTAGAGTTCGACCAATTCCTGGCGCTGCTTGATCATTTTCTGCAATACGCTGAGCAGGTCGGCATCGGACAGCGGCGGCTTGCCCTCCCCGCGCGCGGCAATGTCGGCGTTCTTGATCGTCGAATTGACCATCCGCAGCGTCGAGAGCTTGCGCTCCTCCCTGGCCTTCATCGCTTCCTTGACCGCGTTGTTGATGTCGTCGCGAAGCATGGGAATCGCTCTCCTTCCAGCTCTAGCGCCTGATCTAGGCGGTTCCCCCGACCGAGACAACCGGTGCTCCGCCCCAAAGGACGGCTGACGACCTAACAATATGCGGAAAACGCATGTGAATCGGCCGTTTCCGGCTTTGACGTAAGCCGCCCACAGCTCTATTTAGAGGCCTCATGACGACATCAGAAAACGCATCAGCCTGGCCGGACCACAAGCCGACGGCGCTTCTCGTGCTGGCCGACGGAACGGTGCTGGAAGGTTTTGGTCTCGGCGCCGAAGGCCATGCCGTCGGCGAAGTCTGCTTCAACACCGCGATGACCGGCTATGAGGAAATCCTCACCGATCCCTCCTATGCCGGGCAACTCATTACCTTCACCTTCCCGCATATCGGCAATGTCGGCACCAACGACGAGGATATCGAGACGGTGAACATGGCGGCAACGCCGGGCGCGCGCGGGGTGATCCTGCGCACCGCGATATCAGATCCCTCGAACTACCGCGCCACCCGCCATCTCGACCAGTGGCTGAAGGCGCGCGGCATCATCGGCCTGTCCGGCATCGATACCCGCGCGCTGACTGCGCTGATCCGCAGCAAAGGCATGCCCAATGCCGTAATCGCTCATGCCAAAACCGGCGAGTTCGACCTTCACGCGCTGAAGGAAGAGGCGCGGGAATGGCCGGGCCTCGAAGGCATGGACCTCGTGCCGATGGTCACATCTGCCCAGCGCTTCACCTGGGACGAGACGCCCTGGGCCTGGGAAAAAGGGTTCGGCCGCCAGACCGAGCCGGAATTCAACGTGGTCGCCGTCGACTACGGCATCAAGCGCAACATCCTGCGGCTGCTCGCCGGCACCGGCTGCAAGGTCACCGTGGTGCCGGCGACCACTTCGGCGGAAGACATTCTGGCGATGAAGCCGGACGGCGTATTCCTGTCGAATGGTCCCGGCGATCCAGCCGAAACCGGCAAATACGCCGTGCCGGTGATTCAGAAAGTGATCAATTCCGGCACGCCCACCTTCGGCATCTGCCTCGGCCACCAGATGCTCGGCCTGGCCGTCGGCGCCAAGACCAAGAAGATGCATCAGGGTCATCACGGCGCCAATCACCCGGTCAGGGACGAGACCACCGGCAAGGTGGAGATCACCTCGATGAACCACGGTTTCGCGGTAGACCAGGCGACCTTGCCCAAGGGCGCGACGCAAACCCATATCTCGCTGTTCGACGGCTCCAATTGCGGGATTGCGCTCGAGGGCAAGCCGGTGTTCTCCGTCCAGTACCACCCGGAAGCTTCGCCGGGCCCGCGCGACTCGCATTATCTGTTCCAGCGCTTTGCGGATTTGATGCGCGAGAAAAAACGGGTGTAGACGGCGTTCCCCGGATGCTGCGCAGTGCGCTGCGGTTTCGCAGCGTAATGCGCTGCTGATCCGGGGCCCATCCATTATAAAAAATCGACTGGGTCCCGGTTCTGCGGCACATCGCCGAAGAGGCGCTGCGCCGCGCCCGGGACACGATTTCGATCTTGTCGGTAACACCATCATTTTGTATGACGATTATCATCATAAAATAACGCCGCAGGAAATATCCTTATGAACGATCAGGTCCGCAAGGTCGAATATGGCGTCACACCAATCGGGGCGATGGCCTCGATGACGGGAATCGATTTCCTGCGCGCGATGTTCGATGGGACCCTGCCGGCGCCGCCGATCATGCAGAATATCGAGCCGTTCGATTATTCCGTCGAGCCCGGCATCGTCGCTTTCTCCAGCATTCCCGGATTCCGCCACTACAACCCGATCGGTTCGGTGCATGGCGGTTACGCCGCAACGTTGCTGGATTCGGCGATGGGCCTTGCCGTGCACTCGATGCTGCCGGCAGGCTCGGGCTACACCACGCTTGAATTCAAGGTCAGTTTCATCCGCGGCATGTCCAAGGATACCGGCGTGGTGCGAACCGAGGGCCGCGTGCTCAATGCCGGCCGCCGCGCCGCCACGGCAGAGGCCCGCATCACTGATTCCAAGGGCCGCCTGCTGGCGCACGCGACCACGACCTGCCTGGTATTCGAAATTCCAGGGCCCGGCGCCAAGGGAATGTGACCGGCGCGATGAAGCAAACTTGACGGGAACGTCGCGCGGCGGCACGGGTTAATCCGGCCCATAGCCGAGGGAAGCCCGCTTTGCCAGCCGTCAGCTTGAACCTTAAGCCAGCCACCTTCGTCTTTGCCGATGATGGCCTCGTTCCCAATAATTCCCTGCCACTGCTGATCTACAAGGGCGCCGTCGACCTCGACAATAATGCGCCCGAGAAGACCATCGAAAACCTGTTCGGCGCCAACGGCTGGGGCGATATGTGGCGCAACGGCATTTTCGATTACCTGCACTATCACGCGACGGTTCACGAGGCCCTCGGCATTGCCCGCGGCCATGCGCGGGTGAGGTTCGGCGGCGACGGGGGCAAGGAATTCGAGTTGAGCGCGGGCGATGTCGCGATCCTGCCGGCGGGCACCGGTCACCAATGCCTCAAGTCGACGGGTGATTTTTCCGTGGTCGGCGCCTATCCGCCCGGTGCAAAGATGCAGGTGACGCGGCCAACGCCGGAAAATCACGCCCATGCGCTCCGGACGATTCCCGAAGTGAAATCACCCAAGCGAGATCCGGTAGCCGGTGACGATGGACCGCTGGTCAAATTGTGGAAGCGCTAGACGTCATTGCTGCGGGGAGCGGAAGCGACGGCCCGCCGTCGCTCGGTTTGCGAGCTATGGCGCGCCTGGAGTCCGCCGCAGTGTCCTTGCGCGCAGGCGGAAGCAATTCTATTTTTTTATGGATTGCGGAGCCGGTCATCGGGCGCGCATTCGCGCGCCCCGTTGGCTGGCGCTCGCAGTGACAAAGCCGATTACGCCGCGTTGCTGCCTTCCTGCCGGGAAGCCTCGAACAGGAACCAGGTGCGCCGCTCGGTCTCGTCGATGAAGGTCTCGAGCAGGCCCGCGGTGCCGGAATCCTCGTGGTCGTCGCAGAGCTTGTGCGCCTTGCGCATGGCGGCGGCGATATGCTTGTTGTCCTCCATCAACTCGCGCAGCATTTCGCGCGGCGGCACATAGCTTTCGTTGTTGTCCTGAATGGTCTGCAATTTCGAAACCTGTCCGATCGAGCGCAGCGTGGTGCCACCGATTTTGCGCACCCGTTCCGCCAGCTGATCGGTGGTGGCGAAGATCGCGTCTGACTGCTCGTCGAGCATCAGATGATAATCGCGAAAATGCCGTCCACTGAGATGCCAGTGGAAATTCTTCGTCTTCAGGTAAAGCGCAAAGGCATCGGCCAATAGCACGTTGAGGGCAGCCGAGATCTTCTCGGCGGCGGCCTGTGGCAGGTCGCTCGGGGTGTCGAGATCGGGGGAGGTTTTGCTGGCTTTGCTCACGGTGGACCTTCCTGTTAGGAACCGGACGGACGGGACGGCGATGGACATCATTCGCCGGACCATTTAACGCCTCGTCGGCCACACGGTTCCTCCGCCGGAACCCCAAGAGACAAAGTCATGGACGACTGGATCGATTATTACAATTCCACGCATACGATTTATGCGAGCAAGCTGCACCGCGATCTGCATTTTCAGCTGATTGCGCGGGACATTATCGGCTATATCGGCTCGCCTGAGGCGGTGGTGCTGGATTACGCCTGCGGCGAGGCGCTTTCGGCCACAAAGGTAGCCGAGGCCTGCGGCCAGCTTTATCTGGCCGAGCCGGCGCCCGGCGTGCGCGGCCGTCTGATCGCGCGTTTTGCCCCCAACACCAAGATTCGGGTCCGCTCGCTGGAAGACGTGCGGAAAATGGCCGAGCAATCCATCGATCTCGTGGTGATGAATTCGGTCGCCCAGTACATGACGCCGGAGGAGCTCGACGGCGCCTTTGCGACCATCCGGCGGCTCCTGAAACCGGGCGGACGGCTGGTGCTTGGCGACGTACTGCGCCCAGAGGTCGGCATGCCCCGCGACGTGATCGCGCTGTTACGCTTTGCGGCTCGCCACGGATTTCTGCGCGACGCGCTGATCGGGCTCGTCTCGACCGCTCTGTCCGACTACCGCCAACTGCGCAGCCGCGTCGGCCTGCAGCGCTACAGCGAGGCGGACATGGTTGCCAAACTAGGAAAAAGCGGATTCACCGCCGCGCGCCTCGCCGTCAACATCGGCCACAACCCGTGGCGAATGACCTTTGTCGCGCGCCCCGCGCTAGTGCCCGCTTTCCGAAGTTCGTGATACGCCCCCGCACCTTCTTGCGCGAACTTCGGAAAGCCAAGGGCACTAGCAAATCTGTGACTCTGGTACCGCTTTCGATCTGAAGTCCCTGTTTCGAACCAGCCGCTTGTGACGCAGGGACTTCAGATCGGCGGTACCAGCGGAGCGGATTTGACGCTCGTTACAGCGCCTGCGTTACACCTCTTGGCCGCACACCGCGCCGGACCCTAACGGCAAGGTAGGGTTAACCGCGGCTAGGAGTAGCCGAGCGACCGCACTTGGAGGAAGATGGACTTGGCCCGGTGGCGGAAAAGCGTCGACGCGGGAGCATTGCATTGCTCTTTATCCTGGTTCAAGTCCAGGCCGGGCCTCCAGCCTTCGCTCGCTCACGCGAGCTACGGCTGGGCAAGCCAGCCTCACACTATTGCAGCGAAGCGAGCGAAGGCTGCCCCGCCATAGCCCGAAGGGCGACGGCGGGCTCAATCCTCAAATTTCGATCTCAATGCGCTTCGCGAGCCAAGGCTTGGCAGAGCGGTGCGCAAAGCGTGGCCGGCGCAGCTTGAGCCAAGCGAAAGCGTAGACGGACCCGGGCCACGCCGCACCTTCACGAGCAGAAGCGGGAAAATGCCGGTTGACGGCCCGTTTTTGGGGGTTTCGCGGCTGCGGAATCTGGTCTAAAGACCGCCTGCGCGCGAGGGCCTGCCTCACGCTAGCGCTCCGATTTCGAAGTTCGCATGATTTCGCGGCAACCTCTGATGCGAACTTCGAAATCAAAGGAGCTCTAGCAACTTATTGATGCTAGTGCGGCCTTGAATTTGAAGTTCCTATCACGAGCTTGCCGCAACACCGGTAGGAACTTCAAATTCGCCGCACTGGTGTTTAGAGGGACGCGCGGAATGCGCGCCCTTTTTTGTGCCTATTTTCCTGCCAGCCCGCGAGACTTGATGCCCAAAAGAACCGACATCTCGACCATCCTAATCATCGGCGCCGGGCCTATCGTGATCGGCCAGGCCTGCGAGTTCGACTATTCGGGCACCCAGGCGGTGAAGACGCTGAAGGAAGAGGGCTATCGCATCGTCCTGGTCAATTCCAATCCGGCGACGATCATGACCGACCCCGAGCTGGCGGACGCCACCTATATCGAGCCGATCACGCCCGAGATCGTCGCCAAGATCATCGAGAAAGAACGCCACGTCGTTCCCGGCGGCTTCGCGCTGTTGCCGACCATGGGCGGGCAGACCGCGCTGAACTGCGCGCTGTCGCTGCGCCGGCTGGGTACGCTCGCCAAATTCGACGTCGAGATGATCGGCGCCACGGCGGACGCGATCGACAAGGCCGAAGACCGCCAGCTCTTCCGCAACGCCATGGAGAAGATCGGGCTGCAGACGCCGAAGTCGCGGCTGGCCAACGCCTCCGCGCTGAAAAAATCCGACCGCGACAGATACCTCGCCGATCATGGGAAGCTCGCAGGCGCCGCGCTTGAGGAATTCGAGCGGCAGTGGACGCTCGGCGAGAACGAACGACGCAAGCGCTACCAGCAGCAGGCGCTCGCCGAAGCGCTGATGGCGCTGTCGGAAATCGGCCTGCCCGCGATCATCCGCCCCTCCTTCACCATGGGCGGCACCGGCGGCGGCATCGCCTACAACAAGGAAGAGTTCATCGACATCATCGAACGGGGCCTGGATGCCTCGCCGACCAACGAGGTGTTGATCGAGGAATCGGTTCTCGGCTGGAAAGAGTTCGAGATGGAGGTGGTGCGCGACAGACACGACAATTGCATCATCGTCTGCTCGATCGAGAATCTCGACCCGATGGGCGTGCACACCGGCAATTCCATCACGGTCGCGCCGGCGCTGACGCTCACCGACAAGGAATACCAGATCATGCGCGACGCCTCGATCGCGGTGTTGCGCGAGATCGGCGTGGAGACCGGCGGCTCCAACGTGCAGTTCGGCGTCAACCCGGCCGACGGGCGCATGGTCGTGATCGAAATGAACCCGCGGGTGTCGCGCTCGTCCGCGCTCGCCTCGAAAGCCACCGGCTTTCCGATCGCCAAGGTCGCGGCCAAGCTCGCGGTCGGCTATACGCTCGACGAAATTGCCAACGATATCACCGGCGGCGCCACGCCGGCTTCGTTCGAGCCGACGATCGATTACGTCGTCACCAAGATTCCCCGCTTTGCGTTCGAAAAATTTCCCGGCGCCTCCACCACGCTGACGACCTCGATGAAGTCGGTCGGCGAAGTGATGGCGATCGGCCGCACCTTTCAGGAGAGCCTGCAAAAGGCGCTGCGCGGGCTTGAGACCGGCCTCACCGGGCTCGACGAGATCGATATCGAGGGCTTAGGGAGAGACGACGACAAGAATGCAATCCGGGCCGCGCTCGGCACACCGACGCCGAACCGCCTGTTGCAGGTGGCTCAGGCGATGCGGCTTGGTTGGAGCGATGAAGACATCTTCAACTCCTGCAAGATCGATCCGTGGTTTTTGGCCGAGATGCGCGCCATCGTCGAGATGGAAGTCAAGGTCAGGCGGGACGGCTTGCCGCCAAACGCCTTCGGCCTGCGCACGCTGAAGGCCATGGGCTTTTCCGACGCGCGGCTCGCCGTGCTCACCAACACGACCGAAGCCGAGGTGAAGGCGCGCCGGCATGAGCTTGGGGTTCGCCCGGTGTTCAAGCGCATCGATACCTGCGCCGCTGAATTCGCTTCGCCGACCGCTTACATGTATTCGACCTATGAAGCGCCCTTTGCCGGCCGGGTTGCCGACGAGAGCGCGCCGTCTGCGAAGGACAAGGTCATCATTCTCGGCGGCGGGCCGAACCGGATCGGCCAGGGCATCGAGTTCGACTATTGCTGCTGTCACGCCTGCTTCGCGCTGCACGACGCCGGCTACGAATCGATCATGATCAACTGCAATCCGGAAACGGTGTCGACCGACTACGACACCGCCGACCGGCTGTATTTCGAACCGCTGACCGCCGAGGATGTGCTCGAAATCATCGAGACCGAAAAGCAGAATGGCCGCCTGCACGGCGTCATCGTGCAGTTTGGCGGCCAGACTCCGCTAAAACTCGCGCACGCGCTGGAGGCAGCCGACGTGCCGATCCTCGGCACCTCGCCCGACGCCATCGATCTCGCCGAAGACCGCGACCGCTTCAAGCGCGTGCTCGACAAGCTGCGGCTGAAGCAGCCGAAGAATGGCATTGCCTATTCGGTCGAGCAGGCGCGCCTCGTTGCGGCCGACCTCGGCCTGCCGCTGGTGGTGAGGCCTTCTTACGTGCTCGGCGGCCGCGCGATGCAGATCATCCGCGAGGACAATCAACTCAGCGATTATCTGCTCGGCACCCTGCCTGAGCTCGTGCCCGGCGACGTCAAGGCGCGCTATCCGAACGACAAGACCGGCCAGATCAACACCGTGCTCGGCACCAATCCCTTGTTGTTCGACCGCTATCTGTCCGACGCGATCGAGGTCGACGTCGATTGCCTCTCCGACGGCAAGGACACCTTCATTGTCGGCATCATGGAGCATATCGAGGAAGCCGGCATTCACTCCGGCGACAGCGCCTGCTCGCTGCCTCCGCATTCGCTCGACGCCGCGATGATCGCCGAGCTCGAACGGCAAACCCGCGAACTCGCGCTCGGGCTCGATGTGGTCGGGTTGATGAACGTGCAATACGCCATCAAGGACGGCGATATCTATGTGCTCGAAGTCAACCCGCGCGCCTCGCGCACCGTGCCTTTCGTCGCCAAGGTGATCGGCATGCCTGTCGCCAAGATCGCCGCACGGCTGATGGCCGGCGAAAAACTCGCCGACTTCAAATTGGAAAACCGCAAGCTCGGCCACGTCGGCGTCAAGGAATCGGTATTTCCGTTTGCCCGCTTCCCCGGTGTCGACACCGTGCTCGGTCCGGAAATGCGCTCGACGGGCGAGGTGATGGGCATCGACCGCAGCTTCGAGATTGCGTTTGCCAAGAGCCAGCTCGGCGGCGGGACGCGCGTCCCGCGCAAGGGTACCGTGTTCGTCTCCGTGCGCGAGAGCGACAAAACGCGCATCGTCGACGCGGTGCGGCTGTTATCCTCGCTTGGCTTCAAGGTGATGGCGACGTCGGGAACGCAGCGTTTCCTCACCGACCACGGCGTGCCGACGGAGAAAGTCAACAAGGTGCTGGAGGGCCGGCCGCATATCGTGGACGCCATTACCAATGGCGACATCCAGTTGGTCTTTAATACCACCGAGGGGCCGCAGGCATTAGCCGATAGTCGTTCGTTGCGCCGCGCCGCCCTCTTGCATAAAGTGCCGTATTACACCACTCTTTCAGGTGCCGTGGCGGCTGCCCAGGGTGTCCGCGCCTATCTGGGCGGAGACCTTGAGGTTCGCACCTTGCAGAGTTACTTTTCCGAGAACTGATCATTAGCGGGCCACAACCCGCCCGCAAAGTGCAGGGAACTCTCCGCCTGTATCGATGTTGAATTGGCCCTCTCGAGGCGCCGAGATTTAACAGGCTTTTGGGACTGTTTCAGTCGCGGGAGCCTGATCTTGAAGAAGTTTCGCGCGTGCCGTGCGTGATCGCTCCGGCCCCGCGCGATTGAAGGACGAAGAAGATGATGGAAAAGGTTCCGATGACGGCCGGCGGCTATGCCGCGCTCGAGGATGAATTGAAGAAGCGCCAGTCGGTGGAGCGCCCGCGTATTATCGAACATATCGCGGAAGCGCGCTCGCATGGCGATCTCTCCGAGAACGCGGAATATCACGCTGCGAAAGAAGAGCAGTCGCACAATGAAGGCCGCATCGCCGAGCTCGAAGACAAGCTCGCGCGCGCCGACATCATCGACATCTCGAAGCTTTCCGGTGACACCATCAAGTTCGGCGCCACGGTGACACTGGTCGACGAGGACACCGAAAAAAAGGCGGTGTGGCAGATCGTCGGCGAGCCGGAGGCCGATGCCAAGAAGGGCAAGATTTCCATCACCTCCCCGCTGGCGCGCGCGCTGATCGGCAAGAAGAAAGGCGCCTCGGTGGAGGTCATGGCTCCGGGCGGCGCCAAGGCCTACGAGATCACAAAAGTCGAGTGGCGCTAGGCTCTTCCTTCCCTTGCAATCAAAAAGCCGCGCCAGCAGCGCGGCTTTTTTTTGATGTCGAGGAATATTTCTGATAGGCGGGGCGGGCGGAACGATGGCGCTTTCCGCATCGGTTGAGAATTGCAAATCTGAGGCATTCCAGACGTCAACAGGGGCAATGACATGGACCAGATGTTTTCGAAATTCCAGCCGGCCGCACTGAGCTTGTTTCGCTTCGTGACCGGCCTGTTGCTGTTTCAGTACGGCGTCGCAAAGATCTTCAAATTCCCGGTCATCCCCCAATTCGCCGATCCACCCCCGCTGATCATGACCGCTGGCGGGCTCGAACTTGTGCTCGGCGCGCTGCTGATGATCGGCCTGTTCACGCGCATCACCGCTTTCATCCTGTCGGGTGAAATGGCTGTTGCCTATTTCATCGGACATTTTCCGCGTGGCTTTCTCCCGTTGATCAACAACGGCACCGCGGCGATCCTGTTCTGCTTCGCGTGTCTGTATTTGGCGACGGAGGGCGGCGGTCCCTACAGCGTCGATGCGATGCGGGGAAAGAGGAGCTGACGGGCACAAGCGCGTCATTCCGGAGCGCGAACGGAATGAGCGCATCCGGAACCTCGAGATTCCGGAGCTCGATGCATCGCATCGCCCCGGAATGACGGAGCTAGCTTTTCGCCGTCACTTCGAGCGGCACGGCGGCTTCATATTTCGAATTGTGCAGCACCAGCGACGTTCTGACGTTGCGAACGTGCGGCGCCGCGGTCAGGTGCGTAACGAAATCCTGCAACGTCGCCATGTCGGGCGCCACGCATTTGAGAACGAAGTCGACTTCGCCCGACAGCATCCAGCATTCCCGCACCAAAGGCTCGGCGCGAACGAAATCCTCGAACGCCCGAAGATCGGCGTCGGCCTGGCTCGACAGGTGCACGGAGGCAAACACGGTGACGTCAAAGCCAAGTTTTCGCGGATCGAGCAAGCCGCGATAGCCCTGGATAAAACCCTCCTCCTCCAATGCCCGAACGCGCCGCAAGCAGGGCGGTGGGGAAATGCCCACGCGCTTGGCCAATTCGACATTGGTGATTCGGCCATCGGCCTGGATCTCGCCCAGGATTTTGAGGTCAATTTCGTCAAGATTCTTCGACACGCGGTCCGGATTCCAGAGGCTGGGGGTGGTTTCTTGGCCGGCGGCCCAAGCTTTCGGCTTTCGATGGCAACAGTCTTAGCGCAGCTTACGTCCATTGCGCAATTTTATTGCGCGTGCGCTGCGCCAATTTCCCTTCTCACGGGAAGTTTTGCTCATTTGGATTGCAATTCTTGCATAGCTCGCCAGATGCCTTAGATTTGGCGTCGGTACTTTCGGCGCCAAGGCGGCGCTTCCCGGGGCGAATTCCGCTTAAACGTTCATTAAATTCCCTTCGAGAGGGATCGGTTTATGTCTGCACCTATCCACGCCAAGGTCGTCATCATCGGTTCCGGCCCGGCCGGTTACACCGCGGCGATTTATGCGGCGCGCGCCATGCTTGAACCGGTGCTGATCCAGGGCATCCAGCCCGGCGGGCAACTCACCATCACCACCGACGTGGAAAACTACCCGGGTTTTGCCGACGTGATCCAGGGCCCGTGGTTGATGGAGCAGATGGAGAAGCAGGCCGCCCACGTCGGTACCAAGATCGTGACCGACCTCGTGATCAAACTTGAACTCACCCAGCGGCCGTTCCGCCTGACCTGCGACAGTGGCGACGTCTATCTCGCCGAAACCGTCATCCTTGCGACCGGCGCCCAGGCGCGCTGGCTGGGGTTATCGTCGGAAGAGAAATTCAAGGGCTTTGGCGTATCGGCCTGCGCGACCTGCGATGGATTCTTCTATCGCGGCAAGGAAGTCATCGTGGTCGGCGGCGGCAACACCGCGGTCGAGGAAGCGCTGTTCCTCACCAACTTCGCCTCGCAGGTGACCGTCGTGCATCGCCGCGACCACTTCCGCGCCGAGCGCATCCTGCAGGACCGGCTGTTCAAGCATCCCAAGATCAAGGTGGTATGGGACAGCGCGCTCGACGAAGTCCGTGGGCAGGAGAACCCGGCCAAGGTCACCCATGTCCGGCTGAAAAACGTCAAGACCGGCTCACTTGCCGAAGTACCGGCCGATGGCGTCTTCATCGCGATCGGCCATGCGCCTGCAACCGATCTCGTCGCGGGCCAGGTCAAGCTGAAACCGTCGGGCTATGTCGAGGTCGCGCCAAATTCGACCGCGACTTCCGTGCCTGGCCTGTTCGCCGCCGGCGACGTCGCCGACGAAACCTACCGCCAGGCAGTCACGGCCGCCGGCCTCGGCTGCATGGCGGCCCTCGAAGCCGAACGTTTTTTAGCGCTCCGCGCGAATGACCGCGCGGCGGCAGAATGAATTTTCATCGAACCCGTGATGGATTTATCGATATGGATTGGGACAAGCTGAAGGTGTTTCACGCAGCGGCCGAGGCGGGGAGCTTCACGCATGCCGGCGAGCAACTTGGCCTCTCGCAATCGGCCGTTTCGCGCCAGGTCTCGGCGCTCGAACAGGAATTGTCGGTGTCGCTGTTCCACCGGCATGCCCGCGGCCTGATCCTGACCGAGCAAGGCGACCTGCTGTTTCGCACCGCGCATGACGTGTTCATGCAGTTGCAGGCCGCCCGCGCCAAACTGACCGACAGCCGCGAGCGGCCGAGCGGCGACCTCAAGATCACCACCACGCCGGGTGTCGGGATCAACTGGCTGATTCCGCGGCTCGGCGAGTTCACCGCGCTCTATCCGGAGATCCGCATTTCGTTGATCGTCACCGACGAGGAACTCGATCTTTCGATGCGCGAAGCCGACGTCGCCATCCGCACCCGCAAGCCGACCCAGCCGGACCTGATCCAGCGCAAGCTGTTTGCGATGGGCTTTCATGCCTACTGCTCGCCGGAATACATCAAGCGATTCGGCACCCCGCGCACGCTCGATGAACTCGACGCCCACCGCATCATTACGCTGTCCGACGGACAGGTCGCGCCGCACCTGCAAAACCGGCTCTGGCTGATCGAAGCCGGCCGCAACGGCACCGGTCCGCGCGAGGCCTATTTCAAGGTCAACAACATCCTTGGCCTGGTGCGCGCCTGCCAGCAAGGCTTGGGAATTGCTGCGTTGCCGGATTATCTGGTCGAAGAAAATAGCCGCTTGGTGCAGCTGTTCGGTGAATCCGATTCGATCCAGCTCGACACGTATTTCGTTTATCCGGAGGAATTGAAAACGGTCGCCCGCGTCCAGGTGTTTCGCGACTTCGTGGTCAGCAAGGCGCAGCGCTGGCCGTCGTAATTATCGGTCGATAACCGGTCACCGCATGTCTGACATGCGGCTCCCCCCGTTGCTGCAAGGCACGCGCGGGGCCCATAGTATTTGAACACTGAGCTTTCGCGTTGCGCACATGTCCCCCTCCTCCAGTGGCGCGGGTGTTCGGTTATCCCTCTTGGAAGGTGATTGTGTCGGCCCAACGAGGCCAATACTCAAAGCCGGGCTCTCACGAGCCCGGCTTTTTTTCTGTCGTCGATCCCGCCGCGCTTGAAGTATTTTTCATCATGAGAAAGATTAGTGCGGCGAATTTGAAGTTCCTATCAGGTTTCGCCGCGGGTTCGTTATAGGAACTTCAATTTCAAAGCCGCTACTAAAAACAATAAGTTGCTAGTGGAGTGGATTTGACATTCGCTACCCACCTGGCCGCGAGTTCGTCAAGCGAATGTCAAATCCAAAACTCCACTAGAAACCTATATTTGCTAGTGGTCCTTTGATTCTGACATTCGCAAAAGTGCCCGCTGAGAAGGGATGCGAATGTTAGAATCGGACCACTGAGAGCTCCTTTGATTCCGAAGTTCGCATCAAAGGCCCCCGACAGCTTGCGAACTTCGGAATCGGAGCTCTAGCGCCGCCGATTTGAAGTTCCTGCACCACAAGCGGCGAATTCGATCCAGGAACTTCAAATAGAAAAGCGGCACTAGAATCAACAGGTTTGCTAGTGCCCATAACTTTCCGAAGTTCGTGGAAGTGGGTGCAGCGATGGAGCACGAACTTCGGAAAGTGGGCACTAGTCTTCCGTTGACAGTGGAACCGGCGGACCGCATCATCGTATTGATGTTCACGAACCCGTGCGCAACCGCTGTGATGAAAAAAGCCTCCCTTCCGGGGGCTTCGGATCGACGCGCGCGATAGACTTCCAGCTTACGCCCGATCTTTGAAACCCCCGCCGCGAGGTGGGGTTTTTTGTGTCCCGTCTCCGGCCAATCAGGAGATGGACCATGACTACGCCTGCTTCTTGCCACCCGGAATCTTCAGGCCTTCGATCGCACCTCGCCGGCCTCTGGCTGCCGCTCATCACACCGTTCTGCGACGGCGTCGTGGATGAGGTTTCGCTGCGGCGGCTGGTGCGGCACTACGCGGGCTTGCCGATCGACGGGTTGATCCTGGCTGCGACATCGGGCGAAGGCTTGACGCTCGGGATGGCCGAACTCGAATGGATCGTCGCCGCGACGCGGGAGACGCTCGGCGAAGGCCGGCGTTATCTGCCGATCTGCCTGGGGCTTGCGGGCAGCCATACCATCAAGATGTGCCACACCCTCGATGAGACGGCCGGCTGGCCGATCGACGGATACCTGATCTCAACTCCCTATTATTCGCGGCCGTCGCAACGCGGCCTAATCCGGCATTTCACGATGCTTGCCGATCATGCCTCCTGGCCGATCATGCTCTACAACATCCCCTATCGCGCCGGCGTCAATCTCGAGAATGAGACACTGCTTGAACTTGCCCGGCATCCCAATATCGCGGGCATGAAGGACTGCGGCGCCAATCGCGCACGGTCGATCGACCTGTTGCGGCGCAGGCCACCCGGCTTTCGCGTCTTGACCGGAGAAGACGCCGAGTATTTCGACGCGCTCACCGACGGCGCTGACGGCGCGATCCTGCTGTCGGCGCATATCGAGACGGCGGCCTTCGCCGCTGTCGGCACGCTGCTGAAGGAGGGCCAGACCGACGCCGCCCGCGCCCGTTGGGAAAGCCTGTCCGCTCTCACCCGACTATTGTTCGCTGAACCGAGCCCGGCGCCGGCGAAGTACTGGCTGGCGCGCACGGGCCTGATCGACAGCGCCGAAGTGCGCTTGCCGATGGTGGAAGTGAGCGACGATCTCGCAAGCAAGCTCGATGCCGAGATCGCACGGCGTGGTGGCCATGCTCACGATAGTCCGAGGTCAGGTTCCCGCGTCACCGTCTAACTGCCAACGCGTGAGCCCTAGCTCGGAGTCGGCCGAAGTGCTTTGATATTTCGGCCGACGTTGAAGGCAATTGGAGGTTTGGTGTCCGGCGAGCGGGTGCAGCGGCGGCTGGCGGCGGTGTTGGCGGGAGCAGTCGAAGACTACGCCCGCTTGATACATGCCGACGAAGAAGCCGCCTTGAACCGGCTCAAGGCCATCAGAAAGGCGGTCGTCGCTCCCAGCATCGCATCCCATCGCGGGCGGATCGTGAAGACGGTCGGCGACAGCATGCTGGTGGAGTTCGCAAGTTCGGTGGATGCCGGGCGATGCGCCGTCGAGGTCCAGCGCGCGATGGCTGCGCAAAACAGCGGCCAGCCGCCGGAGAGCAGGGTCGAATTCCGGATCGGCTTGCATGTCGGCGACATCATGATCGACGAGGACGACATTTTCGGCGATTGCGTCAACATCGCTGCGCGTCTTCACGGCCTTGCCGAGCCGGGCGGCCTCGCGATCTCCGACGACGCCTATCGGCAGATCCGCGGCAAAGTCGAACTCGCCTGGCAAGACCTTGGGTCGCAGCGCCTCAAGAATATCGCCGAACCAGTACGGGTTTGGCGGATCTCGTTTGGCGAAGACGGACGTTTCAAACGGGAAGGCGCCGCGCAAATCCCATCCTCCTTGACCACGGACGAGCCGCCGGCGCTCGAGCTTCCGGCCAAGCCGTCGATCGCGGTGCTGCCGTTCGAAAACATGAGCGAGGATCGCGAGCAGGACTATTTTGCCGATGGCCTCGTGGAAGACATCATCACCGCGCTGTCGCGCTTCAAATCGCTGTTCGTGATCGCGCGGAATTCCTCGTTCGCCTACAAGGGAAAACCGATCGACGTCAAGCAGGTCGGGCGCGAACTTGGCGTGCGCTATGTGCTCGAAGGCAGCGTGCGAAAGGCCGGTGAGCGGCTGCGTATCACAGGCCAACTCATCGATGCCGCCACCGGCGCACAGCTATGGGCCGAGAAATTCGATGGCCCCATGGCTGATGTCTTCGAGCTTCAGGACAACGTCGCCTCCGCGGTCGCCGGCGTGATCGACCCGTTGCTGCTCGATACCGAAATCCAGCGTGCCCTGCAGCAACCGACATCCGATCTGACCGCTTATCATCTTTATCTTCGTTCGCTGCCGCTCATCCGTGCGTGGTCGCCCGAGGCCAATCTACAGGCAGTCGCGCTACTCGAACGAGCGGTCGAATGCGACCCCCGATACGGGATGGCGCTCGCCTCACTCGCGCTCTGTCATGCCCACAATCTCCTGAACGGGTGGGGCAAGGACGCCGCGGCCGAAAGAGAACTCGCCATCATCTGGGCACGCCGCGCACTTGAGGCCGCGCCCGACGACCCCTCGACCGTCACCTCCGCCGCGGGCGCGCTGATGGACACAGGCGAAAACATTGAAACGTTGAAGCGGCTGGTCGACGGAGCCCTGGCGCGCAATCCAAGCCATGCCTTCGGCTGGCTTTGGAGCGGCTGGATGCGCACCGTTTGCGGCGAGTCCGATGTTGCGATCGCGCATTTCCAGAATTCACTGCGGCTCGACCCTCGCGCCGCGCGCAAAGCGTTTCACCTGACCGGCATCGGCATGTGTCATTTCTTCGAATCACGTTTCGGCGAGGCTTGCCGAATACTGGAAGTTTCCTTCAACGAACTCCCGAGCTATTCGCTCACCTCCTGGTTCCTGGCCGCCACCTACACAAAAATGGGACGGCTCGACAAGGCGCGGGAATTTGCCAAACGCCAGGGAATTGCACCCGGCGGGGCGTGGCTGGTGATCGGACAGCTGCTTGGCAACGCGTCGCACCGCGACATGGCGCTCTCCGGGCTCGAACTCGCGACCGGCGAGGCCCCTCACACACCCTGATATCGAGCGACCGTGAAATCGAGCCGGGCACAAAGTCGCGGCCGAAGACTTATAAGTCGAATGCCGGATCGCTCGATCCAAGTTCCAGGCACATCAACACCGAGAGCCGAGACGACATGAACAAGACCGTCATCGCGGCTGCGGATCATCTTCCGCGGCACCGGGTCCGCATCCTCGACACGGAGATGAGTTATGTGAGAGTGGGCCACGGCGATCCGATCGTGTTCCTGCACGGGAACCCGACATCATCCTATCTCTGGCGCAACGTCATTCCTCACGCCAGCGATCTCGGGCATTGCCTGGCGCCGGATCTCGTCGGCATGGGACGGTCGGCCGCTTCGCCTCAGGGCGCCTGTCGTTTTCAAGATCACGCGCGCTATCTCGACGCCTGGTTCGATGCGCTCGGCTTGCGTGCGAACGTGACGCTGGTGCTGCACGATTGGGGATCGGCGCTTGGCTTTTACTGGGCGTCGCGGCATCCCGAACGCGTCTGCGCCATCGCTTACATGGAAGCGATTCTTTATCCGCGCGAATGGGAAGACTTGCCGCAAAGCCGCGCGCCGCTGTTTCGCGACCTGCGCTCCGAGAAGGGCGAGCGGATGATTCTCGACGACAATTTCTTTATCGAAGTGCTGCTGCCGAAACTGGTCATGCGTCGCTTGAGCGAGGCGGAGATGGATCAATATCGCCGGCCGTTCCAGAGCCGAACATCGCGACTACCGATGCTTGTGTGGCCGCGGGAGTTGCCAATCGGCGGCGAGCCCGCGGATGTCGTCGCCATCGTCAAACAGTACGGGCAATGGCTGCTCGAAAGCCCACTGCCTAAATTATTCATCAATGCCGAGCCGGGCTCGATGCTGATCGGCCGTTCCCGCGACTTCTGCCGGCACTTTCCGAACCAGCAGGAAATCACGGTTTCCGGACTTCATTTCATCCAGGAAGATTGCCCCGACGAGATCGGCGCCGCGTTGGCCCGCTTCATCGGCGCGAACAAGAAGGCCTGACTAGAGCTTGGCCCGGGCGAGCCGCAACGCGTTGCCGATCACGCTGACCGACGAAAGCGCCATCGCGGCGGCTCCCACCATCGGCGACAGCAGGATGCCGAACACGGGATAGAGCACGCCTGCCGCGATCGGCACGCCGGCCGTATTATAGAGAAAGGCAAAGGCGAGATTCTGGCGGATATTGCCCATCGTCGCCGCCGACAACCGCCGCGCCTGCACCAGTCCTGCCAGATCGCCCGTCAACAGCGTCACGCCGGCGCTTTCGATTGCGACATCCGTTCCGCCGCCCATCGCGATGCCGACGTCGGCTGCGGCCAGCGCCGGCGCATCGTTGACGCCGTCGCCGACCATGGCGACGCGGCGGCCTTCTTTCCGAAGACGCTGCACGACCTCACCCTTGCGTTCCGGCAAAACGCCGGCCTCGACCTCGGTAATATCAAGCTGAGCTGCCACCGCGCGCGCAGTGGTCGCGTTATCACCGGTCAGCATCACGACGCGCAGGCCTTCCGACCGCAATGCCGCGATAGCGGCTTTCGCCGACGCCTTGATTGGGTCGGCAACCGCTATGATTCCGGCAGCATGGCCATCGAGCGCAACGTACATCACGGTCGCGCCGGATCCGCGCGCGGCTTCGGCCGCGGCATCGAGTTCGGGCGCCGCGATATTCAGTTCCCCCATCAAGGCGGCATTGCCGAGCGCCACCGCTTTGCCCTCGACGTTGCCGGTAGCGCCCTTACCCGGGTGGGCAGCGAAGTTGGACACTTCAGCGAGCGACAAGCCGCGCGCCTTCGCGGCCTCGACGATCGCGCGCGCCAGCGGATGTTCGCTCGCCTGCTCCACGCTGGCAGCGAGCCGCAACAGCGTGTGCTCGTCGATATTGGGCGCGGTCGTAATCGACGCCAGCTTCGGTTTGCCCTCGGTGAGCGTGCCGGTCTTGTCGATGACGATGGTGTCGATACGCTCCAGCGCTTCCAGCGCTTCCGCGTCGCGGATCAGAATGCCTGCCCGCGCGCCGCGCCCCACTCCGACCATGATCGACATGGGCGTAGCGAGGCCGAGCGCACAGGGACAGGCGATGATCAGCACGGTCACGGCCGCGATCAGCGCGAAAGCAAGGCGCGGTTCTGGGCCGAAACTCATCCAGGCAGCAAACGCGACCAGCGCGGCCGCAATCACGGCGGGCACGAACCATCCGGCGACGCGATCGGCCAGCCGCTGGATCGGCGCGCGCGATCGCTGCGCCCGCGCCACCATGTCCACGATCCGGGCCAGCATGGTGTCGCGGCCGACCTGTTCGGCCCGCAGCACCAGCGCGCCATTCTGGTTGACGGTGCCGCCGATGACGCGCGCGCCTTCGGCCTTGGCGACCGGCATCGGCTCGCCCGTCACCATGGATTCATCAACAAAGGAGTGTCCTTCCAAGACGCTGCCATCGACCGGGATTTTTTCGCCGGGACGAACCCGCAAACGATCGCCGACCGCGATCGCGTCGATCGCGACATCCTCCTCGCCATGGCCGTTGATGCGCCGCGCGGTCTTCGGCGCCAGACCAAGGAGCGCGCGGATCGCGCCTGACGTGCGCTCGCGTGCCCGCAATTCCAGGATCTGCCCGAGCAGCACCAGCACGGTGATGACGGCAGCCGCCTCGAAATAGACCGCGACCGCGCCATGCATGTCACGGAAGCCGGCCGGGAAGACCTGCGGAAACAGCGCGCCGGTCACGCTGTAGACATAGGCCACGCCCGTTCCCATCGCGATCAGCGTGAACATGTTGAGATGACCTGACACGACCGAGCGCCAGCCGCGCACGAAAAATGGCGCACCCGCCCACAGCACCACGGGCGTGGACAGCACCAACAAAATCCAGTTCGACCACTGCGGCGGGACCAGATGCGTCAGGCCGAAATGACGGCCCATCTCGATCGCAAACACCGGAAGCGTGAGCAGCAGTGCGATCCAGAAACGCCTCGTCATATCGATCAGTTCGGGATCAGGCCCCTGGTCGAGCGAAAGCTGCTCCGGCTCGAGCGCCATGCCGCAGATCGGGCAGGTTCCGGGCCCTGCTTGCCGAACTTCCGTATGCATTGGGCAGGTGTAGATGGCGCCGGCGGCTATCGCGGGCTCCTGGCGCTTGGGCGCGGCCGGCTTCGGCTCGGAAGATTCCTTTGGCTGGAGAAAATTTTCCGGATCGGCCTGGAAGCGCTCCCGGCAGCGCGCAGAGCAGAAGAGATACTCCTGGCCGCGATACTCAAAGCGATGCCTGGCAGGCTCGCGCTTGACCTTCATGCCGCAAACCGGATCGATCGCGGCCGCCAATTCCTGATCGGCGTGGTGATGATCGTGGTGATGGCATGTCTGGCCGGCCGCCGCGGCCCGCCCCTGCTTTTCTTGCGCCATCTTTTCCGCTCCGCCACTCTTGAACAAGATACCCTAGGGGGGTATATGACGTCTATGCGCAAAGAGATCAAGATGTCTTGCCTGAAAAGGCTGAAACGAATCGAGGGCCAGATCCGGGGATTGGCCGGCATGGTCGAGGACGACCGCTATTGCATCGACGTCGTCACCCAGATCGCGGCGGCGAAAGCGGCGCTGCGACGGGTCGAGGAGGAAATCCTGCGCGACCACGTCGCCCATTGCGTCGAGCACGCCATCGTCTCCGGCGACAAGGCCGATCAGCGCCGCAAGATCGCCGAACTGATGGATGTGGTCGGCCGCGCCGACCGGTGAACTAAATCGGCGGCGGGTGGTTAACGGCAGCTGAAGCGGCCCGTTAAACTGCGCGCCATGCGCGCGTCCGTATCTTTAAGAGTTGGCGGCTATTGGTTGCCCACATCCAAGGGGACGCGGGGGCAATCATGACCACTGACACCATCCAGAACCAGCGCTTTGCCAATTCCAAATGGGCCGAGAGGAAGCAGGACCTGCTGCTCATTTCCTCGTTCGGACTGTGGGCCGTGCTGCTCGGCTTCTCGCCGGTGCTGGCCGTGAGCTTTCTGGTCGGAAGCTGAAGCAAAAGCCTCGCCGCTTTGCGAACGCTCCCTTGAGGGCCTGGTTAACCGGCGGTGATGGCGGTGCTTGAAATGCGAACGAGTTCGCGGGACAGCTTTTAAAATTCATCGTCTATCGTTGCCCCCACAACAACAACAACAAACGCGGGGGCGCGTTATGGATACTCAAGACAATTCCAACCCCAAATGGGGTGGTTTCTGCATACAGGACATCATCTGGGCGGTCAGCGTCTGGTCGGTTATCCTGACCCTGTCGCCGGTCGTGATGTTCTATGCGCTGATGGTGAACTGATCGCCGCGTAGGCGACGTCACCTACAAGCAACATCATCCCACGTGAGCGGCATCCAGTTCCCACTTTCCGAAGTTCGCACTCCACCTCAGCACCCTTTACGAACTTCGGAAAGTCATGGGCACTCGAGCTCCGATTCCGAAGTTCGCATGATATCGCGGCAACCTCTGATGCGAACTTCGGAATCAAAGGAGCTCTCGTAACTTATTGATTTGAGTAGCGGCCTTGAATTTGAAGTTCCTATGACAAACCCGCTGCAACCACTGATAGGAACTTCAAATTCGCCGCACTAGCCACGTTACGGCACTGGTGCCGCTTTTCCATTTGAAGTTCCTGAGCAGAATTTGCCGCTAGCGATGCAGCAACTTCAAACGGGCGGCACTATCCCACGCGGGATGATGTCGCCTTGCAAGCGTCCTCCCGACAACCAACGCGACAGAACCGGCGCGACGCCCTCGCCGCTTCGTCGCCCTAGGCCGCCTGCTTGTGCATCGTGCCGCTCGCCGATGCCGTGCCGCGGATCGCCTTCACCGAACGCTCGATCGCAGCCCAGAGCCGGCCGATCTCGGCAGCCGCACGGCCTTCGGCAAAATACTCGCGGGCGCCTTCACCCTTGCCGAGCGCCATCAGGAGATCTGCACGGTTGGTGATCTGCCCGCCCCACACTGGCGCGCGGAACTTGGTCAAGGCTTCCCGTGCGATGGTGACGATACGGCTTTCCACCTCGTCGCGCCGCGCAGGCGCACCGTTGAGGACGACCGCATAGGGCTTGCGCGCGGAACGGCACATCTGAATCGTTTCCTGCACCGCATTGACGTCAAAGACGCCCGGCCGCGCCGGAATCACAACCATGGTGGCGTTCTTGATCGCGTCGTCGACCACAGCCGAGAGATTCGGCGGCGTGTCGATGAACACCCATTCGAAACCGTCGCGCTTGGCAGCAGCGATAATACCGCTGACGGAGTTGACGGCAGTCTTGATCGGCGGTTCGTTGGTCCCGCGTAGCTTGTGCCACAGGGTCAGTGATCCCTGCGGGTCGGCATCGACAAGCAAACACGGCTTGGTCGTCTTGTGGACATGCGCAGCGAGATGAGCAGCAAGGGTGCTTTTTCCCGAGCCACCTTTACGCGACGCAAAAACAATAACGTTCATACCCTTCGCCTCCAGATTGACCCCAGGAAGCGAAAAATGAATCAGCGCGCTGATTCGTGGAAGAAGAATTTGGCGTCAAATGTGGCGAAGTCGCTGAATAATCAGCAAGGTTGCTTTTGAGACATACCCCTCGCCCGCCCAACCGATATTGAAGCCGACAATATCGGGCGAGCGAGGCGGTTGCCGGTACCCAGTGGAGCGGATTTGACATTCGCTACCCACCTGGCCGCGAGTTCGCGAAACGCGAATGTCAAATCCTAAACTCCACTGGAAACATATATTTGCCAGTGGTCCTTTGATTCTAACATTCGCAAAAGTGACCGCTGGAGAAGGGATGCGAATGTTAGAATCGGACCACTAGCTATTCGTCTGAAGCCGTATGTTGCCGTATCCGGTGATGTCTCGGCCTTGCAGACGTCTCTTGCCGCCTGAAATAGACCCGGCAGCCCGGGCTGAGTTCGGTCTGCCGCCTGACCATGCAGGCCGTGACCTGCGAGACATCAGGGATTTCGTAACTGCACAGCCGGAACGCGTCACCCATGCAGGCCTGCTGCGCCTCCATGGTATAGGACCACCCTGTTGCGGGCCACGCCCCCACCCCGATCGTCAACATCACACCAGCAAGCCGTCCTACTCGAATCGCGAAAGCGTTCATGTTCCCCCCAAATCACCACCCCGTGCAAATTGTGAGTGAGCGAGTCGAAGTTGGCAAGTGAATGCGCGCGCAATAACGCAAGCTAGCAGTGGAAAGCTCGACGATAGAGTCCCGTCGCGCTGAGTTCCTTCGATGAAACCGGCGACGAAGTGCAAAGAATGACGAGCTGCAGAGATTTCTCACGCAACGATCAGGCCGTACTTTTCCATGACCGCTTTGACCTTCGCCATGTCCGGCGGGCCGCCTGCGTTCACGACGGTGGCGATTTCTTCGAAATATCGCTTCCCCGCGACCGCCGGCGTCAGGGTTATGAGCGCGCGGGCCTCTCCGGCATCAAGGTTGTCGAAACGGTGCACGGCGCCGCGCGGCACGAACAAGGCGTCACCTGATCTCAGTTGATGCGCCACGCCGTCGAGCGTGACGGTCAGCGTGCCGCCGAGGCCATACCAAACCTCTTCGAAATCGCGATGATAATGCGCCGCCGGCACCTTGGCCTGCTCCGGCACCGTCATGTCGAACATCGTCAGCTTGCCGCCATTGTCGGCGTCGTCGATCAGGAACTTCAGCCGCAACGAACCAATCCGCACCTCGTCAGGCATCGACAAGCTCCTCCGTGGACGCGAGGCCGCAAGATGAATCCGCCAACAACAGACAAAGAGCCAAAAATCTGCGGGCGACCGGCTAGGTCATTGAAGTGTGGTACAGTTGGGTGGGCTCGAACCACCGACCTCCTGTTCCACAGACAGGCGCTCTAACCAACTGAGCTACAACTGCATCCTGATCCCCGCTCCAAGGGCGGGAAGACGGCGGGAAACTAGGTGCAAGCTTGCGCTTTGGCAAGGCCGCCGACACCGCCGGGACAAGGCATTACATCCGCTTGGTTCACCGGTCCTCCCCGGTGCGCGGGGCGCGCGCCCAACAAAAAACCCGGGCGCTGCCGCCCGGGTTTTTTAAAGCTTGCCGCGTTACCGCTCAGGCGGCGGGCTTGAACAGCTTGGACGCGTTGGCCTTGATCGGCTCGACGGTCTCGGACGCGACCTTCTGCGACAGCTCCGTGAGCTCCTTGCTCCAGGCCGAGAAAGCCTCGAACTGCTTCTTGGCGTGGTTGGTCCAGAGCTCCAGCGCCTCGGAAGGCGTCTTCACGCCGACCAGTTCCTGCGCGAAGTCGAGCGAGGCGGTGGTGTTGGTCTTGATGATTTCCATCAGCTTGGCCGAGTACTCGCTGGCGCCCTTGTTGGCGTTGGCAAACACGGCCTCGATCGTCGAGTTGTTGGTCTCGGCAACGTCCTTGAAGCGAGCGTAATTGTCGCGGGCCTGCGAGACGCCTTTTTCGGCGAAGGCGCGGACTTGCTCGGGAACCTCGAACGGGATGATGGAAGCGGAGAATGGGTCGGTTGAAGCCATGGCGTGCATTCCTTCGCTGGGGGTAGAAGGTGGTGTGACCCCTTGCGCGCCCCGGGGGTATCTTTCCGGAAAACGTCGACGAGGATCACGGGGGCGGAAATTGCCCTGTTGGGGCGCTCAAGATATGAGCACAGTATCATGGCAATTTTGTGCAACGCAACGAAATCGCCGGCGCATTGCCATAATATAATACTCGGGTTCCAGCTCCCTCGATCCGGAAGCAGGACAATTTCTATCTAAGTTATTGTAAAAACTTAGTTTTTAGGCCTTGCCGCTTCCATGGCCGTGCGGCCGACAATCTGGCTCATTTCACGCGCCTGTTCGGTCAGCGCTCGCATCTGGGCCTGCGCATATTCGCGGTGCAACCGCATCACTTCGCTGAGGTCTTTGGCGTGCACGAGCGCCTGCGCATAATCGAGCGAGGCCTGGACGTTCTTTTCGGCATACGAAAACGCCATTGCGTTGACGTCCTTGGCGCCCGCGCCGACCGTCGCCGTCCGCGCAGAGAGTGAATCGGCGGTGGCTTGGGCGCCAGCGATGAATTTTTCAAAGGCCTTTCGTGCCTGTTCGAAGCTCGCTTCTGCCATCGATCGCATCTCCTTTGGAATTTCGAAACGATCACGCTCGTCCATGGTCGATCTCCCGGTTTTGAGTTTTTTCGGTGTTTAACACCAACGCGAAAGCACGCCACTAGTGCCGCCTATTTGAAGTTCCCTGCACCACAAGCGGCGAATTCGATCCAGGAACTTCAAATAGCAAAGCGGCACTAGAATCATAGATTTGCTAGTGCCCATGACTTTCCGAAGTTCGTGAAAGGTGCGCGCTGAACTGTAACACGAACTTCGGAAAGTGGGCACTAGGTCCACGGAGTGGAGTGGATTTGACATTCGCTCACCCGCCGACAAGGGATGCGAATGTTAGAATTGGACCGCTAGTTAAGGTTATCCCTCCTTTGGAGGCCTCATCTCATGTTCTGGCCGTGGACCTGCCGGAGCCGGAAGGCGATACTCACCATCCGTTAGCGCTGCCTTGTTCGGCGGCCGAAAATCCGACGCCGGAAGCGATGAAGAACACTGAATTCAAGGTGCGAGGCCCCGACGATCCGCGGCTGGCGCTACGTGCGACAAGCCCGCTCCCCGTCTGGTTGTGGTCGACGGACGGCACACGGGTGCTGTGGGCCAATCCGGTCGGCGCCCGCTTGTTCGGTCTTTGCAACGGCGCACGCATCACCGACAAGATCTTCGGTCCGGCCGATCCCCATCGCCGTCAGGTTGCCCAACTTGCGCACCGGCTGTTGCCCAATGGCGCTGTCCGGCTGCAGCGGTTGCGTGGCTTTGGCGCGACGCTCGGCATGCTCGCCACCTGCGCCTGCGCGCGGCTCGATTTTGCCGACGGCAGCGAAGCCGTTCTGATCGCGGCGACTGAACCGGCCGTCCGCTCGATGCCGCTGAATGAACGGCTGCAACGGCTCGCCGAAGACGCCGATGGCCCGGCTGCGGCTTTTGAGGCCGACGGCACGCTGGTTGCCGCAAGCCACACGACGGCGTTCGCGGGCCTCCATCACCTCGCGGACACAGGCTTGGAGGAGGCGCGCCGGATCGCCCTGAAAGAGGGCCGCGCTGAGGCGCCGTTGGGCGATGGGCGCGTAACCTTGCTCTGCGTCGGCAGCCGCGGCGATACCGGCCTCTTGGCCTTGCTCACTCCCAACACGGTGCTCGCCGCAGACGAAGATCTCGCGGCAGCGCTGCCGGAATCCGAACACCTGTCGCGGCCCAATGAAGCTCCGGCCGAATCTGTTTTAAGCCCGGAAGCCGGCGCGACATCCAACGCCGCGCCGCAAGCCGGGGTACCGGCCGCCGACACATCTGGGCCCGAGCCCTCCGCGCGGCCGCCATGGCGCTATCCGCTGCGCTTCATGTGGCAGATGGATGCCGACGGCCGCTTCTCGCTGGGTTCTGATGCGTTCACCCGTCTGATCGGCGTGCGCACCGCCGCCGGTTTCGGCCGGCCGTGGCACGAAATCGAACAGACTTTCGCGCTCGACCCGGAAGGGCTGGTCGTCAAGGCAATCGCCACGCGCGAGGCCTGGAGCGGCATCACCCTGAATTGGCCCGCCGATGACGGCAGCCGCTTAGCCGGTCCAACTATCCGGGCTGCCGATCCACGACGGGCAGCGAAATTTTGTCGGCTACCGCGGCTTCGGCGTCTGCCGCGACCTTGAAGGCCTGGCGCGGCTGGAAGCCCTACGCAGTCAGGAATTCTTCAACGATCCGCCATCAGCGGACATGATGTCGCCCGAAATTGGCCCGGACATCGCGGGAACCTCGCCTTTGGCCGCGCCTTCGCCTGACATTCCCGACCCCGGCGCTGATTTGGCTGCACCTGAAGTCTTGGCTGCCCCCTCGCCTGACATAGTCCAACCAACCGATTTGGAAACGCCGGTGGAAACCTCAAACGAAACTCCGCAGGAAGTGCCGCCGAACGTCGTCCCGTTCCGGCCGCTGGGCGAGACGCGCGCCCCGGTGCTGACGCCGGTCGAAAACAGCGCATTCAATGAACTCGCTCGGCAACTATCGGCGCGGCTCGAGAGCGAGGACAATCGGTCGGAGGCCACCGAGCCGGCCGAGGCTTCCGCAGCGGCCGCAATGCCACCCAAGGAAACAGCTTCACCGGAGGCTGCGGCCGAACCGCCCACCTGGTTGGCCGAGCCCGAACCGCCGGCGCGCGGCGAGGCCCGGCGCGACAAGGCACTGCTCGATCTCCTGCCGACCGGCGTGATGATCTACCGGCTCGATCGGCTGCTCTACGCCAATCGCATTTTCCTCGAGTGCATGGGCTATGACAGCCTGCACGCGCTCGAACAGGCGGGCGGCGTCGACGCGCTCTATGTCGAGCCCGGCGTCTCCAACGCCAGCAGCACCTCTGACACCGGCACGCCGGTCAGGATTTCCATCCCCGATGCCTCCGTCGAAGCTTCGCCCGCCATCACCCTGGACGCACGGCTGCACACCATCAAGTGGGACAACGATAGCGCGCTCGCCTTGATCTTTACCGGGGCTGCGCTCGACAACGCGATCCCCGCGCCTGCGGCCGAGCCGGCCATGTCCGCCGTGCCAGCGCCATCGGCGGTCGGCCAAGCCAATGCGGAAGAACTCGCCGCCATTCTCGACACCACCGCCGACGGCATCCTGATGTTCGATGCGCAAGGCAATGTCAATTCCTGCAACCGCAGCGCGGAAGCCTTGTTCGGCTACGACGGCGACGAATTGACGAAGCATAATCTCGGCGTGCTGTTCGCGCCGGAGAGCGAGAGCGTCGTCAAGAATTATCTCGAAAGCCTCAACGGCTCCGGCGTTGCGAGCCTGCTCGAACACGGCCGCGAGGTTTTGGGCCGGGTCCGCGGCGGCGGTCTCATTCCGCTGTCGATGACCATGGGGCGGACACAGGCGCAGGGCCTGAATTTCTTCGCGGTGTTCCGCGATCTTTCGCAGTCCAAGAAGAGCGAGGGCGAATTGCGTGAGGCGCAGCGTCTCGCCAACCGCACCGCCAACGCCAAAGCCGACCTGCTGGCGCGGATCAGCCACGAAGTCCGCACGCCGCTCAACGCCATTATCGGCTTTGCCGAGATGATGATCGGCGAGCGTTTCGGTTCGCTCGGCAACGAGCGTTATGTCGAATACATGAAGGACGTCCGCGCCTCCGGCCAGCGGGTGATCTCGGTGCTCGACGATCTCACCGATCTCAGCCGCATCGAGACCGGCAAGCTCGACCTCGCCTTCACCAACCAGAATCTCAACGACCTCGTGGAGAGCTGCGTCGCGGTGATGCAGTCTCAGGCCAACCGCGAGCGCATCATCATCCGTACCTCGCTGGCGCAGATGCTGCCGCCGGTCGTCGCCGACGGCCCCGCGTTGCGCCAGATCGCGATGAACCTGATCGGCAACTCGATCCATCTCGCCAATGCCGGCGGCCAGGTCATCGTTTCGACCGCGCTGACCGATTTCGGCGAAGTGGCGTTGCGGATCCGCGATTCCGGCCAAGGGCTCAACGACAACGAGGTAGCGGCCGCGATGGAGCCGTTTCGGTCGCAGGCGCCACTCGATCAATCGCCGGAAGCCGCGGTCAGCCTGTCATTGACCAAGGCGCTGGTCGAAGCCAACCGCGCGCAGTTCAACATCAAGACCGGCGCGCGTTCCGGCACGCTGGTCGAAGTGGTGTTCTCGCGGGCGATGGCGAAACCTGAAATTCGCTTGATTCGGCATGCGGCTTCATGCCCGGTTAGGGCTAATCCCGGAAATACCGATTGGGAGAAAGGCGATATTATATTTGAGCGAAGCTGAAGAAGATCAAAGGCGAAGCCAAGGCAATGAGTCACTAGCAAAAACTCCTCCTGCTTTGGGCTACCGTTGCGATCATATGCGGCCTTGTCGTCTGGACGGCGGCTGGCCGGCCACCATTGGGCCGTTTAACAACATGGGCTTTGACAGCAGTTGGGACTGCCCGCCAAACGCAAAGCCGAGCGCTACCGTCTGTGTAAAGAGGCCGTCCTCTCCCGAAGTCAGCGAAATCGGTGCTACGAATCTGATCGTTCTTGCGCCGCGACCAGATGCCTCAAGCCGCGGCGGGAGCCGCGGTCAGGAAATCGCCGATCGCATCGAGGAAGGCCCGCGGCGCTTGCAATTGCGGCACATGGGCGCAACCGGCCAAAACCTTCAGCCGCGCATTCGGCAGCAATGCCGCCAGTTCATGCGACATCGGCGGCGGCGTCGCCTCGTCATGTTCGCCGACCAGCACCAGCACCGGCATTTTGACCTTCGACAGCTCGGGGCGAAGATCGAGTTCGGCGAGCTGCGCGCAGGCCGCCTTCAACACTTCCGGATCGGTTTTCAAAAAAGCCTCGCGGCGGTCGCGCATCAGATCGGGATGTGCAGCCTGAAACTCCGGCGCGAACAGCCGGCGCATCGCGACGTCGGTGATCGCCGCCAAGCCCCTTGGCTTGCGCGACGGCGGCCATGGTGCGGAACGCTTCGCGCCCTTGTTCCGAGAACGCCGCGCCGCAATCGGCGAGGATGAATTTGCTGGCGATGGATCGGATGCCGGATCGCCATTTGCAAGCGCGACGAAGCCGCCATAGCCGTTGCCAAGCACGATCGCATTGCTTGTCGCCGGCTTCGCTCACGGCTTCCGCCATCCGGTCGGCGACCGCGGCGAGCCCGCCGCTGACCGCCTTCGAGCCGCCGAAGCCCGGCAATTCCGGAACGATCACGCGGTGCGAGCGCGCCAAGTTCCGGCGCGATGGCATCGAAACTCGCGCGGTCCGACAACAACGAGTGAAACAGAAACAGCGCCGGCCCCTCGCCGGAAACCGCCGCATTCACCGTGCCGTGAGCGAACAATCGATCCATGCGGGTCTCTCTTTAATCTGACGCGGCGGGATGGGCCGGAAGCGGCGAGGTGGAACCGATTGATTAAATCAAACCGCGGGCATTTCAAGCCCTTGTTGCTTGACGTGATATTTCACGAATGCAAGATAGCGACCGGATTATGCGGAAATCCTCATGCTTTTGCGCGACAACGTCTATGAAAGCCTCCGCGCTGATATTTTGAGCTGCCGGCTGGCGCCGGGCGATGACATGCGCGAGCAGGAGCTCGCCGAGCGCTATGCCGTCAGCCGCCAACCGGTGCGCGAAGCCCTGCTGCGGCTGGAGCGCGAACATCTCGTCACCGTGCAGCCGCGCCAGGGCTATCGCGTCAATCCGATCTCGCTCTCGGATGCGCGCGACCTGTTGCGGTTTCGCCTGGCGCTGGAGCCGGCCTGCGTTGCCGAAGCCATCGAGAACGCGCCGGAGAAGACGCCTGAACGCGCTCGACGGCTTCCGAAGCTTTGCCGGCGATCGCGAGGACTTCATCACGTATAACCGAGCCTTCCATTGCGCCCTTGCCGACGCCTCGGGCAACCGCCGCATGGCAGGCGCGCTGTGCGACCTGATCGGGCAGGCCGATCGCCTGGTGCGCGTCAGCCTTGCCAATGTCAGGGATCACGATCCGACCCAACTGGTCGCCGAACATGGCGAACTGATCGAAGCTATGCAGCGGCGCGATCGAAGGCGCGCGCTCCACCTCATCAAGGCGCATATCCATCAAACCGAAAAGCGCGTGCTGCCGGCGCTCAAGCGCAATGCCGTGATCGTGGAGGAAAGAGAAACACATGAACATTCCGCCAAACCAGGCTCGGCATCGATCGAAGATCCACGGCAATTTCGTCGACGGCCGCGAGATCGAAGCGGGCCACGGCGCGATGCTCGACGTGCGCAATCCCGCAACCGGCGAGGTGATCGCGCAGATCCCGAACTCGACCGCCGAGGACATCGACCGCGCCATGAAGAGCGCGCGCGCCGCCTTCGAAGGCAAGGCCTGGGGCGGCATGGACATTCGCGCCCGCGCGCGCCTCGTCAACAGGCTTGCGGATGCGTTCGAGGCCAACCTGGAAGAGCTCTATAAGCTCGAGACGCTGAACAATGGCCGCCCGGTCAACGAGACGCGCGCGCAGCTCTCGCGGCTGCCGGATTTCTTCCGCTACTTCGCAGGGCTAGCGCTGGCGCGGCGCGATGCGGTGATTCCGGTCGAAGGTTCGTATCTGAACTATACGCTGCGCACGCCGATCGGCATCGTCGCCAACTGCACGCCGTTCAACCATCCGCTGATGATCCTGTGCAAGTCGCTCGCCGCGGTGCTGGCGTCCGGCTGCGTCACCGTGGTGAAGCCCTCGGAATACACGCCGCTGACGACCTTGCGGCTCGCCAAAATCTTCACCGAGGCCGGCCTGCCGCCGGGCGTGTTCAACATCGTGCTTGGTCTCGGCCAAAGCGCCGGCAAGATGCTCGCCGAGCATGGCGACATCGACAAGCTGGTGCTGACCGGCGGCACCGAGGCCGGCCGCATCGCGGGAAGTGCCGCGGCAAAAGTGTTCGCGCATCAGACCATGGAGCTCGGCGGCAAGACGCCGGTGATGGTGTTCGACGATTACGACATCGACCGCGCGGTGAATTATGCCGCGTTCGGCGCCTTTATCGGCGCAGGGCAAACCTGCATCTGCGCCTCGCGCCATCTCGTGCAGGCCTCGATCTACGACGAATTCGTCGCCAAGCTGAAGGCCAAGACCGAGACCATCCGGATCGGCGATCCCTCCGATCCCTTAACCCAGCTCGGCCCCGTGATCTCGGCGCGACAGCGCGACCGCGTGCTGTCTTATTGCAAGTTCGGCCACGAAGACGGCGCGCGGCTTGTCACCGGCGGCAGGCCAGCGAAAATTGCCGGCCACGAGAACGGTTACTTCGTCGAGCCGACGGTATTCGCCGACGTGAAAGCCGACATGCGCATCTTCCAGGAAGAGGTGTTCGGTCCCTTTACATCCGTCACGCCGTTCAAGGACGAGGCGGACGCACTTCGGCTTGCCAACGATTCACCGTTTGGGCTCGCGGCCGCGATCCGTACCCGCGACGTCTCGCGCGCGCATCGGGTCGCTTCCGCCGTCAAATGCGGCATCGTCTGGATCAACGATCATCACCGGCTCGATCCGGCCTCGCCCTGGGGCGGCGTCGGCGATTCCGGCGTCGGCCGCGAATGCGGCACCGAAAGCTTTGACGATCATTTCAGCGTCAAGAGCGTGATGGTCTCCACCGGTGACGCGCCGTTCGACTGGTATCGCGACACGGCGGGACAGCGGCGATTGAACTAACGACAACATCGACGCCGGACCACGAAGCCGGCGGTTGCACGGACGATAAGGGGGGAATTCCATGGCACTTGCAGTAAATGCCGGCGCGCGTCTCGACCGGCTGGCGATTTCGCCGTTTCACTACCGAATCTTCTGGCTGGTCGGCGCCGGCATGTTCTTCGACGGCTACGACCTTTATGTCGCCGGCGGCGTGCTGGCCGCGGTGGCGCAGTCCCATTTCTCGACCGCCGGGCCAAATCCCGCAATTCATCTCGCTGACCTTCGTCGGGATGACATTGGGATCGCTGATCACGGGATTTGTCGGCGACAAATTCGGCCGCCGCTTCACCTACCAGATCAACCTCCTGATCTTCGGCCTCGCCTCGCTCGCGGCTGCCTTTGCGCAGGATATGAACCAGCTCATCGCCTGCCGCTTCGTGCAGGGCTTGGGCTTGGGCGCCGAAATCGTGGTCGGCTATTCGACGCTGACCGAATTCGTTCCGCCGAAAACGCGCGGACGCTGGCTGTCAATGATGGCATTCCTGACCGTAACCGGCTTTCCGATGACGGCCCTGCTCGGCTATCTCATTATCCCGAACTTCGGCTGGCGGCCGATGTTCGTCATCGCCGGCATCGGCTCGTTGATCGTCTGGTACCTGCGCAAGAACTTGCCGGAATTGCCGCGCTGGCTTGAATCCGAAGGCCGCACCGAAGAGGCCGAAGCGCTGATGCAGGCGATCGAAGCCGAAGCAGGCGCCGGCAAGCCGCTGCCGGCCGTGGTCGTGCCGGCGCCGGTGGCTCTGGTTGGCGCCATGGACATGCTGCGCCCGCCGCTCATCCAACGCATGGTCGTCGGCTCCTGGGTGCTGATCACAATCAATACCTTGATCTTCGGCTTCGTGATCTTCCTGCCGCAATTCTTCCTGCGCCAGGGGCTGACGATCACCAACTCGCTCGCCTACACGCTGGTGTTGTCGGCGGCATCGCTGGTCGGCTGCGCGCTTGGCGCTTACCTGTCCGACGCGATCGGGCGGCGCATGAGCATCATCGGCGCCTCGACCGTCACCATTATCGCCGGCTACATCTATGCACGCTTCAATGCCGCGTCCGATCCCGCGTTCGTGCTGGCGATCGGATTCGTGCTGATCGTGGCGATCTATGTGCAGACCGCCATCCTGTTCGGGGTCTATACGCCGGAATTGTTTCCGACCGAGATCCGCCTGCGCGCCAATGGCATCTGCAACACGCTTGGCCGCGGCGCCACCATGGTCTCGCCCTTCATCGTCGGCGCGCTGATGGCTTCCTACAAGCTGCCGGGCGTGGTCTGGCTGATGATCGGCTTGGTGGTGGTGCAGATTTTGGTGGTCTGGGCCTGGGGCGTCGAGCCGCGCAACCGCGGACTGGAAGAGGTAGCGAAGGCGTGAGGTGTTACGAGCGTTCCGCTCGTGGCCTTCCTGCTGCTGCGCCTGGCTCAGGCAACGCAAACGATCATCCAAAGCCCAATCGTCTTCAGCCGCCTGATCCGTGCCAACCTCATGCACCGCCGCTCATTCGACAACCTGCTCGAACCCCCGCCAATCCTCCAAGACCAGCGACAGATAAGCCTAAGTCTATGCTAAATCTGAACCGGACAGCCGTGGCTCGAGCTCGGGCATGACGAAATAGACACGGCCGTGACGGTGAATCAGATTACGCGTTCTTCAGCGCGACCCGAAACTCGGCCTCGGTCTTCGACTTGACTTCGTCGAGCGTGACGCCGTCGGCGAGTTCGATCAGCGCCATACCGTCCTTGCCGTGCTTGTCGATGGTGAAGACGGCCAAGTCAGTGACCACCATGTCGACCACACTCTCGCCGGTCAGCGGCAGCGTGCACTTCTTCAGGAGTTTCGCGCCGTCCTTGGCGGAATGCTCCATCACCACCACGACGCGCTTGACGCCGGCGACGAGATCCATCGCCCCGCCCATTCCCTTCACCATCTTGCCGGGGATCATCCAGTTGGCGAGATCGCCATTCTGTGCGACCTGCATCGCGCCCAAAATCGACAGATCGATATGGCCGCCGCGCACCATGCCGAAGGAATTCGGCCGACGAGAAATAGCAGGTCGAAGGCAGTTCGCTGACCGTCTGCTTGCCGGCATTGATCAGGTCGGGATCTTCCTCGCCCTCATAGGGAAACGGCCCCATGCCGAGCATGCCGTTCTCGCTTTGCAGCGAGACGTCGATACCGTCGGGAATGAAGTTGGACACCAATGTCGGGATGCCGATGCCGAGATTGACGTAAAAGCCGTCGCGCAATTCCCTGGCGGCGCGGGCGGCCATCTGTTCTCGGGTCCAGGCCATCAGACTTTCACTCCCGGTTGCGGCGGCCGACGCCTTGTTGGGGCGCGGACGAGTGTTGTGGAACTCGATACGCTTCCTCGCGCTGCCGACCTCGATGATGCGTTTGACGAAAATGCCGGGCGTATGGATGTGGTCCGGATTGATCTCTCCGGCCGGCACCAGATGCTCGACTTCGGCGACCGTGACCTTTGCAGCGGTCGCCATCATCGGGTTAAAATTCCGCGCTGTCTTGCGATAGACGAGGTTGCCGGCGGTGTCGCCCTTCCAGGCGTGGACGATGGCGAGGTCCGCGAACAGGCCGCGCTCCATGAGGTATTTCTGGCCGTCGAATTCCTTCACTTCCTTGCCCTCGGCGATCAGCGTGCCGACGCCGGTTTTGGTGTAGAAGGCGGGAATGCCGGCGCCGCCGGCGCGGATGCGCTCGGCGAGCGTGCCTTGCGGGTTGAATTCGAGTTCGAGTTCGCCGGCGAGAAACTGCTGGGCGAACAGCTTGTTCTCGCCGACATAGGACGAGATCATCTTCTTGATCTGGTGGGTCTCGAGCAGGCGGGAGAGCCCGATCCCGTCGACGCCGGCATTGTTGGAAACCACCGTCAGGTTCTTCACGCCGCTATCGCGGATCGCATCCGACAGGGTCTCGGCAATGCCGCAAAGGCCGAAGCCGCCCGACATGATCATCATGCCGTCCTTGAGGATGCCGTCGAGGGCCGATTTGGCGTCGGGATAGACCTTTTTCATGAGATACGACCTGATGGAGAAAACGCGCTCACCGCGCCACAAACCTATTAGGCAAAATCTTCGCAGTGCGTCAATGACGGGACTCCCTCTCCCGCGTGCAGGTGACCTCGCCCCCGCTTGCGGCAGGGCCAACGCATTTGAGGCCTGACTTCGTCTCCATCCCCCGCAAGGGGAGGGAGAAGAGAGCGGCCTTGAAAGCGTCAAGAAAAACCATCAAGTTGCAGCGGGTTGGAACCGGGTAGACAGACGTAGCGATACCCGGCCCATCCTTTCGGCGGCAACCGTACGGCCTCAAAGCCGATGCGCGCATCCGGTTCCAGCGAGGCGAACCAGACTTTGGATATTTCCAGGATTTTCCATTGACGATGGCCCAGCGAACACGGCGCCTCGCGATGCCGGTCGCAGCGCTTCTCGGCGTGATACTGGTCGGGTTGATCGTGTCATCCTGGCTGCTCAACCGCGACGCCCTTCGCGCGGCGGTGGAGGCGCAGATCCGCGCCGTGACCGGGCTCGACCTGGTCGTGAAGGGCGGAACCGACATCTCGGTATTTCCGGCGAGTTACGTTTCCTTCCATGACGTCGGCCTGAAGGGCGGCGCCGGCGCCGATCCCGCACTGACCGTGGACGTGCTGACGGCTAACTTGCGGCTGCTGCCGCTGCTCTTGCAACGTTTCGAGATCGCCGACGTGATGATGCTGCGGCCGCACATCCGGGTGGTGCGCGACATCAACGGCGAAAGCAACTGGACGCCCTTCATCGGCACCATCACCCGCACCATGAAGCCCGGTGCCGAAAATCAGCTCTCGTTCTCGGAAATCCGCATCCAGGACGGCACACTGTCCTACGAAGACCCCGTCCGTCAGGTCAAAGAAGCGCTCGGCGATATCGACCTGTCGCTGGCATGGCCGTCGATCTCGCGCTCGTTTGCCGCGACCGGGCAGTTCGACTGGCGTGGCGAACGGGTCGACGGCAGCATCTCGATCGGCGACTTCCTCGCCGCGCTCTCGGGCGACCGCTCGGGCTTCAAGGCCCGGCTGGCCAGCGCGCCGCTGAAGGTCGCCTTCGACGGCACGATCGCCAATCGCACCAGCCTGATGATGGAAGGCACGATGACGATCGATTCCTCATCGTTGCGCAACGCGCTGCAATGGACCGGACAGACGCCGCTCGGCAGCGGCGGCTTCGGCCGCTTCGCGCTGAAGGCCCGGGCCAATGTGGTGGGCGCATCGGTGGCGCTGACCAACGTCAATGTCGAACTCGACGGCAACGTCGCCGAAGGCGTGATGACCTACGCCAATAACGGCCGGCAATCCCTGCAGGCGACGCTGGCCGCCGATGCGCTCGACTTCACGCCCTATATCTCGACCTTCCGCCTGCTTGCGAGCGGCGCCCACGACTGGAACCGGCAGCTGTTCGATCTCGACTCGCTGTCGATGACCGATCTCGACATTCGCCTTTCCGCGGCCAAGGTCACGGTCGGCCCGTCAAAACTCGGACGCACCGCGATCGGCGCCAACCTGCGCAATGGCGCGCTGGCCCTGAGCGTCGGCGAAGCGCAGATCTATGGCGGCATCGCCAAGGGCTCGTTCGGGCTGTCGCGGATCGACGCCGACGCCGACGTCAAGGCCCAGTTCCAGTTTACCGACGTCGATCTGCAGGCCTGCGCCAGCGAACTGTTCGGCGTCAACAAACTTTCCGGCCGCGGCAATCTCGGCATCTCGCTGGCCGCCTCGGGCTCGAGCCCGTTTGCGCTGGCGCAATCGCTCGACGGCACCGCTACTCTCACGGGCCACGACGGCGCGATCGCAGGCTTCAACGCCGAGCAACTGCTCAAGCGCCTGGAGCGCCGGCCACTATCGGGCGTCGGCAATTTCCGCTCCGGCTCGACGCCGTACAACAACCTCACCGTCGCGTTGAAATTTGCCGACGGCACGGCGACGCTGCAGGATGTGCGTGTCGATGGCCCCGCGCATATCACGCTGTCAGGCACCGCCTCGGTGCCCTCGCGCGAATTCGACATCAAGGGTGTCGCGAGTCTCGCGGCGGCCACCGCCAACACCGCGCCCAGTTTCGAATTGCCCTTCGTGGTGCAGGGCCCGTGGGACGATCCCCTGATCTTTCCCGATCCCGACAGCCTGATCCGCCGCTCGCCGGCCTCGGCGCCGCTGGTCGACGCAATGAAGGACCGCAAGACCCGCGACGCCGTGCGCTCGATGATCGAGCGTTTTACGGGCAGCGGCGCCAAGCCCGCGACGCCTGACGAGGCGGCGCCAGCGACTCCGCCGGCGGCGGTCGGGGATGCGAAGCCAAACTAGTGCCGCCTATTTGAAGTTCCTGCACCATAAGCGGCGAATTCGATTCAGGAACTTCAAATAGAAAGGTGGCACTAGAATCAATAGGTTTGCCAGTGCCCATAACTTTCCGAAGTTCGTGGAAGTGGGTGCAGCGATGGAGCACGAACTTCGGAAAGTGGGCACTAGGCGGACTTTTGCGGATGCGCACCGGGTGAATGGCCAGAGCGCTCAGCGAGCGACAACACCGTCTGAACCCATCCGCAGAAAGCCCTTGGCCAGCGCGTGGTAAATGCCTTCGCGGCAGACCAGACGAGAACTTGCATAAGCAATCAGCGCTGCGGCCATCAACGGCACGACCATGGCGTGATTGTCGCTCATTTCGGTGACGATGACGAAAGCAGTGATTGGCGCCTGCACGACGCCGGCGAAATACGACACCATTCCCAAAAGAATGATTGGTCCGAGCGGCGCGCTCGGGAACAGTTGCGCGACATCACTGCCGAGTCCGGCGCCGACGGCAAGCGACGGCGAGAAGATTCCGCCTGGAATGCCGCTGACGGTAGAAAATGCCGTGGCGACGAGCTTCAACAGGCTGAAGTGCCATGGCAGCGGCACGCCGCTATCGAGCGCTGCCTTCACCTGTGCATAGCCCGTACCGTAAATTGTGTCGCCGGAAGCAAGCCCGCAAAAGGCCACGCCAAGACCGCAGATCAAGGCGAAAGGGATCGGATACTGTTTGATGACGCGCCCCGGCGCCGTCCGAAATCCCCGCGCCATCGCGATTACGACGCGGCTGAATATGCCGCCGGCGAGCCCGCCGACGACACCGCACAATGGCACCGCAAGCCAATCGACGCCGTGTCTCAGCATGGTCGCGCTGGTTCCGAAGTAAGTGTAGTTGCCGACCAGTGCGAGGGAAGTCAGGCCGGCTGCGATGACAGCGCCGATGATCAACCCGCTGGTGCGCACCTCAAATTCACGGCTCATTTCCTCGATTCCGAACACAATGCCGGCAAGCGGCGTGTTGAAGGCAGCAGAAACGCCCGCTGCAGCTCCGGCCAGGATCAATCCGGGTTGGCGACGCGGCGACATGCGGCCGAGCGCGAACATGATGGATGCGCCGACCTGTACGGTCGGTCCTTCGCGGCCCGCCGATGCGCCGCAGAGAAGGCCGAGCAGCGTCAACAGCACCTTACCGATAGCGATGCGCATCGATACCAGCCGGCCTCGCACGGCCTGATCGGTAAGTTGGCGCGCGGCGATCGCCTGCGGAATACCGCTACCTTGGGAGTTCGGAAAGAAGCGACTGGTCAGGAACACCGAGAGCGCGAAGCCGAGCGGCGTGACCAACAGCGAAGCATAGCGCGATCTTGCCAACAGAGCGGCAAAGGCGAGTTGCGCCAGGTCGGCAAGCATCGCGAGTGCGACGGCCACCGCACCGACCGCGACGCCTCCGAGCACAAAAATGGCCCGCCGCTGCCATCGCTCGGAGGTTACTTTGACCGACCGCCGGCGGCGTTCAGACAGGAATTGACTCATGCAGATGGGGCTTTGGATTGGAGTAAGCTGGTCAATCAATGAAGGCGTGGAAATGCCACAAAACCCATAACAGTCCAAGACGTGCCAGCCTAGGGCACAGACGTTGGCACGGGGAGCCGCACGACGTTTACTGGACGCTTGCGTTCGGGGGCCGACCAACTTCTGATGCGCGCCTCGCCGCAGGTCCCAACGCTTGCAGAATTTTACTCTCATCCCGATGAACACTACCGTCGAGAGATCGGAAAATGCTCCAACGGCTGGTGCGTGGCGTTGCTCGGCTACTGCAGGCCCTGGGGCTACGGATGGGAATGGCGCAGGTAGGCAACCGCCGGTAACTCCTCGCGCGGTTCCCCGTGCGCCAGCCAAGGCCGGCCGCTTCTGGCGGCCTATTTTTTTGCTTCGTGATGATTGCCTTTGATCCGACAAATTGGCGGCTGTAAATTTTCGCCAGAGATCGCGTTGCAAGCGACCGCCCAAATCCGGGAAAATGGGAGGGAAGAATGGACAACGCTCAACAGTGTCGCGCCAAAGCGCTCCTGTGCCGCCAGCAGGCCTGCCTGCACCCCGAGGAAAACTGGAAATGGCTTGCTCAGGCCGAGCGGTGGGAGCACCTGGCGGAAACGTCGTTTATCCCTGGAAGCGAACCGCCGAGGGCCGAGCCGACAGACGCCGCCGCCTGATGTCAGGCGAAAGCCGTAAAAGGGCGCGGGCTGAAAGTCATTACGCCGTGATGTCGAGCAGCGACTGAGTCATGCGGTCGTCCGTTTTCAGTACGGTCGCGTTCGCCGCATAGCTGTAGCTTGCGAGAAGTTGGCCGACGAACTCCTGGGCAAGGTCGACATTGGGCGAAGCGACCAGGCCGTCCTGGTTGGCGAAGGAGGCCTGCGGATCGAACACTGCGGTCGAAGACGGCGTGACCGTGGTGACGGAAGTCTGGACGCCGCCGCCGGCGCTCGCAGTCTGGACCAGCTCGAGCGGCGCATAGACCTGCGGCGCCCCGGCCGGCACCGTGCCATCGGCGTCTGGCAGTGCGCCCGTGCTCTGGGCATTGGCAACGTTCGAGGCGGAAACCTGAAGGCGGCGGGACGCCGCGTTCAGGCCGGACAAGGCGATCGCCGAGATGCTGCTCATCGGGGCTCTTCGGTGAATGATCCAGCCACCACCTAATCCCACGCCGGATAAGCAAGCCTTGATGTCAGCGGCCTGATTTCGGTGGCGCGAATAACGCCTCGTTCACCACGCTTCGCCCCTTCAGCATCGCTCTTCAAGACCGCCTGGCGTCGAGGATGTCTACGACGGGGCAATCTGGCGCGCTGCTTCCGGAACACTGGTTGATTGTTTTTGCGAGCAGCCTTTCGAGCTTCCTGAGATCGTCGATCTTGGAGCGGATGTCACCGAGATGGTGAGCAGCGATCTCGCGGACATCCGCGCATGACGCCTTCCCCGGCGCTCCCAGAGCGAGCAGGGCACGGATGTCGTCGAGACCAAAACCAAGCTCCCGGCCACGCCGTATGAAGGCGAGCACACGGGTCTCGGTTGGTCCATAGACACGACGGCCGCCTTCGGTACGAGGGGGCGGCCGCAGCATCTTTATCTTCTCATAATAGCGGATCGTCTCGATATTGACGCCGGTCAGTCGCGACAATTCGCCGATCGGTATTCCGTCCAATCTGCCCGCTCGCGAAGCTGTGATTGGGGGCATGTGCGACGCTCCTTGCTTCTGTAGTCGCTACAGGATGCATCCTGAGCGAATGACGAGCAAGGAAGAAGATCTCGAAACTCATACGCAGCGCGGACAAAAGCTCGCGGCCGCGGGTGGAATGCTTGGGGCCCTCGCGGCCTCGTCGTGCTGCATCCTGCCGCTTGTGCTGTTCTCGCTAGGCGTGAGCGGAGCGTGGATCGGCAACTTCACGCAGCTTGCGCCCTATCAGCCCTACTTCATCGCGGCGACACTCCTGTTCCAGGGATCGGGCTATTGGCTGGCTTACCGATCGGGGACGCACGGCTGCGCCGAGGGCGAAGCGTGCGCGCGGCCCCTGCCAAATCGCATGGTCAAAGCAACCCTCATCCTGGCAACTCTTCTCGTCGCCGCCGCGCTCGGCCTCGACTTCATCGCGCCCCTCTTTCTCACCTCGTGACCGGAGAGCCAACATGAACAAGCTTGTTGCCCACGCCGCCTTGGTCGCCGTCGTTGCCGCATCCCCGGCAGCGATGGCCGCGGACAGAACAATCACTCTCGCAGTGAAAAACATGGACTGCGCGGCGTGCCCCTCCATCGTCAAAGGAAGCCTGGAAGCTGTTCCAGGTGTTGCCAAGGTTGCGGTGTCCTACAAAGATAGGACGGCAACGATCACCTACGACGATGCCAAGGCCGATGTGAACCTACTGACCTCGGCCACCACGAAGGCAGGTTATCCCTCCGAGCCCAAGAGCTGAACCGATGCTTCTTCAATCGACCATCACCTGTCCGCACTGCTCCGTCGCAAAAACGGAGACCATGCCGACCGATGCCTGTCGGTTCTTCTATGAATGCACCGGTTGCGGTACAAAGCTGAAGCCAAAGCCAGGCGATTGCTGCGTGTTCTGCTCCTATGGCTCGGTGCCGTGCCCGCCGATTCAGGCCGAGCGCTCGGGCGAGCGCGGTGCTGCGTTCTGTTGCGCCGAGGCAGTAACGGTGAGCACCGATACGGACGCAAGCACGCGCGACTGGCTACGCAGCCCGACTGCGAGCCTGCTCGCTTGGTGGGGCCCACAGACCGCGATCGTTGCCGGTCTGTTGGTTTCCGTTCCGGTTCGAGCGGCCATTTGGACTGTTGCGCTCGTCTGGATGGGAGTGGCCTGCATCCTCAACGCGAGGCAGTGCGGCCGCACGCACTGCCGCTACACCGGACCTTACTATCTCGGCATGATTGCGCCGTTGTTTCTGCTTGCGGCCGGTATCGGCTCCGGCGGATTTGCCGGCTGGCTGATCCTGGGCGTCCTCATTCTTGCCGGGAGCAGAATCATCTGGTGGACTACGGAACACGCATGGGGAAAGTTCTCGTCGTAGGGCGCATCATCCGGTCCGCTTCTGGGGCACTTTGCGGACGTCGCGCGGTTGCGACGCTGAGTCCAGCGTGGGCGGCAAAGCGGACATGAAATATATCCAGCTCGCGTCGCCGCAACGCCTCACGCCTCCATAGCGTAGGAGCGCCCCGGTTCAAGCACGTAGATGGTGAGAACCCGGTCTGTCGAGCGCTGGCCTTGCCGCCGAAGGGTTCAGCCTTGGATACCATCTCTCATTGCCATCCCCAACCCTGCTGCTGCGGACGATAGTACTGGCCGTCAGGATAGCGCTGGCCGCGCTGACGCGGATTGCCGGTTTGGGGATTGCCGGATTGGGAGTTGCTGGCTTGCGGGTTGCCTTGGGGGTCCCAACTGCGCTGGAAAAACGAGCCGAAGAAGCCGCCGCCGTCGTCTCCGCTCGCAACGGGGATCTCGGTCGTCGGCTTGCGCGTGATAAAGCCGCCCTGGGGTTGGTTGCTCAGCACCGCGACGAACTCGGTGCGATAGTTGGTCTCTTTGCTCAGCGGCTCGTCCGAGACGATGATCGAGGATCGCGGCACAGCGGTCGGCGCGACGCGATCAAGCACATCCTGCGGAATGGTGATGCGGTCCAGTGCGTCCTTGGCATCGTCACCGTTGTCGATCGTGACCGCGGTCCAACGCAGGCCCCCAGCATCGTTGCGCGCCACTGCCGTGAATATGTGCGTGCCGATCCGCTGGTCGGGATTGCGGATCGTCACCGGAACCTCGATGGTCGAATCGAACACCTCGCCGCCGTCCGGCCACGGCTTGTGTGTGTTGCGCCGCACGTAAAGCCTCGAGGTCGTGCGGCTGATGTAGATGGAAACCGGTTCCAGCGCGAGCTTCGCCTCGAGCGCTGCCTTGGCGGTGTCGCCTTTCCTGGCGGCGGCCGCCTTGGCGGCATCCTTTGCGGCGGCAGCAGCCTCGAACTTCGACTTTGCATCGGCCTTGGCGGTGTCGAGCTGCGCCTGCGCTTCAACGGCCTTGGGGGCGACCTTCTGCTGCAGTTCCTCGGCCTTAGCCTTGGCCTGGTCCGTCTTCGCGGCGGCGAGCGCCTTGTCGGCGAACTTGAGTTCGGCGTCGGCGCGGTTCTTCAGCAATTCCAGCTTGCGCAGCGAGGAGTTAAGCGTTGCGCTCTCGTGCGCCGCAATGGTTGCGGCTTTCTTCGCCTCGTCGGCCGTGTCGGCCGCCTCCGAGGCCTCGTGGGTGAGCGCCTCGGCGCGCGCTGGCGCTGCCGCGAGGGCTTGTGCATTCGGCACGAGCAGCGCCGGGTGGGTAAACTCGACCGGGACCGCGTCGTTCGGCGAGATGATCACGCGCATCCCGATCCACGTCCTGTCGAACAGCCTCTCCGCAAAGTCGTAAGGCATCCGCACGCAGCCGTGCGAGGCCGCATAGCCGGGCAGCGGCCCGCCATGCAGCGCGATGCCGTTCCAGGTGATGCGCTGCATGTTCGGCATCCAGGCATCGTCATACATGGTCGAGTGGTGGTCCTTGTCCTTTTCGATGACCGCGAAGACGCCGGCCGGCGTCTCGCGTCCCGTGGTGCCGGTCGACACCGGCGCGCGCAGGATCCAGCCGTCGGCGTCGTAGAAAGTGACCTGCTGGGACTTGATCGACACGATCGCCATGATCGGTTCGCCTGCTTCGCGCGGCGCCGCGGCCTCGGTCGGCGCCGCGGGGCGCGCCTGTCTGGCTGCAGCGCCGGCGGTCAGCGCCGTCAGCGCGGCGATCGCCGCGAACGTCACAACGGCAGGAGCCCCCCAGCGGCGCATCGCCACCGTGGATCGCGCCGTCCCAAATCGATTTGTCATGCCATGTCCCGGTTGAAATGTCTGTCCGCCGATCAAGCGTGAGATTGCGGTTTTTTGATTAACTAACCGTCGCCATCATCCACGCCGTCAATTCGCGAGACTATCGGCACGTTCCGTTGGCAAATCTCTCATATACGACAGCCCGCGCAGGAGGAAGGGTGCCGCGCGAAATTGACACCTGGGTGACATGGCACGATTTCCCGGTTGAGACTGCAATGGACGACAAAGCTGGCATCAACATGTCCACCATCGTTCAGCGCCCACGTCCGTGGGCATCGCGGTTGCGATTTAAAACGAGGAATGGTGATGTCTATCGGCCGAACAGGCCGCCTATGGCGCCGCCGATCGCACCAATTGGACCGCCAATACCGCGGGCATGGCGACTGCGGCCCCCGCCTCGATGACGATCTTGATGATCGGATTTGGCGGCCTCGATTGCAGCGCCGCTTTCGTCCAGCAGCGCCGTATGTTGCGAGATGTCGAGAAACCCGGTCTTTGGATAACCGTGCTCCTCCTGCCAGCGCGAGATAGCGGCGCGGGTCGACTTGTCGAACTTTCCGTTGACCCTGGTGTCAAATCCAAGCCTGGTTAGCCGCCGTTGCACCTCACGGCGCGTCGCCCTTGTCAGACCTATTTGATCCTCGGCTTGCTGACTTGCCTCGTCGGGGAGGCTCGAGGGATCGACGGATGCCACCTCGCGGGGCGTGGTGCTCAACCCGGCCCTGGCAGTGTTGGCGCCGGCGACGATCGCCAGGACCGACAATCCAACGATCAAAGCGCGCATTGCCTCTCGCTCCCGGTCTGAAGCCGATTCAGTATTAAGACAAAAATACACGTCGCTAGGCAACTGACAACCATATCGTTGGTTCCGTGCCCTTGGGTCGATCGTTGCGCCGCGTCACGCGACCCTGGGCTGCGAGGAGATTCACCTGACTTCAATCCAAAATCTCCACCCTTCCGGTTTTCAGTCGGTAAATGCCGCCAACCACCTTCAGTTTATTCTGTTCGACGGCAGCGCTGAGAATAGGTGTCGCTGACTTCAGCTTGCCTACGTTGTCGACGACATTCTGGCGGATCGCATTTTCGAGAATATCATCGCCTTTCGACAGCACCGCCTTGACCGCAGGCGCAATGGCGGCGGCCAAAGACGGCATATGTCCGGGCAGCGGCTTGTCGTCCTTCAACGATTTTATGGTCGCGTCAACGGCGCCGCATTTGTCGTGGCCCATGACCAGAATGAGCGGGGTAGCAAGTACCGCCACGGCATATTCGAGGCTGGCGATGGTCTCATCACTCGCGAAATTGCCGGCAACGCGGCACACGAAAAGATCGCCCCGGCCACTGTCGAAAGCGTATTCGGGCGCAATGCGCGAGTCGGCGCAGCCGAGAACGGCTGCATAAGGGTTCTGCCCGCCCGACAGCGCCTCCCTTTCATGTTGGAAATCGTGACGAAGCGCTACTCCCTTCACATAGCGCGCGTTTCCCTGAAGAAGACGGCTCAGGGAGGCATCGGGAGAGAGGACATTTTGAGGCTTAGGCGGAATCTTCTCCTTCGCAGCAGCCTTGTCTGCCAGGAGAAGTCCTGCCGAAGAGATCGCGAGCAACCCGAGCGCGCGGCGAGACATAGCAGACGGCTCAAATGGATTTTTTTGACATTCTTTGCACATTTTGCGCTCCTTAAGCCACTTCGCTCTCGAAGTGGGCAATTTGAGATAAATTTGCGTGGCAATTTCAAATAAATTTGCTGCGCTGCTTACGTAAGCGATGTTGTCCCTTGGTGAGGTCTCCAGCGCGAGTTTACCGTGTGCTATTTTATAGATAGACTTGGGTTTAACTAGCAGGGGCATCAGAAAGGCATCAGAAAAAATCGGCAGCGCCTGGTCACAGCGCGGGTGGCACCGTCGATGCTGTGATCCGATTGAGCACCATTCTTGGCCACAACCGCACAGATCGCCGCCAAGTCCGTCTACAAGAAGAAATTCCGAGCCTCCGTTACCGCCCACGATTTCGCCGATCGGCGGCTTCGGTTGATGGGCCAAGGGCTATCTCTCATTTTTCAGGCGCAGGATCGCGATCGAATCGAGCAAGCAAGCAAGCAAGCAAAATAGATAGCTAGTACGGGAGGCTGCAATGCGAGCCACCATCTGCGCGGTATTTGCGATTTGCGGATTTGTGGCCCCGGCGGCCGCGCAACAGGCCCCACCAACCGCCGTTCCGGTCGGCGTCGTCAAGGCCGAGCGCAAGCCCATCGAGAAGACGCGCGATTTTGTCGGGCGCGTCGAAGCGGTCAATCGCGTCGAGATTCGTGCGCGCGTCCAGGGGTTCCTGGAGGCGGTACTGTTCAAGGAGGGGGATCCGATCAAGGCAGGGGATCCGCTCTATCGCATCGAGAAAGGATTGTTCCAGGCCGCCGTCGAGCAGGCCGAAGGGGCCCTGTCACGGAGCAAGGCTTCGAAAACGCTTACCGAGGTGCAGCTCCAGCGGGCGGAGGACCTGCTAGCAAAGAATGCAGGCACTGCTGTGGCGCGGGATCAGGCGGTTGCAGCAGACGAGCAGGCAAAGGGCCAGATCCTCAGCGACCAAGCCAACCTGGACACCGCCAAGATCAACCTCGGCTACACCGATATCGTAACACCGGTCTCGGGAAGGATCGGCCGGACCAACATCACCAAAGGCAATGTCGTCGGCCCCGACAGCGGGCCGCTCACCGTCGTCGTGAGCCAGGATCCGATGTATGTGACGTTTCCCGTCAGCCAGCGCGATTTTCTGCGCGCGCAAGAGGAGGCTCACCAGATCGACCTCAAGGCGATCAAGGCCAAGCTTCGCTTTGCCGACGGAAAGACCTACGACCAAACCGGCCAGATCAATTTTGTCGACGTCACGGTCGATCGCGCCACCGATACCGTGCTGGTGCGCGCCACCTTCCCCAATCCGGCCGGCGGACTGACCGACGGCCAGCTCGTGCGCGTGACCCTCGAGAGCGGCACGCCTCAGGAGATGGTCGTCGTCCCGCAATCGGCCCTGATCGCCGACCAGGAAGGCGTCTACGTCTTTGTGGTCGAGGATGGCAAAGCGGTTGTGAAGCGGATCAAACCCGGGGGGGAGAGCGGAACGGGTACCGTCGTCCAGGAAGGTTTGTCCGGGAACGAACAGGTTATTGTCGAGGGATTGCTGGGGGTGCGCCCTGGAATTCCGGTCAAGGCTAGCCCGGTGACGACGCTCAACAGGAGCTGATCCGATGCTCTCCGCCATTTTCGTCGACCGGCCGCGGCTCGCGATCGTCATCGCCATCGTGACAACCATCGCGGGGTTGCTGGCGCTGTTTTCGATCCCGATTGCGCAATATCCCGATATCGTTCCACCCCAGGTCTCGATCACGACGTTCTATCCGGGAGCCAATTCAGCGGTGGTCGATGCGACCGTCGCACAGCCGATCGAGGCGCAAGTCGTCGGCGTCGACAAGATGATCTACATGAAGAGTGTAAGCGGCGACGACGGCAGCTACACGCTGACCTGCTCGTTCGAGCTCGGCACCGACCCTGACATCAACGCGGTCAACGTCAATAACCGCGTCCAGGTCGCCTTGTCCCAGCTGCCGCCCGATGTCCAAAAGCAAGGCGTCACGGTCAAGAAGAAGTCTTCCGCCCTGCTCGGCGTGATCGCTGTCTACTCGCCGAAGCATACGCACGATCCGCTGTTCATCTCCAACTACGTCACCATCAACCTGCTCGACCCCATCAAGAACACTCCGGGCGTGGGGGACGCCGGCCTTTGGGGCCCGCAAGATTACGCAATGCGCGCCTGGGTCCGGACCGACCGGCTGACCGGGCTCAATCTGACGACCGGAGACATTATCAATGCGATCCAGTCGCAGAATATCCAGGCCGCCGTCGGGCGTATCGGTGCGAGGCCGATTTCGGACGATCAGCAGCTACAGCTCAACATTCAGACCAAGGGCCGCCTGAACTCGCCCGCTGAGTTCGCCAATATCGTCGTGCGCACCAATCCGGACGGGTCCGTGCTGCGCCTCGGCGATGTCGCGAGGCTGGAACTGGGCGCCGCCAATCTGGACCGGGAAACGCGATTCAATGGCGGTCCAGCAGCCTTGATGGCGATCTACCAATCGCCGGGCGCCAACGCCATCACCACACTCAAGGCTGTGCGCGATCGCATTACCGAGCTGAAAACGCGATTCCCCGACGATCTCGAATGGAAGGTCACCTACGATCCCACAGCGTTCGTCAGTGACACCATACATGAGGTTCAGAAGACGCTGCTCGAGGCCTTCGTCCTGGTCGTCATCGTGGTCTTTCTGTTCCTCGGAAGCGTGCGGGCGACCTTGATCCCGATGTTTGCGGTGCCGGTCAGCCTGGTCGGCACCTTCATCGTGCTCAAGGCGATCGGCTACTCCGCCAATACGGTCTCCCTTCTGGCGATCGTGCTCGCCATCGGCATCGTCGTCGACGATGCCATCGTGGTGGTCGAGAATGTCGAGAGGGTGATGGAGGAGCATCCCGAGCTTTCTCCGGGCGACGCCACCAAGCGGGCGATGGGCGAGATCATCGCCCCCATCATCGCCATCACGCTGGTGCTGCTGTCGGTGTTTGTGCCGGTGGCGTTTATCCCCGGCATTTCCGGAGAACTGTTCCGGCAGTTCGCGGTTACCGTCGCGGTCTCGATGTTTCTCTCGGCGATCAACGCGCTCACGCTGTCGCCCGCGCTCTGCGGGGTCTTGCTGCGGCCGCAGCATGGGCCTCGCCGTGGCGCGATGGGGTTTGTGATGCGCTCGATCGATCGCGTACGCGACGCCTATGGCGCCGCGGTGGCCCGCATTGTCCGGCTCTCCGTCATCGGACTAGTCGTCGTCGCGGTCTGCGGTGTTGGCGTTGTAGGCCTGACCAAAATCACCCCGACGGGCTTCCTGCCGGAAGATGACCAGGGTGCACTTTTTGTTGTCGCCCAATTGCCGGGCGGCGCGTCGGTCGAACGGACGTCGGACTTGATCCGCCAGGCTGAAGCCATCGTGAAAGAGGAGCCCGCTGTTGCCGACTATACGTCAGCGATCGGACTGAACTTCATCGACAATTACTCGCAATCGAACGCCGCGTTCATGGTGTTGTCGCTCAAGCCCTTCGACCAGCGCAAGGACGCCTCCCTTGGGGCGCGGGAAGTGATCCGGCGTCTAGGTGCCAAATTTCGCCAGATCCAGGGCGGAATCGTCGTGCCCCTCGCGCCGCCACCGATCATTGGTCTCGGTACCGGAGGTGGATTCACCTATGTGCTGGAGGATCTCCGGGGCGGTGACCCGAAGGCGCTGGCGCAGGTCGTCCGAGGGCTGATGGTTGCCGCCAATCAGGATCCGCGACTGAGCCGCGTGTTCAGCACGTTCTCGGCGACGAACCCTTCGATCTATCTCGACATCGATCGCGACAAGGCCCAGATCCTGGGCGTGCCGTTGAGTGCCGTGTTCCAGGCGCTGCAAGCCTCGCTCGGCGGATATTTCGTCAACAACATGAACCTGTACGGCCGCACCTGGCAGGTGCAAGTCCAGGCCGAGGCCGCCGACCGGGCCAGTATCGACGACATCTATCGGATCAATGTCCGCAATGGCAAAGGACAGATGATCCCGCTCAGGAGTCTGGTGGAAGTTCGCGTCGTGGTCGGCCCGCCATCGCTGATCCGCTACAACAATCTGCGCGCCGTGACCGTTCAGGGCGCGCCCGCGCCCGGCGTCTCGTCCGGGCAAGCGCTCAAGGCCATGGAACAGGTAGCCGCGCACGCACTCCCTCCGGGTTTTGCGGGCGAATGGACTGATACCGCATTCCAGGAGAAGCGCGCCGAGGGCAAGACCGGGATCATCCTCGGCTTTGCCATGCTGTTTGCCTATCTCTTTCTGGTCGGTCTCTACGAAAGCTGGACCATTCCGGTGCCGGTGCTGCTGTCGGTCTCGGTGGGCATTCTGGGATCGTTCGCCGCAATTGTGCTCGCCGGGCTCACGCTCGATCTGTACGCACAAATCGGCATCATCGTGCTGATCGGGCTTGCCGCCAAGAACGGCATTTTGATCGTCGAATTTGCGAAGGAGAAGCGGGAGCATGGGGTGCCGTTGCTCGAGGCCGCGACCGAAGGCGCGAGGCAGCGCTTCCGCCCGGTGATGATGACGTCATTCGCCTTCATCCTCGGTCTGCTGCCTCTGGTGGTTGCCGCTGGCGCCTCGCAGCTCGCGCGGCGCGATGTCGGGACCCCGGTGTTCGGCGGCATGATCTTCGCCTCGTTCCTCGGCGTCTTCGTCATTCCGCCGCTTTACGTCGTCTTCCAGATGGCTCGCGAGCGGATCAGACCGTCGTCCCGTCCGCAAAAAGCGGCTGAGCCCGGCGCCGGCGCGGCGGAATGATGACGTGCCGCGCCCTCCCGGATCGCATCTGACGATGCGAAAATGCCGAAGCTTTGCTTCGGCGTCCTTAAGCGACGGCCGCCGCACGCCGCCTCTGCCTCTCCCACAAGGTAAACGGAGACGCCCAATTGCGCCGCTACCTACCTTGCACAAGAATGCCGCTAGATCGCGCCGCACCCCTGCGCTAGTCTTTCACCCAACCGGTTAAAATAAGGCCGGCACCAACGATGGAGAGAGACGTTGAGAGTTTGGGGACGAATCGGCTTGTTTGCCGCCACAGCAACACTTTTGGTCGCTGCACAGCCTGCCGCCGCGACAGACACGATCACGGTCTGGTGGGGCAAGGGCTTTTACAAATCCGAAGACGACGCGCTGCTCAAGGTCGTCAAGAAGTTCGAAGAGAAGACCGGCACCAAGGTCGAGCTGTCGCAATACGCGATCCAGGACATGATCCCGAAAACGGTCGCGGCGCTGGATTCCGGCAATGTGCCCGACGTCGCCTATTCCGATAGCTACGACGTGCAGGCCGGCGGCAAATGGGCCTTCGAAGGCAAGCTCGAAGACCTTTCCGATATTCTGGTGCCGATCAAGTCAAGGTTCGCGCCGAATACGCTGGAGACCGCCTACCTTTACAACAGCGTTACCAAGAAAAAAGGCTACTACGGCTTTCCGCTCAAGCAGCAGAGCATGCATGTGCAGATCTGGAAGGACCTGCTGGAGAAGGCCGGATACAAGGTCTCCGACATTCCGACCAGGTGGGAAGATTACTGGTCGTTCTGGTGCGACAAGGTGCAGCCGGCGATCCGCAAAGCCACCGGCCAGCGCATCTATGGCGTCGGCCAGCCGATGGGCGTGGAATCCACCGACTCCCTGCAATCGTTCTACACCTTCATGGACGCCTACAACGTCCATCTGGTCGATGACGAGGGCAAGCTTCTGGTCGACGATCCCAAGGTGCGCGTCGGGCTGATCCACGCGCTGAAGGATTACACCGACACCTATATCAAGGGCTGCACGCCGCCCTCCTCCACCACCTGGAAAGACCCCGACAACAACGTTGCCTTCCACAACAAGACGATCGTGATGACACATAACTTCACGATCTCGATCGCGGCGAAATGGTTCGAGGATTCGACCAACCCGGCGCTGACGCCGGAACAACGCGCCGCCGGCAAGAAGGCCTATGAGGAAGACATCATCACGGCCTCCTTCCCGAACAAGCCGGACGGCCAGCCGATCAAGTATCGCTCCGACGTCAAGACCGGCGTGATCTTCACCGCCGCCAAGAACAAGGCCAAGGCCAAGGAATTCGTCAGCTTCCTGCTTCAGGAAGAAAACCTCGGCCCCTACGTCGAGGGCGCGCTCGGCCGCTGGTTCCCGGCGACGATCGAAGGCCAGAAGAGCCCATTCTGGCAGGCCGACCGGCACCGCAGAGCGGTCTACGCCCAGTTCATGGGCGGCACCCAGCCGTTCGATTTCACCAAGAACTACAAGTTCACCATTCTCAACAACGAGAATGTCTGGGCGAAAGCGATGAACCGCGTCGTCAGCGAGAAGGTGCCGGTCGAGAAGGCGGTCGACGAACTGATCGCCCGCATCAAGGAGGTCGCGGGGTAGCTTCCGTGTCCCGGGCGCGGTGCAGCGTTCTTCACGATGCACCGCCGAGCCGGGACCCAGAGTGATGAAGGATTCGGAATGGACCCCGGATCAGCAGCGCACCGTTTCACGCTGCGCTGCGTCCGGGGCGCGCGGTTTCTGACTACGGCTGCAATATCCATCCAAGAGTAATTCGAATGGCGATAACGCTCGCAGCATCCGACGTGCCCAGCGCCCCGCTCGCGCCGCGGCTGTCGACGCCGCAAGTCTGGGGCATCGTGCTGATCGCGCCCTATCTGCTCGTGTTTCTCGCTTTCGTGGTCTATCCCGTTGCTTACGGCTTCTGGCTGGCGCGCGCGCCGTCGAACTATGTCGAGCTTTACAATGACCCGATCTTTGCGCGCGCCGCCGTCAACACGCTGATCTTTCTTCTCGTCGGCATTAACATCAAAATGCTGATCGCGCTGTTTCTGTCCGGCTTCTTCGTACAGTCGCGACGCTGGATACGCTGGCTCTCGGTGATCTTCATCCTGCCCTGGGCGGTACCGTCGATCCCGACCATCCTGTCGGTGCGCTTCATGCTCAATCCGGAATGGGGCATGGTGAACCAGTTGATCTTCAAGTTCACCGGCGATGACGGACCGAACTGGCTGAACGATCCGTCTGTGGCGCTCGCGATGGCGATCGCCGTGCACATCTGGAAATCGCTGCCGTTCTGGACGCTGATCCTGATGACCGGCCGGCTTGCGATCTCGCAGGACCTGTTCGAGGCCGCCGATGTCGACGGCGCGAACTGGTGGCAGAAATTCCGCTTCATCACCTGGCCCTCGATGCAGGCGCTGTATCTCACCTGCACGCTGCTTTCGATGATCTGGACGCTCGGCGACTTCAACAGCGTGTATCTCTTGACCGGCGGCGGACCGGCCGATCTGACGCACGTGCTCTCGACGCTCGGCATTCGTTATCTGAGGCTCGACCAGCTCAACCTCGCGATGGCCTCGATCGTCTGCGCGATGCCGCTGGTGTTGCCACTGGTCTATTTCATGATGAAACGGTTGTCGCGATGAAGTTCCCCTCCTTGCGCGACACGGCGACCGAAGCGCGGCTGCTGCTGATCGGCATTCCCGTCCTGATCTGGACGATGATTCCGATCTACCACATGTTCGTGTTTGCGATCTCGCCGAAGGAGGACGCCTTCTCCGGCAAATTATGGCCGGACCATCCGACGCTGCACAATTTCGAGATCGTGTTTCGCCAGCAGCATTATTTCCTGCGGGATTTCTGGGTGCAGTTCGGCAATTCGGTGATCATCGCGGCGGCCGTCGGCGCGCTGACGCTGGCGGTCGCGACTGCGGCCGCGTTTTCGATCTCGCGGCTGCGCGTGCCGGGCGGGCGCATCGTGCTCAACCTTGCGCTGTTCACCTACTTCATCCCCGCCGCGTTCCTCGCCGTGCCGATGTATCGCACCATGGGCAATTACGGCCTGCTCAATACGAGCTGGGCGCTGATCCTCGCGATGGTGACGATCGCCTCGCCTTACGCGATCTGGGTGCTGAAGCAGGCTTCCGACAAATTGCCGGTCGAGCTCGACGAGGCTGCCGTGATGGACGGCGCGACACCGTTGCAGATCTTCCGCCTGGTCTACGTCCCCCTGATGATGCCGTCGCTGGTCGCGATCGGCACCTACGCCGTGCTGCTCGCCTGGAACGAATATCTCTACGCGTTCCTTTTGCTCTCGAACGATCGCGACATCACGCTGCCGGTGGCGCTCGGCAATTTCCTCGCTGCCGACGATTTGCCGTGGGAATTGCTGATGACCACCGGCTTCATCTACGCGCTGCCGCCGGCCGCGATCTATTATGCTTTCCGCCGCTACATGGTCGGCGGGCTGACCGCGGGCGCCGTGAAGTCGTAACACCGCTACAACGGCGCGGCGCTCTTGCCGCGTGCATCCGAGATCTTCGAAGCGAGCGAGGCGACGACGATCACCACCGCAATCAGCGCCACCACCAGGGTGCAGATCGCATTGATTTCCGGTTTTACGCCGAGCCGCACTTCCGAATAGATCCGGATCGGCAGCGTCGCCGAGCCCGGGCCGGTGGTGAAGCTCGCGATCACGAGATCGTCGAGCGACAGCGTAAAGGCGAGCATCCATCCCGCAGCGACCGATGGGACGATCAGCGGCAAGGTCACGGAGAGGAAGGCGCGCAAGGGATCGCAGCCGAGATCCATCGCGGCTTCCTCCAGGCTGCGGTCGAGCGCGCCGAGCCGCGCCTGCACCACGACCGCGACAAAGCACATCGTCAGCGTGGTGTGGGCGATGACGACGGTCCAGAAGCCGCGCTCGGCGTTGATGCGCGACGAACAACAGCAGCAACGAAAGCCCGGTGATCACCTCGGGCATCACCAGCGGCGCATAGAGCATGCCGGAAAACAGCGTCCGTCCCCTGAAGCTCGCGCCGCGCGCCAGCGCTATCGCCGCGAGCGTGCCGAGCAATGTCGCCAGCGTCGCCGACGTGGCTCCCACCCGCAGGCTCATCCAGGCCGCATCGATCATGGCGCGGTCGTTGAAGAATTCGGCATACCAGCGCAACGACCAGCCGCCCCACACCGTGACCAGCCGCGAGGCGTTGAACGAATAGATGATGAGGATCACGATCGGCAGATACAGAAACGCCAATCCCAGCGCGAGCGCGGTGACGTTGAAGCGCGAGAGCTTGTTCGCGGCTGCCGCCATCACGCCTGCTCCAGTTGCCGCCGTTGCAGGCGGTCATACAGCACCAGCGGCGCCAGCAGCAGAAGCAGAAGCACGACGGCGATCGCCGACGCCACCGGCCAGTCCCTGTTGGTGAAAAATTCAAGCCACAAGGTCTGGCCGATCATCAGCGCATTGGAGCCTGCCAGCAAATCCGGAATCACGAACTCGCCGACGATGGGAATAAAACAAAGCAGCGCGCCGGCGCCGACCCCTGGCAGTGACAGCGGGAACGTCACCCGCCAGAACGCCTGGCGGGGCGAGGCGCCGAGATCGTTGGCGACCTCCAACAGCGCCGGATCCAGTTTGGACAGCGTCGCGTACAGCGGCAGGACCATGAACGGCAGATAGGAATAGACGATGCCGAGATACATCGCGCTGTCGGTCGAGAGCCACACCACGGGCGCGGAGACCATATGCAGCGCCAGCAAAATCTGATTGAGCAAGCCGTCATGCTGCAAAATGTTGATCCAGGCGTAGATGCGGATCAGGAACGAGGTCCAGAACGGAACGATCACCAGCATCATCGCAACGCTCTGCCGGCGCTGCGGCAGGCGCGCCATGCCGTAGGCGATGGGGTAGCCGATCACGAGCAGGATCAAGGTCGAGACGCCTGCGACCATCAGGCTGCGCAAGTAAGACAGGACATAAAGGTCGTCGGAAACCAGCAGCCTGAAATTGTCGAGCGACAACGCCGCGAATGCCGCCTTGAGCGCTTCCCACCCCTCGCTCGCGTCGAACACCGGCGTATAGGGCGGTTGCGCGATCGCGGTCTGCGACAGGCTGATTTTCAGGACGAACAGGAACGGCACCAGAGAAAACAGCGCCATCCACAGATAGGGCGCGACGGCCGCCAGCCGCGCCGGACGCGTAAAGATCGTTCGCGCGCTCATTGCTCCAGCACCACGCAGTCTTCCGGCGAAAACCACGCGACCACGCGTTGGCCCAGGCTATAGGCGTCGAAATCAAGCCGTGCGGTATTGGCCATCGACGAACGCAGCACCGCGCCACTGTCGAGCTTGATCTTGTAGCTTGTCATGCCGCCCAGATAACTGACGTCGGTCACGACCGCTTCGAGCCGGTTGATCGCGCGCGCATCGTCGGACACCGGGGCCCGGCGCGACAGCTTGACCTTTTCGGGACGGATCGCGACGCACAGATTGGTCTTGGTGAGCGGCCGGCTTGGCTCGGCCACGTAGATCGTTCCGGCCTGCGCGGTTCCGATGGCAAGTCGCCGCGCGATCGTCGGGTGATCCTCCTTGCCGGTCTCGGGCTTGCCCTCAAGCAAATTGATGTCGCCGACGAATTCGGCGATCCAGCGCGAATGCGGCGCCTCGTAGAGTTCGCGCGGGGTAGCGACCTGCTCGAGGCGGCCAGCATCCATCACGCCGATCCGTCCCGCCACCGTCATCGCCTCGGCCTGATCGTGGGTCACGATAATGAAGGTCAAGCCGAGCCGTCGCTGCAACTCCATCAACTCGAGCTGCGTGCTTTCGCGCAGCTTCTTGTCGAGTGCGGCCAGCGGCTCGTCAAGCAGCAGGAGTTGCGGGCGGCGCGCCAGCGACCGCGCCAATGCCACGCGCTGCCGTTGACCGCCGGAGAGTTGATCGGGCTTGCGCTTCTGCAGCCCATCGAGCTTGACCAACACCACCATTTCGGCAACGCGGGCATCGATCTCGGAAGACGATATGCCGGCGCGCTTCAAACCGAACGCAATATTGTCCCGCACGTTCAGGTGCGGAAACAGCGCATAGTTCTGGAACATCATATTGACGGGACGCTGATGCGGCGGGACTTGGGCGATGTCCTTGCCGTTGAGCAAGATGCGGCCTTCGTCGGGTATCTCGAAACCGGCGAGCATTCGCAACAGCGTGGTCTTGCCACATCCGCTTGGACCGAGCAGTGCGAAAAACTCGCCCGCCTGAATGTCGAGCGACAGCGCGTCGACCGCGCGAAAGCTACCGAATTTTTTCACCACCCCTTCGATGCGAAGGAGCGGCATGCCGAGCTTGGCGTCCGCTTCAGTTCTTGAATCAGCGCGGCCCGCGGAATTCGCGGTGTCTTCGCTCATGCTACCAGCCTGCCCCATCGTAGCCGCAAGCTAACCCCGTAGCCATCCTGGCTCAACCGCAGTGCCTGTGGATGATGGCCCAATAGCTGGCGTTCAAATCGCCGCGGCCATGAACGCGGCGAGCCGTTCGCGCTCCGCGGGCTCCATGGTCAGACCGAGTTTTGAGCGGCGCCAGAGAATGTCGTCTGGAAAGCGCGCCCATTCCCTGGCCATGAGATAGTGCACTTCCACGCCCGTCAGATCGGTACCAAAACTCGGTCCGAGATCGGCCTTCTCTTTGGCTTCACCCAAAACCTGACGAAGCCGCGAGCCGTAGGCCGAAACCAGGCGGAGGGCCTGATCGGAGGTCAGGAATTTCCAGCGTTCACGTGCGTTTTCCACCTCCGTCTCGAAGCTCTGGGAAGGGAAATCCCCGCCCGGCAACGCCGCCTGGGCGCTCCAGGGCCGCGACATCGGATAGAACGGCAGGAGATGAGAGACCGCCCGTTCGGCACGCCACCGCGCCATGGTGACATCGCCGCCGAAAATGGTCAGTAACGGCGCCTTGCGCCGCCGCGCGTCGAACATCACCGTTCCTTCGCGGGCAAATCGTTGGCCGGGCCGACCCGTGACGAGGTTGGCACCCGCCACCGATCTGATCACGTCGGAGGTACCGATCCGCTCGCGAAAATAGCGATTGGCCGCATCGCAGAGGTAGGCCACTTCATCGGCAGCCATCGCCACCGCCGCTGGATCGCCCTTGAACCCCCGCGCCACGCTGCCGATCATGGTGAAATCGCGTTGATAAGGGCTCGCAAAGACCAGCCTTCGGTCGGTGTTTTGCAGGACGTAGACATTATCCGTATCGAACAGGCGCTTGACGATGATCTGGCCCAGTTTGACGGCGCCAACCGGCGGGGCCGGCGCGCGCAGCACCGTCTCCGCGACGCTCGCCGTCCAGGCACCCGATGCGTTGGCGAGCGATCTCGTGGTGATCACCTGACGATGGCCGCGGTCGATCACCACAAGCCGCCAGACGTCGAGCCGGTCGGCACGCACGCAGCGGGCGCCGGTGCGGATTACCGCGCCGCGCTCTGCCGCATCGAGGGCAGTTGCGATCACCAGCCGCGAATCGTCGACCAGACAATCCGAATATCCGAAGGCGGTGCCGAACGGGCGCTGCAACGCATCGCCGATCGGATGATGGGTGATATCGATCGTCGCCGAGCGCGGCAGGCCGCCGCCGGACGGCGCCAGACGGTCGTAAAGGAATAGTCCGAGGCGCAGCAGCCATGGCGGCCGTTCGTCGGAATGGGCGGGAATGACGAATTGCGCCGGGCGCACCAGATGCGGGGCGATCCGCATCCAGACCTCGCGTTCGGCCAACGCGGCGCGTGTACGTCGAAGTGCCCTGCGTTCGAGCACTGAAAGATCGCCCCAGACCAAGCGACCGCTGGCAGCTGACGCCGCGCCGCCGAGATCCCCCTGCTCGATCAGGATGACTCGCAAGCCGCGCCCGGCGGCATCGCGCGCCACGCTGACGCCATTCAACCCGCCGCCGATAATCGCGAGATCGTAGTCCGCCATACCCTAAATCTCTCCCTTGATGGGGCTAGCGGCGATAAGCGAGGAAAAAGGCAGAATGCCGGTCTGGTTTGGCCGGTCTCGTCTAGCCGGTCTTGCGCGCCGGCTCGGCCGCGTCGCCGGCTGGCGGAGTGCAAACGCGGCCGACCAGAGCATCGTATTGATTGATCGGAAGCGGCTTGCCGATGAAATATCCCTGCACGGCGTCGCATCCCTCTTCGGCGAGGAAACTGAGCTGTTCCTGGGTTTCGACGCCTTCGGCCACGATCGACATTTCCAGACCGTGACCGAGTCCGATAACGGCGCGCACGATCGCCGCCGATTGCGGGTTGCGTCCGAGATTCATCACAAAGGCGCGGTCGATCTTGATCTTGTCGAACGGGAATGCCTGCAAATAGCTCAGCGAGGAGTAGCCGCTGCCGAAATCATCCATCGAGATTCGCACGCCGAGCCCCTTGAGACGCCGCAACAGCGCCAGGCCACGGTCGAAATCCTCGATCAGCACGCCCTCGGTGATCTCGAGTTCCAGCCGCCCCGGTGCAAGCCCGGTTTCAAGCAGGATCGAATGCACCAGGCTGACAACGTCGCCATGCATGAATTGCGCCGGCGACAGATTGACCGCAACCTGCAACGGCACCGGCCAGGAGGCGGCCTCGCGGCAGGCTTCGCGGAGAATCCACTGGCCCATCTCGAAGATCAGGCCGCTCTCCTCCGCCAACGGAATGAAATCGGACGGCGGCACGAAACCGCGCAGCGGGTGACGCCAGCGCGCCAGCGCCTCAAAGCCGATGATTTCGCCATTGTCCACCACCTGCCGCGACAAGGCCTGCGGCTGGTAGTAGAGCGAGATTTCCCCGTTCTTGATCGCGGTCGAGAGATCCTGGTGCAGCACGCGCCGATCGCGGATCTGCTGATCCATCTCCGGCTCGTAGATGCTGATCGTACCGCGCGATTTCGCCTTGGCGCGCGATAGCGCTGCGCCGGCATTGGCGAGCAGGGACGCCGCATCGGTTCCGTTATGCGGGAATATCGAAATGCCCGTCGTCACGCCGGTGCGAACCGATTTGCCGTCGATCTGAATTTCCTTGGCCATCGTCTCGGCCAGCTGCTCCGCCAGTAGCATCCCGGCGACCGGCTGCTTGCCGTCGATGATCAGTCCGAACTCGTCGCCGGAAAGCCGCGCCACAACGCCGCCGCGTGCGGAGGCTTGCATCCGCTGCGCTACCTCGATCAGGAGCTGGTCGCCGGTGGCATGGCCAAACACGTCGTTGACTTCGCGGAGGCCGTCGAGATCGATCGACAGCACGGCGAATTCCTCTTCGGCCTCGGTGCAGGCCTCGATCATCTGCGTGAGCGCCTGCAGGAAGGCCGCGCGATTCGGCAGGTCGGTCAGGCCGTCATGATAGGCCATGTGGGCCATGCGCGATTCAGTCTGACGGCGATCGGTGACGTCTTCGTGGGTCTTGATCAGATATTGCGGCTCGCCGGCTTCATCGAAGACGGTCACCCGGCGCGTCAGGAACAGCCGCAAGCCATCCTTGGTGCTGATCGGATGCTCTTCGGTGAGTGCCTTGCGCTTTTTGATCGCCGCCTGGTCGCGCGCGACGATAAGCCTGGCTTCGCGTTCATTGAAGATTTCAGCCGCCGTCAGCCCTGCAACCTCTTCGCGGCGCCGATTGAGAATGGTCTCCGCGCTGCGATTGGCCAGAAGATAGCGGCCGTCACGGGGATTTTCGACCGTCAGCGACACCGGAACGTTGTCGATGACAAGCTCGAGGAACTTCTTGGTGTTCTCCAGCTCATAGGAAAGCAGCCTGCGCTCGGTGACATCGTCGAACAGCGCGATCAGGAATTCCGGCTCGTTCCTGTCGTTGCGGGCAATTACGCGGCTGGAGGCGAGAACCCGCTTCTTCGAGCCGCGCTCGACCATGAACTCATTGCGGAACAGGCTTTCCGGAGCACTGAGGGCGGCGCGGTCGGCCGCCTCGATGCTGGCCGCGGTGTCCGGGGTGAAGATCTCGTCGGCGCGCTTGCCGATGATGAAGTCCCTCGAGAAACGTGAAAATCGCTCAAACGCGCGGTTGGCGAAAATATAGCGGCCGTCCTCGATGTTCTTGGCGGCCACGCAGACCGGAACGTTCTCCAGCACGGATTCGAGGAACTGCTTGGTGGACGCGAGCTGCCGCGAAAGCTCGCGCTGCTCACTGCAATCCTCATGCGTCGCCACCGACCCGCCGTTCGGCAGCGAAAAATATTTGACGTGAACCGATTGGCCGCCCGGCAATTCGCTGACCAGCCCCTCGGGCTTGCCGGCCTGCGCACGAAACTCCTCGACACTGACGTTGAGGCTGCCGCGCTGGCGCCGAAGTTCGAGGAGGTCCCTGCCGGTCATGTCCGGTGTGATGTCCGAACGCGAAAGACCGTAAATCTCGAGATAACGGTCGTTGAGGAAAACGATCCTTTGCCGCGGATTGGTGATCACGACGCCCTGCTTGAGATTATTCAGGGCGGAGCTGACGAAAGCATTCCTGCGAAGTTGCGACCGCTTGAACCGGCGCAGCGTCGACACGATCCACAATCCGACGGCAACCAGAAATGAGCCGATGACCAGGCCGCCCAGCACCGCGTCCGAGATGACATCCGGACCAGCCGCGTCGAAATATTGGACAAGGCTGGCCCCGAAACCGGATACAGAGGCAACCCAACAGGACGCAGCAAGGCACAGCACGATTCCTGCCGGAATCATGATCCTGCCGCCTGCCTGCCATTTCTTGTCAGCCATCGGTCACCCGCGCATTTCTAGGGGCGACTTTCTGGCTTCACGGGTTTGGATCAGGTAAATGCGTACCCCAAAGGACTGCAATTGCTGCGCGAAATAGCACCAATTGCCCGGACATGATTAATGGCTCACTAATAATTTGAGCCAGCCGAGTTCAGAAACAAATACAAAGAGTTGCGTAAACAAACAGGATACAACCAGAACCCCCGGCCGGACGCGTCATGGAACGCATGAGTTGTATCGGCTGGCATCCCGAGATCCGGATCAGAATTTTCAAATGGAAAAGGTTGAGTGCGTCGTCATCGGTGCGGGAGTAATCGGCCTTGCCGTGGCGCGGCGACTGGCACAGAGCGGCCGCGAAGTGATCGTGCTGGAAGCGGCCGAGGGAATCGGCACCGTCACCTCCTCGCGCAACAGCGAGGTGATCCACGCCGGCATCTACTACCGAGCGGGCAGCCTGATGGCGCGGATGTGCGTCAGCGGCAAACAGGCGCTGTATCGGTACTGCCGCGACCTGGGCATCCCGCATCGCAATTGCGGCAAGCTGATCGTCGCGACAACGCCGAAGGAAACCGGGAAGCTGGAATCGATCAGGGCGCACGCCGAAGCCAACGGTGTTGCCGATCTGCAAACGCTGTCGGGCGAGGCGGCACGCGCGCTGGAGCCGTCGCTTCATTGCGAGGCGGCGTTGCTGTCACCTTCCACCGGCATCATCGACAGCCACGCCTACATGCTGGCCTTGCGCGGCAATGCCGAGGACGCAGGGGCTGCCTTTGCGTTTCACACCCCGCTCATAGGCGCGCGCGCACGCGGCGGGCAGATCGAAATTGACGCCGGCGGCGAGACACCGATGTCGCTGCAATGCCGGCTTCTGGTCAACGCGGCTGGCCTCGGCGCCACGACGGTAGCCCGCAGCATCGACGGCATGCCGGTCGAAAAGATTCCGCCCGCCTACCTGGCGAAGGGCAACTATTTCAGTTGTTCCGCGCGCGCACCGTTTTCGCATCTGATCTATCCAGTGCCAGAGCCCGGCGGGCTCGGCGTTCACCTCACGCTGGACATGGCCGGCCAGGCGCGGTTCGGCCCCGATGTGGAATGGGTCGACAGCATCGACTATGCGGTCGATCCCGCGCGGGGCGAACGATTCTATCCGGCGATCCGCCGCTACTGGCCGGCGCTGCCGGACGGCGCGCTGATGCCGAGTTATTCGGGTATGCGGCCGAAGATCGTGCCGCCCACTGTCGCGGTGCAGGATTTCCTGATCCAGGGGCCGAAGGACCACGGCATCGACGGGCTGGTCAACTTGTTCGGAATTGAATCGCCCGGCCTTACCTCGTCTCTGGCCATCGCCGACTATGTCGGCGAATTGACGGAGGCATGAGGGCGTTTAGCTGAAGCGCACAAACACCTCCGCGCTCTCCGTCGAAGCGCGGCGATCGTGTCAAATGATATACATTGAACAACCGCCCGGCGCAGGTCAGCGTCGTCGGTTACGGCAATCAGGGCGGGTATCGAGTATTGCCGATAACTAATGCAACGTAGCGTACGTGGATTGCTTCAAACGTTCGATTTCGTCCTTGACCATCAACTTGCGGCGCTTGAGTTCGACAATTTGCAGATCGTCCGTTGAAAGGTGCACCAGAGCTTCGTGCAATTCGTTTTCCAGGCTTTGGTGTTTGCGTTCCAGTTCAACAAGATGCGCCTGAATTGCCATTCGAAACCTCCTCGGTTGGGTAAGACCTCAGATTCGATCCGGACTAGTGGTCCGATTCTAACATTCCTATCCCGCCAGCGACCACATTTGCGAATGTTAGAATCACAGGACCACCAGCAAATATCAGTTTCTAGTGGAGTTTTGGATTTGACATTCGCTGACGAGCCCGCGGCTGGATGGGGGCGAATGTCAAATCTACTCCACAAGGAAGTCTACACCACGGCGGGAATCTGTCGATGGCTTTGAAAAATGCCGCCCTCATATTTCACCGGAATCTGTAACGAATTGTGAGCATCGCCCCGGTTAACCTTTCGCCCTGGCCGAGTTCCCGCCATGCGGGAAAGTGCACCAAAACAAAAGATTAGCGCGAGCGGTTTCGGCCATGGCCCGCATGCCGATTCGTCCCATGCGACGTCAACCTTTGCGCGCAGTTCGTCCTCGTGGACCACTTTTCGAACTTGCTTGCGGAGCGGCGTGCCAGGGAGGATATTCATGGTTCGGCTTGAACTTTTCGCAAATCTCATCCGCGTTTTCGATTAAGTACACCATGACCGACGAAGATGAGCGCGAACTCCAATCCGAGCTCGCAAGGTTGCAACAGGAACACCGCGACCTGGACGCGGCGATTGATGCGCTGCACCAGTCGCCGGCGCCGGATTTGCTGCGGCTGCAACGGCTGAAGAAACGCAAGCTGCAGTTGCGCGACCGTATTGCCTTCATCGAAGACCAGATCACGCCGGACATTATCGCTTGAGGCGGCTCGCTGCGGATATCGCTCCGATCGGCTCTTGACTTTTTAGAACAAAAGAAGAACATTTGTGGACCGCCAACTTCGCGCCCCAAGGAAGCCCGCCATGCCCGATCCCGCTTCGTTTCCCTACAGCCCGAGCTACGAACAGGCCTGTGACCGGCTCATCGCGATGTGCAACGGCGACGCGCGCAGCACGATCAAGGCCCTGATTCTGGCGAACGAGTATCTGGAAATCGAATTGAGCGCGTTGCGAACGAAAGCCTCAAGTCTGGGCGCGGCGGCCCGGCGGGCACGCGAGAGAGGCGACGCGGCGTGATTCATCGAAAGATGGGAGCCCACCAAAATGGCCAACGTCACTTATTACGTCGCGATGCCCTTTTTGCAGGATGAGACCGGCATGCCGGTCGCGGGCGCTGCGGAAGAATGCCAGCATTCCTCCAGCGCGTTGCGGCGCGCGGAAGCGATGTCGCGTACACCTGGCAGCATCGGAGCGGTGGCTTTCTGCCGCAGCGGCGATCCGATGGCCGGAGAATTCGGCGATGCGCGCGTGCTCAAGACCTTCGGACAAGTCCCGGACGATCTAGGATCCCAGTTCTGACATTCGTACGGTGCTGCAGCGGATTTCAGCGCAACTCGCGAAAGAAGGCGCGCACCTCCCGGGCAAGAGCGTCGGGTTGCTCGAGCGCGGCAAAATGACCGCCTTTTTCCATGACGCTCCAGCGGCGGATGTTCTTGAACACCCGCTCGGCTGCGCTGCGCGGAGGTTTGAGGATTTCGCGCGGGAACTGCGCATAGCCGGTTGGCACCGAGATGACCTCGCCGGTCGGCAGGATGGCGGAACCATGAAGCCGCGCGTAGTACGGCCAGAATGACGACCCGATGGCGCCGGTGAACCAGTAGAGCGAAATATCGGCGAGCATGCGATCGCGGCTAATCGCGCGCTCCACGTCGCCATCGCAATCCGACCAGGCGCGGAATTTCTCCACGATCCAGGCCGCGAGTCCCGCGGGCGAATCCGTCAACGCAAAGGAAAGCGTCTGCGGACGCGTGCCCTGAATCCACTGATAGCCGGTTTCCTCGCGCGTCCAATGCGCCAGCTCGCCGAGATAGCGCTTCTCCTCCTCGCTCGGGTTTTGAAAGGCCTTGGAATCGCGGCCAGCAGCCATCATGAGATTGATGTGGATGCCGATCATTTTCTCGGCATGGGCGTAGGCCAATCGGCTGGTGACGGCCGCGCCCCAATCGCCGCCTTGCGCGGCAAAACGCGAGAACCCGAGCACATCGTGCATCAGCGCGGCGACGCAGTCCGCCATTTCCGGGACGCCGTATCGCTTCTGGCCCGGCTTGAACGAAAGCCCGTAGCCCGGCAGCGACGGCGCGATCACCGTGAAGGCATCGCGTGGATCGCCGCCGAAACGCGCAGGGTCGGTGAGACGGGGAATGATGTCGAGGAATTCGAACACCGAACCCGGCCAGCCATGCAACAGAAGCAGCGGCATCGGATTTTCGCCGACGCCGGGCACATGCAGGTAATGCAGGTCGATGCCGTCGAGGGATGCCCGGAATTGCGGAAAGACGTTGAGCGCCGCTTCCTCGCTGCGCCAATCAAACCCGTCGCGCCAATAGTCCACGAGGCCGCGCAAGTAGGCGACATCGGTTCCGTAGGCCCAGGCCTCACCGGGCGCGGCATCCGGAAAGCGCGACCGCGCCAGACGGTCCTTCAGGTCAGCGATTTCGGCATCGGCCACATGAAGCGTGAACGGCGTTGGCTTGGTCATGATGCTGCTCGGCTGGCTTGAGGGGAACGAAAGGCTTTCTTCCGCAAAAATTGTGTCAGGCTTCATGGCGCCGCTTCGCCTTGCGCACATACATCGCGCAATCGGCGTCCGCCAGCGCCCTTGCCGCCTCCGAATGCGGACCAAGAACGACGACGCCGGCGGATACGCCGGTCGCGACCGTGCTGCCTGCGAAAGCAAAATTGAGGCGATCGATATCCTTTTCAAGCGCAGCCGCCTTGGCGTGCGCATCGGTCTCGCTGAGATTCCACAACAACAGCGCAAACTCGTCGCCTCCGAGCCGCCCGATCACGTCGGAGGAACGGACCTGGCGCGACAGCGCGGCAACAATCGCCTTCAGCACCTGATCTCCCGCCGCATGACCGAAATTGTCGTTGATGGGCTTCAACCGGTCGACGTCGAGCACGACCAGCGCGCCGGTGGCGTGATAGCGCTGGATATAGGAGATGGCGCGGCCGAGTTCGCGCTCGAAGCCGCGCCTGTTCGGAATTCCAAGCAAAAAATCGGTGTCGGCGGCCGCCTGCAACTGCTCAATGCGCGCCATGGCCTTGGCCAACTGGGTCTTCAGCCGCCGAATTTCGGCCTTCGCGCCGTCCTTGGCCGTCGCACCGCGCGCGACCGACACAGCATGCCGAACAGGAGCCTTGCCGTTGGCCAAAGCCGGCCTGCGGCGCTTCGCAGCTTGCGGTACCGGCCCCTTGGTTTTCTTCCTCATCGGCCTTTCCCGGGGCGCAGATCCGGCTTCGAATCCGCCCTTCAACACAGCCTTCACGTTAACGCCGGACGCTAGTCCCGCGCCAGAAAGCTTGCCTGTCCGCACCAAGACAGGATAGTCAATTGTCGATCCCTTGCTAACCTTGCCGAACAGAGGGCCGATCCTATAATCCGGCCCGATTTTCCGGATTCCGCCAGAAGAATTAACGATATGACCGCGCCGATCGCCATCATCATGGGAAGCCAGTCAGACTGGGAGACCATGCGACACGCCGCCGAAACGTTGGCCGCGCTGGGGTTGTCCTGCGAGAAGCGCATCGTCTCTGCGCATCGCACGCCGGAGCGGCTCTATGCCTTCACCAAAGGTGCGAAGGCTGCAGGGTTCAAGATCATTATTGCCGGCGCTGGCGGGGCCGCGCATCTGCCGGGTATGGCGGCATCGCTGACGGAACTTCCCGTGCTCGGCGTGCCGATCGAATCGAAGGCGCTGTCGGGAATGGATTCGCTCTATTCCATCGTCCAGATGCCCGCCGGCATTCCCGTTGGAACGCTCGCGATCGGCAAGCCCGGCGCGATCAACGCGGCACTGTTGGCGGCAAGCATGTTGGCACTGAACGACAAGGCGCTGGCGGAGCGATTGGCTGCCTGGCGGAAGAAGCAGACTGACGCGGTCGCCGAGCGTCCGGAGGAATCCGCGTGACTCTTCCATCCCCGGTGAAGCTGAAACCCGGCGACACCATCGGAATCCTCGGCGGCGGACAACTCGGCCGGATGCTGGCGATGGCGGCGGCGCGACTCGGCCTGCGCTGCCGGGTGTTTTCACCGGACCCGGATTCGCCGGCCTTCGATGTCGTGGCGAATGCCACCTGCGCCGAATATGCCGACGTCGAGGCGCTCGAACTTTTCGCCGCCGACGTCGATGTCATCACCTACGAATTCGAGAACGTGCCCGCGGCTTCCGCGATGATCCTGGCGGCGCGGCGCCCCGTATTGCCCGATCGCAAGATTCTCGAAACAACCCAGGATCGCCTGATCGAAAAGGATTTCGTTAAGGGGCTGGGCATCCGGACCGCCGACTATGCCGACGTTTCGTCGCCGCAGACCTTGCGCGTGGCGATCGCCAAGATCGGCCTGCCCGCCGTGCTCAAGACCCGCCGCTTCGGTTATGACGGCAAGGGCCAGACCATCATTCGCGCCATCGAAGATGCCGATCAGGCTTGGACCGACCTCGGCACCAAATCGGCGATCCTCGAGGCTTTCGTTCCGTTCGAACGCGAAGTGTCTGTCATCGCCGCCCGCTCGGCCGACGGCGGCGTCGAATGCTTTGACGTCACCGAAAACGAGCACAGGGACCACATCCTCAAGGTTTCGCATGTGCCGGCGGCCATTTCGGATGCGCTGGCCTTGCAGGCGCGCGCCATCGCGCAACGCATTGCGGCCGCGCTCGACTATGTCGGCGTGCTGGCGGTCGAGATGTTCGTCGTCAATCGCGACGGCAAACCGGACGTGCTTGTCAACGAGATTGCCCCGCGCGTGCACAATTCCGGTCACTGGACGCTGGACGGCGCCTCGATCTCGCAGTTCGAACAGCATATCCGCGCGATTGCCGGATGGCCGCTCGGCAAGCCGCTGCGCCATGGCGAGGTCACCATGACCAACCTGATCGGGGACGAGATCAACAGCTACACGGATTGGCTCGGCCTTCCCGGCGCCACCGTTCATCTCTACGGCAAGGGCGGCCCTCGGCCCGGGCGGAAGATGGGCCATGTCACCCAGGTAATCCCGGTAGCCGGACCGTCGAAAACCGCCTGAAGGGGACCTCAGGGGCGGGTTTTGGCACCATTGGCACGCGGATTTGTGCTTGCACCGGTGGACATTAGGACCTTTGTCTGATACATCCGCGCGCTCAAAGGTCAGGTGCTTGGCTTTTTGCCGTTCCTTTGACCTTAACAGAATCCAATCCGATCAATGGAAAGAGGATGCCGCGTGCAGGTTCTCGTTCGCGATAACAATGTCGACCAAGCCCTCAAGGCGCTGAAGAAGAAGATGCAGCGCGAGGGAATTTTCCGCGAGATGAAGCTCCGCGGTCATTACGAAAAACCCTCCGAGAAGAAGGCCCGCGAGAAGGCCGAAGCGGTGCGCCGCGCGCGCAAGCTCGCCCGCAAGAAGCTGCAGCGCGAAGGCCTGCTGCCGATGAAGCCGAAGCCGGTGTTCGGCGCCGGCCCGGGTGCCGATCGCGGTGGTCCCGGTGGTGGCGGCCGCGGCGGTCCAGGTGGTCCTCGCGGACCGCGCTGATCGATTAATTTTCAGACATGAATTCTTCAACGCGGGCCGCTTGGCCCGCGTTGTTGTTTGTGAGCCACTAGTGTGGCGACTCTGACGTTCCTTGCAGTGTCGCCCCGAGTTCTTCGAAGGAACGTCAAAGTCAAGGCCACACAAGAGTTCATATGGTTGCTAGACTAGTGTCCCTTTGGTTCTGACATTCGTAAAAGTGCCCGCCGCGATAGGATACGAATGTCAGAACCGGGACACTAGCCATAAATGTACCGGCGATTTGACCGATGCATTTCGTAGCGGAGCAGGTTACCAGTAAGCGGGTAAGCGCGTGAGTATCCCGCACGATGACGGCTCCGATTGCTGGCGTCCTTTCCGGGCATTTGCGCCATCGACCGCGCCCATCCGCGGTGATCGCACTGGCTGCAATCGCGCTCGGCGGCTGTTCGATGACGCTGGGATCGCTGACAAACTCTCGCGGAGCCCTTCGGCCAACATCGCCTCGCTCACCGAAACCATCAAGAACAACCCCGACAGTGCGGCCAGCGGCTTGATACCGCAGCAGGCCGAGCCCCTGCTCGGCCGCGCGCTCAGCTATCTGGCGCTCGGCCAAGCCAAGGAGGCTGCGGCCGATCTCGACGAGGCGGTCCAGGACGACCCGAACAACGCCCAGGCCTGGATCGCACGCGGGCTTGCTTATGAGCAGCTTGGCGACAAGACCAGGGCCGCCGGCTGCTATGGCCGCGCCATCACCCTGCGCCCCAAAGACGACGCCGCACGATCCGCCTTCGCCCGCGTCGGCGGCAAGTCCGGCCAGAGCTACGAAACATTCTGAAATAATTTGTTAGCAATACCGCCGGCCGCCAAGTCAGGCGGCACGGCCGATCGGGGCGGCCGAATCACTGTTGCTGTTGTTTCGGCAGCACCGAGTTGAACAGCTTCTTGGTGGCCGAGAGCACATCGTCGGCAACCGAGGGCCGTTTCACCGGCTGATCCGTGGCGGCATCGGCCCGCAAATCCAGCGGGGCGTGCGGGTCGGGAATATCGGCCGGCGGCGTCGGGCGGAGCGGGTCGTCAGCCCGCACTACGGGCGGGCGCGTATCAGCCGGCGGCGTCGACACCAGAATCGGCGGCGGTAGCGGCTGAAGCGAGGGTGCGGAGGGCGTGGCCACGACCGGCGCCGCAGCAGGTGCCGGTGCGGCTGGCGCTATGGCGACGCGGGGCGGTTCCACGGCCTTGGGCGGTTCTGCCGCTTGCACCCGGGGGGCAGGCTCGCTGCCGCGCAGGCGCTCGATCGCCGCCCGCGCCAGATCGTTGGCGTCCGGCGTCGTGGAAGCCTCAACCGGCGCGGTAGCCGGGGCAGCCACGACAGGCTCGGGGGCTGGTGCGGGAGCTGGAGCGGTCTTGGAGGCAGCCTTTTCCTTTTCGCGCGTCGGCCGGTGGCCGCGCGTCTCCGCCGCCGGCGCAACCGGAGGAATACTGGCGGTTTCCGAGGGTCGGTCCGCTTTGTCGTTGGATTTTTCGACCGGCGCCTTCTCGGCGGCCGATTTGTCGATCATGGCCTTTTCGGAGATGCCCTTCGCCCGGACGCCCGGCTCAGGGATATGGCCAAGGTCGGCCGATTTCTCGGCGGGCTTCGAATCGGCCTTCGAAACAGCCTTCTTCGGCTCAGCCGTGGACACCGCTGCCGCGCTCACGCCGGACGCGGGCGACTTGTTGTTAATGTAGTGATTGACGATATAGGCGCCGAGGATGGTCGCAATCACCGACGGAAAAATGTCCATCGCAAATTTCGAAACCAATTTCAGCATGCCGACCACTCCCGCGCGGGCTGAGATGCCCGAGCTTTGAGGCAGATCGGTGGCAATTCGGTAAACGATGGGGTTATGGTTTCAACTCCACTTCCAGAAATACGATCTCGGATGCGCTCTCGTTGAGCACATCATGTTCAACGCCAGCCTTACGGAAATATGACTGGCCGACCCCAAGCTGGGCCTTCGAGCGCTCGCCGTTGCGCGCCACAATCGTCATCTCGCCCGCGGTCACCGGCACGATAACATAATCCATCGCATGAGTGTGGTGCCCTGTGGCCGTTCCGGGAGCCAGCCGCCATCGGGTCACGCGCACCTCCGGCGTGTCAACCTGCACATCGGACGCAGCGCTTGGCATTTTCGGCTTTTCTCCCGTTCAGGGAACGAACACCAGGAACATAAATACCGCAAATACCACAAGGTGGACCAGCCCGAAAAGGATGTTGGTGCGGCCATTGCCCAGCGTCAGCAGGCTAAGCAGCAGCGTCAGGACCAGCAGCACCATGTCCTGGGGACTGAGCCCCAGCACGAGTTGCTTGTCGAGCTCGTAGGCGGCGATCGCGACCGCCGGGACAGTCAACCCGATGGTCGCGATCGAAGAGCCGAGCGCAAGGTTAATGCTCTTTTGAAGATTGTTCCGGCGCGCCGCAGCGATGGCCGCTACCCCCTCCGGCATCAGGATCAAAAGCGCCACCAGAATGCCGGCAAAAGCCGGCGGCGCGCCGATCAGGGCTGCACCGGCATCGACCACCTGGGAGAACTTCTTCGCCAACAGCACCACGGCCAGTAGCGACACCAGCAGCAGACCAACGCTGACAAGGATCATCCGGTTCGATGCCTGCGGACCCTCATGGGCGTCAGCCGCCGCATCCGCGACGAAATAATCGCGGTGCCGCACCGTCTGCGTATACAGGAAGACGCCATAGAGCAGGATGGTGACGGTGCTGACGAAACCGAGCTGGGCAGCCGAATAGATCGGTCCTGGCGTCGTCAGCGTATAGTTGGGCATGATCAGCGTGATGGTCGCGAGCACCGAGAGAACGCTGAGGTAGAGGCTCGATCCGCTCACCTGGATGTCCTGCTCGCGGTAACGCAGGCCGCCGGCCAGGATGCAGATGCCAACCAGACCGTTGCACACGATCATCACCACTGCAAAGACCGTATCGCGCGCCAGCGTGGTCACGGTCTTCTCGCCCAGCATGATGGTGGCGATCAGCGCGACCTCGATGATGGTGACGGCGAGCGTGAGCAGCAGCGTGCCGAAGGGTTCGCCGATCCGTTCCGCGACGACTTCGGCATGATGGACGGCCGCAAAGACCGTGCCGAACAGGATCAGGAGCAAGACGGCGGCGAACACCAGCCCCGCGGGCGAAGGCTTAAAACTGTAGCCGGCCGCAGTCGCGACCGCGAACAACAGAACCGCCAAGGCTGGAAATATCCAAGCCGATTTTGGCATCGGGCCGTGCAAGCTCATGGATCCCGACCTTGTAGGACGCTCGCGGCCTCACATCGCCTTGACGATGTTCTCGGTGACCTTCTTGGCATCGCCGAGCAGCATCATGGTGTTGTCGCGATAGAACAAGGGATTGTCGATGCCGGCATAACCTGATGCGAGCGAGCGCTTGATGAACATCACCGTGCCCGCCTTCCACACCTGCAACACCGGCATGCCATAGATCGGCGATGTCTTGTCATCTTCGGCGGCCGGGTTGGTAACGTCGTTGGCGCCGATCACAAAGGCGATGTCGGCCTGTGCGAACTCCGAGTTGATGTCCTCGAGCTCGAACACCTCGTCATAGGGAACGTTGGCTTCAGCGAGCAGGACGTTCATGTGGCCCGGCATGCGGCCTGCGACCGGGTGAATGGCGTATTTCACCTCGACGCCTTCCTTCTTGAGGGTGTCGGCCATCTCGCGTAACGCGTGCTGCGCTTGCGCCACCGCCATGCCGTAGCCCGGCACGATGATGACCTTGGAGGCGTTCTTCATGATGAAGGCCGCGTCGTCCGCCGAGCCGAGCTTGGCCGGCTTCTGCTCGCCGCTTCCGCCGCCGGCCGCTGCGGTCTCGCCGCCGAAGCCGCCGAGGATCACCGAGATGAAAGAACGATTCATCGCGTGGCACATGATGTAGGACAGGATCGCGCCGGAGGAGCCGACCAGCGCTCCGGTAATGATCAGCGCCGAATTGCCTAGCGTGAATCCGATACCGGCCGCCGCCCAGCCGGAATAGGAGTTGAGCATCGAGATCACGACCGGCATGTCGGCACCGCCGATCGGAATGATCATGAGCACGCCGAGCGCGAGCGCGAGGATGGTGATGAGCCAGAAGTCGATCGGGGCCCCGGAGGTCACGAGACCGACAATGAAAAACACCAACGCCAGCGCGAGCACGATGTTGATGACGTGGCGGAACGGCAGGATGATCGGCTTGCCGCTCATCCGGGCCGACAATTTCAGGAACGCGATCACCGAGCCGGTGAAGGTCAGGGCGCCGATGGCGACGCCAAGCGACATCTCGACAAGGCTTTGCGAATGAATGTGGCCGGGCGTGCCGATATCGAAGGCTTCCGGCGCGTAGAAGGCGCCGGCGGCGACCAGCACCGCGGCCATGCCGACCAGCGAGTGGAACGCCGCGACCAGTTCCGGCATCGACGTCATCGGCACGCGGCGCGCGATTACCGCGCCGATGCTGCCGCCGATCGCGACCGCCACGATCACCAGCAGCCAGGCGATGCCATCGGCCGGCGAATGCGAGGCCAGCGTCGTCGCCACCGCGATCGCCATGCCGATCATGCCGAAGAAATTGCCCTGCCGCGAAGATGCCGGGCTCGACAGCCCGCGCAGCGACAGGATGAACAGCACACCTGCCACCAGATACAACAGTGCGGAAAGATTGGCGCTCATCTCAGGTCGTCCCCCGTTTGCCTCTTCACCCCGAGGTGATTGCCGCTCACTTCGACTTCTTCTTGTACATCGCCAGCATGCGCTGGGTGACCAGGAAGCCGCCGAAGATATTGACGCAGGCGAAAGTCAGCGCGACGAAACCGAAGCCGCGTGCCCAGCCCGTGCCGGACGAAATCATGCCGACGCCGACCGCCAGCAGCGCGCCCACCACGATCACCGAGGAGATCGCGTTGGTCACCGACATCAGCGGCGTGTGCAGCGCGGGCGTCACCGACCAAACCACGAAATAGCCGACGAACACGGCAAGCACGAAAATCGAAAGCCGGAAGACGAAGGGGTCGACGGCCTGTGAGAGATGCTCCATGGCTTCTGCTCCTTATTTCGGCTGGAAGTTCGGGTGGATGACGGCGCCGTCTTTGGTCAACGCCGTCGCCTTCACCAGTTCATCGTCCCAGTTCACAGCGAGCGCCTTGCTGGCCTTGTCAACCATGGTCTCGATGAAATTGAACAGGTTGCGCGCGTAGAGGCTCGATGCCGAGGCCGCAACGCGGCCAGCCACATTGGTGTAGCCGACGATCTTGATGCCATCGACCTCGGCGACTTCGCCGGCCTTGGCGCCCTCGACATTGCCGCCACGCTCGACCGCGAGATCGACCAACACGGAGCCCGGCTTCATCGATTTGACCATCTCGGCCGAAACCAGCCTCGGTGCCGGGCGGCCCGGAATCAAGGCGGTCGTGATCACGATGTCCTGCTTCTTGATGTGCTCGGCAGTGAGCGCAGCCTGCTTGGCCTGATACTCCTTCGACATTTCCTTGGCGTAGCCACCGGCAGTCTGCGCGTTCTTGAACTCCTCGTCTTCGACGGCGAGGAATTTGGCGCCGAGCGATTCCACCTGCTCTTTCGTCGCCGGCCGCACGTCGGTCGCGGTGACGACGGCGCCAAGGCGCCGCGCGGTCGCGATCGCCTGAAGGCCGGCGACGCCGACACCCATCACGAATACCTTGGCCGCCGGAACGGTGCCGGCCGCGGTCATCATCATCGGGAAGGCGCGGCCGAAGGCTTCCGCGCCTTCGATGACCGCGCGATAGCCGGCGAGATTCGCCTGCGAAGACAAGACGTCCATCACCTGCGCGCGGGTGATGCGCGGCATCAATTCCATCGCAAAAGCCGAGACACCCGCATCCGCTATCGTCTTCAGCGCCGCCTCGTTGCCATAGGGATCCATGATGGCAATCACCAGCGCACCGCGCTTGTAACGGCTTAATTCGGCGGCTTCCGGCCGCTTCACCTTGATGACGATATCGGCGTCCCCAAGCGCATCGGCGCTGACGGTAGCGCCGGCCGCGGTGAATTCCGAATCCGGCAGGCCGGACTTGATCCCGGCGCCCGGTTCGACCAAGACCTCGGCGCCCAGCGCCTTGAACTTCTTCACCGTATCGGGCGAAGCAGCAACCCGCGGCTCCGACGGATCAATTTCCTTGGCGACGGCAATCTTCATGAAGCCTCCGGCGGCGCAAACTACCAATGCCACTATTTCGCAAAACTGGTTCCAGCCGTTCAGGGAACGGCCCATACAAAACGCGGCGAATGTTTTTAAATCCCGGCGCCGGTCGACGGCGCCGGTGGTCGGAGCATCAGACGAGGAAATACGCCATCAGCGCCACGATCGCCACGACCGTGAACGTGCCGTATTTCACGAGCTTGATAAAGCCCTCATAGGTCTGCTCATGGGCCACATAATCGTTGCCGTCAGCGGTCGAATAGGCCACTTCGCTATGGTCTGCCATCGGTCTCCCCGGTGAATCTCGGTGCTGGCGTGGAATTACCGCAAACCGCAAGGCAGGGCAACGCCATGCAGACAGCTTTTGCCCGGCCTATCGGGCTATTCGGAAAGCCAATTATCCCTAATCCAGCGGGCGAGACTTTCCTTGCTGACCTCGCCCGCGGCTAGAGCCAGAATGATGGCCGTCGCCTGCGCTGGATCTGGCGAAAATGCCACGCCGTTTTTGTTCAGAAACGTCATCATCGCCATGAAGGCGATACGTTTGTTTCCATCAACAAAGGCGTGGTTCTTGGCAAGCCCAAAAGCATAGGCCGCGGCGAGTGCAGCCAACGGCAGTTGCTCATAGGTCCACTTGTTGATCGGTCGCTCAAGGGCCGACCGCAACATGCCTTCATCTCGCAAACCCGGCGCCCCGCCGAAGCGGCGAAGTTGCCGGCTATGGATGGCGATGGCTTGCTCGTAAGTGATGCAAAGCGGCTCCGGCGCCTCGCTCATTTGGCAAGTGCTGCGAGGGTGTCGCGATATTTGTCCATGATCTCGTCGGCAATCTGCATGGTCCGCTCGAAGTCCGGATCGTAGGGGAGCGCCTGAAAACCACCGCCGGGCAGTTCTGTGATGTGAAGCTGCTGGCCACGCTTGAGGTCAAGCCGCTGCATTAGCTCGCGTGGCAGCAACAGCCCATCAGAATTACCAATTTTTTTAATCTCGACTTTCATCGCCAGTTATTCCGCGGCTTCAGTGACGTTATACGGATGTATAACACGCCTCCGAGCCACGTTCAACAAATGTTTTACGCAGCCGGTCAGCCCATGGCCTCCAGCTCGTCGATCATGCCCGATATGACCGAGAGGCCGCCGTTCCAGAATTGGGGGTCCTTGGCGTCCAGCCCGAACGGCTTCAGCAGTTCGGAATAATGTTTGGTGCCGCCGGCCGAGAGCATCGCGAGGTAGCGTTCGGCAAAACCGCTTTGCGCCTTTTCGTAAGCGCCATAGAGCGAGTTCACGAGACAATCGCCGAACGCATAGGCGTAAACGTAGAACGGCGAGTGGATGAAATGCGGGATGTACATCCAGAAATTCTCGTAGCCGGGGCGGATATCGATGGCAGATCCTAAGCTCTCGCCCTGAACGCTGAGCCAGATTTCGCCGATGCGCTTGGCGGTCAGCTCGCCGTTCTTGCGCTCGGTGTGGACGGCGCGCTCGAAGGTATAGAACGCGATCTGACGTACCACCGTGTTGATCATGTCCTCGACCTTGCCGGCGAGCAACGCCTGGCGCTGTCTGGCGCTCCTGGTCTCGCTGAGCAGGCGGCGGAAGGTCAGCATTTCGCCGAACACGCTCGCGGTCTCTGCAAGCGTCAACGGGGTCGGCGCCATCAGCGCGCCGTTCCTCGCGGCGAGCACCTGATGCACGCCGTGCCCGAGTTCGTGGGCAAGCGTCATCACGTCCCGCGGCTTGCCCTGATAATTCATCAGCACATAGGGGTGCGCCGATGGCGTTGTCGGATGCGAGAAGGCGCCGGGCGCCTTGCCCGGCCGCACGGGCGCGTCGATCCAGCGATCGGTGAAAAAGCGCTCGGCGATCCCGGCCATCTCGGAGGAGAAGCCGCGATAGGCCGACAGCACCATGTTCTTGGCATCCAGCCAGGCGATCGCCCCGGTCGCGGAGAAGGGCAGCGGCGCATTGCGGTCCCAATGCGGCAGTCTCTTCTTTCCGAACCAGCCTGCCTTGAGGTGGTAATAGCGGTGGGAGAGTTTCGGATAGGCCGCGCGGACCGCACCGACCAGCGCATCGACCACCTCGGGTTCGACGCGGTTGTTCAGATGACGGGAATCCGCAACATCCTTGAAGCCGCGCCAGCGGTCCGAGATTTCCTTGTCCTTGGCCAAGGTGTTGGTGATGAGCGCAAAGGTCCGCCCATTGGCGTTGAAGGTTTTGGCCAGCGCGTCCGCCGCCGCCTTGCGGTGCTTGCCGTCACGGTCCTGCAACAGATTGAGCGTCGGCTCGATCGCGAGCTCCTTGGCCGACACCTTGAAGCGCAGGGAGGAGATGGTCTGGTCGAACAGCCGATTCCAGGCGGCATAACCGCTCTGCGACTTTTCGTGGAACAACTGCTCGACGCGATCCTCAAGCTGATAGGGCTTGTCCTTGCGCTGATCCTCGATCCAGGGCCGATAATGCGCGAGCTCCGCCGTCCGCATCGCGTTGTCGATCACGGCATCGTCGATACGATTAAGCTCCAGCGAGAAGAACAGCAGGTGGACCGAAGCGTTGGTCAGCCGCTCCGAAACATCGCCGTAGAATTTCGAAATCACGGGATCGACGCTGTCGCCCGCATGCACCAGACCCGCATAGGAGCCGAGCCGGCCGGCGAGATCGTCGATTGCCTCGTAGCGCTTTACGGCTCCTGCCAGCCAGCGACCGCCACCCTCCCCCGCGGTCCGCTCGGCAAGCTTGCCTTTGAAGTCGTTCTCAAACGCGACACATTCGGCATCCAACCTGTCGAGATCGCGTGCCACTTCCGGCGCACCGATTCCGGAATAGAGGTCGGAAAGATTCCATTCCGGCAGCTTTTCAACCTTGGCGACTTTTTTGGAATACGTCTTGCGTTGGGCGGTCGGTCGGCGCAGGGCGGATGAAGAGCGGGAGGTCATCTTGTTCGAAACCTGTATTCGATCAAAAGGGCAGCGGGCCGAAGCGCCGGCGACAGAAGGTTTAAGCGGTCGTTAATCGGCATCGGCCAGAGTGCCCCGATTCGAGACAGATAGTTGTTGCGTGTGAGGAACACCATGGCTGCCACCATTTTGATCGCCGACGACGATGCGGTGCAACGCCGCCTGGTTGAGAATATGGTGCAAAAATGCGGTTATGAGACCGTCATGGTCGATTCCGGCGACGCCGCGATCGCGCTATTGACCGCCCCCGACGCCCCCGCCATCGATGCCCTTTTGCTCGACCTTGTAATGCCCGGGCTCGACGGCATGGGCGTGCTTGCCAAGATCCGTGAAGCCGGACTTTCCATCCCCGTGGTCGTGCAGACAGCTCATGGCGGCATCGACAATGTGGTGTCGGCGATGCGCGCCGGCGCCCAGGACTTCGTCGTCAAGCCGGTCGGAATGGAGCGGCTTCAGGTCAGCCTGCACAATGCCCTCACCACCAGCGCGCTGAAGGGAGAGCTGCAACGCATCCGCCACAGCCGCGAAGGCCGGCTGACTTTCGCCGACATCGTCACCCGCAGCGAAGTCATGGCGGGCGTGATGCGGACGGCAAAAAAAGCGGCGGCCTCGACAATTCCCGTGCTGATCGAGGGCGAATCCGGCGTCGGCAAGGAATTATTCGCGCGCGCCATTCACGGCAGCGGCGAGCGCAAATCAAAGCCGTTCGTGGCCGTCAATTGCGGCGCGATCCCGGACAACCTCGTCGAGTCGATCCTGTTCGGCCACGAAAAGGGAGCCTTCACGGGAGCAACCGAGCGTCACTCCGGCAAGTTCGTCGAAGCGTCCGGCGGCACGCTGTTTCTCGACGAAGTCTCGGAATTGCCGCTCTCCGCCCAGGTCAAGCTGCTCCGCGCATTGCAGGAAGGCACGGTCGAGGCGGTCGGGGCGCGCAAGCCGGTGAAGGTCGACGTACGGATCATTTCCGCGACCAACCGCAAATTGCTCGATCGGGTCAAAAGCGGGCACTTCCGCGAAGACCTGTTCTATCGCCTCCACGTCTTGCCGATCACCGTTCCGTCCCTGCGGATGCGGCGTGAGGACATCCCGCATCTGGTGCGGCATTTTCTGGCACGGTTCTGTGCGGAGGAAAGCCGTCACATCAGCGGCGTCAGCGGCGAGGCGATGGCGCATCTTTCGCAACTCGATTGGCCGGGCAATATCCGGCAGCTCGAAAATGCGGTCTATCGCGCCGTCGTCATGAGCGAGAGCGACCAGTTGACGCCTGCCGACTTCCCGCAAATGACAGGCGTGTCCTCGCCATCGATGTCGACAACATTTGGTGAGCCACTGATCGTCGAGCCGGCATTTCAAGCAGCCGCATCGGATGTGGTATCCGGTAATGAAATACCTATTGCGCCCCTGCCGGTGTCCGCCTCAGGCTTGCTTTCGATGCTCACGAATGGCGGCGAAGTCCGGCCGTTGGAGGAATTGGAAAGCGAGATCATCCGCTTCGCGATTTCACATTACCGCGGGCAGATGTCGGAGGTTGCGCGCCGACTGAAAATTGGCCGCTCGACGCTCTACCGGAAGCTGGATGAGGAGGCGGTCAATTCCGCAAGCGGCGGAACGGATCAAACGGATAACGCTTGATAGAGATGCTGTACCCGTAACACACGGGCGAAACGGCAAAAATTCCGGCGATCCGGAACATTTGAACCGTTGCTCGCAAGTGACAGACAAATGGCGGCTCGCATGGCAAGAACGAAGGCTTCAGGCGATGCAACAAGACACGGTGAAGTCAGTTTGTCGTGAGTTGCGTTCGGGCGGCTGGCTGGTTGGGGGGCGCCCGTGTATCGTCTGCGTATGAATCATTGCGGCAACCGCGCCAAACTTGGGCTCTGGAGCAAAGACTTAATCAAAATTGCTTCAGCACCCGATCAGGCCGGCGATTTCGCGAAAGCTTTGACCGACAAATCCAAGCTGCTCCAGAGCGGGAGCAACTCACCCAAGGGGTGCGATAATGCGTGACTATTGGAAGAACCGGAGAGGATATGACTGCGTCCTGATGACGGTTGCGGCAACCTTCCTCACGGTGTCGGCGAGTTCGGCATTCGCGCAAAGCGATACTCCGCGCCGCTCCGCCGCCGAACTGGCGATTGATGCAGCAGTCCCCCTCCCCGAGCCTGCCAACGTCCCGCCGCCGACTGCCGCTGATTTCAAGCTCGACACCGCAACACCGGATGCGAGCAAAGCGGCAGCGACGACCGCGCCGGCAACGCCCGCCAGCAAGCCTGCAGATGTCGCCACCGCCCCGATCTCTCAGCCAACCAACGTCGAGCCCGCCAAAACCGAAGCCGCGAAGAGCGAACCTGCCAAGACTGAGCCCGCAAAGGAAGAAGCGAGCAAGTCCGAGCCAGCCAATAGTGACGCCGCCAAGAGCGACACGGCCAAGAGCGATACGGCCAAAAGCGATACGCCAACCGTTGCTCCCGCCCAGGTGCCCGCGCCCGCCGTCACGGCGTCATCGCCGGAGCCGGTCAAGGCCGCGAGCAATGTCGCGCCCGAAGATCAGCCCGTGGCCGACAAGCTCCGCGACATGGTCGCTTCGAAGGCGACGCGCTATTTCGACCGCAAGGCAGAACGTGCGGCGGTGGAGAAATTCTACACCGCGCGCGACTTCGCACCGATCTGGACGCAGAGCGGGAAGTTGACCGACGCCGGCAAGGGCGTCGTGGCGCGGCTGAAGGATGCAGCTTCCGACGGATTGAATCCGTCAGATTATCCGGTGCCGGATTTCGCTGCGGCGGCTGCTCCCGATGCACTTGCGGAAGCGGATCTGAAACTCACCGCCAGCATGCTCGACTATGCACGCCAGGCCCAGAGCGGGCGGATGCACTGGTCGCAGGTGTCCGGCGACATTCAATATCCGGAACATCCGATCGATACGAACGAAGTGCTGGCGAACGTCTCCACGGCCAAGGACGCGTCCACGACACTCGACAGCTATAACCCGCCGCAAAAGCTTTATCGCGAGTTGAAGAAGAAGCTCGCCGAATTGCGCGGCGAGGGCGATGGGCCGGCGACCCAGATCGCCGACGGCCCGACGCTGAAATATAGCCCGCCCCGCAAGAAGCAGCCCGCAGTCGAAATGGAAGACGACCGCGTGCCGCAACTGCGCGCCAAGCTCGGCATCGGTGAAAATGCCGACGATCGCCATTACGACGCCAAGGTCGCGGAAGCCGTTCGCAAATTCCAGGCAATGGCCGAGATGAAGCCGACCGGCGTGCTCGACGAACGGACCGTCAAGGCCATCAACAGCCCGAAGCATGACCGTCAGATCGATACCATCATCGTGAACATGGAGCGCTGGCGCTGGCTGCCGCGCGACCTCGGTGCGCCCTCGATCGGCGACGCCTATGTCATTCTCAACATCCCCGACTACACGCTCAAGGTGATGCAGAATGGCGCGCAGGTCTGGACCACCAGGGTGGTAACCGGGCAACCCGGCATTCACGCCACGCCGCTTCTGACGGAGACCATGAAATTCATCACGGTCAATCCGACCTGGAACGTGCCGCCGTCGATCATCTACAACGAATATCTGCCGGCCCTGCAGCAGGACCCGACCGTGCTGGAACGTATGGGATTGAAGCTCGAGCACGGCCGCGACGGCAGCATCCATATCTCGCAGCCGCCGGGCGAGCGAAATGCGCTCGGCCGCATCCGGTTCAATTTCCCGAACAAATTCCTGGTGTATCAGCACGACACCCCGGACAAGAACCTGTTCGCCAAGGAAGATCGCGCCTTCAGCCATGGCTGCATGCGGGTTCAGAATCCCGACCAGTACGCCGCGGTCCTGCTCGGCATCACCGAGCCGAACGCGCACTACACGCCGGAAAAAATCCGCAGCATGTATGGCCAAAGCGAGATCGACCTGAAATTCCCGACGCCGATCCCGGTCAACATCACCTACCAGACCGCGTTCGTGGATAACGATGGCCATCTGCAATTCCGCAAGGACGTCTATGGCCGGGACGCGATCATGCTGTCGCTGCTTCGTGGCGGCAAGAACAAGGACCTGGAGGCGGTGGTCGCCCACGCGCAGCCGAACTACGTGCGGCCGGCCGCCGTGCCGGATAACGTCCGGTTCGCCAGCGACAATTCATGGTCGTCGGGGCCCTCCTTCTTTGAACGGCTGTTCGGTGGCCCGACGGCGCCGCCCGCCCCTCCCAGCCGCCGGCGCCTGCTCCCGCAGCCCCAGCGATACTACGACCGCTGACAACAGGGCAGCACGCGAGAATCATTCAGTTAAATCAAAGGCCTCGTCCATCGGGCGAGGCCTTTGACGTTTGGCCATTGTCCGATCCGGGCTCAACCCGTCGGCTATCTTTCGCCACACTCAACGGGTTAGCTTTCCCTGCAATTTGGGGGAATGGGTTAAATCGCACTTAACCCTCCCGCGTTAAGAGTGCATTTACCGTCTTTCGCCACACGGGGTCGCGAAAGAAATTAACGCTCGGTCTGTTGGGGTGGCTCACTACGTGCTGACCGGTTTCGCACGCCAATCTAGCTTGTTGTGGAAGGCCGGATGTCAGCTCGGGTTGGCATCGGTGCTGCTGCTTGGCGGGCTCGGCTCCGTCCACGATGCGACCGCCCTGAACGAAACCCGCACCCTCTCCTTCCACCACAGCCACTCGGGCGAAGACCTCACCGTCACCTTCAAGCGCGACGGCCGCTACGACGAAGAGGCCTTAAAGCAGCTCAATCATTTCCTCCGTGACTGGCGCACCCAGGACCAGACCACGATGGACCCTCGGCTGTTCGATATCATCTGGGAAGTCTACCGCGACGTCGACGGCAAGAAGCCGGTTCAGATCATCTCCGCCTATCGCTCGCCCGCCACCAACGCCATGCTCCGGCATCGCTCTGCGCATACTGGCGTGGCGCGCTTCAGCCAGCACATGCTGGGCCACGCGATGGACTTCTACATCCCGGACGTGCCGCTCGAGCAGATCCGTTACGCCGGCCTGCGCCTTCAGCGCGGCGGCGTCGGCTTCTATCCGACCTCGGGATCGCCGTTCGTGCATCTCGACACCGGCAACATCCGCCACTGGCCGCGCATGACCCACGACCAGCTCGCGCGCGTCTTCCCGGACGGACGTACCGTGCATATTCCTTCGGATGGTGCGCCGCTGAAGGGATATGAACTGGCCCGCGCAGACATCGAGCGCCGCGGCGATGGCGACGATGCAGCCAAGGTGAGCAGGCCAAGCCTTTTAGCCCGCCTGTTCGGCAACAAGTCGCAGGATGACGAGGACGAAGGTTCTGCGCCGGCCGTTCAGGACAAGGCCGCACCGGCCGCAGAGATCGCCGCCGCCAAGACGACCCTACCCGTACGGCGCACAAAGCCTGCAGCGGCAACGCTACAACTGGCCGCGGCCGACGCACAGACCGTGCAGGCCGCCAAGCCGAAGCAACCGGCTGCGTCGGACAATTCGTCTGCGGCCAAGCCGCAGACCCCGGCGGACATCATCAATGCGCGCGGCTTCTGGGATAACATGCCGGCCGCACCGATGCAGGCGACGCCGGCACAGGTCGCCGCCCTCAATGCCCGTCAGCCGCCCGCCTCAACCGATCAGCAACCGACCGGCAGCGTTCCCGCCGCGTACGAGGCGATGGCCTATGCGCCGGAGGCGTCCCCTCCGGTCGATCACGCACATGTCGTTGCCGCCAGCGGCCGCAGCGCGCGCGCCGGATCGGCCAGCCGCAATTCGATGGCAGCAAACGATGTGGCCAGGGGCCAGGGTCAGGAGGGCGTGGTAGCCGCCTCGACACGGATTGTCGCCTCGAGCGCGGGCGATGCATGGTTGCGAATCATGATGCTGGCGCCGAGCGCCAGCACGTCGATGTCGGTTACGATGCTCGGCGACGCCAATATGACCTTGCTGAGCCAGCTCTTTGTCAAACCGCAGACTGCGATCGTGATGGGCTTCTCGGACGATCCGCAAGCCGGCCTGACCACCGACCACTTTAGCGGCCCGGCCACCGCTCCACTCACCACGCAATCCTTCTTGCGGACGGCGTCGCTGCACTAAGCGTTGTCTCTCAGGATGAGGAGAACCTCACAGCATCCCGAGCGCCTGCATATAGGTCTCGAGAATCGTCTCCTGCTCGGCGCGCTCGTTGGCGTCCTGCTTGCGCAGGCGCACGATGGTGCGCAGCGCCGTGACGTCGTAACCGTTGCCCTTGGCTTCCGCATAGACGTCGCGGATATCGTCGGAGATGGTCTTCTTCTCCTCCTCCAGCCGCTCGATGCGCTCGATAATGGCCTTGAGCTGCTCCTTGGCAAATCTCGTCGCGGGCTCTTCCTTGACGGCGGCAGCAGCAGCAGTGGCCATCGGGTACTCCTGGATTGAACTGGCGGTTGAAGCTGAAAAAGAAAGCGCCGCACGTTTGACCGTAAGGCGCATGTCGCAAAATGACCCTCAAGAGTAAGGCCGCTTACGTCAAGGCGGCATCATCGTTCATCCACAGCGCACCCACAGGTGAGAGCGGAACTTGCGCGAAGAATGTCCCGCGCATCGGCGTTTTCCATCAATGCCCGGTTTGGGCTTTCTTCATCGCGGCAAGCTGGTGGGGGCTTGCTTTTCCTTGAAAGCTTGCCTTCCAGGTCTCGTAAGGCATGCCGTAGACCGCCTCGCGGCTCTCATCCTTGCTCATCGCCGCGCCCTTCGCATCGGCTTCTTCCTTGAGCCAGTTGGACAGGCAGTTGCGGCAGAAGCCCGCCAGATTCATCAGATCGATATTCTGGACGTCGGTACGGGAACGCAGATGCTGGACAAGACGTCGAAACACCGCGGCTTCAAGTTCTGTTCTGGTTTTGTCGTCGATCGCCATGGCCGGTTCCGCCCTTTTACGGCATGGTCCAAAGGGGGCCATGCTCCAACTGATCAAGTAGGAAATTGTCACATATTTTTCCATATCGCGACGCAAACATTCAGCGACTTTGCAAGGCTCGAACGGGTCCGATGGTCCGAAATGCAAGCTAAATTCTGCTTGACCGCCGACGGACCTCACGCGAAATCGTCAATAACTTGATATAGCTTGGCGACAATGATCCCAAAAGATTCGCTTCCCCCGATCCGAACGGCAAAACGCCTCGGCACTGCCTTGCTGCCTGCTCTGTTGTTCGCGCTGACCTGCCTGTGGAACGGATCGGCGTTCGCGGACTTTCGTCTCTGCAACAACACCTCGAGCCGGGTCGGCATTGCGCTCGGCTACAAGGACGCGGAGGGCTGGACCACCGAAGGCTGGTGGAACGTTTCCTCGCGGAGCTGTGAAACGCTGCTACGCGGCACGCTGGTTGCACGGTACTATTATATCTACGCGCTCGATTACGATCGCGGCGGCGAATGGTCGGGACAGGCTTTCATGTGCTCGCGCGACAAGGAATTCACGATCAGGGGCGCGGATAATTGCCTGGCGCGGGGCTACGACCGGACCGGCTTCTTCGAGGTCGATACCGGCGAGCAGCGCGCCTGGACTGTGCAGCTCACCGAGTCCAACGAGCAGCAGCCCACGCAACGTGTGCCGGGTATTCCAGGCACCATCGGTCCGGGCGGTGCCGGAAATATTCCGGGCATCTCGAATTCACCGAACGGGTTGCCGCCGGGTGCGACCGGTCTGCCGCCAGCCGCAGCGCCCGGAACCAAACCATGAGGCGGCTGCGCCGTATCAAGATCCTCGCAACCCTCGGCCCGGCCTCCTCCGATAGCTCGGTTATCAGGAAGCTGTTCGAGGCGGGCGCCGACGTTTTCCGAATCAACATGAGCCACACCCCGCACGACAAGATGCGGGAGCTGGTCAAGACCATTCGCAATGTCGAGGGCAGCTATGGCCGGCCGATCGGCATTCTGGTCGACCTGCAGGGCCCGAAGCTCAGGCTCGGCTCCTTTGCCGACGGCGTGGTTCAGCTCAACAACGGACAGAGCTTCGTGCTCGATTCCGACAAGACGCCTGGCGACAACACCCGCGTTCAGCTGCCGCATCCGGAAATTCTCGCAGCTCTCAAACCCGGGCACGCGCTGCTGCTCGACGATGGCAAGGTACGGCTGATTGCCGAAGAGACCTCGCCCGAACGCGCCGTTACCCGCGTCGTGATCGGCGGCCGGATGTCGGACCGCAAGGGCGTCAGCCTGCCGGATACCGACCTCCCCGTCTCCGCGATGACGCCGAAAGACCGCGCCGACCTCGAAGCCGCGCTGGTGGCCGGCGTCGACTGGATTGCGCTCTCGTTCGTGCAGCGCGCCGAAGACGTCGTCGAGGCAAAGAAGCTGATCCGCGGCCGCGCCGCCGTGATGTCAAAAATCGAAAAGCCGCAGGCGATCGATCGCCTGCCCGAGATCATCGAGGCTTCAGACGCGTTGATGGTCGCCCGCGGCGATCTCGGCGTCGAACTGCCGCTGGAGCGCGTGCCGAGCCTGCAAAAGCAGATGACCCGGATGGCACGGCGCGCAGGCAAGCCGGTGGTCGTTGCAACGCAAATGCTGGAATCGATGATCCAGTCGCCGGTGCCGACGCGCGCGGAAGTATCCGACGTTGCGACCGCGGTCTATGAGGGCGCCGACGCCATCATGCTATCGGCGGAATCGGCGGCCGGAAAATTTCCGGTCGAGGCGGTCTCGACGATGAATCGCATCGGCGAGGAAGTCGAGCGCGATCCGACCTATCGTGGCGTCGTCAACGCGCAACGCGCCGAGCCCGAGCCGACCGTCGGTGATGCGATTGCCGACGCCGCGCGCCAGATCGCCGAGACGCTCGATCTCTCCGCGATCATCTGCTGGACCAGTTCAGGATCGACCGCGCTGCGGGTCGCGCGCGAACGCCCCAAGCCGCCGGTCGTGGCGATCACGCCGAACATCGTGACGGGACGCCGGCTGTCGGCGGTGTGGGGCGTGCATTGCGTCGTCGCCGAAGACGCACAGAATCTCGACGACATGGTGAGCCGCGCCGGCAGCATTGCCTTTCGCGACGGCTTTGCGCGCGCAGGCCAGCGCGTCATCATCGTGGCCGGCGTGCCGCTGCGCGCGCCCGGCACCACCAACATGCTGCGCATCGCCTCGGTAGGCCCGGACGAAGACGCTGAAATGTGAGCCTGCGACAACGGCTCCTTGTCAGAGGAGCTTCGCCTCCAACGTGATCTTGGTGTTGAGAAGCTTCGACACCGGACATCCGGCTTTCGCCTTGTCGGCAAGCTCCTGAAACTTCGCGTTGTCGGCGCCAGGGATTTTCGCTCCGAGCGAAAGATGGACCGAGGTGATGGCAAAGCCGTCGCCGACCTTTTCAAGGGCGACATCTGCCTTGGTTTCCATCTGTTCGGCAGTGAGCTTGGCCTCGCCGAGGATCAGCGATAGCGCCATGGTGAAACAGGCGGCATGCGCGGCGCCGATCAACTCTTCTGGATTGGAACCCGGTTTACCCTCGAAACGGCTGGCGAAGCCGTACGGGTAGTCTTTCAGGGCGCCGCTCCTGGTCGAAATCGCGCCCTTGCCGTCCTTGATACCGCCTTGCCATTTCGCAGATCCCGATGTGGTCGTCATGTTGGGCTCCTTACGGCTTGAAGTGAACCATGGCGGTATTCTGGATCATCAATGCGGCAGAATTTTCAAAATTGGTCTTCCGCGCACCCGATCGCGAGTTCCAGGCAGGCATTCGTTAACCAGAAAGCTTCTTCGGCCGGCAGTCGTCGAATTGCTCCGCCGGCCTTTACCCAACTTTAGACCGCTACCGCTAAAGCACTGGCGTTCGCATCCCACAGGGCAAGCCGAAAAAGCATGCGGGGCCCCAAGGGGCTCGCCTTGATCGTCAGGGAATCCACTATGTCCGCGTTGGAGGCTTGGGACGGCTCCAGGGTTGATCAAGAGCCGAAGGCGGTCGGGTCTTACCTCCAGACGTCTGGAATTTACATCTTCCTGATCGCGTTCGCGTGTGTGTACTACCTTTCGAACGCCTCGCTCCTGCTTGGCCACTATGATCTCGGATGGCACCTCGCCGCGGGAGACCTGATCAGGGAAAGAGGCAGCATTCCCTTCCAGGATCCATGGGCGTTCACCCTTGGAGACAAGCAGTGGTACAATCTCTCCTGGCTTTGGGATGTGATCGCGAGCGTCCTGTTTCAATATACGGGTTTTAGCGGTCTCACCCTGTTCGTCGTTGCCTGCGGCGCCGTCATCGTCGGATATCTGACGTCGGTCTGCCTGAACAGTGGCGCCTCAGCGCTTGCGGTTTGCATCTCGGTCTTCCTGGTGGGTTTGCTTTATCCCACCTTCGCAACCCCTCCCAACATCTATCTGGCAGCCTCGCCGAATACGGCGACGATGTTGTTTTGCGTCATCTTCTTTGCAGAGTGTCTGAAAAGAACACGGCGCTTTCTGCTGCCGGCGATGATGATGCTCTGGGCCAATCTGCACGGCGGCTTTGTGCTCGGTTTTTTCATCATCGGCCTTTTTGGCGCCGTGACGCTGCTTCGGCGCGATTGGAAGAATGTCTGGATCTACGGTTTCACGGGCGCAGGCTGCCTTGCTGCCATCTTCGTCAATCCGCTTGGCCTTCATATCTACGACGGCGTCACCGCGACGCTCGGCAACTTCGTGCAGGCCAATATCACCGAGTGGATGTCCTACTCTCAGAACGTCACCTTGCCGGGAAGCATCCCCGGCATCGTCTACATCCTGGTCTTCGTAGCGCTTGAACTGCGCTTCGGAGGCTCCAGTCCCGCCCCTCTGGAGTCACGGCTGTTGACCTGGCTCTTTCTGGTACTGGGGCTCCATCAATTCAGATACATGTCGTTCTTTTTCCTGTTTTCGGCCGTTCCTGTCGCACTTCACCTCGACCGGCTGCTGCCCAACAAACTGAATGTTGCCGAAGTGCAAAAGGCGTTGCTGACCGCAGGTATCATCGGCGTGTGCGTGCTGCCGTTGACCTTCATGCACGTACGGCCGACTCTCGGAATTCCGGATGAGCTTCTCTCGGTTCAGGACGCGCGTTACCTGCAGGAGAATTTTTCACATGCGCGAATTCTCAATCACTGGAACGTCGGCGGCCCCCTGATTTTCCGCACGCACGGAACCGTGCCGATATTTGTCGATGGCCGGGCGGCGACCGCTTATCCCGACTCGCTGCTGCGCGACTATTTCACGCTGATCAAGTGGGATATCGACGAGACCGCCTGGAACGCCGTGCTTGAGAAATACAAGATCGATGCGGTGTTCTGGCCGACCGCGCATGACCCACTGAGGCACTTCCTTGTCGACGAGCGCGGCTGGAAAGAACGATACGTGGGCTCTCACGAGAGCCTTTACGTCAAACCGTAGCGCCGCAGTGTCTTTCGTGGCTTGACGATCGCGCGCCTACGCACCGGCCAGCGCCTTGGCGGGCAAAACTGCCTGCACGACCAAGCCGCGGGCACGGGCATCCATCACGCCCACCGCTCGCAAGGACAACAGCGTCACGGTCTGCACTGCATCACGCAGCTTACCCGGATCGTCCGTATTCTCCGCGGCCAGCGGCCCAACCAGCGCCTCATGCAGGGCACCGAGCAACGCGGTTGCTGCGAGGTTCGTGTCCTGCGCCGGCAGATGCCCGGCACGGACTGCCGCATCGATCCGGCCTGCGACCTCGTCGACCACCGCACGGCGGCTGGCCAGACGCGAGGCCGTTACATCGACATCGACGGGTTCGGCGAGAATGCCCCAGGCGAGCTTGCGTTGTGACAATGCATGCACCGCGACCGTGGTGACGGTGGCCGCCAGCGCCGACGACGGCCCGGGTGCGGCGTCCGCAGCCCGCCGGATCGCGGACAATTCATCGCGTGACACGTCGGCGATCAATTCGGAAATCAGGTCGGCCTTGGAGGGAAAATAACGGTAGACCGTGCCGGCAGCGACATTGGCGCGCACCGCAATGGGCGCGATCTGCACCGCAGCCATGCCGCCTTCGGCCGCAGCATTTCGGGCCGCCGCCAGAATGGCGCTGCGGCGCGCAGCGAGGCGTTTAACGACGTGGTGGGTCCGCCGATAGACCATCTGTACGTATCTCGCTCCCTGCGCGCCCGGGCCTGAAAATCCATCAAGGCGCGTATTCGCATTTTTGGCGACTGTCGCCAGCCGCTCCAAGAAGTGAACTATAATTCAGGGATGATGACAAGCCGCTTTTGGACGCAGGCTATCCGGCCAGGGCCATCGGCGTCGATGTCGGCTCTCGCCAGCACGGCCCTATCCGGCTGCCGATCAAGGCGGCGACGACGAGCGTTGCCCCGAATCCGGTCGGCGCCCCCAACACCGGAAAAATCATCAGGAGGCCGGCGACGAGACCAAGTGCTGGTAACTCGTGGCGTGCAAAACCCTCGTCCAGTCCGACACGAACGAGAAACGCCACCGCAATGGCGAGCACCATCTCGTCGTAGAGAAACAGATAAGGCGTCACCAACAGTATGCCGGCCGCAAGCGCGGCGGCTTTCAACGGATATGGCACGTTGCGGCGGCGCCACAGCAGCACGAGCAGGATCGCGACCGCCCCGCTCATGATCCACTGCAACGCCCACGCAAATGTCTCCGGACCGCCGAAATATCGGGTCAACGCGAAGATGCTCTGCAGCTTGCCCCACGGTGCGCGGCCCTCGACGAGGAAGGCCTTATCGAACATCGGTATCCAGTGGACGAAAGCCTGCCAGCTTTCGGTACCGAACGCGAACCAGGACAGCGCCGCCAACAACGCCGCGACCATGCCGGCTGTGAAAAATACCCGCCACTGCGCGGCTGCGATCAGCACCAGCGGAAACAGCAATCCATATTGTGGCTTGTAGCTCAGAAGCCCGAGACAGATGCCCGAAAGAACCGGTCGCTTCGGCATCAGCACCAGCGTGCCGCCGATCAGCGAGGCCGTCAGAAATCCGTTCTGTCCGACCAGCGTGTTGGTGAACACCACCGGAAAGGCGGCCGCGAGCAGAAAGCCGAACGAGCGACCGACGATCGCGCGCACTGCCGCCAGATAAGGCAGGAAGCTCACCGCCGCCCAGCCGATATAGGCCGCGGCATAGGGAAAATGCGCGAGCGCTGCGGCGACGAACAGAAATGGCGGCGGATAGTGCCAGGCGAAATTGCCGTCATAGCTCTGGCCAAGGACCGCGACCTGAACCTGTTTCTGGATGTCCCAGTCGTAGGCGAGCGCCGGATGGCCATCGAGCACGAGACGGCCGGCAGACCAGACGTTGACGAAGTCCGTCGGGATACCCAGGCCATGTTCGTCGAAGATCCACCAATGACCGGTGAATCCGTTTTGCAGCATCGCCACGTTGATCGCGCAAAGCACGACGCAGCCGATCAGGAGCGCGGACGGAATGGCGCTCTTCGTTGCGGGCCTGGTGACGTCGGATGTCAGCGTAACCATGGAGAGGTCCCTAGAGTTCCGATTCCCGAGTTCGCAAGCAATCGCAGCAACCTCCGATGCGAACTTCGGAATCAAAGGAGCTCCGGCTGATATTAGCTTCCAGTGCGGCTTTGAATTTGAAGTTCCTATGACGAACTTGGCAGTGAGACTGATAGGAACTTCAAATTCGCCGCACCAGCGCCGAAACGGCGCCAGCCTCCGCTTTTAGGCCGGCTGGCTTGCCGAAATCTTAAGAGATCCGGATTTGGCCTTCTCAGGCGACGGCCCTCGACGGCGCCGGCACATCGCGGCCGCGCATCAGCGCCATGTATAACAGCGCACCCAGGCAGGCCCCGATCAGCCAGCCCCAATCCCCGACATTGGTGATGGCTCCGTAGGCCCCCGCGAGCGACAGCCCGATCGAGACCGCTGCCGAACCGGCGAGCGCCATCAGCGCCCGAGCATTCCAGCCGTTTTCGAAGTGCAGCGATCCGTTCGGCGACATCGTATAGAGATCGTCGAGGACGACCTGCTGGCGCTTCACGAGATAATAGTCGGACACCATGATCCCGAACATCGGGCCTAGCGCAGCGCCGAAGATGCTGACGAAGATCGTGATGGCCTGCGGACTCGAGACGAAAATCCACGGGCATACGATCACCGAGAGGATCGAGGTGATGAGACCGCCGAGGCGGAAATCGATCTTCTCCGGATAGAGGTTGGAAATGTCGTAGGCCGGCGAAACGAAGTTGGCGACGATGTTGATGCCCATGGTGGCGACGATGAAGGTGATGGAACCGAGCGCCACCACGATCGGATTGCCGATGCGCTCGACGATACCGACGGGATCCATGATCGCTTGGCCGAACACCTTCACGGTGCCCGCCGTGACGATCACGGTGATGATCGCAAAGACGATGAAGTTGACGGGAAGGCCGAGGAAATTGCCGACCTTCATCGCCCGCTCGTCTTTCGCAAACCGCGAGAAGTCGCCGAAATTGAGCAACAGCGCCGCGAAATAGGCGACGATCAGCATCGCTGCGCTTGCCATATGGCCGAGCGCGGAGCCTTCAACGGGCGGCGCAAGCTGCAACGACAGGCTCGACATTCCCGTCTGCGTCAGGATCCAGATCGCGAGTGCAAACATCACGACATAGACAGCCGGTCCGCAGAAATCGATGAACTTGCGGATCGTCTCCATGCCGTTGAGAAAGATCAGAAGCTGGAACAGCCACATGAACAGGAAGCAGGCCCACCCCAACGCCGAGAGCCCGACGAAAGAGGAATGCGTCCACGCTTCGGCGCCCGGATAGAACGTCAGCACCAGCACCTGGACGGCCTTGGACGCGAAATAGGTCTGCACGCCGTACCAGACGATGCCGACAATGCCGCGCAAGCCTGCGGCGATATTGGCGCCCATGACGCCGAACGCCATCCGCGCCACCACCGGAAAGGGCGTGCCGTATTTCAGCGACGGGCGACCGATCAGGTTCATCAGGAAATAGACGGCGGTGATGCCGATCGCCATCGCCAGCAGCACCTCCCATCCGGTCAGACCGAGGAAGAAAAGGCTCGCCGCGAAGGTGTAGCCGCCAACCGAATGCACGTCCGACATCCACATCGCGAAGATGCTGAAGACGCCCCAACTGCGTCCCGCGGGCGCGACCGGCGCGAGATCGTGGTTGTAGAGCCGGGGGTCGGCGCCCGGCACGGCAATGACGGGTGAGGCATTTGAATGGCCTGACATCGGCAGCTCCCCTACTCGGCAGCCAAGACTGACAGATTATTCAAAGCAAGTCCCGCGCCAAGGAGTCCGATCCGGTCATTTTCAGAAAAACCCAAGGCGTCTATCGCCGGTCTTTCGGAATCACAAATTTCAAGGCGGACCAGACCTCATCGATCGCGCAGACCTTGATATCGACGAGGCCGAGCGGAAGCGCCGAATCGCGCACGACAATATCGGTCAGATCGCTGGCAATCCTTGAGGATTTTTTCGGCCAGGACACCCAGATCATGCCGTCCGGGGCGATGGCGGCGCGATAACGGCGCAGCCTTTCCGCAAGCCCCGCCGACTGCGTCGCGAACAGATGCACCATATCGAGCGGCGGCATCGGTTCGGCCTGCACCAACGCTCCCGATGGCAACCGGCCTACGATCTTGTCGTAGGCGATCGGCGCGCCATCCACAAAAATACAAAAGCCCGGCTTGATGCCGAGCTTTTGCACAACTGCTTTGCCGGAGGTGCCGGCCATGGCCGCGGGCACCTTACGCTTGCGGCTGCGGCTCCAGGCCGGGGTCCGGATCGGGACGCGGTCGCGGCTTGCCGGCGGGGGGCACCGCCGAAGCGCGCGGGGTTGTCGGCTCGAGTACCGACTCGCGATTCGGCTTCTTGCCCTTGAGAAGATCGATGATCTCGTCGCCCGTGAGCGTCTCGTATTCCAGAAGGCCTTTGGCTAGCGCCTCCAGATCGGCGCGCTTCTCCGTCAGGATCTTGGTCGCCTGCGCATAGCCTTCCTCGACCAGACGTTTGATCTCGCCGTCGATCTTCTGCACCGTCGCTTCGGACGCATTCTGCGTCCGCGACACCGACATGCCCAAGAACACTTCGTCCTGGTTTTCGCCATAGGACACGGTGCCGAGCTCTTCAGAGAGACCCCAGCGGGTCACCATCATGCGCGCCAGCCGCGTTGCCTGCTCGATATCGGAGGCTGCACCTGACGTGACCTTCTCGCGGCCGAACACCAATTCCTCGGCGACACGGCCACCCATCATGATGGCAAGACGCGAGGTCATTTGCTCCAGCGACATCGACAGTTTGTCGCGTTCCGGCAACTGCATCACCATGCCAAGCGCGCGCCCGCGCGGGATGATCGTCGCCTTGTGAATCGGGTCGGTGGCGATCACGTTGAGGCCGACGATGGCATGGCCGCCTTCGTGATAGGCGGTCAGCATCTTTTCTTCCTCGGTCATGACCAGCGACTTGCGCTCGGCGCCCATCATGACCTTGTCCTTGGCCTCTTCGAACTCCGCCTGCGTCACCATGCGCTTGTTGCGGCGCGCAGCCGTCAGCGCGGCCTCGTTGACGAGGTTCATCAGATCGGCGCCGGAGAAACCAGGCGTGCCACGGGCGATGGTCTTGAGGTTGATATCGGGCGCGAGCGGCACCTTGCGGACGTGCACCTTGAGAATTTGCTCGCGGCCGACCACGTCGGGATTGGGCACCACGACCTGGCGATCGAAGCGGCCAGGCCGCAGCAACGCCGGATCGAGCACGTCGGGCCGGTTGGTAGCCGCGATCAGGATCACACCCTCGTTGGCCTCGAAGCCGTCCATCTCGACCAGCAACTGGTTCAGCGTCTGCTCGCGTTCGTCATTGCCGCCGCCGAGGCCAGCGCCGCGATGGCGGCCGACGGCGTCGATTTCGTCGATGAAGATGATGCACGGCGCGTTCTTCTTGGCCTGCTCGAACATGTCGCGGACACGGCTGGCGCCGACGCCGACGAACATTTCGACGAAGTCCGAACCGGAAATGGTGAAGAAGGGCACGTTGGCTTCGCCGGCGACCGCGCGCGCGATCAGCGTCTTGCCGGTGCCGGGAGGGCCGACCAGCAGCACGCCGCGCGGAATCCGTCCGCCAAGCCGCTGATATTTTCCGGGATCGCGCAGGAATTCGACGATCTCCTGCAGATCCTGCTTGGCTTCATCGACGCCGGCGACGTCCTCGAAGGTCACGCGGCCATGCGCTTCGGTCAGCATCTTGGCGCGCGACTTGCCAAAGCCCATCGCCTTGCCGGCGCCGCCCTGCATTTGCCGCGACAGGAAGATCCATACGCCGATCAGCGCAATGAAGGGCAGCCATGAAACGAGCAGTGAAACGAACCACGGCACGTTGTCGCCCGGCGGCTTCGCCGTGATCTGCACCTTGCCGTTGTAAAGGCGTGTCACCAGCGACGGATCGTTCGGCGCATAGGTCTGGAAGCTTGAACCGTTGGTAAAGGTACCGTGGATTTCGGGCCCCTGGATGACGACATCGCGGACGTGATTGGCGTCGACTTCGTTCAAGAGCTGCGAGAAGGAAATGTCCTGCGAGGCGGCGCGCTGGCCAGGATTCTGGAAGAGCGTGAACAAGGCCAATAACAGCAGAACAATAATAACCCAGAGGGCGAAATTGCGCAGATTGGCGTTCATTGAATTTCCTTCGTGGTCGCGCGGATCGCGGCCTTATTCCTGGGTTGAGCGCGAGAGAATCCCTCGGGGTGCGCGCTGCGCTTACAATCTAGGTGCCGAGGCGGTCGCTGCCAAGGGAACCACATGGGACTATTTAGCCTATCCCTGGACTGATACGGCTCAAATCATGGCCTGAAAATGAGGTGAATTCGGGGGTGGTTAAGGCCGGCAAAACCGACGCATTTTGCCCTGTCCGTCTCAATTCGGCGGCCGTGCGCGCGGCGGAGCCGGGGCAATGACGATTCGCCCCCCGACCAAGCTGACGATCGCACCGGCAAGCGTCTGTTTCAGCCGCGGTTGATGCTTTTCGCTTGCCGTTCGCAGCGCGCGGTCCAGGACAGCGAGCAGGATTTCGACCTTGCCCAGTTCCGCCGGCCCCTCGTGGCCGATCCGGTTAATCGCACGCAGCAACAAGCGTAGCCGGATTTCCTCCGGCATAGCGGCGAAGGCCGCGCCGTCAAAGCTGGTATTCGGCGACCTGGTGCCGAGGGCCGCAGACGATCCGGCCCCGCGGTCCCGCAGCGCCAAATAGCGCGCAGCACCATCAACCAGAACCTCAATCGCCGCATTGGCGCGCGCCAGCCGCGATGCCAGCCTGGCCAGATTGCGTGCATCGCCGCCTTCGGCACCCAGCCCCTCGATCAGGTTGCGGATGCGCGGCCGGGTAAAGCTGAGATCGCGGTTGGTGGGGTCTTCGGCATAGCCGATCCTGGCTTTTTCCAGCGTCGCAATCAGCTGCGATTTCGAAATGTTCAGAAACGGACGAGCAAGCAACACCCCTTCCCGCTCGCTCTCGCGCGCCATGGCTGCGAGACCGCCGATACCGCTGCCGCGCAATAGCCGCATCAACAACGTTTCGGCTTGATCGTCGCGGGTATGCGCGGTGAGGATGTGGCTGGCGCCGCTCTGGCGCGCGACGCGTGGCGAGGAGGCGATATCGCGCGGCCCTGGCCGCGGCCGGCACGCCCGATTTCGGCTTCTCACCACTCCAGCGCATCGTGCGATGCCGGACGCCCAAGGTGCGCGCCAGACGTTTGACCTCACGCGCTTCGCGCGCGGACTCTGGCCTGAGGCCGTGATCGACTGTCACCGCCAGCAGGTCGGGACCGCGCGACAGCGCCGCACGCCAACGCGCCGCGAGCCACATCAAGGCGATGGAATTGGGGCCGCCTGAAACGGCGAGGACTAGCCCGGTTGCACGCTTCCAGTTTGCGAACAGGCCTTTCGCCTGCTGCACCGAGATCGGGGATTTGTCGTTCTCAGGCATGGCATCGTCGGCTGAAGGAAAAGGCCTTCCGGCACGTTAGCCCATCCGCCGCGCGCTAGCACGCCACTAGCACTTGGACCGCTTTTGCTCACGCTCGACGGTCTGCCTGATGCTGGTCGCAGCGCGCGGATACTTCCGCGCCACTTCGCCAAATGCGGCGCAGGCCGCCTCCTTTTCCTTCAGCGCGGCGAGCGACTGACCAAGCCGCAGCAACGCGTCAGGCGCTTTCGCCGAGCGGTCGAACTTGGTCGTCACCGCCAGAAAAGCTTCGGCCGCCTCGCGATAGTTCTGGCGCTGGTAGAAACTCTCGCCAAGCCAGAACTGCGCATCGGCCGACAGGGGGTCGTTCGGATATTTCCTCTTGAAATTGCGCATGGTTTCTTCGGCCAGCGCGTAGTCCTTGCGCTCGATATAGCCGACGCCGAGATCGAACTCGTCCCTTGGCGTCGCCGAGGGCGGCAGAGTGGTGAGCGCGCCAGTGCCGTTGACGTTGCGCGGGGGCGGCGGCGGCAATGCGCCGGCGGGAGCACCTGCGCCGCCGGTATTGGCGAGGTCGACCGGAGCGCCGCTTCTCCCCTCGGCAGGAAGAGGCAGCTGGCCGCCGCCAAGCGCCCGTGGCGCGCCGGGGGCATTCGGGTTCTGGCTCGGATCGAAGGCGTCGCCGCGCCGGCCGCCTTGCGGCGGGCGTGCCGGTTCCTGAACGATCGGCGCGGGAGCGGCAGCCTGCGACTGGTAGCCTCCCGGCGGTTGCTGATAGCCGGGGGCAAGCTGTACCGGCGGCAGAGCGACCGCGTTGGGCAAGGGGGCGGCTCCCGGCTGCCCGGCGGCGCCGGGCTGGGCGCCGCCCTGAAGCGCCCTCAGGCGCTCTTCCAACTGCCGGTTGTGGTATTGCAGCTCCTCGTTCTGCCCGGTGAGCTGCCGCAACTGGCTTTCAAGCTGCTGGATTCGGACCTCCGGATCGACATCGTCGGATTGCGCCTGCGCGGGTGCGATCCAGGTTGGCGAACATAGCGCGAGCAGCGCGGCCAACGCGGCGGCGCAAGTAGTTTTATGAATCCTGAATGACATCCTAGTGCCCCTGACGGGCGAGTGAGTGCGACGGTGGATCAGATTGAGAGAGGGAGTACGCCAAAAATGTGACTGAGACAAATGGCGCAGACTGCTCCCAAAGTAGAACCGGCGCGGCTCGGTAAAGAGCGACGCCGGCGAAACGCTGTTCCAATCAGGGGGGCTTTACGAGCTTGCGTTCAGCACTGTCACCGCGCGGCGATTCTGCGACCAGCAGGAGATGTCGTTGCAAACCGCGACGGGGCGCTCCTTGCCGTAAGAGATGGTGCGCATCCGCGACGGCATCGATGCCGCGCGAGGCGAGGAAGGTACGCACCGACTGCGCACGGCGGGCACCGAGCGCGATATTGTATTCGCGGGTGCCACGTTCGTCGGCATGGCCTTCAATGGTGAAGGTGTAGCGGTTGTAGGTTTGCAGCCATTGCGCCTGCTTCTCGAGAGTCGCAATTGCCTGCGGCGACAGATCGGTCTGATCGCTCTCAAAGAAGACGCGATCGCCGACATTGACAACGAAGTCCTGCTGGCTGCCTGGCGTGGCCGCGCTGGCCATCGCACCGTCAGTCAGCGGATTTTTCGCGCAGGCGCCCATCGACAGCGCGACCGCAAGTGCTGCGGCCAGCTTCAAACCCTGGAGGATACGCATAGGGTGTTTCATTCGGGAGCCTCCACGCTCACGTTTTCGACTTCGATCCGGTCTACAGGGCGATAGTTAAGCGAACGTTCCGTCAACCTTGATGGGCCGTTGCTGAACCCATTCAAATGCCCCCAGTCGGCGAAAAGCGACCACCATGGTTAATGGGTTGTAAATGTGGCGCGAGGGTGAAGGCAAGGCCGTTTGGCCGAATATACCGGCTTTTCAAGGCCATAAGCTGTGATCTGGCGCTGGGAGGCCGGACCCGCGCACGGCGGAACCGAGGCGCTGGACGGGCTTGCAAGCCCGCCGGCCAATTGGAGCTGGCTTGTCCGGTGAGGGGGTTACGCGGCGCGACCGCGTCAGGCGACCGGCGAGATGGATGGCTGGCCAGGCAGGAACTGCGGCAGATCGATCACCGTCGGCACCGTGCCAGGACGTTCGAACAGCATCTGCCGCTCGAATTGGGTCGAGCGCATAATGGGAAAGCGCGCCAGAACCCTTTCCCGGAGCCTTCGGAAGTCCGACGCCATCAATGACGTCTTCATTGTATGCCAGCCCGGAAATGCACGCGGTTCACCGATGGGCTCGTGCAGAAAGACCCGGCGATAAAATGGCTGGTGGTCTGGACGCACCATCGCGAGCCCCGTATCGGCATCGAAATGATCACATGCCAGATAGGCCAGCCGCAGCGTCACATAGGGAAGTTCCGGAAACAGTCTGGCTTTTTCCGGATCCGCGGCAAGGCGTGCCGGATCGACGAAAACTTCACCTCGATCGAGTTCGACCATGGAGAATATCGCCATACAACTCGGTTGAATAGGACATCCGCCCGTCCGACGTCAGCACGTGAACGCGGAGAGAACTGCAGAGTTCTCCGTCAAGGTATACGCCAAATATCCAAGCGTTTGGGGCGTCGTCATAACGATCGCTCACGCGCCGGGACTCTCGACGGCAAAATCAATCCGGCATGCAGATAGGCTTTGTACCGCAGTGCGCAGATCAAGTCTTTTTCTTCGGGGGTTTCGACGAGCCTGTAATCGACGCGATCAAGTAAAGCTGACCCCCGCAGGGCAGGCGACTTGCGCGGTTCGGCTTCGGGCTTCATCAAATACCTCTCACACTCGCGACAACTCCGCGAGAACAAAAGATTAATGGCTCCTTAACAAAATTGCAAAGCAATCGAAACGTTAGGGTTAACCTATGCCGCGCAACGGAAATTCACGCAGAAGCGAACAAATCTATCGGAAAATGAGGCTAGTGGAGTGGATTTGACATTCGCTAGCTACCTGGCCGCGAGTTGGTCAAGCGAATGTCGACGGCGTCTTCAGGCGATCGATCTGGAAGGAAAAACTTCTTCGTCGGGCCGGCGGCCGTGAGAAGCGTTTAGCAATTGCAGAACCCGCGGCGCCGGAACCGGCCGGCTGAAAAGATAGCCCTGGGCCTCGGTGACCGTGCCATCGGCATTGATGAGCTCGAGCTGTTCGTTGGTCTCGATGCCTTCGACGACAACCGACATGCCGAGGTCTGCGCTCAGCCGCGCTACGCCGCGCAACAGCCGCAGGGGACGATCGGTATCGATCCCCTCCAGGAACGAACGATCGATTTTGACCTTTTGCAGCGGAAAGTTGTGCAGATAGCTGAGGCTCGAATAGCCGGTGCCGAAATCGTCCAGCGAAATGCGCACCCCGAGTTCGCGCAACTGCGAGAGCAGCTCGTGCGTAAACTGCGTATCGCGCAGCAACGACGATTCGGTGATTTCGATCTCGAGGCGATGAGGCGGCAATCCGGAAACGTCGAGCGCGTAGCGGACCTCGCTTAGCAGATCCCGCTGGTGAAACTGCTGCGGCGAGAAATTGACAGCGACGCTGACCGCCTCAGGCCACCGCATGCACTCCAGGCACGCCTTGCGCAGGATCCAGCGGCCGAGGTCCACGATCATGCCCATGTCTTCGGCGACCGGAATGATGTCGATCGGTGAAACGGTGCCGCGAACCGGATGATTCCATCGCAGCAGCGCCTCGCAAGTCGATATTCTGCCGCTCTGGAGATTGACCAGCGGTTGGTAGAAAAGCTCGAACTCCTCGTTGGCCAACGCCTTCCGGAGGTCGAGTTCGAGAATGCGGCGTGCCGCGACCGTCTGGGCCATTTCGTCACGGAAGAAGCAGAAGGTGCCGCGGCCATCCGCCTTGGCGCGGTAGAGCGCCATGTCGGCATTCTTCAGAAGCGTGTCGGCGCTCACGCCGGCGGCCATCGCGATGCCTATGCTGGCGCCGATTTCGACCAGGTGGTTGTCGATCTTGTAGCGCTCGCTCAGGTGATCGACGATACGGCGCGCAAGCGCAGCCGCCTCGTCCGGCGACCTGATGTTTTGCTGAAACACGACAAATTCGTCGCCGCCAAATCGCGCCACGAAATCTTCCGGGCGCAACATCGCGCGCAACCGATCGGCCACCGCACACAACAGCTGATCGCCGCAGGGATGGCCGAGCGTGTCGTTGACCTGCTTGAACTGATCGAGGTCGATAAACAGCAGCGCCGACAATTGGTCGGTCTTGTGGGGCGCGGCGAGAAGATGCTCGATCTCGTCGCGGAAATTGGTGCGGTTCGGCAATCCCGTCAGTTCGTCATAACGCGCCAGATGGGTAATCCTGGCCTCGGCGTTGCGACGCTCGGTCACGTCCTCAAGCAGGACGACGGCGCCTCCATCGGCCATCGGCTGGAATGCCCACGACAGCGAACGGCCACGTGCCACGTCGGGATCGGTGGTGATAATGCCCTTGGCCTGCGGATTTGCGATTTCGGAAAGGATCATCTTCGCACTCGCTGCCGAGATCGATCCGGCATCGACGCAGGCGGAGAGGATGTCGGAGGCGCCCGGACGCAAATGCGCCAGATCGCCCGGCAGATTCATCATCTCGCTGAAGCGATGATTCAGGACCGCAAGACACCCGTCGTTCGTAAACATGCACAGGCCGTGCGGCATGTTGTTCAAGGCGGTGTCGAATTGGGTGGCGAGCGCCGCTTCGCGCTCGCGGGCCACTACCGCCTGCATGAATATTCTATGCAGGTTGGCCGAGAGCTGCATGATTGCGAAAAGAAACGCGGCGCTCACCGCTGACATCGCCACGTAATAGAGCGTACCGCGCAACGCCAGCGCGATCACGGCCGGCCCGAACTGAAGCAAAGCCTGCAGATGGAATATCGACGGCCGCCCGTAGGCTCTCCCCGCACCTCCCGCCACGATTCCGGTGGTGACGGATAGACAGATCATGTGGACGACGGCGTCATTGCTGCTCGTCAAGGCCACAGAGCACCACGTCCCGATCGCGGCGGCCTGGACCAGCGCGCCGAATTGATAGCGCGTGTGCCACTGCGCCGCTTCATCGGAAGTCAGAGTCGCTTTGCGTGCCAGGTACCGCTGCAGGTCGAGCACCCGAATAGCGCCAGCCGCGACGAGAAGCGCGACGCACGCCCAGATCAGATCGTCGCCGGTTTTCAGCGCCGTCATGGCTGCGGCGATGGCAACGAAGATGATGCCCGCAAGCAGCGGACCGGGAGCCTCGAAAAGCGAATCGATCGACGCCGCCCGAATTGACGGTGAGATCTTCAGCTCGGTCTCTGGTGGATGCTTGGCCAACTGCATCTTGTGCATGCTTCCTCTGCAGGCGAAGTCTTACCCGCTGCCGGTGAAGTCTTTCTGAGGGAACATCGTTACTCCCGATTGCTATCTTCGCTCTCTTGGACGTCGCCAACTCATTGCGCATGCTTCTCTGCACGAAGTCTTACCCGCTGCGTGAAGTCTTTCTAGGAATATCGTTACGGGACGTTGCCTTTTGTCCCGGTCGCCAGGAATCTGCCCACTGAATCAGCAGGCTAGGCAAGGTTTGCCGATTATTGCACCGGCAGGTTCGGCAATCTCAGGAAAGCAGCGGCGACCACGCCGGATCGGAGGCGAATCCGGGCGTTGGAACGCGCTGTTCGAACCGTCCGGAAATATCGACGGTGAACAGCGACGGCCCGCTATTGCCGCCGGGATCGCGGAAGAACATCAGAACCCGTCCGTTCGGCGCAAAGGTCGGTCCTTCGTTGTGGAATCCGGAGGTCAGGATGCGCTCGCCAGAGCCGTCGGGCTTGATGATGCCGATCGAGAACTGCCCGCCGCCCTGCTTGGTAAAGGCGATGTAATCGCCGCGCGGCGACCACACCGGCGTCGAATAGGTGCCATCGCCGAAGGAGATGCGCTGGGCCTGGCCGCCGGCGGCCGGCATCACATAGATCTGCGGCTTTCCGCCGCGATCGGACTCGAAGCAGATCTGCGAGCCGTCAGGTGCGTAGGACGGCGAGGTATCGATCGCGGGCGTATCGGTCAATCGCGTCGTCGATTTTGACCGCAAGTCCATCACGAACAGGTTGGAATTGCCGCCCTGTTGCAGGCTCATGATCACGCGCTGACCGTCAGGCGAAAAACGCGGCGAGAAGGTCATGCCGGGGAAATTGCCGACGATTTCGCGCTGTCCGGTTTCGACATTGAACAGGTAGACGCGCGGCTCGCCCTGGCCGAACTCCATATAGGTGATTTCCTGGGTCGAAGGCGAAAAGCGCGGCGTCAGCACGAGGTCGGTGCCTCGGGTCAGGTAACGAACATTGGCGCCGTCCTGATCCATCAAGGCGAGCCGCTTGATCCGCCGCTCGGCGGAACCGGTTTCGTCGACAAACACCACGCGGCTGTCGAAATACCCTTTCTCGCCGGTAAGACGCTCGTAAATCTGATCGGAAATGATATGAGCGATCCGCCGCCAGTATTCCGGCTGCGTGAAATATTGCTGGCCAGTCAGTTGCTGACCCGTGGCGACATCCCAAAGGCGGAACTCGGCCTTCAGCCGTCCATCCCCCTGTCGCGTCATGCGGCCGGTCACCAAAGCTTGCGCGTTGATCGACTTCCAGTTGTTGAATTGCGGCGCGACATCGATGTTGGCGATTTTTTCGATGTAGGCAGCCGGATCGATCGGTGCGAACAGTCCGCTGCGCTTGAGGTTGTTGGTGATGACCTGGGTCACCCCGGCGCCGACCTCGCCGTCGGATGGCGTGCCCGCCACGAAATTGGGAATGGCGATCGGCAGCGGGACGAAGTCGCCCTCCGGCACGATGATGCGTTTTTGCGCTCGGGCTACTCCCATCGGAACGCCAGCGAGCACACCAAGCGAGGCCGCGCCGGAAACGAGTTGCCGGCGGCTCAGGCGAAACGGCGTTGGGCGGAATGGATCTTTGTCGGTCATGTGCTCGGCTTCATTTCATATACGCGGATCGTAACGCTCACGTTTCAGCTCTTTCGTTCGGTGAACACGGGCGCAAAAAACTTCCATTCCTCAAAATACGCAGCGGGAAGATTATACGGCTGGCACTCGATGATCGCGCGCAAGGCGCTCTCCTGATAGACGCGAAGATAAGGTGTCGCCGGCGTGCCTTCCGGGATCGGCGCTGATTCCAACGTGCCGTCTCGCTTCAACCGGATCGAGAAAGCGGCTTCCGGATTCTGGCTCTCGATGCCGCCAAACGGCTTCTTCCAGCAACGCTCGACCTGTTGCTGGAACATCGCACCCCAGGTCGCTGAATTGTCTGCGGCTGCGCCCTTGGTGGTTCCTAGCGCGGCGTTGGAATTGAACGTTTCGCCGGTCGCGGCCTGGTGCGACGGGTCGCGCTTGTCCAGCAGCGCTGCGATCTTGGTCTGATCGAAGACGCGATCCTTCGGCTTTGGCGGTTGCGGCAGAGGCTTTGCGGCGTGGACCGGCGGCTTCGGCGGTTTCTTCTCTTCCTTTTTCAGGGCTTCGGCGATCGGATCGGTCGTATCCGGCTTTTTCTCAACCGGCTTCGGCTCTTCCTTCGGCTTGGCCTCGGCCACCGGCTTCGGCGGATCGGGCTTTTTCTCGACCGGCTTTTCGACCGGCTTGGGCTGCGGCGGCGGCGTGGTGTCGGTCACAACCGGCGCCTTCTCGGTGATCTTGCCGACGGCGTCTTCAACGGGCTTGGCCTCGGCGACCTTCTCGACCAGCGGCTTCGGGTTTTCCTTCTTGCCCGACTTCATGCCGGCGGTGACATGCGAAAGCTGGTCGGCCGAGATCACGTCGACGGCGACCACGTCCTCTTCCGGCATGACGAAGGCCTTGGTCGCAAACGAAACCATCGTCCACCCGATCACGAGGACGTGCAGGACAATCGACGCCGCCAGTGTCTTGTCGATCTTGACCTTCAAGTCAGACCTTCCGTTTCGATCCAGAAGTCGCTTCGCGCGCAACCCGCATATCAAGATCCTTGATCGGGAATGATGACGATATTGGCCTTGAATCCGGCGGTCCGGATCTGCCCGAGCAATTTCATCATGTCGGTGTAGCAGACATCCTTGTCGCCGCGCAGGTAAACCACGCTCTCGGCCTCCGACCGCGTCTCGCGGATCGCCTTGATTTTAGGCAATAAATCAGCGGCTGCAATCGGCGCATCGCCGAGATAAAGCTCGACATTCGAGTTGCAGCCGCCGTTGGTCCGCTTCACCGACAACGTCAGCGGAGGCGTGTTGGAGGCGGTCGACCTGCCACCGCTCGCAATCGGCAGATCGATGTCGATGTTCGAGGTCATCAAGCGGCGCCGCCACCATGAAGATGATCAGCAGCACCAGCATCACGTCCACCATCGGCGTGACGTTGATCTCCGCCATCACGGCGCCACGCCGGCGGCGACGTCCTCCGCCACCTGACGAGCTAGCCATGTTCATCGCCATGTTTCGGTGCTCACAATGGGCTCATCGTATACCGCTACCGGCCTTCACCCACGCTCGTCGATCTGACGCGACAGGATGGCCGAGAATTCGTCGGCGAACCCTTCCAGCCGCTGGGCCTGCCGGTTCACCTCGGACGTGAATTTGTTGTAGAAAATAGTCGCCGGAATGGCGGCGATAAGGCCGATGGCGGTCGCAAAAAGCGCTTCCGCGATGCCCGGGGCGACCACCGCCAGCGAGGTATTCTTCGACGCGGCGATCGATTGAAAGCTCGACATGATGCCCCAGACGGTTCCGAACAGACCGACGAAAGGTCCGGCCGAACCGACCGTGGCGAGCACCAGCAGCCGGCGTTCGAGCCGCTCGATTTCGCGCGCGATCGAGACAGTCATCACCTTTTCGATCCGCATCTGAAGGCCGGCAAAGGACCGCGCCTGGCTTTCGAAGGAGCGCTTCCACTCGCGCATCGCCGCCACGAAACAAGCCGCCATCGACTGCGTCGGCTTGGCGGCAAGCGTGCGGTAGAGTTCCTCGATCGACTGGCCCGACCAGAAGGCCTGCTCGAAGCGATCCATCGCGCGGCGCGTGCGCGAGTAGAGAATGATCTTGTCGATCGCGATCGCCCAAACCCACACGGAGCAGGACAACAGCCCCAGCATGACGCATTTCACGATCCAGTGAGCCTGCCAAAACAGGGTAATCAGCGAGACGTCAGTAGATGGCAACGGCAAGGCAGACTGAACCACGTCGGCCGGATTCATAAGCGATGTCCTCTCAGCTCAGCGCAAATTTCCCAATTTTCCGATAGCCAAATGCTGCGAGTGCAGTGGCTATTGGTCCTACGGCCGCGCGAAAAACGCGGGCAATCACCGCCGGCGCGAAATGCCGTGATCCATCACATGGGAGGCCCGTCCAAAGCCGGGGCTGGCTTCCCCTGCCAACGTGTCAAAACGAGGGCTTTCCACGCGTCTTTTCGTCCCTAACCAGACGCTAATCGTGGTTAACGTCTGGTTACCAAAGGGGATTTCGATTGGGGGAAATACCGGCCGCGCAACGCCTTAAAGCCGCCGGCAAGCGCTGTTTTTGGGGCAAAATGCAAACCGCCCGCCTGCTTTGGGCAGGCGGGCGGTTCAATCGCCATCAGGTCAAGGGGCACTACGCCTGAAGGCTTGGCGCTATCTCAGCTTTGGGGATGGTCGTCGGACGGCGATGCCGGTCGCGGCCGATGCTGCGCCATGAACAGGTCGAACTCTTCCTTGTCCTTGGCATGACGCAACCGATCGAGGAAATCGCGAAACTCTTTCTGCTCATCTTCGAGCCGTCGCAGCGTTTCCATGCGGTATTCGTCGAAGGCGCGGTTGCCGCTCGACGGCGAGCCGAAGGGGAAACCGCGCTCCATGCGGTTGCGCATCCGCTCCATCTTGTACTGCATCCGCTCCATCTTGTTGGACCAGCGATCTTGATGACTCCAGCAACCCATTTTTCTGCTCCCGAGTGTGAAAAAGAGAAGGGCAAGTCCAATCGGCCACCAGAGGATGAAGCCAAGGACCGTCACGGCGATCCAGCCCGGATGCCAGGGCGAAGCGAGCATGTGCGGGGGGCGGTCGTACTCGTCGGTCGGGCCGCGCCATCGATTGACATCTGCGGTGTAGGCCATTTCCCTCTCCATCAAGGCAAAGCCGTTGTGAATGTAAATAACATTTACATACCTAAACCTTTCCGGATTTTTGTCAAGCCGAGCGCAAACCGCGCCGATCAAATTATTTTGCGCTGCCCCAAGGTCCTGATGGCTGACCGGATCGGCTTTTTCTCCGCCGCGGCCGGCTTGCGATCGGTCAAAAAGCCGAGGCCGCGCAGATAGATCAGCACTTCGGCTTCCAGAAGTTCCTCCGCCGACATCGGCAGCTTGCGACGCGCCGCATCGCCGCGCGCAAACAACGAGGCAATGCCGTGCGACATCGACCAGATATGCAGCGCCATCATCAGCGCCGGCGGCCGCGGGGTGCCCGGCGGCGCGAGGGCGGCAAGCCGCTCCGCGGCTGCGCGGATCACGGCAAAGGCGCGTTCGGCGGCAGCCTGCAGGCTCGCACTGACGTCGACAGCAAGTCCTGATTCAAACATCGCGGAATAGAACGCCGGTTGCTCACGCGCAAAGGCGAGATAGGCCTTGCCGACCCGCTCGAACGCAGTGACGGTGTCAGGGCGGCCGTCATCCCACGCCTGCGACAATGCGGTTTCGAACTGCTCGAAACCGCGCTGCGCGATGCTCGACAGCAATTCGTCGCGGTCGCGAAAGTGCCGGTAAGGCGCAGCCGGGCTGACGCCGGCAATGCGCGCCGCATCGGCAAAGGTGAAGCCAGCCGCACCCTTCTTCTCAATCAAATCGAGCGCTGCCTGAAGCAGCGCCTCTTTCAGATTGCCGTGGTGATAGCCGCGTTCGTTGCGGCCCTGATCCTTGCGCCAGCTCATGTAAAAGGCTTTTACATGAAGCCCGCGCTGATTTGAAGTCCGTGCGCCGCCAATAAGCCGCCGCACGGACGTCGAACCAAAAACGCGGTTAGCGGATTTCCCGGTCCGAAAGCGGGACCGGGGTGACGCACCAGCTAGCCGCCGGGAATCGGAAGCACCGGCATGATCTCGACGGACTCGCCAGGGAAGATCGAGAAATGCGGATGGTCTTCGAACATCTTCGCAGCCGCCTCATGCGAGGCGGCGCGAACGACCGTGAATGCGCCGATGGCGTTGGTGACGTCGGCAATCCCCTGCGAGTCGACCTTCTTGGTCTTGCCGAGCGGGCCGCCCATCTGGACGAGGGAAGCCTGATGTTTTTCCACCCATGCCTTCCAGGCTGCCATGCCGCGTGTCTCTCTTGCCTTGCGCTCGGCTTCCGAAAGCGCATTCCAGGCCGCCCATTTCGCGCTGGCTTTGCTGCCCAGAAAGACAGCCAGGAACGTGTCGTTGGTGCTCATCGGTTTCTCCTCAGGTTTGCGGTTGTTGTGGACTGAAAGGGTTCGGATCAGCGCTTGGCCAGGTCGCGTTGCATGTCGGAAAATCCGGCCGCGGCTTCCTTGACGTCGGGCGGAAAGTCCGACATTTCCATCACCTGGCGAATCTCGATGGTTTCGTTGTTGGAGGCCGGACAACGCTTGGCCCAGGCGATCGCTTCATCGCGCGATTTGACGTCGATCATCCAGTAGCCGCCGACCACTTCTTTGGACTCGGTGAAGGGGCCGTCGGTGACGACAGGCTTGCCGCTCTCGAACGACACCCGGACGCCCATGGACGGCGGGTGCAGGCCATCGAGGGTGATCAGGACGCCGGCTTCCTTGAGCGCCTCATTATATTTCATCATGGCGGCGACCGCTTCCGCAGACGGCATGGCGCCCGGCGCCGCTGCCTCATAGCCTCGCGGGATCATCAGCATCATAAATCGCATTGTCTTCTCCGTTTCGATTCGAAAGGCCCCGGATCGGCCGGCGCACTCCGATAAGACGATGGACACCGGGCGATCCCGACATGCCGAGCCAAATTATTTCAGCGATGATGGCGGTCGGCCGAAATGGCCCTCCGTAACCTTAGTCCGTGACCACTTCGCTCAGCGTGGTCCAGAAATCCGTGAAAACCGACGGCGGCTTTGGCGAGTCCATGATCCGCTGGGTCAGCAGAATACCGGTGAGCTGCGCCTTCGGATCGGAATACCACGAGGTTCCATAACCGCCGTCCCAGCCGAAACGACCGGGAGCGGAATGCGGGTCGTCGAGGCCCGTGAAGACGGACAGGCCAAAACCCCAGCCCCTGGCGCTGCCGAGGAATAATTGCGATTCGCGCCTCTCATCCGCCACGATCTGGTTCGTCGTCATCATCGCGATCGATTCCCGCGACAGCACGCGCGCGCTTCCGAGGCTGCAGCCGTTGAGCATCAACTGGGCGAAGGCGTTGAAATCGTCCGCGGTAGAGACGAGGCCCGCAGCGCCGTTTTCGAACACCGGCGGATTTGAAAACCTTCCTGTCACCGGAGGATCGAAGACCTTCATCTGCCGTGCCGCGCTGTCGTTCATATAGGCGGTCGCGAACCGATAGTGCTGATCGGCGGGGACATAGAATGCAGTGTCCTTCATTCCCAGCGGCGCAAAGATCCGCTCGCGCAAGAATTCCCCGAACGTCACGCCGGCGACGCGTGGGATCAGAACGCTGAGAATTTCGCTACCGCCGTTGTAGAGCCAGCTTTCGCCCGGCTGGAAGGCCATCGGCAGGCTGCCGTAACGCTTGATCAATTCGTCGGGCGGAAACGACGGAAATACCGGCCCCGGCGCGAGGCCTGCTTCCGCATACGCCCGCTGGATCGGAAGGCGTTCGGGAAATACCGGGATGATGCCGTAGCCGCAGCGGAAGGTCAGCAGATCGCGCAGGGTGATCGGGCGACGCGCCGGCACGGTTTGATGAATGAGTGCGTCGATCGTCAGCAGCACCTTGCGGTCGGCCAATTCCGGCAGCCAGCGCTCGACGGGATCGTCGAGCGCGATCTTGCCGTCCTCGACCAAAATCATCGCGGCCGCAGCGGTAACCGGCTTGGTCATGGAGGTGATGCGGAAAATCGTGTCCCGCTTCATCGGAGAGCCGTCGTACGCGAGACGGCCGATCGCATCGACGTGGGCTTCTCCCTTTCGGCTCACCAGCATCACGAGGCCCGGGACATCACCGCCCTCGACGTGGCCGACCATCACGCCGCGGAGGCGATCAAGTCCGGCTTTTGAAATTCCGTTCGCGCCAGTCGTCATCGTTACTCCTTCGGGAACATCGAAAAATGGGGCACCGCAGCATCAGCGACACGTTGGGACTCCGGCTGAACTTTCAGTTAGCGCATTAAGACGACGTCTTGATAGATCCCAAATAAGCGCAAGGTGCCAGGCAGCACACCACCGGCGGGCCGGCTCGGACGCCCCTTCCGGCAACGCAATCCTTGTGTCTCGTTTGCATTGCCAGAGGAGCGGACGCCCGCCTTCCATGCTAGTACCGCCGATTTGAAGTCCCTGCAGGGCAAGCGGCGAGCTCGATCGGGGACTTCAGATCGACAAAGCGGTACTGGATTCAATAAGTTTGCTAGTGCGGCGAATTGAAGTTCCTATCAGCGTTGCGGCAAGTTCGTCACAGGAACTTCAAATTTAAAGCCGCTACTCAAATCAATGAGTTGCTAGAGCTCCTTTGATTCCGATGTTCGCATCAGAGGTTGCCGCGATATCATGCGAACTTCGGAATCGGAGCTCTAGTGGAGTGGCGTAGAGACAAGCCGAAAACAACCGGGACGGAATATCCATGACCCCTCCTCCGCAAAAAGTCGCTTTGGTAACGGGCGCCGCGCGCGGCATCGGACTTGCCGTCGCCAAGCGCTTCCTCGCCGACGGCTGGCGGGTGGCGCTGCTCGACATCAAGGGCGAGCTCCTGGAGAACAGCATCGCGGCGATCGCCAAGCCCGACGTCGCGATGGCTGTGACGTGCGACGTCTCCGACGCCAACGCCGTTGCGGTCACTTTCGCAGCGATCGAACGCCGCTTTGGCAGACTCGATGCGCTCATCAATAACGCCGGGGTCGCGGTGTTCGCGCCACTGATGGAAACCTCTCAAGCCGACTGGAATCGGGTGATCGAGGTCAATCTCACCGGCCCGTTCCTCTGCAGCAAGGCGGCCGTGCCGCTGATGCGCGAACATGGCGGCGGAGCGATCGTCAACATTACCTCGATCTCCGGATTGCGCGCTTCGACGCTGCGCTCGGCCTACGGCACCAGCAAGGCCGGCCTTGCACATCTGACCAAGCAGTTCGCGGTCGAACTGGCCTCGCTCGGCATCCGCGTCAACGGCGTAGCGCCGGGACCAGTCGATACTGCGATGGCGAAAGCGGTTCATAGCGCGGAAATTCGCGCCGACTATCACGACGCGATCCCGCTCAATCGTTATGGCCTCGAGGAGGAACTGGCGGAAGCCGTGTTTTTCCTGTGCAGCGACCGGGCGAGCTACATCACCGGGCAGATACTCGCTGTTGATGGCGGGTTCGACGCCGCCGGCATCGGCCTGCCGACGCTGCGGGGCACAAGGCGGAATGGATAGCGCCCATTCAACGAAGGTGCGACGGAACTCGAGCGCAGACTTTGTAATTGCTTGCATGTCCATCGTGAAGGAAGCCCCGAACATGCGTACATTTTGCGTCGGAATCTGTGCCATCGCAGCGTTGCTGTGCACGCTTGCCGCTCCGCCGGCCCGGGCGGAGATCCGAATCCTGGCGAGTCCGGGTGGACAGGTCGGCCCTTTTCTTGACCTGTTCGAGCGGGTCCGCGCTTCCGGCGAACGCGTCGTCATCGACGGCCCCTGTCTTTCCGCCTGTACGTTGGTGCTGAGCCTGGTGCCGCGTGACCGCATCTGCGTGACGCGCCGCGCCGTGCTCGGATTTCATGCCGCGCGGTCGATCGATCGCCGCGGCCGGTCGTATGCGGAACCGGAGGCCTCCGAGCTGGTGCTCGAGGCCTATCCGTCCGGCGTGCGCAGCTGGATCGTCCGCCGCGGCGGATTGACGTCGCGGCTGCTGCTCCTGCGCGGACGCGAACTGGCGGCGCTCTATCCAAGCTGCCGCTGAGCGCCCGGGGTTCGGACGACGCGGCTTTACATTCCTTCAAGCGGCGAGTTCACCATCCAGGGGATGCCGAACTGGTCGATGCACATGCCAAACCCCCTGGAGAAGAAGGTCTTGCCAAAGGGCATGTTGAGGCTGCCGCCCTCGGCCAGCGCCTTGAACTTGCGCTCGGCCTCCGCGGGATCGGCGACCGTCAGACAGACCGAAAACCCCTGCGGCTTATTGAAATGCTCCGGCGGGGCATCCGATGCCATCAATATCTGGCCGTCGATCGAAATCCGGCCGTGCATGATTTTCTTCTCTCGCCCCGGCGCCGCCGGCATATCCGCAGGTGCTTCCTCGGATCTCATCAACGCCTCGATTTTGGCGCCCAGCGCCTTTTCGTAGAACTTGAAAGCGGCTTCGCAATTGTCGTTGTAGAACACATAGGGATTGAGCTGCATTGGTTCCTCCTGGCTGGCGACAGTTTCGTCTACTTCTCGGTGAGCTTCTTTAAATTGGCGAGGCCGGCTTCAAAGTCCCTTCCGATCATGGCGTCGAGGTTCATAAACACCTGCATCACCTTCGACATGAAGGGCGACGGTCCGTGCATCACCCAGACGATGTTCGTTGCGGATGCACCTGCATCCGGTGCGAAGGTGAACTCGGCCGTGTTGTGACCTTCGAACGGCTTGAAGAAGTCGAGTTTGATCGTGATTTTTGACGGCGATGAGGCAGCGAGAATTTCCATGCGGCCGGAACCGACGTTCTTGTTCCCGTCCCACGCATAAACCGCGCCTTTGCCGCTCTCGGCGCCGCCATAGCTGCGCTTCATCGCGGGATCCCGGTTCTCCCAGGGCGACCAATTCACCCACTCATGAAAATTATTGACCAGCGGGAAAATTCGCTCAGCCGGCGCCTGCACCACCGCCGACCGCCGCACACTGAACATCTCCGGCTTGGTCAAAGCGAGCGCGAGAATGATGATGATGGCGATCGCCAGCACGACGGCAACGATAACGATGATCTCAAGCATGAGGCGTTCCTCTCCGTTTCCCGGCTTCTATCCCGCATACCGGCCTGTCTGCGCCCACAAGGTTCGCAATTTGCGATTGCCCGGCGAGAGTCCACTCCACAGCATCACGCCAAGATAAAATGCAAACAGGACGTGGCTGAACAGCGGACCGCTGGTTCGTAGATGCAACGAAACTGTCGCACCGACGTAACAAATCAGAAGCAAGGGGGCCAAGATCGAGGCCGTCGGGAGCGTACAGAGACCGGCGCAGACTGCAGCAATCACGACGAGGCTCCGCGCAAGACTTTCGCTTGCGCTACAACCGATCCGATCCATCGTCTCCGTGACGATCCGCCACGGCGCCAGCTTGATGAAGCTGTCGAGCAGCAGGATCATGATTTGGATGGTTTGCATGTTCATCTCACGCGTCCCTCTTCGCTTGGCTGTCTGCCCTAAAGACGAACCGAGGGGACGCAGACCGACAGATGCCGAATTATTTTTTTGTCGCCGCCGCGCCGGACGGCTGGCTGTCGCGCATCAGCCGGTCCAGATGCATTCGGATGTGAGCGGCTTCCGCCGAGGTATTGGCGAGGGCGATGGCACGGTCGAATGCCACACGTGCCTCTTCGTTGCGGCCGAGCTGCATCAGGAAGGCGCCGCGGACGCCGAAGTAATGGAAATAACTCGACAATCGATCGGCCAGCGGTTCGATCATCTGCAAGGCGGCCTCGGGTCCACGGACCTTGGACGCAGCCACCGCACGGTTGAGCGTGACCACCGGCGACGGCTGCATGACCTCCAGCGCGCCATAGAGCAGATCGATTTGCAGCCAGTCGGTGTCTTCAGGTTTTGCCGCCCGCGAATGCAGGGCAGCAATCGCCGCTTGCACCTGATACGGCCCCGACTGGCGATGACGCACCGCCTTGTCGATCAGCGCGAGACCTTCGGCGATCAGCTTCTGATTCCACAGCGTCCGATCCTGGTCGTCGAGCAGCACCAGTTCGCCGCTCGCATCGAAGCGCGCCGCCGCGCGGGCGTGTTGCAGCAATAACAAGGCTGTGAGACCCATGATCTCGGGCTCGCTTTGGAACAGCCGGAGCAGCAACCGCGCCAGGCGGATCGCCTCCTCGCACAGCGGTTTGCGGATTTCGGAGGTCTCGCCGCTGGCCGAATAGCCTTCGTTGAAAATGAGATAGATCATCGCCGCCACGGCCGCGAGCCGCTCGCTCCGCTCGACCGCGCCCGGCGTCTCGAACGGCACCCCGGCGTTGGCGACGCGCGCCTTGGCGCGGGTGATGCGCTGCTCCATGGCCGGCTCGGAGACCAGAAAGGCCCGGGCGATCTGTTTTACGGTGAGACCGGAAACGATGCGAAGCGCGAGCGCAATCTGCTGCGTTGCCGGCAGGTCGGGATGGCAGCAGATGAACAATAGCCGCAGGATGTCGTCGCGATAATGCGAACCGTCGAGCCGGTCGGCAAGCTCCTCCTCGGCATCGTCGAGATCGGAAATAGCGGCATCGTCGGGCAACGTCTCCTGCTTGTGGGACCGGCGCACCTCGTCGATTGCGGCGTTGCGACCGACCATGATCAACCACGCCGCCGGATCGCGCGGCGGGCCATTTTGCGGCCAACTCTTCAATGCGCGCAGGCAGGCGTTCTGGAATGCTTCCTCCGCGGTGTCGAGGTTGCGGAAGTAGCGCAGCAGTGCGCCGACGGCCTGGGGACGCGCCGACGTCAGCGCAGCATCGATCCAGGCAGTGTCGTTCACTTCACCTCGCCTCCGCCTTGATAAACGCCGACGGGACGAATCTCATAGGCGCCGCCCGGATTGGCCGCGCCGAGATCGCGCGCCACGCCAACCGCGGCATCGAGATTTTCGCAATCGACGATGTAGAAGCCGAGGAGCTGCTCCTTGGTCTCGGCATAGGGACCATCCAGCACGACCGGTGGATTGTCCTTGCGGAGCGTCGTCGCCGCCGTGGTCGGCAACAGGCGCGCGACCGGGCCGAGCCGCCCCTCCCTTTTCAACTTGTCCTGGACAACGGCTAGCTTCGACATGACGACATTGTCCTGCTCCCTGCTCCAGGAGCCGACCAAATCTTCGTCGTGATAGCAAAGAATGGCATACAGCATAGACATAGAGCTCCCTTTTGACCCAAGGACGGACGAGTATGCCCCGGCCCGACAGTTCGACAAAAAATATTTGTGCTGGAAATCACCCCCGGTATGGTCGCCGCCCGGGTTCCAGGGGAAGAGAGGCGAAATGACGGTGAAAAAGGCGACGCTGGCGCTGCTTATTCACGGCGGCACCGAAAACTGGTCGCCGGCGCGCTGGAAGCGCCGGTTTGACGAGGCATGTGCCGGCCGCCGGGTCTGGCTCGCGACCGAAGGCGGTGGCGATCCGGCGGGCGTTCACTATGCTGCGGTATGGAAACCCGCCCCGGGCGAACTGGCTTCTTTTCCGAACCTGAAAGTGATTTTCAACCTCGGCGCCGGTGTCGATGCGCTGATGGTCGACAAGTCCCTGCCCAAGGTGCCGCTGGTGCGCGTGTCGGTCGGCGATCTTACCCATCGGATGACGGAGTACGTCGCGCTCCATGTGTTGATGCATCACCGGCAGGAGCTCTATTTGCGCGACAGCCAGCGCGAGAAACGCTGGCAGCCGAAATACCAGTGGCCGGCCGGCGCCATTACGGTGGGAATCATGGGCCTCGGCACCCTCGGATCGGACGCCGCCGAAGTGCTGGCGCGGCTTGGCTTTCGCGTCGCAGGCTGGAGCAACAGCCGCAAGCAGATCAACGGCGTCGAATGCTTCCACGGCAAGGCGCAACTCGATGCGTTCCTGCGCCGCACCGACATTCTGGTCTGCCTGTTGCCGCTCACGTCGGACACGCGGCACATCCTCAACCGCGATCTGTTCTCGAAACTGAACCGTTCGAGCCCGATGGGTGCGCCGGTGCTGATCAATGCCGGCCGTGGTGGATTGCAGAACGAAACCGATATTCTGTCATGCCTTAATGACGGCACGCTGGGTGCAGTCTCGCTCGATGTGTATGCGACCGAACCGCTGCCGCCGGATAGTCCGTTCTGGACCCATCCGAAAGTCGTGCTGACACCGCACAACGCCGCCGACACCGATCCCGACGAAATCTCGAAATATGTCGCGTACCAGATCGAGCGGTTTGAAGCCGGCGAGGCGCTTGAAAATCTCGTCGATCCGCAGCGGGGATATTGAGAGTTACGGCGATCGCGCCGTTCCGGTCATCCACATATCACCGCAATCGCGCCTTTCACGATGGACTTCAAGCTCCTTGCGCGGCAACCCTGCCCGCGCCCGGATAGCGATAGTGTGAATGGTTGCGGACGCGAGCTGCGCCAGCACCGCGGGATCGGCGGACGACGGCAACTCGCCCTTTTCCCTGGCGAGGCGGAAGCAGGACGCAAAGGCCTTGTCGAGTTCGGAAAAACCATCGAGCACCATGGCGCGGATTTCCGGATCGGCCACCGCTTCGGAGGCCGCCGTCATCACCGTGAAGCAACCACGCGGACCGAATTCGCCCGACAGGTAAATGTCGAGCGCCGCCGCATAGATTCGGGTCAGCCTTTCGCGGATGGGAATTTCGCCCCTGAAGGTCTCGATCATCGCCGCGCGGGCGTCGGCGCGATAGCGCTGGTAGCTTCTGATGTAGAGCTCGCGCTTGTCGCCGAAGGCGCCGTAGAGGCTCGGGCGATTCATGCCGGTCGCGGCGCTGAGATCATCGAGCGAGGTGGCAGCAAAACCATCCTTCCGGAACACATCAAGCGCCTTGCCGAGCGCCACGTCGGGCTCGTAGGCGCGTGGCCGGCCGCGGCGTTTCGGCCCGGGCGCCGCTGGCGCGAGGGCAGGCTTGCTTTTACTTTTTTGTACCATTTCGCAAAAAATTCCTTGACGCCGGATATATTATGCGAAACAGTATAAAAAGCAAATCACCACCACAATTCGCAAAACCGAACGCCAAGGAGGCCCACCATGGATCTGTATTTCTCGCCGCTCGCCTGCTCGATGGCGACCCGCATCGCGCTGTACGAGGCTGGCGCCGGTGCGAACTATCTCGAGGTCGATCCGAAAACCAAGGTGGTGCAGAACGACGGCTCGGACTTTCGCAACGTGAACCCGCTTGGATTGGTGCCGACCTTGCGCACCGACGATGGCACCGTGCTGACCGAGAACGCGGCGATCCTGCAATATGTCGCCGACCGCTTCCCGACGGCGCGAATCGCCGGCGATCCCGGCATCGAGCGGAGCCGGCTGCATCAATGGCTCTGTTTCATCGGCACCGAACTGCATAAGGGATTGTTTGTGCCGCTGCTCGACAGGAAAGCGCCGCCGGAGGTGAAGACCTACACCCTCGGCAAAGGGCTTTCGCGGCTCGACTATCTCGAAAACTATCTCCAAGGCCGCGACTACCTGCTGGATCATTTCAGCGTGGCCGACGCCTATCTCGTCACGGTCATCAACTGGACCATGGCCACGCCGCCAGTCGAGCTCGCGAAATGGCCGGCCGTGAAGGCCTATTACGAAAGGCTTCGGGCGCGACCGAGCGTGGCGAAAGCCCTGGCGGAAGAATTCGAACTCTACAAGGCCGAGCTCGCCCGCCACAAAGCCGCAGCTTGATCAGCCGACTAACTAGAACGGATTGTCGCCCAGCCCCGGCACATCTTGTGGCCGCGGGCCGGGCGCAGACCAATGGAAGCGGCGGTCCTTCTCCGCAATGGCAATGTCATTGATGGACGCTTCGCGGCGCCGCATCAGGCCGTGCTCGTCGAACTCCCACTGCTCGTTGCCGTAGGAGCGATGCCACCGCCCCGCGGCATCGTGCCACTCATATTGAAAGCGCACGGCAATGCGATTGCCGTCGAACGCCCAGAGGTCCTTGACCAGGCGATAGTCGAGCTCTTTCGCCCATTTTCGCGCGAGAAATGCGACGATTGCCGCGCGGCCTTCGAACACTTCGGCACGGTTGCGCCAGCGGCTGTCTTCGGTATAGGCGAGCGCGACGCGTTCGGGATCACGTGAATTCCAGGCATCCTCTGCCATGCGCGCCTTCTGGGCAGCGGTCTCTTTCGTGAAAGGCGGCAGCGGCGGACGTGACATGATGACCTCCCGGATCTTTTATGCAGCAGCAAGATTATCGCGGCGATCGGGGAAGTCGATGGCCGGATTCTTATCGGCCGATTGCCGCAACCAATCGGTGGCGACCCCGTCGACGATGATCCCGGTTCTACTCGAGATCGGCCTTCATCAATAATCGCAGCGATTTCGGAATCGGCTGCGCGCGTCCCTCGCTGATAAAAGCGACCCGCACCTCGGCTTTGACGAGCACATCTGGGCCGCGGAGCACTTCCTGCGCCAGCGTGATCGAAGCGCCCTTCACCGCGACCGGCCATGTCACGACGTCGAGCACGTCATCCATCCGTGCAGGTTTCCGAAAATCGAGGCGTATCGAGCGCACCACAAAGGCAAAGCCGGGCGTCGCTGCTTCCGCTTCCGCGAACAAGGCATGCTGCTCGGCGCCCATCAGCCGCAAGTGATTGGTCCTGCCGCGTTCCATGAAACGCAAATAGTTGGCGTGATAGACGATGCCGGAAAAATCCGTGTCTTCATAATAGACGCGAATCTGCATGTGATGACGGCCGTCGCGAATTTCGCCGTCGATATGCGGTAAGTTCACCTGCCGCCCTCGATCGCCTCTCCAGGCGCTCGTTTTGCGCAAAATCTTCGGACCGCGCAAGCGGGCTACCGTGCCCGAGGGTTACGACAGGACCGAAGCCGGCTTACCCACCGTCACCAGCACGATTTCGGGCGGGACGCCGAGCCGAAACGGCACGATACTGCAACCGAGACCGCCGGAGATGATGACGTCGCTGTTCATCCTGATGTGGCCATAAGCCAAACGTTGCCCCGAGGGCGATGCCGGCGACCAGCCCAGCAATCGCACCTGGCCGCCGTGGGTATGGCCGGAAAGCTGGAGTGCGACGCGCGAAGGCATGCGGCGCGCCACGTCCGGTTCGTGCGCCAACAGAATGACCGGCGCGTCGTCTGTGACCTTATTCATCGTGGCACCGAGATCGTCGACGCCGATCCGTCTGACGATCCGAGATCGCCATGCCGGCAAATATGCCAGTTGATCGCCCAGGCCCGCGAGCCAGAACGGACGGCCATCCTTGTTCAGGCGCTGGACATCGTTCTCATAAACCGGAATGCCTGCGGCTTCGAGGGCGCGGCGCGCCATTGTCGTTCCGTGCCCTTCGCGCTGCACCGCTCGGTCTGACCAATAATCGTGATTGCCGAGGATGGCGTGCACCCCGAGCGGCGCCTTCAGCCGGGAGAGGACGGCCGCCCATTCATTGGCCGGAATGAACCGCGTCACATGGCGATGGCCGGCGACGTAGTCGCCGAGCATGACGGTGATGTCCGCGCCGAGCGCATTGGTATGTTCGACAATCGTCTGGATGCGTTCCAATGACATCCAGGGATCGCAGGCATGAACATCGGCGATGACGGCGATCTTGAGCTTGAAGCCCTCCGGCCACTGCGGCGGAGAAATCTGATATCGCGTGACCCGAAGCTGCAGCTCGGGTTCGCTGAACCCGTAGGCGACGGTGGAAACGCCGGCGACGCCGAGGCTGGAAAAGGTACGCAGGAAATGACGTCGTGAGAGCATGAAGGGCCGGTTGTGATGCGCCTGGCTATTGCCTTTGGAATATAGCCGAATTGGGGAACGTTTGTGCAGATATTGCACAGCTGGCGGCGGCGACGTGACGCGCGCGTCGTCATCGTCCCGTTAACCATCATTCGTCCTCGCTGTCGTTGCCGAACAATCCGAACTGCGCTGGATCTCGCATGGGCTCGGCCAAGGCCGAGATGACGGAAGGCGTGTGAAGTCAACAACCGCCCGCGCGGGGTGCGTTGCAGATAGCCGCACTGGATCAAGAACGGCTCGATGATGTCCTCGATCGCATCGCGCGGCTCCGACAAGGCCGCGGCCATGGTCTCGACGCCGACCGGGCCGCCGCCGTAGTTCAATGCGATCGTCGTGAGATAACGCCGGTCCATCGCATCGAGACCGGCAGCATCGACCTCCAGCGCGCTCAGCGCAGTGTCGGCGATTTTGCGATCGATCGATTCCGCGTCCGCCGCCGAAGCAAAATCCCGCACCCGCCGCAACAGCCGTCCCGCGATGCGCGGTGTGCCGCGGGCGCGGCGAGCGATTTCGTTCGCGCCATCGCCGGTCATGCCGACCTGGAGTACACGCGCGCCGCGGGTGACGATCTTTTCCAGTTCTTCTTCGGTGTAGAAATTCAGCCGCACCGGGATGCCGAAACGATCGCGCAGCGGATTGGTCAGGAGGCCCGCGCGCGTGGTCGCACCGACAAGAGTGAATTTCGCCAGATCGATCTTGACTGAGCGCGCCGCCGGCCCCTCGCCGATGATCAGGTCGAGCTGGAAGTCCTCCATCGCGGGATAGAGCACTTCCTCGACCGCCGGGCTCAAGCGATGAATTTCGTCGATGAACAGCACGTCGCGTTCTTCGAGATTGGTGAGAAGGGCTGCGAGATCGCCGGCCTTGGCGATCACGGGGCCGGACGTGGCGCGAAAGCCGACGCCGAGTTCGCGCGCGACGATCTGCGCCAGCGTGGTCTTGCCAAGCCCGGGTGGACCGACGAACAGCACGTGATCAAGCGCTTCCCCGCGCTTGCGCGCAGCCTCGATGAAAATCGAAAGATTCTTGCGCGCCTGCGCCTGGCCGACGAATTCGGACAGCAGTTGCGGTCGCAGCGCGGTGTCGCCGACATCGTCGGTGCGGCGCTCGGGCGTGACGATGCGGAGGGCGGATTCATTCGTTGCCCCGCCGGTACTTGTTCGGCAACAACTTGCTAATTTTCGTCACCTTCGGCGTGCGACCATGGTTCGGCACGATGACGCGCGCTTTGGCATCGTAATCGTGGATCAGTTCACGGCAGATGCCGCACGGCGAGACCACCGCGATCTTGCCCGGCTCGTCGGGCTTTGGATGACGCACGGCCACGATGGTCTCGATGCCATGGTCGCCACCCTCGGTGATGGCGCGGCCGATCGCGATGGCTTCGGCGCAGACCGCGATCCGGCCGATATAGGCGTCGATATTCACGCCGGTGATGATACGGCCGTCGCGGGTGCGCATCGCCGCGCCCACTTCCTGCCAGTCGTCGCGATAACGGTCGCTGATCGCCTTGGTGGCCGCTGCTATCAGTTCCTTGTCTTTCTTGCTCAGCATGGTCGACGATGCATTTCCTTCAAGGCGGGCAGCGACGCTAGTGGTCCGATTCTAACATTCGCACCCCTTCTCGCAGCAGTCGCCTTTGCGAATGTTAGAAATCAGAGGACCACTAGAAAACATTTGTTTCTAGTGGAGTTTAGGATTTGACATTCGCTTTCCGAGTTTGCGGCTAGGTGGGTGGCGAATGTCAAATCCACTCCACTAGCCTACTTCGCCAATTCCTTCAGGCCCAGCCGGATGAGTTGCGCCGTCTCGGCTTTTTCGCCGGCGCTGCGCGAGGCCGCAGCGATCGCAGCCGCCGCCTGCGGCGGGCCGTAACCGAGATTGACCAGCGCGGAGATCGCATCCGTCACCGGGCGCGGCGCGCGGTCGTTGTCGATGGCGCCGGACAAATGCACCAGCGCCGGATCGACATTGGCAAAGGCGGGCGCCTTGTCCTTCAATTCGGTGACAATGCGCTCGGCGACCTTGGGTCCGACACCAGGCGTGCGCGTCACGGCGGCCTTGTCGCGCAGCGCGATCGCATTGGCAAGGTCCGGTGGCGACAACGTGCCAAGCACGGCGAGCGCGACCTTGGCGCCGACGCCCTGCACGGTCTGCAACAGGCGAAACCACTCGCGTTCGATATCGCTCTTGAAGCCGAACAGCTTGATCTGGTCCTCGCGAACGTACGTCTCGATCGACAGCACCGCCGCCTCACCTGCCGCCGGCAACGCCTGCAAGGTGCGCGAGGAACAATGCACCTGATAGCCGACGCCGCCGACATCGAGGATGACGAAATCCTCGCCGTAGGAATCGATCAGGCCCTTGAGCTTGCCGATCATGCTCCCACCACCCGTAGCCGCATCGCGGCGCTGCCGCGATGATGCGCATGCGTGATCGCAACCGCGAGCGCGTCCGCGGCGTCAGAAGACTTCGGTGCGGCCTTGGGCAGCAGCACCTTGAGCATCACCATGATCTGATTCTTGTCGGCGTGGCCGGCGCCGACCACCGTCTTCTTCACCTGGTTCGGAGCATATTCCGAAACCGAAATTCCAAACATCGCCGGCGACAGCATCGCCACGCCGCGGGCCTGGCCCAGCTTGAGGGTGGCGACACCGTCCTTGTTGACGAAGGTCTGTTCGACCGCAGCCTCAAGGGGGCGAAAATCGCCGAGGACGGTGGCCAGCCCCTCGTGAATGGCGAGCAACGGCTCGACAGCGGCAGATCATCCGGCGGCTCGATCGAACCACAACCGATATAAAGCAGGCGATTGCCCTCGACTTCGATCACGCCCCAGCCCGTGCGGCGCAGGCCCGGGTCGATGCCGAGGATGCGAACGGGTGAGCGAATTGGCTGCGAGGACATGGCCATTTTATACCCCATGCCGGAGATTCGCGCCTAGCACGGGCAGGCCGCGATCGAGCAGGATTTCGTGCCCCGGACGCTGCGCAGCCCAAAGTGATGCGCTGCTGCGCCGGGGGCCTCTTGCCGATATTGGTCCCGGATCTGCGGCGCAGCGCTAGGCGCCGCAGATCCGGGAAACAACATCTATCCGCCCATCCTGGCGACCAGCGCGTCGGAAATCTCGAAATTGGCATAGACGTTCTGGACGTCGTCGTGCTCGTTCAGAAGATCCATCAGCTTCAACAGCTTCTCGCCGGTTTCGTCGTCCACCGCGACGGTATTTTGCGGCCTCCAGATCAACGCCGCCTTGCGGGCTTCACCGAACTTCACCTCAAGGGCCTTGGCGACATCGCGGAAGGTTTCCTGGGAAGCGTAGATTTCGTGACCGCTTTCGCTGGAGGCCACATCGTCAGCGCCGGCGTCGATCGCCGCTTCCAGCATCGCATCGTCGGACCCCACCTTGGCGTCATATTCGATGACGCCGGTGCGATCGAACATGAACGAAACTGCGCCGGTTTCGCCGAGATTGCCGCCCGATTTGGTGAAGTAGGAACGGATATCGGAGGCCGCGCGGTTGCGGTTGTCGGTGAGCACCTCGACGATGACGGCGACGCCGCCGGGACCATATCCCTCGTAGCGGATCTCGTCGTAGTTCTCGCTTTCGCCGCCGATCGCCTTCTTGATCGCGCGCTCGATATTGTCCTTCGGCATGTTTTCCTGCCGCGCGGCGATCACGGCCGCCCGCAGACGAGGGTTCATGACCGGATCGGGCGTTCCGAGCTTCGCTGCGACCGTGATTTCCCGCGCCAGCTTGCCGAACAGCTTCGACTTTTGGGCGTCCTGGCGGCCCTTGCGGTGCATGATGTTCTTGAACTGGGAATGTCCGGCCATGCGGGTTCTCTGGGGGTCCGTGCGGGTAATTTGGGTGGAAAGGCGGCCTTATAGGCCCGAGACCTGCCGAAATCAAAGATTTGGCAACATTTTCGGTACCGCCTTACGGCGAATTGCCGCCAAATCAGGCATTTGTTAACCATGAGTTCACGGCGGGGTGGGAGGATGACCGCCGTCATACCTCTTGGCCGAGCGACCTCATGGCGATTGGATTGTTCCGGAAATCTGCGCCCCAACCGGCTGCGCCCGAACCACAGGCGGCGAAGCCGGCTGCTCCGGCGGAGGCCGTGGACGCCTCTGAGGCCGAGTCCACCAAGCAAATTCTCGAACTGCTGGAGATCGAACTCGGCGGCATGATTCGCCAGCTCGAACGCGCGGCGAGTTCCGTTGCCGAGGGCGCGGAAGCGACCGCCACTACCCTGTCCGCCGTCCGCCAACGCACCGATGCGCTGAGCGTGCGCTCGAGCGAGGCGCAAAGCACCGCGGCCATCTTCTCGCAGGCCGCCGGCAAGTTCGCGGATTCGGCCGAGGGCATCGGCTCGCAGGTGCGCGACGCCGGCAAACTCGCCGACGAGGCGAGCGCCGCCGCCCATGATGCGAGCGCCAATGTCGACCGCCTCAAGGAATCTTCGGCTGCCATCGGCAACGTCGTCAACCTGATTGCACAGATCGCGCGGCAAACCACGCTGCTGGCGCTGAACTCGACCATCGAGGCCGCGCGCGCCGGCACGGCCGGACGCGGCTTTGCCGTCGTCGCTTCCGAGGTCAAGGCGCTGGCCGTGCAAACCCAGGATGCCACCGAGGAGATCAAGAAGAAGATCGATGCGCTGCAACGCGACGCCGCCGGATCGGTCGAGGCGGTGCACCGGATCTCGCAGGCGATCCAGGCGATCCGGCCGGTGTTCGAGAACGTCAACGGCGCGGTGGCCGAGCAGACCCGGACCACGAACGAGATGACCGGGAACGCCGCGACCGCATCGAACTTCATTCTTTCGGTCGGCGACAGCGCCGCCGAGATCGACAGCGTCGCCCGGAAAGCCGATGCGCATCGCGAGCATGTCGCCGATGCCGGCAAGGCCGTGACCGTCTTTGCGCAGAAACTCAAATCCCGATGCGCGGTATTGCTTGGCCGGGATTTTCGCACCGACCGCCACAAGCGCGAGCCGCTGCCCTGCAACCTCAAGATCGAGATCGACGCCCCGCAGGGCAAGATCGCCGCAGCCGTCTACGAGATTTCGCTGGAAAACATCCTGATCGGCGGGCCCGAGGCCGCCAGGGTGCCGCTCAACCAGACGCTTTCCGTCACGATCGAAGACATCGGCGCCTGCAATATACGCATCGGCGAACGATCGCCCGCAGGCGTTCGGGCCGGCTTCATGAGCAACGATGCCGCGCTGACCGACAACATCGAAGACAAGCTGTGGGCGATCCACGACGAGAACACCGAATTCGTCACCCGCGCCATGGAAGCCGGCGTCCCGCTCCGTGAAATTTTCGAACGCGGGGTGTCGAGCGGCGCGATCTCGATCGACGCCATGTTCGACACCGACTATGTCGAGATACCCGGCAGCAATCCGCTCCAGCATCGCACGCGCATCCTCGATTGGGCCGATCGCGCCTTGCCGGCGTTCCAGGAAGCGTTCCTTGCCAAGGACCCGCGCATGGTGTTCTGCGTCGCGATCGATCGCAACGGCTACTTGCCGGTGCACAACAAGGTCTACTCCCATCCGCAGCGCGCCGGCGACCTCGCCTGGAACACCGCCAACAGCCGCAACCGCCGCATCTTCAACGACACTGCCGGTCTCGCGGCCGGCCGCAACCAGCGCACCTATCTGATCCAGAGCTACGCCCGCGACATGGGCAACGGCAAGACGGTGATGATGCGCGAGATCGACGTGCCGATCCGCGTGCAGGGCCGGCACTGGGGTGGATTTCGCACCGCATACAAGCTCTGACGAGAAGCAGCCATGTCGATTGCAGCAACCATGAGACAAGATGAAATCGCGGCGGGCCGGTCGGACCATGATCGCTTGGTCGACCAGCTTGCGGTCCGGATCGGCGGCCTCGGGGTCGAGCTTGCGGATGTTGCCGGTAATCTCAAGGACGTTGCCGGCCGCGCCTCCACGCAGGCCGATCGCTTCAACCATCTGCGAACGACCGCCGAGACGATGGTTTCCGCCAACCACGAAATCGCGACCGCCTCGCGCGCCGTGCAAACGGCGACCGCGGTTGCCGTAGGAGAGATCAGCCAATCGCGCGCGGTCGTCGAGACGGCGGTGCAGCACATCACCGAGTTGATCTCCGCCGTGGGCCAGATGGAAAGCCGCCTTGGCGCCGTCAGTGCCGCACTGGCGCAAGTCGCCAAGGTGTCGGGCTCGATCGAGGCGATCGCCAAGCAGACCAATCTGCTGGCGCTCAACGCCACGATCGAGGCGGCAAGAGCCGGAACGGCGGGAAAGGGGTTTGCCATCGTTGCCAGCGAGGTCAAGAGCCTTGCCGAAGCAACCCGCCAGGCAACGCTCCAGATCGGCAATACGGTGCGCGACCTCGACGGTCAGGTCACCAATTTGATCGGCGAGAGCAGTGACGCTTCGCTGCGGGCCAACAACGCCAGTGAGGGCGCGGAGCGGATCAAGGGCATCATCGCCCGCGTTCAGGACGGCTTTACCTCGGTGAACCAGGAGATTGACGGCGTCGCCAAGGCGACAACCTCCAATCTCGGGCATTGCGATACGGTGATCGAAGAGCTGCGTCATCTCGCCAAGGATGTCGACCTGTCTTCGACGGACCTTGGAAATGCCGATGATCGCGTCGCCAAGCTGCTCGACCTTTCCGAACATCTGATCACGATGATCTCCGACAGCGGGGTGGAAACTTCGGATACGCCATTGATCAACGCCGCTGTCGAAACCGCCAAACAGATTTCGGCGGCATTCGAGGCCGCAATCGAACGCGGCGAAATCCGCATCGATCAGTTGATGGATGAGAACTATCGCGAAATTCCGGGCACCAATCCCAAGCAATACTTGACCGACTACGTCGAATTCACCGACCGCCTCCTGCCGCCGATTCAGGACCCGTTGCAGAAAACCGACCCCCGTATCGTGTTCTGCGTGGCGTGGGCCAATGGCGGCTATCTCCCGACCCACAACCCGAATTACCGCCAGCCGCAGGGGCTGGACCCGGTCTGGAACAATGCCAACTGCCGCAACCGGCGTTTGTTCGAGGATCGGGCGGTGAAGAAAGTCGCCGCCAATACCAAGCCGTTTCTTCTGCAAACCTACCGGCGCGATATGGGCGGCGGCAATTTCGTCCTGATGAAGGACGTCTCCTCCCCGATTTACGTGCACCGCCGCCGTTGGGGCGCTTTCCGGATCGGCTTCCGGCAATCGTGAGTTGGCGCGGCGTCGCGGACGCCGCCCGGCCGGCCGCTTCTCGCCAAGACGCGTTCTGCGGTGTACATTTCTTCCGAAGCTGTAGCGGAGCGGCAGATCGGATGAAGAGTCTATTCCAGGCGGGAAAGCTGCTCCTCCTCGACATGGCCTCGACGTTCTTTTTTCTTTTCCTCTATCTCCTGACCAAAAACATCACGCTTTCGGTTCTGCTCGGAATGGCGCTGGGCGCCGCCCAGATCGGCTGGGAGTTCGTACGCAAAAAGCCGATCGACACCATGCAGTGGATGAGCCTTTTTCTGGTACTGGGCGCCGGCACGGCCACGCTGCTCACCGATGATCCGCGCTTTGTGATGATCAAGCCGAGCGTGATCTACTGCGTCGTCGGCATTGTGATGCTGAAGCGGGGGTGGATGAACCGCTATCTGCCGCCCGTCGCGATCGAGCTGATACCGGACATCGCTACCATTTTCGGCTACGCTTGGGCGGGCCTGATGTTCTTTTCGGCAGGTCTCAATTTGATCGTGGCCCTCAACTTCAGCGTCATGACCTGGTCGAAGTTCATGTCGACCTACGCCATCGTCAGCAAACTGGCCTTGTTCCTGATCGGCTACGCCACCATGCGAACCATCGCCGTCAAACGCCGCGCCCGGCTGGCGGCGATCCCTTCCTGACGTGACCTGCCATGGAGTCCCGGATCGCGCTCGCGGCGCCTGTCATCGGGCGCGCATGCGCGCGGCGCGTTGGCTCGCTTGTCCGGGACAACAAGACGCGCAATTTCCGATTCGATTATCAAACAACCCGTCAATTGCGAGCCAACGGGTCGGGCGAATGCCCGCCCGATGACAGGCTCCGCGAAGCAATCCAGAGGACAATTCAAGGCCTGGATTGCGTCGTCGCTTGCGCTCGCAATGACGTCAGGACAGACGAGCATATTCCCGCGGCACGGATGCGCCCAGGCGATGCTTGAATCTTCGCCACTCCGAAAAATCGAGGGCGCAGGGAAGGCCGGGTGCCCAATGCACCCGCAGCCTCGCATGCAAAAGTGAAAAGCATACGAGTAAGTCCACCGAGGGTTCACCGGATCAATCCGGCCTTCCCTGCGCAATGGTTTTAACGGCTTATTCCACGCTCTCCCCGGCGACCGGGCTTTGTTGTCACCGTCGCCAGCGCAATGCGCAAGCATTGTCGCTAACTTGATATCAGCGTCGGGATATCAGGACCACATGGCTTCGCCGTCCGCTTGTCGGCGCATTCGTCTTGCGCACCAAAAGCGGCCACCGCATCCCGTCCAACGTTCGTGACGATGGCCAACGCCCCTCTCTCGGACGAGACGCTCGAAGCTGTACGAGTGATTTGCCCGACGGGTTAAGCGAAATATTTTTGCGAAAAGGGCTGGACAGAGATTTTGCAAAACGACCCGACGGGCAAATCAGTTCACGCCTCACCCCACCCAAAATTCCGGCAGCGCCGGCGTCAGCCTGCCGCCCATCCGCACCGGCGCCACTTTCACCGCCAGCCCCGTCGCATCATTGGTTTCGACCGCGATGCCGGAAAGTGTCGCCGGCCCCAGCGCCGGCTCGAAGCGCGCGGCGGGAATGCCGGAGGTGAACCGCCGCATCGGCTCGTCCTTCTGCATGCCGATGATCGAGTCGTAATCGCCGGTCATGCCGGCGTCGGTCATGTAGGCGGTGCCGGCGGGAAGAATCTGATGGTCCGATGTCGGCACATGGGTGTGGGTGCCGACCACGAGGCTGGCGCGGCCGTCGCAGAAAAAGCCGATCGCCTGCTTTTCGCTTGACGCCTCGCCATGGAAATCGACCACCACCGCATCCGCCGCCTCGCGCAACGGGCAGGCTTCGAGTTCGCGGGCCAGCCTCGCAAAGGGATCGTCGAACGGCGTCATGAAGACGCGGCCGATGGCGTTGATAACAAGCGCGCGCTTGCCGCTTTTGGTATCGATCAGCGCGGCGCCACGGCCGGGCGTGCCTTGCGGAAAATTCGCGGGGCGAACGAGGCGCGGCGCGCGCTCGATGAACACCAGCGCCTCGCGCTGATCCCAGGCGTGGTTGCCGAGCGTGACGGCATCGGCACCGGCGTCGAGCAATTCCTGGTAGATCGTCTCGGTGATGCCGAAGCCGCCGGCAGCGTTCTCGCCGTTGACGACAACGAGATCGAGCGACCAGTCGCGGATCATGCCGGGCAAGTGTTCCGTGACCGCGGTACGCCCGGAACGGCCAACGACGTCGCCAACGAACAGAATACGCAATTTATATGCTCCGAAAATCGAACGCCTTCTTTTCCGTTAGCACATAATCGAGCGCGACGTCGTGGGCGAGCGCGGGGACGGCCTTGATTTCCTGTGCGGCAAAGGCGAGGCCCACCGTGACGATCGGCTTCACTTTGCGCAGATTCGCGAGTGTAAAATCGTAATGACCGGCGCCGTAGCCGATGCGATGGCCGAGCCGGTCGAAGGCAGCACACGGCACCAGCATGACGTCGGGAATGAGTTCGGCCATGGCCGGCGAAGGCTCGAGAATGCCGAGCGGGCCGAGCGTGAGGCGGTCGCCCGGTGACCAGGCGCGGAACGCAAGCGACTTGCCGCGCGCCATCACCGCCGGCAGCGCGAGCTTTGCGCCTTGCGCAGCAAGCGCGCGCATCAAGGGCGCGGGATCGAGTTCGCTTCGGATCGGCGAATAGCCGGAGACAACGGCGCCCGCGGCGATTTCGAACGGCAGCCCCCTTGCGGCGAGTTTCTCACTGGCCGCGGCGCGCGCGGCAGCATCCATCGCATCGCGCGCATCGAGCGCAATTTTGCGGAGGTCACCCTTGGAGGGGGTTGTCGACATGCGACGTCGGCTCACTAGCAATCAGCTTGTCATCACCCGCGCATGCGGGTGATCCAGTATTCCAGAGGCACCCGCGATCAAGCTGCACTGTCGCAGCGTACTGGATACCCCGCTTGCGCGGGGTATGACGGGCTACCGAATGACGCACCGCAGTTCGGGTACAAAAGCAGAGAAAAAGAAAGTGCGAGGCCGCGAACGCCGTTGAAGCACTCGATCCCGGAGTTCCCTACGAAAGTAGGTGGGCACCATATGTCCGGATCCACGGACCCGGCCAGGGACAGTTCCCTAAAGGATCGATAAGGCCCCGGGGATATATGGCTCCTGACGCGCGACGCAGCCTCGCGGGAACCAATGTAACAACGAAGTGGCTGAATAACCAGCGGCGTCGCACCGGCCATATCTCCGATTCACACATCAAACAGCCGATTCGGCCTCATGGTTCTCCCGGCGATGCGCAGCCACGTCCGGAGACGCACCGCGTTCCGCTGCGCTCCTCACCATGAGGGTCGGGCTCTTTGCCGCCAGTATCGACCTCATCCAGAGGAGCGCGCGCACCCGAGCAGTCCGAGCCGTAGCGAGGCCGTACGGCGCCAACGCGCTATCCGGCGTCGAAGAAGCCGGTGATGGTCTGCAATCTTCCGTCGTCGGCAACGGTTGCGAAGCTTCGTCCCGTTTGGAGCACCGCGCCGTTTGGTCCGACAAGCCGCCATTCGGCGAGCATACGATCGTGGTGATGGAGAACGGAGAGGATCTCGAAGCCCGCGTTGGTCACGCTCTCCTGAAATCCGCCCATGTAGCGCGACAACGCTTCGCGCCCCTGCTGGACGCCGTTGACGTCGCAATAGACGCAGGCTTCAGCGAGACAAGCTTCCAATTCGCTGGCGCGAATCTCAGGCTCCGAAGTCCAGATGCGTGCATAGCGTTGCCACAGCGATTGCGGTGTCATGATGGTTCCCCCTCGAAATGATCAAACTCTTGGTGGATAGCGGCCTTGATCTTTCGCAGGTCATAGCCGCCGCGAACGAGAACCAGGACTCCTTGATAGAGTGCGAGCAACCGGACGGCGCCGGCCTTCGCATCGAAGTCGCCGCGCAAACGGCCCGACGATTTCGCGGCAGTCAGCCGCTCGACGAACAGGCGTTCGAGCAGGTCGAATCCCCGCGCCGCCGCTTTTGCGGCGATCTCGTTTCCAGCGCCGAACTCGATCGCTGAATTGGTGATCAGGCAGCCGAAGGTTTCGCCAGCGGGCTCGCGTAGCAGCGTCAAAAACAGTTCGCGCAGGCCGGCAAGACCGGCTTCCGGCCTCGCAAATTGCGCCATGCGCCGCCCGAGCACGGCTTTGAGATAATGTTCGAAGGCTGCGAGAAAGATGCCGTGCTTGTCGCCGAAACTGTTGTAGAGGCTGCCCGAACTTAAACCCGTCGCGGCCTCAAGTTGCGGGATCGAGACGCGGGCATAACCCTCGCGGCGAAACGCGTTCATCGCGCCCGCAAGTACCTCGCCTTCATCGTAGGACCGCGACCGCACCATGTGACGCCCTGATCATCATACTAGAACACCCATTCTATAATACGCATTCTAATATGATGTCAAGGGCACATAACCGCGTCGCGGCCGTGCAGGTGTTCCGGTGATGGAAAAGGGTGCCCCTACCCGATCGCGACGCCGCCGCCGATGGTGCGGTTGAGCACCTGGGTGGTTTTCTCGATGCGGTCGGCGGCAGCGTTGAGCGCATTGGCGACGGCAACCTGGGTGGCCTTGGCGCGGTCGGCGGCGACCGTGCGCACGTCGCGCAACGCGGTCAGCTCGTCTTCAAGACCCTGGATGCGGTTTCCCGCATCCTGCAGTTCGTCGCACACGGTGAGCGCTGCCATCACGGTCAGCCGCGCGTCGCCGATCTCGCCGAACTTGCCACGCAGGCCTTCGATCCGCGATTCCAGGCTCTCGGCGAGCCTGAGCAGCCGCGTCTCCTGCCCCTCCTCGCAGGCCATGCGGTATTGCCGGCCGTTGATGGTGACGTTGACGTGGCTCATGACATCTCTCCGGCATCCAGCACCTCGCGGATGGTGCCGATCGCAGCGTCGAGCCGCTCGGCAATTTCGCGGTTGGATCGCTCGAGCCGCTTCGACCTCACCAGCGATCCGTCGAGTTCGTCGGCCAGCCGCGCCCGGTCGGCGCCGAGCGCCTGGATTCGCGCCGCCAGTTCGTCCTCGTCGCGGTCGGCGTCGCGCCGCCGCTCGACGGCGCTTTCGAGCCCATCCAGCGCCGCCATCAGCCGGCGCGTGGCGGCATCGAGGTCGGCAAAACCGGGCTCAATGTGGCCCGAACCGTTGACGGATTGATCGCTCATGACCGGCGGCGGCGCTCTCAGCTGGCATAGGCGCTCGGCGAAATTGGCGGTCTCACCAAGCGTTTGGATGGAGAAATTTACGTGGCGCGCGAGGCGAGCGCAACGCCAGTTCGGAACTATGCACCGCAAAGCAGGTTGAAATGTTCCACTTCCTTTTGACTTTGGCAGATGAGGTGCTATCCAGCCCTCGACTTCAGGTTCCAAAGAGCTTTCGCTGCCCGCGCCGGCTCGTTCATCGCCCGCGCGGGCTCGCCCAAGCATCTCATTATCTAACGGAATTTCATCATGACGCAGATCGATCACGTTCGTATGGCCAATGCCATTCGGGGACTCGCGATGGACGCGGTCGAAAAGGCGAAGTCCGGCCATCCGGGCCTGCCGATGGGCGCCGCCGATATGGCGACCGTCCTGTTCACGCAATTCCTGAAATTCGATGCGGCCAACCTCGCCTGGCCCGACCGCGACCGCTTCGTGCTGTCGGCCGGCCACGGCTCGATGCTGCTCTACGCGCTGCTCTACCTCACCGGCGACAAGCAGATGACGCTCGATCAGCTCAAGCGTTTCCGCCAGGTGGATTCGCTCACCCCGGGCCATCCGGAAAATTTCCGCACCAAGGGCATCGAGACCACCACCGGCCCGCTCGGCCAGGGCCTTGCGACCTCGGTCGGCATGGCGCTGGCGGAGAAGATGCTGGCGGCCGAATTCGGCAAGAAGATCGTCGATCATCATACCTATGTGCTGGTCTCCGACGGCGACCTGATGGAAGGCATCTCACAGGAAGCGATCGCGCTCGCCGGAGTCTGGCGGCTCAACAAGATGATCGTGCTTTATGACGACAACGGCATTTCGATCGACGGTCCGACCTCCATTTCCGACTCCGTCGATCAGGTGAAACGCTTCAAGTCCGCCGGCTGGGCGGCCGAGCTGATCGACGGCCAGGACCAGGCGGCGATCGCGGCTGCGATCACCCGCGCGCAAAAATCCAACAAGCCCTCGCTGATCGCCTGCAAAACGACGATCGGTTACGGCGCGCCCACCAAGGCCGGCACCAACAAGGCGCATGGCGAGGCGCTCGGCGCCGACGAACTGAAGGGCGCCAAGGAAAACCTCGGCATTTCACTGGAGCCGTTCTCGGTACCGGACGACGTATTGAAGGCCTGGCGCGAGGCCGGTAGCCGCGGCGCTGCCGCACGGACCGAATGGGAAGCGCGCTTTGCCGAGCTCGGACCGCGCAAGCGCGCCGAATTCGAGCGGCGGCTGCGCCACGAGCGGCCGGCGGCGCTCGCGAAGGCTTTGCGCGATTACAAGAAGAAGCTTCTGGAAAACCCGCTCAACATCGCCACGCGAAAGTCCTCGGAAGCTGCGATCGACGTGATCGCGGAAGCGATGCCGATGGAGTTTGTCGCGGGCTCCGCCGACCTCACCGGCTCCAACAACAACAAGGCGAAATCGGCGGTGGATTTTTCGGCCAAGACGCCGAAGGGCCGTTTCATCCATTACGGCATCCGCGAGCACGGCATGGCAGCGGCCTTGAACGGCATCTTCCTGCACGGCGGCTTTGCGCCGAACGGCGCTACCTTCCTGATTTTCACCGACTATGCCCGGCCCGCGATGCGGCTCGCCGCGCTGATGGGCACCGGCGTGGTCTATGTGATGACCCACGATTCGATCGGGCTCGGCGAAGACGGCCCGACGCATCAGCCGGTCGAACATCTCGCGGCGCTGCGCGCAATTCCGAACATGCGGGTGTTCCGCCCATGCGACGCCGTCGAGGTTGCCGAGTGCTGGGAATTGGCGCTCAACCGCACCGATGGCCCGACCGTACTGGCGTTGACCCGCCAGAACGTGCCGCAGCTGCGCACCTCGGCGCCTGCCGACAATCCGTGCAGCCATGGCGCCTACGAGCTGGTCGCAGCGCAAGGCGACGCCAAGGTCTCGCTGTTTGCCTCCGGCTCGGAGGTCGAGATTGCGGTCGCCGCGCAAAAGGAACTGGCCGGGCGCGGCATTCCGGCGCGGGTCGTCTCGGTGCCCTCGCTCGAATTGCTGCTGGCGCAGCCGGACGACAAGCAAAAGGCCGTGATCGGGAACGCGCCCGTCAAAGTCGCAATCGAAGCCGCCGTCCGCTGGGGCTGGGACGCCGTGATCGGGCACGATGGGCTCTTTATCGGCATGCATAGCTTCGGCGAAAGCGGACCTGCCAAGGACCTTTTCAAGCACTTCGGCATTACCGCCGAGGCTACGGTTAGTGCAGTTCTGAAACGCTTGGGTTGAAGCATATAAGGCTAAGCTGTCGCCGGATTTGAGGTCCACCTCTCCCGATCGGGAGAGGTTAATGGAGTATGTGGCTCCGCTAGTTCAAATGAGCCATACCGCCCTGATGGTTGAGATTTACGGGAAAAGAGACTACCTAACTGTCATCTTTTCCGTTCCTCGCCCGGCCGAACCGGGCGAAATGCCGTCAGCCTCCCTGCGGGATCCGCCCGTCGGGACGGCAGGGGCTATTAGAGGAGAACATGCATGGCAGTCCGGGTCGCTATCAACGGGTTTGGCCGCATCGGCCGCAACGTGCTGCGCGCCATCGCCGAGTCCGGCCGCAAGGATATCGAAGTGGTCGGCATCAACGATCTCGGCCCGGTCGAGACCAACGCGCACCTCTTGCGCTTTGACTGAGTGCACGGCCGCTTTCCCGGCACGGTGACGGTCGAGGGCGATTCGATCAGCCTCGGCAACGGCAAGATCAAGGTTTCGGCCGAACGCGATCCGGCGAAGCTGCCGTGGAAGGCGCTCGGCGTCGACATCGCGCTCGAATGCACCGGCATCTTCACCGCCAGGGAAAAGGCATCGCTGCACCTCACCGCCGGCGCCAAGCGCGTGCTGATCTCCGCGCCGGCCGAGAACGCCGATGCCACGATCGTCTACGGCGTCAACCACGACAAGCTCACCAAAGAGCATCTCGTCGTCTCCAACGGCTCCTGCACCACCAACTGCCTCGCGCCGGTCGCCAAGGTACTCAACGACACCGTCGGCATCGAGATGGGCTTCATGACCACCATCCACGCCTATACCGGCGATCAGCCGACGCTCGACACCCTGCACAAGGACCTCTATCGCGGCCGTGCGGCGGCGATGTCGATGATCCCGACGTCCACCGGCGCAGCGAAGGCGATCGGCCTCGTACTGCCGGAATTGAACGGCAAGCTCGACGGCGTCGCGATCCGCGTCCCGACCCCGAACGTCTCGGTGGTGGATTTGAAGATCGTCGCCTCGCGCAAGACCACCAAGGAAGAAATCAACGAGGCGATGAAGCGCGCGGCCGAGCAGCAGCTCAAGGGCATCCTCGGCTACACCAACGCGCCGAACGTCTCGATCGACTTCAACCACGACCCGCACTCCTCGACGTTCCACATGGACCAGACCAAGGTGCAGAACGGCACGCTGGTGCGGGTGATGTCCTGGTACGACAACGAATGGGGCTTCTCCAACCGCATGGCCGACACGGCCGTGGCGATGGGGAAGCTGCTGTAAGGAAGGTCACCTCTCCCATAGGGAGAGGTCGATTTGCGCCAGCAAATCGGGTGAGGGGTTCAGGTCCCTCGCGAGGGCAACGCCCCCTCACCCGGATTGCTTCGCAATCCGACCTCTCCCCCTCGGGGAGAGGTTGAACCGCGGTGCCGCCGCGAGCCGCGCCCGGGACAAGAGAGCGCCGATGACAAAACCATTCCGTACCCTCGATGACGTCGACGTTAGGGCCAAGCGCGTTCTGCTCCGCGTCGATCTCAACGTGCCCACCGAAAACGGCCGCGTCACCGACGCTACCCGCCTCGAACGCGTCGCGCCCACCATCACCGAGATTTCCGCCAAGGGCGGCAAGGTGATCCTGCTGGCGCATTTCGGCCGCCCCAAGGGGCGCGATCCGAAGGATTCGCTGAAGCCCGTCGCGGCGGCACTGTCGCAGGTGATCAAGAAGCCGGTCGCCTTTGCGGACGACTGCGTCGGCGAGGCCGCCGCCAAAGCCGTCGCAGCGATGAAGGACGGCGACATTCTTTGTCTGGAGAATACCCGTTTCCACAAGGAAGAAGAAAAGAACGATCCGGCCTTTGTCGCTGAACTCGCCAAGCTCGGCGACATCTGGGTCAACGACGCCTTCTCGGCCGCGCACCGCGCGCACGCCTCGACCGAAGGGCTCGGCCACAAGCTGCCCGCCTATGCCGGCCGCACCATGCAGGCCGAACTCGATGCGCTGTCGAAGGCGCTGGAAGCGCCGGCGCGGCCGGTGATCGCGATCATCGGCGGCGCCAAGGTTTCCACCAAGATTGATCTCCTGGAAAATCTCGTCAGCAAGGTCGATGCGCTGGTCATCGGCGGCGGCATGGCGAACACCTTCCTGTACGCGCAAGGGGTCGGCGTCGGCAAGTCGCTCGCGGAGAAGGGCCTCGCCGCCACTGCGCTCAGGATTCTCGAAAAGGCGGAAGCCGCCAATTGCGCCATCATCCTGCCGGTCGATGCGGTCGTGGCGTTTCATTTCGCCGCCAATTCGCCGTCGCACGCCTTCGGCCTCGATGCCATTCCCGCCGACGGCATGATCCTCGACGTCGGCCCGCAATCGACCGCGCGAATCCACGCCGCCATCGACGACGCCGCGACGCTGGTCTGGAACGGACCGCTCGGCGCATTCGAGATGACACCGTTCGACCGCGGCACCGTAATCGCGGCACGGCATGCGGCTGAGCGAACGAAAGCGAAGAAGCTGGTGTCGGTTGCCGGCGGCGGAGACACGGTGGCGGCGCTCAACCAGGCCGGCGTGGCCCGTGATTTCAGCTATGTGTCGACCGCAGGCGGCGCATTCCTGGAGTGGATGGAGGGGAAACCGCTGCCCGGCGTCGAGGTTTTAAAGAAGCAATAAATTATATCGGGCGATCAGCCCCAACGCGGAGAACAGGTGATGGCTCGGATCACGTTGCGCCAATTGCTCGACCACGCGGCGGAGCACGACTACGGCGTGCCGGCCTTCAACATCAACAACATGGAACAGGCGCTCGCCATCATGGACGCGGCGTCAACGCTCGATGCGCCGGTTATCATCCAGGCCTCGCGCGGCGCGCGCTCCTACGCCAACGACGTCATGCTCCGCCACATGATGGATGCGGTCACCGAAATCTATCCGCAGATCCCGGTCTGCGTGCATCTCGATCACGGCAATGAGCCCGCGACCTGCATGACCGCGATCCAGGCCGGCTTTACCTCGGTCATGATGGACGGCTCGCTGAAGGCCGACGGCAAGACCCCCGGCGACTGGGATTACAATGTTGGCGTCACCAGGACCGTCACCGGCATGGCGCATCTTGGCGGAATCTCGGTGGAAGGCGAACTCGGCGTGCTCGGCTCGCTTGAGACCGGCATGGGCGACAAGGAAGACGGCCACGGCGCGGAAGGCAAGCTCTCGCACGACCAGCTCCTCACCAACCCCGACGAAGCGGTGAAGTTCGTCAAGGAGACCAAGGTCGATGCGCTCGCGATCGCGATGGGCACCTCGCACGGCGCCTACAAGTTCACCCGCAAGCCTGATGGCGACATTCTCGCCATGAAGGTGATCGAGGAAATTCACCGCAAGCTGCCGAACATGCATCTTGTCATGCATGGTTCGTCCTCGGTGCCGCAGGATTTGCAGGACATCATCAACGCCAACGGCGGCAAGATGAAGCCGACCTGGGGCGTGCCGGTGGCCGAGATCCAGCGCGGCATCAAGAACGGCGTCCGCAAGATCAACATCGACACCGACAACCGGATGGCGATGACCGGGCAAATCCGCAAGGTGCTGAATGACAATCCGGAAGAGTTCGACCCGCGCAAATACCTCAAGCCCGCGATGGAGGCGATGGCCAGGCTGTGCAAGCAGCGGCTCCAGGAATTCAATACCGCAGGGCAAGCGAGCAAGATCAAGAAGGTTCTGACCACGGCCGAAATGGCCAAGCGTTACACCAAGGGCGAACTCGATCCCCGCGTCGCCTAGCGAATCGCGAGGTGGCGTGAGCTCCCGTTGTCATCGTCCGGCTTGACCGGACGATCCAGTATTCCAGAGACCTTCGCGATCGAGCCGAAAAGCCGCGGTGTACTGGATCGCCCGCTTTCGCTGGCGATGACGACCAGAGGAAAAGGCGGCAAAATCCCTCTCCGACCAACGTCAAACTCCTCTTTTGCCCGAGAACGGTCTATTTTGGTCGCCAATAGCGAGCGTCTGCCAAAGGACGGTTCCCGATGAATATCGCCGATCTCAACAAAGTCGCTCTCGCCATCGTCACCCCGGGCAAGGGCTTACTCGCCGCCGATGAATCCTCCGGCACCATCAAGAAGCGCTTCGACGCCATCAAGGTGGAATCCACCGAGGAAAGCCGCCGCGACTATCGCGAGATGCTGTTCCGCTCACAGGACGCGATGCGCCAATATATCTCCGGCGTCATCCTCTATGACGAGACCATCTGGCAGAACGCGAAAGATGGAACGCCCCTGATCAAGCTGATCGAGCAGGCGGGCTCGATCCCCGGAATCAAGGTCGATGAGGGAACGCAGGCCTTGCCGAATTGCCCGGAGGAACTCGTCACCGCCGGTCTCGACAATCTCGCCGATCGCCTGAAGAAGTATTACGAGCGCGGTGCGCGCTTTGCGAAATGGCGCGCGGTGATCGATATCGGCCAGGGAACCGGAGGTCATGCCATTCCCTCGATGACCGCGATCCGCGTCAATGCCCACGCGCTGGCGCGTTACGCCGCGCTGTGCCAGGCAGCCCAGATCGTGCCGATCGTCGAGCCGGAGGTGCTGATGGACGGCGATCACGATATCGACCGTTGTTACGAGGTAACGCAGCGTGTGCTCAACAAGACGTTCCAGGAATTGCGCGTGCAGCGGGTCGCGCTGGAAGGCATGATCCTGAAACCCAACATGGCGATATCGGGCAAGAAATCCGCCAGGCAGGCCCCCGTGCAGGAGGTCGCCGAAAAGACCGTCCGGCTGTTGAAGGCTTGCGTGCCCGCGGCGGTGCCCGGCATTGCTTTTCTTTCCGGCGGGCAGTCGGATGAAGAAGCAACCGCGCATCTCAATGCCATCAATGCGACCGGCGGCTTGCCGTGGAAGGTCACTTTCTCCTACGGCCGTGCGCTGCAATCAGCTCCGCAGAAAGCCTGGTCCGGCAAATCCGAAAACGTTGCGGCCGGGCAGCGCGCCTTTACCCATCGCGCGCACATGAATGCGCTGGCGAGTACCGGCAAATGGACGCCCGATCTCGAAAAGAAGGCAGCTTAGATTTGGCCTCAAAGCACTCGGCCTCAAAGCCTGCCTCGCCGCGTCCGCTTCCGCGTCTCTACCTCGCGACGCCGCCGATCGACGATCCGCAAAGCCTGCCTGGCGATCTCCCGGCCTTGTTGGCCGAGGCCGATGTGGCGGCGGTCTTGCTGCGGCTGAAACCTTCCGACCCGCGCGCGCTGATCTCGCGCATCAAGGCGCTGGCGCCCGCGATCCAGGACAGGGGCGCCGCGCTTCTGCTCGATGGACATGTGGACCTTGTGGCGCGCGCCGGCGCCGACGGCGCGCATCTTTCCGGCCTGGAAGCGCTTGAAGAGGCACTGCCGACGCTCAAGCCCGACCGCATCGCCGGCGTCGGTGGCCTGACGACACGGCACGATTCGATGACGGCGGGCGAACTGGGCGCGGATTACGTGCTATTCGGCGAGCCGGACGCGCGCGGACATCGGCCGTCGCAAGACGCAATCTGTGAGCGCCTGCAATGGTGGGACGAAGTGTTCGAACTGCCTTCGGCCGGTTTCGCGGGTACGCTCGACGAAGTCGGCGCGTTCGCCGCGGCCGGCGCCGACTTCATTCTCGCCAGCGATTTTATCTGGACGGCGGCGGAAGGACCGCGTGCCTCGTTGCGCGCGGCGATAGAAGCGATCCGCAAGGCCCATGCCGCGAAGCCGGCCAGAGCCGAAACGGCGCAAGGCTAGAGCCTGAAATGAAAGCGCTGCGCCCGTTACTAGCGCCCACTTTCCGAAGTTCGTGCTCAACCGCAGCACGCACGTTTCACGAACTTCGGAAAGTCATGGGCACTCGCAAAATTATGATACTGAAGTTCCTGGACGGTATTTGCCGCTTGCGGAGCAGGAACGTCAAATGGGCGGCACTGGTCCTCGTCGCCGCAGTGATGCTGACGGCTCACGCGTCCGCGCAGGTTTCGCTCGCCCCGCCGGCCGCGGCGCCGGACAAACCGGCCACGCTACCCGCCAAGCCAGCCATCGCGGCCAAGCCGAAGATCAGGCCCGTGGTCAAGAAGCCCCCTGCCGCGCCGGCCCCGCCGCCGGCAGCCGCCGCGACGCCTGAGCCATCCGACGATCCCAACGTCGACCTGGTCTTTGGCGCCTATCAGCGCGGCCTCTACAAGACCGCCTTCGATCTCGCGATGAAGCGCGCGCAGGACAAGGGCGATCCCAAGGCGATGACCATGCTCGGCGAACTCTACGCCAATGCATTCGGCGTCCCGCGCGACGACGCCAAGGCTGCCGGGTGGTACAAGCGCGCCGCCGACGCCGGCGACCGCGAAGCGATGTTCGAACTGGCGATGTTGCGGCTGGCCGGCCGCGGCGGCCCGGTCAACCGCGAGGAAGCCGCGAAACTGCTGGCGTCCTCGGCCAAGCTCGGCAACCCCAAGGCCACCTATAACCTCGCTTTGATGTATCTCGGCGGCGAGACGCTGCCGCAGGACGTGAGGCGCGCGGCCGAATTGCTGCGCGTTGCGGCCGACGCCGGCAATCCGGAAGCCCAATATGCGCTCGCGACCTTCTACAAGGAAGGAACGGGCGTGCCGAAGGACGCCGAAAAGGCCGTGCGGCTGCTGCAGGCGGCTTCCATGGCGGGTAATATCGATGCCGAGGTCGAATATGCGATTGCGCTGTTCAACGGCACTGGCACCGCCAGGAACGCGACGGCGGCGATCACTTTGCTGCGCAAGGCCGCCAGGCAGAACAATCCGATCGCGCAGAACCGCCTCGCCCGGGTGCTGGCCAGCGGCGAGGGCGTGCCGGTGGACAAGGTCGAGGCGCTGAAGTGGCACACCATCGCGAAAACCGCCGGCAAGGGCGATCCGGAGCTTGATCAGGCCCTCTCTGCGATGAGCGCGGAGGATAAAGCCAAAGCGGACGCCGAAGTGCACAAGTGGTTCGGCACCAAATGACCTTGACGGCACCCTCGCCACAGGGCACCCACATCTATCTTCACCTCGCCCCCTTTGGGGAGAGGTCGGCACCTAGAGCTCCGATTCCGAAGTTCGCAAGCTGTCGCTGCAACCTCTGATGCGAACTTCGGAATCAAAGGAGCTCTAGTAACTTGTTGATTTGAGTAGCAGCCTTGAATTTGAAGTTCCTATGATGAACTTGCCGCAACGCTGATAGGAACTTCAAATTCGCTGCACCTAGTGCCCACTTTCCGAAGTTCGTGCTACACCTCAGCACCCACTTTTCACGAACTTCGGAAAGTCATGGGCACTAGAAAACCTGTCAATTCTAGTGCCGCTTTTCTATTTGAAGTTCCTGAACCAGTTTTGCCGCTCGCGGCGCAGGAACTTCAAATAGGCGGCACTAGCGCCGGGTGAGGGGTCTCCAACCTCACCAACACCGTAACCCCTCACCCCAACCCTCTCCCAAAGGGAGAGGGAGCACCGTTTTCGTTAAAGCAAATCGCCCGGGATCATGCTGCAGTCAGCCCTTCTCAATGTCATGGTCAAGGCGGCGCGGCGCGCCGGCCGCAGCCTCAATCGCGACCTCGGCGAGATCGAAAACCTCCAGGTGTCGCTGAAGGGGCCGGCCAATTTCGTCAGCATGGCCGACCGCCGCGCCGAGGAGATGCTGTATTCGGATCTTTCCAAGGCCCGACCCGGCTACGGCTTCATCGGCGAGGAAGGCGGCTCGCGCGAGGGCGACGACAAGACCCACACCTGGATTGTCGATCCGCTCGACGGCACCACCAATTTCCTGCACGGCATTCCGCAATTTGCGATCTCGATTGCACTCCAGCGCGAGGGCACGGTGATTGCAGGCGTCGTCTACAATCCCGCCAATGACGAGCTCTATACCGCCGAACGCGGCAAGGGCGCCTTTCTCAACGATCAGCGGCTGCGCGTCGCCGGCCGGCGCAAGCTCAACGAATGCGTAATCGCCTGCGGATTGCCGCATATCGGACGCGGCGATCACGAGCTCTCGCGCGCCGAGATGGCCGAAATCCAGAACCGCGTGGCGGGCCTGCGCCGGTTCGGCGCGGCGTCCCTCGACATGGCCTTTGTCGCGGCGGGACGGCTTGACGGCTATTGGGAGCGCAACCTTCAGCCCTGGGACATGGCGGCCGGGCAAATCGTGGTGCGCGAGGCCGGCGGCATCGTCTCTGGCATTGCCGGCGACGACGATCCGCTCATCACCCGCAGCGTGGTCTGCGGCAACGAGTTCATCCACGGCGAACTGGTGAAGATCCTGAAGCCGTTGGGCTAAAGCGCGATGAGATTTGATGGAATCGTCATCGCGCTTTAGTTCTTTGATTGAGCATGATCTTTTCGGAAAACCGCTACACACTTTTCCGGATCATGCTCCGGCGCGGCTTACCCGGCGCCAGGCGAGACCCGCCGCGCCTTTCCGTCACCATAAGAATCATCTATTTGTTGGTCCCGTGATCAAGCTGGATGAACCGTCGGAAGAGCCAGGCAGTCTCTGGAAAATTTCTGCCGGAACGCCCATTATTTGCTTCCCCATCAAATAGCCTGGCTCGTTCTTGGTCGCAGGAGACATCCAATGGTCGATGCGCGCCGCAAATTGGCATTCGTGCTTGCTTCATCCAACCACGGCACGATGATCGTTAATCGTCTCGATTATCGGATGGTCGATGCCGAAAGCGGCTTTGGGGTCGGCTACCAGATCCTCGAAACAGCGTGCTTCGATCCGGCCGAAGTCAAATTGGCGGTTCAGCTTCTCGGCGCTCGTCGACGCCATCACGGCGACGGCGTGGTGGCGATCGATTGCGGCGCCAACATCGGCGTGCACACGATCGAGTGGGCGACCGCCATGACCGGTTGGGGATCGGTGCTGTCCATCGAGGCGCAGGAACGCATCTACTACGCTCTCGCAGGCAATATCGCCATCAACAACTGCTTCAACGCGATAGCTCTGCACGCGGCGGTGTCCTCCGAATCCGGCGTCATGACGATCCCGAATCCGAACTATATGGTGCCCTCCAGCTTTGGCAGTCTGGAGCTTCGCCAGGGGGCCAACAACGAGTTCATCGGTCAGGCGATCAACTACACGGAAAACACCGCCGAAATTCGTAAAGTGACGCTCGATGAATTCAACCTGCCGCGAGTCGATTTCATCAAGCTCGACGTCGAGGGCATGGAGCTGGAAGCGCTCGAAGGAGCCGATAAAACGATCAAGCGCAGCCGTCCCATTCTTCTGGTCGAAAAAATCAAGAGCAACGGCGAGCAACTCAATCGCTGGTTCGGCGATCGCGGCTACATTCTGAGAGAAGCCGGCATCAATATCCTGGCCATGCATTCCGAGGACAAGACGCTGGCCGAGCTCAATCCGGCCAAGCAGGCACCGTGAGCCGCCTGAACCTGTCAGACCAGACATCAGGTGGGGTCGAATCTTCCCGCGTGGCGTGCTTCACGCGCCGGGACCGCATCACGGAGAGGTCAAATAATGTCTTTAGCTGAACTTCGTCTCAGGGCAGCAACCACAGCCTCCCTTGCTTGCAAGATTTGCGACGGGCCATCGGCACTCTATGGCGTGACCGACTTGAATCGGCCTTGCGACATAGGGCAAAAGGCCCCCGCTCTTTCGGGCGTTCCAATCTACTATCGCCGTTGTGCGGCCTGCGGCTTTCTGTTCACCGACGCTTTTGACGATTGGGGAATAAGCGAATTCAAGGCGCACATCTATAACGACGAGTACCTGAACTACGATCCCGATTACGAAAACAATCGCCCGGTTGGCAATGCCGGCATGGTGGCCCAGCTTTGGTCCGAGCACAAAACAAACATGAGGCTCCTCGATTATGGCGGCGGCAACGACGTCTTATGCGCCGCGTTGCGTGCCAGCGGCTTCAAGGAAACCGTTACCTACGATCCGATGGTACCGCAGCATGCGCTCCTGCCCGCCGGCAAGTTCGACCTGGTCACTTGCTTTGAAACGCTGGAACACTTGCCGGATCCCATCGCTGGAATTGGCAAAATAGTTGAGTTCGCCGCCGATCCAGGCGCGGTGTTTTATTCGACAATGCTCCAGCCCCAGGATTTCGATCAAAAAGGGATGTCGTGGTGGTACATCGGGCCGCGCAACGGACACATTTCAATCTTTACCAGGCCGGCGCTGGCCGCAGCTTGGGGGAAGTTTGGTTTTAAAACGGCGTCCTTCAACGACAACCTGCATCTTGCATTTCGCACGCTACCCGAGATCTGGGCAATGAAGCTCACATGAGCCGATTCTACCGGCGTGAAAAGCTTTCTTGCAATTCCACATCGATCTTCGCGGTCCTGACGATGGGAACGCGCCTAAAGATCATGGTCGGCCACTCGCCCCGCTTTTGCCAATTTGCCCATTCGGGCATTTCTCGTCTGAGGACCTCGGTAAACTCTTCAGGCGTGTTGCCGACCGCCTCGACATTTGATTTTGATCCGCGAACTATTTGGCGAACGCCGGGAATGCCGGCAATTTCTCGACGTCGCGCGCGTCGTGCTGAATAATGACCGTCGCCTTCAGGTTCGCCGCGATCTTCTTGATGCGCTCGATCGAAGCCACGGTCTCGGCGCGGTCGTAGTTGAACGAGGGCACGCCATCCGAATCGTAGTTCTCGCGGAAATGAACGGCATCGCCGGTCAGGATGACGGGACCCATCTGTGAGAGCTTGACGAGCAGGCTGGAGTGGCCCGGCGTGTGCCCGGGCGTGCGCAGCATGATCACCGTGCCGTCACCGAATACGTCCTTGTCGAGAGATTGAGGCTCGACCTTGCTTTCGCCCTTGATCCAGCTCTCGAACGGCTTGAAGTTCACGCCTTGAGCCGGCTTGGGCGCGGAAATCGCTTCCCATTCCCTGGCTCCGATCAGCAGCGTTGCTTTCGGAAACGAGTCAATTTGACCGGTGTGATCGGCATGATAGTGGCTGATGCCGACGTATTTGATCTGGTCAGGCTTGACGTCGAGCTTCGCCAGAAGATCGACCAGGCTCACCTTGGGCGCGACCTTGGGCATGGTCATGGCATGGCCCGTGTCCCACAGCATATAGTCATCCCCATGCTTGATGAGATAGCAGCTATAGACGAACTGAAGCTTTAGGTCGCCGTAAGCAAAAGTGTCCGAGAAGCGCGGATTGACGGGGATCGGGTCCTGCGGCGTGCCGCATTCGAGACGCACCAGCGACACATCCGGCGCCGCTTGGGCGGGCGCTGCAAGGCCGGCGAACAGGCTGGCGCCCAAAGCGAGCATGGTCAGTGTTCGGTTCATGATTGCTTCCCCTGATTTGCGTGTTAAGGCACGGCTCTTTTTTGCCCCAAGCGCCGTACACGAGCGATAGATGGCGCATGCAGGATACATGCACGTGACGGGAAACGGAATGTCAACCCATCTGACATTCGCGGCACCGTCGCCGCAAACTCGAAAATGCGGATGTCAATATCATATTGTTCAAACAGAAAAATTGATGAGTTCTGACCCTAGTGCGGCGAATTTGAATTTCCTATCAGTGGTTGCAGCGGGTTCGTCATAGGAACTTCAAATTCAAGGCCGCTACTCAAATCAATAAGTTACTAAAGCTCCTTTGATTCCGAAGTTCGCATCAGAGGTTGCCGCGATATCATGCGAACTTCGGAATCGGAGCTCTAGTTGCCGAGCTTGATGCCGGCATCCTTGATCACTTTTGCCCATTGGGGCGTTTCTCGTCTGATGACCGCGGTGAACTCTTCAGGCGTATTGCCGACGGCCTCGAGGCCCAATTCGTCGAACTTCTTGCGCATGGCGGGCATCGCCAGCGCCTTGACGGTCTCGGTGTGCAATTGGTCCAGAACGTTCTGCGGCGTGCCGGCCGGCGCGACCAGGCCGAACCACGGCACCGCTTCGAAGCCGGGGAATCCGGACTCCGCCATGGTCGGAAGGTCAGGCGCGAGCGGCGAGCGCTTGATCGAGGTGATGGCCAGCGCGCGCAGTTTTCCTTCGCGCGCAAGCGGCAACACGTTCACGATGTTGGCGAACGACATGCTGACCCGGTTGGCGAGCAGGTCCGGCATCAGCGCCGTCGTGCCGCGATAGGGCACCGGCGCGATATCGAGATGCGCCATGTACTTGAACAATTCGGCGCCGAGATGCTGCGATGTACCGACGCCGGCATGGCCATAGGAAAGCTTGCCTGGGTTCGCATTAGCGAGCGCCACCAGCTCCGCCACGGTCTTGACCGGCACTTCGGGCGGAACGGCGAGCACATTCGCCGCGATGAAAACTTGCGAGATCGGCGCGAAGTCCTTCAGCGGGTCGAACGGCAGCGTTTCGTACAGGCTCGGATTGATGACCAGCGACGAGTTGCCGCCCATCAGCAAGGTGTAGCCGTCGGCGCTCGCCTTGGCGACGCGCTCGGTGGCGATGTTGCTGCCGGCGCCGGGAACATCTTCGACCACAAACGCCGTGCCCCAGACTTCCTTAAACCGGTCGGCCAGCATGCGCGCCACAAGGTCGGGAGCCGTGCCGGGCGTGAAGCCGACCAGGATTTTCACCGGCCGGTTCGGATAGCTGGATTGCGCCGACGCCATCTCGGCCGCGAGCAGGACAATCAGGGCGGCGAATAGCTTCGCAGCGAGATTCATTGTTTCCCCTCACGTCCCGCCTGCTAGTGCGGCGAATTTGAAGTTCCTATCAGTTTCGCTGCAAGTACGTTATAGGAACTTCAAATTCAAAGCCGCTACTCAAATCAATAAGCTACTAGAGCTCCTTTAATTCCGAGGTTCGCATCAGAGGTTGCTGCGATATCATGCGAACTTCGGAATCGGAGCTCTAGTTTGTGACGGCAGCATGGGATCAAAAAGTCTCGCGGCGCAAGTCCATCCCCGACACCTCGCCGACCTCACCTTCGCTCCGGGGCATGTCCGCTGTTTGAGGTCCGAACGACACCATCCAGGCTGATCTGCTTCCGCCTGGGACCCACGACTGACGGCCGGACCGGCCGCAGATGAATGGCCCTGACCAAAAATTTGAGGGTCGGGGAACCATCTTCGCCTCGGATAATTCTAACTCGGGCGGTCTTGTGTCACCGTCGCCTATGTATCCGCTCCGGACCTGGGGCTTTCTGGAGAGAGAGTTGTCCGAGGACTCCCGCCGTTTGTTGACCGAGTGGCTCGCGGGCACCGGCGAGATGGCGGAGCGTATCCGAAACTTCGACTGGTCAAGGACATCGCTCGGACCGTCCGAGAAATGGTCCCCTGCACTGCGGACCACGGTCGGGCTGATGATAGCCAACGGGTTTCCTCTGCTGCTGTGGTGGGGGCCGGACTACATTTCCCTTTATAACGATGCCTACATCCCCGTGCTCGGACTGAAGCATCCCAATGCGCTCGGACTGCCGGTCCGCGAATGCTGGTCGGAAATCTGGCATCTCCTGAAGCCCCTGATCGACACGCCCTTCCAAGGCGGCCCATCGACATGGATCGAGGATTTTGAACTTCACCTCAGGCGATCGGGCTTCACCGAGGAGGCGCACTTCACCGTGGCCTACAGCCCGGTACCCGACGACACGACGTCGAGTGGCATCGGCGGCGTGCTGGCAACGGTTCACGAGATCAGCGAAAAGGTCGTCGCAGAACGCCGCGTTGCCATCTTGCGCGATCTGGCGGTTGAAGCTGTGGAGGACACCCTCGAGGACGCGGCGCGGGGCGCGGGACAGACGCTTTCCCGTCATGGCAAGGATGTTCCATTTGCACTTTTGTATCTGATCAGTCCCGGCGACAGACACGCGCGACTCGCCGGTGCGGCCGGGATCGATCCTGGAAAAAACGCCAGCCCGACTCTCGTGTCGCTCGATCCAGCCGACGCCGGTCGGGGGTGGCCGCTCGCCATCGCGTTACGCGGACGGGGCGTCGTGGAGGTGACCGATCTTTCCTCGCGCTTCGATGAGGTACCGGCGGGTCACTGGCCTGAACCGCCGCACTCCGCTGTAGTCCTGCCGCTGCGCGCCAACAAGGCCCAAGAGCCGTTCGGGTTTCTGGTCGGCGGCGTCAGTCCACGGCTGAAATTCGATGAACGATACCGCAGCTTCTACGGACTCGTCGCCAATCTGCTCGCGACCACTATTGCAAAGGCGCACGCCTACGAGGAAGAGCGCAAGCGGGCGGAAGCACTGGCGGAGATTGATCGCGTCAAAACGGCATTTTTCTCGAACGTCAGTCATGAATTCCGCACGCCGCTGACGTTGATGCTTGGGCCGCTGGAGGAGTTGAAGCGTGAGTTGGGGAGTACGCCCGGCGCGCCGTCAGGCTCGGCCTATCATCAGGTCGATCTTGTTCAGCGCAACGGTTTGCGGCTGCTGAAACTCGTCAATACGCTCCTCGATTTTTCTCGCATTGAAGCCGGGCGCATCCAGGCAGCTTACGAGACCGTGGATCTTTCACGACTTACGGCGGAACTCGCGAGTGTCTTTCGCTCTACCGTCGAGAAGGCCGGCTTGCGCTTCGATATCGACTGTCCGCCGCTGTCCGAGCCGGCCTACGTCGATCGTGACATGTGGGAAAAGATCGTTCTCAATCTCGTCTCGAACGCCTTCAAGTTTACCTTCGATGGCGCCATCGAAGTCAAACTGCGTAAATCCGACGGACACTTCGAACTCACTGTGCACGACACCGGCGCCGGTATTCCCGCCGAGGAGTTGCCCAAGCTCTTCGAACGTTTCCACCGCGTCGCAGGCGCACGCGGTCGGACGCACGAAGGTTCCGGGATCGGACTGGCGCTGGTTCAAGATCTCGTCCGCCTGCATGGCGGCACGGTTGCAGCCGAGAGCGTTTACGGTGAAGGCACCACGTTCCACGTCCGCATTCCGGTCGGAAACGGCCATCTCCCACAAGCCCAGATTGGATCTGCCGGCAGGCAGGCGTCGACTGCAATCGGGGCGCAACCATTCATCGAGGAAGCGCTGCGCTGGCTTCCTGTAACCGGACCCGAAGATGAGCGAGTTATTGGGGATGCTCCCGCCGCCAGGCAAGCCGGGGATGAGCCAATCGAGCGTCCGGATATCCTGCTCGTCGACGATAATGCGGACATGCGTGATTACGTGCGACGCCTGCTGAGCGCGTCGTACAACGTCCAGGTTGCGGAAGACGGTGAAGCCGCACTCGCCGCGATAGAAAAACATATCCCGGAACTGGTGTTGAGCGATATCATGATGCCGCGGCTCGATGGCCTCGGCCTTCTGAAGCGGCTTCGCGCCGATCCGCGCACACAGACTTTGCCCATCATCCTGCTGTCGGCTCGGGTCGCGGAGGAATCCCAGATCGATGGACTGCAACGAGGGGCCGACGATTATCTGATCAAGCCATTCACCGCCCGCGAACTGCTGGCGCGCGTTGCCGCAAATCTTGATACGGCGCGCATTCGCCGGAACGCCGCGGAGGCGGCGGAGGCGAGTGAGGCGCGGCTGGCCGCTGTCTTGCAACAGCTTCCCGTTGGCGTGGGCGTCACGGATCGGAACGGCCGGATAATGATCAGTAACCCCGCGATGCGGCGTTTCTCGCCTGAGGTCATTCCCTCACCCGATGCGACGAGTAAACAGCGTTGGCGGTGCTGGGCGCCAGACGGCTCGCTGCTGGAACCCGACCAATGGCCGGGCGCCCGGGCTTTGCGCGGCGAGACCGTGTTGCCAGGCATCGAGATGCTTTTTGTCGACGATGACGGGCGCGAGACCTGGACCCTGGTTTCGACCACGCCGATGCGAGACGCCGGCGGTGCGGTCGCCGGCGCCATCGCGGTGGTGCAGGATATCCAGGAGCGGAAAAGGGCCGAAGAGACGCAAAGGCTTCTGGTGGCAGAGCTCAATCACCGCATCAAGAATACGCTGGCGAACGTGCAGGCGATCGCGCATCAGATGCTGCGGCGAACCAGAGACCCTGCCGAATTCGTAACGAGCTTCTCCGGGCGCATTCAATCACTCGCGCGCGTCCATTCGATGCTAAGCAGCGCGACTTGGACAGGTGTCGGCCTGCGCGATTTGATCCGCGATCAACTGCTGGCTGGAGCTGTCGACGAGGACAGGATCACCGCCTCGGGGCCGCCACTCCATCTGGACGCGCAACTGGCGCTGCACGTAGCGCTCATGCTTCACGAACTTGGTACAAACGCAATCAAACACGGGTCGCTATCGACCACAAAGGGAAGTGTAGGGATCAGTTGGTCCGTGGCGGATGCGGTGCTTCGTCTGCGCTGGGAAGAGCGCGCCGGTCCCTCGGTACATGCACCGCCGGCGCGCGGCTTTGGCAGAAACTTGATCGAACAAAGCGCGAAAGGAGAAGGCGGCGACGCGCTGATGTCCATCGAAAACGAGGGCATCGTTTGGAACATTACGCTGCCTCTTCGCGAACATCAGGCCGCGACGTCGCTGGCAGCCGAAGCCGTCCACCGCGTGGCGCACGAAATGGTGACGGCTGCCGGCAAGGACATGGCCAGACTGGCAGGAAGGCGGCTTTTGGTGGTGGAGGATGAGCCGCTTCTTGCACTGGACAACGTGGCCGCGCTCGAAGGTGCGGGCGCGGCGGTGCTGGGGCCGGCAGCGACAGTCAGGGAAGCGCTCGGGATCATCGGCAGCGCGCCGCTCGATGCGGCGGTTCTGGATGCCAACCTGCAAGGGCACCCCGTCGATGAAATTGCAGCGGCATTGACTGCCCGCAATGTGCCGTTTCTGTTTGTGACCGGCTATGGTCCGGAGAGCTTGCCCAGGGCTTTCTCCAGGACAACGATGCTGTCCAAGCCGTTCGATCGAAAGCAATTTATTGCGGCCGTGGCGTCGCTCCTGGAAACGCCCACCAACGTACGCCGCCTCAGAAGCTAGCGGACTTCAGAACACCGTCGCTACGCCCGCTCCATCCGGTAGTGGCTGACGCCCCATTCGCTGCCACGTGAAAAACCAAAGAGGCCGGCGGTGGCGAGGAAGAACCAGCGCCAGCGCCGCATCCACAACGCGGTTTCTTCGCCATAGACCTTGCGCAGAACGGTTTCGATCTCGGCGCGGTTGGCATCGAAACTGGAAAGCCAGTCCAGCGCCGTGCGCTGGTAATGCTCGCCGCTCCAGCGCCACTCTTTCTCGATCTCGAACAGATCGGCATATTGCCGGATCAGGTGATGGCTCGGCATGACGCCGCCTGTGAAGAAATGCTGCGCGATCCAGTCTTCCTTGTCGTCGCGGTCGAACAGGTAGCAGCCGGTGCGGTGGGTGAAGATATGCATGAAGAGGCGGCCATCGGCTGCGAGCCATGACCGCATGCGCCCCAACAGTTCTCGCCAGTTCATCATGTGCTCGAACATTTCCACCGACACGATCCGGTCGAATTGCCGCCCGGGATCGAAGCGGTTCATGTCGGCGGTGATCGCCGACAGATTGGTAAATCCGCGTGCGGCGCTCTCGCCCTGGATGTACATCCGCTGTGAATGCGAATTCGACACGGCGACCACCTTGGAATTCGGAAACCGCCGCGCCATCCACAGCGACAACGAGCCCCAGCCGCAGCCGAGTTCGAGGATCGATTGCCCGTCGGCAAGGTCCGCGTGTTCGACGGTCTGGCGCAGCGCCTCTTCTTCGGCCTCCTGCAACGTCGAGGCCGCCGAGCGATAGAAACAGGACGAGTATTTCCGGTTCGGCCCCAGCACGCGGCCGAAGAAAGCCGCCGGCACCTCGTAATGCTGGGCATTGGCGGCTTCCGTGTGTTCGGCGATGGCGCGATCAGCCATTTCGCGGGCAAAGCTGGCATCGCCTTGCGGATCGGCGGCGGCGAACCGCGCGGCCGTGCGCGAGCAGAGCTGGTGGATGGCGGCGCGGATGACGGCATCGGGCAATGGCACCCGCTCGGCGGCGCTGATGGCTCTGGAGGTGAGGCTCATTTTGCCTCTCCCTAGCGCGGGGGCAGCGGGAAGAAGATGCTGGTGCGCGACTGGTAGTCGCGATAGCGCTCGCCGCGCGAGCGCAGCATTTGCGTTTCCAGCGGCGGGATGCCGGTGACGTACACCAGGATCCAGTACATGAAAGCGGGCGCGAGCAACGTGGCCCAGCCCCAGGGATAGGACAGAGGGTGATCCGGCGAGATCGCGATCACGGGATAAGCGAGCCAGCCCAGCCATTCGAAGAAATAGTTCGGGTGCCGCGACCAGCGCCACAGACCGACATCGCAGACCAGACCATGGGCGCCGGACCGCTCCCTGAACTGCTTGAGCTGGGCGTCGGCAAGCCCCTCCCCGGCAATGCCCACAAGCAGCACCAGCGCGCCGAGGTAATCCTGCGCCCGCAGGCCCTCGCCCGGGAAATGCGCGGCGACAAAGATCGCAAACACCAGCGGGATCGACCCCAAGGCCTGATTTTGCAGGAATAAAAACATCCGGCGCGGGGCGCGAATGCCCCATTCCTGCGCAAACGCCGCATAGCGCGGATCGTCCGATATGCCTGCCGTCCGTACCGCTATATGCACGCCAAGCCGCAGCGACCAGGCCACGACCAAGGCTGCAACCAGCCATTGCCGCGCGGTCGGCGCTCCCCCTTCCATCGGCCACAAGGCGCTGCCCGCGCCAACCAGGCCGACCGAAAACGTCCAGATGGTATCGACCCAGCCGGAATTGCCGGTGCGTTGCTGTACGACCCAGGCCCCGGCCATCAGGATCGCGAGCGACACCGCCATCGCTGCCAGTGCCCCTAGGTATGAATTCGCCGACATGGTTGTTTAACCGCTTGTCTTGCCGAAGCTTTGCCAAAAATACGTGTGAGGTCCAACGAGGTTTCACGGGGAAGTTCCCGGCCCGCGGTCTCCCCGCCCCGCAACCGGCCTTTCATCTCCGCCTCGCTGTGCCATAGTGGGGCTTCTCGCAACGGCCGCACTAAAATCAATAAGTCCACTAAAAACATGTGTTGTCAGTGGTCCTTTTGATTCTAACATTCGCAAAAGGTGACTGCTGGGAGGGGATACGAATGTCAGAATCGGACCGCTGGTAATGACCACCTCGCCCCGCTCCATGGAGCTTGAATTCACGAAGCTCGCGCCCCCGCGGATATTCCTGGTGCGGATGCTGGTGTTTCTGGTGCTGTGCGCGCTGATCATGGTCGTGCTCTACAAGCAGATCGTCACCGCCTTCTTCGCCAACCCCGGCCTCAACGCGCTGATTGGCCTGGTGCTGCTGGTCGGCATTATCCTGTCTTTCCGCCAGGTCATCCGGCTTTATCCGGAGGTCGCCTGGGTCAACAATTTCCGCATTGCCGACCCCGGGCTTGCGATCGCCCGCCATCCGACCCTGCTGGCGCCCATGGCCGCCATTCTCGGCGGCGAGCGCTCCGGGCGCATCACCATTTCGCAGCAGACCATGCGGCATCTGCTCGATTCCATCGCGACCCGCCTCGATGAGGCGCGCGACATCTCCCGCTACATGACCGGCCTGCTGGTGTTTCTCGGCCTGCTCGGCACCTTCTGGGGCCTGATCGAGACCGTCGGCTCCGTCGGCAAGGTGATCGACGGCCTGAAGGTCGGCGGCGATGCCGGCGCGCTGTTCGATACGCTGAAGGAAGGTCTGGCCGCCCCGCTCGGCGGCATGGGCATTTCGTTTTCGTCGTCGCTGTTTGGCCTTGCCGGCTCGCTGATCCTCGGCTTTCTCGACCTGCAATCGAGCCAGGCGCAAAACCGCTTCTATACCGACCTTGAGGACTGGCTGGCGACGACCGTGCGCGGCTATTCCGGCGAGGGCGAAGCCAGCGGCGACCTTCAGGCCGCGGTCGACCGGCTGCGCGGCGCGCTCGAAGAGGGCGGCGGCAACCGCGGCACGACCACGGCGATGGCCAATCTGGCAGAGGCGATCCAGGGTCTCGTCACCCATATGCGCACCGAGCAGCAGATGATCCGCGAATGGGCCGACGGCCAGGGCGAGCAGAACCGCGACATCAAGCGGCTGCTCGAGCGCCTCGCGCGGCAACCCGAGAAGAGTTAAGCGCGGGACCTGCCATGCTGGATCACGTCACGGTCGGGGTCGAAGATATTGAGCGCTCGATGCAATTCTACGATCAGGCGCTGCGGCCCTTGGGCGTCGCGCGGCTCTATGGCGACGGCAGTCATTTCGCCGGCTACGGCGTCAACCCCAAAGCGTTTTTCTGGGTCGGAATTCGCAACCACCCGCAAACTGGCTCGCACATCGCGTTTGCAGCCAGTGACCGTGCGACGGTCGATCGGTTCTACGAGGCGGCGATTGCGGCGGGCGGCAAGGACAACGGGCCGCCCGGAATCCGCGCACACTATGACCCGGACTACTATGGCGCCTTTGTGCTCGACCCCGATGGCCACAATATCGAGGCCGTTTGCCGCCGGCCGGAGCAGCGTTAGGATGCCGTCAGCAGCGTTGATGCGAGACGCGAGCCGTGGTTTCACCTCTCCCAAAGGGAGAGGGGGCGCGCTGCCGGTGCCGACATATCTTTATCCAAACTAGCCGAGTATCCCCATGTCCCTTGCCCGAACACGACGCAGCGAAAGCGCCTTCAACTATTGGCCCGGCTTTGTCGACGCGCTGTCGACGCTGGTGCTGTCGATCGTGTTCCTGCTCTCGGTGTTCCTGGTGGTGCAGTTCTTCCTGTCGCAGGAAGTCACCGGCAAGGACAAGGCGCTGGAGCAGCTCAACGCCAAGATCGCCGAGCTGAACGATCTTCTCTCGCTGGAAAAGCTCGGCAAGATCAATCTCGAGGATCAGCTCACGCAGGTGCGGGCTGGCCTCGCCTCGGCGGAGGGCGAACGCGACCGCGTCAAGGGGCTCTATGAAGGCCTTGCCGGCGCCGGCAACGACGCCGCCAGCCGCGCCGGCGAACTCAACAAGGCGCTGGATTCCGAACGGCAGGTGTCGTCGCGCGCGCTGGCGCAGATCGAGGTGTTGAACCAGCAGATCAGCGCGCTCCGCCGTCAGCTCGCGGCGCTCGAAGAAGCGCTGCAAGCCTCGGAAAAGCGCGGCCAGGAATCGCAGGGACGGATCGCCGACCTCGGCCAGCGCCTCAACATCGCGCTGGCGCAGCGGGTTCAGGAATTGTCGCGCTATCGTTCCGAATTTTTCGGACGGCTGCGCACCATTCTCGGCAACCGGCCGGATGTGCGGATCGTCGGCGACCGCTTCGTATTCCAGTCCGAAGTATTCTTCGACACCGGGCAGGCGACGTTGCTGCCGGAAGGCCGCGCAGAACTCGACAAGGTCGGCTCCGCGCTGATCGAGCTCGACAAACAGATCCCGAGCGAAATCGCCTGGGTATTGCGGGTGGATGGCCACACCGACGTTCGTCCCATCACCAACAGCCCGGTGTTCAAGTCGAACTGGGAGCTGTCGTCGGCGCGCGCGATCTCGGTGGTGCAGTACCTGATTTCGCTCGGCGTGCCGGCGCAGCGGCTGGTGGCCGCGGGCTTCGCCGAATTTCAGCCGCTCGACACCGGCAACACCGAAGAAGCCTACCGGCGCAACCGCCGCATCGAGCTGAAGCTGACGGAACGGTAGGGCGCGTGTCCCGGCCAAGCGAGCATCAGCGAGCGCGAGCCGGGACCCAGATCCGGATACAGAAGAGTCTTTTCTGGGTCCCGGATCTCGCTTTGCTCGGGCGTTGCCCTCACGCCGCTCGTCCGGGACACGATGAATCCACTCTTCACCCTCCGCCCCTATCGCACCGAGGACGAAGACGCGACCATCGCGCTGTGGCTGAAGACCTGGCAACAGACCTACCCCTCGATCGATTTTGCCGCGCGCGTGCCGTGGTGGCGCGAACGCTGGCGCAACGAACTGGTGCCGAACGCGGCGATCGTCGTCGCGGAAGACGCGGACACGCTGGCTGGATTCGTAACCATCGACGCTCACGCCTATCTCGATCAACTCGTGGTCGCGCCCGAGCATTGGGGCTCGAAACTTGCCGAGGCGCTGCTCGACGAGGCCAAGCGGCTGTCGCCGGATTCCATTACCCTGCTCGTCAACGATGACAACAGCCGCGCGATCCGCTTCTATGAGCGCAACGGTTTTGTTCGCGCGGGTCCTGACGTCAATCCAACCTCGGGCCGGCCGGTCTTGAAGATGGTCTGGCGAAGCGGAGGGGTCCAATGACACGTGCCGAACTTGCAACAGGCTCCGCGGTATTTGCGATCGTTGCCGTCGCGGGATTTTTCTCGGTGACGCAAACCGATCGGCACTTTGCTGCCGAGAGCGCCGCGGCGCCATCCACTTCCTCTGCGGCCTGCGTCGGAGAGGATGGTTCCTGGAGGAACTGGGTATGGGCGAACGTCCCGGCGCTGTCGCCGAAATGCGCGGGGAGTAATCGTTAAGCGCCCTCGAACTGCAACCGCGCCAGGCGCGCATAGAGTCCGTTCGCCGCGACCAGCGAGGCATGCGTGCCCTGTTCGACAATCCTGCCCTGATCCAACACCAGAATGCGGTCGCAGGACAGAACCGTGGCCAGGCGGTGCGCGATCACGAGCGTGGTGCGGTGGCTCATCAGTTCCTCAAGCGCGGTCTGCACCAGCGTTTCGGATTCGGCATCGAGCGCGGAGGTGGCCTCATCGAGCAACAGCAGCGGCGCATCGCGCAGGATGGCGCGGGCGATCGCGATGCGCTGACGCTGGCCGCCCGAAAGCATGACGCCGCGCTCGCCAAGCGGCGCATCGAAAGCGCCGGGCAGGCGGCGAATGAATTCGCTGGCATGTGCAAGGTCGGCGGCGCGTTCGACGTCGGCGTCGCTGGCATCGGGCCGGCCGAAACGGATGTTGTCGCGGGCGCTGGCGGCGAACACCACCGGATCCTGCGGCACGAGCGCAATCCGTTTGCGTACTTCGCCAGGATCTGCGGACCGGATCGGCACGCCATCAACCAGGATCGCACCGGATGACGGATCGTAGAAACGCAGCAGGAGATGAAACAGCGTGCTCTTGCCCGCGCCCGAGGGACCGACGATTGCGACCTTCTCGCCCGCGCGCACGGAGAAGGAAACGCCGTCAACGGCCGACACGCCGGGACGCATCGGATAGGCGAAGCTGATATTTTCAAAACTGACGTCGCCGCGGGCGGGCTCCGGCAACGGACGCGGCGATGCGGGAGCCGTGATCTCCGACTTGACGCGGAGGATCTCAAACAGCCGTTCGGCGGCGCCGGAGGCGGCGGAAACTTCGCCCCAGACTTCGCTGAGCTGACCGAGGCCGGTGGCCGCGAACGCCGTATAGAGAACGAACTGGCCGAGCCGGCCCGGGCTGATCAGGCCGGCTTCAACGTCGTTCGATCCGATCCAGAGGATGATCACGACGCTGGTGAAGACGATGAAGATGACGATCGCGGTGAGTACGGCGCGCGCGCGCGTCGAACTGCGCGCGGCCTCATAGGCCTGCTCGACGCCGCCGGCAAAGCGCGTGTTGGCGAGCCGCTCGCCGGTATAGGCCTGCACGGTACGGATCGCGCCGACCAGTTCGGACGCATAGGCGCTGGCGTCGGCGAGCGTATCCTGGGCGTTGCGCGACAACCGCCGCACCCAGCGTCCGAACGCCATCAGCGGCAGCACAACCACGGGAATGGCGAGCAGCACGAAGCCGGAAAGGCGGGGACTCGTGACCACCATCATCGCGGTAGCGCCAATGAACAACATGACGTTGCGCAGCGCGATCGAAACCGAGGCGCCGACGGCGGATTTGATCTGGGTGGTATCGGCGGTGAGGCGCGAGATCAATTCGCCGCTGCGCGAGGAATCGAAGAAGGCCGGCGACAGCGACATCAGATGCGCGAACACGTCGCGCCGCAAATCGGCGACGATGCGCTCGCCGATGGTCATCACGAGATAGAAGCGCGATGCGCTGGCGAGCGCCAACACGCCGACCACCGCGATCATGACGCTGAAATAGCTGTTGATGCGGGCGATGCCTTCCGGCGTGAAGCCGAAGTCGATCATCCGCCGCACCGCAAGCGGCACGATCAGGGTGGTGATGGCGGCTACCGTCAACGAGATGAAGGCAAGGGTGACGCGGCCGCGATAGCGGGCCACGTAGGGCGCCAGCGCCAGCAACGGGCGCAGCCGCGCGCTGCGCTCGGACGGCGGCGAGGTCAGGGCCGCTTCGATGGACGCAGCCGGCTCGATGAGCGCGCCCGGCTCGACCGCTACACCATCCCTTGGTGCTGTTTGCTCACGCCGGTCTTCCAGCCGTTCCACCGCGCTCATGAATTAGAACCACCCGTTTTTGCCACCCCCAGATAGGCCCCATAACCTTGGCTGGCAAATCGGCCGCGCGCGGCGAACCGGACCCTTCCGGATCGGGCCGATATCAGGCAGAGGCTCGGCTTGTTTTGAGGGGCCGCTTGCGTTATAGACCCGGCCAAATCCGACACCCCCAAAACCGAAACATGGGCGCCGGCGCGCCGAAGGACCTGCTATGAAAGCGGAAATTCATCCGAATTATCATACGATTACGGTCGTCATGACCGACGGCACCGAGTATCAGACCCGCTCGACCTGGGGCAAGGAAGGCGACAAGCTGAACCTCGACATCGACCCCAAGTCGCACCCGGCCTGGACCGGCGGCGCCCAGCAACTCATGGATCGCGGCGGACGCGTTTCGCGGTTCCAGAAGAAGTTTTCGGGCTTCCTCAAGAAAGATTGAGGCTTTGCGGCCTTCGCGCCGCGCCCAAAATACAAAACGCCCCTGCTCGCGCGGGGCGTTTTTGTTTTGTGCGAGGTGATCGGCGCGACGCGCCTATTGTTCGAAGGCGGCCTTGAGGCGATTGAGCTGCGGCACCAGGGGATTGCCGATCGGGGCACGCTCAGTGGTCGGAGCCGCATGGATCGTGGCATCGAGACGTCGCACCTTGCCTTGCAGCGCCATCGAGCGGCCGATCAGGTCCTGCAAATTCTGCGGCAGTTTTTCGATCATCTCGTTCGGACCGGGATCAGCGGCCGAGAGCTTGACCTTGGTCTTTTCGCGGTTGGCCTGGGTCAAGGTCATTTCACCTTCCTTGACCGCACGATGCAGCAGAAGCCAGGAAGCCAGTTGCATCAGGCGGGTGGTCAACCGCATGCTTTCGGTGGCGTAGGTCAGGCTGACGGAACGCTCAAGCGCCTTGGCTTCGGTACGGCCGGCGCCGTCGAGATAAGCGGCGGTCTCCTCGACGAGGTCCATGCCTTCGCGGAACAAGGTACCGAACGCAGCGGAGTTGGTCAGCCGCTCGCTGAAGTGGACAAGCGGGGTTTCGCCTTGCGACCGGTCCGACATCTCTGAACGCCTCACGCCACTGTCTACTACCGGCTAGTGCCGACTTTTCGAAGTTCGTACTCTATCGCAGCACCCGCCTCTACGAACTTCGAAAAGTTGAGGGGCACTAGCAAAATTATGATTCCAGTGCCGCTTTTCTATTTGAAGTTCCTGGACGGAATTCGCTGCTTGCCGGGCAGGAACTTCAAATAGGCGGCACTGGGAGCCGGTTTATGATGAACAAATCATTGCGCGCGCGGGGGCGAAGAGTCCAGCCGCAACCGGATTTATGGTTTCCAGCGCCCTCTGCGAAGCTCATGCGAACGCCATCGGAACTTCAGACTTGCGCTGAAGATGCGGCGAAAAGCGGCCAAAAAAAGAGCCGCCGTTTCCGGCGGCTTTGAAGTTGATAACAGGGAGGCGTCAAACAGAGTGGACAGGAGCCACTCGGTGTCCAAAGAGGACGGTGCAAGTCATATCTGGGAAAGCTTAATCGACCGTAAACGAACGAATTTTTTCAGGCTTTGTTTGCCATGTCGGTCATTGGCCGAGTGGAAGCTAGTAACTGAACTTTTCACTGCGTCGTCCCCGCGAAAGCGGGGACCCATAACCACCGATCTTTGTAATTGAAGCAGAGCCGTCCGACGACCTGCCCCAAGACAGGCCGCGGCGTATAGGTCCCGGCGTTCGCCGGGACGACGTGGAGGGACCGCGTTCTCACGACTTGAAGAAATTGTTCGCGGCGTCCTTGGAGGCCCGCTTCTTGGTCGCGGCCGCCTGCAACCGCTCGATCTCGGACGTCAGCAGTGAAATGCGTTCGTTGAGTTCTTCCACCGAGAGCAATGAGAGGTCCTGCCCAATTTCATGGGTGACCTTCTTTCGCGGCTTGTCGTCGTCCTCGATGGCCATGCGCGCTGCTCCGTAATCGACAAAGAGATTGGGACTGGCTAATCAGGTGCCTTGCAGAAAACTCTAGCGTTTGGCCAAGGACAAATCATGGAAAAAGTCCCCTCGCAAATGACCGTCATCGGCATCAGCAAACCCGGTGGTCCGGAGGTGCTTCTGCCCGAGACCCGGCCGGTGCCGACGCCTGCGGCCAACGAAATCCTGATCAAGGTCGCGGCCGCCGGCGTCAACCGGCCTGACGTCGCCCAGCGCTCGGGATCCTACCCTCCCCCGCCCGGTGCCAGCGATTTGCCCGGCCTTGAGGTTGCGGGCGAAGTGGTGGCGCTGGGCGCCGGCAGCCACAAGCACAAGATCGGCGACAAGGTCATGTCGCTGGTGGCCGGCGGCGGCTATGCCCAATATTGCATCGCGCAAGACGCGCAGGCGATGGCGGTGCCACCTTCGCTGTCGATGCTGGAAGCTGGCGCCACGCCGGAAACGCTGATGACGGTCTGGCACAACGTGTTCGAGCGCGGTCAACTCAAAGCCGGCGAGACCATTCTGATCCATGGCGGCTCATCCGGCATCGGCACCATGGCCATCCAGCTTGCCAAGGCCTTCGGCGCGAAGGTGATCGTCACCGTCGGATCGAAAGACAAGGCCGACGCATGTCTGAAACTCGGCGCCGACCACGCCATCAACTACAAGACCGACGACTTCGTCGCCCTGGCCAAGTCGCTGACATCGGGCACCGGCCCCAACGTCATTCTCGACATGGTCGGCGGCGACTATGTCGAACGCAACTACGAGGCCGCCGCAACCGACGGGCGCATCGTGCAGATCGCGACGCTTGGCGGCGCCAAGTTCACCGCCAATATCGCGCGGCTCATGATGAAAAGACTGCATCATACCGGCTCGACATTGCGCCCCCGTAGTAATGCGGACAAGGCGGCCATGGTCGCCGCCATCGAGGCCAGGGTGATGCCGCTGTTACGCGAGGGCCGCATCAAGCCCTTGATGGACAGCACTTTCCCGCTGGCAAAGGCGGCCGAAGCACACCGGCGCATGGAGACCAGCGAACATATTGGCAAAATTGTGTTGGCGCTTTAACGCTCGCAATCGATCGCGAGCTGGTACCGCCGATCTGTAGGTGGGTGCTACGATGGAGCACGAACTTCGGAAAGTGGGCACTCGTGTTTCGGATTTAACATTCGCCTCAATATTGCCGCGGGTCCTCAGAGCGAATGTCAAATCCGAAACCACGCCAGAATCCTGCAGTTGCTATCGTCCCTTTGGGTTCTGACATTGGTTAACGAACCCGCCGCGACAGGGCACGAATGTCAGAACCGGGACGCTAGAAACCCTTTGATTTCCTTCGCATTCGTGTCATCTATCCCGACACGCCGGGCGGTGATCGACGCCCGCGAACGGTGTTGATCGCGGAGAACCGACATTGCGTCTGATCAGGCGCCTTACGCTGCTGGCGTTGGGCCTCATGATTTTTGCGGCCACGCCGGCGATGGCCGTCGACGCTGTCAGCGTTCGCGGAGACGTGTCTGCAATCGATCTCACCGCCGTGCTGGAACATCAGCACAGCGACACCGACCGCATCCAGGTTTCCACCGCGCCCGGCACCGACGGCATCGTTCGCCGCATCGAGGTCCGTGCACGCGAGGGCGGCCAGTACTGGGTGGTGTTCGCGCTCGCCAACAACACCGACGATCAGCTCGATCGTCTGATCGTGGCGCCTCACTACCGCATCGTCTCGTCGGGTTTGTTGTGGCCCGATCTCGGACTGTCGCGCATCGCCACCATCACGCCTTCGACCGGCGATCGTCCCGAGCGGCAGGAGAGCGCCACCGCCGACATTTTCCGCATCACGCTCGACCCGGGTTCGGTCGTGACCTATGTCGCGGAGTTGCGCACCGATAAACTGCCGCAGCTCTATCTGTGGGAGCCCGACGCCTACAAGGACAAGGTCAACTCCTTCACGCTCTACCAGGGCATCGTGATCGGCATTTCCGGCCTGCTGGCGCTGGTCCTGACCATCCTGTTCGTGGTCAAGGGCAGCATCATGTTTCCGGCCGCAGCCGCGCTCGCCTGGGCGGTGCTGGTCTATATCGGCGTCGACTTCGGCTTCTGGGGCAAGGTGCTCGACATGTCGAACAACGCCGAGCGGGTCTGGCGCGCCGGCGGCGAAGCGATCCTGGCCGCGACGCTTCTGGTGTTTTTGTTCGCCTATCTCAACCTATCCCGATGGCATGTGCGTTATTCCCACATCACCGTCGGCTGGCTGGTGTTTCTGGGCTCGCTGGTCGCGCTTGCTTTGTTCGATCCTGCCGTCGCTTCCGGCATCGCGCGAATGTCGCTGGTCCTGATCGCCTTCGCCGGATTTGCGCTGATCGTCTATCTCTCGACGCACGGCTTCGATCGCGCCGTGCTGTTGATCCCGACCTGGTTCCTGCTGGTGGTCTGGGTGATTGCCGCCGGCATGACGGTCGCCGGCAGTGTCACCAACGACATCGTCGGCCCGGCGCTGCTCGGCGGCCTCGTTCTGATCGTGATGCTGATCGGCTTCACCGTCATGCAACATGCCTTCGCGGGCGGCGGCGCCACCACCGGCATCGTCTCCGACGTCGAGCGGCGAGCGCTCGCGCTGGCAGGATCCGGCGACCTGATCTGGGACTGGGACGTCTCGGCCGACAAGGTCTTCACCAGCCCGGAGACCGAATCCCTGCTCGGCCTCAAGCGCGGCACGCTGGAGGGTCCGGCCGCCAAATGGCTCGAAGTGCTGCACCCGCTCGACCAGGATCGTTTCCGCGCGGCGCTCGACAGCGTGCTCGACCAGCGCCGCGGGCGCCTGGTGCAGGATTTCCGGCTGCGCACACCGGATGGGCACTTCATGTGGTTTGCGCTGAAAGCCCGTCCCGTCGTCGGCTCCGATGGCGAAGTCTCCCGCGTCGTCGGCACACTGACCGACGTCACCGAGGCCAAGAACGCCGAGGAGCGCATGCTGCACGACTCCGTGCATGACAACCTCACCGGGCTACCGAACCGCAAATTGTTCATGGACCGGCTCGGCGCGGTCGCCAATTTCGCCAAGACCATGCCGAACCTGCGGCCGACGCTGATGGTGATCGACCTCGACCGCTTCAAGCAGGTCAACGATTCCGTCGGCATCGCCGTCGGCGATTCCATTTTGTTGACGCTGGCGCGCCGCCTCACCCGCATTCTCAAGCCGCAGGATACGCTGGCGCGGCTCGCCGGCGACCAGTTCGGCCTGATCCTGATGTCCGAACAGGACCCCGCGCGCATCACCGCGTTTGCTGAAACCATCCGCAAGACCATTCGCGCCCCGATCGCCTTCAACGACCGCGAGATTTTCCTGACCGCCTCGATCGGGCTTGCGCTCTCCGATCCACAGGCCCAGCTTTCGGACGAGATCATCAAGGACGCCGAGCTTGCGATGTATCACTCCAAGCGGATCGGCGGCGATCGTATCGACGTCTACAAGCCCGCGATGCGTGCGCGGAAGACCGACCGGCTGACACTGGAAAGCGAATTGCGCCGCGCCATCGAGCGCGAGGAGATCACCATCCTGTACCAGCCGATCGTGCGGCTGGAAGACCGCTCGATTGCCGGCTTCGAGGCGCTGGCGCGCTGGGATCACCCCAAGCTCGGGCGGATGTCGCCGGTGGAATTCATCACCATCGCCGAGGAAATCGGCCTCATTGTCGACCTCGGCACCTTCGTGCTCGACCAGACGGCGAGGCAGCTTGCGATCTGGCAGCGCGCCATGCGCTCGCGCGAGCCGATCTTCGCCAGCGTCAACGTCTCCTCGCGTCAGTTGCTGCGTCATGATCTGATTCACGACATCCGCACCGTGCTGTCGCGCTCGTCGGTCGCGCGCGGCACGCTCAAACTCGAATTGACCGAATCGCTGGTGATGGAAAATCCGGAACACGCAGCCCAGATGCTGACGCGCATCCGTGAGCTCGGCACCGGCCTGTCACTGGATGATTTCGGCACCGGCCATTCGTCGCTGGCCTACCTGCAGCGTTTCCCGTTCGACACCATCAAAATCGACCAATCCTTCGTGCGCACCACGAGCCGCGGCACGCGCCCGGTGATCCTGAAGTCGATTATCGCACTCGCCCACGACCTTGGCATGGACGTGGTTGCCGAAGGCGCCGAGACCGACTCCGACGCGGTCGAACTCTACCAGCTCGGCTGCGAATATGCGCAAGGCTTCGCCTTCGGCGAGCCGATGGATGCCGACGCAGCGATGCGGCTATTGACCGAAGTCAGGCTCGAGGCCGCGAGCTGATCGTGCCGGCGTCAACCTTCGATCTGTCCACTCATGACATTCCCGAACAGCTGCCACGTCTGACCGGCAAACTTCATCAATTGCAACTGGTCGATCGGAGCGAAGTCCGTCGGACTCGTGTTGATTGCTATTCCCGGTAACAGCAGCCCTGGCTCATAGTTCTTCAGGTTGGCGGCCTGCGCCATGATGCTTTCTCGGGTGAGATCGTCGCCACACTGTTTCAGCACCTGGGCCATCGTGCGTGCCACGCTGTATCCGTAGATGTAGTTCGAATCGTTCTTGTCCGCACCCGGAATATACTTGTCCATAAAGGCATCCCACGCCTTCATGTCGGCATCGTTCTTCCATTGCTGGTCGGACGCGTCCTTCAGATACGCCGCCGAAATTATACCTTGAGCATGGTCGTATCCGGCCGGCTTCAGCACGCTGCCGATGGAAGCCGAGACGTTATTCAGGATGTGGAGCGGCTTCCAGCCCAGGTCGAATACTTTCGTGATCGCCTGCGCCGCAAACTTCGGCGTCGTTACATTGAAGAAAACATCGGCGCCGGTTGACCGCAATCTGACCACTTCGGAATCGATCAGGGGCTCGGTCGTCTCGTAGCTCTGTTCACCGACGATCATGGACGCCGCCTTGGCCCCGAGGCCGTCCTTGAGGCCCTCGACGTAGTCCTTTCCATAGTCGTCATTCTGGTAAAGGACCGCGATCTTGGCGTTGGGCCTCTCCTTCAGGATATATTTCGCATAGATGCGGCTTTCGGTCTGATAGCCGGGTTGCCATCCCATCGTCCAAGGAAAGTGCTTGGGATCGTCCCACTTCGTCGCGCCGGTGGCGACGAACAGTTGCGGCACTTTTTTTTCGTTCATGTAGGCCCGAATTGCCGTGTTGGTCGGCGTTCCCAACGAATTGAAAATCAGCAACACGTTGTCGTCTTCCACCAACTTCCGCGCCTGCTCGAATGTTTTTGGCGGACTGTAGGCGTCGTCGTAGGAAATGAAGGAAATCTTCCGACCGTTGATCCCGCCGCCGTCATTGATCATTTGAAAGAACGCCGTCTCGGTCTTGCCGATCACCGCGTAGGCCGATACCGGCCCGCTGTAGGGCATGATGTTGCCGATTTTTATCAGGCTATCGGTTGCGCCCGGCCCGTATTTTTTCTCGGCGGCCGCCGCTATCCGAACCAGAGGACCCGCAAATTGCAACGCGCCGAGGGTAAACCCTGCCGTAAGAAGAGTTCGCCGCTTGATGCTGGGGTTGGGTAGGTCGTTTGACATGATCACTTTCTCCTGGGTTTTCAAACTGCCCCAAGTTCCTGTGATGCAAACGAGGCGATCCGGAATTTTCGTTGGTTGTTCTCACGGCATCGCAGCGTCTCGCGCCGCCCTCTAGCCGAACGCGCGCGGCGAGTTTCGCACGGCGCGGGAGCGTCATACGACCGCTGAGGCGTTCGTCCAGATGGCGACCTAAGGTTGTCGGTCGGCGGCACGAGGCACGACATGACGTCCCCGAATCCGCAGCCTCCAAGATGGGCTGGTGTTGCAACTCTAGCGCGACGGAGCTAACGGCAACCTTGCCGGAAGATTAATCCTTGATCACAGCGAAGTGTGCTGCGGCGCAACTCATTTGAGCCGCTTGAAACGAACGCTCTTTCCATCGGTGAGCCGGGTCGCAATATAGCCGCCGGCAAGGCAGGCCTCGCGCTGCGGCATCTTTTCCTGCGGGCTGCGCAAGCTCTCCCACCAGGAGGCGCGCTGCGCCGCGCGCGGCAGCGCAGCGTCGATGATCTCCTCGATCTGTTCAAAGCTGAGCACGAATTCCGGCAGCTTCTGTCGTTTCAGATAATCGCGCAGCGCGTCGTAATCGTTCACGATAGCCTCAAGGGAAAAAGTTCAGATTCGAGTCTCGTCAGGTGCTGTTTTAGCCGCTCCATGGGCGTTGTTCAAAGCCGCGGTCTTGCGCCGTCGGCCTCGAACCGGGGCCGGAAACGAAACGTTAACGCATTCAGGTTTGCAAGGAACCCATTTAAGCCGACGGCAACCATTCGGTGCGCATCCCATTCACTTGGGAGCGAAGCGATGGGATTTGGACGGCGCAAGGATATGGCCAGCCGGCCCTGGCGGCTATCGGCAAAGCTGCTGATCGCCTCCTCCATTGTCACCGTACTCGGCTTCTCGGCGATCTGCACCAGCGTCATGCTCGACATGCGCCACAGCGAAGAAGCGCTGGCGCGCCAGACGCTTGAAAATCTCGCCTCCGGCATCGATTCCGATATCAGCCGCAACGTCGAACTCTACGATCTATCGCTGCGCGCGGTGGCAACCAATATGGTGGCGCCGGAAATCAGCGACGTCAGCAAGCCGCTGCGGCAACTGATCCTGTTCGATCATGCCGCGACCGCCAAACATTTTGGCGCGATCCAGGTATTCGATTCCAACGGGAAATTGATCATCGACGCCTCGACGCTCGATCCGCTGCCGGAAGACCGCAGCGGCGAGGAATATTTCAAGGTTCATCAGGAGCAACCCGACGCGGGCCTGTTCATCAGCAGCCCCACGCTGCATCACGGCGCCTACGCCATCGTGCTCAGCCGCCGGATATCGGCCGAGGACGGTCGTTTCCTTGGCGTGGTCGCGGGCTCGATCCGTTTTTCCTATTTTCATGACCTGTTCGGCCGGCTGCGCCTCGACCCCGATGACGTCATCTCGGTGCTCCGGCGCGACGGCACCGTGATCATGCGGAAACCGTTCGATCTCGATATTATCGGCAAGAACCTTGGCGATCTGCCCGGGGTCAGGCGGGCGCTCTCCGAACCGAATGGTTCTTATTCGGGGACCGGCTCGGTTAGTCATTCGCGGCGGCTCTATGTCTGGCGCGACGGCACGCGACCGCTGGTCGTCATGGTCGGCAAGCCGTGGGTCGATATCTACAGGCTCTGGCGCACTGAAGCGACGCGGATCGGCGCGATCATGGGGACGCTTGCGGTATTCGTGCTCGGCGTCTCGCTGTTCCTGGCTCGCGAAATCGGCCGCCGTGCCACGGCCGAAGAGAAGCTCGAGGAGCTTGCCACCACCGACGCCCTCACGGGCCTGCGCAACCGCCGCAAGTTCGACGCCGCCATGGAGGTGGAATGGCGGCGTGCGGTGCGGCAGAAACGGCCCCTGGCCTTGCTGATGATCGACGCCGATCACTTCAAGACCTTCAACGACACCTTCGGACATCAGGCCGGCGACGAGCTGCTGATCGGGATTGCGATCTGCATTTCGGATTCGGTGCACCGGGCGGGCGATTGCGCCGCGCGTTATGGCGGCGAGGAATTCGCCGTGCTGCTGCCGGACCTGTCACCGGCGCAGGCGTTCGCCGTGGCCGAAACCATCCGCCTGAAGGTCGAGCAATGGTGCGGCGAAACGGCGATCACCACCGTCAGCATCGGCGTTGCGAGCGTCGTACCGGACGCCAATTCCGAATGGACCGCCATGGTCAACGCGGCCGACAGGGCGCTTTACGCGGCGAAAACCGATGGCCGCAATCGCACGGTGCTTGCCCATAACCCGAAGCTGTCGCTCGCCGCGTAACGAACGCTCACTTCCCCAAATACTTCTTCATTTCCGCGCGCAGGCCCTCGCGCAATTCCGCACGCGCCATGCCGAAGGCGATATTGGCGCGAAGAAACCCGGGCTTCGAACCGCAGTCGTGCCGCTCGCCGGCGAACTCGACGCCATAAAACTTCTGGGTCTTCGAAAGCCCAATCATCGCATCGGTGAGCTGGATCTCGCCGCCCGCGCCGTGCTCCAGGGTTTCCAGAATCTCGAATATCTCCGGCTGCAGGATGTAACGCCCGGTAATCGACAGGTTCGACGGGGCTGTGCCCTTCGGCGGCTTTTCGACCATGCCGTCAACCTCGAACACCTTGCCGTGACGTTTGCCGACGCCGCAAATGCCGTATTGATGGGTGAGCTCGTCGGGAACGGCTTCTACCGCAATCAGATTGGACTTCTCGCCAAGCTTGCTTGCCGCCTCGATCATCTGCGCGAGACATCCCGGCGTATGCAGCACCAGCTCGTCGGGCAGCACCACGGCGAACGGCTCCCGACCGACGATGTCGCGCGCGCACCACACCGCATGGCCAAGCCCGAGTGGCGCCTGCTGGCGGGTAAAGCTCATGGCGCCGGCTGCCGGCTGATCGCGGGCCAGGATGTCCATCTCCGCCTTCTTGCCGCGCGCGGCGAGCGTGGCGTCCAGCTCATACATGCGATCGAAATGATCCTCGATCACGGCCTTGTTGCGGCCGGTGACAAAGATGAAATGTTCGATGCCGGCTTCCTTGGCTTCATCGACCACATATTGGATCAGCGGCTTGTCGACGATGGTCAGCATCTCCTTCGGCATCGCCTTGGTGGCGGGCAGCACGCGGGTGCCGAGGCCGGCGACCGGAAAGACGGCTTTGCGGATTTTCATGGGAATGGGACCGCCTTGAGATAGTGAAAACGACGCTTCGTAGCCGGTTTGTCGCCGGGAACAAAGGCCAATATGGCCTCGAAGTTCCGAGCCGCTTGGCAGCCGGCCAAATCCCTAACGCAAAAAGCGCACTTTTGTTAAGCTATTGGAAACCGTGACCGGGCTTGCTCAGCGGCAGGTTAAGACGACCTTGCGGGTGAAAAATGACGCGGCAAACGAAATGGCCCATCAGACGAACAGGCGCGACAATACTCGCGCTGGCGCTTCTTTGGTCGGCACCGGCGCCCGCGCAGTCGGCAAACAAAAACCCGCTCGACTTTCTCGGCAACATCTTCAGCGGTTCGAAGTCAGGTCAGACCGGCTCCATACCGGCCCAACCGGCTTCGACCGGCGGCCCACAGCCATGGAGCGGCGAGGACGGCGCCTCCGGTCATCCGCTGATGACAGCGAGCGCCATCCGCGAGGCGGCGGCGAATTTCGACAGTTGTGTCGCCTCGATGGGGCCGGATGCCGCACGGCGCAACATCTCGCAGGAGAGTTTCCAGCGCTATACGGCCGGCCTTACCCCCGATCTGCGCATCATGGACCTGCTCGATTCGCAGCCGGAATTCACCAAGTCGATCTGGGATTATCTCGACATCCTGGTCAACGATGCCAGGCTGGCCAAGGGACGCGAGATCCTCGCGACATACAAACCGCAATTCGACGCGACCGAGCGAGCTTACGGCGTCGACCGCTATATCATCGCGGCGATCTGGGGCATCGAATCGAACTATTCGACCCAGATGGGCGATCGCAGCGTCCTGCAATCGACCGCAACGCTCGCCTGCATCGGCCGCCGCCAGAAATATTTCCGCGACGAGTTTCTCTCGGCGCTGGAAATTCTCCACCACGGCGATCTGAGCCCCGACCAGATGCGCGGCTCATGGGCGGGCGCTTTCGGGCCCACCCAGTTCATGCCGACGGCTTTCAAGCGCTATGCGGTCGATGCCGATGGCGACGGCCGCCGCAACGTCGTCGATGACCCCGCCGATTTGATTGCGTCCACCGCCAACAATCTGAAAAAGGACGGCTGGCAGACCGGCCAGAGCTGGGGTTACGAGATCGTGGTGCCGAAGGATTTCAACTACATGCTGGCGGACCGCACCAGGATCATGACCTTTGCCCAGTGGGAGCATTTGGGCCTCAAGCGCGCCAATGGACAGCCGTTTCCGGCTTCAAGCGAGAAAGCCTACCTGCTGGCTCCGGCAGGGGCCGAGGGACCGGGTTTTCTCATGCTGCAGAATTTCCGCGTGATCATGAAATACAACCCCGCGGAGGCCTATGCGCTCGCGATCGGGCACTTCGCCGACCGCTTGCGCGGCGGACCGCCTTTCGTACAGGCTTGGCCACGGCAGGAGCGCGAGCTGTCCCGCGCCGAACGGCTGGAACTGCAACAGTGGCTGGCGCAGCGGGGATTCTATCGTGGCACGCCGGACGGTCAGTTCGGCGGCGAAACCAGGGCAGCGCTACGCGGCTTCCAGGCCTCGATCGGGGCGCCCGCTGACGGATTTGCCTCCTCGGAAATGCTCGACCGGCTGCGGGGACAGTGATTCCCGTTGAGGGGTAACGTATTTGGCCCTTGTCCCGGACTTCGGCTGAAAAGCCGGTTCCCGTGGGTGCGGGTCGTGTTCTGCGACCTTGCCTTTGAGCGTTAACGGTAGCATGTGGTGGATTGTCCGGCGGCGCGGAAATCCGCCCGCTTGCAGCCCGATTTTGTTATTATCCTCACTGATTAAGTGCCTCATTGCGAACCGGCCGAATGCCAGAAAAACGACCCCTCTTGCGGCTGTTCACCGAAGCCGGTCCGATGACCGTATTGGCGGTCGTCGTGGCGCTAATGGTCGTCATTGCGGCTCCGGCATCGGCGCAGTTTTTCATTTTTGGCGGCCCGCCACGGATGCAATCTCAGCCGCCGCCGCAACGCGGCCCCGGCGGCTGGTTCGGCGGCGACCTGTTCGCTCCCTTCCAGCAGCAGGCGCCCCGCGTGATCGAGAATTACTCCAAGGCGCCGCCGCCGCAAAAACGCGACACCGTCGCCGAACACAACGTGCTCGTGCTCGGCGACGCGATGGCCGACTGGCTCGCCTATGGCCTTGAGGATGCTTACAACGAGCAGCCGGACATGGGCGTGATCCGCCGGCACAAGACCGTCTCCGGCCTCATCCGCTACCAACCCAAGGGCGAGCCGGCGGACTGGGCGGCCGCGGCGAAAGGTATCCTGGCGACCGAGAAGCCCGATGTAATCGTTGTCATGCTCGGCCTTAGCGATCGCATTGCGATGCACGAGCCTGCGGCGGAAAAATCCGAAGCCAAGGCGGGCGACAAGAAGGGCGACAAGAAAGACGCCCGCGGCAAATCCGATAGCAAGTCCGACGGCAAGCCAGGGGACGGCGCAGCCGACGCCAGCAAGCCCGCGGAGAAGACGCTCGACGCGGAGGCACCAGCCGACGATGCCGCTGACGGCGCGGAGGTGCCACAGGTCACGACGCATGAGCGAGGCGGGCGCGGGCCGAACGGCCTGGTCGAATTCCACGACGACCGCTGGGTCGAACTCTACAACAAGAAAATCGACGAGATGATTGCCGTCCTGAAGTCGAAGGGCGTGCCGGTCGTTTGGGTCGGCTTGCCTGCGGTGCGCGGGGCCAGGGCGACCGCGGACACGCTGTTCCTGGACTCGCTCTATCGCGAGGCTTCCGCCAAGGCCGGCATCACCTATGTCGACGTCTGGGACGGATTTGTCGATGAAGCCGGACGTTTCCTGCAACAGGGGCCCGACTTCGAAGGCCAGATCCGCCGCCTGCGTTCCTATGACGGCGTTTATTTCACCAAGGCCGGCGCGCGCAAGCTGGCCCACTATGTCGAGCGCGAAATCACGCGCCTTCTGGCTTCCCGCTCCACGCCGATCACATTGCCGAGCGAACCCGCAACGCCCGACGCCAATGCGCAACCCGGTCAGCCCGCGCCGCGGCCACTGGCCGGGCCCATCGTGCCGCTGGTCGCTTCCTCCGTCGGCACCGATCAATTGCTCGGCGGTCCGGGATCGCGCCCCGCCGCGGTCGACGCGCTCGTGGCGCGCACCCTGGTGAAAGGCGAACCGCTGACGCCGCCCGCCGGGCGCGCGGATGATTTCGCCTGGCCGCGCCGGGAAATCGGGCGCGAACAGGCCAAGGGTGATACGCCGGTGGCTTCGGTCTCTCCCGACGGAACGCCGGTACCAGCGGCTCCGGCGCCGCCAAAGCCGAAGCGGCCGGCAGCTGCCCAATCCAACTCGCCGGCGCCGCGCGCATTCCGGAACTTCTTTGGCCTGGGTGGACCGCCAGCGCCGCGGCAAGTCCAGCCGCCCCGCACCGCGCCCGGCCAAGCCGTACCGCGGCCGCCGGCGAGCGTCGGACGCTCGGCGTCGGTGCCGCCACGCAATATCGCGCAATAAATCCGGTTGAATAAATCCGGTTGTCTGTCCCGCGATCGACGGAGGCCGCGATCCGTTGACTTCGCGGCGACCGCGAGTAGCCTTTGCCGAAATAGACGGCAGAGAACCGCTCGCCCAATGGAGTGGATTTGACATTGGCGACCGCAGCTACCGCCCTGCCGCCATTTCGAAAAGCGAATGTCAAATCCTGAACTCCATTAGTCAGGAGGCCCGCCATGACCGTGACGATCCGCCAGCTTCACCCGCATTTTTTCGGCGAGGTTTCGGGCGTCGATCTGCGCAACCCGCTCACGGCGGAAGAGGCAAGGGACATCGAAGCCGGCATGGACAAATACGCGGTGCTGCTGTTCCGCAACCAGGACATTACGGACGAACAGCAACTGGTTTTCGCGCGCAATTTCGGCGAGCGCGAGAACGCCCGGGGCGGCACCGTCACCAAGCGGGAAGACTACCGCCTGACCTCGGGGCTCAATGACGTCTCCAATCTCGGCAAGGACGGCGAGCCGTTGCCGCGCGATCATCGCACCCACCTGTTCAATCTCGGCAACTGCCTCTGGCATTCCGACAGCTCGTTTCGCCCGATCCCGGCCAAATTCTCGCTGCTCTCGGCGCGGGTCGTGAATCCCAAGGGCGGCAACACCGAATTTGCCGACATGCGCGCCGCTTACGACGCGCTCGACAGCGACACCAAGGCCGAGATCGAGGATCTGATCTGCGAACATTCGCTGATGTATTCGCGGGGATCGCTGGGCTTTCTCGACTACACCGACGAAGAAAAGCAGATGTTCAAGCCGGTGCGGCAACGGCTGGTGCGCACCCATCCAGTCCACCGCCGCAAATCGCTCTATCTGTCGTCGCATGCCGGCGCGATCGTCGGCATGAGCATGCCCGAGGGGCGGCTCCTGCTGCGTGACCTCACCGAGCACGCCACGCAGCCTGAGTTCGTCTATGTCCACAGATGGACGCTGCACGACCTTGTGATGTGGGATAACCGGCAGACCATGCATCGCGTGCGCCGCTACGACCAGTCGCAGCCGCGCGACATGCGACGCGCTACGGTCGCCGGCACCGAACCGACGGTCGCCCAGCAGGCGGCGGAGTAGTTATCCAACCAACCTAGTCATCGCCCGCGAAAGCGGGCGATCCAGTATTCCAGAGAAAGCCGTGCAATGGTGAGGGGCCGCGGTGTACTGGATGCGCCGGCGGAGCTTGTCATCGGGCGGCGCTTTGCGCCGGCCCGGTGGCGGGGCATGACCAAGCCGGATGGGTCAAATGAGCACCTTAGGCGTGGCCGGCTTCGTTGGACAACATGCCCGGATCGATCCCGATCTTGCGCAACGCACGGTTATATTTCTCATCGACGTCGCCGCCGAAAATCAGATCGGGATCGGCGTCGCAATGCAGCCAGCCATTGTCCTGGATTTCGCTTTCGAGCTGGCCGGCGGCCCAGCCGGCGTAACCCAAGGCGAGAATCGCATGCTTGGGCCCGGAGCCCTTGGCGATCGCTTTGAGAATATCGACCGTCGCGGTCAAGCAAACGCCCTCATCGATCCGCAATGTCGCATCCTGAATGAAGAAGTCGCTCGAATGCAGCACGAAGCCGCGGCCGGTTTCGACCGGGCCGCCCTTGAGCACCTTCAGGCCCTCGGCATTTTCAGGCAGCTTGATCTGGTCGGACTTCTTGATGATATCGAGTTGCACCAGAAGACCTGGAAAGTCGATGCTGCCGGCCGGACGGTTGACGATGATGCCCATCGCGCCTTCCGCAGAATGCGCGCAAAGATAAATCACCGAACGCTCGAAGCGCGGATCGCCCATCACGGGCATGGCGATCAGCAGCTGGCCGTCAAGATAACGATGGCCTTCGCCCTCGTTCGCGCTGTCGGAAGCCTTGCGGCGGGCCACTTTTGGCCGGAACCGCCCTGCTCCCTGATCTGGTTTTTTGTCGTCAGAGCTCATCCGCCAAAGACTCGCCTATATCATCCATCCTGATATTGGGGCTCGGCCCTGTCAATCAAGTTGGGTTCGCGATTTCAGGACGCACATCACAAGCAATTCAATGGCTTGCGATCACACTTAGGGCTAAGCACAGCTTATGAACGCGATGGTTCCTCTCCTTATCAAACGCGCGCCGGCAATCCGAAGTTCACGGTCGGCGGCGCTATTTGCGCTGGCCGCGCTGACCTCGCTTTCACCGATCGAAGCGCGAGCGCAGGACGCTTCGCCTTGGCAGAAGGGGTCGCACGCCGCCGTGCGGCTGCTTGCGGGGTCGCACAGCGGACCGGTGCTGCTCGGCGGTATTGCGATTCAGGTCGATCCGGGCTGGAAAACTTACTGGCGTACCCCCGGCGATTCCGGCGTTCCCCCGCGTTTCGATTTCTCCAAATCGGAAAACATCGATGCCGTGACCATTCTATGGCCGGCGCCGACGAAATTCGATGACGGAGCCGGCGGCTTTTCGCTCGGCTATCACGATCAAGTGGTGCTGCCGCTGCGGATCGTGCCGAAAACCAACGACAAGCCGGTGACGCTTCGCGTTGAGATCAATTACGCGGTATGCGAGAAACTTTGCATTCCGGTCGAAGCGAGCACGGAGTTGACTTTCGCCAGTGTCGCGAGCACGGAAGACAGCGTCTTGTTTGCGGCGCTCGACACCGTCCCGAAGCCCGCCTCCGTCGGCGATCCGAATCCGCTCACCATCCGCGACGTCAAGCGCGAGGGCAAGTCAACGGTTCTGGTCGACGTGGTCTCGCCCGATGCGAAAGCGGTCAATCTGTTTGTCGAAGGCCCAACACCGGACTGGGCGCTGCCGGTGCCAAAGCTGCTCGAGCACGGCCCGCGCGGCGTTAAACGATTTGCTTTCGAGTTGGATGGCGTGCCGCCGGGAACCAACCCCGACGGCGCTGCGCTCAAATTGACACTGGTCGGAGGCGACCGTTCCTACGAGTTCAACGTCAACCTGGATTGACCCGAAGGGTCATTCCGGATGGTCCCAACGGGTCGCGCGAACGCGCGCCCGATGACAGGTCCGGACCAGACCCGGAATCTCGAGGTTCTGAGGTGCGCAATTGCGCACCATAGTTCGCTCGTTTTCACTCGCGCCCCGGAACGACGAGGCCACCGAATCTTAACGAAGTGTTGATAGCCAAACCATGACCGCCGGTACCTGCGGCATGAGGACTTTTTGCGTTGGCCGTCATGGATGCTCAATCCGCCACCACCCCGCCGGCCGGCCTGATCGCGCGGCTGCGTGCCATGCTGGGCGGCACCGGTGAGGCCTCGGTAACGCAGCGTCTCGCAGGCACGATCTTCATCATTCGTGTGCTGAGCGCAGCCCTCGCCTATTTCTCGCAAGTTCTGCTCGCCCGCTGGATGGGCGGTTCCGACTACGGCATCTATGTCTATGTCTGGACCTGGGTACTGCTGCTCGGCAGCATGATGGACTTCGGCATTTCCTCTTCAGCCCAGAAGATCATTCCGGAATACCGCACCCGCGGCGAGCAGGCGCTGTTGCGCGGCTTTCTTGCCGGCAGCCGCTGGATGACGTTTGCCGTCTCTTCGGTCGTCTCAGTGCTGCTGGCCGGGCTCGTGAAGCTGCTGTCGCCGTGGCTCGGAGCCGGCGAGGTCGTTCCGCTCTACATCGGCTGCGTCACGCTGCCGGCTTTCGTCGTGGCCAATACCCAGGACGGCATCGCGCGCTCCCATGACTGGATGCGGCTGGGATTGATGCCGCAATTCATCATCCGCCAGTCGCTGATCATCGGCGTCACTGCGGGCCTGTTTGTCCTCGGCTTCCACTTGGGCGCGACGGCGGCGATGGCCGCGAGCGCGGCTGCGGTCTGGATCGCCATGATCGGCCAGATGGTGGTGCTCAATCGCCGTCTCGCCGGTCACATCGAACCGGGTGCGAAAGCGTATGAGGTCGGCGTCTGGCTTTCGATCTCGCTGCCGATCCTGATGGTCGAGGGCTTCTATCTGCTGTTGTCCTACACCGACGTGCTGGTGCTGCAACAATTCCGTTCTTCGGAAGAGGTCGGCGTTTACTTCGCGGTGGTGAAAACGCTGGCGCTGGTTTCATTCATCCATTACGCGATGTCGGCGACCACGGCGCACCGCTTCGCCGAGTATCACGCCCTCGGCGATCGGGCGCGGCTATCGGCCTACGTTGCCCATGCGATCAAGTGGACGTTCTGGCCGTCGCTGGCTGCAACCATTTTGCTGCTGGCGGTGGGCAAACCGCTGCTTTGGCTGTTCGGATCGCAATTCGTGAGCGGCTACGACATCATGTTCGTCGCCGCGATCGGCCTCGTCGTTCGCGCGGCGGTCGGCCCGGTCGAGCGGCTGCTCAACATGCTGGGCCATCAATATGTTTGCGCGCTGGCCTACGCGCTGTCTTTTGTTTTGAACGTCGCGCTTTGTGTCGCGCTGGTGCCGCGCTTCGGCGGTCACGGTGCGGCCGCCGCAACCTCGATTTCGCTGGTGTTCGAGACCGTGCTGCTATTTTACATCGTTCGCCGCCGGCTCGGGCTTCACGTCCTCGCCTTCGGTAAGCGCCAGGCATAGAAAAGCCGCATCACCTGCGACAGCGATGCGGCCTGTCAGCGCGACCTATACGCATTACTCCGCCGTCCAGCCGCCGTCGATCGAGAGGTTGGCGCCGGTGATCTGCGCGGCATCGTCGCCGCACAAAAACAGCGCCAGTGCCGCGACCTGCTCCGAGGTTACGAACTCCTTGGTCGGCTGCGCATCCAGCAATACGTCCTTGATGACCTGTTCCTTGGTCATGTTGCGCGCTTTCATGGTCTCCGGAATCTGGTGCTCGACCAACGGCGTCCAGACATAGCCCGGGCTGATGCAATTGCAGGTGATCTTGAAGGTCGCGACCTCAAGCGCCACCGTCTTGGTGAGGCCGGCAATGCCGTGCTTGGCCGAGACGTAAGCCGACTTGAAGGGCGAGGCGACGAGCGAATGCGCCGACGCCGTATTGATGATGCGGCCCCAGCCACGCTTCTTCATGCCGGGAACGGCGGCACGAATGCCGTGAAATGCCGACGACAGGTTGATCGCGATGATTGCGTCCCACTTCTCGATCGGAAATTCCTCGATCGGCGAGACGAACTGGATGCCGGCATTGTTGACGAGAACATCGACCGAACCGAAAGTCTTCTCGCCGAGCGCCACCATGTCGGCGATTTCGGCTGGCCTGGTCATGTCGGCCGGCGAATAGACCGCCCTGACCTTGTAGTCCGTCTCGATCGCGGAGCGCTCCTTCTCGATATCGGCGGCCGCGCCAAAGCCGTTGATCACGACATTGGCGCCGGCGCCGGCAAGGGCGCGGGCATAAGCGAGCCCGATGCCAGAGGTCGAACCGGTCACTACCGCCGTCTTGCCTTTCAGATTAGTCATTGCTGCTTACTCCTTTTTGGAAGGATTTTCTTCGTCCGAGAGATCGTAAGTCACCATGGTTTCGCCGGACTGCGGCCGCTCCAGCCATTCCTTGTGGTGCATCGAGCGATGAACATCACGCACGCCGGCTTCCCAATGCTCGACCAGGGCGACGTGGGAAAAGTCGTAGTCCTTGGAAGAGGTCTCGTAATTCTTGCTGCGATAGATCAGGTGCACCACCGTGACGGTGTTTTCTTTGGCTGCCTCGCGCAAATAGGCCACCGAAGGATCGTTCATGAGGTGGCCAGGCAATTTATCGATCAGGTCGCGGACCGCCTTGCGCGCGTTGTGGATCTGCCGGTTCTTGTCGGTCGTCATGCGGGTGCGGCTGGAGTAGCGGATATCCTTCTCGCGCTCGGCCGCCTCCAGCATCGTTTCCGGCAAAGGCCCGCGGGCACTGAAGAGGTCGATCTGGAAAATCAGAAGGTCGTTGGTGGTCTCCCGGTCCAGCACATAATCGAGCGGCGTATTGGAGGCGATGCCGCCATCCCAATAATGTTCGCCGTCGATGACGACGGAAGGAAAGCCCGGCGGCAGCGCGCAGGAGGCCATGATGTGCTCCGGACCGATCCGCTTTCCGAGCTTGTTGAGTTCGACGTTGTCGAAATATTTCAAATTGCCCGAAGTCACACCGACCGCGCCAACGCTGAGCCGGCACTTCAGGTCGTTGATACGGTCGAAATCGACAAGCCGCTCCAGCGTCCGGCGTAGCGGCGCGGTGTCGTAATAGCTCTGCGCTTCCGGGCTTCCCTTCGGCCACAGCGGCGCCGGCGGTATCCGCGGCGTAAAAAAGCCACGCGCCCCGAAGGTTGCGACGAAAGCCGCGCTGGTCTCGTTATACAGCGATCGCTCTTGTTCGCCCTTCGTGACGGGACGAACCCATGTCGCAGCCGAAGAAACGGTCTGCCAGAATTCCTTCAGCCGGTCGACGCGTTTGGCCGGCTCGTTGCCGGCAATAATTGCGGCATTGATGGCGCCGATCGAAATCCCTGCAACCCAGTCCGGCTCGAAATCACAGCGACAAAGCGCCTGGTACGCGCCTGCCTGATAAGAGCCGAGCGCGCCGCCGCCTTGCAGGACGAGGACACGTTGTGCGTTTGCCGGCGTCGTCGCCGGCGCGCCATCGGCGGGATCCATCATCGCTCTAGCGTTCCGATTCCAACATTCGCATCCCTTCTCGGCGGCCACGTTCGAGCGCTGGAATTGAAAGCGCGTGCAACGATATGTTTCCAGTGCCCATCAATTTGGATATTCATAACTTCCGCAACATCATACGAACGTCGGAACAACATCATGCGAATGTCAGAACCATGACGGCGGTTCGAGCCGCATCACTCGGTGAGGCGGGTAGGAAGCGGTATCCCGATTTGTTCACGCGGCTCGGTTGATGCAAGAATGAGCGTCCAGAACACCTTGTACTTGGTATTTGGAGCGTAGCTTGCCGCAATGCCCATTTTTGTGACACCCATTTGAAGCATATTCGCGCGATGCGGCGGCGAGTCACGCCAGCCGGAAAACGCCTCGGCCAGCGTATGGTAGCCGGCCGATACATTCTCGACGGCGAGCGTCGACGGGTATCCGGCGGCTTGCAGGCGTTTGGGCAGCGGAGCCTTGACGTCATGGTCGAGCTTGTTGCGGTTCGCCATCGCCTGCGACTGCGTCTCCGCGACCCTCATCAGCTCGGGGTCAATCACGACGGCGCCGACGCCGTTGTTTTTGCGGTAGAGCGAAATCATCGTCGCAGCCGCCTGGGCATCGAGCTTCGCGCCGGGCTCGGCCATATTGAAATACATGCTGGGCTGTTCGATCGGAACGTCCGACGCGCAACCGCCAAGCGCCAACAGCCCGATCATCGCGACTAGTGCCGCCCATTTGAAGTTGCTACAGCGCAAGCGGCGAATTCCGTCCAGGAACTTCAAATGGCAAAGCGGCACTAGAATCATAGATTTGCCAGCGCCCATCACTTTCCTAAGTTCGTGAAAGGTGGGTGCTGAGGCGTAACACGAACTTCGGAAAGTGGGCGCTAGCGCGCGCATAATGTGAGATTCCCCAATTGTTTCAGGCGGGTTGTTGCACGCCAACCGTGGCTGAAAGGTGAACGGGCCGGCTTTTTTCGGGCGGGCTGAGGTACGCCTAGGGGCTCTCGACGGTATGGATGCCGCACTCGGTTTTGGACCGGCCGCGCCAGCGGCTGTCCCGGGCGTCCTCGCCCACCTCGGCACGGCTGCTACAGGGCATACAGCCGACCGAGAGAAAACCGGAAGCTGCCAGGGGGTGCGGCGGCAATTTCGCCTGCGTGTAGATCGCTGCAATCTCGGCGGGCGTGACATTTGCAAACGGGTTGAATTTCAGCCTGGGGCCCTCGGCCTCGACCACCGGCATCGCCACGCGCAGGCCGCCCTGAAAGCGTTTGCGGCCATTGATCCAGGCATCGAACGGAGCCAGCGCCCGCCTCAGCGGCTCCACTTTACGAATCCGGCAACACGCATCGGGATCGGAAAACCATAGCTCGCGGTCTCTATCCTCGCGCTGCAAGGTCTCGTCCAACGGATGGATCGAACGGACGTCGCGCAAACCCAGCAATGCGATCAAGTTGTCGCGATAGGCCAGCGTCTCCTCAAATAGCCAACCGGTGTCGAGAAAGATCACGGGGATTGCCGGATCGACGTCGGCCATCACCTTCAGAAGCGCGGCCGATTCCGTACCGAAGGAGGACACCAGCGCCAGCCGCTCGCGGGCGACAATACGCAGGGCACTCTCGATCACCTCAGATGGGGACGCGTGATGAAGCACCTCGTCGAGCGCTTCGGCCCTTTTTGCCGCTGCGTCCTCCTCGTCCGGCATGTACTGCGCGACGTCGCTCACTATCACTGACCGGCACTCTCCGAATGGCGCTGCTGCATCCGCCGATGCAGCGCGGTGATCCGGCCATCGCCGGTCGGCTGATAGAAGACCGAGTAGCGCTTGGCCGTCAGAGCGAAAGCCTCGGCGTCGCTTTCCTTCTTCGCTTCGAGCGCGTCGAAGCCCGCGCGCAGCATGAACACGAACTGGTCGCGCAGCACCTGGCCGGTGGCGCGCAATTCGCCGTCATATCCGTAACGCTCGCGCAGCAGCCGCGCCTGGCTGTAGGCGCGTCCGTCACGGAAGGTCGGAAATACCAGCGCAACCACCGCAAGCCGGCCGAGGAACGGCACGAGATCGTCGATATCGCGATTGTTCGGCCAGATCACGCCGAGCTTGCCGGGGCGTGCCAACAGCGCTTCCGGGTCTTCGAGAAAGCGCGCGGCCGAAACCAGGATCGAAGCTCCGCGCGGCAGCTCGGCGCCATCAGGAACGTGGACAAGGATGTCGGTGGCGATTTTACCGTGCTTAACGAGTGGCATAAACCCGCTCCCTGAAAGGTTCGACGCCGAGCCGCTTCACCGTATCGACGAAAAGCTCGTCGGGGCGTGCGCGCAGCGCCAGATAGGCTTCAACGATGTCCTCGATCACGTCGGCAACTTCGCCGTAGGGCACCGCAGGACCGATCAGCGCGCCGAGTTCGGCGTTCTCGTCGGCCCGCCCGCCAATGGTGATCTGGTAGAATTCCTCGCCGTTCTTCTCGACGCCGAGAATGCCGATATGGCCGACGTGGTGATGACCGCAGGCATTGATACAGCCGGAGATGTTGATGTGCAGGCGGCCGATCAATTCAGCCGTATCGTGATTGGCAAAGCGGCGCGTCAGTTCCTGGGCGATCGGAATCGAGCGCGCGTTCGCGAGCGAGCAGTAATCCAGCCCCGGACAGGCGATAATGTCCGAAACCAGGTTGACGTTCGGCGTCGCCAGCCCCAGCTTGTCGAGCGCCTTCCACAGCGCCGGCAAATCGCGCTTGGCGACATGGGGCAGTGCGAGATTTTGCTCGTGGCCGACGCGGATTTCGCCGAAGGAATATTTGTCGGCGAGATCGGCCAATGCATCCATCTGCTCGGCCGTGGCATCACCGGGAGGCCCGCCGACAGGCTTGAGCGATAAGGTCACAATCGCATAGCCCTGCACCTTGTGCGTGAACACCGAATTGCGCCGCCAACGCTCGAACGGCGGGTCGTGGGCCGCCTGTTTCAGCTCTTCCGGCATGTGCGGCAATTTTTCGTAAATCGGATAGCTGAAGCGCGAGCGGATTTCCTCGATGACCGCATCGTCCAGCGCCAACGCGCTGTCGCCCATCGCGCGCCACTCTTCCTCGACCTCGGCGGCAAACTTCTCGACGCCGAGTTCGTGCACTAGGATCTTGATGCGCGCCTTGTAGATATTGTCGCGGCGGCCATACTGGTTGTAGACGCGCAGGATCGCCTCGACATAACTCAGGAGGTCGCGGCCCGCGATGTACGGCTTGATGGTCTTGGCGATAAACGGCGTGCGGCCCAGGCCGCCGCCGACCAGAACCTCAAACCCGATCTCGCCTTGCGCATTGCGGCACAGCCGCAACCCGATATCGTGAATCTTGATCGCGGCGCGGTCGTGGGCGGACGCGGTGATGGCGAACTTGAATTTGCGCGGCAGGAAGGAAAATTCCGGATGCAGCGTCGTATATTGCCGCAATAGCTCCGACCAGATGCGGGGATCCTCGATTTCGCCGGGCGCCACGCCCGCCCATTGATCGGAGGTGACGTTGCGGGTGTTGTTGCCCGACGTCTGCATGGAGTGGATGCCGACCTCGGCGAGATCGGCCAGCGCGTCGGGCAGTTCGGCAAGCTTGATCCAGTTGAACTGGATGTTCTGCCGCGTGGTGAAGTGTCCATAACCGCGGTCGTAACGCCGCGCCACATGCGCCAGTTGCCGCAACTGCTTCGAGGACAGCGTGCCGTAGGGGATCGCGACGCGGAACATATAGGCGTGCAATTGCAGATAGACGCCGTTCTGCAAGCGCAGCATCTTGAATTCGTCCTCGGTGAGTTCGCCCGACAGGCGGCGTTTCACCTGGTCACGAAACTCCTCAACGCGTTCGTTGAGCAGCGTTCTGTCGAGTTCGTCATACGCGTACATGCGGGCCTGGTCCTATGCCGAAACCGGAAGCAGATCGATGGTGAGGCCGCTCTGCCGGATATGTTCGCGCAGGTTGCCGGGCTTGACGGTCTCGCCATCCCTGACGTCCACCGGCGCGATATAAGGTCCGACTGCGCCGACGTCATCGGCAACGGCCTCGGCCAACAGCGCACGCGCCTCATCGGCGTTACGTACGATCGCGGCTTGCGACAGATCGGTCGACCAGCCCTTGGCGCGATCGCGATAAATCACCACGCCGTCGGCGGTGCGGTTGGCGGTGACGATCGAGGGTCCGGTGATCCGGATTTTTTGTTCGAGCGGCGATGTCATTCGGCGGCGACCTGAAAATAGGAGGCGAGTTGGTTGAGTTGCTGCTGGCGCGCGGGCGCGGAATGCACGACCACATCGCCAATGATGAGAACGGCGGGACCGCCGGCGACCTTTTCGACGAGGTCGGGCAATTCATCAAGGGTGCCGATCGCGGCCGCCGCATCCTCGCGCGTGGCGCGCGCGAACACGCCGACCGGCGTTTGCGGCGAGCGCCCGGCGGCGAGCAGGCCCGCCCGCACCGACGATGCGGCCGTGAGCCCCATATAGACCACGATGGTCATCTCGATGTCGGTCAACGTCGACCAATCGACGGCCTCCGCGTCCCGCTCCTTGTGGGCGGTGAGGAAGGTGACGCGCAGTGCCTCGCGGCGGAAGGTGAGCGGCACTTCAAATTGGGCGGCAGCGCCAAGGCCCGCGGTGATTCCGGGAATGACCGAATAAGCGACGTTCGCCTGCCGCAACGCCTCGATTTCTTCGCCGCCGCGGCCGAAAATAAAGGGGTCGCCGCCCTTGAGGCGCACCGCGCGCCGGCCGGCACGCGCCGCTTCGATCAGCAATTGATTGATCGCGTCCTGACCGATGCCGGGTTTGCCGACACGCCGTCCCACGGCAATACGGGCCGCATCGCGGCGCGCGCGGTCGAGAATTTCGGGATTGACGAGTTCATCGTAAAAAACAACGTCGGCATCCTGCAACGCGCGCAGCGCCTTGACCGTGAGCAGATCCGGATCGCCGGGGCCGGCACCGACCAGGGTGACCATCCCCTCCGCTACGCCCGATGGCTGGCCGCCTGCGAAAGCAGATGCGTCGCGAATACTCTTGAGCGCGCGTTCCGCATCGTTACCGCGTCCGGCAAGAACCAGCGCGCCGATCGGGCCATCGACCACGCGCTCCCAGAAACGCCGGCGCAGCGCGAATTCCGGGATCCGATCGTGGATAGCCTTGCGCCAACGGCCGATGAAGCCTGCCAGTTCGCCGATGCGCGCGGGAACGACCGCTTCGATCCGTTCGCGCAGCCGCCGCGCCACGACAGGCGAAGCACCGCCGGTGCCAATCGCCACCACGACATCGCCGCGATCGACAATGGCCGGAAAGATGAAAGTGGAGTGATCGAGATCGTCCATCACATTGACAGGCAAGCCGAGCGCCCTGGCGCGTGCCGACATCAACGGGGCGACATCGCCCGCGCCCGCGCACACAATGGCGATCACGCCGTTCAGGTCGGCTGTCAGCGGATCGCCGGCGGCAGGCTCGATCCGCGACGCCTCGGCTTCGCCAAGACCAGTGAGGCCATGGTCGCCGTCGGTCGCATACCAGCGGACCCTGGCGCCAGCGGCAGCAAGCAGGCGTAGCTTGGCACGGGCGAGATCGCCCGAACCAACGAGCATCACGACGCCGCGCTGCAGATCAAGAAACACCGGTAGGAATCGCATCCGACGCTCGTCTCCGGAACTTCCGGGTTGACTGGAATTATTTTCTATATATGTGTCTTGTTGCGCCCGTAAAGAGAAGATTATTTCTCCTATTGGGCCTCGTAACTATAGAATTTTCATTTCGCAGGGCCAAGGGTTCGTAGATGCATCTTCTCGAAGACAGTTACGCGCGCGACAGGGTGCATCACGACCTTCCGGCCACGCCCCTCTCGACCACGCAAATTTCAAGCCACGCGGCGCCCCAGGCGCCCTCCATGGACCACCTCGACGCGCTCGAGGCCCAAAGCATTTACATTTTCCGCGAGGCGTTCGCGCGGCTGAAGAAGCTCGCGCTGCTGTGGTCGCTCGGCAAAGACTCCAATGTGATGATCTGGCTCGCGCGGAAGGCCTTTTTCGGCCGGGTGCCGTTTCCGGCCCTGCACGTCGATACCGGCAAAAAGTTTCCCGAGATGTATGCCTTCCGCGATACCTACGGCAAGGAATGGGGGCTCGATCTGAAGATAGAGCCCTGCCCGCCGATTGATGCGGTCGATCCGACCTTGCCGCCGGCAGCGCGATCGGCCGCACGCAAGACCGAAGGTCTCAAGCTTGCCCTCACCAAATACGGCTTCGACGGATTGATCGCCGGCATTCGCCGCGACGAGGAAGCCACGCGCGCCAAGGAGCGGGTGTTCTCGCCGCGCGGCACGGAGGGCGGGTGGGACGTGCGCGACCAGCCGCCGGAGTTCTGGGACCAGTTCAATGCCTCGCCGCCGCCGGGCGCGCATTTGCGCGTCCACCCGATCCTGCATTGGACCGAGTCCGATATCTGGGCCTATACGCAGCGCGAAAACATCCCGATCATTCCGCTATATCTCGCCAAGAGCGGCAAGCGTTATCGTTCGCTGGGCGATGCCGACATCACTTTTCCGGTGGCTTCGACCGCCTCGAGCATCGAGGAGATCCTTCTCGAACTCGAGCACACCAAGGTGCCGGAGCGTGCGGGCCGCTCGCTTGACCATGAGACCGAAGACGCCTTCGAGCGGCTGCGCGTCGCCGGCTATCTGTAAGGGTACAGCGTTGAGCCTCACCATGAACATGATCGTTCCCACAGCGCTATCGACGACGCCAAACGGCACCACCCGCCCACAAGTGCGCATCGTTATTGTCGGCCACGTCGATCACGGCAAATCGACGCTGGTCGGCCGCCTGCTGCATGAAACCGGCAGCCTGCCGGACGGCAAGCTCGAGATGCTGAAAGAGGTCAGCGCACGGCGAGGCATGCCGTTCGAATGGTCGTTCCTGCTCGACGCGCTGCAAACCGAGCGCGACCAGGGCATCACCATCGACACCACGCAGATCCGCTTTCGTACGCGGGCGCGCGACGTGGTGCTGATCGACGCTCCCGGACACGCCGAATTCCTGCGCAACATGATCACCGGCGCCTCACAGGCCGACGGCGCGCTCCTGATCGTCGATGCGCTGGAAGGCGTGCGCGACCAGACCCGGCGTCACGGCTATCTGCTGCATCTTCTGGGCATCAAACAGGTCGCCGTCGTCGTCAACAAGATGGACCGGGTCGATTTCAGCGCCACCCGCTTTGCCGAGATCCGCGACGAGATTTCGGCGCATCTGACCGGTCTTGGCGTCACGCCCCAGGCGGTCATCCCGATTTCCGCGCGCGACGGCGATGGCGTTGCCGCTTCGTCGCAGCGCACCCGCTGGTATCGTGGCCCGACGGTCGTCGATGCGCTCGATGCGCTTCAGCCGGCGCAACCGCCGGAGCAACTCGCGCTGCGACTGCCGGTTCAGGCGATCTACAAGTTCGACGATCGGCGCATCGTGGCCGGCCGGATCGAATCCGGACGATTGGCGAGCGGCGACGAGATCGTCATCATGCCCGCAGGAAAGATCGCGAAGATCAAGAGCGTCGAGAGCTGGCCGGCAACGCCGCTCGAAGGCCCGCAGACCGCGGGCCGCTCGGTCGGCATCACACTTGATCGCGAGCTGTTCATCGAGCGCGGCGACATCATTGCTCATGCCGGATCCGCTCCGCGCGACACGCGGCGAATCCACGCGCGTATTTTCTGGCTGCACGACAAGCCGCTCGACAAAGGCGAACAAATTCTGGTGCGGCTCGGCACGCGCGAGAGCCGCGCGAGCGTCGTGGCGATCGAGAAGGCGGTCGATCCCGGCGAGTTGTCGAGCGTCGAGAATCAGTCGATCGCCCGCAACCATGTCGGCGAGATCGATATCGCGCTGGCGCAACCGATCGCCGCCGATGCCTATGCCGACAATCCCCGGACCGGGCGGCTTGTCATCGAGGTCAATGGCCGTATCGCCGGCGGTGGGCTCGTGCTGTCGGTGGATGCCGGGCAACGTGCGGTGCCGGTCGATATCGTGCCGGTGGAATCGGCGTTGCGGCCGGACGAGCGCTCGGCGCGCTTTCGCCATCGCGGCGCAGTGGTTTGGTTGACGGGATTGCCCGGTTCGGGAAAATCGACGCTGGCGCGTGCCCTCGAACGCACTGTGTTCGGCAGGGGCGGCTCGCCGATCCTGCTTGATGGCGATACCTTTCGCGCGGGACTCAATCGCGATCTCGGTTTCTCTGCGGGCGACCGCAGCGAGAATATTCGAAGGCTCGCCGAAGTCGCCACTCACCTTGCGCGCAACGGACACATCGCGATTGTCGCGGCCGTGTCGCCCTCGCGTGAGGACCGCGCTAGCGCCCGCCGGATCGCCGATACCGCGTTTCGCGAAATCCATGTCGCAACACCCGCCGACATCTGCGAGAGCCGCGATCCCAAGGGCCATTACGCCAAGGCGCGCGCCGGCGGCCTGCCGGCGTTCACCGGCATTTCCAACGACTACGAGCCCCCGACCCATTGCGAGCTTGTGCTCGATACCGCGACACGAACTGTCGGCGAGGCGGCTGCGGAGATCGAGCGGATGCTGCTGGCGACAGGGGTGTTGTTCGACGAAGTCATTGATCTGGCTGCCAATATTTGAGCGGCCGCTTCACGGCGCGATAAGCCAATGAAAGGCTTTTCCTAAGACGCGCTTTGGCGCTAAAAGGCGCCTGAACTTCGCGCCGTTTGGCGCGTTTTTTGCGCCGAACATTCCCGAAGACCGCGCCTTTTCGGCGCGGTCTCTTGCGAGACAAATCCATCATGAATCGTATCGATGCCCACGGATTGAAGATTGCGCCCGTCCTGTTTGATTTCATCGGCAAGGAAGCTGCGCCGAAGACCGGGATCGATCCCGATGCCTTTTGGGCCGGGCTTGCCGCCATCGTACGCGATCTGGCACCGAAAAATCGCAAGTTGCTCGCCGTCCGCGACGGCCTGCAGGCGAAAATCGACGATTGGCATCGTGCCCACAAGGGCAAGCCGCTCGACCTCAACGCCTATACCGCTTTTCTGAAAGAGATCGGCTATCTGTTGCCGGAGCCTGCCACCCACAAGGTCGAGACCGCCAACGTCGACGAGGAAATCGGCAAGATTTGCGGCCCACAACTCGTGGTGCCGCTCACCAATGCACGCTACGCGCTGAACGCCGCGAACGCACGCTGGGGCAGTCTTTACGACGCGTTCTACGGCACCGATGCGATTCCGCACGATCCGAGCGAAAGCGGCAAAGGCTTCAGCAAGGCGCGTGGCGACAGGGTGGTCGCGAAGGCCAAGACCTTCCTCGACTCAGCCGTACCGCTCGCCGCCGGCAGCCACACCGATGTCGTCGCCTACAGCGTCGTCAGCGGCAAGCTCGCGGTCAAACTGAAGAGCGGCAATGCGACGGCGTTGAAGTCCAACGATCAGTTCGCAGGCTTTCGCGGCGATGCCGCCTCGCCGTCGGCGCTGCTGCTCGTCAATAACGGGCTGCACATCGAAATCGCCGATCGACCGCAGCCACATGATCGGCAAGGACGATCCGGCCGGCGTTGCCGACATGATTCTGGAAGCCGCCGTCAGCACCATCCTGGACATGGAAGACAGTGTCGCGACGGTGGACGCCGGGGACAAGGTCCTGGTCTATCGCAATACGCTCGGCCTGATGAACGGCACGCTGTCGGCCGATTTCGAAAAGGGCGGCAAGACGCTGACCCGCTCACTCCATCCCGACCGCATCTACACGACGCCGGACGGAAAGGAACTCAAGCTCCACGGCCGCAGCCTCCTGCTGATGCGCAATGTCGGCCACCACATGTTTACCGATGCGGTGCTCGACGCCGCCGGCGAGGAAATTCCGGAAGGCCTGCTCGATGCCGCCGTCACCGGCCTGCTCGCGATCCACGATCTGAAAAGCGATTCCGGCTTGCGCAATAGCCGCACCGGCTCGGTCTATATCGTCAAGCCGAAGATGCATGGCCCCGACGAGGTGGCGCTGACCTGCGAAACCTTCTCCCGCGTCGAGAAGATGCTGGGCTTGCCGGAAAACACCCTCAAGGTCGGCATCATGGACGAGGAGCGCCGCACCACCGTCAACCTCAAGGCCTGCATCCAGCAAGCGTCGAAGCGCATCTGCTTCATCAATACCGGCTTCCTCGACCGCACCGGCGACGAGATTCACACCTCGATGGAAGCCGGCCCGATGATCCGCAAGAACGATATGAAGGCACAGCCCTGGATCAAGGCCTATGAAGACTCCAACGTCGACAACGGCCTGATCGACGGCCTGCCCGGCCATGCCCAGATCGGCAAAGGCATGTGGGCGGCGCCCGACATGATGGCGAATATGCTGGCGCAAAAGATCGCGCATCCACAGGCGGGCGCCACCACAGCGTGGGTGCCCTCGCCGACCGCGGCGACCTTGCACGCGCTGCATTATCATCAGATCAACGTGCTGGCGCGCCAGCAGGAACTCGCCAAAGGCGGCCCCCGCGCCAAGCTTTCCGATATCCTCACCATTCCCGTGTCGAAATCGAACTGGGCGCCGGACGACGTGCGGCAGGAAATCGACAACAACTGCCAGGGCATTCTCGGCTATGTCGTGCGCTGGATCGATCAGGGTGTCGGCTGCTCGAAGGTGCCTGACATTCACGATATCGGGTTGATGGAAGACCGCGCGACCTTGCGTATTTCGAGCCAGCATCTGGCAAACTGGCTGCATCAGGGCGTCGTCACCAGGGAGCAGGTGATGGATTCGCTGAAGCGGATGGCGGTCGTGGTCGATGGTCAGAACAAGGGCGATTCCCTGTACCGGCCGATGGCGCCCGCCTTTGACGGTGTCGCCTTCAAGGCTGCCTGCGATCTCGTCTTCAAGGGGCGCGAACAGCCGAACGGCTATACCGAATACATCCTCACCGCGCGCCGCCGCGAGGCCAAGGCAGCGGGCTGAACCGGCGGCGGCAGTCCCGGAACGATCAGCCATTGCGATCGTTTAATCGTCTTCTCAACATGGGAGATGACGATGGATTGGAACCGGGTCGAAGGTAATTGGAAGCAGATCAAGGGCAAGGCGAAAGAGAAGTGGGGCAAGCTTACCGATGACGATCTCAACGTCATCGAAGGCCGCCGCGACCAGCTCGAAGGCAAGCTTCAGCAACGCTATGGCTTCGCGAAGGACCAGGTCCACAAGGATGTGGACGACTGGTTCAAGACGCTCAAGTAAGGTTGCTCGTTGCTTGCGCCCGGTCTGAAAATTCCGAGAGCGCTGACTAAGCTAAAAGCCCCGGTTCTCGCCGGGGCTTTTTGTTGTGAAAATCTGAAAGGCCGGTGGCGCTAAAACACGGCGATATACTTGAGCAACGACAAGACGCCGAGAATGATCACGATGACGCGCACGATCTGCTTGGCGCGGCCATCGAGCGGCAGCAAGTTGACGAGATACAGGATCAGAATGACGACCAGAAAGGTCACCAGCGCGCTTATGAGCATGTCGATTCCCCCATGCATGCGAAAGAAGTCCAGTCAGCCTTAACGCCCGAACGGCGTCTCGGTTCCGAGTCCGGAACCGTTGGCAATTAATCAATAAAATCAGCGCTCCGAGGGCATTGCAGGCTGAGCAACGGCAGCGCCGCTGTCTAAAAATTTACCCTTTTTTGGCTATGTGGGCGGGCTTGCTCTGGGGGAGCCTCATGCTCGATCGCTTTACGGTGTCTTCGCTCATCCAATCGGTCATCGTCCTGATGGCTATTTGCATGACCACATTGCTCGGCGTCAGCGCCTGGCATTCGTGGGATCGCCTGGCCACCACCAGCCGCATCCTGGTCGTCGCCGATGCTTCCTCGAATCTCTTCAAGGCGATGCACAACCTGCGCAGCGACCGGTCGACCACGAACCGTAACCTCACCGACGACGCGCCGCTTCAGCCCGACATGCAGGTCTATCTGCGTACCACGCGCGATGCCGAGCTGCCGGCGATGCGCGCCGCCGCCGCGAGGCTCGAAGGTCTGGAATTTCCCGACCATCAGACACTGATGCCGGAGTTGAACCGGCTGATCCGGACGGTCGCCGCCCTCGACACGGAATCCTGGGACGCGCTGAACAAGCCGAAGACGGCGCGCCGGCCCGCGCTCGGCATGGAATTCATGGAAAACACCGCCGCCCTGCTCCAGACGCTCGACAAGGTATCGACCCGGATCGCAGCGGCGGTCAATCACGACGATCCCGTCATCGACCAGATGCTGACGATCAAGCAGCTCGCGTGGCTGATGCGCAATACGGCCGGCGAGGCATCGCTCCTGATCTCGAACGGGCTCACCTTCGGCAACGTGGGCAAGGATTTCCGTCAAAACTTCATCAAGCTCGCCGGCGGAATCGAGACCGCGTGGGCTGCAGTGCAGACGGTTGCGGCTGGCGATTCATTACCCCCGGATCTCATCTCCGCCATGGCGGAGGCGCAGACGGCCTTTTTTGACAAGGAGTTTGTCGGCACAAGGGACGGCCTGGTGAATGCGCTCGCCACCGGCGAAAAGCCGGCGATGAAGGCGAACGAGTGGAGCCCGTTCTCGGTCAAGCACATGACGAGCGCGGTCGTGGTCGCCGAGCGCGCACTGAACGCGGCCCGAACCTACGCCGCGGCCCAGCACTCCGAGGCCGAGCGAACGCTGGCGCTCCAACTGGTAATGCTCACTGCCGCGCTCGCCTTGACCTTCGGCGCGATGATCGCCGTGACGTACCGTATCATTCGCCCTTTGCACACCATGCGCGACGCCATGCTGGCGGTCGCAGCCGGCGATCTGGCCGTTGATACCGGATACGCCAAGCGCCGAGACGAGATCGGCGCGTTGGCTGGCGCGCTCGAAACCTTCAAGCAGCAGGCCCTGGACAAGCGACGGATCGAGGAACAAGAGCGCGAACGCAACGCCGGCACGGTGGCGCGGCAGCAGGCCGTCGAAGGATATGTTGGCGATTTCGAGAGCCGGGTGCGGCAGACGCTCGATCGGTTGAACGATGCCTCAAGCGAGATGAGGGCAACTTCCTCCGATTTGTCCGAGGTTTCGGGCCAGACCAATTCGCGGGTGAAGGTTGCCGAGAAGGCTTCCGGCGAGGCCTCGATGAACGTCGAGAACGTCGCCTCGGCGTCGCATGAGTTGAGCGTTTCAATCGGCGATATCAGCCGGCAGGCCTCGCATGCCGCTGGAATTGCCAGCCGTGCCGTCACCCGGGCGCGGGAAACCGACGGCACGGTGCAGGGGCTGGCGAAAACCGCCGCCGGAATCGGCGAGGTGATCGGCCTGATCAACTCCATTGCCGCCCAAACCAATTTGCTGGCGCTCAACGCGACCATCGAGGCCGCACGCGCCGGCGAAGCTGGCCGGGGCTTTGCCGTGGTGGCATCCGAGGTCAAATCGCTGGCCAGCCAGACCGCGAAGGCGACCGACGAGATCTCCGAGCAGATTGCCGACATTCAGAAAGTCGCCGGCGAAGCGATCGAAGCCATCAAGGGAATTGGCGGGATCATCGGCGAGGTCAATGAGGTCGCGACCGCAATCGCGGCAGCGGTCGAAGAGCAAGGCGCCGCCACCCAGGAAATTTCCCGTAACACCCAGTACGCCGCGCAAGGCACCCGAAACGTCTCCGAGAACATCGCTGGCGTCAAAACTGACGCGGACGCCGCGGCGACCGCCGCAGAGAACGTCAGGCACGCTTCCGAAACGCTGGAAACGCAGAGCCTTCAGCTCAGCAATCAGGTGACCGAATTCCTGGCGAAAATCCGCGCGGCTTGAACCGCGCCCGTTAAGCGAACTATCGCAAAGCGCCGCTACTGCGCCGCGACGACCGGCACGCGTCGATAATGCGACCGTACCGAGGCCGGCGCGGGAGAAAGATCAAGCGAGGCGCCGCGTCGGTCGGCGCCGTGGACCGCGACCATCAAACCATCGTTGCTGGCGACAATGTCGCCCTTGCGCAGGGTCGGATCATCCTCGATTTTTACCGCTGCAAGGCCCGTCGGGTCCTTGCCGTTGCAGGTGCAGCCGGCGACGAGTTCATCGCGATAGCGAAAGGCATTGGGTAGGTCGGAATAGGGCTTGCCGGCTTCGGTGACGGCAGCGTCGATATTGCTGCCATAGACCACCTTGGTTTCGCTCGCCGGGCAGAAACTGTTGCACGACGCCGCGCGGCTCTGGTTGCCTGAGGTCAAAATCGGAAAATAGCGCCCGTCGCAGGTTCGCACGCAATAAGCCTGCGAGCGGCCGCCATAGGAATAGACGCGCGGATGCGAAGCCGGGTTTTCGGGAGCGCCAACGGTGCTTTCCTCGCTGGCATAAGGGATCGGCGTCATCGGCGGCGGAGGCCGATGAGCGCCAAAGGCACCAAAAAGGGCTGAGAGAAAATCCTGCGCCTGCGCCGCCGGCGCGATCGCCGCCGCGATCAAGGCGGCCGCGCCGCCGATCGCCATTTTACCCTTGCTCATGCCCATGCGGCTCGCCTCCGGGACCAGGCTCTTGGTTCAGTAGGTTGAAGACGTTGAAAGGTTCAGCGCCTGGCGCCCCGAGGCAAGCGTGGTGACGTCGGCGCGCCGACGCGTCGGAGCGGAGGCCACGTCGCCATCTCCGATCGGCCTCGCCGCGAGATGGGCGGCGTTTTTCGGCAATACCACGACCTTCGCCCCCAGGCTGACGCGGTTAAACAGATCAGTCACGTCCTCATTGGTCAGGCGAATACAACCGCTGGACACGAATTTGCCGATGGTGGTGGGATCGTTGGTGCCGTGAATGCGATAGTCGCTGGCACCAAGATATAGCGCGCGCGCGCCGAGCGGATTGCCGGGGCCGCCGGCCATGAAGCGCGGCAGATAAGGCTGGCGGGCGATCATCTGCGCCGGCGGGTGCCAATCCGGCCATTCCGCCTTGTTCGTAATGGTCTGCACACCTGACCAGGTGAACCCCTGGCGGCCGACGCCCACGCCATAGCGGATCGCGCGGCCTTGGCCCAGCACGTAATAGAGCACGGTGTTGCCGGTATCGATGATGATCGTGCCGCGCGCCTCGTTGGTGTCGAGAGCCACCGTGGTTCGGCGCAGCCGGTCGGGAAGAGTGGAGGAGCTTCCTTCGGTGACCGCAGGATCGGCCGCTGCGTCATCCGACGGAAGAGCGGATAGTGGCGATGACGCGTAGCTCAGCGCCTGCGCATTGGCGTGGCTGACAAGAGCGAATGGTGTCAACGAAAGGGTGCCCGCGACGACGAGCGCATTAAGCCGCTGCCGGTGCATCGGCCGGCCAGCTTGCTCGGATATCTGTGTCATGATCTGCCCCCGGTGTGGTGCATCGCGTGGATGCTGTCCTCTCCAACAAACGCGGGCGCCCCCAGTTCCAACGCGGCGTGCGGCCAGATTGTCAAGAATTTGAAGATTCACATCTGCGCGATGGAACTCTTTGCCCTTTACCGGCTTTGAAACGCCAAGCCTTCCGCTGCGGTGTCGCGGCTTGCAATTGATATTCGCCGTCGGCGCGGGGAGAGCCAGTTGCGTGGCCTGTCAAACGAACGAGCGCCGACGAGAGATGCCGACGGCACACCGCTGCCTGACAGCAACGCTGACCTCCCCGTCACCATTCACAGCACCGAAATCATCGCCTTTTCTTTGCTCGCGCTGCTGGTGATCAGCGTTATCGCCGCTCTCTATGTCGGCAAGGGGTTCTTCCTTCCCATTGTGGCGGCGTTCGTGGTCGGGACCATGCTGTCGCCGGCGGCGGCCTTTCTTGAACGTCACCGGATTCCGCGCGCGCTTTCGGCCATTCTGATCGTGAGCGGGGTCGGCGCGAGCGTCACCTTCATTATCGGCCTGATTTCCTCGCCACTGGTGGAATGGAGCACACGGCTGCCCGAACTGGGCGCCCGGCTGAAGGACAAGATGCACATTTTCGACCGCCCGCTCGCGCTCTGGCACGAGCTTCAGAATATGTTGGGATCTTCTGACAGTTTCGCGGTCGCCCCCTTCCAGATGCCAAAACTCGACTGGGTGCAACCGACGCTCGAATTCCTGTCGCCGACCTTCACCGAATTCCTGCTGTTCTTTGCAACCCTCATTCTGTTCATCGCAAGCTGGCGTGATCTGCGTCGTGCACTGATCATGACCTTTACCGGTCACGACTCGCGGCTGCGGGTCTTGCGAAGCCTCAACGCCATCGAAGAACACCTCGGCTCTTACTTGCTGACCGTGACGCTGATCAACATGGGCGTGGGTACGGTGACCGGACTGATCTGTTGGGCCGCGGGTATGCCGACCCCGGCCGGGCTGGGCGCGCTTGCGGCCACGCTGAATTATCTGCCCATTATCGGTCCCGTAGCCATGTTCGCGATTTTGGCGGCAGTCGGGCTGATTGCATTTTCAACGATCGGGGCCGCCGTAATCGCGCCGCTTGCCTTTGTCGGGGTTGCGTTTCTCGAAGGTCATTTCATCACGCCGACCATCATCGGACGCAGGCTCGAACTCAATGCGCTTGCGGTATTCATTTCCCTGGCGTTCTGGACCTGGCTATGGGGCCCCATGGGCGGCTTTCTTTCGTCCCCGCTGCTGATCGTTGCGCTGATCCTCAGAGATCACTTGTCGCCGTCGAGTTCGGCCCAGATACCGTAAATCACGCTGCCACCGGTTTCGTTTCGGGAACTTCCCGGTGCCCGGAGCGTTTGCCACCCAATCAATCCAGGATGCCGGGAGCTTTTGATGTCGAGCGCAGACGGCGAAATCGGGATGCAAAACATGGCAGACAAAGCAACCTATGAACGGCTGGAGAAGGATGTGGCTAACGTGAAAAACGATATCAGCGCCCTTGCCGACCAAATCACCGACACGATCAACACGCTTGCAGGTACCGCGCGCAAACAGGCGCGTCGCGGCTACAAGAATGCCCGCGACAATGTCGACTCGGTCGTCGATGACTTGTCGGAGCGCAGCGACGCCATGATGGGCGCCGCCCAGGATGCTGCAGCCTCGGTGGGAGAGACGCTGGAGAATGTCATTACCGAGCGTCCGCTCGCAATCGTGGGCCTAGCCCTTGGGCTTGGCTTTCTGATCGGCGTGACCTGGCGTCGGTAGAACTGGCGTCGATAAGAATTGGCGCCGGCAAGAAACTGGCGCCGATCAAGACACGCATGACATGAATAGAGGCGCAACCGCTAGGCGGACGGATCGATGTTTACGCGCGTGATCGACGATCTCAAGGAATCGACGGGCGTGGCCGTGCGGATGACATCGCTCGCGGCGGCGATCGCGCTCGCTGTCCTTGTCACCATCGCATTCCTCTGCGCCGCCGCGTTCGTCTACGTCCTGCAGACCTACGGCCTGATCGAAGCGTGCCTGACCGGTGCCGGGATTTTCTTTCTCATTGCGCTGATCGGCATCGTTATCTATGCCGTCCGAAAACGGCAGGCCCGGGAGCATGCCGCAGAGACGGCAAAGTCCGCATTGCAGACGGCTCTTGCAGATCCCGTGGTGATCGCGGCCGGCCTTCAGGCGGTCCGTGCGATCGGCGTCAAAAGGCTGGTCCCGATCCTGGCCGTCGGCGGATTGGCTTTGGGGTTGCTCGCCAACCGCCCGTCCTCGCATGAAGCGCCGGCCGAATAGCCTGGATCATCAAATCGTCAGACGACGCAGCGCCCGGGCTCGAGCTGCCTGGCAACTTCCGTCAAGACGCTGACCACCGGCTCGCATGCCACCATGCGCCGGCGGATGGCGGGCTTGGCCGGAGAAGGCGCGGCAGGGGGAGTGCTGATCGCCACGGGAACGCGGACGAGAAAGGTCGTATCCGAAAAGCCGTTGAGTTGGAGCGAAACCGTTCGCGTCAGCGCGGGCGAACCGGCCGGTCCTGCCGCGCGGTCCGCCTTTGACCCGCGATTGACCGAGGATGCACTTGCCGCCAGAGGGCTGGACGGCAAAGATTGAGCGGTTGCATGATCACCTGCGACCGCAGACAAGCCGCGACCTGAAGCGAACTCCGCGGCACCCGAAATCAGCGAGAGCGCGAGTACGCCCGATATCCCCGTTATGAGCCGTGACATTTCTTGTCCCCGGGCTATGACCTGTTGGCGGGTCATTAACGCCGCCGGAACCTCAAAGGTTTCGTGACCTGGCGGTCACACCCGCGAAAATAATTCGGAAAAATACGATGTCCGATTGGAACGATCTTTTGGCCTGCGAGTCGTATCCGCAGCCGGTTATCCCCCCTGCCCCATTGACCGGCGATGCGGGGCGCGGCTGTGGTGATGCCAGCCGCGCCCCGCTTTTCTTCGGCTATTTCGCCCCTTTTCGTTTCCCTCCCACCATCCGCCTACCTTTGGAGATCGGATCAGCGCGCCGGGACCTCGCCGGCAGTATCTGAAATTTTCGTGATGTGAGCCGCCTTTGGTGTTTCCGTAAGTCAAGTTCCGGGATCCCAGCGCGAGCTGGGCGTCAAAAACCCGCGAGAGGCGACGCCACGCACTTGATCACCGCACCGCCGAAATCGCGACGCAGCTAGTCGAGAGAGGCTTTCTACGGTCTTGCCGAGCAAGCTAAGGATATCCAGCGGAAGCTGCAGAACTTTTGGTCTACCGCGAGAGCAAAGTTCAGATTTTTTCTTACTTCTTGAGCTATTTTTTCTCCTGGTCGGACCTTCCGCGAAAGGAATGCGGCAATCCTACCCCTGGGCGATCAACTGGCGCAGAAATCCCGTCAGATCTGTGATGACCGCGTCCACATGCGGCGGCTTCTCAATGGTTTCGGCATCGTCAATCAAGCGATCAATCACCAGCACGGTCTTCATGCACAATTGGTGTGGCACCAACAGATTTCCAGCGCGATCGTCGAACATCGCGGCGGTCACGGGATCAACACCGTGCGCTTCGAAAAAGCCTGAAAAAGCTCTGAGATTCGGTTTTCCGACGAAGTCGCTGTCTTCAATGCTTGCGATGGCATCGAACAGATCCGTCATGCCCATGGCCTCGAGCGCGGCTACAGCGTGACGGCGAGATGCGTTGGTAAAGACGATCCGGCGGCCCGGGAGAGCCCGAAGCGCCTCGATCAGATCCTCATTGCGCACCAGCGCTGAAAGATCGATATCGTGAATGAAGTCCAGAAATGCACGTGGCGCAACGCCGTGTAACTGAACCAGTCCCTGTAGCGTCGCCCCGAAGCGCTCATAGTAATCGAGATGAACTGCCTCGGCGGCGCCGTGATCAATCCGCATATAATCGGCGATAAACATCACAACGCGCTGCTGGAGCTGGAAGTGAATACCAATCGATCGCGGATAAAGCGTATCGTCGAGATCGAACACCCAGGCATCGACATGCGCGAACAATTCGCGCGGACTGGCTGATTTGTTGCAGTTCACCGTGGCCGCAGAGCCAGTCATCGAAGCATTTGCATCATCGAAGTTCCGCCGATGGACCGCCGGCCTCTAACGAGCGGCCTCCTTCAAACGGCGGATGGTACGCTGCGCACTCGGCTTGATATCCTGCACGTCGAGGCTGATATCCAGTGCACGGATCGAGTGCGTCAGGTCGCCGACGGAAATAATATCGACGCCCGCCTCAGCGATCGGCACGATCGTCTGCTCGTTGATACCACCGGAAGCCTCCGTCATGGCTCGCCCGTTGACAAGTTTGAGGCCGGCTTTCATTTCATCGAGGTCCATATTGTCGAACATGATGATCTCGACGCCGCAGGCGAGTGCTTCCTCGACCATCTCGAGCGTTTCGCATTCCACCTCGATCTTGAAGGTGTGTTGCGCCGTGGCGCGCAACGTCTCGATCGCATGGGTGATCGAGCCCGCAATCTTGATGTGGTTGTCCTTGACCAGGATGCAGTTGGCAAGACTGAAGATGTGATTGTGCGCGCCGCCGACGCGTACCGCGTATTTCATGATCATGCGGAGGCCCGGCCACCCCTTGCGGGTATCTGTAATGCGCACCTTGGTATGCTTGACCAGGTCGGCGTAACGACGAGTCTTGGTCGCAATACCGGACATCTGCTGAAGCCAGTCCAGTGAATTGCGCTCGATAATGAAGAAGGTGGAGGCGCGAGCCTTGATGTGCATCAGCACGGTGCCGGGCCCGACCGGATCGCCGTCCTGCACCGCGTATTCAACCTGCGCTTCAGGATCGATCTGCTTGATGGTTTCGTCGGCCAAAAGCAGACCGCAAACGATGCCAGTGCCCTTGGCGTAGATTTGCGCAGTCTGTATCGGGTCGTCACCGACGAGAAATCCGCCCGTCGTGTCGCCGGGGCCGAGCTCTTCGCGCAAAGCCTGTTCGACCAGCGGTCGGATCATGAAGCGATTCAGTCTCATCGGATCGGTCCTTCTGCCCTACGAAGAAAGTTTGTTGGTAAATGCCTTGCCGGCCTTCATGATGAGGTGAAGCTTCTCGCGCTTCTGCATGACGGAAATATTCTCAAGCGGATTGCCGTCAACCACGAGAATATCGGCGACCTTGCCGGCGGCAAGTTTGCCAAGTTCGGGACGCTCGATGCATTCGGCAGCCTTGCTCGTGGAAGCGACGATGACTTCCATCGGCGTCATGCCGAGCCAATTCACCATGAACTCCAGCTCGACCATGTTCTCTCCGACTAGAAGCCGATGCGACTGGTCGGTTCCCATGGCCACCTTGACGCCCCGGCGCACCGCTTCCTTCCAGATCGGGATCTGCTCCTGCATCCTGTCGTAGATTTGCTTGTCCTTGACGTCTTCCTGACCCATCTGGTGACCAGCCCAGGACTTGTCGCTGCCGCGCTTTTTCACTGACAACGGCACCAGCGCCAGCGTCGGAACCCACCAGGTTTTCATTTCGATCATTTTGTCGACGGCTTGCTCGTCGACGAACCATCCATGCTCCAGCGAGTGGATACCAGCTTGCACGGCGTTGCGTATTCCGTCGATGCCTTCGGCATGGACCGCGACCCGACGCTTCTTGGCCGCAGCCTCTTCGACAGCCGTGCGGATTTCCTCGATGGTGAATTGCGGCTCATCCCAGCTGTCGGTGACCGAGGTGATGCCGCCGGTTGCACAAATCTTGATGAAATCCGCGCCGCGCATCAGCAGCTCGCGCACGACACGCCGGATTTCCTCAACACCGTCGGCCACCGTATCGGGCAACCAGGCACGCTTCTGAATCCGCATGTCTGCGGGGACCCAGTAATCGCCGTGACCACCGGTCTGGGAAATCATGCCGAGCGAAATCAAAAGCCGCGGACCGTCGATCAAACCCTCCTCAATCGCGGTACGAAAGCCGGCATCGGCGCCCCCCATGTCGCGCGCGGTGGTGATGCCGCAGGCAAGCGTCTCGCGGAAAATTTCGATCGAGCGAAGCACGTTGTAGGTGGGCGTATTCAACAGATGCTGCCGCATGTCGCGGGCACGGTACGTGCCGTGGACGTGACAATCGATGAAGCCCGGCAAAATCGTACGGCCCGTGGCGTCGAGACGCGCGGCCTTGACAGGAATTGCGACGTTTCGCTCCGAGCCCGCTGCAACTATTCTTCCGTCCTCAACGACGACGACGGCAGAGCGAACCGGCTCGCCCCCGAGCCCGTCTATCAAGGTTCCACCGACAATCGCCGCCAGCATTGTGCGTACCCTTGTGATCCGATTGATTTGGAGGCTAACAGGCCAGACTCTAAGGCGAAGTGCCAAAGGCCGTTCAATCCATGGGTCCACCTAGACTGGACCTATTTGCGTCCTCTGAGGAATTTTGTCGAGGCAATAACTCCGAAATCCCGGGGACTAAATGCCTCATGACAGGTCGACGGTTACCGTTTTCACCTCGGTATAGAAGGCAAGCACGTCCATACCGAGTTCGCGCCCAAGTCCCGAGCGCTTGTAGCCGCCAAAAGGTGCAAACACGCTGTTCGAGCTGGCGCTCGGCAATCCATTGACGGCGATCATCCCCGTTCGCACCGCCTTGGCGACCCGCAGGGCCCGTCCGATATCGCGCGACCATACCGAGCCGTTCAGCCCATAGCTTGAATCGTTCGCCTTGCGTATCGCTTCTGCCTCGTTATCGAACGACGTGATGCTGCAGACCGGACCAAAGACCTCATCGTTGTAGAGTGCCATCTTTGGCAGGACGTCGCCGAATACCGTCGGTAGAAAGAAGTTGCCGTTTTTCAGTTCGTCCGGCCGGCGACCACCGGCTAAAAGCCTCGCACCGTCCTGCTCAGCACGGCGAACGCTGCTCTCAACACGCCGCCAATGCGCCGATGAGATCAGCGGTCCGAGCGTCGTTGCGGGATCGAGCGGCGAGCCGAGCCGTAGTTTCGCGAGTTCGTCGAGCAGCGCCTGGGTGAAAGCAGCAACGGCAGACTTCTGCACCAGAAGCCGAGAGCGCGCCGAACAGGATTGCCCCGCATTGCCGAAGGCCCCGGCGACCGCACTTTTCGCAGCGCGCACAATATCGGCGTCATCGAATATGATGCAAGCGTTCTTGCCGCCCAATTCCAGTGCAACTTTCTTGACGGTCCCGGCGGCAGCCCGCATCACTTCGGTGCCGACAGCGGTCGAGCCCGTAAAGGAAATGCCGTCGATCGCCTCGTGCGTCGCGAGCGACTGTCCAATTTCCGCACCACCTGGCAATATATTGACGATCCCCGTTGGTACGCCACAGTCGGCGATGATCTCGGCGAGCAATAGCGTTGACAACGGCGTCAGAGGGGACGGCTTCAACAAACTGGCGCAACCCGCCGCCAGCGCCGGCGCGAGCTTCCAGGCAGCTGCCAGCAACGGAAAATTCCACGGCGTTATCTGCGCGACGACGCCGAGCGGCTCATGCAGCGTAAAATTCAACAGCGGTTCCGACACCGGAATCGTATCGCCGAAGAATTTGTCCATGGCGCCGGCGTAGTAATTGAAGACCCGGGCCGCCCCGGCGACTTCGCGGCGCGCGCCCAATATCGGCTTGCCGCCATTGACGCTCTCCAACAGCGCCAAATCTTCGAAGCGTGCAGCGATGCCGTCGGCGATCGCGCGCAGAACCTGGCCACGTTCAAATACCGGCATTCGAGGCCAGTCGCCTTCGTCGAAGGCACGGCGCGCCGATCCGATCGCCTTTAAGACATGCTCCCGGCTTGCCGAATGGACGGTGGCCAAAACCTCTCCGGTTGCCGGGTCCAGCAGCGGGTCGCCGGCAACGCCGGATTCCTCGAACGCGCCGTCAATGAATGCTGTCAGCCGAACCTGGGGAAGCGCGGCCGACATGTCAAACCGCCGGCTTCACGGCCTGCATTTGCTCAAACATGCGTGCGGCCGTGTCACCGGGAGTTCTTGCTGCCGGTTATCAGGCGGCCGACGATAGCGTAGCGGCGCTTGCAGGCGGCCGCGGCAGCGAAGGATGTCTCGATGCTGCCACCGAGCGCGCCGAAACCCGTCAATAGCACGAGCGGCGAAGGTACGTTGGATGCGATCCACTTTGACCATCGCTTGATCTTCACAGCATCATTTGCCGGCAGCACAAAATGATCGGACTTGTTATGGACCGCGCGGACCAGGATACGGTCAAGCGCGTCATCCAGCATATAGCCGCCACCGGACACGCCGTAGTCCGGCACGGGGATTTCACCACCGACAAACGGCGTCAGATCTGCACGAATGGCTTCGCCGACAAACTGATCGACTGCCGTCGGACCGGCGACGGGAAACAGGATGAGCCCGTCGACGTCCGCTTCCTTACAGAGTGCCGTGTATTTCTTCGCCATGTCCGGCATGTCGGGACCGGCTTTCTGATGATCATAGACAATCGGCAGATCGGTCAGATCGCGCAGGCGGCGTACCGACTCGCGCAAGCCGAAATGAAGCACCGATGTCAGACCGAGCTTGTAGCCGGCAACGCCTTCCCGTTTCGACGTTTCGCGCACCACCAGTTCGAGGTGCGCCTGGGAATCGATATCAAGCGCGGGTACGATTCCCATTTCGCCCTTGAGTTTTTTTGCCATAGGAATCTCTCCGATCAATTGAGGCGGCAGGCTAGTGCGGCGAATTTGAAGTTCCTATCAGTTTCGCTGCAAGTACGTTATAGGAACTTCAAATTCAAAGCCGCTACTCAAATCAATAAGTTACTAGAGCTCCTTTGATTCCGAAGTTCGCATCAGAGGTTGCAGCGATAGCTTGCGAACTTCGGAATCGGAGTTCTAGGCGTCCCGCCTGCCTGGCCCAAGGTCCGCGACATGACGCGTTGATGGTACCAGTGTCGACTGGCTCCATGAAGCCGACGTTGAAGAGATTTTGATCAATGCGAGACTTGGCGCATCACAGACCTTCGCCTCGCGATCACCGACAAGCGCGCAAGCGCGTCCACCAAAATCTGCTCCTCGACATCACGCCCGATCAAAACGATGCGATTCTGCCTGTCCTCAGTGGGCCACGCCTCGAGGTCAATCGGTCGGTGCAACAGGCCCTGCACCGCGTGCAGGACGGTCGGCCCGGCCGTGCCCTCCAGATTCAGCATCGCCTTCATCCGGAGAAGCAACGGACCCAATAGACTAATGGTATAGTCGAGCCAGTCCTCAAGCGCATCCGGTTCGATGGAGCCGTCGAATGCCAGAGATGCTGTGGTGATGGGCACCGGTTCCGCCGAGCAAACCATGATCGGCTTTGCCAGCGCGCGCGGCAAATCAAGAATCTCGGGCCAGAACGCCGACACCGTCGCCGCACCTGGCTGCAGAAGCTGCTGCTGGGCGTGAGGATTGATGGAAGCCAGCGCTTCCTGCACCTTCCGCGTCCCATCAGCCGCCGCAAGATCTGTCTTGGTCAACAGCAGCCGATCCGCCAGCGCGACCTGCATTCGGGCTTCGAAATGTTGGTCCACCGTGGCCAAAAACGCACGCACGTCGATGACGGTGACCACCCCGGCTAAAGCAAAGAAGCGATTGAAAAACGCGTCCGCGATCAATCCCTCGAGCACGGATGCCGGATCGGACAATCCACTTGTCTCGACAACGACGCGCTTGAACGGCGGCAGGTTTTCGTCGCGAGCACGCCGCATCAAGTTGGCCAAGGCCGGCGCCAACGCCCCTTTGGCTCGGCAACAAAGACAACCACCTTTCAAGATCGTTACGGAGTCCGAGCCTTGCTCCACCAGGAGATGATCGAGGCCTACATCGCCAGCCTCATTGATGACGACAGCGGTATCACGAAAATCCGGCTTCGCCAGGAGCCCATTAAGCATCGTCGTTTTGCCGGCGCCAAGAAATCCAGTCAGCAAAACGAGCGGAATGCGATTCATGCTTCGATCTGTCGATGCAGAAGGCCGATCGCCGCCGCTACGGCTTCAAGCCGAACGTTGTCGCGGCTTCCCGAGAATACATGCCGTTCGGCCAGGATTGGAACACCCTTCCGAGCAGCGGCGATGAAGATAGTACCGACCGGGTTCTTGGCATTGCCGCCGCCGGGACCGGCATAGCCGGTCACCGCGATCGTCACTGCGGCGCCAGAATTCGACAGCAGCCCTTCGGCAAGGCCCTGCGTCACTTCGGCACTGACCGCGCCATGCTGTTTGGAGACCTCTTCCGCAACCCCAAGGCCGGTTGCCTTGGCGGACTCATGGTAGAGAACGTAACCACGATCGAAGACCTGCGAGGCGCCTGAAACCGACGTCAGGCAGGCGCTGACGAGACCGGCCGTTACGGTTTCGGCGGCGGCAAGACGGATGCCCTTTTTCCTTGCCGCATCCAGGGTCGCGGAAGCTGCTACAAGCAGCTTCTCGGGAAAAATGGTTTCGCCTTCGCTCAGGAAGTGACCGGTTGACGGCATGGGATCCACTCTTGTCGTTATTGGCTATCCAACGATTGGTGTCGGACCCGGCCTGAGTCAACCGCCGCCTAACCGTGGTTCCAGAAAGTATCCATAAACTGGACCCGAATCTCGGCGCGGCCGGTTGCCCGGCCGCCAAATTTGGTCTTTGTTGAAACCGCCGGACCGCGAGGCCGCCATGCTGATCTCTGTCGATCGCGACAGCCCCATAAGCCTGCAGGAGCAGATTTTTTCGCGAGTTCGCGAGCAAATCGTTGCCGGCATTTTGCGCCCGGGTACTTTGGTCCCGTCGTCGCGCTCTCTCGCGACACAGCTCAAGGTGTCCCGAAACTCCGTGATTTTCGGCTATGAGCGCCTCATCAACGAAGGCTACCTGGTCGCCAAACCGATGATCGGCACCTTTATCGCCGAAGTCCTACCGGACCAGATGGTCGATGCGAGCCGAAACGACGGTTCCGAGGACTTTTCGGAAATTTTGGAATCGCCCCGAACACATGTTTTTTCCGGCCGCCAGCACGCTATTCTCAATAACTCAAATATCCCGATCGATTTCTGGACTCAGCGGACGGACCCGCGCGCCTTTCCACTAAAGACCTGGCGCCGCTTGATCATGCAATCCCTGGCCTCGGCTGGGCATAATCTAACCGAGTACGGCGATCCGTGCGGGTTGACGGCGCTGCGAACCTTGATTGCTGAACATGTCGCCAGTACCCGCGGCATGCAAATACGGCCGGAGCAAGTGGTAGTCCTCGCCGGTGCGCAACTTGCGCTCAACTTGGCGCTGCGCTTGCTCGTCTCTCAAGGCGACGAGATCGTGGTGGAGAATCCCTGCAACCAGGGCGCGGCCTATTTGTTCGAGAGCCACCAAATGCGGCTCCGGCCCATTCCGGTGGATCGCGCGGGGATTGATGCCGCGGCGGTCGCCGCGACCGATGCGCGGCTGGTTTACCTGACGCCTTCCCATCAGTTTCCGATGGGTGCGACGCTGTCACTTGATCGGCGGCGGACGATTTTGCGCTGGGCGCAACGGACCGGTGCCTATGTGATCGAGGACGACTACGACAACGAATACCGCTACGATGGCGCTCCGCTGCCTGCGATGGCTGCGCTAAGTCCGGATCACGTTATTTATCTCGGCACCTTCTCAAAATCGCTCGGCGCCGGGTTGCGAACCGGGTTTGCGATCTTCCCGGAACATCTAGTCGATGCTGCCGCGATAGCAAAGGCGTTGCTTGACAACGGCCAGGTCTGGCTTGAACAGGCAGCGCTGGCGCGCTTCATGCAAAGCGGAGGATTCATTCGCCATCTGCGGCGGTGCCAGCAACACTACTTTTCACGGCGCAACGCCTTGATCAGCCGAATGCGAGAGCGCTTTGGCGACATTGACTTGCTCGGCACCGAAGCCGGAACTCATATTGCCTGGCGACTTCCTCCCTCCCTCAGCCCGGCGCACAACGTCAAAGCGATTGCACGAACCCGAAACATCGGCATCTACACCGTGCAATCGGGCGGTGGTCACGAGTATGACGGGTCTCAATTTGAGACCAGCTGGCTATTGCTCGGATACGCTTCGCTGTCCGAAGACCAGATCAGGGCGGGAATAGATCGTCTCGAGGACGCGCTCAAATCAAACGAGGTTACGCACGGCGGCCTGCACCTCGCGCGCCTGCCGCTGGCGCCTACTTAGGCTCAATTCCACTCTGTTCGAAAATCGGGTTGCACGACTTGTTCGGCGGTTAGTGACGGTTTGATGGCAATCAGGTCGGTGGGCTCGTTGATTAACCGAACATGTACTCTCCCGCCTTGGACGGTTATGTTCAAGCCATGATCGCGACTCGCTCGGTTATTCTGGATCTCGACGGTACGTTGATTGATTCTCAGCCCGGCATTTTAGCAAGCTGCCTGGCAGCATTACGTGCTCTCGGACATGAACCAGACGAAACACTCGACATAAGGCGCACCATCGGGCCGCCGCTTGAAGACATGATGCGGGTTTTGCTGCAGCCGTATGGGGACGACCGAATCGGCGAAGCAATGACGGCCTATCGTAAACACTACGGCGAGAGCGGCATTTTCGGGAACGAGCCCTATCCGGGAATTGGCAGCTCACTTGAAGAAATCAAGCAGGCCGGATTGCGAATCTACCTGGCAACGTCGAAGCGGGAAATTTTCGCGACTCGCATTCTGCAGCATCTTGGATTCGCAACATACTTTGATGGTATTCACGGATCAGGGCCTGACGGCGGGCTAGAACATAAGGCTGAACTGCTCGCCCATATTTTGTCGCAACACGATCTTTTGCCCTCCCACAGTTTGATGGTCGGGGACCGCCGATATGATATTTCTGGTGCCCACGCGGTCGGAATGCGCGGCCTTGGCGTGCTCTGGGGTTATGGGACCCAAGACGAACTTGAGGCCGCCGGCGCCGATCAATTGGTGGAATTGACTGCTGACCTCCCTCGGACGGTTCTTTCGATGGTCAGCGGGAAGTGATCTGCGAACTGACAAAGCCGAGGATGGCCACCCAGCCGTTACAGACCGGCCTAAGCTGGTCAAGCGCGACAGGTCGCAGCGACTGACGTCACGCAGCTCATGCTCGACGCTGTATTGAATAGCGACGACCGACGACCGCGCGAAGCGCGTACGTGTTTCGCCCCCTTCGCAAACATTTGCGAGGCACAAAGGGGGTGCTCGCGATAGGCCGTGACGATTGTCGGGTGTGTTTTCCACCGTTTTTTGCCGTCGACCGGGCTAGGGAAACCGCGCAAGTGAGCAACAGCGGAAATGAATTTTCAAGTGTTGCGCGTCGTTCCTAGACGATCGACGGCCCTTAATCTTAGGTGTCGGCGCTGGCATTTCTCCATCATGCCTTAGCGCATATCCATTGCAACCGGCAGGAGCGGTTCCATGGCTGACGACACGGCTGCCTCTGTCATTTCGCTTCATCAACTCCCGCTGAAGAAGCGGGAGAAGAAGGGAGTTCAACGCACCAGGGCCTCGCGCAAACGCAAAAGAAAGGCGAAGGCCGCTGCCTCTAAAGAGGACGAATCGCCGTCTTCGTCGTCGATCTCGTCGGAGTTTTTGATACCGCCGGAGTTTTTTCCTGCAAACGACGTGGTTGCGGAACCGCCGGTTACGCCGCGGCGAGCCGTAACGTCTCATCCGAACGATACGGTCAGACCGCCGCGCAGGCACCTTGCGCCGGTTCTTTTATCGATCGCCGCGGTTGCCCTTGCCGTCGTCGGCATCACCATCAATGGCTGGTTTGCCCGATCTCTGGGATCGAGCGATATAGCGGGATGGCTTTTCCTTGCCGTCGGCGTAGCGGCCGATCTGGTCGCGCTCGTCATGCCGTCCTGTGCCGCCGGTCTTTGGGGAGCCGGGCAGCGCGCGACTGCGCTGGTCGGCTGGGTCGTCTGGATCATGACATTCGTCTTCGCGGTCACGGCAGGCATCGGCTTCGCATCCACCAATATCAGCGACGTGACGACCGCGCGCGCATCGCGTGTCACGCCGGCGGTCACGAACGCGCGGGCCGCGCTGATGGACGCCATGGCGGCGCGCGACCGGGAGTGCAAAGGCGGCGTTGGGAAATTCTGCCGCGAACGCGAAGCCAGCGTCGTAGAACGCCGCCAAATTCTCGATTCCGCGATGGCATCCGTCGGGCAGACCGCGGACCCCCAGAGCGACGCAGCCATTAAGCTCGTGACCTGGGCCTCACACGGACTGCTGCGGCCGACGCCCGAAGATTTCGCGATGCTCCGGCTTGTCCTGCTGGCGTTGTTGCCGCAAATCGGTGGGATACTGCTTCTGGTTGGCCGCCATTCCGCGTTGAGGCCGCAATTTCCTGCACATCGCTGATGGCCGGCGGGATCTCACCGCGCCCATCGGCCAAGGCCAGCCGGGCATAAAAAAACGGACGCGGTGCCGCGCGTCCGTTTGCTTTTATTATCCTGCGTTACATAGTCTTCTTGTCAGGCCACCTTAGGTGAACGGTTACGCGAGTTGCGCTGGAAGAACAGCGCCTGGCTCGCCACCGCCGATACCATTGCCGGCTGGAACGGTTTCGAGATCAGGAAGGCGGGCTCCGGTCGCTCGCCGGTCAGGAAGCGTTCGGGATAGGCGGTGATGAACACCACCGGCACCTCGAAGGTCCGGAGCAATTCGTTGACCGCATCCAGACCCGAACTGCCATCGGCGAGTTGAATGTCGGCAAGGATCAGGCCGGGCCTCTTGTTCTTGGCCAATGCCACCGCATCGGTATGGGTGCGGGCAACGCCAATCACGTTATGGCCGAGGTTCTTCACGAGGCTCTCGAGATCCATCGCGATAAAGGTCTCGTCTTCGATGATCAAAACATCGGTAGCGATTTCCGCAGCCATTTCGCGCCCCGCCGCATCGGCGAGTTTGCGCGCTTCCGGCACATCGACGCCGAGGATGAAGGCGACTTCCTCTTCCGAAAAACCTTCCAGAGACAACAGCAGGAAGGCCTGACGCGGCAGAGGCGTGATGTTGGAAAGCCGGCGCTCCGGCGGCATCGGCAAGGTCGCGACCTCAGGATCGTCGTTGATCGAGACCGAATTCCAGATCTGCGTGAACAGCCGGAAAAGCCCGGCGCGTGGACCGTGATTCTCATCCAGCAAGGATGGGTCCTGAAGCAGGGCCTCGAGCATGGCGCCAACGTAAGCGTCGCCTGAGGCCTGATTTCCGGTCAACGCACGCGCATAGCGGCGCAGCAGCGGTAGGTGTTCGGCAACAAGCTGTGATCGGGACATCCCCACTCCATCGCTTTCCGGGTCAAACCTTTGAGATGGGGACTGACCCGACACTCCCCAAGCCCCGGACTTACGCTTGGACTTGCGAAAAGTTCCAACATCTTACGGAACTTTTATGCGGACTTCGAATTAGGCCTTCACACGGAAGAAGCCGACACCTGGGCCATTTCGAGGATTAGCCGTGAAAATACAAAAGCTTAACACTCGGGGAAACGTGGGACAGGACATGAAGGAAGCAAAAAAGCAGGGCGGCCTAAATGCCGAGATTCAGTCCAGAATCGGCCACCAGCTCCGCGCCATGTACGACGATGTCGTCCGTCAGGGCGTCCCCGACCGGTTTGTGGAGTTGATCCGCAGGCTTGATGTTCCCGAGGCCGGTCCCCAATTGGGGAATGCGGGCGAAAAAAATGACGGAGGGGAATAATGCCTCTCACCGATTCACTCCGCGACGACATCCTGGCGTCGGTCCCGAGTTTACGCGCTTTCGCGATCTCGCTCTCCGGTAACGGCGACCGCGCTGACGATCTCGTGCAGGAGACCTTGCTGCGCGCCCTGGCCAACATCGATTCTTTCCAACCCGGATCGAATCTGCCGGCGTGGCTGTTCACGATTCTGCGCAACCTGTTCCGGTCCGACTATCGGAAACGGCGTCGCGAGGTTGAGGATGCCGATGGCAGTTACGCCAAGACGTTGAAGACCCAGCCGGCGCAAAGCGCGCATCTGGAATTCGAAGAATTCCGCACCGCGCTCGACAAGCTGCCGCAGGACCAGCGCGAGGCGTTGATACTGGTCGGCGCCTCCGGCTTTTCCTATGAGGACGCCGCAGCGATCTGCGGCTGCGCGGTCGGCACCATCAAGAGCCGCGTCAATCGGGCACGATCCAAGCTCTCGGCGCTGCTCTATGTGGATGGCGCCGAGGATTTTGGTCCTGATGAAACCGTGCGCGCCGTGATCGGCGGCAGCGGCTAAACTCCGTCACTCAACGACATCCTCACAACGACATCGTGATTTCCGGATCTGGTTCCGACAGCACCAGGTTCGGAATGATGGATTGCCTGCTACTTAAGCGGCGCGGAGAGCTGCTCGGTCCGGTCTCTTTCCGACATGTCGATGACGGTCTCCATCGGAGCGGTCAATTCGTAGACATAGCTTACATCGGTGAAATACCGCTTCGACGAGCCGCCGAGAGCTTCGGGCGCCACACGATCGAGCAGGATGAGGCCGAAATCGCTGTCGGCGCGCCGAGTTGCCGCACTGGTATTGAACTCCTCCCAACGGAAGTGAAACACGCTTTCAGGCTCATCGCCGCTGATCTCCCAATGCGCGACGATGTGCGGATGCTTGCCGACCAGAGAAAGGCCCTCGTCGGAATGGGAAGCCAGTTCGAAGAACAACAGCGACAGTGACTGCGCGGCGCGCGCGCTGACCGTAATGTCCGGACCGCTGACGGCAATTCGTTCGGCATGGGGTATCGCGCGGGCCTCAAACAATCCCTTCAGGTTGACGCCCTGCCACTGGCTTTCGCTGAGCAGCGAAACTACATTCGACATCGCGTGAATCCGGCCGATCAGCAGTTCGCGGGCGACATCGATATCGGCACCGTGACGAAGCGTGCGCGTTACGATGGACTGGATCACGGCCAGGATGTTCTTGACGCGATGGTTGAGTTCGTCGATGACCGCCGTCAAGCGCCTCTCGAAACCGATCCGCACCTGGATTTCGCGACTCATGCGCAGGTTATTGTAGGCGACATAGCCGAACAGACCGCAGACGATGGTGGTCAGGGCCAGGCCAATCGCAGCCACGATCGCCGCCGTCTGCCGGGCGCGATTCATGGCATTGGTCTTGGCATAATAGGTCAGCGTCCAGTCGCGCGCGCCAAACGAAACCGTGCGGCTCATGGCTGGCGCCGGGCCTGACGGCCCCGACGATCTTGAAACGACGTTGCCCCGGTCGGTTTCGACCAATTCTCTATCGTCGTGGCGCGGATCTTTCAGCGCCACCGAAAACAGCGACAGGTCGTCATTGGCCAGCATCAAGGGTGCGAGTTCGTAGGCGAAGGTCACGAATCCGGCTGGCTGCGCGCCGTCGGCCTGCAACACCGGTGCGGCGAGCACGAGACCGATGGGCCCGTTCTCGCGCAACAGCGGCAGCGGATCGGAGGCCACCGGCTTCATTTCCGACATCGCCCGCGCCAGCATCGGCCCAAGGATGGGATGCTGGTCGAAACAGCGGCCCGGAATGCCCATCGTCTCCGCATTGCGCGGTTCGACATCCATCAAGAGATCGACCGGCTGGGAGAGGGTCGAGGTTTGCAGCGGAACGTCATTGTAGGAGCGGATGGTCGGATTCGGAAATCCGGCATTTGCAAGCTCGGTGCGGGCCGCCGCGAACTCTTCGGGACGAAGCCGTGCGATCCAGCCTGCCACCACGAAATCGGTCTTGAAGGCATAGATCGACGAGTGCAGCGGCTGCAACATGTTGGCCTTGATCACCGAAGGTGAGCGAAAGAGGCCGGACGCCACGCGCGCCAGCAACTCGCGCTCGGTCAGGCGGTCCTGGACCAGGCTGGCGTGCACGTCGATGGCACGCGCCAGCGCGATGCCGTCAACCGTCAACTCCTGATCATGGACACGATAGGCCGCAAGCCCGGAGAGCAGAACTCCGATCAATGCGATAAAACCGGTGATGAGACCCAGCCGAACCACTCGTTCACTCAAACAGAAAGCGTTGGCAAATAGACTGAACAACCACCCGACGACGGTCTGGATGGCCATAAATCGAAATGCAGCAATAGCCAACCATTCTCTGGGAGCGCGCTGCAATCATTGATCGCAACGACGGTTAGCAGATCGGGATCTAACACGGCGGGCAAAGCGGCGACCACGCAAAATAGGTTAACAGCGCTGGAAGACATTAACCGCGACAGGCCGACTTTGTTCCGCCGGTGACCGCTTCCAACCGACGGCGCTCGCGGTAAGGTAAATCGCATCCGCGAGGCCGGCTTCCCCACCCCTTCCTCAAGTTAGGCCGCTGGATTTAGCCCACCCCTGGCCTCGATGAAACCGATAATACGGTTGAGGCCCTCGCTCTTCTTCAGATTGGTCATCACGAAGGGGCGCTCGCCCCGCATTCGCCTGGCATCGGTATCCATCTTTTCGAGCGAGGCGCCGACGTAGGGCGCGAGGTCGATCTTGTTGATCACGAGCAGGTCGGAGCGGGTGATGCCTGGACCTCCCTTGGACGGGATTTTGTCGCCGGCCGCCACGTCGATCACGTAAATCGTCAGGTCCGCGAGCTCGGGCGAGAACGTGGCGGCGAGATTGTCGCCGCCGGATTCGATCAAGACCACGTCGAGGTCGGGAAACTTGGCGCGCATGTCGGCAACCGCCGCCAGATTCATCGAAGCGTCTTCGCGTATCGCCGTATGCGGACAGCCGCCGGTTTCGACGCCTGCAATGCGATCCGGCGTCAGCGATCCCGACCGAACCAGGAATTCGGCATCCCATTTCGTATAGATATCGTTGGTGATGGCCGCGATGTCGTAACGCTCCCGCATCGACTTGCAGAGCAGATCCATCAGCGCGGTTTTTCCTGATCCGACCGGACCTCCGATGCCGATGCGAAGCGGACCGTGCGCAGATGCCATTTTACTTGTCCTTTCGTCGTCCCTGCGAAAGCAGGGACCCATAGTCGCGGGGTTCGGTTGTTTTAACGCGATGGGGCTGCAGCCCAACGCAACCCCTTGTATTGGCGGTTATTGGTCCCCGCGTACGCGGGGACGACGGCAAAGCGTGCGGCACTTCCATCATGACCGGAACAACCTCGTATATTGCGTCTCGTGGCGCAAGCTGGCGAGATCGGCGCGGAAGGTCGCGCTGCCGAGGTCATCGAGCGAAGCCGCAAGCGCACGCTTGGCGGTCGCGGCAACATCCGGCTCGAGCTGTGCCAGCACGCGCTGGCCATCGGTTTGGCCGAGCGGGATCAGGCGCGCTCCGGCGGAGATCCAGTTCGAAACCACCGCGTGAATGAAAGCGTGGAGCGTCGGCGCGAGCGGAATGCGATGCGCGGCGCTGACAAGGCCGACCGCAACCGGGTAAGTGAAATGACCTGCGCAAGCCGCAATCAGCCGATCGAGCGCCGCATGATGCCATGCAGTCCGCGCGATCTCGATGAACGCCCTGCCCTGCGCCGTGGTCTCCAGATGCCGCTCACGTGAGGACGCAAAGGCAGAGGCAAGCTCGGCGACTTCTCCGAGCAGCGCATCATCGCCGGACGTCGCAGCCCGATGGATGTGCACCAGAAAGATCGAATCGCAAATTCCGGCGCCGTTCACCAGCATCGACTTCAGCCATTGCCGAAGCGATGCGGCATCGGTGACGTCGCCCGCTTCTACCGCCCATTCGATGCCGCTGGAATAGGAGAACGCTCCAACAGGAAAAGACGGCGAGAGCCATGTCATCAGCCGGTAAAGGCTGGCTGCTTCATCGTCCGATAGTTCGTTCGAAGCTGATATCGGTAACTTCTGTTCGGACGTCTTAGTCTGCCGGCCGCGCCGCGGCTTCGGCGGCTTACTTGTCTTCATGAGCATGGGGATGGCCGTGGCGATGCTCGTGACCACAATGCTCGCCATGATGATGGTGGTGATCATGGTCGTGACCGTGGTCGTGGTCATGATGAGGACGGTGATCGTGACCGCCGTGATCATGTTTGGAATGGTCGTGGCCCGCATGATCTTGCGCTTCGTGCGCGTGACCATCACCGGCATAGGCGCCGCCTTCCGGATCGAACGGCGATTCGATCTCGATTACCCGCGCGCCCAGCCCTTTCACCATGCCTTCGATGACGTGATCGCGACGTATGCGCAAAGCTTTGCCCATGATCTGTGTCGGCAGATGACGGTTGCCGAGATGCCAGGCGACGCGAACCAGATGCTGAGGGTCGCTACAGCGAATTTCAAGCAGCGGCTCCGGCGCGGCCACGACCTCGACCAACCGGCCGTCTTCCAGCACCAGCGCATCGCCGCCACGCAGCGCCACTGCCTGCTCGAGATCCAGCAGGAATTCGAGTCCGCGCGTCGCCGTCATCGCGATCCGCCGCCGGTGGCGATCGTCGAAATCGAGCACAATGGTATCGGCCGGCGGCTCGCTCCAGCAATGTCGGCTGCGAACCTGGGTGGCTCGGATCATAGGCTAACGACCATGAGTAGTGTCCTAGTACATGAAATAGCGCTGCGCCATCGGCAGCACTTCCGCGGGCGCACAGGTGAGGAGTTCGCCGTCCGCACGCACCTCATACGTCTCGGGATCAACCTCGATGTTGGGCGTGGCATCGTTGTGAATCATGCTCTTTTTGGAAATCCTGCTCCGCGTATTCTGCACCGCGTAGAGCTTCTTGTTAATGCCAAGCTTGCGCGCCAGCCCCGACGTGACGGCCGCTTTCGAGGTGAACACCACGGAGGAAGCGGTCAGCGACTTGCCGAAAGCCGCAAACATCGGCCGGTAATGCACCGGCTGCGGCGTCGGAATCGACGCATTGGGATCGCCCATCGGTGCTGCCACGATCGAGCCGCCCTTGATGATGCATTCGGGCTTGACGCCGAAGAACGCCGGCGACCACAGCACGAGATCGGCAAGCTTACCCTTCTCGACCGAACCGATCAGCTTCGAGACGCCGTGCGCAATCGCCGGATTGATGGTGTATTTGGCGATGTAGCGCTTGACGCGGAAATTGTCGTTGTTCTTGCCCTTGTCTTGCGGCAGCGCGCCGCGCTGCTTCTTCATCTTGTCGGCGGTCTGCCAGGTGCGAATGATGACTTCACCGAGCCGGCCCATCGCCTGCGAGTCCGACGACATCATCGAGAGCGCGCCGAGATCGTGCAGGATGTCTTCGGCCGCGATGGTCTCTTTCCGGATGCGGCTTTCGGCAAAGGCGAGATCTTCCGCGATCGAAGGATCGAGGTGGTGACACACCATCAGCATGTCGAGGTGCTCGTCGATGGTGTTGCGTGTGAACGGCCGGGTCGGGTTGGTCGATGACGGCAGCACATTCTTCAAGCCCGCAATCTTGATGATATCAGGTGCATGACCGCCGCCGGCGCCTTCGGTGTGGAAGGCATGGATGGTGCGGCCCTTGAACGCCTTCACGGTATCCTCGACGAAACCGGATTCGTTGAGCGTATCCGAGTGCAGCATCACCTGAACGTCGTAGTCGTCGGCAACTGCCAGACAATTATCGATCGCGGCTGGCGTCGTTCCCCAGTCCTCGTGCAGCTTGAGGGCACAGGCGCCGGCCTTGATCATCTCCACGAGCGAAGCCGGGCGCGACGCATTGCCCTTGCCGGAAAGGCCAAGATTGACAGGAAACGCATCGAACGATTGCATCATTCGCGCGATGTGCCATGGGCCGGGCGTGCAGGTGGTGGCATAGGTGCCGTGCGACGGCCCGGTGCCACCGCCCAGCATCGAGGTGACGCCGCTCATCAGTGCGTGCTCGATCTGTTGCGGGCAAATGAAATGGATATGGCTGTCGAAACCGCCGGCGGTGAGAATCTTCCCCTCTCCCGCGATGACGTCGGTGCCGGGACCGATCACGATCGTTACGCCGGGCTGGATGTCCGGGTTACCGGCCTTGCCGATTGCCGAAATCATTCCTTCCTTGATCGCGACGTCGGCCTTCACGATGCCCCAGTGGTCGACGATCAGTGCATTGGTGATGACGGTGTCCGCGGCGCCCTGCTTGTTGGTCGCCTGCGACTGACCCATGCCATCGCGGATCACCTTGCCGCCGCCGAACTTCACTTCCTCGCCATAAATCGTGAAATCCTTCTCGACCTCGATGATCAGGTCGGTGTCGGCGAGCCGTACCCTGTCGCCTGCGGTTGGGCCGAACATGTCGGCATAGACGGAGCGTTTGATTTTCACGGACATGTCGTGCTCCCGATTTCAGGTCGTCATCCTGAGACGCGCGAAGGATGATTGGATTCGTACACCTGCCCATCCTTCGAGGCGCGCAAGAAAGCGCGCGCACCTCAGGATGACGCCGGTGCGTGCGGCGAGGGTTTACACGAAGGCCGTTCACAGCTTTCCCATCACCTCGCCACGGAAGCCGTAGACGGTGCGTTTTCCGGCGAGCGCGACGAGACGCACCTCGCGTGTTTGTCCCGGTTCGAACCGTACGGCGGTGCCGGCGGCGATATCCAGCCGCATGCCGCGCGCTTTTTTGCGTTCGAATTTCAGCGCCGGATTAGTCTCGAAGAAATGATAGTGCGAGCCGACCTGGATCGGGCGGTCGCCGGTATTGGCGACGGAGAGCGTCACCGTCTTTCGTCCGGCATTGAGCTCGATCTCGCCATCCTTGATGAAGAGTTCACCCGGGATCATCTGGAACTCCTATCTGATCGGTTCATGCACGGTGACAAGCTTGGTACCATCCGGAAACGTCGCTTCCACCTGAATGTCGTGGATCATCTCGGCGATGCCATCCATCACCTGCGCACGGGTCAGGACCTGGGCGCCGGCCTGCATCAGTTCGGCCACCGTGCGGCCGTCGCGTGCGCCCTCGACAATGAAATCGGAGATGATGGCAATGGCCTCCGGATGGTTGAGCTTGACGCCGCGATCGAGACGCCGGCGCGCTACCATGGCGGCCATTGAAATCAGAAGCTTGTCCTTTTCGCGGGGAGAGAGGTTCATGCGAGCACTCTGGCGTTGAAGAATTAGTTGAGCCACAATCGCGGCAAGGGCGAACCGCTGGCGCGGCCGAGCACCGCCATCATATCGGCGCGCAACCGGGCCGCATCTTGGGCACAGAAGCGGGCCATTGCAAATCCATTCCAGGCGGAGATGCCGACCTCGCCGCCGAAGGCGTCCGATGCTTCGCGGATCCGCTCGACCAGCGCCTCATCGCCGGGCACGATCAGCGAGGTGCCGATCGCAACGCCGCCCTTGGCGATCGCGGGACTTGCAAGCTTTCCGCCGATATCGCCGTCGAGGCGGATATTTTCCGCAAAAGCCAGCCTGCCGCCACGGCGCAGCCGCCAGCGGTCGGCGAATTCGCCCGCTTGCATTCGCTCGCCCATGGCGAGCCGGCCAAATACGACGATTTCGCAGAGCAGAAGCGAGGCCTCGTCCGAAAGATCGATCTCGAACCGGCGGTGGATCTTCGCCCGGTCGAACAGGATGGTCTCCTGCGGCAGCCACGACAAGTGCGAGCGGCCTTCGGCTTTCAGCGTGACATTCAACTCCGCCGCCAGGCCGTCGGCGCGGTAGATTTTTTCCGCCGCCGCGGTGGTGACGGTCAGGCGCGCGCCATTCCCGCTCGCAATGTCGATATCGAAACGATCGCCGCCGGCGATGCCGCCCGCGGTATTCACCAGCACCGCCGAAAGACCGTTATCTTCCGGCGTGGGAAAGCGCACCCGCAACGATCCCGCCTCGTGCAGCTCGCGGCGACGCGTTACGCCATCAACGGCGGCCACGTCGAAACGGACCGCGCCCCTGGCCCGGTTGGCGGCGAAAATCGCCGCCGTCTCGCTCATGGTATCGGTCCGCATCGCCCCAACCCTACCCCAACGGGAGCGCACCCATCGCGCCGCCAAACTCTTCTACAACGCCATCTGACGGCTGATTTCGTTCGCGTCCAGGTTACTTCGATCGCAGGTGTATTTCACCGCGCCACGGTCCATCACAGCGAAATTGTCGCCGAGCTCGCAGGCAAAGTCGAGATATTGCTCGACCAGCACGATCGCGATGTTGCCGAGGCTGCGCAAGTAAGTGATCGCGCGTCCGATATCCTTGATGATCGAGGGCTGTATGCCTTCGGTCGGCTCGTCAAGCAGCAGTAATTTCGGCCGCATCACCAGTGCACGCCCGATCGCGAGTTGCTGTTGCTGCCCGCCGGAGAGATCGCCGCCGCGGCGCCCCAGCATCGATTGCAACACCGGAAACAGCGAGAAGACGTCGTCAGGGATATTGCGGTCCTGGCGCGGCAACGGCCCAAAGCCGGTCTTGAGGTTCTCTTCGACCGTCAATAGCGGAAAAATCTCGCGCCCTTGCGGCACCAAGCCGACACCTTTCCGCGCCCGCTCATAGGGCTTGAGGCCGGAAATATCGATGCCGTCAAACATGATCGACCCACCGGAAATCAGATATTGCCCGACTATCGCACGCAGCAGGCTGGTCTTGCCGACGCCGTTGCGGCCGAGCACGCAGGTCACCTTGCCCGGCTCGGCCGAGATCGAGACGCCGCGCAGCGCCTGGGCCGCGCCGTAATAGAGGCTGATGTCTTTTACTTCCAGCATCGGGGACGTCTTCCATACGTAGCGATCCCCTCCCCAACCCTCGCCTTTTCAAGGGGAGGATCAAGGAGGGGGTCATTGTCATCACCTGCCCAAATAAACTTCGACCACGCGCTCATTCGCCGAGACCTGGTCAATCGTGCCTTCCGCGAGCACCGTGCCCTCATGCAGGCACGTCACCTTGACGCCGAGTTCGCGCACAAAGGTCATGTCGTGCTCGACGACCATCACGGTTTTTTCCTTGTTGATTTGCTTCAGGAGCTCGGCGGTTTGGTGCGTCTCGACGTCGGTCATGCCCGCGACCGGCTCATCCACCAGCAGCAATTTCGGGTCCTGCGCCAACAACATTCCGATCTCGAGCCATTGCTTCTGGCCGTGCGACAGACTTTCGGCCAGCCGGTTGCGCGCGTCCTTCAAGCGGATGGTTTCAAGCACACGCTCGATCCGCTCGGTCTCGGCATTGCTGCCGCGCCAGAACAGCGTACCCCTGACGCTGTGATCGACATTGAGCGCCAGCAGTAAGTTGTCCTCGACGGATTGGCTCTCGAACACCGTCGGCTTCTGGAATTTGCGGCCAATACCGAGCTCCGCGATGCGCGTCTCGTCGAGTCTTGTCAGGTCGGTGACGCCGTCGAACAGCACGACGCCTTCATCCGGCTTGGTCTTGCCGGTGATGATGTCCATCATCGTCGTCTTGCCCGCGCCATTCGGGCCGATGATTGCGCGCATCTCGCCTGGCTCGAGCGTCAGCGACAGGTTGTTGATGGCGTGAAAGCCGTCGAATGAGACATGAACGCCGTCAAGGTAGAGCAATGCGGAGGTGGCACGGGTATCCATCACGTTCATCCGCCTACTCCGCCATATGGGGTTCGCTGACCCCGTCTTCGTGCGCCGCGCTTTCTTCGTTCGCCGTCGGACGCTTCGCTTTCCACGGCTCCCACCATGCGTTGACAGTACCGACGATGCCCTTTGGCAGCAGCAGCGTCACCAGGATGAACATGGCACCGAGCATGAAGAGCCAATAGGGCGCGAGCGGCCCCGACGTGAAGTAGGTCTTGGCGTAATTGACGACGACGGCGCCAAGCGCGGCACCAATCAGCGTGCCGCGGCCGCCGACCGCGACCCAGATCACGGCCTCGATGGAATTTGCCGGCGCGAATTCCGACGGATTGATGATGCCGACCTGCGGCACGTAGAGCGCGCCGGCGACGCCGGCCATGCAGGCCGACAGAGTAAACACGAACAGCTTGTAGGACTCGACCCGGTAGCCGAGGAACCGCGTGCGCGATTCGGCATCGCGTACCGCGATCAGCACCTTGCCGAGCTTGGATGTCACGACCGCCCGGCAAATCAGGAATGCAACCGCAACCGCAAGACAGCTCAAGGCGAACAAGGCCGCGCGTGTGCCTTCCGCCTGCACGTTGAAGCCGAAAATATCCTTGAAGTCGGTCAGGCCGTTATTGCCGCCGAATCCAAAATCATTACGAAAGAAGGCGAGCAACAGGGCGTAGGTCATCGCCTGCGTGATGATTGAAAGATAAACGCCGGTCACGCGCGAGCGGAACGCGAGCCATCCGAAGCAGAAGGCGAGCAGCCCCGGCACCAGAATGACCATCAACGCCGCGAACCAGAACATGTCGAAGCCGTGCCAGTACCACGGCAGCTTCGGATAATTCAGAAACACCATGAAGTCGGGTAACACCGGATTGCCGTAGACGCCGCGGCTGCCGATCTGGCGCATCAGATACATGCCCATGGCGTAGCCGCCGAGCGCGAAGAAGGCGCCATGGCCGAGCGAAAGAATGCCGCAATAGCCCCAGATCAGATCGATCGACAGTGCGAGCACCGCGTAGCAGGCGTATTTGCCGAACAGCGCGACCAGATAGGTCGGCACCTGCAGCGCAGAACCGACCGGCAACAACAGGTTCGACAGCGGAATCAGAACGCCGCAGGCCGCAACCACGATCAGGAAAAGCGCCGCGCCGCGATCAAGCGAACGCGTGAGAACGTGCGGCGTCATGCTTCCACCGCCCGTCCCTTGAGCGCAAACAGGCCCCGCGGCCGCTTCTGGATGAACAGAATGATCAGCACCAGAATGGCAATCTTGCCGAGTACGGCGCCCGCAACGGGTTCGAGGAACTTGTTGGCGATGCCGAGCGTGAAGGCGCCGACCAGGGTGCCCCACAAATTGCCGACGCCTCCAAATACCACGACCATGAAGGAATTGATGATGTAGCTCTGGCCAAGGTTGGGGCTGACATTGTCGATCTGCGACAGCGCAACGCCGGCGATGCCGGCGATGCCCGAGCCGAGGCCGAAGGTCAGTGCGTCAACCCGCGAGGTGGCGATCCCCATCGATGCCGCCATGCGGCGATTTTGCGTCACCGCACGCATCTCAAGCCCGAGCGCGGTATAGCGCAACATGGCGAGCAGGATCGCAAACACGGCCAGCGTGAAACAGAGGATCCACAGCCGGTTATAGGTGATGGTGATCTGGCCGAACTCAAAGGCGCCGCTCATCCATGAGGGGTTGCCGACTTCGCGGTTGGTGGGGCCAAAGGCGGTGCGCACCGCCTGCTGCAGCACCAGCGAGAGCCCCCAGGTCGCGAGCAGGGTTTCGAGCGGGCGACCGTAAAGGAATCGAATGATCGTGCGTTCGATCACAACCCCGATCGCGCCTGCAACGAGAAATGCAAGCGGCACCGCAATCAGCAGCGAGTAGTCGAACAAGCCGGGATAGCTGGTGCGAATGATCTCCTGCACCACGAAGGTGGTGTAGGCCCCCAGCATCACCATCTCGCCATGGGCCATGTTGATGACGCCCATGACGCCGAACGTGATCGCAAGCCCAATGGCCGCAAGCAAAAGCACCGACCCGAGCGAAAGGCCGTACCAGGCGTTCTGCACCGCAGACCAGACGGCGAGCCTGCTCTGGATCGAGGCGATCGCGCCGGCCGCGGCGTTCGCAACCAGAGGGCGCTGATCGGCGAGACCGGTCAGGAGCGCCAGCGCTTCCTGATCGCCTCTCGCCTTGAGGGTCGCGATGGCATCTAGCTTGTCGGCATCGCCGGTGTCGGATTTATAAAGCAGGATAGCGGCGCGGGCTTCGGTAAAAGCGGCCCTCGCGGCCTTGTTGGTTTCCTTCGCCAGCGCCCCTTCGATGACCGGCAGAGCGCTCTCCTCATGCGCCTTGAAGACCGATTGCGCGGCGGCAATCCGTTTGGCGGGATCGGGCGACAACAGGGTCAGGCTGCCGAGCGCGGCCTCGACGCTCCGGCGCAAGCGGTTGTTGAGACGAACAGGGGCAGCATTGTCCGGCAGCTTGTCGACCGCCGCACCGGTCGCAGCGTCGATGACCTTGCCGTCCGCTTGCGTGATGAAGACCTTCTTGGTGTCGGGATCGGCCGAAAGCCGGTCATCCCCGAGCGCGCTGATGATGGGAAAGGCGAGCGGATTACCGGAAGCCGCGACAATGCCGATCGCCTCATCGGTGTCGGAGAAATCGTCGTTGGCGAATTTGGCGACCGCATCCTCAAAAGCACCGGCAAACGCAGGCAAGGTCAGAGCGGTAATCAGGAAAACAGCAATAGCGAGTGAGCAAAGACGGTCAAGGACATTGGTGACCACTGGACGACCCCGGCAGAAGTAATAGTGCGGTGGATTTGACATTCGCTTCAGTAGCAGCCGCGAGTCCCCCGAGCGAATGTCAAATCCAAAACCGCACTATAATTTATATTTGCCAGTGTCCCTTTGGTTCTGACGTTCGTAAACGAACCCGCCGCGACAGCGTACGAATGTCAGAACCGGGACACTAGAGCTCCGATTCCGAAGTTCGCATGATATCGCGGCAATCTCCGACGCGAACTTCGGAATCAAAGGAGCTCTAGCAACTTATTGTTTCTAGGGCGGCTTTGAATTTGAAGTTCCTATAACGAACTCACCGCAGCACCGATAGGAACTTCAAATTCGCCGCACTAGCGGAAGGCGGAGACATCGCCGCCTTCCCTGTCTCGTGGATTGGCTTTTATCACGATCCATAGCGAAGGCCCGTCTTGTGGAAAACGGGCCTTCTTCTATTCAGATCATCGGCCCGGAGATCAAGATCCCTGACCGCCGCACTTGTTGGTCTTGGTGTTGTAGTTGCCGCACTTCTTGCCAACCCAGTCGCCGATCAGGTCCTTGGAACCATCGAGCTCCTTCGACCATGCATCGCCAGCCACCAGGCCCGGGGTCTTCCACACCACGTCGAACTGGCCGTTGCCCTTGATCTCACCGATGAACACCGGCTTGGTGATGTGGTGGTTGGGCAGCATCTTGGCGACGCCACCGGTCAGGTTCGGGGTTTCGATACCCGGAAGCGCATCGATGACCTTGTCGGGATCGGTCGACTTCACTTTCTCGACCGCCTTCACCCACATGTTGAAGCCGATCACGTGCGCTTCCATCGGGTCATTGGTAGTGCGCTTCGGATTCTTGGTGTAGGTCTGCCAGTCCTTGATGAACTTCTCGTTGGCGGGCGTCTTGATCGACTCGAAGTAGTTCCAGGCGGCGAGATGGCCGACCAGCGGCTTGGTGTCGAGACCGGCAAGCTCTTCCTCGCCGACCGAGAACGCGACAACCGGAATATCGGTCGCCTTGATACCCTGGTTGCCAAGCTCCTTGTAGAAGGGAACGTTGGCGTCGCCGTTGATGGTGGAAACCACAGCCGTCTTCTTGCCGGCCGAGCCGAACTTCTTGATGTCGGCCACGATCGTCTGCCAGTCGGAGTGACCGAACGGCGTGTAGTTGATCATGATGTCTTCCTGGGCCACGCCCTTGGATTTCAGGTAGGCCTCAAGAATCTTGTTGGTGGTGCGCGGATAGACGTAGTCGGTGCCGGCCAGCACCCAGCGCTTCACCTTCTCTTCCTTCATCAGATAGTCGACAGCCGGGATCGCCTGCTGGTTCGGAGCCGCGCCAGTATAGAAGACGTTGCGCTCGCTCTCTTCGCCCTCGTACTGCACCGGATAGAACAGGATGTTGTTCAGCTCCTTGAAAACCGGGAGCACTGATTTACGCGAGACCGAGGTCCAGCAGCCGAACACGACCGCAACCTTGTCCTTGGTGATCAACTCACGGGCCTTCTCGGCAAACAGCGGCCAGTTCGAGGCGGGATCGACGACCACGGCTTCCAGCTTCTTGCCGAGCACGCCGCCTTTCTTGTTCTGCTCGTCGATGAGAAAGAGAATGGTGTCCTTCAGCGTCGTTTCGCTGATGGCCATCGTGCCGGAGAGCGAATGGAGAATGCCGACCTTGATGGTGTCGTCGGCGGCCTTCGCGTACGGGGACGCGCCCAGACCCAACAGCAGTCCGGCGGCTGCCGCGAGCCACCGGCGACGGCTCAGCGTCGCGATATCGTGCGTAAATTGTGTAAGCATGAAATGTCATCTCCCTGACGCAGGCGTGAAACGCTGCGAAACGGCCCCACGGCCGCCTGCGTTAACGGAATCGCAAGAACCATGCCACGGTCGTCCAAGGTAATAAGGCGATGTTTTTGCTATGGAATGTGACGCAGGCGGCCACCAAATGCGCAGCCACGGCTAAGATCTAGGCAAAAAAAATGTATGCGTCCTCAGCAAACAGCCTAATTAGTGAGCAAATCCGGCACTGTCTCAAATAATCGGCACAAAATTTCAGCAGTCGGCCGTCGGCATCTTAAGCTTTGCGCCCGTTTCCGGCACCAAAAGGCCAGGCAAACGGAAGATATACCTTGAAAGCGCCGTGTTCATGTTCCATATGAGCGGCACGAACCCGGAATCATCGGGTCAGCGCGAGCTGCGTGTTCCTAAGCCTTGCAGTATCTTTAGCTCAGGCTTCTGGCTTGCCCCTTCAGCTAACAACATCGATGCCCTCTGCACGCGGGTGTCCCAAGCACCCCGCGCGTTCTCGGCCAACAAGGTCGGGAAGCTAGCGCTTTACATTGGAAAGTATCCCCCTTTTGACCTCCTTTCAGGACTTCGGCCTAGCCGATCCCATCTCACGTGCGCTCAAGGAAGAAAATTACCTGACGCCCACGCCTATTCAGGCTCAAACCATTCCCCTCGCACTGTCTGGCCGTGACGTGGTCGGCATCGCCCAGACCGGCACCGGCAAGACGGCCGCCTTCGCGCTGCCGATCCTGCATCGCATCCTGGCCAACCGTATCAAGCCGCAGCCCAAAACCTGCCGCGTGCTTGTCCTCAGCCCCACACGCGAATTGTCCGGGCAGATTCTCGACAGCTTCAACGCCTATGGCCGTCACATGCGCCTCACCTCGGCGCTGGCGATCGGCGGCGTCCCGATGGGCCGTCAGGTCCGCTCGGTCATGCAAGGCGTCGAAGTCATGGTGGCCACGCCGGGCCGCCTGCTCGATCTCGTACAAAGCAACGGACTCAAGCTCGGCCAGGTCGAGTTTCTCGTGCTCGACGAGGCCGACCGCATGCTCGACATGGGCTTCATCAACGACATCCGGAAGATCGTCGGCAAATTGCCGGTAAGGCGGCAAACGCTGTTCTTCTCGGCAACCATGCCCAAGGACATCGCCGAACTCGCCGAGGCGATGCTGCGCGATCCCGCACGGGTTGCGGTGACGCCGGTGGCCTCGACGGTCGAGCGCATTACCCAGCGCATCATCCAGGTCGATCATTCGGCCAAGCCGGCGTTTCTGGCGCAACTTCTGAAACAGGAGCAGGTCGGTCGGGCGCTGGTCTTTACCCGGACCAAGCACGGCGCCGACAAGGTGGTGAAGGGCCTCGCGCGGGCCGGCATTACCGCCGACGCCATCCATGGCAACAAGTCGCAAAATCATCGCGAGCGGGTGCTGGCGGCATTCCGCACCGGGCAGATCCGCACGCTGGTCGCCACCGACATCGCCGCCCGCGGCATCGACGTCGACGGCATCTCGCATGTAGTGAATTTCGACCTTCCCAACATCCCCGAAACCTACGTTCACCGCATCGGCCGCACCGCGCGTGCCGGCGCCGAGGGGGTTGCGATTTCGCTGGTCGCGGGTGGCGAGGAACTGGCCTATCTACGCGACATCGAGAAGCTGATCCGCATCGCTTTGCCGCGAGAGGATCGCCGCACGCCCGGTCACCGCGACGCAACTCCGGCGCCGACGCCACATCGCGGCGGGCGATCTGCGCCGCGGGCGCATACGGCACGCGCAAATGATGCCGGGGGAGGATCGAAAGGCCCTCGCCGACAGCACCGGCATGGTGGTAATAATGCCGCTTCAAAAACCAACCGGAATGAGGTCAATCGGCAGGAGCCGAACCGTCCCGCACAAGGCGGCGGCAGGGCCGAAGGATTGCAGGGGGTCGCGTTTCTGCATCGCGAGCGACGCCCGAATACCCAGCCCAACCGAACCCAACGGCCGCGCTAGCCGACCGACCTGGAGATAACCATGGCTAAAGAAGAGCTGATCCAGTTCGAAGGACTGGTCACCGAAATCCTCCCCGACGCCCGCTACCGCGTCCAGCTCGACGCGGGGCACGAGATCGTTGCCTACACCGCAGGCAAGATGAAAAAGAACCGGATCAAGACCCTGGCGGGTGACCGGGTGACGATCGAAATGTCGCCCTATGATCTGGAAAAAGGCCGGTTGATTTTCCGCCACAAGGATGAACGTCCTGGCGGCGCTCCCGGCGGGGGCGCAGCGCGAGGCGCACCGCAGCGGGGTCAATTCCGCCGCAGATAAGTGCCGTCGCCGTAGCGCTTTTTGCACGTGACGGATCGTATCGGGACATGTGCTGCCCATCGCCCGTCGGGCACTTGGCGCGGTCAAAAAATCGCGCCCCTCAGGATTGTTTGGGACGCTACTTTGGAATAATATGAGGTTATCGATTTTCGGCCGGACGACATTAGCTATCCACCGGTACAGCCGGTTTAGACGCTGACGACCCTTCCAAAAATTCGATCTCACCAGCCTGCGAAAGTAGGCTTCGTTATATCTATCTTGAGAAGGGACTATCCCGTGAGCATGGGAACCGTGAAGTGGTTTAACGCTACCAAGGGCTACGGCTTTATCCAACCGGATGACGGCGGCAACGACGTGTTCGTGCACATCAGCGCAGTCGAACGCGCCGGCCTTGGAACCCTGCGTGAAGGCCAAAAGATCAGCTACGAGATCGTCGCTGATCGCCGTTCCGGCAAGTCTTCCGCTGACAACCTGCGCGCAGCCGGCTGAAGCCGGGCCACGGTGAAAATTGCGGCGGCGGAAACCTGCCGCTGAATTTTTGCTTCGTGCAAACCAGGTCTCGGACAAACAAGAAAGGCCGCGCAACGCGCGGCCTTTCTCTTGTATGCGGAAGCGGCGTTTAGCTGCCGCCCCCCCTTCCTTCTATTGTTTGGGCGCCGCAGCGCCGCTGGCCTGGCCACTCAGATTCCCGGCCTGGTCCATCGTCGCTTTGAAGAAGTTATCGCCGTCGCCGAGCGTGACGCGGCGCTGGCAGATCGGCATGCAGCTATAGGACTCGCGGTCCACGCCGCGATACACCGTGATGAGCTGGTCGGTCGGACCTTCGACCTGGATCTGGCGGTCCACCAGCACCTCGCCGGCGCGGTCCATCGCAATGAAATTGGTGGCGCCGTAACCCTTTCCGGTGACGACAAGGACTCCGCCGGCCTGCAGCGCGACATCCGCAATCAGCGGATTGCCGACCACGATGGTGGCGACCCGGGCCGGCAGCTTCACGAGCCTTGCCTGATCGACGTTCACCGCGATGGCGTTGGCGGAGGGTTCTGCAATGGCCGCTATCGGCCACATCAGCATTCCGGCCGCAAGCGCGCTAAACGCGGAACGCATGGGAAAACGCAAGGACTGAGACGACATACGATACCCCGGGACGTGAACAAGCCGGATGGAGCGATACGCAGCGGAACCGGCGCCCGACAAGGCAAATCTGACGTCAATTAGTGAATGAACTGCAAATGGAAGCCAGTTTCCCGGCGTTCCGCGAGGCTACTGCCGAAAAGGGTAAGCGAGTTGCCCAACAATTTCATTAGGAATGCGCGGATCGTCCGCACCGTAGTCTTGCGGCAGCCGGCCCTTCGGCATCCGGAATGTCCCGAACAGCAGGTCCCAGATCGGAAACGTGCCCGCGAAATTGGTGTCGCCGCCTTCCTCCAGCGGCGTGTGATGCCAGCGGTGAAACACCGGCGTCGCCAGCAGATATCTGAACGGCCCGAGCGTCCAGTTCAGGTTGGCGTGCACGAAGGCCGAATGGAAAGTCGTGAACGGGCCGACCCAAAGCATGACGTTCGGGGAGATCCCGGCCATCAGCAGGATGACGTCCACGGCGATCGTTCCCAGGAACAGATTTACGGGGTGGAAGCGCGCCGCCGAAATCCAGTCCAGTTCTTCGGACGAATGATGGATCGCGTGATACTTCCAGAAGGCGCCGCCATGAAACAGCCGGTGCAGCCAATACAGCATGAAGTCGGAGAGCACCAGAAACAGCAGCCCCTGAAGCCAGAGCGGCAACTGCGACAACGGACCGTGCCCGTTGTCATAGAACGCAATCAGGTCGTCGGCGTCGTGAATGTTGAAGACCACGCCGGCACCGAGCACGAGCAAGCCGATCCGCAGCACGCGCGCGAACAACGGAACAAAAAACCAATAGCAGACATCGGTGACCAGTTCCCGCTTGCGCCACCAGGGCGTCCCGGGATTGCAGGCCCAGAAATGCGACAACACCGAAAACACAAGCGCCAAAACGATCGTGATCGGCACCACCTTGGCAATCGTCTGACCAAGCATTTCGACGACTTCCAACGTTAGACTGGACATGACGGCCTCATTCGATCGATGGCGTAAGGCGTACGCCTCGGCGCTTAAGGAGCCGTAAAACAGGGACCGCGGCGCCTGCTCGTCCGTCTCCCTGATCGGAGAGAATTGCCACACGCCGGTTTGATTGAATCCAAGAAGACCAGTTAATTCCAAATTTACTGTGCTCAAGAACACCGCGAATTGGAGCGGTTTGCACGATCAAATTAACTGTGCCGCAATTGTCCGAACGTAGGGTGCGCCATGGTCACGGTGCTGAGAACGCCGGCGAGACCACTGTTAGTTCGACCAGCCACGTGTCATATGGAGCTACCTATGAAGAATCTGATTGCGCGTTTTGTGAAGGACGAGTCCGGCGCCACCGCCATCGAATACGGCCTCATCGCCGCCGGCATCTCGCTTGCCATTATCGCCATCGTCAACGGCATCGGCAGCAACCTGAACACCAAGTTCACCTCGATCAACACCTCGCTGAAATAAGCGTCGGTTGACTTTGAACATTAGGGCCCCGGTTGATCCGGGGCCTTTTTTTCTTCCGTCGTCGGTAGCGTAACATGCGTATCGTTCCGGTCGCGCCGGTTCCGGCAAGATCGATAGCCATCACGGCCGGCCGCGGGCAGGTCTCGTCAACGGCAATTGTCTGCGGCGCGCTTGCGCTCGCGCTCGTATTTCTCGTGCTTTCGGATTGCCGGCGTATTAATACCGCCGATCTGAAATCCCTGCGCCACAAGCGGCGAATTCGATCAGGGACTTCAGATCGACACAGCGGTACTAGATTCAATAAGTTTGCTAGTGCCGCCGTCGTTTCCCGATTGTTCATTTATCGTCGATAGCGTCGAGGGCAGCTGCCCGATCCCTGAAATCCGCGCGAGCCACCCCTTTCATGATCCTCGACGTCGCTCGTCTCCTGTTCTTCCCGGCTCTGATGGCGTTCGCAGCCGCGAGCGACCTTTTCACGATGACGATCTCAAATCGCGTATCGCTGGCGCTTGTGGCGGGTTTTCTCGCGCTGGCATTCGCCAGCGGCATGGCGCCATCGGACATTCTGATGCATCTGGCGGCGGGCGGCGCCGTGCTGGTGGGAGCGTTTATCTGCTTTGCGTTTGGATGGATCGGCGGCGGAGACGCCAAGGTAGCCGCCGCCGCCGCGCTCTGGTTCGGCTTCGCCCACCTGCTGAACTACCTGGTCTACGCCTCGCTGTTCGGCGGCGTTCTGACGCTGCTATTGCTTCAGTTCCGGCAGTGGCCGCTGCCCTACGTGCTGGCAGGTCAGACCTGGTTGCTGAAATTGCACGCCAAGGAGAGCGGGATTCCCTACGGCATCGCACTCGCGGTCGGTGCACTCCTGGTCTACCCGGAGACCGAGTGGATCAGGGCGGTCGACCTGACGCGCCTCATGATCGGTTGAGCGCCGCACACGTAAACTCTCATTAACGCGATTTAGATACGCCTCATTAACCATGCTTTGACGAATAACTGGTCAACTCCCGTTATGGCGGCGGAAGCGTCGCAGCGTAATGTGGAAAGTGAAGCGTATGAATAGGGCACGCATTGTCGTCCTCACCATCGCTCTTGGCGCTGGCGGTGTCGCTGCCTATCTCGCAAGTGGATCGGACAGCAAGGCCCCGCCTCCGACCGAGCCGGTCGCGCAGCTAAAGACGGTCGATGTTCTCGTGGCCAAGTCCGATATTGGCCTCGGCCAGACGGTCACGCCCAACGACATGCTGTGGCAGACCTGGCCGGAAGCGGCCGCCAGCAATTCCTTCATCCGCCGCAGCGAACGTCCCGACGCCACCAAGGAGATTACCGGCTCGATCGCGCGCTCACCCTTCATCGCCGGCGAGCCGATCCGCGAGCCGAAACTGATCAAGGCCAACGGATCCGGATTCATGGCGGCGATCCTGCCGTCGGGAATGCGCGCGATCTCGACCGAAATTTCACCCGAGACCGGCGCCGGTGGCTTCATCCTGCCCAACGATCGGGTGGATGTCATCCTGACCCGGCGCGAAAAGAACCCGGATCCGAAAGCCAGCGGCGATCTGGTGATCCCCGAGATCATTCTTTCGAATATTCGCGTTCTCGCCATCGATCAGGCCCCGAAGGAAAAGGACGGCCAGAATTCTGTCGTCGGCAAAACCGTTACGCTGGAGTTGAAGCCTGAGCAGGCAGCGCATCTTGCTGCCGCCCGCCAGGCCGGCACGCTGTCGCTGGCCTTGCGCAGCATCGCCGACGTCAACCAGGTGGAAGTCGCCGTCGACGACCGGGCCCGCAAGACCGGCACCATCAATGTGGTTCGCTACGGGGTCAACAACCCGACGGCGATCCAGAAGTGACCAAGGGACTTAACGAGATGAATTGCGGGGAAAACCAGTTTCCGATGCGAGCCGCTTGGGTCCGCACCCTGTCGTTTTCGGCCGCGGTAGCGATGGTGCTCAATCCCGCTTTGGTTCCGGCGGTGGCTGCAGATTACCGTCCGGTTCCGCAGGTTTCCGCCGACGGACAGATGAACGCACGGTTTCTCTCGCTCGGCATCGGCAAGTCGATCGTGATCGATCTGCCGCGCGACATCAAGGACGTGCTGGTCGCCGACCCGAAGATTGCCAACGCGGTCGTGCGTTCAGCGCAGCGCGCTTACATCATCGGCGCGGCAGTCGGGCAGACCAACATCGTGTTCTTCGATTCGGCGGGCCAGCAGATCGCGGCCTATGACATCGCCGTCAAGCGCGACCTCAACGGTGCGCGCGCGGCGCTCAAGCAGATACTGCCGAACTCCGACATTCAGATCGAAGGCCTTGGCGACAGCGTGGTTCTCACCGGCACCGCGGCAACCCCGATCGAGGCGCAGCAGGCGAGCGACGTTGCCGCGCGGCTGGCGGGCGGTGTCGACAAGGTCCTCAACTCCATCACGGTCCGGGGACGCGACCAGGTGATGCTGAAGGTAACGGTCGCCGAAGTCGCACGCTCGATCATCAAGCAATTGGGTATCGATCTCAGCGGCCAACTCAACTACGGCACCGCGGTCGTGAACTTCAACAACTCCAATCCGTTCACGGCGACAGGCCACCCGCTGGTTGGCTCCAACGCCATCACCAGTTCGTTCGGTACTACCCCGTCGGTCTCGGCCACCTTGCGCGCGATGGAGAGCGCTGGCGTGACCCGAACTCTGGCTGAGCCGAACCTGACGGCCATTTCCGGCGAGTCGGCCACCTTCATTTCCGGCGGCGAATTCCCAATTTCGACTGGCGTGACCTGTCAGACGACGACCGCCGGCTCCGTCGGACAGTGCGCCCCCTCGATCGCCTTCAAAAAATTCGGCATTTCGCTCAACTTCACGCCGGTCGTGCTGACCGGAGGCCGCATCAGCCTCCGCGTCATGACGGAAGTGTCGGAAGTCTCCAATGACAACTCGATCACCGTGACGGGAATCACCGTTCCTTCGGTCAAGACCCGCCGCGCGGAAACGACCCTCGAAATTCCCTCGGGTGGCTCGATGGCGATGGCTGGCCTGATCCAGGACCAGACCAAGCAGGCGATCAACGGCCTCCCCGGGCTTTCGCAGCTGCCGGTGCTGGGCACTCTGTTTCGCAGCCGCGACTTCCAGGACAACAAGACCGAGCTGATGGTGATTGTGACGCCTTATGTCGTGCGCGCGGTCGCTCAGAAGGACCTGTCGCGGCCGGACGACGGCTTCGCCTCGGCATCCGATCCGCAATCCGATCTGCTCGGCAGCATCAACCGCATCTACGGCATTCCGGGCCGCACCGAACCGGCCCAGAACTACCGCGGCACCTATGGCTTTATCACGGACTAAGACGGGACGAGGACGACGACCATGACAGCCACGACACCCGTCGAATATCGGCGCGCCCTCCGCGTCGCGGGCGCGCTAGTGCCCACTTTCCGAAGTTCGTGCTACGCCGCAGCACCCACCTTTCACGAACTTCGGAAAGTTATGGGCACTAGCAAATTTATGATTCTAGTGCCGCTTTTCCATTCGAAGTTCCTGGACGGAATTCGCCGCTTGCGGTGCAGGAACTTCAAATGGGCGGCAATAGTCGGTCTCGCGACCGCCCTTGGCGCCTGTACGCATACCGATCAGGTAGCGACGACGGCGAGCGTTCCCGACGATTATCGCCTGCGGCACCCGATTACGGTTCAAGAATCCAATCGCTCCGTCGTGATCTTTGTCGGCCGGGCCCGCGGCGGCCTGTCGGCCGACCAACGCGTCGACGTGATGGGACTGGCGCAGATCTGGTTGCAGGAAGGCACCGGCGCGATCGTGGCCGACGTGCCCGTCGGCACTCCCAATGCGCGGGCGGCCGCCGACGCGTTCCACGAAGCCCAGTCGCTGCTTGCGGCGGCAGGCGTGCCGGCTCGCGGCATCATCATGCACCACTATCATCCGGATGATCCGCGTCAGCTGGCGACGCTTCGCCTGAGCTATCCGAAAATCACGGCAGTAGCCGGCCCGTGCGGATTGTGGCCCGAAGACCTCGGCCCCTCGATCAAGGACAAGGGCTATCTCGAGAACAAGCCGTACTACAATTTTGGCTGCGCCTATCAGCGCAACCTAGCCGCGATGGTCGAGAACCCTGCGGACCTGGTGCAGCCGCGTCCGGAGACCCCGGCCTATACCGTGCGACGCAGCGAAGGCTTCGAGAAATATCGCAAGGGAACGACCACGACGACCAATTATCCCGAAGCCGACAAGGCCAAACTTAGCGATACAGGCAAATGATCAGTTACGCGCGTCAGAATCCAGAAGGACGGCCGGAGGCGGCTCCGCCCGCGGAAGACCACATCGCACCCGCGCCACGGGTGTCGGTGCAGGCTTTCTGCGAGACCGTCGAGACGGCTGCGGCCGTGCAGTCGGCCGGCGAAGACCGGAGGCTTGCCAAGGCCCATCTGAAGATTCAGATGGGCGGCATGGCGGCCGCGATCGAAGCCTATCGAACCGCGCCCACGCCGAATGTGATCATTCTGGAGACTGAAGGCCGCATCGACATCCTGACGGGTCTCGACCAGCTTGCCACCGTCTGCGACTCGGGCACGCGGGTAATCGTGATCGGCCGCATCAACGACGTTACGCTGTATCGCGAACTGGTGCGGCGGGGTGTCAGCGACTACGTGATTGCGCCGATCAATACGATCGACGTGGTGCGCTCGATCTGCGGATTGTTCTCCTCGCCGGAAGCCAAGGCGGTGGGCCGCATCATCGCCATCGTCGGTGCCAAGGGCGGCGTCGGTGCATCGACCGTCGCCCACAATGTCGCCTGGGCGATCGCCCGCGACCTGACGCTGGACTCGGTAGTGGCCGATCTCGACCTCGCCTTCGGCACAGCCGGCCTCGACTACAACCAGGACCCGCCGCAAGGCATCGCCGACGCGGTGTTCTCGCCTGACCGGGTCGATACCGCCTTCATCGACCGACTGCTGTCGAAATGCACCGATCATCTCAGCCTGCTCGCGGCGCCGGCAACGCTCGATCGCGTCTACGATTTCGGCGTCGAAGCTTTTGACGCGATTTTCGACACGCTTCGCACGACGATGCCGTGCATCGTGCTCGATGTCCCGCATCAATGGTCCGGCTGGACCAAGCGCGCCTTGGTAGCGGCCGACGATATCCTGATCGTCGCGGCTCCCGACCTCGCCAACCTGCGCAACACCAAGAATATCTTCGATCTCCTGAAGGCATCGCGGCCCAACGACCGGACACCGCTTTACTGCCTCAACCAGGTCGGCGTTCCCAAGCGGCCGGAGATCAACGCGAGCGAATTCGCCAAGGCGATCGAAAACGAGCCGATCGTGTCTATACCCGTTCGATCCCCAGATGTTCGGCGCCGCCGCCAATAACGGCCAGATGATCGCGGAGATCTCCGAAAATCATCGCAGCACCGAAATGTTCCGGCAGATTGCGCAGCGGCTCACCGGCCGCGGCGAGACCAAAAAGCCGCGAGGTTCGTTCCTGTCACCTCTGATCGAAAAATTGCGGTCAAAGTAATCTGACCCGTCTGGAGTGTAGTCGTGTTTGGTAAGCGTAGCGGAACAGAAGGCGATACGAGGAGCTTGAGGCCCCCCGCGCCTGCGCCGGAGCCCTCTGCCGGTGCGGCAGCGGCCCCGCGTGCGCCGGCGCCTCCGACCGTCGCTTCGCCGCCTTTGGCGCCTGCCAAGCCGTCGGCCCCGCCGCCGGCGGAAGCGCGGAAATCCGACAGCTATTACCAGGTCAAGGCGACCATCTTCGGCGCATTGATCGAGGCGATCGACCTCGCCCAGCTGGCCAAGCTCGACGGCGAATCCGCGCGCGAAGAAATCCGCGACATCGTCAACGAGATCATCGCGATCAAGAACATCGTGATGTCGATCGCCGAGCAGGAAGAGCTGCTCGACGACATCTGCAACGACGTCCTCGGCTACGGCCCGCTCGAGCCGCTGCTGGCTCGCGACGACATCGCCGACATCATGGTCAATGGCGCCGGTACGGTCTATATCGAAGTCGCCGGCAAGATTCAGCGCACCGGCATTCGCTTTCGCGACAACCAGCAACTCCTCAATATCTGCCAACGCATCGTCAGCCAGGTCGGCCGGCGCGTCGACGAGTCATCGCCGATCTGCGACGCGCGCCTTGCCGACGGCTCGCGCGTCAACGCCATTGTCCCGCCACTATCCCTTGACGGCCCTGCGCTCACCATCCGCAAATTCAAAAAGGACAAGCTGACACTCGATCAGCTGGTCAAATTTGGCGCGATCTCACCGGAGGGTGCTGAAATCCTCCAGATCATCGGCCGGGTTCGCTGCAACGTGCTGATTTCCGGCGGCACCGGTTCGGGCAAGACGACGCTTCTCAACTGTCTGACCAACTATATCGACGACGAAGAACGCATCATCACCTGCGAAGACGCCGCCGAACTTCAGCTGCAGCAGCCGCATGTGGTGCGGCTGGAAACCCGCCCTCCGAATATCGAGGGCGAAGGCCAGATCACCATGCGTGAACTGGTCCGCAACTGCCTTCGTATGCGCCCTGAACGCATCATCGTCGGCGAAGTCCGCGGACCGGAGGCGTTCGACCTCCTGCAAGCCATGAACACCGGCCACGACGGCTCGATGGGAACGCTCCACGCCAACAATCCGCGCGAAGCTCTGTCGCGCTGCGAATCCATGATCACCATGGGCGGCTTTTCCCTGCCCTCGCGAACCATCCGCGAGATGATCTGCGCCTCGATCGACGTGATCATCCAGGCCGCCCGTTTGCGCGACGGTTCGCGGCGCATCACCCACATCACCGAGGTGATGGGCATGGAAGGCGATACCATCATCACGCAGGATCTGTTCCTGTACGACATGGTCGGCGAGGACGCCAACGGCAAGATCATCGGCCGGCACCGCTCGACCGGCATCGGCCGGCCGCGCTTCTGGGAACGGGCACGTTATTACGGCGAAGAGAAGCGGCTTGCCGCCGCGATCGACGCCGCCGAAGTCGCTCCGGCGAGCTGAGGGAGAAGAGCGTTATGAAAATGCAAGCACTCGCTTTGGCCTTTCTCGCCACCGCCGCGGTCGGCGGCCTCGCCTGGGTTTTCCTGTATCCGCTGCTTTCCGGAGAGCGGAAGGCGCAAGGCCGGCGTGCTTCGGTTGCCAAGACGGAGCCGGTAGCGGCGCGCCAGACGCAAAAGGAGCAGCGCTCGCGCCGCGAACAGGTCGAAGGAACGCTCAAGGAAGTCGAGGCACGGCGCCAGAAGGACTCCAAGGTGACGTTGAGCACCCGCCTGACCCAGGCGGGACTCGATTGGGAGCCGCGGAAGTTCATGATCGTTTCCGGCATTCTCGCCGTTGTCGCCTTCGCTGCCGCAATGTTCGCAGGCGGCGGCCCGCTTGGTGGCATCGGGATGGCTTTCGCTGCCGGCTTCGGCTTGCCCCGCTGGACGCTGAGCTTTCTGAAGAAGCGGCGCGAGAAGGCCTTCTTGCGCGCCCTGCCCGACGCCGTCGACGTCATCGTTCGCGGCATCAAGGCAGGTCTTCCGCTGTTTGAATCGCTCAAGGTGGTCGCTGTCGATTCGCCGGAACCGCTTAAGAGCGAATTCCACGCCATTATCGAAACCCAGGCGATCGGCATGCCGCTCGGCGAAGCCTGCGGCCGTCTGTTCGAACGAATGCCGGTGCCGGAGGCAAATTTCTTCGGTATCGTCATCGCGATCCAGCAGAAGTCGGGCGGCAACCTCTCCGAGGCGCTTGGCAACCTGTCCAAGGTGCTGCGCGACCGCAAGAAGATGGCCGAGAAAATCCAGGCGATGTCGATGGAAGCCAAGGCTTCGGCAGGCATCATCGGCTCGTTGCCGCCGATCGTCATGCTGCTCGTCTACATGACGACGCCCGACTACATCTCGCTGTTATGGACGCATCCGACGGGCCAGTTGATGCTCGTCGGCTGCGCCGTCTGGATGTCGATCGGCATCCTCGTCATGAAAAAAATGATCAACTTCGACTTCTGATGGTGCCGCATGATTAGCTTTCTCGTCGACAAACTCCACGACCCCCACTTCATGACCATGCTGCTTGCCGCCATCGCGGTAAGCGCAACGGCCTACACGTTGATCATGCCGCTGTTCGCCGGCGAGGGACTGGCCAAACGCATGAAAGCGGTTGCCAGCGAGCGCGAGCGGATCCGGGCACGCGAACGCGAACGTCTCAACAAGACCGAAAAGGTATCGCTGCGCCAGACGCCGAAGCAGATCGTCTCCAAGGTGGTGGAAGATTTCAACCTCGGAAAATGGCTGGCGCAGGAAGCCGCACGCGACAAGCTCACCATGGCGGGCTATCGCGGCCAGGCACCCTATGTCACGTTTCTGTTTTTCCGTCTGGTGACGCCCATCGTGCTCTTCATCGGGGCGGTGCTTTATGTGTTCGTGATCTCGCACATGCAGAAGACGGTTCCGGTCAAGATCGGCATGTGCGTCGGCGCAGCCTATCTCGGCCTGCAGGCCCCGATGCTGTTCCTGAAGAATGCAATTTCGAAGCGCCAGCTTTCGATCCGGCGCGCCTTTCCCGACTCGCTCGACCTGCTTTTGATCTGCATCGAATCCGGCATGTCGATCGAAGCTGCGTTCCGGAGGGTCAGTGTCGAGATCGCGACCCAGTCGATCGCACTGTCGGAGGAGTTTACGCTCACCACCGCCGAATTGTCCTACTTGCAGGACCGCAAGGTCGCCTATGAAAATCTTGCCAAGCGCACCGGGGTCGACGGCGTCAAGTCGGTCTGCCTCGCGCTGCAACAGTCGGAACGCTACGGAACGCCGCTCGGCCAGAGCTTGCGCGTCATGGCGCAGGAAAATCGCGACATGCGGATGAACGAGGCCGAGAAGAAGGCCGCCGCGCTGCCGCCGAAACTGACGGTGCCGATGATCCTGTTCTTCCTGCCGGTGCTGTTTGTGGTCATTCTCGGGCCGACGGGCATCAAGGTCGCCGCGATGCAATGACGCGGCGTCTAGAGCTCCGATTCCGAAGTTCGCATGATATCGCAGCAACCTCAGATGCGAACTTCGGAATCAAAGGAGCTCTAGTAACTTATTGATTTGAGTAGCGGCTTTGAATTTGAAGTTCCTATAACGTCCTTGCAGCGAAACTGATAGGAACTTCAAATTCGCCGCACCAGGCGCGAAGCACACGCATGGACGATCTCAGTCGCAAACGGAATGAGAAGCCGTCACTGCGGACGGCTGAGCGAAGCCACCGGCATCTTGCCGGCGCTGGCGGTACGCGGATCGTCTTTCCGGTTCAGCATCTGCTTGAGATAGGCGACATTGGCTGCCGCCTCGTCGGGGGGAAGATCGGCGCGAACGATCTGCTCGGCCTCTGCAAAGCGGCCTTGCAGACCAACCACGAGCGCCAAATTCTGCCGTACCCGCGCGTCGGCACGGGCGCTGGCATAGGCCTGACGAAGCGCTTCCTCTGCCTTCGGCAGATCCTTCGACAGGACGTAGGAAAGGCCGAGGTTCGAAAGCACCGTCGGCTCGTCGGGGACGATCTTCAGCGCGCTCGCGTAATAGCGGCGGGCTTCGTCGTGCCGGCCGAGTTGATCGAGCGCGGTGCCCTCGCACCGAGAGAATCCGCCAATCGGGATTGTCGGGCGAATGGGCTCGGCTGAGGACATCAAGGGCCTGCTGGAAATTACCGTTGTCCACCAGCGCCCGGCCGTAGCCCGCCAGCAGCGTCTTGTCGCCGGGATGGGCAATCGTGGCCTGCTCCAGCACCGCGGCCGCCTGGCTGCGTTGCCCCGAGGCCCGCAACGCCTGGCCATAGGCCAGCGCAGCTTCGGCATTCTTGGGGTCAGCGCGGTAACGCTCGCCGGTGACTTCCGCCGCATGACGCGGGTCGGTATCGGCGGCTGCCGAGGTCCTCGGCGATATGGATCCCGTGATATCGGACATGGTCTGGCAGCCGCCAAGCCCGGCGGCCAAAATCGCCGTCATGGCTGCGGATGCAAGAAACCGGGCAAAACCAGATTGCTGACGCATGGCACGGACTCACGGATATCGGCCGGCAAACCGGACCGAATTGGCCCAGCAATAGTCTGTTAACCCTAATGCCGGGTTAACGCGGCTCAGGCGTCCAGCTCGTTCGATCGTCCAGTTTCCCGATGCGCTGTGACGCGCCTTTTCGCCACATGCAGCACCGCGTCGCGCGACATGCGCGGGATCGACGCGGGGTCTTGGGTTCGGGCTGGTTTGACCCCGCATGCCATTGTAGAATCTCGAAAGCGTACAAGAGTCTCTTGTCGACTCCCTTCGATTGAAGATCACAGCATGTCCTCCGGGTTCGAGACCGCAGCAGCGGCGTCCGCCATTCCGATTACGTTTGCGACGAAAGCGACATGGGAGACCATCTCCGCCGGTCTTCCTGAACCCTCCCGGCAATTCGCCCGCGCCAACGGGTTTGTGGCAAAGCCGGGCGCCTGGCTGGCGTTGCCGGCGCCAACGGTGAGATCGCGCACGTCGTTTTCGGCCTGGAGGACGAGACCGCCAAATTCCGCGATCCGTTCAGGCCCGGCCAATTGCCAGGCCTGCTGCCGCCCGGCATCTATCGTTTCGCCAATATTGCTTCCGATCGCGCGCATCTTGCGACGCTCGCCTTCGCTCTCGGCTGTTATCGTTTTGGCCGCTACCGGAAATCGGACGTCCCCGAGGTCCGCCTGGTGCCTCCGGATGGTGTCGACGTCGCCGAAATCGCCGAGATGGCGGAGGCGGCGGCCCTCGCGCGCGACCTCATCAATACGCCTTCCAACGACATGGGGCCGGAAGAACTGCAGCAGGCTGCGCAAACGCTGCGCAAAACGCTTCGATGCCAGGTTCAGCTGTGTCGTCGGCGAAGATCTGACGCGACAGAACTTTCCCTTGATTCATGCCGTCGGCATGGCATCGCCCCGCGCGCCGCGCCTGATCGATTTCACCTGGGGCGAGCCATCCCATCCCAAGGTGACGCTGGTCGGCAAGGGCGTCTGCTTCGACACCGGCGGCCTCGACCTGAAGCCGTCCAGCAGCATGCTGATCATGAAAAAGGACATGGGCGGGGCCGCCAACGTACTGGCCCTGGCGCAGATGGTGATGGCAGCCCGGCTTGAAGTGCGGCTGCGAGTCCTGATTCCGGCGGTGGAGAACGCGGTCGCCGGCAACGCTTTCCGTCCGCTCGATATCTTCACGTCGCGCAAGGGCCTCACCGTCGAGATCGGCAACACCGACGCCGAAGGGCGGCTTGGTGCTGGCCGATGCGCTGGCGCTTGCCGACGAAGAAAAGCCCGACCTCTTGATCGATCTCGGCACCCTGACGGGCGCGGCGCGGGTCGCGCTCGGCCCCGACCTGCCGCCGTTTTACACCGACGACGAAGCGCTGGCCGCAGCACTGTCGGCTTGCGCGAAGCAGGAGCACGATCCGCTGTGGCGGCTGCCGTTGTGGCCGCCCTACGATAGCTGGCTCGATTCGAAGGTCGCCCACATCAACAATGCGCCGTCGGGCGGCTTTGCCGGCTCGATCACCTGCGCGCTGTTTTTGCAGCGCTTCGTCGAGACCGCGAAAAGCTGGCTGCATGTCGATATCTACGGCTGGACGCCAACCGCCAAACCGGGCCGGCCGGAAGGTGGCGAATGCCAGGCGGCGCGCGCCATCTATCGCCTGTTGAGCAACCGCTATGGATGATCCGCGCATGACGCCGGCCAGGGGCGACCTTGCCGCGAAATACCTCGAGGGCAAGGTCGAGGCGGCGCGCTTCGTCACCGGCGAGGAATTTGAAATCTCGGACGCGTTGGCGCCGCTTCGCCGGGCGCCATCCTCCGACGCGGAGCTCTCGACGCAAGCGCTCAAGGGCGAACGCGCGATGATTTATGACCGCAACGGCGAAGGCTGGGCCTGGGGGCAGCTCAATAGCGACGGCTATGTCGGCTGGCTGCCGGATCAGGCGCTGAAAAAGCCTGCTGGCCAGCCTAGCCACAAGGTCACGGCTTTGCGGACCTTTGCCTTTCCGGGCCCCTCGATCAAGCTGCCGCCGGTCGAGATGCTGGCAATGGGCAGCTTGCTGACGGTATTGCGCGAGGAAGGTTCGTTCGCGGTGACGCGCGAAGGCTGGCACTTGCCACGGCAACATCTCGACTTGATCGGCCAGCATGTCCCCGATTTCGTCGCGGTCGCGGAAGCGTTTGTCGGCACGCCTTACCTGTGGGGCGGCAAGAGCGGTCTCGGAATCGATTGTTCGGGACTGGTTCAGGTGTCGCTCACTGCCGCTGGCACCGGCTGCCCGCGCGACAGCGACATGCAGCAAGAGGGGCTCGGCGAGGCGCTCGATCCGCGCGACACGAAGAAGCTCAAACGCGGTGATCTGATTTTCTGGAAGGGCCATGTCGCCATCGTCCGCGATGCAAACACCGTCGTTCACGCCAACGCGCACCATATGGCGACGACAATCGAGCGCACGCAGGACGCGATCACGCGCATCAAGGCATCCGGGAGCGACATCACGGCGATCAAACGATTGTAGCGGTCGTCGATTCTGTGCGAAGCGCGCGACGGCATCTGGAAATGTCCGAGCAATTCGTGCCCGTCCTGCTACCAAAAACAAGGCGAAGCCGCTAGCTCTGGGTTTGACCTCTCTTGAAATCGGCAAGATCGGCAAGTTGTCAGCGCGACCAGAGCTCTATCGAGGGGCGCTGAAGTGGCGCCTTGAAATATTCGAACGTCATCCATGCCATTTACGAAATGGCATCGGCAACGAAGGCGCGCTAACTAATGCGCCATACGCCAGCGAGTCCGTCATGCCCCATCTCACCTCCCTGCTCGGCTTTGCCCTTGTCTCCCTCGGCATGGTGCTGACGCCGGGTCCCAACATGATCTATCTGATTTCGCGCTCGCTGACGCAGGGACCCGCCGCCGGCATCGTGTCGCTCGGCGGCGTCGCGCTCGGCTTTGTGTTCTACATGCTGTGCGCGGCCTTCGGCATTACCGCGCTCTTGTTCGCGGTGCCCTACGCCTACGACACGCTTCGCTTGGCGGGTGCGGCATATCTCTTGTGGCTGGCCTGGCAGGCGCTGAAGCCCGGCGGCCGCTCGCCGTTTCAGGTCAAGAAACTGAAAGTCGACGGACCGCGCAAATTATTCGTGATGGGATTTGTCACCAACCTCCTCAATCCCAAGATCGCGATGCTCTATCTGGCGCTGCTGCCGCAATTCATCGATCCTGCGGTGGGCAGCGTACTGACGCAGTCGCTGCTTCTCGGATCGATCCAGACGGTGATCAGCGTCAGCGTCAACGCCATGATTGCACTGGCCGCCGGATCGATCGCGCTCTTCCTCGGCACGCGTCCGACCTGGCTGTTGGTACAGCGCTGGCTGATGGGCACGGTGCTCGCCGGCCTTGCGGTGCGGATGGCGCTGGAAACGCGGCGGGCTTAATCCAGCTTTGCCTCCATGCCGCGTTTGACGGCAGGCCGCGCCATCAGCGCGCCGTACCAGCGCCCGACATGGGGGAAATCCGAGAAAGACACCTTGTGGCGCTCGTGGCGCCACGCCCAGCCGAGAATTGCGAAATCCGCGACCGACAGCGCGCCGGCCACGAATTCGCGATTTTCCAGGCGACGGTCGAGCACGCCGTAGAGCCGGCGCGTCTCGGTCATGTAGCGCTTCAGGCCATAGGCGCGGTCCTGCTCGTTCTCCAGCGCAATGAAATGATGAACCTGCCCGGGCATCGGCCCAAAACCGCCCATCTGCCACATCAGCCATTCATAGACCGCAATCCGGTCGGTCAGAGGCGAGGGCAAGAACTTGCCGGTCTTCTCGCCGAGATAGAGCAGGATCGCACCGGATTCGAACACGCTGACGCGTTTACCGCCCGGGCCGTCGGGATCGACGATGGCCGGGATCTTGTTGTTCGGGCTGATCGCCAGAAATGACGGCGCCATCTGCTCGCCCTTGGTGATATTGACCGGAACGACCTTGTAGGGCAGCCCCATTTCCTCGAGCGCAACGCTGATTTTGCGGCCATTCGGCGTATTCCAGGTGTGCAGTTCAATGGTCATCGGGAGTCCCTTGGGCGTTGGCGAGGAGAGCCTCTGGTAGCATCGCTCCGGGGCCCCGGAAATGCCGCCAAATACCTACCCGCCTTGCCGATTCCGGGGTGCCCAGAACTTCGCCATTTTGAGGGATTTGCGAGCCACCGCGCTGTTGACGGCACCGGTTCCGCTCTGGAATTGGGGCCGATCCACGAATAGATTGCGCCTCCCTGCCGGAGATCATCTTTGTCCAAATCCGCTTCCCGCGCCCGCCTCATCGAGATCATTCGCAAGCGCTCCTTCGGGCGCGGCGAAATCACGCTCGCCTCGGGCCGCAAAAGCAATTTCTACTTCAACCTCAAGCCGACCATGCTGGATCCGGAAGGCGCGGCATTGCTGGCCGAGCTGACCTATGAGGCGCTGAAGGACGACGGCCTTGATTATATCGGCGGACTGGAAATGGGCGCGGTCCCGCTGGCCGGCGCCGTCGCCCAACTGTCCTGGCTCAAGGGTCACCCGATCGCGGCGTTCTTTGTGCGCAAGAAGCCGAAGGAGCATGGCGCAAGGCTCGCGGTCGAAGGCCTGGCCCGGAACGAGACCCTGCACGGCAAGCGCGTGGTGATCGTCGAGGACGTCACCACGACCGGCGAATCGGCGCTGAAGGCGGTCGATGCGGTGCGCGATGCGGGCGGCGAAGTCGTCCTGGTGCTGACCATGGTGGACCGCGAGGAAGGTGCGGTCGAAACCTTCACCCAGGCGGGCCTCGCCTTCCGCTGGCTGTTCCGGGCAAGCGAGTATCTGAAGGACTAAGGTCACGCCGAAAAGAAGACGCACTTTCTTTTGCGCTCCCCCGCGCTTGCTCATAGCTCGTTTACCATCCCGCACTAATGTTGAACTGCGCCGGGCAGCGGGCTGCTCTGGCGAGGTTTTCGCGTCAGGTGGAGTAAGCGTTGCGTACCGAGTTGACCAATCAGCGCATGCAGCGCCGCGTGTTGCCCGTTGCCGCCCTCCTTGTCGCCGGCATCATCGGGCTTGCGCCACAAGCGGCGTCCGCTGAGGGCTTGTTCGACCTGTTTTTCGGCGGTTTCCAGAAACGGCAACATCAAGCGCCGGCACAGGCGAATTTCTTTGCCGATCCCTCTCAGCAGAGCCAGCGGCCGGTGGCCGCCAGTGGCGGTCCGGCCTTTTGCGTGCGCAGCTGCGACGGCAAGTATTTTCCGCTGACGCGCGGCAACGCCTCACCAGTGCAGATGTGCCAGGCCTTTTGCCCGGCGAGCCCGACCAAGGTCTTCTATGGCAGCAATATCGACAATGCCACGTCGGTAAGCGGCGAGCGCTATGCCGACAGCGAAAACGCCTTTGCCTATCGCAAGGCGCTGCGCGCCGACTGCACCTGCAATGGCCGCGACGCCGCGGGCCTCGCGCCGGTCGATCTGACGATGGACACTTCGCTGCGCGCCGGTGACGTGATCGCCACCACCGATGGGCTGGTCGCCTATTCCGGCATCAAGGTCGGCAACAACCAGAATCCGGAATTCATCCCGGTCGCGTCCTATCCCGGCTTGACGGCTGAGGTGCGTGCACGCCTCGGCGAAATGAAAGTGGCGCCGGTCGCGGCCGAAGCGATCAACGGCGAAGCCCAAAGGCTCGACAGCGCCAGCGTAGCTGCGCCCGTCACGCCCGCGGCGAAGGCAGGATCAACGCGTGACAAGCGCGCCGAATTGAACTGATTGGCTGACGGTCTACGAAGGCATGGCCGGGCATAGCCGTCATAAGGACGGCGTCGCTTCGGCTCGCCTATGCCCGGCCATCCACGACTTGTTTGCTACCGAAAAGAAAGACGTGGTGCCGGCACAAGGCCGGGCGTGACGGATAATTTCTACCTTCCGACAATGACGCCGATCACGTTCGGCGCCGCGCGGTATTTCTCCTCGATTTGCGCGCGCGCAGCAGTGCGGTTTTCCGACGTCAGCAGGCCGCGTTTCTCGGCCAGGATCATCCAGCAATAGCCCCACCAGTCCGTCAGCATGCCGTCATCGTCGACGAGGTCATATCCTTGTTCGGCGGCGAACAGGCGCGCATGCGCCTCATCGAGCGAATCCAGGAAAACGTGGTCGGCGTCGGAGAACAGATCGTCGCTGATATCGTCGGTGGTGTAGCCCCAGACCGACTGGCAGACGGCGTTGAATTCCCGGTCGATCGCATCGTCCTCGACGAGCTGACGACGGGAGCTTTTATGCAGGCGCGACAACGACCGGGCGAAGTCGGCGATGCGCGTAAGCGCGAATTGATCGAAGGCGATGGTGGACATGTAGTCCTCGATAATCTCGGATAGACCATAGATGTTGTGTCGAACACGTTCCGAATCACAATGATATATCAAAGACTTGCTAAAGTGTTCTTAATTTGTTCCAGCCAGAACGAGTCTCTTCCCTTTAGTAGGGGCTGCTTTGGGAGGAGCGAGAAAATGCCAAAAGACAACATCATCCGGAACGCCATCGCGTTAGGTCGCCAGAGGAGCTTTGTGACCTTCGATGAGCTCAACGAGCTATTGCTCAACGAGCTATTTCCCTCGACCACGGCCACACCGGAAGACATCGAAGCTGTGATGACGGCGCTAAGTGACGAAGGAATACACGTTATTGAAGACGAGGGACCATAGCCCTGATGAGGCATCAGCCTATTAAATCGGCCCGGTCCTTGCATGAAAATGTTGCAGACGTTGCACAGTAAAGCCCCGGGTTTCGATCCGCCCGCAAGGTGCGTATCATGGGGTCAGTTGCGGGATTCGCATTTTGCCAGAGCCTTCAATCCCAGTGAATTCGCCGGCGCCGGGTCAGCCCATCGATGAGCTGGCGCTGTCGGAAATCAAGAGCGCCATCCTTGCCAGGCTCCGGCTCGCCATCGGCAAGGATGCCGGCATGGCGACCAGGCACGACTGGTACAAGGCGGCAGCACTCGCGCTGCGCGACCGCATCGTGCATCGCTGGTTGACCGCCGACAAACAGAGTTACGATTCCGGGCGCAAGCGCGTCTATTACCTCTCCCTCGAATTCCTGATCGGCCGTCTTTTCACCGATGCCCTGAACAACATGGGATTGCTGGCGTTGTTCGAGGCCGCGCTCGGCGATCTCGGCGTCGACCTTTCGGATTTGCGCAAATGCGAGCCGGACGCCGCGCTCGGCAATGGCGGTCTCGGCCGGCTCGCCGCATGTTTCATGGAAAGCATGGCGACGCTCGGCATTCCCGCCATCGGTTACGGCATCCGCTACGATTTCGGCCTGTTCCGTCAGATCATCAACAACGGCTGGCAACAGGAATATCCCGACGAATGGCTGAGCTTCGGCAACCCCTGGGAATTCCAGCGGCCGGAGGTAGTCTATCTCGTCCATTTCGGCGGCAGCGTCGAACAGGTCGACGACAAGGGACGCGACCGCGCGATCTGGCATCCGGCCGAAACGGTACAGGCGATCGCCTACGACACCCCGATCGTCGGATGGCGCGGCCAAAACGTCAACGCGCTCCGGCTGTGGTCGGCGCGCTCGCCTGATCCGCTCAGGCTCGACGTCTTCAACACCGGCGATTACATCGGCGCAGTCGCAGAGGAAGCGCGCGCTGAATCGATCTGCAAGTTCCTGTATCCGAATGACGAGAGCCCTGCGGGCCGCGAACTGCGGCTGCGCCAGGAATATTTCTTCGTCTCGGCCTCGTTGCAGGATCTGGTCAAGCGTCATCTTGAAGCCGATGGGCCGTTGCGCGGGCTTTCACAGAAAGCCGCCGTACAGCTCAACGACACCCATCCGAGCCTTGCCGTCACCGAGCTGATGCGCATTCTGGTCGACCTGCACAATTTCCCGTGGGAATCTGCCTGGCAGATTACGGTCGCGACGCTGTCCTACACCAACCACACGCTGTTGCCGGAAGCGCTCGAGACCTGGCCGGTGGAGCTGTTTCAGCGGCTGTTGCCGCGGCATCTCGAGATCATCTACCGCATCAATGTCGGCCATCTTGCGCTTGCCGAGGAGCGCTGCCCGGGCGACCTCGATTTCCGCGCTTCCGTCTCGCTGATCGATGAGAAACCAGGCCGAAGGGTGCGGATGGGACAACTGGCCTTCGTCGGTTCGCATCGCATCAACGGCGTCTCCGCGATGCATTCCGACTTGATGAAGGAGACCGTGTTCCACGATCTCAACCACCTCTATCCCGGCCGCATCGTCAACAAGACCAACGGCATCACCTTCCGCCGCTGGCTGATGCTCGCCAACCCGAAGCTGACCGAGTTGTTGCGCGAGGCTTGCGGCGACGCTGTGCTCGACGACCCCACCCGGCTTCAGCTTCTTGAAAAGAGCGCCGGCGACAGTGCGTTTCAGGAGAAATTCCGCAGCGTCAAACATCACAACAAGATCGCGCTGTCGCGCCTGATCGGCGAAAAGATCAATATCAAGGTCGATCCATCGGCGCTGTTCGACGTGCAGATCAAGCGCATTCACGAATACAAGCGGCAACTGCTCAACATCGTGGAGGCGATCGCGCTCTATCACGCGATCAAGGACAATCCGCAAGGCAACTGGGTGCCGCGCGTCAAGGTCTTCGCCGGCAAGGCGGCGGCAAGCTATCGCTACGCCAAGCTGATCATCAAGCTGATCAACGACGTCGCCGAGATCGTCAACAACGATCCCGTGGTCGCCGGACGCCTGAAAGTCGCGTTCCTTCCCGACTACAATGTCAGCCTGGCGGAAGTGATCATTCCTGCCGCGGATCTCTCCGAACAGATTTCGACCGCCGGCATGGAAGCCTCCGGCACCGGCAACATGAAACTCGCGCTGAACGGCGCCATCACCATCGGCACGCTGGACGGCGCCAATATCGAAATCCGCGACCACGTGGGAGCGGAAAACATCGCGATCTTCGGCATGGAAGCGATGGACGTGGTGGTGCGGCGCAAGCAGGGACTGGATGCGACCGACGTGATCCGGGCCTCGCCCGCGCTCTCGCGCGCGATCAACGCCATCGGCAGTGGCGAGTTTTCGCCTGACGACGCCGGCCGCTTCGAATCGATTGCGCATGCGCTACGCCATCTCGATCACTACATGGTCAGCGCGGATTTCGATTCCTATTATCAGGCACAGCGCGGCATCGACGCGCGCTGGCAAACCCAAGCGGCATGGACACGGGCTTCGATCCTCAACGTCGCGCGGATGGCCTGGTTCTCGTCCGACCGCACCATCGCCGAATATGCTGACGACATCTGGAACGTTCCGGTGAACGGGCATCCCGAGATCAAGGAGCTGCGCGCCGAAGGTTGAGGACTGGGGCCTCTCGTAGCTATTCCCTGACAACGCCGTCTCCGGCGGACTTCCAGCCGGAACGCGGCGGCAAACAGGGCGCGGGTGTAGTCGGTCTTCGGGTTTTTGAACAAATTCACCGCCGGGCCCTCCTCCACCACCTTGCCATCGCGCATCACGATCAGATGGCTGGCAAGCGAGGCCACCACGCGCAGATCATGCGAGATGAACATGTAGGTCAGGTCGCGCTTGCGCTGCAGTTCGCGCAACAGATCGACCATCTGTGCCTGGAGCAGCATGTCGAGCGCGCTGGTCGGCTCGTCCAGCACGACGAAGTTCGGCTCCAGCACCACCGCACGCGCAATGCTGATGCGCTGACGCTGGCCGCCGGAAAATTCGTGCGGGTAGCGGAACCGCGTTGCCGGATCGAGACCGACATCGCGCAACGCCTGGACCACGCGTGCTTCGCGGTCGACCTCCGATAGCGATTTCTGCTGCACGGTGAGGCCTTCGGCCACGATATCGCCGATCGACATGCGGGGACTCAGCGCGCCGAACGGATCCTGAAACACGATCTGCATGTCGCGGCGAAACGGCCGCATTTCCTTGAAACGCAGGCCCTGGATTTCCTGCCCCAGGAAAACAATGGGACCGTCAGACGAAATCAGCCGCAGCAATGCCAGCCCCAGCGTGGTTTTGCCGGAGCCGGATTCACCGACAACGCCGAGCGTTTCGCCTTTACGTACCGAAAGGCTGACGCCATCCACCGCCTTGATGTGTCCGACTGTCGATCGCATGAAGCCGCGCTTGATCGGAAACCAGACTTTCAGATTATCGGCCGACATCACCACCGGCGATTCGGGCCGCGGCGGCGCGGGATCTGGCTTCGGTTCGGCCGCGAGCAGCGCGCGGGTGTAAGGGTGCTTCGGCGTGGTGAAAACCTCTTCCACCGGTCCGTGCTCGACGATCTTGCCGCTGTTCATGACACAGACCACGTCGGCAATGCGCCGCACGATGCCGAGATCATGGGTGATGAACAAAAGGCTCATGCCGAGCCGCTTGCGGATGTCGGCAAGCAGCGCCAGGATTTGTGCCTGGACGGTGACGTCGAGCGCGGTGGTCGGCTCATCGGCAATCAACAGATCGGGCTCGTTCGCAAGCGCCATCGCGATCATGACCCGCTGGCGCTGACCGCCGGAGAGTTGATGCGGATAGCTTCCAAGCCGCGTTTCCGGATCGGGAATGCCGACCTGAGTCAGTAGTTCCAGCGTGCGCGAGCGCACCATCCGGCTGCCGATGTCATTATGAAGCCGCAGCACTTCGCCGATCTGCATCTCGATCGTATGCAGCGGATTGAGCGAGGTCATCGGCTCCTGGAAGATGATCGAAATATCGTTGCCGCGAATGCCGCGCATTTCGTGCTCCGAGAGCGTCAGCAGTTCGCGCCCCTTGAACAGAATACTGCCGGAGGGATGCGACGCGTTCGGATAGGGCAATAGCTTCAGGACGGATAACGCACTGACGGATTTGCCGGACCCGGATTCGCCGACCAGCGCCACGCACTGGCCACGCTTGATCGAAAATGAAATGCGATCGACCGCGATCGACGGGCCACCCTGGTGGCGAAACGCCACCGAGAGGTCGCGGACGTCGAGCAGAGGCTGATTGATGGCGTCCATGGCTTCGCTCACCTGAACGTCTTGCGGGGGTCAAAGGCGTCACGCACCCCCTCACCGATGAAAATCAGAAGCGACAGCATGATCGCGATCGAAAAGAACCCGGTGAAGCCGAGCCACGGCGCCTGAATATTGGCCTTGGCCTGCGACAGCAGTTCGCCGAGCGAAGGCGACCCGGGCGGCAGTCCGAACCCCAAAAAATCGAGCGCGGTGAGCGTCATCACCGATGAGGAGACGATAAACGGCAGGAACGTCATCGTCGCCACCATCGCGTTCGGCAGCAGGTGCCGGAACATGATCACGGCATTCGACACGCCGAGCGCGCGGGCCGCCTGGATGTATTCGAAATTACGGCCGCGCAGGAATTCGGCGCGCACGAGACCCACCAGCGACACCCAGGAAAACAGCGCCATGATGCCGAGCAGCACGAAGAAGCCGGGCGGCAGCACCGCCGATATGATGAGGAGCAGATAGAGATAGGGAATCGAATTCCAGATTTCGATGAAGCGCTGGAACGAAAGATCGATCCAGCCGCCGAAATAACCCTGCACGCCGCCTGCGGCGACGCCGATGACCGAAGAAACGATGGTCAGACAAAGGCCGAACAGCACCGAGATGCGAAAGCCGTAAATCAGTCGCGCGACCACGTCGCGGCCCTGATCGTCGGTGCCGAGCCAATTGTATTCGAGGTCGCGGCAGCTGTTGAGGCCCTTCTTCTGCACCACATCCTTGCACTGCGCTTCCGTCAGCATCCAGGTCGGCGGCGACGGCGCAGGTGTCGGCAGATCGAGATTATGCGTATCGTAGGAATAGCGGATCAGCGGCCAGACGATCGTGCCGCCCTTGTCGGCGATCAGCTTTTGCAGGTACGGATCGCGGTAATCGGCCGCGGTTTCGAAATCACCGCCGAACGTGGTCTCTGAATAGGTGACGAAAGCGGGCCAATAAAGATGGCCGTCATACTTGATCAGGAATGGCCGGTCGTTGGCGATCAGTTCGGCAAACAATGAGACAAAGAACAAAACCAAAAAGATCCAGAACGACCAGAAACCACGCTTGTTCGACTTGAAGTTTTGCCAGCGCCGCCGGTTGATCGACAACGGCTGAAACTCGTGTCCCGTCACCGGCGCGGCCTCGCCGAGTGGAGATTGCATTTTGGTTTCAGGCGGCGGGGCTATAATGGTCATCAGACCTCCCGCGCCTCGAAATCGATCCTCGGATCGACCCACATATAGGTGATGTCGGTGATCAGGTTCACGACAAGACCGACCAGCGAGAAGATGTAGAGCGTTCCGAACACCACCGGATAATCGCGGTTGAGCACGCTTTCAAAGGATAACAGGCCGAGCCCGTCGAGCGAGAAGATGGTCTCGATCAACAGCGAGCCGGAAAAGAAGGCGTGAATGAACGCACCCGGAAAGCCCGCGATCACGATCAGCATGGCGTTGCGGAAGATGTGGCCATACAGCACCTGCCGTTCGCTACAGCCCTTGGCGCGCGCGGTCATGACATATTGCTTGCGGATTTCGTCGAGAAACGAATTCTTGGTCAAAAGCGCCATGGTCGCGAAAGCGCTGAGCGACATCGAGATCAGCGGCAGCGTCAGATGCCAGAAATAATCGATGATTTTCCAGTACCAGGGAAATTGCGACCAGCCGTCCGACGTCAGCCCGCGCAGCGGAAACAGATTGAAGAACGATCCGCCGGCAAACAGGATGATCAGGAGGATCGCAAACAGGAAACCGGGAATCGCGAATCCGACGATGATCACCGCCGACGTCCAGGTGTCGAACGGAGAGCCGTCCTTGACGGCCTTGCGGATGCCGAGTGGAATCGAGATCAGATAGGTGATGAGCGTCATCCAGATGCCGAGCGACATCGAGACGGGCAGCTTCTCCTTGATGAGCTGCACCACGCTGATATCGCGGAAATAGCTCTTGCCGAAATCGAAGCGAGCATAGTTCCACACCATCAACGCAAAGCGCTCGGGCGCCGGCTTGTCGAATCCGAACTGCTTCTCCAGGCTCTTGATGAAGTCGGGATCGAGACCCTGCGCCCCCCGATATTTCGAGCTGACGGCGTCGGCCGCGCCGCCGCCGGGGCCCACCGGGCGGAAATCGCCATTGCCGCCGGAAATGCGCGAGGTAGCGCCGGTGTCAGCGCCCGAAAGTTGCGCGATCACCCGCTCGACCGGTCCTCCGGGCGCGAATTGCACCACGACGAAGGCCACGAACAGGATCCCGAGCAAGGTCGGCAGCATCAGCAAAATGCGGCGGGCGATGTAGGCGCTCATGAATTATTTCGCCTGCTCGAGCTTCGCCGCCTTGGCGGCATCGTACCACCAGATCGTGCGCTCACCGACCGAATAGCGTGGCAGCGTCGCAGGGTGGCTGAATACGTCCCAATAGGCCAGCGGATGATTGGAGCGATACCATTGCGGTATCCAATAGCGTCCGGCACGAAACAATCGATCGATGGCCCGGCAGGCGTAAGTCAGGTCCGCCCGCGTGTCGGCCGCGATCGCCTTGGCGATCATCGCATCGATGGCGGGGCTGGCGATGCCGGCGAGATTGTAGGAACCCTTGGTCGCGGCGGCCTGCGATGAAAAATAAGGCCGCAGGCTGTCGCCGGGCGTTGCCGACATGCTCAGGCGTTCCACCGTGATGTCGAAATCGAAATCCTCGACGCGAGCACGGAATTGCACGGCGTCGATCAGGCGGATGTTGGCATCAATGCCGAGCACGGCGAGATTCTTGATGAAGGTCGCGTGGTGCGGCTGGAACGACGGCTCGTCGAGCAGAAATTCAATCGAGAAAACTTCGCCGTTGGGGAGCAGCCGCTTGCCATCCTTGACCGGCAGGCCCGCTTCCTGGAGAAGTTGCTGGGCCTTGCGCAACAAGGCGCGGTCTTGGCCTGACCCATCCGAAACGGGCGGAACAAAGGGTTGCTTGAAGACCTCGTCCGGCACCTGGCCGCGAAAAGGCTCGAGCAGCTTGAGCTCTTCTGCCGATGGCGGGCCGCTCGCCACCATGTCAGAATTCTGGAACGGCGAGATCGTGCGGGCATAGGCGCCGTACATAACGGTCTTGTTGGTCCATTCGAAATCGAACGCGTAGGTCAGCGCCTCGCGGACGCGCGCATCCTTGAACTTGTCGCGCCGGGTGTTGATGAACCAGCCCTGTCCACCCGACGGCGTTTCATCGGGCACCAGCTCGCGCTTGACGCGCCCGTCTTTGACCGCCGCAAAATCGTAGCGCGTCGCCCAGATCCGCGCCGTGAATTCCTCGCGATAGAGATAGCTTTTGCCGGTGAAACCTTCGAAGGCGACGTCGCGGTCGCGATAGAATTCGTAGCGGATGTTATCGAAATTATAGCTGCCGCGATTGACCGGCAGGCCCGCCGCCCACCAATCCTTCACCCGCTCGAATTCGATGAACCGGTTGACCTCGAACTTGCCGACCTTATACGGCCCGGATCCGAGGGGTGTTTCGAGCGTGGATTCCTCGAACGGCCGCGTTGCATAGTAGGCTTTGGAGAAGATCGGCAGACCCGCCACATAGAGCGGAACGTCGCGCGCGCGATTGGGCGCGAAAGTGACGACGAGGGTCGCATCGTCGATCGCTTCCGCCTTGGTCATGTCGCGCAACTGAACGACGATCAGCGGATGGCCTTTTTCTTTCAGCACGCTCAGCGAGAAGGCGACGTCCTGCGCGTTCAGCTTCGAACCGTCATGGAAGCGCGCCTCGGGCCGTATCGTGAAGCGATACGTCAGCTTGTCGGGTGAAATCCGTACTGACTTGGCCGCCTGGCCATACATCCCATCGGGCTCGTCGTCGGCGCGCACCATCAGGGAGACGAATGTCAGATCCATGCCCTGCGCACCCTCGCCCTTGAGGACATAGGCATTGAGCGAATTGAAGGTAAAGAACGACTGATTAAAGCCGCGCGTCGACGGGATCAGCGACAACAACCCGCCTTTCGGCGCGGCGGGATTGACGTAGTCAAAATGCCCGAAATCGGCCGGATATTTCAAGTCACCGAACGCCGACAGGCCGTGAGCATCAGGGCCGGCATCGGCCGGGAATGCCGGCCGCAGCCAAGGCGCTCCAAGAGCACCCGTACCCACAACGCCGGCGCCCACAGCCAGCAAGTGCCGGCGGGAGACGAACGCCTTGCGGGAGAAACCTCTCAAGATTTCTTGCCGATTCTGGCGGCCTTGTCGGCGTCGAGCCACCACAAGGACGGAAGGCCCGAGCGGGCGTATTTCGGCAACTCGGCGTGGCTGAAGCGGTCCCACAGCGCATAGCGCATGAAAGGATAGGAGAATTGCGGCACGACGTAGAAATTCCACAACAGAACACGGTCCAGCGCCCGCGTCGCGGCCACCAGCCCCGCGCGGCTCTTGGCAAAGATGACCCTGTCGATCAGGGCATCGACGGCCGGATTCTTGATGCCGATGGTGTTCCGCGAACCCGATGTATCCGCAGCCTGCGATCCCCAGTACTCGCGCTGCTCGTTACCGGGAGAAAGCGATTCTCCCCAGACATCGATAATCATGTCGTAGTCAAAGCTGCGCTCCCGATTTTCATACTGGGCGCTGTCGACCATCCGGACCGAGGTCGTGACGCCGATGCGCTCAAGCGACGGCTTGTAAAACAGCACGACGCGCTCGTTGGCAGGATTATCAACCAGCATTTCGACCGTGACCGGCTTTCCGGCAGGGTCGACGAGCTTACGATCCTTGATCTCGTAGCCCGCCTCCTTCAACAGCCGCATGCTTTCCCGCAAATTGGCACGCACGGCCTCGGGATCGCCCCCGACCGGATTCTGGTAGGGCTTGGTGAAGACTTCGGCCGGCACCTTGTCGCGCACGGTCTCGAGGATCGCCAGTTCCTCTCCTTCCGGCAAGCCAGATGAGGCAAGCTCGGTCCCATAGAAATAGCTGTTGATGCGCGTGTACTGCCCAAAGAACAGCTGCTTGTTCATCTCCTCGAAATCGAAGGCAAAATTGAAGGCGCGGCGCAGCCGCGCATCCTTGAACTGCTCGCGGCGCAAGTTGAAAACGAAGGCCTGCATCCGGCCGGAATCGTTGACCGGAAATTCTTGCTTGATGGTCCGCTTCTCGGCCATTGCCGGGAAATCATAAGCCGTCGCCCATTGTTTGGCTGAATTCTCAGAGATCCAGTCCACCTGGTCGGCCTTGAAGGCTTCGAGCGCGACCGTGTTGTCGCGGAAGTACTCGAAGCGCAATTCGCCGAAATTGTTCTGGCCGACCTGAACCGGAAGGCTAGAGGCCCAATAATCCTTCACGCGCTCGAGCGTCACGGAGCGGCCGGCGACGAAATCCTTGATGCGATAGGGACCGGAGCCCAGTGGCGGCTCAAGCGTCGTCTGCGAGATGTCACGCTTGCGGCCCTGACTGTCGGTGCCTTCCCAATAATGCTTGGGCAGCACCACAAGCTCGCCGACGATATGCGGCAATTCGCGGTTGCCCGCAAAGTCGAAAGTGAATTTGACCTCGCGCTCACCGGTCTTTTCGACCTTGGCCACATGACGATAATAGGAGGCATACATCGGGCTGAGTTTTTTCAGCGAACTCGAGCGAATAGACGACATCCTCCGGCGTAACCGGCTTGCCATCCTGCCAGCGCGCCTCCTTGCGCAGGCGATACGTCACCCAGGCAAAATCGTCGGGATGAACCGCAGCTTCCGCAAGCAGGCCGTATTCCGTCTCAATCTCGTCCAGCGACCGCGTCATCAATGTTTGGTAGATCTGAAAGGCGGCCGCGGCGATCGAACCTTTGACGCCCGCTACCGCGACGTTGAAGTTGTCGAAGGTCCCGATCGCTATCGTGCGGGCAATGCCGCCGGTGGGCGCATCGGGATTGACATAGTCGAAGCGCTTGAAGTCAGCCGGATATTTGACCTCACCAAACAGCGACAGCGCATGCCGCCAGGCCGGCTCGCCTGCCGAAGTTTGCGCTTGCGCGGCGCTGCTGAGAAAGCCGGGTGTTGCGCCGAGGGTCGGGGCCATCACGGCAATCGCGCTACCCTGCAAAAGACGTCTTCGGTTAAAGGCCAAAGCGAAGATCCTGTGTTTTCCGCATTATCGGGGACCTAGTGCCCACTTTCCGAAGTTCGTGCTCCATCGCAGCACCCACTTTCACGAACTTCGGAAAGTCATGGGCATTAGCAAACTTATTGAATCTAGTACCGCTTTGTCGATCTGAAGTCCCTGATCGAGCTCGCCGCTTGCCGTGCAGGGACTTCAGATCGGCGGTACTAGTATATGGCAAGGCTTGGACCGATTAAGTTGCTTTTTGCTCATCATAACATCCGGTATGCGGCGAAAGGTCCCGGTAACGAAAATGCGACCGGCGACCCAAGCCCTGAGAATTTAAGGCGCGGCAGGAACTTTCGTGCGTCTAGCTCGATCAACGCAAAACGGCCGGGTCGAAGCCCGGCCGTTGCAATCAAAACGCGTGATGCCAATCCAGCTATTTCGCCGCGGTCGGCAACGGCGCCGGATGATCGGAAAGTGTGTTCAGATAGGCGATCACGTCGGCGCGTTCGCTGTCCTTCTGAATGCCGGCAAAGCCCATCGCCGTACCGGGAACGAAGCCCTTTGGATTGTCGATGAACTTGTTGAGGTCGTCGACGGTCCAGGTGCCGCCCTTGGCTTTCATGGCCGCCGAGAAATTAAACCCTCGGCCCTCGCCCTTCTTGTCGCCGACGATGCCGTAGAGATTCGGGCCGACCTTGTTCGGGCCGCCCTTGGTGAAGTCATGGCAGGCACCGCACTTCTTGGCGGCCTGCTCACCCTTCTGGACAGAGGCGGTCTGCAACAGCTTCTCGATCGGCTCGGGCGGCGCCGCCGCGGCTGGCTTTTCGCCCGCTGCCGGCGCCTCCTTCACGGCGATTTCGAAACCCGGCTTTGCGGGCTTGTTCGGGGCGAAAATCGCGCTGGCGGTGAAACTCGTCACCAGCAAAACGAGGCAGGTACCCAGAATGGCGCCAAGAATTTTATTGAGTTCGAAGGAGTCCATTTTCGATCAGGCTCCAGGCCGGAAATGTCGACGTTTGGCCGGAGTGAAACGGCCGCGATAGGTGCTAAGGAATCGGACTTTTGCGCCGCACCCCAAGCCCGGATGAGATATCGGTTTGCCCATGCTCTGGCAACCCGTATAAACGCTTTGGCTTTCGACCCATCCCCATCATTTCCAGCTTCTTGTCGGGGGATATGCGACCCCATTCCGATGACCGATCCTCGAATTTTGGTACTGATTCCCGCCCGCATGGCCGCCACGCGCCTGCCCGGCAAGCCGCTGTTGGAGATGGCCGGCCTGCCGATGATTGTTCACGTGCTGCGCCGGGCGGAAGCGGCCGGAATCGGCCGGGTCGCGGTCGCAACCGACTCGGCTGAGATTGCGGCCGCGGTGAAAGCCCATGGCGGACAAGCCGTCATGACCCGCGCCGACCATCCCTCCGGCTCGGACCGGATTTTCGAAGCGCTTGGCTCCCTCGACCCCGGCGGCGAGGCCGAACTGGTGGTCAATTTGCAGGGCGATTTTCCGACCATCAGCCCTGGCAACATCCGCGACGTCCTGACCCCGCTGGCGGATTCCGCGGTCGATATTGCGACGCTGGCCGCGGAAATCCACACCGAGGAGGAGGCGTTGAACCCCAACGTCGTGAAGGCAATCGGCTCGCCGATCGGCCCGCGACGGCTGCGCGCGCTCTATTTTACCCGAGCCACCGCGCCCCATGGCGATGGGCCGCGCTACCATCACATCGGTCTTTATGCCTATCGCCGTGCGGCTCTTGAGCGCTTTGTGCACCTCGCCCCCTCGCCGCTTGAGCGGCAGGAGAAACTGGAGCAGTTGAGGGCGCTCGAGGCGGGCATGCGGATCGACATTGGTATCGTCGATACTGTGCCGCGCGGCGTCGATACCCCGGCCGATCTAGAGGCGACACGACAGCTACTGGCGAAAAGCTGAGCGGCTGGTACAAGGCGCCATGACCAAGCCAACGACCAAGATCATGAAAATCGCATTCCAGGGCGAGCCGGGTGCCAACTCCCATATCGCCATCACTGAGGCCTATCCCGACGCGGAGGCCCTGCCCTGCCCGACTTTTGAGGATGCGCTTGCCGCCATTTCCTCCGGCGAAGCCGACCTTGGCATGATCCCGATCGAGAATTCGGTCGCGGGGCGCGTCGCCGATATCCATCATCTCTTGCCTCAATCGGGTCTGTTCATCGTCGGCGAATGGTTCTTGCCCGTCCATCACCAGCTGATGGTGCCGCGGGGCGCCAAGATCGGCGATATCAAGACCGTCGAGAGCCATGTCCACGCGCTCGGACAATGCCGGCGCATCATCCGCAGGCTCGGCATCAAGCCGATCGTCGCCGGCGACACCGCCGGCAGTGCCCGCATCGTCGCGGAACGCGGCGACAAAAGCTGCGCCGCGATCGCTTCGAAGCTCGCCGCCGAGATCTACGGACTCGATGTTCTGGCCGAGGACGTCGAGGACGAATCCCACAATACCACCCGCTTTGTCGTGCTGGCCCGCGAAGCCGACTGGGCCAAGCAAGGCTCCGGACCGTTGGTCACCACTTTTGTTTTCCGGGTGCGCAACCTGCCCGCGGCGCTCTACAAGGCGCTCGGAGGCTTTGCCACCAACGGCGTCAACATGACCAAGCTCGAAAGCTATATGGTCGACGGCAATTTTTTCGCCACGCAATTCTATGCGGATGTCGACGGCCATCCCGACGACAGGAACCTCGCCTTTGCACTGGAGGAGCTGAAATTCTTCTCCCGCGAATTCCGCATCGTCGGCGTTTATCCGGCCCATCCGTTCCGTGCCACGTTCAGCGAAACGCAGGACTGATCAGCGCACTTGACACGCTGCGGGTTTGCGGCCGTTCTTCTCTTCTCACGTCGCAAATAGTCCTGCGCATCGAGGGTTATCGCGATCAATGCACGTCGCGGTGGCCCGCCGTCGATGCAGATGCATCCACTTAATCACGGCCGTCCAGGATCCGGATCGAGCCCAAATAAGCTCTCCGAAGCCAACTCTTGTCTGGTCCAAGAGGGATCGCCCTGATAGGGTTCCACCGTTGGGAATGGATTCTCGGTTTTCCGTAAATGCAATTTCAGGGGCAATTGACATGGATAACAGCTTGAAATCCAAGGTAACGGGATGGGGCGCTACGGTCGGATTGGCCGCGCTGGCCCTGCTCGGAAATGTCGGCGGAAATGCACAGGCCGCAGTGACCGCGTCGGATGAAACGGTCGTCGACAAAACCGCAAGCAGCGCTCCAAGCGCAGCTGCTACGACGACTGCGTCGGACGGATCCACATACCAGGTTGCATGGGGACCGCCGCCGCCGCCGCCGCCGCCGCCAGCGGTAGGGGCCGTTCGCGGCTAACAAGGTATCCCGGCCGATGCGCATCTTGTATGCGACGCCGCCGGGACGCCTGCCCACGGTCAACTACGATCCAGGCCCATGGTGGGACGGCGTTGCGTCGGACGCCGCCTATGATGTTGTCTGCCATAGCCTAAATTTTGACTGGTGGACCGTCCTTATCGGCCCGGGCTTTGCTCGCGTTCTGCTCGAACCCTTGTCGCCGCTCGAGCGCCGCCACAGGGAAGCGGCTTGGCGTGCCAATCGCATTGATGTCGACGCTCTGGCTGCTGCCGCGGCTAGGTCGCTCGAGCAACTGCAGAGCGCAGTCGCTTATCGATCTGACGACAGCTATCTCGACACGCTTGCGCCGCTGGCGAGGTTTATCGAGACCATCAACCAGCTCCAGTCGGAATTCCATCTCGACGTTGACGTCGGCCCGCGGGTCCGCCGCCTCGATTATTCGGACAGTCGCACGCTGATCTCATACAGCCGGTCGTCCGGATTTCTCAGCCGGACCATCGATGCCGCGATCGCGAATTGCCCGGCTCAATACGATGCCGTTCTTTTCAGCATCACGAGTCCTGAGGATCTGCTGTCGACGCTTATCACCGCACGAAAGCTCAGGGCACGGCAACCCGACGCGCACATCTCGCTGGTCGATCATGGATATGAGAATTTTTCCCTGAACGGCACAATCGAAACCCTGCGTGCAAGACGCACGCTGGACGACGTCTTCGACACCGTTATTGCCTCCAGGGATGAACGCGACGAAACCGTCCCTGCGCTTCTGAAAGCCATCGAAACGGGCACTGCGCCAAAAGGCATCATCGGGCGGCGCGACGTTTCTGCCACGACTCGCGGCCTCTCGAGCAAGATCGCGCCGTTTCTGCCGCTGCCGACGTTCGCGCCGGAGCCGATTCTGTGGACGCGGGTCAGCAAGCGTCGCTGCTACTGGAGCCGGTGCACGTTCTGCAGCCAGAATGCGAAGTTCGATACGCCGCAAGCACCCGCGCGCAGCGAAATCCTCGCCAGCCTCGATCGCGTTTCAGCTTATTCGGACGCGGGATACAAGCAGTTCATGTTCTCCGACGAGGCAATTTCTCCGTCTTCGCTCAATCTGATCGCCGACGAGATCACAAAACGCGGCCTGCAGATCAAATGGGCCTGCCGCAGCAAGATGGAGCGCGCGCATACGCCGGATATGTTCAGACGGCTTGGCGAATCCGGTTGCTTCGAGATCCTGTTCGGTCTCGAAACGATATCGCCGCGAATTTTGATCTTGATGGACAAGGTGACCGAGGGACTCGACGAGGAACGCGTCGCCGCGACCTTTCGCGCAATGACCGACGCAAAGGTCGGCGTCCACATCACCCTTATTGCGGCATTCCCCGGCGAAACGGTCGATGAGGTACGACAAACCACATCATTCGTCGGCAAGACGCTCAGCGACTGCACGAACGCAACGTTTGCACTCAATCATTTTCAACTGCTGCCGGACACGCCGATTGCGCGGGCACCTGAAATGTTCGGACTGAGCGCGGTGAGCGGCTCAGGCGACATCTGCGGACCACTGTCGTTCCAGCTGGATCCGTCGCTTGCAGAGGAAGGCGGGCGCGTCGTCGGCGCAATGCCCGAGATACGTGCGGAGCTCGACACCCGGCTCGGCTGGTCCAGGCTGGAGGCCCGGGATGGCGGCGCGCTGGCCCGTCATCTCTATTTCTATTCAGGCCATGGCGCGGTGTTCAAGGCGCGCGACGACAATCCATTTGCAAATCCGTTGCATCAAGCCGACGAAAACATAGCGAGCTGAATGGGCGGACGCGCAAAGCCGCTCAATGAGCCGGTCGAAACAATGATGTGCCGAGCAAAACCGGCTGGGTGACCGTCGTCGGGCCATTCGACTCCGCAAATTTCAGCGCCTTCAATTTTGCGATCAGGCCGTTTCGCATGTTCTGCCAGCCCATATCCGAGGAGTCGATCGCGGTTACCCGATCGAGCAGCACGGAGCAGGAGTCTACCTTGCCTCGCGGATCAATCGACAGCCGAAGCACGACCGGCCCGTGGTATAACCGAAGGCGCGAAAGCGACTCGGACGAAAAACCGATCAAGGCTTCCATCACAACTTCACCGACTTGCTGTTCTGTCAATGCGCCGCTGACGATGGCTCCCTTGTCGCGCAGATGCCCATGCAGAACGAAACGCCCCTCCACCGGATCCATCGAGCCATCGACCCGCTCGACGCCATGCGGCATGCGATCGTCGAACACTACTAGCCTGTTGAAATTGGGTTCGATCGACGCAAAGAAGCCCGAGCCGGCCTGCGCGGTCGCCACGTTGGTTCGAAACAAATCACCCTCGTTCATTACGATGGTTTGTCCTCCGGTCGTCATACGCTTGTCGCGCGTCAGCGAATAGACGAAGGCAAATCTGCCGTTCTCGGAGTCGTTGTGCAAGTTCTGCCGACAGCCGTTGACGTAGAGACTGAGGTAGGGCCAGGTGACTTCGCGAAGACCAAGCGCCTCGGCCGACCAGCCGCGCAGCACCTGCATGAAATGTTCGACGCGATCGCGTTTGATGAGTTTTTCGGGGCTGGTGCGCAGATAGGTGTAGAGCCCCGGGACAAACCAGTAATTCCAGACCTGATGGGTGTCCGGCCGGTGCGACCCGGATTTTGCGAAGTGCGCCTCGATATCCCGGCGCATCGCCTCCGCCGTTTCGAGAGGCAGAAAATCGTCGACTACAACGTAAGGCGCGCACATTGTCGGCATGGCAGCGTCGGTCGTCGCCATTTGCTGTCGTCTCCCGATGGCGTCCGATCATAATGATTGGCGGTAGACCTGTTGTATAGTACTAACGCGAATATCCCTGAAAGATTTACTCGGAGGGAAGCCATGAAGCTTGTCTGCTATCCAACGTCTGGAGAGCCGCCAACCATCATCGTAGCCCCCGTCGAACGCGACTGGATGGACGATACCCAGGACGCGTTTGCCTATCGCTGCCTGCCTCTCAACATCGCCAATGCGCACGGCTGGCTGATCCTCAACAGAGCGCCGTTTGTCGCGCAGTGGAATGGAAAGACCACGCTCGATGCAATCCGGATCGAAGCGGTCGAGGCCGAAGGCCTTAGTCTGATTGCATCGAGCCACTTCGGCCACGGGGTACTGACCTTCCACATCAATGGACTATTCCGCACCGAGCCCGGTTACGATCTCTGGGTCGCCGGGCCAGCCAATGTCGTCAAGGATGCCATCCAGCCGCTGAGCGCCGTGGTCGAAACCGATTGGTCGCCGTTCACGTTCACGATGAACTGGCGCTTTACCCGCAAGAACACTCCGGTGGCATTCGAGCGCGACGAACCGATCTGCATGATCTTTCCTGTGCCGCGCGGGCTGATCGAAAAGGTCGAGCCGGAATTCCGCTCGCTGGAGGCGGACCCAGACGTTGAAAAGGCGTATCAGTCCTGGGCCGAGAGCCGCCTGCACTTCAACAAGGAACTGATGGTCCAGGGCTCGCAAGCCCAAAAGGAGAAGTGGCAGAAGGATTACTTCTCCGGCCGCGGACTACTTGAAGCTCCGGCTGATCATCGCACCAAGGTCAAGGCAAAGCCTTTCAAGTAATGCCACGCAAGTGGGGAGCACGGCGAATGAGGATATCCGCTTCGCCCGATCGTAGCCCGCTGCGATGAAGCTCTCAGCTCTCGCGCGCATCGCGGTGATACGCTATCTGCGCTTTCTCGCAACCAGGACCGCCGCGATCCGGCCGCTCCGGCGCGTGCCTGGCTGGTGGTCCGGTTATACCCTGGAAACTCCGCCCGATGCCGCGCGGCAGATGCGCCTGAAATTATGGAATGCGCTTCAGGGGCAGATCGTTCGCGTCAGCTGGATAGATGGGATCAAGCTCGATCTGCGGATGGGCACGGACATCGCGCGGCTGGTTTTCCTGGCCGGAGAAATCGATCCCAATGAATTCTCGTTTCTTGCGGATGTGCTCAAACCGGGGATGTGCGTCGTGGACGTCGGCGCCAATGAAGGATTGTTTACGCTGTTTTTCCGCAAGCGGGTCGGTCCGGGCGGGCGAGTCATCGCGCTGGAGCCCAGCGAACGCGAACTGATCCATCTGAAGCGCAATTTGCGTATCAATCGATTTCTTGACGTCGATGTCGTCCCGCTTGCAGTCGGCGATCATGTCGGGCGCGCAAGGTTGAGCCTGGCGGAAGCAGGCCACGCCGGTCACAATGCGCTTGGGACACCGGCCGCGCCGTGGGTCAGCGTGGTCGATCAGGTCGAGGTCGAGGTGTCGACACTCGATACGCTGTCGGACGCCCGGAACTGGCCGCGCATCGATCTGATCAAGATGGATATCGAAGGGTCGGAGCTCCGCGCACTACGCGGGGCAGATCGGCTGCTTGCGCGGGATCGTCCCATGCTTTTGCTCGAGGCGGAACAGGAATCGCTTTCACTTCGCGGCGCGAGTTTCTCAGAGCTTTTATCCTGGCTGGCGGCGCGAAAATACCGGGCGATGGATTTTTCCAAAACGGACGGACGCCCTACCCTGCTGGACACGACAGAGCCGAGCAGCATCAATCTCGTCTTTATGCCGGAGGAAAAGCGCGCGCCTTGGCCGGCGAGCTCCGAATGACTGCGGCGCCTAAGCCCGCAGCCTGTTTCGCGAGACCAAAGACGTCGGCCAACAGGCTATAGGACTTCTTGCGCGCCGCGTGGTCGTAGACCGCGGTGATCACCATCAGTTCGTCGGCCTGGCTTGCCGCGATCATCGGCTCGAGTCTCTGCATCACCGTTGCGGGACTGCCGACAAACAGGCGCGAACGATTTCGCGCGATCACGGCGCGGTCGGCGTCGGTGTAGGGATAGGCTTGCGCCTCCTCAATACTCGGCAGCGGAACATACTGGCCGCGCTCGCGCAGCAGGCGGTTGAGGTCCATCGACGCCGCGAGCCGTTCGGCCTCGGCGTCCGTGTCTGCCGCCACCACGGCTACCGCCAGAATCGCATAAGGCGTCTCGCGCCAGCCGGTCTGCTTGAAACGGGCGCGATAATTCGTCATCGCCGCGATCGCGTCATAGGAGGCGAAGTGATGTGCGAACGCGTAGCCCATGCCGACCTGCGCCGCCAATTCCGAACTGTAATCGCTCGAGCCGAGCAGCCAGATCGGCGGCAGCGGCGTGTCGTCGGGCATCGCCACCACCTTGTTGAAGGGATGGTCGGGCGGGAAAGCTCGCGTCTCCCACAGCGTCAATTCATGCAGCCGTTCGAGGAAATCATCGCCTTCGCGGCGATCGAGCCGGCTCCGCAAAGCATAAGCGGTGGGGCCATCTGTACCCGGTGCGCGGCCAAGCCCGAGATCGATCCGGCCCGGAAACAGCGCCTCCAACATCTTGAAACGCTCCGCCACCACCAGCGGCGCATGGTTCGGCAGCATCACGCCGCCGGAGCCGACGCGGATGTTTTTCGTTACCGCCGCGATCTGGCCGATCATGAGGTCGGGCGCGGGGCTCGCGACAGACGCAAGGTTGTGATGCTCGGCGAGCCAATAGCGGGTAAAGCCCAGCGCATCGGCGTGACGCGCGAGGTCGATGCTGTTGCGCAGCGCCGCGGCAGGTTTGGTGCCGGTGGTCACTACCGAGAGATCGAGGATGGAAAGCGGGATCATGGCGCTCAACCTAATGCGGTGGTCCGAGGGCACAACGGATGAAGGTGCAAGTCAGGCCTTCGGCAGCCCTCCGAGTCCGGGGGCCGCCGAGCGACTGATGGGCCATAGATTTCATCTTTATTAATACCTTCATTTTGCCCACTACCGTCAGCCCTGTCGAAATAAGCCAATCTTCCTGATAATTATGTGAAAATCTCCTCTAGCCGCCGCTGCCCACCTATGCAAAAAGCTTCCTAGATTTCATCCATAATTCCATAATTGGGCAATTTCCCATTGCCGGTGGGCTGGTTGAGTAAGGCCTTTTCGCCTATTTTAGCGGGGTCAAAACCAGTCCACGGCTCCCTATTGCCGAAAAACTTGCGAGTACCATGACCGAAGCCACGCTTTCCACATCCGCCGGATCCCGCGCGCAGAGCCAGCCGGCGATCTCCTTCGAGTTCTTCCCGCCGAAAACCGAGGAGATGGAAAAGAGCCTGTGGGACACCATCAACCGGCTGGCGCCGCTCACCCCGAGCTTCGTGTCGGTGACCTACGGCGCCGGCGGATCGACCCGCGAGCGCACCCACGCCACCATCGCCCGCCTCCTCGGTGAAACCGGGTTGCTGCCGGCCGCGCATCTGACCTGCGTGGGAGCCGCGCGCGGCGAGATCGACGACATCGTCGCCCGTTATCACGAGACCGGCGTCCGCCATATTGTGGCGCTGCGCGGCGATCCGCCCGGCGGCATTGGTACGCCTTATCTCACCCATCCCGACGGTTATCAAACCTCTTCCGAGCTCGTGGCCGGCATCAAGAAGCGATTTCCGGATATCGAGGTCTCGGTCTCGGCCTATCCGGAAAAGCATCCCGAGAGCCCGAGCTTCGACGCCGACATCGATGGCCTCAAGGCCAAGGTCGACGCCGGCGCCACCCGCGCCATCACCCAGGTCTTCTTCGATAACGACCTCTACTTCCGCTATCTCGACCGCGTCCGCGCCCGTGGCATCGATATTCCAATCGTGCCCGGCATCATGCCGATGCACAATTTCAAGCAGGCGAGGAACTTCGTCACCCGCGCCGGCACCACGGTGCCGGGTTGGCTGGCGGAAAAGTTCGACGGCCTCGATGAGGACGCCGAAACCCGCAAGCTGGTGGCCGCGACAGTTGCCGCCGGGCAGGTGCAGAAGCTCAACAAGCACGGCGTCGATAGCTTTCATTTCTACACCATGAACCGCGCCGATCTCGTCTTCGCGATCTGCCATCTGCTCGGCATCCGCCCGACCGGCGCGCAGAAGGCGGCTTGAACGATGACCCTGCCCGTCTCCCCGAAACGCACTGCGTTCCTCAACGCCGCCAAGGAGCGCATCCTCGTGCTCGACGGCGCCATGGGCACCATGATCCAGGCGCTGCAATACGACGAAGCTGCCTTTCGCGGCGCGCGATTTGCCGACTTTCATCGCGACGTCAGGGGCAACAACGACCTTTTGATCCTCACCCAGCCAAAGGCGATCGAGGAGATTCACGCCGACTATTTGCGCGCCGGCGCCGATATCGTCGCCACCAACACCTTTTCCTCGACCGGAATCGCGCAGGCCGACTACGAGATGTCGGACCTCGCCTATGAGCTTAATCTCGAAGGCGCCAAGCTCGCGCGCGCCGCCGCGATGCGCGTGAGTGCCGAAGATGGCAAGCCGCGCTTTGTCGCCGGCGCGATCGGGCCCACCAACCGCACCGCCTCGATCTCGCCCGACGTATCGAATCCCGGCTACCGCGCCGTCACCTTCGACGATTTGCGCGCTGCCTATGGCGAACAGATCAAGGGGCTCATCGACGGCGGCGCCGATCTGCTGCTCGTCGAAACCATTTTCGATACGCTCAACGCCAAGGCCGCACTCTATGCGATCGCCGAGATCACGGAAGAACGTGGCATCGACGTCCCGGTGATGGTGTCCGGCACCATTACCGACAAATCCGGCCGCTTGCTGTCGGGCCAACTCCCGGAAGCATTTTGGAACTCGGTGCGTCACGCGAGACCCATCACCATCGGCTTCAACTGCGCGCTGGGTGCGGAAGACCTGCGCGCGCATATCGCGGACATCGGCCGCGTCGCCGACGCGCTGGTGTGCGCCTATCCCAATGCCGGCCTGCCCAACGAATTCGGTCAATACGACGAGAGCCCGGAATATATGGCGCGGCTGATCGGCGAGTTTGCGTTCGCCGGCCTCGTCAACGTCGTCGGCGGCTGCTGCGGCACCACGCCGGACCATATCGCCGCCATTGCAGCCGCGGTTGCCCCGCACAAGCCGCGCGCTGTCCCCGAGATCGCGCCCCGCCTGCGGCTCTCGGGCCTCGAACCCTTCGAGCTGACGCCGGCCATCCCCTTTGTCAATGTCGGCGAGCGCACCAACGTCACGGGCTCGGCGCGATTCCGCAAGCTGGTCACCGCAGGCGACTACACCGCCGCGTTGCAGGTGGCGCGCGACCAGGTCGAGAACGGCGCACAGATCATCGACGTCAACATGGACGAGGGCCTGCTCGATTCGGAAGCGGCGATGGTGACCTTCCTCAACCTCGTCGCCGCCGAACCCGACATCGCCCGCGTGCCCGTGATGATCAATTCTTCGAAATTCAACGTCATCGAGGCCGGCCTGAAATGCGTGCAGGGCAAGCCGGTCGTCAACTCGATCTCGATGAAGGAGGGCGAGGAGAAATTCATTCACGAGGCCGGCATCGCCAGGCGTCACGGCGCGGCCGTGGTGGTGATGGCGTTCGACGAGGCCGGACAGGCCGATACGTTTGCGCGCAAGACCGAAATCTGCAGGCGCGCCTATGACATCCTGGTCAACCGGGTCGGCTTCCCGCCGGAAGACATCATCTTCGATCCGAATATCTTTGCGATCGCGACCGGCATCGAGGAGCACAACAACTACGGCGTCGATTTCATCGAGGCGACACGCTGGATTCGGAAGAACCTGCCGCATGCGCATATCTCCGGCGGCGTCTCCAATCTCTCTTTCTCGTTCCGCGGCAACGAGCCGGTGCGCGAAGCCATGCATTCGGTGTTTCTGTATCATGCCATCAAGGCCGGCATGGACATGGGCATCGTCAATGCCGGGCAGATGGTCGTCTACGACGACATCGACCCCGAGCTGCGCCAGGTTTGCGAGGACGTCATCCTCAACCGCGACGCGGGCGCCTCCGAACGGCTGCTCGCGCTGGCCGAGAAATTCCGCGGCAAGGAGAAGAAGACCCAGGAACAGGATCTCGCCTGGCGCGAATGGCCGGTCGACAAGCGCCTGTCCCACGCACTGGTGCACGGCATCACCGAGTATATCGATGCCGACACCGAAGAGGCGCGGAAGCTCGCCATGCGCCCGCTCGACGTGATCGAAGGACCGCTGATGGCCGGCATGAACATCGTCGGCGATCTCTTCGGCGACGGCAAAATGTTCCTGCCGCAGGTGGTGAAATCCGCCCGCGTCATGAAGCAGGCGGTCGCCTATCTGATGCCGTTCATGGAAGAAGAGAAGGCGCGCAACCTCGCCAACGGCGTCAGCAATAACGAGCGCAGCACCGCCGGCAAGATCGTGCTCGCCACCGTCAAGGGCGACGTCCACGACATCGGCAAGAACATCGTCGGCATCGTGCTGCAATGTAACAATTTCGAGGTGATCGACCTCGGCGTGATGGTGCCGGCGGCAAAGATCATCGCGACCGCCAGGCGCGAGGGCGCCGACATCATCGGCCTCTCCGGCCTTATTACACCCTCGCTCGACGAGATGTGCTTCCTCGCCGGCGAAATGCAGCGCGAGGGCCTTGAAATTCCGCTGTTGATCGGCGGCGCCACCACGAGCCGGGTCCACACCGCCGTCAAGATCGATCCGAACTATCGCAGCGGTCCCGTGGTGCATGTCAATGATGCGAGCCGCGCGGTCGGCGTTGCCTCCTCGCTGCTGTCGCCTGAGAAGCGCGCGGCCTATGCCACCGAGGTCCGCGAGGAATACGCCAGGATTTCGGCGGCGCATTTCCGCGCGCAGGCCGACAAGAAGCGTTTGAAGCTCGCGGATGCGCGCGCCAACGCCATTCCGATCGATTTCGCCAGGACACCCGCGAAGGCGCCCTCCTTCTTCGGCATCAAGACGTTCCGCGACTATGATCTGGCCGAATTGGCGGGCTATATCGACTGGACGCCGTTCTTCCAGACCTGGGAACTGAGCGGACGCTTTCCCGCCATTCTTGGCGATCCCAAGGTCGGCGAGGTCGCGCGCTCGCTCTATGACGATGCGCGCAAGATGCTGGATCGCATCATCAGTGAGAAATGGTTCACCGCGCAGGCCACGATCGGCTTCTGGCCGGCGAACGCGAAAGGCGACGATATCCTCGTCTATGCCGACGAGGCGCGAAAGACGCCGATTGCGACCCTGCACACCCTGCGCCAACAGCTCGAAAAGCGCGAGGGCCGCTTCAACGCCGCGCTGTCCGATTTCATCGCACCTCGCTCTTCCGACGTTCCCGATTACATCGGCGGCTTCGTGGTCACGGCGGGCATCGGCGAGGACGTGGTGGCCGACCGCTTCAAGAATGCCAACGACGATTATTCCTCGATCCTGTGCAAGGCGCTGGCGGATCGGCTGGCGGAAGCCTTCGCCGAGCGCCTGCATGCGCGGGTGCGCCGGGAATTCTGGGGCTATGCGCCGGACGAAAATCTTTCTGTCGACGATCTGATCCTCGAGAAATATCAGGGCATCCGTCCCGCGCCCGGCTATCCCGCGCAGCCCGATCACACCGAGAAGGCGACGCTGTTCAAGCTGCTTGACGCCGAGATGCACCTGCGGGTGTGAAGCTGACCGAGAGCTTTGCGATGTGGCCGGGCTCGTCGGTGTCCGGGCTCTATTTCAGCCATCCCGAAAGCTATTATTTCGGCGTCGGCAAGATCGAGCGCGACCAGGTCGAAGACTACGCCGCGCGCAAGAGTTTTGGCGTGGCCGAGATCGAGCGCTGGCTGGCGCCGATCCTGAACTACATCCCGACCCAGGATCAGTCCGCGCAGGACCGTAGCGTCAAGGAAGCGATGCCGACGCTGGCGCGGTCTTCGGCAACGCCTGCCAACGACGTCGAGGCCAAGGAACTTCGCAGGGAACTGCAATCGCACCCGCCCGGCTGCAATTGCGCGGTGCATCTGGCTTATCGCAAGAAGGCGGCACGGGCGTAATTGGCCTCTTCCCCTCTCCCCTTGTGGGAGAGGGTGGTTTCGAGCGAAGCGAGAAACCGGGTGAGGGGTCCCTATCCACGGAGCCACACCCCTCACCCGTCACGAATTCGCTCCGCTCATTCGCGCCACCCTCTCCCACAAGGGGAGAGGGGAAGAAAGCCTCGACGAACCTTCAAATTCAAACAGCCACACCTTCGCCTTCCCGCGACGCGATTCGCCCGGGTTCTGCCAGAACATCGTCCCTCGGAAAATAGAGGGCACAGGGAATGCCGGGTGCCAAGCGCACCCGCAGCCTCGCACGCAAGGTAAAAAAGCGCACGAGTTAGTCACCACAGGCTCGCCGAAACATTCCGGCATTCCCTGCGCGAATGGTTTTAACGGCTTATTCCGCGCTCTCCCTGGTGATCGGGCTTGTTGTCACCATCGCCAGCGCAATGCGTAGCGCTAACTTGATATCAGCGTCGAGATATCAGGACCACACGGCTTCGCCGTCCGCCTGTCGCGCATTCGTCTTATGCGCGCAAGCGTCCACCGCATCCCGCACCCAACGCTCGTGACGATCGCGATACGCCCCTCTTGGCGGGCACAGGACGGGCGAAAATGTGCTGGTGATTTGCCCGACACGACAAGTGAAATTGCCTGCGGCATTTTGGCACGACGGGCAAATCACTCGCGATCGGCTAACTCATGTCAAACTTTATCCACGCGTCATCACCGGGCTTGTCCGGCCATGACGAATTGACCTTCCAATTCCACTACGCTTGCAGGACCCCTTCAGCGGCATCAGCGGTTGGACGCGCCGCTATCGCGGCCGCGGATGAGCACCGAGCAACCGCCCAAGAAGAAGATCGAGCGCCGCGATGGCCTCGCGCTCGGCCCGTCGCGAATCCTGCGAGGTGGCGATGACCAGAGCAAGCTCGTTGAGAGCCGCGAGCAGGATATGTCCGACGGGCTCGATCATCTGCTCCGACAGCAAGTCTCGCTTCGCCGCCGCACGGAGTCCCGCTTTAACCACGCCAAAGCTGTGCTCTTCGTCGATTTGCCGCCAACGCACCCAGCCGACAACCGACGGCGCATCGATCAACACGATCCGGCTAATGCCGGGATCGCGTGCCAGCTTGATCCAGGCGAGGCACCCGGCTTTCAGGGCCTCAACGCCGTCCGCTGAGCCTCGTGCGGCCTTGATGGTGATTTGAACCGCTTCGGCGTGGGCACGGACGAGCACGGCGTCGAACAGGGACTTCTTCTCGGGAAAGTGGTGATAGAGCGAACCGCGGCTGACGCCCGATCGCTGCAGCACGGCCTCGATCGAGGTCGCATCATAACCGTCGCGCGCAAACAGCTCCTTGGCGGCGGCCACGAGATGTTCCCGGGTGTTCTGTCCCTTCGTCAGTCTTCCGTCCATGCCGCGATCTTAATTGACAAACCGGCCAACGTTCCAGTAACTACTAGACTAACAGTCTAATAGTTTCGAGAGGACTGGAGAAGCCGCCATGAGTACCGACTTCATCCCGAGTGACGCCGCGCCCTCGCTGACGCCCGATCAGGCGCAGCGCACGATTACGAGCAATTTGCCGCGCATCGATCACCACGACGAAATCGTCGAGGCCGTCGGCCCAGATACGCTTCGCGCGCGATTGCCGTTCAAACCCGAATACCTCGGCGCCGAGCCCTGGCAGGACGGGAGCGGACGGGTTTTTTCAGGGCCAATGGTGATGGGGTTTGCCGACACGACGATGTATTGTTGTGTCATGGCGGCCATGGGCACCGGCGTCATCCCGGTGATGGCCAATTTCAACATTACGTTCTTGCGGCCTGCGCGTGCCGCGGATCTCATCGCCGAAGCACGCATCGTACGGCGTGGTGGCCGGCTCCACTACCTTGAATGCTGGCTGAGCTCGGAAGGCGAATCCGCCCCATGCGCTCACATTACGTCGACCTATCGGGTCTCCAAACGTCCCAACTGAATTCAGGGTTTGCGTTTGGATGGGTTCAACTCACCCCTTCGGCGGCACCAGCGGCTGCACGATTTCCGCAAATGCCGGCAGCGCCTCGCAGCGCGCCGCGTGGGCCTTCAATGAAGGATAGCGCGTGCCGTCGAACAGCCGCGGAATGCGCCTCGCGCGTGAACCGAAGCACGCAGGCGACCGCAATATCGGCATGTCCGATCCGCTCGCCGAAAAAATACGGCGTCTTGGTCGCGGCGCACGCCTTCTCCAGCGCATCGAGGGCACCGGTGATCTGGGCTTCGCAGCGGTCGACCCAGAGCTTGAGCTGTTCCCGGCGCAGCGCGCTTTCATAGACGAGGCTCACCGACTTGTCGCCGAGCCCGGTCGCGAGCGCGCAAATCCAAAGTTGATGTCGCCGCTCCACGCCCCTCGATGGCAGCATGGCGCGCTCGGCGCCTGCGGACTCATCCAGCCAGTCGAGAATCATCGGTGGAATCGATCAGCGTCGCGCCGTCGTCGAGCACCAGCGTCGGCACCCGACGCAGCGGGTTATAGGGCGCGATCAGTTCGGCGTCGCCGAAGGTAGACCACGGCTTGTGCTGGAATTTGATGTCGTAGAGCCTGCAGCGCAATCGCGACGCGACGGACGAAGGGGGAGTCATATTGGCCGATGAGCATCATGGGGCGCCTCAAACCTTGTCCTGAATCACGCGCTTGACCGAAGCGATCGCGTCTTCGTCGCGCTTGTACATCGTCCACTGCTTGATCCGCTTGGCCTGCACCAGCTTCGCCGCGATCAGCACGCGCATGTGCTCGCTCAGGGTCGGCGCACTGATGCCGAGCTTTTCCGCGATCAGGAGACCACAAACGCCGTCTTCCACCAGATCGCCATCCACCTGCGCGCGGAAATGCCGCTCCGGATCGCGAAGCCAATCCAGGATCATGCAAACGCCGCTCGTTGGCGAGAGCGCGCAGCACCAGGGCTATTTTCATTTAGTCACTTTGCTAATTATCTAACTTATGTCAAGCTCGTCGGCCGTCATCACCGGGCCGCGCTGAAGCGCGAGACCCACCTCGTCATTGCGAGGAGCAACGCGACCAAGCATCCAGAATCTGGATGCCTGGCTGCTGGATTGCTTCGCTAACGCTCGCAATGACGATAGCGAGAGGCACATGCTAAATCCGACACCCATCACCCGCGAGCGCATCGCGGCCACGAGGCCGTGATCCGCCCCTTTGTGCGACGAACGCCGCTCGTGAAAACCGACAGGGCCGACTTCGGCCTTCCGCCCGGCCCGCCTCACCTTCAAGCTCGAATTCCTGCAGCATTCCGGCTCCTTCAAGGCGCGCGGCGCGTTCGCCAATCTGCTGCTGCGAAAGGCGCCCGCCGCCGGCGTCGTGGCGGCTTCCGGCGGCAATCATGGCGTCGCCGTCGCCCATGCCGCGCATCGGCTTGGCGTGCCCGCCACCATTTTCGTGCCCGACGTCGCTTCGCCCGCCAAGCAGGAGCGCATCCGCGGCTATGGCGCGAAACTTGTGATTGCGGGCGCGCTTTATGCCGACGCGCTCGCCGCGAGCGAGGCCCATATCGAGCGGACCGGCGCGATGCCGATTCATGCCTACGACCAGGCGGAGACGCTGCTCGGTCAGGGCTCGGTCGGAATCGAGCTGGAGCAGGATGCGCCCGAGATCGATACGCTGCTGGTCGCGGTCGGCGGCGGCGGCCTGATCGGCGGCATCGCGGCGTGGTACGGGCGAAGGATACGCATCGTGGCCGTCGAGCCTGAGGCGGCGCCGACGCTCCACACGGCGCTGGCCGCGGGCCGGCCGGTGGATGCGCCTGCCGGCGGGATCGCGGCCGACAGTCTCGCGCCAAAACGTGTCGGCGAACTGATGTTCTCGATCGCGCGCGACAATGTCGCCGACGTCGTGCTGGTCACCGACGACGCCATCCGCCAGGCGCAGGAAGCGCTGTGGTCGAACTTGCGCGTGGTGACCGAGCCCGGCGGCGCTGCGGCCTTCGCCGCAATTCTTTCGGGCCGCTACAAGCCTTCGGCCGGCGAGCGCGTGGCGGTGCTGCTGTGCGGCGCGAATACGACGGCGGTGAAGTTTGAGGGGTAGACACGACATAAGACGAACTGCGTGCGTCAGGGGTCGATCTTCGCGTCCGATGACGCGCTGTCATTCCGAGCCAGATCCACATTCGGCGAGCCGTCCAGCTGGCTGCGGGTATCCAGCTCTTTGCAAACGGAGTCCTGACTCGGAAGGACGTACCCAATTCGCTTTCCAGGATGTGATCCCATTAGGCCTCAAATCCGCGTGAATCCAACGCATCTTCTGGAAGTCGAATCCAAGCGACGGTCCCGATGACATCGGAATCCAGCTGCAGCAACGCGCGATCACGATGTAAGTGCGTAACTTCCTTGACATCCTTCGGGAGGTGAAGCAAGCTTCAGTGCTCAGAGCATGACAGCTGAGCTACTGTCGTCTCGAATGGTGAGGCTTGGTGGCGTTGCACGTCTCGAGCTTTGATCCCCTCAGCCTCTCGGCCTTCCCTCCCCACAAGGGGAGAAGGCCGCCAAGCGAAGTCATGGATTGCTTCGTCGCATTCGCTGCCTCGCAATGACGTCTATGTGTCAGTCTCCGCCTTCGTCGCTCGCGAGCAGGCCTTTCACGGCGCGCGCCCAGCCCTTCAGCTTCCGTTCGCGCGTGGCCGCGCTCATGTTGGGCTTGAAGCGGCGTTCGAGCCGCCAGTTGTCGGCGAATTTTTCCGGCTCGGGATAGACGCCCACCGAGAGCCCGGCGAGATAGGCCGCACCTAATGCAGTTGTCTCCTGCACCATGGGACGATCGACGGGCGCATCGAGCAGATCGGCCAGGCGCTGCAACGTCCAGTCGGAGGCGGTCATGCCGCCATCGACGCGCAGGACGATGTTGGCGGCCTTCGCTTCCGGCCAGTCGGCGCGCATCGCCTCCCAGAGATCGCAGGTCTGATAACACACGCTCTCGAGCGCGGCATGCGCGAGTTCCGCCGGCCCGGTGTTGCGCGTCAGCCCGAACAGCGCGCCACGCACGCGCGGATTCCAGTACGGCGCGCCGAGACCGACAAAAGCCGGCACCAGATAGACGCTTTGGGCGGAATCGGATTTTTCGGCGAGCGGCCCGGTTTCGGCGGCCTGCTTGATGATGCCCAATCCGTCGCGCAACCACTGCACGGCGGAGCCGGCGACAAAGATCGAACCTTCCAGCGCGTAGGTACGCTTGCCCTTAAGCTGATAGGCGATCGTGGTGAGCAGCTTGTTCTTCGAAGCAACCGGCGCAGTGCCGGTGTTGAGCAGCGCGAAGCAGCCGGTGCCGTAGGTGGACTTGATCATGCCGGGCGCAAAACAGGCTTGGCCGATGGTCGCGGCCTGCTGATCGCCGGCAATGCCCGCAACCGCAATGGTGCCGCCGAACAGATCGGGCACGGTTTGGCCGAACGGGTGCGAGGAATCCTTCACCTCCGGCAGCATCGCGCGTGGCACGCGCAGCAACTTGAGGAGATCGTCATCCCACGCGCCGGTATGGATATTGAACAGCAGCGTGCGTGAGGCATTGGTGGCGTCGGTCGCGTGAACCTTGCCGGCGGTCAGGCGCCACAGCAGGTAGCAATCGACGGTGCCGAACAGCAATTCGCCGCGCATCGCGCGCGCCCGCGCGCCCGGCACGTTGTCGAGGATCCAGGCAACCTTGGTGCCAGAAAAATAGGGATCGATGATCAGGCCGGTTTTCGCCGTGATATCAGGCTCGTGGCCTTCGCCCTTCAGCCTCGCGCAGAAATCGGCGGTGCGGCGATCCTGCCAGACGATGGCGCGGTGAACGGCATGGCCGGTGGCGCGATCCCAGACCACCGTCGTCTCGCGCTGGTTGGTGATGCCGATCGCGGCGATGTCCTTTGGCGCGAGCCTGGCCTTTTTCAGCGCGTCGCGACAAACCGCGATCGTCGAGCTCCAGATGTCCTCCGGGTCATGCTCGACCCAGCCGGAAGCCGGAAAATGCTGCGGAAATTCCTGCTTGCGCAATCGCTGCGACCGAAAGGTCGGCGCCAAACACCATGGCGCGCGAGGACGTGGTGCCCTGATCGATGGCCAGCACGAAGGACATTTGGCGTTCTTCCCGGATTCCAGTTGCGCGCAAGGCAAGCGGATTGAAGGGAGAAGGTCAAGGTGGCTTTCGTGCCCCGGATGCTGCGCAGCACGAAGTGATGCGCTGCCGAGCCGGGGGCCAAGGTGCATTGGGAAAGTTAGATCCCGGATCTGCGGAGCAGCGTAATGAACGCTGCACCGCGTCCGGGATACGAAAGCGAAACGCTCAGGCGAAATAATCCGCCGCCAGGGTTTCGTCCGTCGGGGCGCGGCGCGCGCTGAGCGCATTAAAGACCGGCGTCAACACGATCGCGACAACAAGATTGAGGATCACGGTGTAGAGGGCACTGTAACCCGGGAAAATGTACCCGCCGATGGCGAGAGGATAGGTCGGCGATAGATGCGCGGCAATTGCCATGGCCGTGCCGGCTGCCGTGCCTACCGCCCAGCCGACGAGCAACGCCCAATCGTTGAACCAGCGGGTATAGGCGCCGAGCATCACCGCCGGCAGCGTCTGAATGATCCAGATGCCGCCGAGCAACTGCAAATAGATCGCGTATTGCGTCGGCACGAACAAGATAAACACCAGCGCGCCGGCCTTGACGATCAACGAAACCCACTTCGCCATCTGCGCTTCTTGCTTGTCGGTCGGATTTTGATTGATGAACTCGCGATGGATGTTGCGGGTATAGAGGTTGGCCGCGGCAATCGACATGATTGCGGCGGGCACCAGCGCGCCGATTCCGATCGCGGCGAAAGCAATGCCGACGAACCACGACGGGAATGAATGCAGAAACAATGCCGGCACCGCGAAATTGTTGCCGAATTCCTTGAAGCCGGCCGCAAATCGCGGGTCGGCGCTGACGCCCGCCGCAATCGCGAAAAAGCCGAACAAGGCGAGGAGGCCGAGCATGAACGAATAGGCCGGCAGCAACGCGGCATTGCGGCGAATGGCGTGTCCACTGTTCGCGCTCAGGATTCCGGTAATGGAATGCGGATAAAGGAATAACGCCAGCGCCGAACCGAGCGCCAACGTCGCATAGGCGCCATAACTTCCGGTGGTGTGGGCGCCGGGCATCGACAGCAACAGCTTCGCCGGGGGGACTGCGGCGAAGATCTTGCCGAAACCGCCGAGTTCAATGGGAATGGCGATGATGGCGGTGAACGCAGTGACGTAAATCAGGATGTCCTTGACGATCGCTATCGAAGCCGGCGCGCGCAGGCCGCTCGAATAGGTGAAGGCGGCGAGAATGACGAACGCGATGATCAACGGCAGGTCCGCGGCGAAGCCGGTTCCGGAAATACCGAGGGCGCCGATGACGACCTGAATGCCGACGAGCTGCAAGGCGATATAGGGCATGGTGGCGACGATGCCCGTGACCGTCACGGCAAGTGCAAGCCACCGGTTGCCGAAGCGGCCGCGCACGAAATCTCCGGCCGTGATGTAACCGTGCTTTTGGCAGACATACCAGAGCCGCGGAAACACCAGAAACAGAAGGGGATAGGCGACGATCGTGTAAGGCACGGCGAAAAACGCCACCGCCCCGGCTCCGAATGCCAACGCCGGCACGGCGACGAAGGTGTAAGCGGTGTAGAGATCGCCGCCGATCAGAAACCAGGTGATGACGGTGCCGAAACGGCGACCGCCAAGGCCCCATTCGTGCAACAGATCAAGATCGCCTTTGCGCCAATTGGCGGCGACAAAGCCGAGCCAGGTGATGAACGCGAACAGCAGCACAAAAACTATCAGTGCAATCCAGTTCACGTCGCTCACGAAAGCACCTCCTTAAAACTCCTTCGCGCCGCCCTCCTCCGCGTGTCCGGCATCGGGCTTGCGGCCCGACCAGGATATGCGGGATCGCACGCCGTCCCCGAACCGCCGCTTCAGCGGTTGCGGGCTGGTGTCTCGGTGGCGAAGTAGACGATCGCGGTCAAAACCGCGCCGATGATGATCCAGAGAAGCTGATACCAATAAAAGAAGGGCATGCCCGCGAATGCCGGCTCTGCCTTGTTGTAGAAGGGCGGCCACAACACCGCGACGAACTGGACGATAAGGAGCAGGTACCACCGGCTCCATCCGTTCTTGCTGCCTCGCGGCTCGTTCATGGCAGTTCCTCCCGCAAAAACCGAACGCGCCGGTCAATCTTTGGTTTCAGTGGCGGGGAATTTGGTGTTCCAAATCGATATTCACATTATCGTGTATGCCGCGCGCGCCATGCAGCGACGTCATAGCGCAGCCGAAACGGCGAAAACGAGAACTCACTGCAGAGGCCGATCTACACCGCAGCCGTCGTCACACCGCCATCGACCACGATGGTCTGCCCGGTCATGAAGCTCGAGGCGTCCGAGCCGAGATAGGCGACGGCACCCGCGATCTCGTCGGGTTCGCCGATCCGCCGCAAGGGCGTGGTGGCGCAGCGGCGCTTCAGCCGCTCTTCGTCTTCCCACAGCGCACGGGCGAAATCGGTCTTCACCAGGCCCGGCGCGACGCAATTGACGCGAACGCCCTTCGGTCCCCATTCGCCCGCGAGGCTGCGGCACAGCGCGAAATCGGCCGCTTTCGATATGCCGTAGGCGCCGATCACGGTCGAACCGCGCAACCCGCCGATGGAGGAGATGATCACCACCGATCCCTTGCCGCGTTCAGCCATTGGCGGGATCGCGAGCGCACAGAGCCAGAGATTGCTCTTGACGTTGGAGGCCATGATCTTGTCGAAGGCCTCGTCCTTGATGTCGAGCAGCGGGCCGTAATACGGATTGACCGCCGCGTTGCAGACCAGAATGTCGATCTTGCCGTAATGGCTGACTGCACCCGCCACCAGCGCCTCGACCTCTTCGCGGCGCGAGATGTTGCAGGCGATGACATGGGCATCGCCACCGGCTTTGCGGATGCCGCTTGCGACTTCCTCGCAGGCGTCCGCCTTGCGCGAGGAGATCACGACCTTGGCGCCGAGCTTCGCGAGCAGTTCGGCCGAGGAGCGGCCGATGCCGCGGCTGGAGCCGGTGACGACGGCGACTTGTCCGGAGAGATCGAAGGGGGTGGATTTCATAGAGGTTTCCTCTCTCGTGACGTCATTGCGAGGAGCGAAAGCGACGAAGCAATCCAGCCTTGTTTCGTAGCCCTGGATTGCTTCGCGGAGTTTATCATCGGGCGCGCATTCGCGCGACCCGTTGGCTCGCAATGACGATCAACTACACCAGCCCGCCGCCGGCGGTGACGCGGCGCAGGTGATACTCCGTATCGCCGAAGGTGTTCTCGATCATGGTCAGGCGCTTGAAGTAGTGACCGATGCTGGCTTCCATGGTCATGCCGATGCCGCCGTGCAACTGGATCGACTGCTGGCCGACGAATTTGCCGGACTTGCCGATCTGCACCTTGGCCGCGGCGACCGCGGTGGCGCGCTCCTTCGCATCCTCGAAATCGCAGGCCATGGTCGCAAACATCGACATCGAGCGCGCCTGTTCGACCGCGACGAACATGTCGGCGGCGCGGTGCTGCAAGGTCTGGAAGCTGCCGATCGGCACGCCGAATTGCTTGCGGGTCTTCAGATATTCGACCGTGGCCTTCAGCGATTCGTCCATCAGGCCGACGGCCTCGGCGCAAAGCGCGGTGCGGGCCTCATCGACCACGCGCTCGATCAGCGGCAGGGCATTTTCGGGATCGCCGATCGCTGCATCGGCGCCGACCTCGACGCCGGTGAAGGTAATATCGGCGGCATGCAGGCCGTCCTGGGTCGGATAGCCCTTCTTCGCGATGCCCTTGGCGCCGGCCGGCACCAGGAACACGCCGATGCCGCTGGCGTCGCGCTGGCCGCCCTTGGTGCGCGCGGTCACCACAAACGTGTCCGCCGCCTCGCCGTTGAGCACGACGAATTTCTCGCCGTCGATGACCCAGCCATTGCCCTTCTTCTTGGCCGAAGTCGCAACATCGGCCAGATCGTAGCGCGAATTCTTCTCCAGCTGCGCAAAGGCAAAGGTCTTGCTGCCGTCGATGATGGACGGAATATGCGCCTCTTTCTGCGCGGCCGATCCGCCGTGGCGCAACAGTCCGCCCGCGATCACGACGGTTGCCAGATAAGGCTCGATCACGAGCGCACGGCCCAGGGCCTCCATCACGATCATGGTCTCGACCGCGCCGGCGCCGAAGCCGCCGTCGTCTTCGGCGAACGGCAAGCCGAGCAGGCCCTGCTCGGCAAACCGGTTCCAGATCGCCTTGCTCCAGCCGCCCGGCTCTTTCATGTATTTCTTGCGTGAATCGAAATCGTAGGCGTCGCCGAGCAACCCATCGACGCTTTCCTTGAGAAGCCGCTGCTCCTCCGACAAATCGAAATCCATTTTTCTACTCTCTTTCGACCATCCATTTTTCCGTCATGCCCGCGCATAGCCGTTCGAAGAACGGCGTCGCTTTCGCTCGCCTATGTCGCGGGCATCCACGTCTTGCTTTCTGAACGACCTAAGACGTGGATGGCCGGGTCAAGCCCGGCCATGGCGACTGTGTACGCGGCGCTCCCCTACAACCCCAGCACCGCCTTGGTGATGATGTTGCGCTGGATCTCGTTCGATCCGCCGTAGATCGAGACCTTGCGGTTGTTGAAGTAGCTCGGCGCGATCTGCGCGGTCCATTCCATCGCCTCGTTCGAGCCGTCGTCGCCATGCTCGTCGAAGGGTGCAGCGAACGGGCCGATCACTTCCATCAGGAGTTCGGTGGTCGCCTGCTGGATTTCCGAGCCCTTGATCTTGAGCACGGAGGAAGCCGGGTTCGGCTTGCCCTTGCCGTGCTTGCCTTCGTCGGCGACCACGCGGAGCTGCGTAAGTTCGAGCGCCTTCAGTTCGATCTCGACGGCCGCGAGCTTTTCTCGAAAGCCCTGATCTTCCATCATCGATCGGCCACCGGATTCGACCTTGGAGGCGAGATCCTTGATGCGGCGGAGACGCTCCTTGGAGACCCCGACCCGCGCGATGCCGGTGCGCTCGTTGCCGAGCAGGAATTTGGCGTAGTCCCAGCCCTTGTTCTCCTCGCCGACGAGATTTTCAACCGGCACCTCGACGTCGTCGAAGAACACCTCGTTGACCTCGTGGCCGCCATCGATGGTCTGGATCGGCCGCACCGTGATGCCCTTCGACTTCATGTCCATCAAAATGAAGGAAATGCCGGACTGCTTCTTGGCCGAGGGATCGGTGCGGCACAGGTTGAAGATCATGTCGGCATGCTGGGCAAGTGTGGTCCAGGTCTTCTGGCCGTTGATGATGTATTTGTCGCCCTTGCGCTCGGCCTTGGTCTTCAGCGATGCGAGGTCCGATCCGGAGCCGGGCTCCGAAAAGCCCTGGCACCACCAGTCGTCGACATTGGCGATGCGCGGCAGATAGTGCTTCTTCTGCGCCTCGTTGCCAAAGGTGTAGATGACCGGACCGACCATGCTGACGCCGAAGGCAAGCGGCGCCGGCGCCGGATGGGCCTGAAGCTCTTCGTTGAAGATATACTGCTGCACCGAGGTCCAGCCGGTGCCGCCATATTCCTTCGGCCAGTGCGATACGCCCCAGCCCTTCTTGTTCAGGATGCGCCACCAGGTGACCATCTCGTCCTTGGTGAGATGACGCCCTTCGATCATTTTTTGCCGCGTTGCGGGCGGCACGTTGTCGCGAAAGAACGCCCGCACCTCGTCGCGGAACGCGATTTCTTCCTTGGTAAAAGCCAGATCCATCGGATCCTCCTGTGAAGCGAATTATTATCACTCTAATCTACCGTCGCTCCCCGCGAAAGCGGGGACGCCAGTAACCACCGGCGTCTGCCGTTTCAAAGCCGGCTACCGCTTGTGCCCTAAGCAAGGCCGCGGCGTATCGGTCCCGGCTCAAGGCCGGGACGACGCCCATCACTGCACCACCTCGAACAAACCGGCCGCACCCATGCCGCCGCCCACGCACATCGTTACCACAGCCAGCTTTGCCTTGCGGCGGCGGCCTTCGATCAGAGCATGACCGGTAAGCCGCGCGCCTGACATGCCATAGGGATGGCCGACCGCGATCGCGCCGCCATCGACGTTGATCTTCTCCGGATCGATGCCGAGCTTGTCGCGGCAATAAAGCACCTGCACCGCGAAGGCCTCGTTCAGTTCCCAGAGATCGATGTCGTCGATCTTCAACCCGTGACGCTTCAAGAGCCGCGGCACGGCGAAGACCGGCCCGATGCCCATCTCGTCCGGCTCGCAACCGGCGGCGACGAAACCGCGGAAAATGCCGAGCGGCTTCAACCCACGCCTGGATGCTTCCTTGTCGCTCATGATCACCGAGGCGCTGGCGCCGTCCGACAACTGGCTGGCATTGCCGGCAGTGATGGTAAAGCCGTCGCCCCGCACCGGCTTCAGGCTCGCCAGGCCCTCGGCGGAAGTGTCCGGCCGCGGGCCCTCATCCTTCGACAGCGTCACTTCCTTGAAGGAGATTTCGCCGGTCGCCTTGTCGGCAACGCCCATCTTGGTGGTGATCGGCGCCAGTTCGTCGTTGAACTTGCCGCCCTGTTGCGCGGCGGCGACGCGGCGCTGGCTTTCAAGTGAATATTCGTCCTGCCGTTCGCGCGAAATGCCGTAACGCTTGGCGACGACTTCGGCGGTGTCGATCATCGGCATGTAGACTTCGCCCTTGATCTTGAGCAGCGCCGGGTCCTGGGTGTGAAACTTGTTGGCATGATCGTTCTGCACCAGGCTGATGGATTCGCCGCCGCCGCCGACCGCGATCTCGACGCCATCGAAAATCACCGAACGCGCCGCCAGCGCAATCGCCTGCAAGCCCGAGGCGCACTGCCGGTCGATCGTGGTGCCGCCGACCGTGACCGGCAATCCAGCGCGCAATAGCGCCTTGCGGGCGATGTTGCCGCCGGTCGTGCCCTGCTGCAAGGCCGCGCCCATCACCACGTCCTCGACGTCCTTGGGATCGACCTTGGCGCGCGCGACCGCCTCGCCGATGGCGTGACCGAGCAGGGTTGCGCCTTCGGTGGCGTTGAGCGCGCCGCGATAGGCCTTGCCGATCGGGGTGCGGGCGGTGGAAACGATGACGGCGTCGGTCATGAGCGACCTCCTGTTGCGAGTTGTTGTATCTTCTCTTGCACGGGTTGGCTCTTGGCCTGCTGGCTGCGCAATTCGTGGCGCGACAGCTTGCCGACCGAGGTGCGCGGCAATTGATCGACGAATTCGAGCGCGGCCGGAATCTCGTGCTTGCCGAGCTTGCCGCTGAGAAAGGCTTTCAACTCGTCGAGCGAAAATGCTTGGGCGCCGGTGCGCAGCGTGACGAAAGCCTTCGCCGCCTCGCCGCGGTAATCGTCTGATATGCCGATCACGATCACTTCCTGCACGCTCGCGTGTTCGTAGATCGCCTGCTCGATCATCTGCGGATAGACGTTGAACCCGCCGGAAATGATCATGTCCTTCTTGCGGTCGACCAGATAGAAATAACCATCCGTATCCATGTAGCCGATATCGCCGGTGAGAAACCGGCCGTCGGCAAAGGCCTGCGCGCTTTCTTCCGCCCTGTTCCAGTAACCCCTGGTGACATTCGGTCCCTTGATGCGGACTTCGCCGACCTCGCCCGGGGCCAAAACCTTACGCGGATCGTCGAGCGCGACCACGTCCATCTCGATGCCCGGCAGCATCAGTCCGATCGAACCGGGTTTGTCCGGCCCTTCCGTCGGATGGCCGGTGCCGGGCGAACAGGTCTCGGTCATCCCCCAGCCGCTCTTCAATTTCATGTTGGTCTTGCGCTCGAAAACCTTGGCGACCTCGACCGGCAGCGGCGCGCCGCCGGAGCCGGCCATGACAAGCGACGATAAATCGCGCTTGTCGAGATCGGGAAGGCTCGCGATTGCAATCCACATGGTGGGAACGCCGGGAAACGCGGTGGCGCGCTTGACCTCGATGTCGCGCATGACCGCCTCGACATCGAAGCGCTGATGCAGCGAAATCAGGTTGCCGAGCCGGATCGAGGACAACATCACCACAGTCAGCGCATAGATATGAAACAGCGGCAGCACGCAGATCACGCGCTCGATCGCATTGCGCTCCAGCCGCGCTGGCCTGCCCCAGACCTCATAGATCGATACCGCCGAAACCAGATTGCTGTGGCTGAGCATCGCGCCTTTCGGCAATCCCGTCGTGCCGCCGGTATATTGCAGCAGCGCGACGTCGTCGGGCGCAATATCGGGCCAGCGCGCGGGCTTTGCCGCACCTTCGGTGAATTTCGCAAAGGTGACGATCGCCGGACTATCCGGGATAGGCGTGTGCGGGTTGCCGACCGCGCCCCAATGATCGTCCTCGCAGACGATCAGCCGATCGACCAGGCCCTTTTCCAGGAATTTCAGCGCCGTCGGCAACAGCGTCGCGAGGTTGGACGTGACGAGAATCCGCGCGCCGCTGTCGCTCAATTTGTGGGACAGCGCACGCTCGCCATCGAGCGGGGACAGGTGGGCAATGCGGGCGCCGGCCTTCAGCGCACCGAAGAAATTGACGGGATGGTCGGGCGAATTGCCAAGGAACAGCGCCACCGTCGTGCCCTTGCCGAAGCCCGCGCGCAGGAACGCGGCCGCCGCGACATCGGCGAGTTTTTCCAGCTCGGCGTAGCTGATGGCGCGGTCGCGGAACTCAATCGCCGGCCGCTCACCGAATTGACCGCACGGCCTTCGACAACAGCCCGGGCAGCGTGCCGCGCTCGATCGGATCGTCCCAATGGACACCCTTCGGATAGAACTGTTCGCCTGGATGGGTCATGGGCACTCGAAACCTTTTTGTGGTGAGGCGAGTGCGCTCTCTCCGTTCCCTCCCCCCTTGCGGGGGAGGGTTGGGGGTAAACCCCAAGCACGGAGTTCACGGCACCCCCACCCCCGACCCCTCCCCGAAAGGGGGAGGGGAGCGGAGCGGAGCACACCGTAAAAGCAAGGAATCATCACGCCGCTTTCGCGGTTTGCGCCAGCGACGCAAACGTCTTGCCCTCGGCGGCGAGCCGCTTGAGCAGCGGCGCCGGCTCCAGCGACGGATCGTTGGTTTCCCTGGCATAGTGGGCCAAACGGTCGGCGATGTGCTTCAAGCCGACCTGGTCGGCATAGAACATCGGGCCGCCGCGATAGATCGGCCAGCCATAGCCGTAGAGCCAGATCACATCGATGTCGCCCGGACGCGCGGCGATCTTCTCTTCGAGAATCCGCGCGCCTTCATTGATCATCGGGTACATCATGCGCTCGAGGATTTCCTCGTCGCTGACGACACGGCGCTTGCGCCCGAGCCGTTGCAGCGTCTCGTCGATCAGCTTCTCGACTTCGGGATCGGGCAACGGCGCGCGCGAGCCGGCCTCGTATTTGTAGTAACCCTTGCCGGTCTTCTGGCCGAACCGTCCCGCCTCGCACAGCGCGTCCGCGATTTCCGACTTGATGCCGCGATCTTTCCGCGATCGCCAGCCGATGTCGAGCCCGGCGAGGTCGCCCATCGCGAAAGGTCCCATCGGCATGCCGAATTTGGTGACGACGGCATCGACCTGCTGCGGCAACGCGCCCTCGAACAGCAGCTTCTCGGCCTGCTTGCCGCGCTGGGCCAGCATGCGGTTGCCGACAAAGCCGTCGCAGACGCCGACGACCGCCGGAACCTTTGCGATTTTGCGCGCGACGGCAACCGCCGTGGCGAGAGCATCGGGCGCGGTCCTGGCCGCGCGCACGATTTCGCACAGCTTCATCACGTTGGCCGGCGAGAAGAAGTGCATGCCGAGCACGTCCTGCGGCCGCTTGGTCTCTTTCGCGATCTCGTCGACGTTGAGATAGGAGGTGTTGGAGGCGAGCACCGCACCGGGCTTGGCATATTTGTCGAGCGCGCCGAAGACCTCCTTCTTGATCGCCATGGTCTCGAACACGGCTTCGATCACGAGGTCGGCATCCCCAACGTTCTCAAGTCCGACGACGCCCTTGATGAGGCCCATGCGCTTGGCGGGCGCATCCGCCGGGATACCGCCGCGCGCGGCCGACGCCTCGTAGTTCTTCTGCATCACGCCCATGCCGCGCTTGAGCTGCTCTTCGCCGGTCTCGATCAGCGTCACGGGAATCCCGGCATTGGCAAACGACATCGCGATGCCGCCGCCCATGGTGCCGGCGCCGATGATAGCGACGCGCTCGACGGTGCGCGGCTTGGTGCCTTCCGGAACGCCGGCGATTTTCGCCGCCTCGCGCTCGGCGAAAAACGCATAGCGCTGCGCCTTGGACTGGTCGCTGGATACCAGCTTGAGAAAACCCTCGCGCTCCTTCTTCAGACCCTCGTCGAACGGAAAATCGATCGCCGCGCCCACCGCGTCCGCTGCCGCAAACGGCGCTTCCAGGCCGCGGGCTTTCTTCGTCAGCGCCGCAACTGCATTGGTGAAAATCGAACGGTCGGCCCTGGCGGCTGCGAGCTTGCTGTCGTCGTCGCGCAATTTCCTCAAGGACCGCTTTTCCGCGAGGACCTTGCGGGCGAAAGCTTCGCCACCAGCGGCGGGGCCTTCGACGATTTCATCGATCAGGCCGTTCTTCAGGGCGTCGGCGGCCGAAATCGGATCGCCGCTGACGATCATCTTGACCGCAAGCTCGGGGCCGACCGCGCGCGGCAGGCGTTGCGTACCGCCCGCGCCGGGCAGCAACCCAAGCTTCACTTCGGGCAGGCCGAGCCGGGCCTCCTTGACGGCGACGCGATAATGACAGGCCAGCGCAACCTCGAGCCCGCCGCCGAGCGCGGTGCCGTGAATGGCGGCGATCACGGGCTTGGGCGATTTTTCGATCTCATCCAGCACTTCATGAAGGCCAGGAGACTTCGGCGGCTTGCCGAATTCGGTGATATCGGCGCCGGCGATGAAGGTGCGTCCGGCGCAGGTCAGAACAATCGCCTTCGCTTCCGGATCGGCAATGGCGCGCTTGATACAATCCCAGATGCCGCCGCGCACGGCGGCGCTCAACGCATTTACCGGGGGGCTGTTGACCGTGACGACCGCAACTTCGCCATGACGTTCAAGACTGACTACTTCGCTCACGGAACTCTCCCTGGATATCCTGTTCTTGCATAGCTTGTTTCGACTATATCGGTCTATTCCGCACCGCGGAATTGAATTCCGCATCTTGACAGGGAGGGTTATTTTGAAGCACGTCCCTTGTCAACAAAGCCCGTCACAGGAGCTTTGGATTTGAGATTCGCTGCGTGAACTCGCGGGTACAGCGGTAGCGAACGTCAAATCCACTCGACCAGCAGGCGAGCGTCGGCAGCAAAGCATGAAGCGTCAAGGCAAGAAAGTCGCGACTGATCGCAGTTTTGTTGTCGCACTTTCCCGCGGTCTCGATGTGTTGCGCGCATTCCAGGCCAATGACGGCCTGCTCGGCAATCAGGAGATTGCGGCCCGGACCAATCTGCCCAAGCCAACCGTTTCGCGCCTGACTTATACCCTTACCAAGCTCGGTTACCTTACGCCGGTTCCGCGGTTTGAGAAATACCAGCTCGCACCGGCAGCCATGGCGCTCGGTTATGCCGCGCTCGCCAATCTCGGCGTCCGGCATCTGTCGGAACCCTTCCGCGAAGAATTGATGCGCGAGACCGGCGGCGCGGTGGCTGTCGGCGCGCGCGATCGCCTCAGCATGATCTATTTCGGCCAGAGCCGCGGGCATGACCATCGGCGTTCAGCTCGATGTCGGTTCGCGAGTTCCGATCGCGACCACTGCGATGGGACGCGCCTATCTCTGGGCGCTGCCTGAAGAGGAACGAAACACGCTGCTGCGCGACCTGAAGGAGCACTATGGCTCCCGCTGGGCCAAAATGCGCGACGGCATCGAGCGCGCCGGAGAGATTGTGGCCAAGCATGGCTTCGTGATCTCGGCCGGCGAATGGCACGACGACATCGCAGCTGCCGGCGTAGCACTAAAGCTTAATGACGGGACGGGTCCTTATGCGTTTAACTGCGGGGCGCCGGCGTTCCGCTTCACCGAGGAACGGCTGCGTAACGATATCGGCCCGCGGCTTCTGACCATGGTCAGAAGCATCGAGGCCGCACTCGGCGGAATAGCGCCGCAAATAAAAAAACAAGAAGGCAGGAAATTGAAAGCAGGAGGGAAAGTTGCGCGTGTGGTTGAGAGGATCGGATAGCCTTTGCAGCCGTGATACAGCAAGGACACCGTCTGGCTCCGGCCCACGTTGGCCTGCCTGCGCGGTGACCGATGAGTAGTGCGGCCCAGACTAACCCGCCCCTGCTCGCGGTTTGCGACGTCAGCGTCGTGTTCGGCGGCATCGTCGCCTTGAACGGCGTGTCGTTCGACATGCACCAGGGACAGATCCTGGGCCTGATCGGACCGAATGGCGCCGGCAAAACCACGCTTTTCAACTGTCTGAGCCGGCTCTATCAGCCGAGCGCGGGCGAGATCCTGATGGAGGGCGCGAGCATCCTGAGGCGTCCGCCGCACCGGATCGCCGAAATCGGCATCGGCCGCACGTTCCAGAACGTCGCATTGTTTTCCAATCTGTCGGTCCTCGATAATGTCCGGGTCGGCGCGCATGCGCGGACCAATAGCGACATCCTCAGCGACTCGCTGAAGCTTCCCCGGGTCCGCCGCAACGAGGCCACGCTCACGGCGCGCGTTCACGAAATCCTCAACTACCTCGACCTGGAAGACGTCGGGCACCTCACCGTTTCAGGATTGCCGTTCGGCACGCAGAAACGCGTGGAGCTGGCGCGGGCGCTCGCATCCGAACCCAAGATCCTGCTGCTCGACGAGCCGGCAGGCGGCCTCAATCACGAGGAGGTTCATGCGCTCGGCGACCTGATTCGGCGCATTCGCAACGACCGCAAAGTCACGGTGCTGCTGGTCGAACATCACATGGGTCTCGTGATGTCGATTGCCGACCATGTGGTCGCATTGAATTTCGGCCGCAAGCTCGCCGAGGGAACGCCCGCTGCCGTGCAATCCGACCCCGACGTGATCAAGGCCTATCTCGGGAGCAAGGACCAATGACGGCGCTTTTGAACATCAAGGCGCTGAATGCCTATTACGGCCAGGTTCAGGCCTTGCACGGCCTTGAGTTCAGCTTGAATGAAGGCAGCGTCACCACGCTATTGGGGGCCAACGGGGCCGGCAAGACCACGACGCTGCGCGCGATCTGCAACATGGTCCGGATATCAGGCGCGATCGAGTTCGATGGCGCGCCGCTGTCCAGCCGCTCGACCGAATACATCGTCCGCCTCGGCATTGCCCACGTGCCGCAGGGCCGCGGCACCTTCACCACCATGACGGTGGAGGAGAACCTCCTGCTTGGCGCGATCACACGCGGCGACAAGGCCGGCGTGGCGTCCGACATCGAACGCATGTACGCGCACTTCCCCGTCCTCAAGCAGCGGCATACCCAGCAGGCCGGCACGCTGTCGGGCGGCGAGCAGCAGATGCTGGCGGTGGCCCGTGCGCTGATGCTGCGGCCACGGCTGATGCTGCTCGATGAGCCTTCGTTCGGGCTCGCGCCATTGATCGTGCGCGACCTCTTCAAGATTCTCGGCAAGATCAACCGGGAGGACAAGGTGACGATCCTGGTGGTCGAGCAGAATGCGCAACTGGCGCTGGAAATCGCCGACCATGCCTATGTGATCGAAACCGGCCGTATCGTGATGTCCGGCAAGGCGAACGAGATCGCGGACAATGAAGACGTCCGCCGATCCTATCTCGGCTATTAGGGAAGGCGGCCCATGGAGCTTTTCGTCAACCAGGTCCTGGCCGGCATCGCCACCGGCGCGATCTATGCCTGCATGGCGCTTGCGGTCGTCATGATCTATCAGGCGATCGACCATCTCAATTTCGCGCAAGGCGAAATGGCGATGTTCTCGACCTTCGTCTCCTGGCAGTTGATGCAGTGGGGCGTGCCCTACTGGGGAGCCTTCCTGCTCACGCTGATTTTCTCGTTCTTCGGCGGCATCCTGATCGAACGGTTGCTGTTCAAACCGTTGGCGAAAGCGCCGATTCTCACCAACGTGGCCGGCTTCATCGCGCTGTTTGCGATCATCAACAGCTCCGCCGGCCTGATCTGGGACTTCACCATCAAGGAATACCCGACGCCGTTCGGCTCCTCGCCATTCCTCGGCAGTCAGCTGATCTCGACCCATCAGGCCGGCATGATCGGCGTAACCATACTGCTCCTGATCGGCCTCTACGTCTTCTTCCGTTTCACCCGGATCGGGCTCGCGATGCGCGCGGCCGCCTCGGTGCCTAAGTCGGCCCGGCTGGTCGGCATCAACACCTCCTGGATGATTGCGCTCGGCTGGGGCATGGCGGCCGCGATCGGCTCGATTGCCGGCATGCTGATCGCGCCCGTCGTGTTTCTCGAACCCAACATGATGGTCAGTATCCTGCTCTACGGCTTTGCCGCCGCCGTGCTTGGCGGCCTGACCAGCCCGTTCGGCGCCGTGGTCGGCGGATTCCTGGTCGGCATCATCGAAAATCTCGCCGGGACCTATATTCCCGGCGTCGGCAACGAATTGAAGCTGCCGATCGCGCTGGCGCTGATCATTACCGTTCTGGTCGTCAAGCCGGCCGGGCTGTTCGGCCGGCCAATCGTGAAGCGAGTTTAAGCATGAGCGCCGTGCAGGAAGTCGTTACCGGGGCACCCGCCGTCGAGGCCGTTCCGAAACGGGCAATGACGCTCGGCGTCGGCAGCTCGCTCATCATGCTGGCCTTGCTGATCCTCGTGCCGCTGTTTGTAAAAAACTTCATCATCTTCCAGCTGACCATGCTGCTGGTCTATGGGCTCGCAGTGCTGGCGCTGAACATCCTGACCGGCGGCAGCGGCCAGTTCTCGCTCGGGCAGAGCGCCTTCTATGCAGTCGGCGCCTATACCTCGGCGATCCTGATGGAACATGCCGACATCAATTACCTGTTGACGCTGCCGGTCGCGGGCCTGATCTGCTTCCTGTTCGGATTCCTGTTCGGCCTGCCGGCGCTGCGGCTTTCCGGCGTCTATCTGGCACTCGCGACGTTCGCGCTCGCCGCCGCGATGCCGCAGTTCCTCAAGCTCGGCTATTTCGAATACTGGACCGGCGGGGTGCAGGGTCTGGTGGTGACCAAGCCTGACCCTCCGGAGATGCTGCAGAGCATACTGTCGTGGTTCCACCTGAAAATGTCGCAGGACATGTGGTTCTACTACGTCACGCTCGTGGTCACGATTGCGATCTACATTTTCTCCGTGAACCTGTTGCGGTCGCGTTCGGGCCGCGCCTTCATGGCGATCCGGGATAACGAAATCGCGGCGTCGGCGATGGGTATCAACGTGGCGCTCTACAAGACGCTGGCGTTCGGCGTGTCGGCGGGCATCACCGGCATTGCCGGCGGGCTCGGCGCGATCGCGGTGCAGTTTGTCGCGCCCGACGGCTACACCATCACGCTCGCGATTTCGCTGTTCCTCGGCATGGTGGTCGGCGGCGTCGGCTGGCTGCCCGGCTCGATCGTCGGCTCGGCCTTCATCATCTTCGTGCCGAACATTGCGGAAGGCATTTCCAAGGGCCTTTCCGGCGCTGTGTTCGGCGTCATCCTGTTTCTCGTCATCTTCCTGCTGCCGCACGGCGCACGGCAGGTTGCCATGGTTGCCCAGCATCTGCTTGGCCGCTTCAAGAAACGCTAAGATAGCCCAGGAGAAAGAAAACGATGTCTTCAAAAAAGAAACTGTTGATTGCCGCGATCGCTACGGGCGCCATCGCGTTCGCTTCGACCGGTAGCGCGCTGGCGCAAAAGAAATACGACGCCGGCGCGACCGACACCGAAATCAAGATCGGCAACATCATGCCCTATAGCGGCCCCGCTTCCGCCTACGGCGTGATCGGCAAGACCGAGGCAGCCTATTTCAACAAGATCAACGCCGAGGGCGGCATCAACGGCCGCAAGATCAACTTCATCAGCTATGACGACGGCTATAGCCCGCCAAAGGCGGTCGAACAGGCGCGCAAGCTGGTCGAAAGCGATGAAGTGCTGTTGATCTTCAACTCGCTCGGTACGCCGTCAAACAGCGCGATCGAGAAATACATGAATGCCAAGAAGGTGCCGCAGCTCTTTGTCGCCACCGGCGCCACCAAGTGGGACGAGCCGAAGGAGTTCCCGTGGACCATGGGCTGGCAGCCCAGCTATCAGAGCGAGGCGCGGATTTACGCCAAATATCTGATCAAGGAGAAACCCGCCGGCAAGATCGGCGTGCTGTATCAGAATGACGATTTCGGCAAGGACTACCTGAAGGGCCTGAAGGACGGGCTCGGCGCCAAGTCGTCGATGATCGTCGCGGAGGAAGGTTATGAGACTTCCGAACCCACGATCGACGGCCACATCGTCAAGCTGAAGGCCTCCGGCGCCGACGTCTTCATCAGCATCACCACGCCGAAGTTCGCAGCCCAGTCGATCAAGAAACTCGCCGAAATGAACTGGACGCCGCTGCATATCGTGTCCAACGTCTCGTCGTCGGTCGGCGGCGTGATGAAGCCGGCTGGCTTCGAGAACGCGCAAGGCATCCTTTCAGCCAACTATGGCAAGGACGCCGCCGATGCGCAGTGGGACAACGATCCCGGCATGAAGAAATTCCTCGCCTTCCTTGCGAAGTACGCCCCCGACGCCAACAAGCTCGACGGCTCGGTGTTGTACGGCTATGGCGCCGCGCAGACCATGGTGAAGGTGCTGGAGATGTGCGGCGACAACCTGACACGTGAAAACGTGATGAAACAGGCGGCGAGCCTGAAGAATTTTGCGCCCGATACCTTGCTCCCCGGTATAACCATCAACACGTCGGCGACCGATTTCGCTCCGATCAAGCAGCTCAAGATGGAGCGGTTCAAGGGCGAGAAGTGGGAATTGTTCGGCGACATCATCAGCAGCCAGCTGAGCAATTAACGTTCCGCTCTGTGAAATCACCGGGCCTCTCCAACGCCTACTAAAGACGCAGCCCTCCGCAACCCCTGCGGAGGGCTTTTTCTTGTGAGCAACCCGGTAAAATGATACGCAAGGGGCAACTCGCCGAGAGCTTTCATTCAAGAAAGCCACGCCAGACACAGCCATCAGACACTGGACGAGAGGGAGAACGTCATGACTGTTTTCTTAAACAGAATAGCGGTCGCATCTGTTGCAGCATTTGCTCTGCTTGCCGGATCGAGCAGCGGCGCGCTCGCGCAGAAGAAATACGATACCGGCGCGACCGATACCGAAATCAAGATCGGCAACATCATGCCCTATAGCGGTCCCGCTTCCGCATACGGCGTGATCGGCAAGACCGAGGCCGCCTACTTCAAGATGATCAACGACGCCGGCGGCATCAACGGCCGCAAGATCAACTTCATCAGCTATGACGACGGCTACAGCCCGCCCAAGACGGTCGAGCAGGCGCGCAAGCTCGTCGAAAGCGACGAAGTCCTGTTCATCTTCAATTCGCTCGGCACGCCGCCGAATTCGGCGATCCACAAATACATGAACGCCAAGAAGGTGCCGCAGCTTTTTGTCGCCACCGGCGCCACCAAGTGGAACGACCCGAAGGATTTCCCGTGGACCATGGGCTGGCAGCCGAGCTACCAGAGCGAGACGCGCATCTACGCCAAGTACATTCTCAAGGAGAAGCCCAACGCCAAGATCGCCGTGCTGTATCAGAACGACGATTACGGCAAGGATTATCTGAAAGGCCTGAAGGACGGTCTCGGCAAGGCCGCTTCGATGATCGTCGCCGAGGAAAGCTACGAGACCACGGAACCCACTGTCGACAATCATATCGTCAAGCTCAAGGCTTCCGGCGCGGACATCTTCATTGACATCACAACGCCGAAATTCGCGGCGCAGGCGATCAAGAAGATCGCCGAGATCGACTGGAAGCCGCTCCACTTCCTCAACAACGTTTCCGCCAACGTTGGCGCTGTCCTCAAGCCGGCCGGCTACGAGAATTCACAGGGCATTATTTCCGCAGCCTATGTGAAAGACGTTACCGATCCGCAATGGAAAGATGATCCCGGCATGAAGCAATTCCTGGACTTCCTCGCCAAGGATTTCCCCGAAGCCAACAAGCTCGACGGCTCGGTCATCGTCGGCTACGGCTTCGCGCAAACGATGATGCAGGTGCTCAAGCAGTGCGGCGACAACCTCACCCGTGAGAACATCATGAAGCAGGCGGCGAGCCTGAAGGACTTCCGCACCGAAGTTCTGCTGCCCGGCATCAAGATCAACACCTCGCCGACCAATTTCGCCCCGATCAACCAGCTTCAGCTTGAAGTGTTCAAGGGCGAACGCTGGGTTCGATTCGGCGATGTCATCAGCGGCGATCTCAACGGCTGACGCCTTTTGCGGTATAACAAGCCTAAAGACCCCCGCGAGACGCTTCTCTCGCGGGGGTTTTCTTTTGCCGCAAGGGGGTGGATAACGGCGTTCCTGCTCGACCCCCCGGGGGTTTTCGAACAAAGAAGCCGTGACGCCATGACCGACCGACGCCCTCTCTTGCGCGCGATTTTCGATGCGGCGGTTGCCGCCGCGCATCCCGATATCGTGCTGGCGGCGCATCTGCGGCCCGTTCCCAAAGGCAAAATCATTTGCCTTGCCGCCGGCAAGGGCGCCGCCGCGATGGCGGCGGCTGCGGAACGGCATTACCTTGACGTGCTCCAACTCGATCCGGCCCGGCTATCGGGGATCGCCACCACTCGACACGGCCATGGCGTGCCGGCGCGGCGGATCAAGGTGATCGAGGCCGGCCATCCCGTGCCCGATGAGGCCGGGTTGAAGGCCGCGGACGAAACGCTGGCGCTGGCGCAAACGGCCGGTCCCGACGACCTGCTGCTGGTGCTGTTGTCGGGCGGCGGCTCGGCCAACTGGATCGCTCCGACCGATGGCGTGACGTTCGCGCAGAAACAGCAGGTGAACCGCGCGCTGTTGCGTTCGGGCGCGCCGATCGGCGAGATCAACACCGTTCGCAAGCATCTGTCGCGGATCAAGGGCGGCCGGCTGGCGCGTGCGGGACAGCGCGCCGAAATCGTCACGCTCGCGATCTCGGACGTGCCGCACGACGATCCGTCCGCGATTGCATCGGGACCGACCGTGCCCGATCCGACGACGCTTATCGGATGCGCGCGCGATCGTCGCCAAGTACCGGCTCGAGGTCGACGATGCCATCCGCCGCGCGCTCGGCGATCCGAACAATGAGAGCTGCAAGCCCGGCGATGCCGCTTTTGCCCGTGCGCGGTTCGAATTGATCGCGCGGCCGAAGGCCTCGCTCGACGCGGCCGTCAGGGTTGCAGCCGACGCCGGCTATGCGATTATCGACCTCGGCGCCGACCTCGAAGGCGAGGCGCGCGAGGTCGCCGCCGACCACGCCCGTCTTGCGCTGAAGGCACGCGCCGAAGGCAAGCGGCTGGCGATCCTCTCGGGCGGCGAACTCACCGTCACCGTGCGCGGCAATGGGCACGGCGGTCCCAACCAGGAATATGCGCTGGCGCTCGCCGACCTCCTGAAGGAGACGTCAGGCATTTCCGCGCTGGCCGCCGACACCGACGGCGCCGACGGCGGAGCCGGCAGTTCCACCGATCCCGCGGGCGCCGTCATCGACCACGTAACTTTCACGAAAATGAAATCGCTCGGGCTTGATCCGAAAGCCTATCTCGCCAACAACGACGCGACCGCGTTCTTTGCCGCCACCGGCGATCTGCTTTTGACCGGCCCGACCTTGACCAACGTCAACGACGTCAGGGTGATTTTGGTGGATTGATGGTTATCGTGTCCCGGACGCGGCGCAGCGCTTCTGTGGCGGTGCGCCGCAGAGCCGGGACCAACAGTTACTTCATCGGGCTGGGCCCCGGATCAGCAGCACACTACTTCGTACTGCGCCGCGTCCGGGGCACGCAGACCCATCCCTCAAAACTCTTCTGCGATCTTCGCCAGCATCGCCGCCAGCGCGGCGCGGTTATTGGCGCCCAGCAGATCATTGAGGCGCGCCTCGTGCTTGGCGGTGACGAGTTTCTTCGCCCGCGAAAGCACCGCCTTGCCCTTGTCGGTCAGAACGAGATGGTGCGAGCGCCGGTCGTTCACCGACCGCACCCGCGCGCATAGTTCGCGGCTCTCGAGGCCGTCGAGCATCGCCACGAAATTCGGCCGGAGAATGCCAAGCGTGTTGGCGATCTCGGTCTGGTTACGGCCGGGGTTGCGGTCGAGCAGCAACAGCACGGAGAATTGCGCCGGCGTCAGTTGCAGCGGCGCCATGCAGCGCAGAAAATCCTCGAAAATCTTCAGTTGCGCGCGTTTCAGCGTATAGCCGAGCAACTCCGACAATTCGCCCAGTTCGATCGGGGCGTCCTCAGCCTGCTTGCGGGCGGGACGCTGTGCCTTGACGGCGCCGGCGGTGGCTCTGGAAACGGTCATCGGTCATCGCTCGGTATTCGCTATCGCGCTATGCTCGGAAACCTCGCCGGGCGGCCGGGCCTTGAGGTTATATTGGATAATTGTTATCAAGTATATCAAAACTAGCCCGGCGGATTTCAACCGCCGTGACGCGCGGACGAGGGAGCGGCCTGCTTGAATACGACCATCGTGCTGTTCCTGGTTCAGGACGGCATCACCAATGGCGCAATCTATGCCCTCCTCGGCTTGGCGCTGGTGCTGGTCTTCGCCGTCACGCGCGTCATTCTGATCCCGCAAGGCGAATTCGTCACCTATGGCGCGCTGACCTATGCCACGCTCGCCTCCGGCCAGGTACCCGGCACCGCGCGGCTTGCGGTCGCCATGGGCGTCGTGGCTTTCGGCCTTGATCTCTTCATGCGCCGGCGATCGCTGCGGCCCGCTCTGGTCGGACGGAGTCTGGCGACCAACGTCCTGTTGCCGGCGGCGATCCTGGCCCTGACCTTGACGCTTGCCGGCAGACAAACATCGATTGCAATCGACATTGCGCTTTCGCTTTTGATCGTCGGCGCCATCGGCCTTTATCTCTATCGCATCGCCTTTGCCCCGATCGCGCACACCTCCGTGCTGGTGTTGCTGATTGTCGCGGTCGGCTGCCATCTTGCGCTGCAAGGCTTCGGCCTGGTGTTCTTCGGCGCCGAGGGCCAGCGCGGGCCGCCGCTGTCGAACGCCGCCTTCACCATCGCTCCCTTGCGTTTCACCGGCCAGAGCATTGCCGTCTATGCGGTGACGCTGATCCTCATCGCCGCGCTTTGGCTGCTGTTCAGTTTCACGCTCTATGGCAAGGCGCTTCGCGCCACGGCGGTCAACCGGCTCGGCGCGCGGCTGGTCGGCATTCGAACCGCGCTGTCGGGGCAAATCGCGTTCCTGCTCGCCGCCGTGATCGGCGCCGTTTCCGGCATCCTGATCGTCCCGATCACCACGCTTTATTACGACACCGGCTTTCTGATCGGCCTCAAGGGCTTTGTCGCCGCCATCATCGGCGGTCTTGTGAGCTATCCCTTGACGGCGATCGCAGCGCTTCTGGTCGGCGGCGTCGAAGCCTTTTCTTCGTTCTATGCGAGCAACTTCAAGGAAGTGATCGTGTTCGCGCTGATCATTCCGGTGTTGCTGCTGCGATCGCTGGCCACGCCCGCGGTCGATGAGGAAGAGGACTGACTATCGATTCCGAAGTTCGCAAGAGAGGGCCGCAAAATGATACGAACTTCGGAATCGGGACACTAGCGATGGGACAGCGGCTGCCGGTGGGGCTGTTCGCGCTGGCAATGGCGGTCATTCCGTTCGTCCCGGGCATGCCGCCGTTCTGGATCGTGCTGTTGGACAATATCGGGCTTTCGGCGCTGGTCGCGATGGGGCTCGTGCTGCTCACCGGCGTCGGCGGCCTGACGTCGTTCGGCCAGGCCGCGTTTTGCGGCTTCGGCGCCTACACCACCGCGTTGCTGACCACCACTTACGGCCTTTCGCCCTGGCTGACGCTGCCGCTTTCCCTGCTGGTGAGCGGCATCCTGGCGGTGGCGCTCGGCCTCGTCACCGTGCGGCTATCCGGCCACTACCTGCCGCTCGGCACCATCGCCTGGGGGCTCGGTCTGTTTTATCTCTTCAGCAAGCTCGAATTTCTCGGCCGCAACGACGGCATTTCCGGCATTCCGCCGCTGGCGATCGGTTCGCTGAGGATGCTCAGTCCGGACACGATCTATTTCGCGATCTGGATCGCGGTCATTCTTTGCGCATGGCTCACGATGAACCTGCTGGATTCCCGCACCGGCCGGGCGATCCGCGCACTGCGGCGCGGGCATGTCGCGGCTGAAGCGTTCGGCATCAAGCCGCCCCAGGCAAAACTTCTGGTTTTCATCTATGCCGCCGTGCTCGCCGGATTGTCGGGCTGGCTTTATGCCCACTTCGAGCGCGCCGTTAATCCGACCCCGTTCGGGGTCCAGGCCAGCATGGAATATCTGTTCGTCGCCGTGATCGGCGGCGCCGGCTATGTGTGGGGCGGCGTGCTCGGTGCGGCGATCGTTATCATCCTGAAGGAAATTCTTCAGGGCTATTTGCCCTATCTGTTTCATGGCGAAGGCCAACTCGAAACCATCGTCTTCGGCATGATGCTGGTGCTGCTGCTGCAGCTCGCACCCGGCGGTGTCTGGCCCTGGCTGATCCGGCGCTTGCCGCTGACGCGGGAACGCAAAATCACCGACCCATCGCTGGTCTTGCCGCCGCGCCAGAGGCCCGCTGCGACCGGGGACGTCTTGTTGCGGGTCGACCACGCGCGCAAGCAATTCGGCGGCGTGATCGCGGTCAACGACGTCTCCTTCGAGGTCGGAACCCGCGAGATCGTCGCCCTGATCGGGCCCAACGGCGCCGGCAAGAGCACGACGTTCAATCTCATCACCGGTGTTCTGTCTTCTTCCGCCGGCACGATTTCCGTCCTCGGCCATGCGATCGGCCGCGCAACCCCGCAAGCCATCAGCCAACTCGGGGTCTCCCGGACCTTCCAGCACGTCAAACTCGTCGCCGACATGACGGTGCTCGAGAACGTCGCCATCGGCGCGCATCTGCGCGGCAAAGCGGGCGCGTTGGCCAGCATGCTCCGTCTCGACCGGGGCGACGAGCAACGATTGCTGGCCGAGGCCGCGCGACAGATCGAGCGCGTCGGCCTCTCCGCGCACGCCGATACCCTGGCCGGAAACCTGTCGCTCGGCCAGCAGCGCATCGTCGAGATCGCACGCGCCTTGTGCGCCGATCCGATGCTGCTGCTGCTCGACGAGCCGGCGGCCGGCCTTCGTCACCTGGAAAAGCAGCAGCTTGCGAAATTGCTGCGCCAGCTGAGCGATGGCGGCATGTCGGTGCTGCTGGTGGAGCACGATATGGGATTCGTGATGGGTCTCGCCGACCGCGTCGTGGTCCTCGACTTCGGCACCAAGATCGCCGAAGGCACACCCGAAGCGATCAAGACCAATCCCGATGTGATCCGCGCCTATCTCGGGGCCGTGGCATGAGCGGCCTACTCCAAGTCATCGATGCCCATATCGCCTATGGCAAGGTCGAGGCAGTTCGCGGCGTCACGCTCGACGTCGCCGAGAACGAGATCGTCACCATCATTGGCGCCAACGGCGCGGGCAAGACCACGCTGTTGAACGCCGTCATGGGCATTTTGCCGCTCAGGGGCCGTGCGGCCTTTGCCGGAACCGATATCCAGCGGCTTGAGATCGAAGACCGTGTCGCGGCGGGGCTGAGTTTGGTGCCGGAGCATCGCGAACTGTTCGCCACGATGAACGTCGAAGACAATCTGCGGCTTGGCGCCTTTCGGATCGGGAAAGCGCGCGCGGCACAATCGCTGGAACGCGTCTATACCCTGTTCCCGCGGCTGAAGGAGCGACGGCGCCAATTGGCTGGAACGTTGTCCGGCGGCGAGCAGCAAATGCTGGCGATGGGGCGCGCGCTGATGGGCGCGCCGAAATTGCTGATGCTTGACGAACCGAGCCTGGGGCTCGCGCCCATCATCGTCGCCGACATCTTCCGCACCGTCGGCGAACTGCGCTCAGCGGCGTGTCGGTGCTGCTGGTGGAGCAGAATGCGCAAGCCGCGCTGCAAATCGCCGACCGCGCCTACGTCATGGAGCTTGGTGAATTCGTCTTGCAGGGAACGGCCAGGGACGTCGCCGGCGATGCCCGGGTCGCGGCGAGCTATCTCGGTTTCTAGAGGCCTTTGCCGCGATTTACCCCCGGTTCCGAGCTCCAGCGGCGATGTCCTTAATGAAACCTTAGCCGTTAAAGCTTATTTTGGCCGGATAAGTACCAATTTCTATTGCGATTTTGACAAGGGCTGCCCGAATGTGTCGAAGCCCTAGAGGTGCCCTGTGGTGGCGACATCGGCAGCGTTACTGTCTGAACTGGACGCGATTGATGGATGGCCTCCCGAACGGTGGGCGGAAATCCTGCATCGGGTTACCAAGTTTTTCCTGAGCCACGCCGAGCGACTGACAGCCCACCAAATTGCTCTTTTCGACGACGTCTTTGTCCGGCTGATGGACCGTGCCGACAGCGAGTTGCTGGCGCAAATAAGCCTGCAGCTCACTGAAGCAAAGTGCACGTTGCCCAAGGCAACCCGGCGGCTTGCCTTGCACGAAGACGAATCGGTTTCACTGCCTATCCTGACATCCGGCCATCTGGAGCCCGCACTCCTGATCGAAGCGGCTCAATCCTGCGGCAACAAGCAACGCCTCGCGATCGCTTGCAGGTACGACGTCCTCCCGCTGGTGAGCGAGGCGCTCGTCCGTTGTGGGGACCAGGCCGTCCATCGCGCGCTCGCCGAGAATCGGGGTGCCAAATTGTCTGAGGAAAGTTGGGCCCGGCTGATCAAACTCGGCGAGAGCGACCAAGGCCTTGCGGAAAAGCTCGATCGAAGAAGGAACATTCCGCTTCTACTTAAACGCCAGCTTCATGCCAAGCTGGAAGATACACGGATGCGCGCACTCAACGCGATGCCCGGTGTCATGCGAAATCAAATCGAAAATACGATTGCCACGACTGACACGACCGCGATCCCCGGGAATTCGGATCTACCCGATTATGCAAGCGCACACGCCAAAATGGTGGAACTCAACCGCACCGGCAAGTTGAAGGATTCGACCATCAACCGCTTTGTCGTCAACGGCGAATACACCAACGTCATCGCGGCGCTCGTCCTTCTGAGCGGCTCACCCCTCGAAGTCATTCAACGCCTGATCGCCTGCGATAACGTCGACGGCCTCGTTGTGGCTTGCAAGGCGTCCAGGCTTGATTGGTCAACGGCCCGCGGCATCCTCAAGCATCGCCCCGGTCACCCGCCGATCTCTGCCGAAGAACTGGAAAAAGCCAGGAAGACCTTTGAGTCATTTTCACTATCGGCCGCGCAACGGACGGTCCGATTCTGACGATGGCTCGTCGGGTAGCACCCGCCCTCCCCGCAAGGCGGAGGGCGTGCACCGAGGCTGCCGGCTTCAGCTCTTCACATCGCCGGCACGTATTTTCCGTCCTTCACCGTCAGCAGGATGCGCGAGCGGTCGTCGAGGCCGGAGCGGTCCTTCTCGGTCCAGTTGTAGACCCCCTGGCTCGCGGCGATTTCGTGCTCGCTCATGAGAGCCTGACGGATGGCTTCGCGAAATTCGGGCGTGCCGGGCTTGGCGCTCTTCAACGCCACCGGAATGATGCGCTTGAGAACCTCGAACGCGTCATAGGAATGCCCGGCGAACTGGCTGCGGGTATTGGGACCGTATTTGGCCTCATAGGCCGTATCGAGCGCGAGGCCCGGCTTTTTCGTCAGCGCGCTGTCGGGCTGGCCTTCCGGATTCATCACCGGCCCCGAGGCCATGATCACGCCTTCGGCGGACGCGCCCGCAATCCGGATGAAGTCCATGCTGGCGGCGCCGTGGGTCTGGTAGATCAGGCCTTTGTAGCCGCGCTCGCGCAACGCCGATTGCGGCAAGGCGGCCGCGGTGCCGGAGGCGCCGACCAGGATTGCATCGGGATTGGCGGCAACGAGCTTCAACACCTGGCCAGCCACCGAGGTATCCGGCCGGGCAAAACGCTCCTCATCGACCAGCGTCAGCCCCATCGGCACAGCCTGCTTGTTGAAATCCTTGAACCAGAGATCGCCGTAGGAATCGGAGTAACCGATATAGCCGACGGTTTTGACGTTATGCGCCTTCATGTGCTGATAGATCACCTTGCCCATGATCGGCACCGGCTGCGGCATCACGACCGACCATTTGGCGCGCTCCGGCGTGACCGGAAACGGCGCAAGACCGAAATGCGGAATGCCGGCCTCATTGGCGACGTTGGACACCGCAATCGTCGGCGGCGTCGAGGACGATCCCATGATGATGTCGGCCTTGGATTCCGTCACGAAGCGCCGCGCATTGGTCGTCGCATTGGTCGGATCGCCGCCATCGTCGAGAACGATGAGCTTGAGCGGCACGCCCGCGATTTCCTTCGGCACAAACTCAAGCGCATTGCGCTCGGGAACGCCAAGGGCTGCCGCAGGCCCCGTGGTGCAAATCGTGATGCCGATGGTGATTTCGCTGGTTTGTGCGGCGGCGGGCAGCGCCGGCAGCACGAACGCGGCGACCGTGGCAATGAAAAGCATCTTGTTCATGAATTCCTCCCCTGGCTTGTGTTGTCGTTTCGCTCGGATGGACCGAGCCACTATCCCTTCGTGAACTTCGCGATGATTTCCTCGGGCATCGCCGCCGACTTCAAGCGGGCGGGATCGTCGGGATGATGCCCGACCAATACCCGCGTCTCGAACGCCTCGATTGCCAGCGCGTCGCCCTTGAATACCTTGTGCGTGACCTCGAAGCTCGAGCGCTTGAAGCTCTCGATCCGGCTTTCGATCGTGATCCAGTCGCCGTGGGTCGAGGCGATGTAGAATTTCGCCCGTGTGTCCACCATCGGGATGCCGACCAGGCCATACTTCCTGACGATATCCTGTTTGGAGAACCCGGCCGCCTCGAACATGATCGAGGTCGAGTTGTCGAACATTTCGAAATAGCGCGGGTAATAGACGATATTGGCGGGGTCGCAGTCGCCCCACTGGATCTGCACGTCGCGTCGGTGAACGAACACTGGGTTGTCCTACTTCGGCGCCATGCGCAGCGAGGCATCGAGCCGCACCACCTCGCCGTTGAGATAGGGGTTGTCGACCATCTGCATCACCAGCGAGGCAAATTCGCTGGGATCGCCGAGGCGGCGCGGAAAGGGAATGGCGGCGGCGAGCGAATCCTGCGCCTCCTGCGGCAGCATGGCCAACAGCGGCGTCAGAAACAATCCCGGCGCGATCGCCAGCACGCGAATGCCGAACTGCGCCAATTCACGCGCGATCGGCAGCGTCATCGCAACGATGCCGCCCTTCGAGGCCGAGTAGGCGGATTGCCCGATCTGGCCATCATAGGCGGCGACCGAGGCGGTCGAGACCACCACGCCGCGTTCGCCGGTCGCCAGCGGCTCCAGCTTCGACATTTCGGTCGTCGCCAGCCGCAGCATGTTGAACGAACCGATCAGGTTGACCTTGATCACGCGCTCGAAGTCGGCAAGCGGCATGGCTCCTTCGCGCCCGACCACGCGCTTGGCGACGCCGATGCCGGCGCAATTGATCAAAACCCGCGCCGGACCGTGGGCCTTCGCCGCCGCCGCAATCGCCGCCTCTGCGGATGCCGCATCGGCGACGTCGCACGTCACCGCGACGCCGCCAATCTCGGCGGCGACGGTTTCCGCCAACTTGGTATTGAGGTCGCACACGGCAACCTTGGCGCCCTCCTTCGCGAGCCGGCGCGCGGTCGCAGCGCCTAACCCCGATGCGCCGCCTGTCACAATCGCGGCCTGATCCTTCAACTGCATGCTATCCTCCTCAAAAACTGGTTCTTTGGCTTAAGGCGTTATCACGTCGGCGGCGAGCGGGTTCGAATAAAGCGTCTCAACGAGCTGGCTGCGGTGATCGAGCACCGCGCGCTGGTTGATCGAGCCCTTGTCGGTGACTTCACCGCGATCGATCAAGAGCGGCATATCGAGCAGCAGCGCGCGCGTGACCTTCGTCGAGGAACCGGTCGCGGCCGATTGAAATGCCGCAAATCGCTGCCGGAAGGCGCTGCGGACCTGTTCGTCGCGGGCGCACGCGATGATGTCGCTGGAAGACAGCGCCGGATTGATCAGGCGGCAGCCGTCGATATCGAGCACGACCAGCGCCGTAACCTCGTCGCGGTTGATGCCGGCGAGGACGACATCGCGCACGAGCGGCGCGCAGGCTGCAATGAAGCGGGCGCGCAGCGGGCCGACGCTGACCCAGGTTCCGCTTGCGAGCTTGAAATCCTCGGCAATGCGGCCATCGAAATCCAACCCGGCGGCAAGATCGGCGGCATCGGCCGGCTTGGCGGCATCGCCGAATTTGTAAAAGCCTTCGTCGTCGAAGGCAGCCTCAGTGAGCTGCGGCTCGCGCCAGTAACCCGGCGTGACGTTCGGCCCCTTGGCGCGAAGCTCGAGCTTGCCGTTGCCGGGCACGAGCTTGACCTCATTGCCAAGCACCGGAAGCCCGATGTGGCCGGAGCGGCTCGTGCGCGGCGTTGCCAATAGGCACAGCGGCGCGGTCTCGGTGGCGCCCAACCCGGTCAGCATCGGCACCCGAAAACCGGTCTCGCGCACCGACAATTCGTCGAGGCTATTCCAGACATGGGACGACATCGCCGCGCCGGAAAAGAACATCGCCTGCAGCTTGCCGAAGAACATGTGCCGCAGATGCGCGTCGTCGCGCAGATAGGGCAGCAGCGATTCATAACCCTTCGGGACATTGAAATAGACGGTCGGCGAAATCTCGCGGAGATTGCGCACGGTCTCCTCGATGGCGCCGGGCATCGGTTTTCCGGCGTCGAGATACATCGAGCCGCCGTTGAACAGCACGAGCCCGAGATTGTGGTTGCCGCCAAACGTGTGATTCCACGGCAGCCAGTCGACGATGACCGGCGGCTCGTCCTTCAGGAAAGCCATGGTCTCCCGGATCATCACCTGATTGACGCAGAGCATCCGTTGCGTGTTGACGACCGCCTTGGGGTTGCCGGTCGAGCCTGACGTCAGCAGGAATTTGGCGATGGTGTCCGGGCCAATCGCCTCGTGTACGGCATCAAGTCCGGGATCGAGCGGCGTCGCCATCACGTCGGTAAGCATCGTTACCGCGCGGCCGGATAGCGCGCCGCGGGAGACGACGATTTCGACGTCGCCGGGAACATTGGCCCCAAGCGCGGAGGCGAATTGGTCGGCATCATCGACAAAGACAAGCCCCGGCGTCAGCAGCTTCATCAGGTAGGCGAGTTTGCCGTAGTCCTTCGAGATCAGCGAATAGGCCGGCGACACCGGACAGAACGGCACGCCCGCAAGCATGGCGCCGAATGCAACCAGCGCATGATCGATCGAATTGCCGGACAGGATGACGATCGGTCGGTCGGCTGAAAGGCCGCGCGCCAGCAACGAAGAGGCGACGTGGCGGCTCAGCCGGAGCAATTCGGCGTAGGTAACCTTCCGCCAATCGCCGCCCGCCTCGCGCTCCGCCAGGAAGAGGCGGTCCGGCGCAACGGTCGCCCAGAAACGCAGGGAATCGGTCAGCCGGACAGGAACAGCGGCGAGCGGCTGATCCGGCCTGAGATAGATCGTGCCGTCGGCGCGGCGGTCGACCGTGACCTTCGGATCGCTGAACGAAATCGGCCGCAATGGGTGCGAGCTGCCGCCTGGTGACGGCAGTGCGTCGTTTGCTTGCAAGGACAGGTCGGCTTTCGCGCTCATATCCGATGTCCGCCTCCCGAATAGTTATGTTTTATAACTAATTGGGGTGGAGTCAATGAATCCGTCGGCCTACTCCTCGGTGCCATCCTTACCCTCTTCCCTGCGGGAGAGGGCGACGTCACAGCACCTGGTGCACGTCGATCACGACACGGTCGGCGTGCCGGGCGGCGGAAGCGACGAACAGGCTCTGCATCAGCCACTGATATTTCGCAGCTCCGGTTTCGAACCTCGGCATGGTGCGAAAATAAATCAGCGCCGGATCGACCGTCTCGCCGCGATTGAGCTTTTTCACCAGATCGATCGGTCCGCGGCGGATGCCCCGGTTTTCGACATAAATCACCGCACCATCATCGGCACGAAGCGCGTATTTCGCCTCGAGATCGATCGAGGAGTCCGGACGGACGATCTGGAAATCCGCGCCGAACGCGAGGACCTCGCCGTTGATGTCCTTGCCCCTCACCTCGCCGCCCGTGATCGGAATGATACGGCGTTCGCCGATGCCGGTCTCGCCGGCCGAGGTGACGGCGCCGATGCGGGCCGTGATGGTGAAGACGTACCGGGTCGCAAGCACAGGTTCCATCGAACTAACCCCGTGGCTTTGGCCCGCCAAGAGAAACTAGCGGGCCATCATGTGCTGCGGCAACCAGGTCGCCAGCAGCGGGAACGCGATCAGAATGATCAGACGAATGATATCGGTGAGAACAAAGGGGATCACCCCCTTGAAGATCGTCGTGAAGGAAACGTCCTTCACCACGCTCTTGATGACAAAGACGTTCATGCCGACTGGCGGATGAATGAGTCCAAGTTCGACCGTCATCACGATGATGATGCCGAACCAGATCGGATCAAAACCGAGATGCGAGACGACGGGAAAGATGATCGGCACGGTGAGGATGATCATGGCCATCGCGTCCATCAGGCAGCCGAGCACCAGATACATCACCATGATGACCGCGAGCACGCCGTAGCTGCCGAGGCCGAGCCCGGTGAGAAATTCCGTGACCTTCTGCGGCGTCTGCGTCACGGTGAGGAAATAGCCGAAAATCAAGGCGCCGATCAGCACCGTGAACACGGCCGCCGCCGTGCGCGTCGCCTGCAACAGCGACGCCAGAATCTTTTCCTTGTTCAGCCGGCCGGTGAAGACCCCGATCAGGAACGCGCCGGTGGCGCCGACGCCGCCGGCTTCGGTCGGCGTAAAGCGCGGCAGATAAGGCAGGCCGTAAAGGCCGCCGATGACAAAAATAAAGAGCAGGACCGGCGCCCAGATATCCCTCAGCGCGGCAAAACTCTCGCGCCAGGAGGTCTGCTTGCCCTTGGGCAGGAAGCCCGGCCTCAGATAGCCGATCAGGCCGATGGTGATCATGTACATGGTCATCGCGAGCAGGCCGGGGATGATGCCGGCCATGAACAGCTTGCCGATGTCCTGTTCGGTGATGATGCCGTAGACCGCGAGCACCGTCGAAGGCGGCAACATCGCGCCCAACGTTCCGCCGGCTGCAATCACGCCGGTGGCAAAGGATTGCGGATAGCCGAAGCGGCGCATTTCCGGATAGGCCACGGCCGAGAACGTCGCCGCGGTCGCAACCGATGAGCCGCAGATCGCGGCAAAGCCGCCGCAGGCCGCGACCGTCGCGATCCCGAGGCCGCCGCGCAAATGCCCGACAAAGCCGTTGGCGGCGCGGAACAGGTCGCGGCTCATGCCGGAATGGCTGACGAAGGTCCCCATCAGCAGGAACATCGGAATCACGCCGAACGTATAGTCGGTCACCGTGCGCATCGAGGTCTGGCCGACCAGCTTGAGCGCCGGCGTGCCGCCGACCAGGTAGCCGAAGCCGGAGACGCCGACGAGGCCCATCGCCATCCCGACCGGCACGCGCAACACCATCAGCACAAACAGCGCGACGAAACCCAGAATGGCGACGGCATCGGTACTCATGCCGCGCTCACTCCGTGCTCTTGAGTTTGGGGTCGTGCATCTGTTCCGGGTGGAAGATCAGGCGATAGGTGCGGATCGCGATCAGAAGCACCGCCGAAACGTCGCCGATCCAGGCGACGGCGAAGAACGGCCATGTCGGCATGTGCAGGTCAAAGGTGACGACGTGATCGTTGTAGGTGCCGCGCACCTTGTCGAACAGGGTCCAGGTCTGCACCGTCACCACGAACAACAGCACCAGCGTCGCGAATACGTCGATCACGCGCTGGTATTGCGGGCCGACATTGCCCCAGATCAGATCGACGGTGATGTGGGTGCCGCGATAGCTGGTGGCGGCAATGCCCCAGAAAATCAGGATGCCGAGCATCATGCGCCCGATGTCGAACGAATCCGGGATCGCGTAGCTGAAGAGGTTGCGCAACAGTACCGCAACGAAAATATTGACGGCGACGATACCGACAAAGCCTGCCGCAATCCATTCGATCGTGTCGATGAAACGATCCATGGCATTGCGTGTCATTTCCGCTCCCTCGGTCTTCGCGATGGCAGGAAGGGCGCGGCAGCAGCAACGTCTGCCGCGCCGGGATGCAAGGCGTGATTACGGCGTCAGAGCATTGTATTTGGCGAGCGAGGCCCGCAGTTCGGAAAGCGCAGCATCGGGATCGACCCCGGTCTTGCGGACGTTATCGGCCCAGGTCTTGACCAGCGGCTCGGCCGCCTTCTTCCACAAGACGGTCTGTTCTGCGTTAAGCGAATAGACTTCCTGGCCTGCTTCCGCCTTCACCTTGTCGAGGCCTGCGTCTTCGAACTTGCCCCATGGTTCGCCGATGCGTCCGGCAGCCTCGGTGTTGCAGTTGTCGTCGATCGCCTTCTTCTGCCGGTCCGACATTTCGTTGTATTTGTCCTTGTTCATGACCAGGACGAAGGTGGTGACGTAAAGCGGCGCGTCCATCTGGAATTTCGTCACCTTGTCGATGCCGAACAGAACCAGCGAGCCCCACGGGAAGGTGACGGCGTCCGCCACGCCGCGCTCGATGATGTCGCGCACTTCCGGCGCGGAGGATTGCACGTTGGTGCCACCAAGCAGCGTGACGAAATTCGCGATCGTCGCATCGGCGGGACGGATCTTCATGCCCTTGATGTCGTCAGGGACGACGATTTTCTTGGTGCGGGAATGAAACGAGGAGGGTGCATGGATGAAGGCGAGGCAGAACTTGACGTCCTTCATCTCCTTGCCGGCATATTTGCGGTACCAGGCGTCCAGGCCCATCGAGCCGCCCGTGGCATCCGACATCAGGAACGGCAGTTCGCCGGCGCCGATGATCGGGAAACGGCCGGGCTGATAGCCGGGGTTGACGTAGGTGACGTCGGCGATGCCGTCACGCGCCATGTCGTAATGATCGAAAGCCTTGCCAAGCTGCTGCGCCGGATAGACGTGGTATTTGATGGTGCCGCCCGAGGCTTTCTCCACCGCGGCGCCCCAGTCCTCCAGCGACTTTTGCAGCGGATGCGAGGCCGGGACCCAGTGCGATATCTTCAGGTCGAAGGTCTTTTCCTGCGCGAAAGCGGGCGTCGCGCACGCCGCAAGCCACAACGCGAGCAAAGCTCTTTTCATCGTTCCCTCCCTTTGGACAAGGCGCCCTTGATCAGCCGCTCTTTTTATTTAACATGTTATATATGGTTTCGTTTCGGTTTCAAGACGAGCCTCTGGGCGCTCGAATTGCCGCGGCAAGTGCGGTCGCTCCGAAACCGCACTGCGAAACAACGTATCCGACTTCGACCAATTGGTGTCCCGCCGCGCGCTATGCCAAAACCGTTATATGATATAACTACCAGTGTCCAAGCGCGGCGGCCACCGCTGCCAGCTTATACTATCGGGGAGCAACGCAGTTGCGGACCAAAGTCGCGATCATTGGCGCGGGGCCTGCCGGTCTGCTGCTTGGGCAGTTGCTGCACAATTACGGCATCGACAACATAGTCCTGGAGCGTCACACGCCGGACTACGTGCTCGGCCGCATTCGGGCCGGCCTGCTTGAAGAAGGCACCGTCGCGCTGCTCGACGAGCTCGGCGCCGGCCTGCGCGCGCACCGCGAGGGCCTGGTCCATAAAGGAATCGAGCTCGCCTTTGGCGGCGAGCGTCACCGCATCGATTTGCACGGCGCCACCGGCAAGACGGTGATGATCTACGGCCAGACCGAAGCGACGCTCGACCTGATGAACGCGCGGCGCGCGGCGGGGCTGCCCAGCATCTACGAAGCCGAACACGTCAAGCCGATTGATTTCGACACCGACCATCCCCGCCTTACCTATGTAAAGGACGGCGTGACGCACGAAATCGACTGCGACTTCATCGCCGGGTGCGACGGCTTTCACGGCGTCAGCCGCGCCAGCGTGAAGCCTGCCGCGATCGAGACCTTTGAGCGGGTGTACCCGTTCGGCTGGCTCGGTATTTTGTCCGAAACTCCGCCCGTCAGCCACGAACTGATCTATTCCAATCATGCGCGGGGGTTTGCGCTCTGCACCATGCGCTCGACCAAGCGCAGCCGATATTATGTGCAATGTCCGCTCGACGATCACATCGACCAATGGCCGGACGACCGGTTCTGGGACGAACTCAAGAGACGGCTCGACCAGAAGGCGGCGGACGAACTCGTCACCGGGCCCTCGATCGAAAAGAGCATCGCGCCGTTGCGCAGCTTCGTCGCCGAGCCGATGCGGTTCGGGCGGATGTTTTTGGCGGGCGATGCCGCCCACATCGTGCCGCCGACCGGCGCGAAGGGGCTCAACCTCGCGGCCTCCGATGCGCACTACCTGGCGCTGGCGTTTCGCGAATATTACGACGAAAAATCCGCTGATGGCATCGACGCCTATTCCGCCAAGGCACTGTGCCGGGTCTGGAAGGCCGTGCGCTTCTCCTGGTGGATGACGTCGATGTTGCACAAGTTTCCAGATACCGGCGCCTTCGGTGCGCGGATTCAACTCGCCGAGCTCGATTATGTCGTGAACTCGAAGGCCGCCGCCGCTTCGCTGGCCGAAAATTATGTCGGGCTGCCGTATTAGGCGTGAGCTGTTTCAAGCGTCAGTGCAAATCCCGTTTTAAACTTTGTAGGTGGTGATTTTCGCCTCTCACTTGTCTTCAATGGCGGCTCAGCAGAACGCGAGCCAGCCATGACGCCGTCCGATATTCCCGAAGGTTTCGAACACCAGACCCGGCCAAGCCCTCTCACCGATCCCTGGGAGCCGATCTATTCGAGGCAAACGCCTGACGCAATCATCCTGGGACTTCGACTGGCGACGGCGCATACTAACGCGCGCGGCTTCGCTCATGGCGGGTTGATTGCTGCGCTGACCGACAAAGCCATGGGCCATAGTTGCGGCCACAAGATGCGCGGCGTCCATTCGCTGGTGACGGTCAGCATGTCGATCGATTTCATCAGCAGCGCCCAGATCGGCCAGTGGCTGGTGGTCGAGAGCGAGGTGATCAAAACCGGCGGCACGCTTTGTTTTGCGCAATGCCGTGTCAGCGCCGACGGCGAGTTGATCGCACGCGCCAACGCGACATTCCGCGTGGTCAAGAAAGACCCGCAACGCTAGCCGAAATGCCAGTCGCTGATTTCGACCACGAGATCGATGAAGGTACGCACCTTTGCCGATAGCAGCCGCGAGGTCGGATAGACGATATGGATCGGCAGCGGCGGCAGCCCGAATTTCGTCAGCACGACCTTTAGCCGGCCGCGCTTGATCGCCTCCGTCGCCTGATAGGCCAACACCCGCGTTAGCCCACCGCCCGCCTCGGCGTACTGGATCGCGGCATCCGCGCTGTTGGTCGACAGCCGTGGCGCATAGTCCAAACGGATCTCCTTCCCGCCCTCGACAAAACGCCAACCGGTCGAAGCCGAGTTCGAGCCGAACTGGATGGTATCGTGCGCGGCAATGTCCTGAGGCCTCTTTGGCTCGCCACGGGATTTCAGATAACCGGGCGAGGCCACGACGATCCGGCGCATGTCGCCGACATGGCGGGCCACCAGCGAGGAATCGGCGAGATGGCCGATCCGCACCGCGAGATCGACCCCTTCCTCCACCAGATTGACCATGCGGTCTTGCAGTCTCAATTCCGCGGATACCTCGCGATGGCGCTTGAGGTAGGCGTTCATGACGGGGCTAACGTGAAGCCGCCCGAAACCGACCGGCGCGGAAACCACGAGCCGTCCGCTCGGTCGGGCGCGCTCGCCCTCAGCCGCAATCTCGGCCTCTTCGACATCGGCGAGAATGCGCCTGGCGCGTTCGAGATAGCGCGCACCCGCATCCGTCAATGTTACCGACCGCGTCGTCCGTTGCAGCAAACGCGCGCCGAGACGATTTTCCAGCGCCGCAATCAGCCGCGTCACGCCCGAAGGCGAAAGGCCGAGCTTTCGCGCGGCCGGAGCGAACCCCTTGAGATCCGCAACCGTTACAAAAGCCTGCATGGCATCGAGGCGATCCATGGCATTGTTTCATATATTGCAATTATCTGATGTCAATCTCGGTGATTGTTCTAAGGCAGAAATGCGACCAACTAGATCTGACCGTCGAGGCAGAATGACCCAGGAGAGTTCGCATGTCAGACAGCCGCCTTTATTCCAGCGACGTCGCGTTTACCCCGGCGGTGAAGGCCATCCAGTCCCGCAAGGGCTCGCGGATGGCGTATGCCCATGTCGAAGATCGCGGCGGTTGGCGCACCGAGGTCGATGAAGGCCTGGCCGCGTTTCTGGCCGAGAGCAACAGCTTCTATTTCGCGACCGCTTCTGCCGAGGGTCAGCCCTATATCCAGCATCGCGGCGGCCCGAAGGGGTTCATCAAAGTTCTCGACAGAAACACGCTGGCCTTTGCCGATTACAGCGGCAACCGGCAATACATCACGCAGGGCAATCTATCCGAAAACCGCAAGGCCTATATCTTCGTGATGGACTATGCCCATCGCCGCAGGGTGAAGCTGTGGGGCGAGGCGCGCGTGGTGGAGGACGACGATGCGTTGCTGCAATCGCTGATGCCGAAGGGTTATAAGGCGCGGCCGGAGCAGGCGATCCTGTTTCGGCTCGAAGCGTGGGACACCAATTGCCCGCAGCACATTCCGCAGAAATTCGATGCCGCCGACGTGGCCGCAGCACTCGCCTCGCGCGATGCGCGCATTGTGGAGCTTGAGGCTGAACTGGCTGCGCTGAAGGGGCAGCCGGCGCCGGAAACTCAGGCCGCCTCCAGCAGCGGCGTCCAGGCGAAGTCCGGATAATATCGTCCCATCATTCGGTCGACATAGGCGACGAGATTGCCGAACTCCTGGGCTCGTTCGCGCAAGGGCGACGCAAAGAACGGCGTAAGAATTCCTACCACCATGGCGAACGCCGTTGCGTCGGCGCCGCAAGGCGCATCGCCCATCAGATAAGACTTGTCGCCAAGCTGGACCGACAGCGAAAGCAGCGAGCGGACCGCAAGGTCGATATCCTCGTCCGGCGCATGACGACCAAGGCCGCTGATGAGATAATTTTCCGCGACACGAAACTGCGCGTCCTCGCGAAGTTTTTCGCGCATATGCGCCGGCGCGCTATCGAAGAAATGGGCCGGCCCCTTGGCGAAATTCTCTGGGCTCACCCAGCGCGCGCCGACCAGCGCCCAGTACATATGATGCTCGATCATGCGTTCGAACGCCCAGGCCTGGGCGCGCTGCTGCAAATTCAGCGGCGCGTCGAAATCGAAGCCGTATTTGCCCTCGATGTGCGCGCGAATGAAGGTGGAATCGGCAATCGCCTCGGCCTCGTCCTCGATGTAAGGCAATTGCCCCTTGGGCGAAGCGGTCGGCCTTGCCTTTTCCTTGCCGTAGGCAAGGCCTGCCATCCTGAGCTGAACTTCCGTCTTGGTCACGAACGGACTGATCTCCGGCAGGCCGAAACCGGGGCCAAAGCCATACAGCGTGATCAATGAAGCACTCCCTTTTTCCTGAGAAAGCGTTTCAGATTAGCCATTCCCTGCTGCCACCGTGGTGTCAGCAGTGGTGAGATCGTGGTCCATAGGTCGAGGCCGTAAAGTATGATCATGGGACAAACCCTCTCGATTCGAGCGTTGCCACCGTTATACTTGCCAGCTGCTGCCAACATGGTGTCAGCATCCAACGGTGCCGTTCGAAAAAGAATTGAGACCTTCCCATGCGACGTGCCGATCGTCTGTTTCAGATCATTCAGGTGCTCCGGCGCACCCGCAAACCCCTGACCGCGGATGCCATCGCGGCCGAGCTGGAAACGTCCAAACGCACAATCTATCGCGATATCGCAACGCTCATGGAGCAGCGCGTCCCGATCCGTGGCGAGGCCGGCATGGGCTATATCCTGGAGAAGGGCTTCGACCTGCCACCCCTGATGCTGACGCCCGACGAGATCGAGGCTGCGGTTTTGGGCGCACAGTGGGTCGCGAGCCACGCCGACGAAGCGCTGTCGCGCGCTGCCGCCGACCTGATCGCCAAGATCGCCGAAACCGTGCCGGAGCGGCTACGCCCGTTCGTGCTTGAACCGGCAAGCCGCGCCCGCCCGAGCTGGCGCAAGGAGCCCGACCGCATCGACATGGTGCGGACGCGGACGCAGATTCACGAGGGACGGAAGATCGCGCTACGCTATCGCGACGAGCACGGGCGCGACAGCGAGCGCACCGTCTGGCCGATCGCGATCGGTTATCTGGAAGCGGTGCGGCTGCTTGCCGCATGGTGCGAATTGCGCCGCGACTTTCGCAGCTTCCGCACCGACCGCGTCATCGACGCCGTCTATCTCGACGAGAAGTATCCCGAGCGCCGCGACCTGCTCCGGGCCAAGTGGCGGCGCAGCCTCGTCTGGGAAGCCCCGAGCGATATCTGATGATGGAAACAAGCCAGCGGCCTTCCGGATCCGAAAGCCCGTGCCAGTCCTGCGGCGCCTGCTGCGCCTATTCGCGGGACTGGCCGCGTTTTTCGATCGAGGACGATGCCGCGCTCGATCTCATTCCGGAAAAATTCGTCAATGAAAAACAGTCCGGGATGCGCTGCGATGGCGACCGCTGTTCAGCGCTGACGGGACGGATCGGCGCTGAGACCTCGTGCATGATCTATGCGGTGCGGCCCGAGGTATGTCGTACCTGTATGCCGGGTGATGTCGAATGCGGCGTGGCGCGCCGGCGACATGGGTTGCCGCCGCTGCCTGCGGACGGAGGCTGAGAAGCGATCTACGCCGTTACCGCCCTGGCGAAATCCGCAAAATCCTCATCGTCGGGTTCGTCCTCGATCGGCGTCACCGCCGAGAGCGGCTTGGTCGACAACGTGATCGGCTTGCGGTTGCCATAAGCCGATGACGGCGCATTTCGCGCCGCCGGCTCGCGGGACAACCCGTAAAGGGTCGAGCCGACGCGGCCGCCGACCTGAATCAAGTCCTGTTCGCTGCAACTTGCTGCAATCGTCAGCGCCAGCGAATAAAGATGGCTCCGGCGATAGCAGAACAGCGCCAGCATGGCCCGGACATCGGGCGAGACACTAGCCACCAGCTGCGGAAGGCCGTGTTCGCTCGCACGATACATTTCGCCGAGCAGTTCGTCCCGGACCGGGCAAAAGTCGTTCTCGAAGGCGTCGCGGCTTGAAAACATTTGCATATCCCCTGACGCCGAGGATGCAATGCGACTCTCTAACGAAAGGTTAACCACCGCCACCGGTAGTGTTACGGGCGTCTTGATCGAAGGTCGGAAGTCAGGGCCGCCGCCGATTCGAATCAGTTCGCGGCCATGAAGATCGACAGACCGAAGTCGGTCAGATGATGCAGCGCCTGGTCGACGCCGATCAGCGTCCAGAACCAGGGATGCTGGTTTTCCTGCGTCACGCCCAACCGTGAAGCAACCAGACCCTTGCAGCGATCAACCGTGATGTGGATGACAAAATCGATCAGCGCTACGAACCAGAACCGCGGAGCCACGGCCAGGATCACGGCAAGCGCAACCGCGAAGTGCACGCCGCAATGGGCGAGCAGCGGCAGAAACCAGCCGGTTCGCTGATCCTTGCCGATTGCCATCCAGGATGTTTGCAGCACAAAGTCGGCGACGACGTGCTTGACGGTCAGCAACACCATCCATCCGATCAGCACGCCTACCGGAACCGACGCGGACATGGGAGGAAACGACAAGCGGAAGCCCTCGGACGTGAATGATGCGGGTAGTTTTCTCGAGGCTTCAACGCGCTTTCTTCTTGCACCCCGACACACATCAGGTCCGGGTTCCCCATTTTATGACATCTCCCGGTATGGAATGCACCACTGCCGTCTTCGAAAAACACAAGGTGTGGCCGAAGGGCAAATACGGCAATTGGCCCAAGCCTTGCCCGGAAGAGCGGAGGAAGGATCGACCGCCCCATGGGTAAGGTTACCGGGAGCCGCTGGTTTGCAATCCGTGGTCCAGCAGATATCATGCAGGCTTATGAAATTATCGTTCTTTTTTAGGCATTTAGGACCTAGTTCGGGCGGATTTCGGCGCAGTTGATGCAGCGAAATCGCCTTAAAGTTGCGGATATGGGCCATGAGCGCTGAAGTCCCAACGCCACCATCCGGCACGCGGCGCTCGCGCCCGTCATTTCTCAAGAGTAACCGCAGGCAAGTGATCCTGTTTGCGGTGCTGACGCTGCTGTTGACGGGAGCAACCGTATGGGGCGGGCGCATCTGGCTCAGGAATTCGGAAACGCTGACGTTTGCCGTCGGTGAGGCCAACGGACCGGAAGCCCGTTTCGCCGCCAAACTTGCCGCCATGCTCAGGGCCACCTCCTCGCGGCTTCGGCTCAAGGTCATTCCCAGCGCCGACAACACCAGGGCGCTTGCCCAGTTCGACCGGAAACTGGCCGACCTCGCCGTGCTGCGAACCGACGCCAGGATCCCGTCGCGCGCCCGCTCGATCGCGATCCTGGAACACGACGTGTTCATGCTGATCAGCCCCGGGGACAAGAAAATCAAATCGCTGGCGGAGCTGAAGAAAAAGAAAATCGCGCTGCTGACGAGCTCCAGCAATAACCTCGCCTTCGTTCGCAAGGTTGTCGAAATTCCCGAAGGATCGGATGCCAATTCGCGCCTGCAACTGGCGCCGGTTAATTCGACACTCGACAAGCTCTTTGCCTCCGGCGGTTACAGCGCCGTCATCGCGGTCGACCATGCCTCCGCCATCGTCAGGGACAAGGGCTTCGAGCAATCTGCCAGACGCGCGCCGTTCACGGTGAACGCCATCGACGAATCGACGGCGTTGACCCGGCGCTTTCCCGGCATGTCGGAGGAAACGCTGGCCACGGGCCTGTTGTCCTCGACGCCGCAGATTCCCGACGACGATCTGGATACGGTAGGACTGCAGTGGTTGCTGGTCGGTCAGGCCGCGATACCGGCAAACACCGCCGGCGAGTTGGCGCGCACGATCTATGAGAACAAGGCGGAGCTTGCGCTCGACGACGGCTTCGCCTCCAAGATCGAGCCGGCCGACGTCGACAAGAGCGCCTTTGTCGCGGCGCATCAGGGCGTCGCCGAATACATCAATGACACGTCCAAATCGTTCCTGGAGCGCTACAGCGACCTTCTCTACCTGGCGGTGGCCGCGCTCAGCGTGATCGGATCGATCTTTGTCGGGCTCTACACCAAGGTCACGCGGGTTGCACCGGAGAAGGCGAGCGAGCTCGCGACCGCCATTCTCGATATCGGCGAGCGGATATCCGATGCCCAGACGATGGAGGCACTCGAAGTCCTGCAGGACGAACTCGAAGGCGTGCTTCGCGGCGCAGTGATCGGGCTACGCGACGGCACCATCTCCAGCGACGGGCTGGACACGTTCAAGCTCGGATATGAATTCGTGCGCGACGAAATCGGCATGCGGCGCGAGAGCCTGAAGCGGCAGGGTGGCCACGACGACAATTTGGTAGTCGTGAAGACCGCACAAAGCGCTTGAGAGGCGACCAGCGCGCTATGTCCAGGTCCTCCGACGTTTCAACCTTTCAGCAGTTTGCAACCGCCACGGCCACCGGCCGCAATATGACCAAGGCCGCCTACGTTGCGGTCACCTGCGGCGTTGTGGCGATCGTGCTGCTGACAGTCGATCCGGCCTATGCCGCCTTGCACCATGTCATCGACGCGCTGCTGTGGGCCTGTCTCGCTTATTTTGTGTTCGAATGGGTGGTCCGGCTGCGTCACGCTTTTCGTATCGACCGCCGATGGGCCTACACATCCTCCTTACGCGGCATGGTGGACGCCGCCTCCGCGCTCGCGGTCCCTATGGCACTGGCAGCAGGCGTAACGCCCAAATCCGCCTGGCTGCTTGGCATGTTCTGGGTGCTGAAGGTCGTGCCGGGGATTCGGGGCTTGCGGCAATTGCGCCGGGTGCTGGTGGTCGAATCCGGACCGCTGTTGAGCGTGCTCGTGATTTTCCTGATGGTCCTCTTCATGGCTTCGGTGGCGGAATTCTTCCTCGAGCGCGATATTCAGCCGGCGAGCTTCGGCAGCATACCGGCGGCTTTATGGTGGGCGGTGGCGACACTCACCACCACGGGCTATGGCGATGTGGTGCCGATCACGCCGCTCGGACGGATCATCGCGGCTGCCGTCATGATCTGCGGGCTTGGCGTGTTCGGATTGTGGGCCGGTATCCTCGCCACCGGCTTTGCCGCGGAAACCCGTCGTGACAATTTCCTGCGGACCTGGGAGCACGTGAGCAAGGTGCCGTTCTTCGCGTCGCTCGGCCCTGCGGCGATCGCCGACGTCACGCAGATACTGCGCACGATTGATCTTCCGCCGCGCACCACCATCATTCGCAAGGGCCAGACCGGCGACTGCATGTACTTCATCGCCAGCGGCGAGGTCGAGGTCGATTTGCCGGGCAAGAAAGTGGTGCTTGGCGAAGGCGCCTTTTTCGGCGAAATGGCGCTGCTCGGTAACAATCTGCGCTCGGCCAACATCACGACGACGCGGGTATCGCAGCTTCTGGTGCTCGATCTTGTCGATTTTCGCCTCCTGATGGCCCGGCATCCCGATCTGGCCGAGACGATTGACGCCGAGGCGCAACGGCGCGTGCTGGAAAATAAATAGCGGAGACCAGGAATGTCGGAAACCGGCGCAAGCCCGCCTGTACTCGAACGGCATGGCGCACGCGCGACCATTCGCCTCAACCGGCCGAAACATCTCAACCGCTTGCAGGCCGACGATCTCGATGTCTTGTTGAAGCTGTTCGCGGAGATCGAGGCGGATGCGACTGTTCGCGTTCTGGTGCTTACCGGCACCGGCCGCGCTTTCAGCGCCGGCTACGATCTCAATTCGGTTGCCGAACGCGCCACCAGCGCGGTGGAACAACGAAGCGCCGGATCCGCTTTCGAGGTGGTCGTCAACCGGCTCGAGGATATCGGTATTCCCACCATCTGCCGGCTCAATGGCGGGGTCTATGGCGGTTCGACCGACCTTGCGCTCGCCTGCGATTTCCGTATCGGTGTCGATAGCTGCGAGATGTTCATGCCGGCAGCGCGGCTCGGCTTGCACTATTACAAGAGCGGCATCTCGCGCTATGTGACGCGGCTCGGGCTCGATAACGCCAAGCGGCTGTTTCTGACCGCCGAAAAAATCGGCGCCACTGAAATGCTGCGGATCGGTTATCTCACCTCAGCGGTTCCCGCCGAAGCCCTGGACGAAGAGGTCGACCGGCTGGCAACGCTTCTGGCCGGAAATGCACCGATCGCCATGCGCGGCATGAAGCAGACCATCAACGAGATCGCGCGCGGCAAACTCGATGAAGAGGCCGCCGACCGCAGGCACCGCGACAGCATGCGCGGCGAAGAGATCAAGGAAGGCATCAAGGCCTTCTCCGAGAAACGCCCGCCGAAGTTTTGAATCCGAAGGACTCCGTGTCCCGGATCGAGCATCGCTGTTTGGACCCCGGATCAGCAGCGCACCACCATAGCCTGCCAAATGCGCAGCGGTGCTGCGCTGCATCCGGGGAAAGCCGGCAAGTGTTGAGCCAAGTTTCCTAGTCCACAAACGCCGCCGCATCGGACACGCTTGCGCGCGAGGTCCGGTAACCGTTGATACGGTGATCGCGGTCCGCGTAGCCGAACGATATCCCGCACACCACCCGGCGGTCGTCGCCGAGCTTGAAATGACGCCGGATCAGGCCTGACCGGTGCGCCAGCGCGGCCTGCGGAATCGTACCGAGTCCGAGCGCCTGCGCCGCCAGCATGAAATTGCTGACATAGGCGCCGCAATCGATCGCACCGTAGACGCCGAGTGCTTCGTCGGTGTGGATAATGGCCACATGCGGCGCGCCGAAGAAATTGAAATTCTCCAGCGCCTGCTTGGCGTAGGCCGCCCTGTCGCCGCGGGGAATGCCGAGTGTGTTGTAGAGCTGAAAGCCGCTTTCCCGCCGCCGCTCCAGATAGACACCGCGATATTCCCGCGGAAACGGAAAGTCGCCATCATCCGCGCCCGAACTTGCCGCCGCGTAGATTTCCTTGCGGAATTTCTCTTTTGCCTCGCCGCTCGCAATCACAACCTGCCACGGCTGGCTGTTGCACCAGGACGCGGTACGCTGGGCCACCTTCAATACGTGCTCGATGATCGGCCGCGGCACGGAATCGGGTTTGAAGGCCCGGCAAGAAAAGCGTTCGTCAAGCAGTTCCTCCAGAATGCCGATGCGCTCCCCGGTGCTGTGTCGGCTTCCGGATGAATTGCTGGTGGTCGTTGACATGTCTTATCGTCCCTTGGTCGGGATTTGGTTGAACGGCACATCCTTGTCGACGCGGATGTCGCCCGGCAGACCCAGCACACGCTCGGCGATGATATTGCGCAGGATTTCGTCGGTGCCGCCGGCAATCCGGATCGACGGCGACGACAACAGCATGGCCTGGAACTGGCCGGCAGCATCGGCGGTTTGCGGATCGTTCAGCGTGCCGCTTGCGCCTTGCAGGTCCATCGCATAGGTCGCGATGTCCTGGAGCATCGCGCCCGACACCAGCTTGCCGATGGAATTTTCCGGCCCCGGCCGCTCACCTTTGGAGAGCGCCGAGATCGTCCGCATGCTGGTATATTTGAGGCCGCTGCTCTTGACGGCCCATTGCGCGAGTCTTGAACGCGTGGCGCGATCGTCGATGGCAAGGCCATCGTCGGTCACCAGGGTGCAGCAGAAGTCGAACAGTTCATTGAAGCCGGTGGCAAGTCGCGCGCCGATCGACATGCGCTCGTTCATCAACGTCGTCAGCGACACATTCCAGCCGTCGCCGACCGCACCCAGCCGCTGCGAGTCCGGAACGCGCAAATTGGTGAAAAACACCTCGTTGAATTCCTGCATGCCGTTGGCCTGCTTGATCGGCCTGACCTCGACGCCCGGGCTCTTCATGTCGATGAAGAACATGGTCAGGCCCCTGTGCTTGGGCACAGCCGGATCGGTGCGGGTGATGAGAAGGCCGTAGTCGGCATAGTGGGCGCCCGACGTCCAGATCTTCTGACCGTTGATGATCCAGTGATCGCCGTCGCGTTCGGCGCGGGTGCGCAGGCCCGCGACGTCGGAGCCGGCCGCCGGCTCGGAGAACAACTGGCACCAGATTTCCCCGCCCGAGGCGATCTTCGGCAGATAGCGCCGCTTGTCGGCTTCGCTGCCAAAGGCCATCAGCGTCGGCCCGCACATGCCCTCGCCGATCTGGAACGGACTTGTGAGCTTGAAGTAAATCCCCTCTTCCTGTTGCCAGATCACGCGCTCGACCGGGGAAGCGCCGCGGCCGCCATATTCCTTCGGCCAGTGCAGGCACACCCAGCCGGCTTCGGCCTTCTTCTTTTGCCACGCCTTGGCAACTTCGACGATGTCATGCTTTTCCAGCTTGATCCGCCCCAGCGAAGCCTTCGCGAGCTCGTCCTCGAATTCGCGGGGCGCGTTGGCGTCGACCCACGCCCTCGCTTCGGCACGGAATGCGGCTTCTTGCGGCGTGTCATCGAAATTCATCGTAGCAGTCTCCTTGCGTCGGCCTCACTTCGCCTCCCCCTGAAAGGGGGAGGCCGGCGCGTAGCGCCGGGAGGGGGTCAACCTTCTTGTCCCGCACGAGACCCCCACCCTAACCCTCCCCCTTTCAGGGGGAGGGAATAGAACGCGAGTCTCTTCGCGGTTAGTTTCTTCCCTTGGTCGGGATTTGGTTGAACGGCACATCCTTGTCGACCCGGATATCGCCGGGCAAACCCAGCACGCGCTCGGCGATGATGTTGCGCATGATCTCGTCGGTGCCGCCTTCGATGCGCGTTCCCGGCGCGCGCAACAGCATCGCCTGGAACTTGCCGGCCACTTCCGCATCCTCGGGGCCGCAAAGCGCGCCGGCCGCGCCCTGCAAATCCATCGCATAGGCCGAGATGTCCTGGATCATCGATCCCGCGACCAATTTGCCGATTGAATTCTCCGGTCCCGGGCGCTCGCCCTTCGACAAGGCAGAGATCGCGCGCATGTTGGTATATTTCAACCCGCTGGCGCGCGCCGCCCAATGCGCAAGCTTGGAGCGGACGCCCCCGTCATCGATCGCCAGGCCATCTTCGAGCATCAGGTTGCTGCAGAATTCGAACAGCTCCGGAAAGCCGGTCGCAATGCCCGCGCCGATCGACATGCGTTCGTTCATCAGCGTTGTCAGCGATACGTTCCAGCCGTCATTGACGGCCCCTAACCGCTGGGAGTCCGGGATTTTCACATCGGTGAAATAGACTTCGTTGAAGTCGGAGTTGCCGTTAGCCTGCTTGATCGGCCTGATCTCGATGCCGGGGCTCTTCATGCTCAGGAAGAACATGGTGAGCCCCTTGTGCTTGGGCACGGTGGGATCGGTGCGCGTCAGCAGGATTCCATAATCGGAATAATGTGCCCCCGAGGTCCAGATCTTCTGGCCGTTGATGACCCATTCATCGCCGCGCTTCTCGGCGCGGGTGCGCAGGCCCGCGACGTCGGAGCCGCCGGCGGGTTCGGAAAACAGCTGGCACCAGATATCCTTGCCGGAAGCGAGCGGCGGCAAATAGCGGCGCTTATGCTCTTCGCCCGCATAGGCCATCATGGTCGGCCCGCACATGCCGTGGCCGATGATGAAGGTGAAGCTGAGTTTTCCGAAGGCGCCTTCTTCCTGTTGCCAGATCACGCGCTCGATCGGCGAAGCGCCGCGGCCGCCATATTCCTTCGGCCAGTGCAGACAGGCCCAGCCGGCATCCGCCTTCTTCTTCTGCCACGCCTTGGCGACATCGAGAACATTGGCGCCCTTGAGTGCGGTGCGGCCGAGCGAGGACCTTTTCAATTCCTCCTCATATTGCTTCGGCGCGTTCGCGGCGATCCAGGCTTTCGCCTCGGCGCGAAAGGCAGCCTCCTGCGGGGTATCGTCGAAATTCATGTCGTGCTCTTTCTTTCGCGTTCCCCGGACGCAACGCAGCACTTGTGCTGCGCTGCTGATCCGGGGTCTACATGGGTCCCGGCTCTGCGGAGCAGCGTGAAACGCTGCACCGCGTCCGGGACACGATCCTAAGCCGCGTTTCGCTTCCGCATCCGGTCGATCAAGGCATCTTCCCAATACGACAGCGAGCCGAGCGACAGCGCCGTGGCATTCGCCCGCCGGTAATAAAGGTGGCAGTCGAACTCCCAGGTGAACCCCATGCCGCCATGAACCTGGATGTTGTTCTTGGCGCAATGCTGAAACGCCTGCGTCGCGCTGATCCGCGCCGCCGCGGCGGCTTCCGGCAATTCGCCGGCATTGGTCGAGAGCGCCCAGGCACCGTAATAGCAGTTTGACCGCGCCAGCGTCGCCGAGACATACATGTCGGCCAGCATGTGCTTGATCGCCTGAAACGAGCCGATCGGCCGGCCGAAGGCGATGCGGTCGAGCGCATAGTCGCGGCCCATTTCGAGCGCCCGATCGGCGCCGCCGACCTGCTCGAAGGCGAGCAGCACCGCAGCGCGATCGAGCACCTGCGAGATAATGCTCCAGCCTTCGCCGGCAGCGCCCAACGGCTCCGCCTTGCAATTTTTGAAGCCAACTTCTGCCTGATTGCGCGACGGATCGATGTTGGCGAGCGCCTTGGCTTCGACGCCTTCGGCCTTCATGTCCACCAGAAACAGCGAAATATCGGTCTCGCGGCCGGTCGAACCCGTGCGCGCGGCAACGATTGCAAAATCCGCTATCGCGCCATCGGCGACCGGCTTCTTCACGCCATCGAGCTTGCCGCCGGATACGGCAAGCTTGATCGCCTGCGGCGATGGATTGCCTTTGCCCTCGAACAGCGCGAGCGTCCCGATCGCATCGCCGGACGCAATCACAGGCAGCCATTTCTGTTTCTGCGCCTCGCTTCCGGCGATGAGCAGCGCTTCGGCGGCAAGATAGACGGTTGAGGAAAACGGCACCGGCGCGAGCGCCCGGCCGATTTCTTCGGCGATCACGCACAATTCAAGGTGACCCGCGCCGGCGCCGCCATAGGCTTCCGGAATCGCGACGCCGAGAAAGCCCATCTCGGCAAGACCCTTCCAGAGTTCGCGGTCATAGGGCGCCTTGCCATCGATCACGGCGCGCACCGCCTTGGGCGGGCATTTCTCGGCGAGAAATTTCCGCGCGGTGTCGCGCAATTGTTTTTGTTCGTCGGAAAAATCGAAATTCATGCCGCTACTCTCCAGTGCAAGGCGAATTGTCTCGTCATCTCGGCGCCATGCGGATGGCACCGTCGAGGCGGATGGTTTCGCCGTTCAGCATCGCGTTCTCGACGATGTGGACCGCGAGGTTGCCGTACTCGGCGGCATCGCCAAGGCGCGCGGGATGCGGCACCTGCGCCCCAAGGCTTTGGCGCGCCTCCTCGCTCAATCCCATCAACAGCGGCGTGAAGAAAAGACCGGGCGCAATGGTGTTGACGCGAATCTTGTGCTGGGCGAGATCGCGCGCGGCGGGCAGCGTGAGACCGACCACGCCGCCTTTGGAGGCCGAGTAGGCGATCTGGCCGATTTGCCCCTCATAGGCGGCGACGCTCGCGGTATTGATGATGACGCCGCGCTCTTCGCCGACCGGTTGCTCGGTCAAGAGCCGTTCGGCGAACAGCCGCAGCACATTGAAAGTGCCGATCAGATTGACGTTGATGACGCGCGCGAACTTGGCGAGCGGGTAGACACCGTTCTTGCCGACGATGCGCTGCGATCCGCCGATCCCCGCGCAATTCACCAGCACACGCGCAATGCCGTGAGCGCCCTCCGCTTTCGCGATCGCACCCTTGACCTGGTCCTCATCGGTCACGTCGGCCGGGACCGCGATACCTTTCACCTCGGCGGCGACTTTCTCCGCATTCTCCTTGCTTTGATCCAGCACGGCGATTTTGGCGCCTTTGGCCGCCATGGCGCGCGCGGTCGCCGCGCCAAGGCCGGAACCTCCGCCCGTGATCAAGACTGCAACGTCCTTTAATTGCATGCTGGCGTCTCTCCCGTATTTCGTCATTCTTGCATGCACGCTAACCCCATGGCGCGGGCCGCCTCAAGCCTTAATTGCGAGCCTTAGTTGCGAGCCTTAATTGATTGACTAAATCCGGTGGCGCCATTCTAATTCGCGCCATCGACTAGTGTGGCGGTTCAGAAGTCCGCATCGTTGGTGCCGCGGGCTGGTCATGCGGACTTCTGAACCAAAGCCACACTAGATCAATGGGTTTTCTAGTGTCCTTTCGATTCCGAAGTTCGAAACGTGGCTCCGCGAAATGCTACGAACTTCGGAATCGGGACACTATGAATTCCGCCCGATAAAATTAGGGAGAACGCCCATGGCCGAGGCCTATATCGTCGCTGCCGCACGCACCGCCGGTGGCCGCAAGGGAGGCCGTCTTGCGGGCTGGCATCCAGCCGATCTCGCCGCCTCCGTACTCAATGCACTGGTGGAACGCTCCGGCGCCGCGCCGGATCAGGTCGAGGACGTGATCATGGGTTGCGTCATGCAGGTCGGCGAGCAATCCAACAATATCGCACGCAATGCCATTATGGCGTCCAGGCTGCCTGAGAGCGTGCCGGGCACGTCGATCGACCGGCAATGCGGTTCCTCGCAGCAGGCCCTCCACTTTGCAGCCCAAGCGGTGATGTCCGGCAGCATGGACGTCGTGATCGCCGCCGGCGTCGAGGCGATGACTCGGGTGCCGATGGGCCTTGCCTCGCAACTGCCGGCGAAAAACGGATTCGGCCATTACAAGAGCCCGAATATCGAACATCGTTACCCGAACATCGTGTTCAGCCAGTTCACCGGCGCCGAAATGATGGCGGAGAAATATGGCCTCTCCAAAAACGATCTGGACGAATATTCCTACAACAGCCACCAGCGGGCGATCGCTGCGACGCAAGGCGGCTTGTTCAAGGATGAGATCGTGCCGCTGCCGATTACACGCGCCGACGGCTCGAAGGACGTTCACGCGATCGATGAAGGAATTCGGTTCGACGTCAGCCTCGACGGCATCAAGAACGTCAAACTGATCGCGGAGAACGGCAAACTGACCGCCGCCTCCGCCAGCCAGATCTGTGACGGCGCCTCCGGCGTGATGGTCGTCAATGAGAAGGGCTTGAAGTCGCTCGGCGTCGCGCCGATGGCGCGGGTACATCACATGACGATGATGGGCGGCGATCCCGTGATCATGCTGGACGCGCCGCTGCATGCGACGGAGCGGGCGCTGAAAAAGGCCGGCATGACGGTCGACGACATCGACCTGTTCGAAGTGAACGAGGCCTTTGCGTCGGTGCCGACCGCGTGGCTGAAGACCACCGGCGCCGACCCCGGGAGGCTCAACGTCCATGGCGGCGCCATCGCGCTTGGCCATCCGCTGGGCGGCTCCGGCACCAAGCTGATGACGACGCTGGTCAACGCGCTCAAGCAACGCAACAAGCGCTATGGGTTGCAGACCATGTGCGAGGGCGGCGGCATGGCCAACGTGACGATCGTCGAACGGCTGTGAGCGCAAGCTGGCCAACGAGATGCCGTCATGCGCGGGCTTGTCCCGCGCATCCACGTCTTTACAGTCGGTGGCGTTAGAAGACGTGGATGGCCTGGCATAGGCAAGCGGAAGCGACGCCGTTCTTCGAACGCCTAGGCCATGACGAGGAATTGCCGTGATCACCCACCCCGAACTCCCGCTTCCCGCAGGCATCCGCTCCCGCTCCATCGAGGGCATCAACGGCCTCACCATGCACGTGCTCGAGGCCGGCTTTGAGAACGAAGGCCGACCCTGCGTGCTGTTGCTGCACGGCTTCCCGGAACTCGCCTTCAGCTGGCGCAAGGTGATTCCGGTGCTGGCGGAGGCGGGCTATCACGTGATCGCGCCGGACCAGCGTGGCTATGGCCGCACCACCGGCTGGGAGACGAATTATGACGGCGATCTTTGCCCGTTCCGCCTGACCAACCTGGTGCGCGACGCGCTTGGCGTCGTCGCGGCGTTCGGTCATCGCTCGGTGGCCGCCGTGGTCGGACATGATTTCGGCAGTTCGGTCGCCGCCTGGTGCGGCGTGATCCGGCCCGACGTATTTCGATCGGTTGTCCTGATGAGTGCGCCATTCGCCGGTCCGCCGAAAATGGCCCTCAATACGGCGGATACGCCGTTGCCGCCGAAACGCGTCGATCCGGTGCACCACGAGCTCGCCGCTTTGCCGCGCCCGCGCAAGCATTATCACTGGTACTATTCGACGCGCGAGGCCAACGACGACATGTGGCGCGCGCCGCAAGGCGTGCATGATTTCCTGCGCGCCTACTACCATCACAAGAGCGCGGACTGGAAAGGCAACCAGCCTTATCCGCTCAAATGGTGGTCAGCAGGCGAACTCGCCAAACTGCCAACCTATTATGTGATGGATCTTGCGAAGACCATGGCCGAGACGGTCGCGGAAGAAATGCCGTCGAAACAGGTGATCGCCGCCAATGCCTGGCTGCCCGACGACGAACTCGCCGTCTACAGCGCCGAATATCGACGGACGGGATTCCAGGGTGGCCTGCAATGGTATCGCTGCGGCACGTCAGGCGCGTTCTCCGCGGAACTCGAGACCTGGTCGGGCAGGAGCATCGACGTGCCATCCTGCTTCATCTCCGGACTGCAAGACTGGGGCACCTATCAGCGTCCCGGCGTGTTCGAGACGATGCAGACGACGGCCTGCACGCGAATGCTCGACGTTCATCTGGTCGATGGCGCCGGGCATTGGGTGCAGCAGGAACGGCCTGACGAAGTCGGCCGGCTGCTGCTGCGTTTTTTGAATGCATCAGCAGCCTAGCTCGACTTCCGCCTTTGGTCGAAGACGATTTTCCCGGGAACAATCCGAAAATGCCGGCGTTGCCGGTTACCGGGTGATGCTGCCCGCTGTTCGAAAATCCAAGGAGGGATTATGCATAAGACGATCACCGGACTATTGGGTGCGGTGGCAACGCTCGGGGTGGCCCAGGCCGCACCGACACCCGATCCGAGCGATGCCTTAAAGGCGAATTCTTTTGCCGAGTTGCTGGAACCAATTCCCAATGCCCCGGCGCTCCTGAAGGCGATGGACGAAAAGCCGGCTGCCGAGAGCAACGTCCAGGTAGCTCAGTATTACCATCACCACCATCATCACCATCACCACCGGTACTGGCGGCGTTATCGCCACCATCACCATCACCACCACCATCACTGGCGGTAAACGGCATCGGTCGCGAATCAGGACCTCTTGGGGTCCTGTTTTTGACGATATCGCAGCACCCTTCGCAGACTGCCCGGGATAGCTGCCATCGTGCCCCCAAAAGGTCGAGTGGTGCTCGACGGGGAAGCAGTAGTGTCATCGATACCGGCTAGTGCCGGTGCTGCCGGTCTCTACATCCGGTTTTAACTTCAAAGGAGGAGGACTAATGGAAAAGAAGATTGCTGGCCTTTTGGGAGCGGTAGCGACGCTCGGTGCTTTTAACGCCAGTCAGGCAGCGCCGACACAAGCTCCAACTCCGAGCGAGATCTTGAAGGTGAATTCCTTTGCCGAATTGCTGGAGCCGGTTCCGAACGCAGCTGCCTTACTGAAGGTCGTGGATGAATCGAGAGCGGATCCTTCGGCGGAAGCCAACGTTCAGTTGGCTCAGTTTTATCACCATCATCACCACCACCACCATCATCACCATCACCACGGCTTCTATCCGCGCTATGGATATGGCGGAGTGGTGGTCGTGCCGGGATATCGCCGATACTACCGTCACCACCACCACCATCATCATCATCACCACTCACGGCTTCTACGGACGCGACTACTGATAAGCCACCGAGCGAACAGGATCCTTGACCCATCGAGCAGGTTTCCTGGGTCCTGTCGTGCGGTGGAAATTCTTATTCCTGTCGTGCTTTTTCCTTCGCAGCGCGGTGAAGATGCCGGTAGGTTCCGTCGAACACGGTATCCGTCGACGACGTCCACTCGGTCCCGGCCGAAAGATTAGGCCTGTTATTATAGATGCGGCGCGACTGAAGTTCGCGCTCGGCAAACTCTTCACCCGTCATCGGCTCGAGCTCGAAATTGGCCTCTTCGGGGATCACAATGATCTGGGCGAAAGGCTCGTTCGGCCTGAAGATATGCGTGCGGCCTTCGGCCGGCGCCTTGAACACGCAGAAGAACATCATCGGCCACCAGTTTCGGATCAAGGCCGGGACTGCGATCGGTACCGTGTCGGTGGGATCGGTGTAGAAGCGCGGATGCGGTTCGGTGCGGATCGCCATTCCCTTCTCGACCTTGAGGTCGAGGAGGATCTGATAGGTGTAGAACGTGCCGCCGAAATTCCGGAATGGCGGCCATTGCAGACCGCCATCAGGCGGCTCACCCCAGTCACCCTCCAGAACGAGCTGCCCGTCCCTCGTGCTGACGTGCAGCTCGTTGTCGTAGGGATAGAACAGTTCGATCCCGTATTGAGCACCCTCCGAAAACGGGACGCAGTGCCACACCTGCTCCCGTGAACCATTCGCGCGCGGCTCGCGCTTTCCGGCCCATCCTGGAATTTCAAGTTTGGTCCGGCGCGGCGCCAGCCGCGGATCGTTCAAGCGATATTTGATCTTTTGCATCAATGCTCCCCTGCGATGCCCCAACGAGCGAAACGAAAGCAAACCGCATCGGTTCCCTCGGCCGATGAACGCCGGAAGCGGATGATTTGACGTTGTCGCGGGCTCCGGCTATATCAATTTAGAATCATTCTAAATATATGCCAAGGGCCATACCGTGAAGAAATTTGCCGATTTGACCGAGCGCGAAGTATTGGCGGTGGCGATATCAGCCGAAGAAGAAGACAGCCGCATCTATATGAGCTTCGCCGAAGATCTCGCGGAGCGCTATCCGGAATCGGCCAAGGTATTCGAGGAGATGGCCGAGGAGGAAAAAGGCCACCGCCACCGCTTGCTGGAGATTTACGAAAAGCGCTTCGGCCAAAATCTGCCACCCATCCGCCGCGACAACGTCAAAGGCTTTCTGCGCCGCCGCCCGATCTGGCTGACCAAGAACCTGTCGCTCGATGCCATCCGCAAGGAAGCGGCGACGATGGAGTTCGAAGCCGAGCGCTTCTACGTCAGGGCCGCCGAGCAAACCCAGGACGTCGGCGTGCGCCGGCTGCTCGCCGACCTGGCGGAAGCCGAAAAAGGCCACGAAAATGTCGCCGCCAAACTGACCGATGAACTTCTGACGCCCAATGTGCGCGCCGAAGAAGACAAGACGCGCCGTCGCGTATTCGTGCTTCAATATGTGCAGCCGGGCCTCGCCGGACTGATGGACGGATCGGTCTCGACGCTGGCCCCGCTGTTTGCCGCAGCCTTCGCCACGCATCACAACTGGCAAACATTTCTGGTTGGCCTTGCCGCCTCGATCGGTGCCGGCATCAGCATGGGCTTTGCCGAAGCGCTGTCCGACGACGGCTCGCTCACCGGACGCGGCTCGCCCTGGCTGCGCGGCCTGACCTGCGGGGTGATGACCGCGCTTGGCGGCCTCGGTCACACCATGCCTTATCTGGTGCCCGACCGCTGGGCCAACGCCTTCTGGATTGCAACCGCTATCGCCAGCGTCGTGGTCTTCTTCGAACTCTGGGCGATCGCCTATATCCGCGCCCGCTACATGGACACGCCATTCCTGCAGGCCGTGTTCCAGATCGTGCTCGGCGGCGTCATCGTGCTCGGTGTCGGTATTCTTATCGGGGCATCCTAGAAATTTGCGCGTTACGCGGACCCACTCCCACGATTATTGTTGGGCACCCGCATGGATGAAACAATCTGTTAGATGAGAAGTGAAGGCATGACCGACCGTTTGCAATACGGAACGACCGCGAAGACATTTCACTGGCTGATCGTTGCCTTGCTCGTCGTGCAATATCCGATCGGATGGCTGATGCCGGACGTTCATCGCGGCGACAAACCTGGTACTCCCATGACATTTCATGTCTCGTTCGGAATCGTCATCCTCCTGCTGATCGTCCTGCGTTTGGCCTGGCGGCTGACCCACCCGGTCGCGCCGGAAAGTTCGCTGCCCACCTGGCAGCGAATGAGCTCGGAGTTCGTCCACTGGGCACTCTACGCGCTGGTACTGGCAACAACCCTTACCGGCTGGCTGTTTGCATCCTTTCGTGGCTGGTCCTTATCCTTCTTTTACATCATGCCCCTGCCGATGCTCGCGTCGGCCAATCCGGCAGCCAACAAATTCATCGATGGCTGGCACCAGGCAGCCGAATGGACGCTACTCGCTTTCATCGGCATTCACGTCGCGGTCGCAATAGTCCATCTCTTCATCTATCGCGACCGGATCATGCAGCGGATGCTCCCGGGATAATTCGTCAACGGCAATTCCAGTCTAGCGGCCGTCATTTTACGCAAGCATAGTCCGGTCAACGCGACATCAGACCGGGAGAGCGATGTGACGAAGCCGCGATGGAGTTTTGCGACCGCAACCGAACTGTCGGATGCGCTGGCACGAAAAGAGGTCTCCGCTGTTGAACTCACGGAGCACGCTATCCAGCGCATTGAGCGGCACGATGCCAAAATCAATGCGGTCTGCGTCCGTGATTTCGAGCGTGCGCTCGGTGCTGCCCGCGCCGCCGATACTGCGCGCGGCCGCGGCGATACGGGCCGGCTACTCGGTATTCCCCTCACGGTGAAGGAATCCTACAACGTCGCCGGCCTTCCCACGACCTGGGGCATTCCGGCGCAAAAGGATTTCTACCCCAAGGAAGACGCGCTCGCGATCACCCGCGTCAAACAGGCCGGCGGCGTCATCCTCGGCAAGACCAATGTGCCGCTCGGCCTTGGCGATTGGCAGAGCTACAACGATATCTACGGCACCACCAATAATCCATATAATCTGGCCCGCACGCCCGGCGGCTCATCCGGCGGATCGGCGGCCGCGGTCGCCGCCGGCTATGGCCCGCTCTCGCTCGGCTCTGACCTTGCCGGGTCGCTGCGCGTGCCGGCCTTTCACTGCGGCGTCTTTGCGCACAAGCCGACCTATGCGTTGGTGCCGTTGCGCGGCCACACCCCGCCGCCCTCGCCGGCCTTGCCGCTCGAGCGTGACATGTCCGTCATCGGCCCCATGGCGCGCTGCGCGGCCGACCTTTCGCTGCTGCTCGACGTGATCGCGGGACCGGATCCGCTGGAAGCCGGCAAAGCCTATCGCCTGTCATTGCCGCCACCGCGGCATGATGCGTTGAAGGACTTCCGCGTGCTCGTGATCGACAGCGACCCGCTGCTGCCAACCAACACGGTGGTGCGCTCGGCGATCGAAAAACTGGCGAGTGGCCTCGGCACGGCCGGCGCGAAAATCTCGCGCGGAAGTCCGTTATGGCCGGACTTTGCAGCGGCCTCGCGCCTCTATATGCGGATGCTGCTGTCGTTCCTCTCGGTCACCTTCGCACCGGAGGTCTATGCCGGCGCGGTCGCCGCCGCCGCGGACTTGCCTGCGGCGGACACAAGCCTGCGCGCCGAGCGTCTGCGCGGCATCGCGCTCAACCATCGCGACTGGGTGATGGCCGATGGCGCACGCGCGCAGTTGCGGGCGCAATGGCGTGCACTGTTCGAAAGCTTCGATGCGGTGATTTGCCCGATCATGCCGACGCCGGCCTTTCCTCACGATCACTCGGCGGAGCAGGAGACGCGCCGCATCGAGATCGACGGCAAGGAGTTTTCCTATTCCGACCAGATGGCGTGGCCGGGGATCGCCAATCTGACCGGCCTGCCCGCAACCCAGATACCGCTGGGCGTCTCGCCGGAGGGCCTGCCGATCGGTGTGCAGATCGTCGGCCCATGGCTCGAAGACCGCACGCCGATAAAGCTCGCCGAACTGATCGAACGTGAGTTCGGCGGCTTCGTGCCGCCGCCGGCGTTCGATGATTGAGTTCTATGAAGCGACGAGTTCGCCGACCTCGGCCATGCCGACCGCGCGATCGCCAAGCAGAAGGTCGGTTATGGCGCGCTGTCGGCCGTCACCCGTCAGCCGGAACGGATCGCCGGCGGAAAGCCGGTGATCGATCACGAGCCGCGACAGCAACAACCGGCGCGCATCGCCACGCGTGGCGTGAATGCGTGCCGCTTCCCATGCCAGCGCGACCGCGCTCGCCACGTGATAGAGCAAACTGGTGGCGCGCCGCGCTTCGGTCTGGTGCTCGGGGTGGCCCGCGACCTTGCGCGCAGAATTCGACGGCCGAATCGGCCAGCGTTCGCAACCGGTCGCGGAAAGCGCTCGGGATGGCCGCGCTGTCATCGATCCTCGCGTGTAGATCGGCCGAAAGCGCGGCATCCGCGCCGTGGCGGCCGACCGCCCGCGTCAACGCATCGATCGCGACAATGTTGCCCGTGCCTTCCCAGATCGAACCAAGATGCGCATCGCGCAACAGCCTGGCGGTCGCGAATTCCTCGATGTAACCGATGCCGCCACGCATCTCCATGGCATCGCCACAGACCTTGCGGGCGTCACGCGTGGCGCGGAATTTCAGCGTCGGCGTCAGGATACGCAGCAGAGCCGCGGCATCCTGGCTGCCGGCTTCGGCGCGATCGAGCGCGTCCGCCGTGATAAAACTCATCGACAGCGCCTGCTCGGTCGCAAGCATGATCTTCATCAATTGCCGCCGTGCCAGCGGCAAATCGATGATGCGGCTGCCGAACACGACGCGGTTTCTGGCGACCGTCATCGCGTCGTGATAGGCGCGCCGCATCAGGGCGGTGGATTTGACGCCGTTGGAGAGCCGCGACGAGTTGACCATCTCGGCCATCTGCACGAAGCCGCGATCGAGCTTGCCGACGGCATAGGCGATCGCGCCTTCGAGCCTGATCTCGCCCGAGGCCATCGAGCGGGTGCCGAGCTTGTCCTTCAACCGCACGATCCGGTAGTGATTGGGCGAGCCGTCATCGAGCGTTCGCGGCATCAGGAACAGGCCGACGCCGCGGGTGCCGGCGCCGGCGCCTTCGGGGCGCGCCAGCAGCATCACGACTTTGGCGTCCGCGTTCGAGCAGAACCACTTCTCGCCATAGAGCCGCCAGTGATCGCCCTCCTCGACCGCTGTCGTGGTCAGCGAGCCGACGTCGGAGCCACCTTCCTTCTCGGTCATGAACTGGCCGCCCTGGGTCAGCTTGTTCATGTCGGTTTGGGTGAGGCCGTCGAGATATTTTTCCTTCAATGCCGCGCTGCCGAAATTCGCCAGCAGCTTGGCGCAGCCATCGGTGACATTGATCGGGCAGCCGAGGCCGAACTCGGCCTGGTTGAACAGAAACGTAAAGGCGTGCTTGGCGACGACGGGATATTTATCCGGCCAGCCCATGACACCCTTGCGAAGCGACATCGCATGAATGCCGAATTCCCCGAAGGCGGCGCGCTCGAGTTCACGGTAGGCCGGGTGATATTCGATCCACTGCACATCGCGGCCAAAACGGTCGCGCTGATGCAGCACCGGTACATGCCGGTCGGCAAGCCTTGCGCATTCGTCGAGAGGGCCGCCTGCGAGGCTGCCCAGACGGTCGAGATGCGGCTCGATGTGGCGAAACAAGGCCTCCGGCAGATGGATGCGAAGCAGATCCGAAAGCGCCGGATCGGCACGGTAGAAATTCATGCCTGAGGTGTCCGGCGCCAGAAGGTCCGAATTTGCAGGACGATTTTGCGGGTGCGGCTGCATTGATTTCTCTCGTTCGCTTCCTCATCTCTTGAAGAGCGAACTATCGCACATCCCGCCGCGCTGAAAACAAGGAACATCCGATGGAAACGCCCAAATACAAGAACGCCCTGATCGTGGGGGCCGGCGAGGGCCTGAGCGCCTCGCTGGCCCGGCTGTTCGCGCGCGAAGGACTTCGCGTTGCACTCGCGGCCCGCAGCATCGAAAAGCTCGGCGCGCTCTGCGCGGAGACCAAGGCCAACGCCTATGCCTGCAACGCCACCGAGCCCGAGGAGGTCGAGCGCCTGTTCGGGCTGGTCGAGCGCGAGAGCGGGACGCCCGATCTCGTGGTCTACAATGCCAGCGCGCGAGCCCGCGGCCCCCTCATCGATCTCGTGCCGGCGGACGTGGCGCAGGCGATCGCCGTGAGCGCATTCGGCGGCTTTCTGGTGGCCCAGCAGGCCGCCAAGCGCATGCTGCCGAACAAACGCGGCGCCATCCTGTTCACGGGTGCCTCCGCCAGCGTCAAGGGCTATGCGCAGTCGGCGTCGTTTGCGATGGGGAAATTTGCGCTGCGCGGGCTTGCCCAGAGCATGGCGCGCGAATTATCGCCGCAAGGCATTCACGTCGCCCATTTCGTGATCGACGGCGGCATCAAGAGCGCGGCGCGCACCGAGCCCGCGGACCGGCCGGATTCCATGCTCGATCCCGACGCGATTGCGCAGAGCTACTGGAGCGTGCTGCAACAGCCGAAGACCGCGTGGACCTGGGAGCTGGAATTGCGGCCGTGGGTGGAAAAGTTTTGAAAATCGGTAGCCAATAACTAACGTCATCGCGAGCGTCAGCGAAGCGATCCATGGTCAAACAAAATCAATGGTTGAACGAAATGACTGGATTGCTTCGTCGCTGCCACTCCTCGCAATGACGCCTTAAGCCAATGCTTCCATCGCACGCTGCTTCGCCACAAGCTTCCAGCTCGCGCAAGGAATGTCCTGGTGCACGGGATCGATCGGCTTTTCGAAACGCACCAGCTTCCAGTCGTCGGGATGACGGCTGAAGGAAAAGCCGAGCTTGCGCGCCAAACCGATCATCGCTGCATTGGAACGCAAGGTGTCGCCGAATATCCTGGTCGCGCCCAACGCGGCCGCGCGGCATTCCAGGTTGCGAAGCAGCGCCGCGCCGACGCCCTGACCCTGCCAGCGATCGTCGATGGAAATGCCAAACTCGAAATTGGCGCTCGCCGCCTCGAACCCGTAGCGCGCTTCGCCCACGATGATCTCGTGACCTTCGATCATCGTCACCGCGATCACGCTGAACCTGTCATTCTCGCCGGCGTGAACGAAACGATGGAGCTCGCTTGCGGGCAGTTCGCTCATCGCGCCCAGAAAGCGATTGTGGCGGGAGACCATCGAAAGCTTGCGAAAGTAACGCTGCAACGTCTCGCCGTCGTCGGGCGCGACGAGGCGAACGGTCAGGGCGCGGCCGTCGCGCAGCCTCAGATGGTCGGCGTGGTGTGGATGTTCGGAGAGACGAAGTTCGCTCATGGCGGCCTCCCGCCGGATTGAAAGATTTCAATAAGTTTGCCAGTGTCCCTTCGATTCCAAAGTTCGAAACGTGGCCCCGCAAAATCCAACGAACTTCCGAATCGGGACACTGGTCTGCATTCAAGCCCGCCAGAACGGCTTCTCGGCTTCGTGGACCACGTCGCTCCACGACAATCCGACGTCATGCAGGTCCCGGTCCGACCAATGGGTCAGTTCGTGACGCTGACGCCAGCGGTCCAGCCAAACGTGAAGGCGGCCGTTCAGCCGGGTGAAAGTACCCGAACCATGATTATTTGTCACATCGTTGGATAAGCACAGGGACATGATGTCCTCCATAATCCTAGCATTTATGGCAATTATCTGTAGAGTTTGCAGTTGCAGCAAACGACACTTTGCGCCATAATACATGAGATAAATTCATGTACTTGGAATCATGGTCGCTCGCCTTCCCTCGCTTAACGGATTACGCGCTTTCGAAGCCGCCGCCCGGCACCTGAGTTTCACGGCGGCGGCTGCCGAATTGAACGTCACCCAGACCGCGATCAGCCATCAGATCCGGCGGCTGGAAGCCGAGCTTGGGATTCGACTGTTTGTCCGGCAGAACCGCACGCTCGCGCTGACGCCGGAGGCCAGGGAATACCTTCCCGGGATTCGCGCCGCCTTCAACGACCTGCGGCTCGCGACCGACCGGCTGTTGCGCAAGGACGGCGACCGCGTGCTGACGGTGTCCACCCTGGCGTCGTTTGCGGCGAAGTGGCTTTTGCCGCGGCTGTCCAGCTTTCAGCAGGCCCATCCCGATATCGACGTCCGCATCACCTCCTCGACCAGCCTGGTCGATTTCCGCCGCGATGATGTCGATGCCGCGATCCGCTACGGCCGGGGACACTGGTCCGGCCTGCGCGCCGACTGGCTGACGGCCGACGAATTGTTTCCGGTGTGCAGCCCGGAGCTATTGAAAGGCAACAACCCGCTGCGATGCCCGCAAGACCTCGCCCGCCACACGCTGCTGCACTCCAGCGGCGGCTATGACGACGACTGGCGGCTGTGGCTGACCGCGGCCGGGCAGCCATCGGATATCTCGAAGCTGCCCGGCTTGAGCTTCGATCTGATTCTGATGACCGTGCAAGCCGCCATTGATGGGCTCGGCGTAGCGATGGGCCGGACGTCCTATGTGGAAGGCGATATCGCCAAGGGCCGGCTGGTGGTGCCGTTCAAGATCGCGCTGCCGGCCGACGCCGGCTTCTATCTGGTTTCCCCGCAGGCGCGCGCCGAGTTGGCCAAATTATCGGCGTTTCGACAATGGCTGCTGGCCTCGATCCAACGCGGCGCGAAAATCGCCTGATTTGCAGTTGGTCGTGGCGTGCTGACGTGGCAGATTGGCCCAACAAAACACCTCGCTCGCTCGAAACGCGCGGGATACAGGGAGAAACCGATAATGACGCCATCGTCCAGTTCGCCACCGGCTCAGATCAAATCGCGAATTGGCGCCATTCTCCGGGCAACCAGCGGCAATTTCCTCGAGCAGTTCGACTTCTTCCTGTTCGGCTTCTACGCCCGCTACATCGCCGCCGCGTTCTTTCCTTCCCACGACGAAACCGCCGCGCTTCTCAACACGTTCGGCGTGTTCTGGCTCGGCGCCCTGATGCGCCCGATCGGCGCCATCGTGCTCGGCGCCTATATCGACAAGATCGGCCGCCGCAAGGGCTTGATCGTTACCTTGACGATCATGGCGATGGGCACGGTGACGATCGCGCTCTGCCCGACCTATGCCGCCATCGGCGTCGCCGCTCCCGTCATCGTTCTGATCGGTCGTCTGTTGCAAGGCTTCTCCGCCGGCGTCGAACTCGGCGGCGTGTCGGTCTATCTCTCCGAGATCGCGACGCCCGGCAACAAGGGCTTCTACACTTCGTTCCAGTCTGCCAGCCAGCAGGTTGCGATTTTCGTGGCCGCGACCATCGGATTTATCCTCAACGAGGTTATCACGGGCGATACCGTCGGGATTCCTTGGCGGGATTGAATTCGCCAAATGGCGAATCCCCTTCCTGATCGGCTGCATGATCATTCCCTTCATCTTCTTCCTGCGGCGGACGCTGGAAGAAACGCCGGAATTCCTGGCGATGAAGAAGCATCCGACGACCAGGGAAGTCTTCAGTTCGGCGGCGGCAAACTGGAGGATCATCGTGCTCGGCATGATGATCGCGGTATTGACCACCACGACCTTCTACTTCGTCACGGTCTACACCCCGACCTTCGGCCGGACGGTGCTGAAGCTGACCTCGCGCGACGCGCTGCTGGTCACGCTGCTGGTTGCGGTGACGAACTTCATCTGGAACCCGGTCGGTGGCGCGCTGTCGGATCGCATCGGCCGAAAGCCGGTGCTGCTGGGGATCGCCTGCCTGTCGCTGGTGACGGCTTACCCCGCTCTGCATTGGCTGGTCGACGCGCCAACCTTCGGCAAGATGCTGGCGGTCGAGATGATGTTCTCGTTCTATTTCGGCGTTTACAGCGGCACCATGCTGGGGGCGCTGGTCGAGGTGGTGCCGACGCATGTGCGCACCACCTGCTTCTCGATGGCGTTTGCGCTGGCCGCAGGTCTGTTCGGCACCTTTACCCCCTTCGCATCGACGCTGCTGATCAATCACACCGGCGACAAGGCCTCTCCGGCGTTTTGGCTGATGTGCGCCGCTGTTCTCGGCATCTTCGCGGCACTCGTCGTCTACCGCGGTGGCGAGGCCGGCGCGAAGCGGCACGCTGTCGTCGCCGGATAACCGCCTCGATCATGCCCCAGCAAGGTATCGCCCTGCACCGATGCCAGTTCTGATTTCCATGCAAACAAGATAATAAAATCGCATGGCAGATTTAGCCCGGAAATACGACGTGCTGGTGATCGGCGGCGGCAATGCCGCGCTTTGCGCCGCGATCAGCGCACGCCGCGACGGCGCCTCGGTGCTGGTACTGGAAGGCGCGCCGAAATTCTATCGCGGCGGCAATACCCGCCACACCCGCAACATGCGCTGCGCCCATGATGCGGCGACCGACATCCTCACCGGGCCGTACACGGAAGAGGAATTCTGGGAAGATCTGCTTCGCGTCACCGGCGGCCAGACCGACCAGGAACTGGCGCGCCACATGATCGCCGAGTCCAAGGACATCCTGCATTGGATCGTCCAACAGGGCGTCCGCTGGCAACCTTCGCTCGGCGGCACGCTCAGCCTGGGGCGGACCAACTCGTTCTTCCTCGGCGGCGGCCGGGCGATGCTCAACGCGCTCTATCTGACCGCCGAGCAGCTCGGCATCGATATTCTCTACGACGCCGAAGTGACCGATCTCGATATCACCGACGGCATGTTCCTCTCCGCGACGTTCAAGCGCGGTGACGGACGCGCGACTGTCGCAGCCTCGGCGCTGGTCGCCGCCGCCGGCGGCTTCGAGGCCAATATCGAATGGCTCAAGCAATACTGGGGCGAGGTCGCCGACAATTTCCTGATCCGCGGCACGCCCGTATAACCGCGGCGCAGTCCTGAAGGTGCTGCTCGACAAGGGCGTGCAGGAAATCGGCGATCCCACGCAATGCCATGCGGTGGCGATCGACGCGCGGGCGCCGAAATTCGACGGCGGCATCATCACGCGGCACGATTCCGTGGTGTTCGGCATCGTCGTCAATCGAGATGCTCAGCGCTTCTACGACGAAGGCGAGGACATCTGGCCGAAGCGCTACGCGATCTGGGGACGCCTCGTCGCCGCCCAGCCCGGCCAGATCGCCTACATCATATTCGATGCGAGCTCGCGCAACAGTTTCATGCCGACGCTGTTTCCGCCGATCGAGTCCGACAGCATCGCGGGCCTCGCCGAAAAGCTGACGCTCGATCCCGCAGCGCTGGAAGAAACCGTCGCCGGCTTCAACGCGGCGGTACAGCCCGGCACCTTCGATCACACCATTCTGGACGACTGTCGGACCGACGGCCTGACGCCGCCGAAGACCCATTGGGCGCGGCGAATCGAGACCGCACCGTTTTATGCCTACCCGGTGCGGCCCGGCATCACCTTCACCTATCTCGGCACCCGCGTGAACAAGCAGGCGCGCATGCTGATGAAGGACGGCAAACCCTCCGCCAACATGTTCGCCGCCGGCGAAATCATGTCCGGCAATGTGCTGGGCAAGGGCTACGCCGCCGGCATGGGCATGACCATCGGCAGCGTGTTCGGCCGGATCGCGGGCCGGGAAGCGGCGAAGAATGCGAGAAACTAGGCCAGTGTTGGGATCACCTCGCCCCGCTTGCGGGGAGAGGGAGAAGGTTAAAAGGAGCGGTCATGTCACCCGTTGCGATTATTTTTGCGGCCAGCGCCGCTATGCTGACCTCGGCAACTTCAGCACAAGCCGCCGATCCGATCTCGCTGCGAGACATGGGCTCGTTCCATGTCGGCGGCCGGCTGGTCGAGATCAGCGGCAAGCCGATCAAGGAAGTCACGTTCACGCCCGGCGGCGTGCCGGCGAAGGTCAACCCGAACGGCGTCTATCAGGTCGAGCAGATGTATGTGCAATATTTCCTGCCCGCCAACGAACACGGCGCCTTTCCGCTTCTGATGTGGCATGGCGGCGGACTGACCGGCGTCACCTGGGAGACCACGCCCGATGGCCGCGAAGGCTGGCTGAACTATTTCCTGCGCAAAGGCTGGAGCGTCTACAATTCAGACGCCGTCGAACGCGGCCGGGCCGGCTGGGCGCAATATCCCGACATCTTCAAGAGCGAGCCGGTGTTTTTGACCACCGCCAATCCGTTCGAGCGCTTTCGCATCGGCGATGGACCGAACTCCTACGATCCGGATCCGGCAAAGCGCAAGTTAATGCCGGGAAGCCAGTTTCCGGCTGAAGGCTACGACAACTTCGTCAAGCAGGGTGTGCCGCGCTGGACCACCAACGATGACGCCACGATTGCGGCCTATATTGCCGAGATCGATCGCGTCGGCCCCTGCATCATTATGGTGCATAGCCAGGCCGGCACGTTCGGATTCAAGGTGGCGCAGGCGCGGCCCGACAAGGTCAAGGCGCTGATCGCGATCGAGCCGGCTGGCGTCGGCGATTCCGCCAAGGTCGATGCGCTGAAGAATATTCCGACCCTGATCGTCTATGGCGACTATATCGACCGCGATTCGCGCTGGCCCAAGATGCGCGCGACCGGCATCGCCTTCGCCGACGCCATCAAGGCCGCGGGCGGCAGCGTCGATGTCGTCGACCTGCCGAAGATCGGCATCAAGGGCAATTCGCACATGATCATGATGGACAAGAACAACGCCGAGGTCGCCGCCCTGATCCAGGGCTGGCTCGAGCGCAAGGGCCTTACGAAGTAGACAATCCCTTCAAGAAAAGAGTAGCGCAGCATGCATGGCACCCAGACCCTCAAGGAAGCCGACCGCCTGATGACGGTCTGCAATTCCTGCCGCTACTGCGAGGGCCTCTGCGCGGTGTTTCCGGCGATGGAAATGCGCCGCGCCTTTTCCGACGGCGATCTGAATTACTTTGCCAATCTCTGCCACGCGTGCGGCGCCTGCTACGCCGATTGCCAGTTCTCGCCGCCGCACGAATTCGATGTCAACGTGCCGAAGACTTTCGCCGCCGCGCGCGCCGAAGTCCTGGGCCGCCTATGCCTGGCCACGCGCCTTCGCAGGGCCTTTCGCCCGCAACGGCCTTGCCATCAGCCTCATCTGCGCCTTGAGCGTCGCCGCCTTCATTTTCGGGTTTGCCGCCCTGACCGATCGCGCGGTTCTGATCGGCGTTCATACCGGCCCCGGCGCGTTCTATGTGCTGATGCCGCACAATGCGATGGCGGCCTTGTTCGGTGCGGCGTTTCTCTACGCGATCCTGGCGCTCGCGATGGGCCTACGCGCCTTCTGGCGCGATATCGGCGAGCCCGTCGGCACGCTGGCCGATCCGCCATCGCTGTGGCAGGCGATGAAGGATGCCGGGCGGCTGCGTTATCTCGATGGCGGCGGCGTCGGCTGCTTCAACGAAGACGAGCGCCCGACCGATCGCCGCCGGATCTATCATCATCTCACGTTCTACGGCTTCCTGCTGTGCTTTGCGTCGACGTGCGTCGCGACGCTCTATCATTACCTGCTGGCCCGTGAAGCGCCCTATGCCTGGTGGGACCTGCCGGTGGTGCTGGGCACGCTCGGCGGCCTCGGGCTCGTGATTGGGCCGATCGGGTTGCTCGCGGAGAAATCCAAGCGCGATGCGGCGCTGGTCGACGAAAACAGCTCCGGCATGGATGCCGCCTTTACCCTGATGCTGTTCCTGACCGGCGTCACGGGGCTGGCGCTTTTGCTATGGCGCGAGACCTCGGCGATGGGCCCGTTGCTGGCGCTGCACCTCGGCGTGGTGTTCGCTTTGTTCATTACGCTGCCGTACGGCAAGTTCGTGCACGGTCTTTATCGTTACGCTGCGCTGGTGCGTTACGCGCGCGAGCGGCGCACGATGGGGCATTTGTGAGAGGCGCCTATAGATCCACCACGACGTAGTCGCTTTCGACCGACACCTTGAGCGTCTCCGCCACATACGGCCCCTTCACCAGGCTCGTACCGGGCTCGACATTGACGGCGTAGGCGCGGGTACGAAAGCGTTTCGGGTCGCAATAGGATTGGCCGGTACGGATATCGAACTCCCAACCATGCCAGGGGCAGCGGATGATCTCGCCCAAACGCGTGTATTCGATCTCGCCGGGATCGGAAGATTGCGCAAGGCCGATCAATGCGCCCTCGCACAACGCCGCGCCCTGATGCGGGCAGCGGTTCAACAGCCCGAAGAATTCGCCATTGACGTTGAAGATCGCAATCGGGCGCTCGTCGATGGTGAGAAACTTGCGCGTACCCGGCGGCAATTCATCGACCGGTGCGACGACGTGCCTTGTCATCTCGATTTACGCCAACCCATACAGCTTCTTCGCATTGCCGAGATAAAACGCCTCGCGGTTGGCGTCGCTGACGCCGGGCGGCAGCACGCGCGACGGCTCGTCGAAATCCCAGTGCGGGTAGTCGGTCGCGAACAACAGCTTGTCCCAACCGACCCATTCGACCACGTCGAACAGATGATCGCGCCGCTCGGGGTCTTCCATCGGCTGCGTGGTCCACCAGATGTGCTCGCGGATGGTTTCCGAAGGCAGCCGCTTCACGTGCGGAACCTCGCTCTTGAGCCGCTTCCAGTTCTTGTCGAGCCGCCACGACAGCGACGGCGCCCAGCCGAACCCCGCCTCGATCATAATCATCTTGAGCCGGGGATGGCGGTCGAACACGCCCTCCAGCACGAGACTTGAGAGCACAGCCTGCTGGCATTGCGAGTGGCCGACCATCTCCTCGATGTAAAAGCTCGGCCATCCCGAGGCCGTGATCGGATTGCCCCCGAAGCCGAAGGCATGAACGCCCACAGGAAGCCCGACTTCCTCGGCCGCCTCGTAAATCGGCCAGTAGCGGCGCTGGCCCAACGGCTCGACGGTGCGGCTCAAGAGCAGCACCTGCGCGAAGCTCTTGTCGCCTGCGCGCTTGCGGATTTCGGCCGCCGCGGTCGGCCCATCCTCGTTGGGGACGACGATCGAACCCTTCAGGCGGGCGTCCTTGCTGGTCCATTTGTCGATCTGCCAGTCGTTGATCGCCGAACAGATCGCGGCCGCGAGTTCGTGATTACGAATGCCCTGCCCGGTGGCCAGCGGATTGAGCACACCCAAAACAACATTGTTCGGGTCGAGATGCTGTTGCTGCATGAATGAAAGCGAGGAGCCTTGCGGGCCACCTTCCGGCGGATAGGCGTCGCGGCGCGATGCGTTCGGTTGCGCCTTCGGATAAGGCGGCCCCTCCATCATGCCCTGATAAGGATGCTTGCCAAACGTATCGAGGTGCTCATGCCAGCGCCTGGCGAGAAAGGGATGCAGCTCGGTCGCGGTTGCGCGGGCCGGATGAATGTCGCAGTCGGCAATCGCGGTCTTGGCAGGTGTTTGGATCTCAACCGACGGAGCCTCTCCCGGTCGCTCGCGAAACTGGACGTTCATGGCACCGTCTCCTTCGTCACCGGTTCTTTCAAACGGGTGTAGGTCGCAAAGGGATTGTCGATCATGATCTTCCTGACCAGATCGGGCGAGATCCGCTCCGGCAGCGCCGCATCGCCATCGAATTGCCAATGCGGATAATCCGTCGAGAATAGAAGCAATTCGTCTGACTGCATATGGTCGAACAGGCGATTTAACGTCTGGGGTTCCGGCGGGGCGTCGATCGGCTGCAACGAAAACCGGATATTGCTTCGCACAATCTCAAGCGGCGCGCGATCCACCCACGGCGTTTCCATCCGGATGCCGCGCCAGAATTTATGCAGCCGCCACAGATAGGGTGGCAGCCAGGTGAAGCCGCTTTCCAGCATCACCATTTTCAGATTCGGATGCCGCGCGAACACGCCTTCGACGATCAGGCTCGTCAACTGGGTCTGAAACGCCTGCGCCTGCGCGACATAGTCCTCGATGTGGTACGAGCCCCAGCCGACCGAGGTCGGCGGGTTATGGTAGCTTGAGCCGGCATGAATGCCGATCGGCAGCCCAAGTCGTTCGGCCGCGGCATAGATCGGCCAATAAGCGCGCTTGCCGAGCGGCATGTCGCCCATGACCAGCATCAGCACCTGGACGAAACGCTTGTCCTGCGCGCAGCGCTCGATTTCGGCGACGGACTTCTCGACACTCTGAAGGGGAATGACGATAGAACCGCGCAGACGATCGTCCTTGTCGAGCCATTCCTTCACCAGCCAGTCGTTCAAGGCACGGCTGAACGCAACCGCCATATCTTCCGAAAACACCATCTGCACGCCGAACAGGGGATTGCAGATGCCGAAACGAACGCCGAACGCATCGAGCGCCTGCGCTTGCAGGTCGGCGAGGCTTGCGCCCGGCTTGCCCTTGGCTGGCCGCCAGTCCGGCCGCGCCGAAATCGGCGAATTCGGCGGATAGGATTGCGAGACGAGGTCGGTCATCCCCCGCGTCGTGACCTGGTCGCGCCAGTAATCGTCGAGATAGGGCAAAAGGCTGGTCAGATGGGGAACGGCGGGATGAAGATCGCAATCCACACCACCTGGGATCGGTGACGTCATGATGCTGGCTTCCTCTCCCGACCTGTTTCGGCGCATTGAAGCAGGCCGTCACTTCGCCGGCAACTCGGCAAAAAGCGATCTCAGGCGTGCTATAAAGCGGACCTCTTCAGACAACGTCCACCTGAGGAATTGAGATTCATGAAAGACCTCGTCGCGATTGCCGAGCAGATCGCCACCAGACTTGTCGCACGGAAAGAGACCATCGCCATCGCCGAATCTTCGACCGGCGGGCTGATTTCCGCAAGCCTGCTCGCGGTGCCCGGCGCGTCCGCCTATTTCCTCGGCGGTGCAGTGGTCTACACCCGCGACGCGCGGCGGCTTCTCGCCGATATTCCGGACGAGGCGATGAAGGGAATCCGCTCCGCGTCGGAGCCTTATGCCCAGTTGCTGGCGAACCAGATCCGTAAACGTTTTTCGACCCATTGGGGCCTGTCGGAGACCGGCGCCACCGGCCCCACTGGAAACCGCTATGGCGACGCCGCCGGTCATAGCTGCATGGCGATCGCGGGGCCCGCATCGGCGGTCATTACACTCGAGACAGGCAGCGCGGACCGGCAAGCCAACATGCACGCGTTCGCCGCGCGCGCGTTGAATTTGTTGCTGGAGAATCTGTCGCGGTAAGACCTATTTTTCGCGGAACGCGCGCATCAACTGATCGCTCAACGGCTTGATCAGGTAGGACAGCATGGTGCGTTCGCCGGTCTGCACGAAGGCTTCGACCGGCATGCCCGGGATCAATTTGACCTCGCCGAGGCGAGCGACTTCCTGGGGCGGCATCGAGACGCGGATCGTGTAATAGGATTGCCCGGTGCGCTGATCGGTGGTGACGTCGGGCGAGACGCGGGTGACGACGCCGTTCAATTCCGGCGTGGTGCGCTGGTTGAAGGCCGATAACCGCAACAGGGTTTTCTGGCCGACCTGCAATTTGTCGATGTCCTGCGGATTGACCTTGGCCTCGACCTGAAGGTCGTCGGCCTGCGGCACGATCAGCATGATCGCGTCACCGGCGGTGATCACGCCGCCCACCGTATGCACGGTGGATTGCAGCACCATGCCGGACTGCGGCGCGCGGATGTCGACCCGCCGCAACTGGTCCTCCGCCGTAACCTTGCGCTCGACGAATTCGCCGATCTTGTCGTTGGTCTCGCGCAGATCCTTGGACACGTCGCTGACCATGTCCTTGTCGACCTGGATGATCTGCAACTCGGTTTCGGTGATCTTGCCCTTGGCCTGGGCGCGCTGGGCAATGTATTGCGCGCGTTCGCCGGACAGTCTTGCCGCGTCGCGTTCAAGCGTGGTGAGCCGCGTCAGCTGCACCAGATGCTTGTCGTAGAGGTCCTTAACGCCGGTGAGTTCCTTCTCGACCAGCTGGATTTCCTGATCTTTCGCCTTCTCTTGTGCTGCGAGGCCCGCTATTTCCTCATTCAACTGAGTGATGCGTTCGCGCAACTGCGCCTTTTGGCCGATCCGGCCGTTGACACGCACGTCGAACAGCTTGGTTTCGCTCGCCATGATCCCCTTGACGTCCGGATCGTCGGCGCGACTGGTCAGCATCGGCGGAAAGGTGATCTTGTCGAGGCCGCGCTGCTCGGCCTCAAGCCGTGCCGCGCGCGCCCACAGGCCGTCGAGGTTCTTGGTGACGATGGCAAGGCTCGCCTTGGTGACGGTGTCGTCGAGCCGCACCAGCACGTCGCCGGCCTTGACGACATCGCCGTCATGGGCGCGCACCTCGCCGACGACGCCGCCGGTCGGATGCTGAACTTTCTTGACGCTGGATTCGACGACGATCGATCCCGGCGCAATCAACGCCCCCGAGATTTCCGCGGTCGACGCCCAGCCGCCGAGACCACCGGCGAGCAGCACGACCACGGAAAGTCCGACGATCAGGTGCTGCTTGATCGAAAGGCGGGCCCCTTTCATCTCAGTGTTCGTCATGACTTGGCAACGCCTCCATCGGAGACGATCTTGATCGGCGACGGCGCGGCGACGCGCGGCTGCAGCACCTGGGCCAGCACGGTCTCCTTCGGCCCAAAGGCCTGCATGCGGCCATCCCGCAGTACGAGCAGTTGATCGACCGCTTCGATCCCGATCGGCCGGTGCGCGACCACCACGACGATGGCGCCACGTTCGCGCGCGCCGCGGATGGCGCGGGTCAACGCCTCGTCGCCTTCGGTGTCGAGATTGGAATTGGGTTCATCCAGAACGATGAGGAAGGGATCGCCGTAAAGCGCGCGAGCGAGCGCCACGCGTTGCGCCTGTCCTGCCGAAAGCGCGGTTCCCTGCTCGCCGACCTGGGTGTCGTAGCCTTCGCGCATCTTGATGATCATTTCGTGGACGCCGGCTTCCTTGGCGGCCGAGATGATGCTGTCGGAGGTAGCTCCGGGATCGAAACGGCAGATATTCTGCGCGACGGAACCCGCAAACAATTCGACGTCCTGCGGCAGATAGCCGATATGGCGGCCGAGCACGTCGGAGGACCACTGGTCGAGCGCGGCGCCATCGATCCGCACCTTGCCGCGCGCCGGCTGCCACACGCCAACCAGTGCCCGCACCAGCGAGGATTTTCCCGACCCACTCGGCCCGATGACGCCAAGGCCGTTTCCGGCCGAAAGCGCGAACGTCACGTCCTGCACGATGACCCGCTGATCGCCGGGCGCCACCATGCCCAGCGCCTCGACCGAGAGGCGGCTTGACGGATTTTGCAGCAGGGTCGGCGTGGGACGGACCGGCATCGACTCCAGCAAGCGGTTGAGGCGATGCCAGCTCTGGCGCGCCGCCATAAAACTCTTCCAGTGCGCGATCGTAAGATCGACCGGCGCGAGCGCCCGCGCGCTGAGGATCGAACCCGCGATGATGATGCCGGCCGTCGCCTCCTGATGAATCACGAGGTAGGCGCCGACCGCGAGCACGGCCGATTGCAGCATCATCCGCATGACCTTGGCGGCAGCGCCGAGCCCGCCGGACACGTCGCTGGCGCGCTGGTTGCCGTCGAGATAATTCTGGTTGGCTTCACTCCAGCGCCGGGTCAGCCGTCCGGACATTCCCATCGCGACCAGCACTTCGGCGTTGCGCCGGCTGGCGGCAGCCAGATCGTTGCGCCGCGCCGCCAGTCCCAACGCCTGGCGCGCCGGAGCGCGTGACAGGAACTCGGTCATGACAGTGAGCGTCACCAGGATGATGGCGCCGATCAGCGCGGTCACGCCGATCAGCACGTGAAATGCAAAGCAGATCGCGAGATAAAATGGCAGCCATGGCAGGTCGAAGAAGGCGCCGGGGCCCATACTGCCGAGAAAGCCACGCACATTGTCGAGATCGCGCAAGCGGCTGAAGGCCTTCATTGCGTCCGCCCACGGTCAGCGGCAACCGGACGACGATATCGAACACCCGGGAATTGAGCGCCTCGTCGAGCGAAGTTCCGACTCGGCCGAGGATTCGCCCGCGGATCAGGTCGAGAATACCCTGGGCGACATAGAGTCCGCTCGCGAGGATGATCAGGCCGACCAGGGTCGGAACACTGCGGCTTGGCAGCACCCGGTCGTAGACCTCGAGCATGAACAGCGACCCGGTCAGATAGAGCAGGTTGATCATGCAGCTCATGACGCCGACACCGATGAACGCGGTGCGGCAGGCGCGCAAGGCTTCACCGAGTTCGGAACGCCGGACACCGGGAGCGGCTGCCATCTATCCTGATCTCTTCATTGGGGGTCGCGGCCCGGCACAAATTGCGATCCGCGACGCAATATTACTGATTTTCGCAGCCCGCGTCCAATGAAGTCACATTAACGTAAATGCCTCCCAAACCCTTTTTCCCCGCGCCCGGGCGGCCGGAACCGCCCGCCTTTTTAAGTCACCGAAGGGGGCCGGAAGTTCAAGGCCGGCCAGCAAAGGCGTGGCCGGCCTGACCTTATGCCGGCGTCAAAAGCGGCCGCCGGTCCGAATCAGCCGCACGATCAACAGCAGGATGATGGCGCCGATCGCCGAATAGATGATCTCCCCTACGATGCCGCCCCCGATGTGAAAGCCAAGCCTTGGGAACAGCCAGCTGGCGATGAACGCGCCGATAATGCCGACGACGATGTCGCCGATGATGCCAAAGCCGGTGCCGCGCACGACTTTGCCGGCCAGCCAGCCCGCGACCAGGCCGACAAACAGAATAACGATAAGACTCTCGCTAGATAGGTACATAAAACTCCCCCTGATGATACGCGGCGTCCTCCCCGCGCTGGTTGGAAACCTAGCCATTATTGGCTGACGTGACCATGCCAATTCGAACGGGGATCCCCGGACAAGCGACGACGATTTGCGGGAGTGGACCGGCGAACCGATGCCGTGGCGGGCGCAGCACGACGGTCCCCGAGGTTACACCTTACCCTCTAGGCGGGCGGCGTTCCCGGTCACGGCAGTTGCGGGATCTTTTCGTGGAAGTCGGTTACACGCTGGAACGCCGCGCCGATCCGCAAAAGCATCGCCTCGTCGAACGAGCGGCCGATCAGTTGCAATCCCACGGGAAGGCCCTTGCGGGTAAAGCCCGATGGAATCGCAAGCGACGGCAGGCCGAGATAGTTGATGGGACGGGTGAAACGCGTCAGCCGCTGGATCACGGCTTCTGCGCCCGGACCGCCACCGACATCGCTTTCGACAATGGTCGGCGCCGGCACCGGCGACACCGGCGCGATAACGGCGTCCACGCCGGCCGTGGCCGCGTTATATGCCGCCAGCGCCGGCCCCCGCCAGCGCAAGGTTTCGAGATAGGTGACGCCCGAGATCGCGAGCCCGTTCTGAAGACGCATCAGCACCTGCGGGCCGTAGTCCTGCGGACGCTCGATCATCCAGCGCTTGTGGAAAGCGGCTGCCTCCACCGCGAGCACCAGCTGCGAAGCACTCGAGAGCTGGCGCTGATCGGGCAAATCGACCTGAACGACGTTGGCACCTTCGCGCTTCAAAATAGCAATCGTCGCATCGAGTACGCTGGCAACTTCCGCGTCGAGATCATCGACATAGAAAGTGCTGGGCACGCCGATGGTGAGACCCTTGACCGATTCGCGGTTGCGCCGGCATAATCCGGCACGACGTCAGCGAGCGCGGTGGGGTCGGCGCGGTCGGCCCCCGCCATCAATCCCAGAAGCACCGCGCAGTCTTCCGCGGTGCGCGCCAGCGGCCCCACGGTATCGAGCGATTGCGACAACGGCATCGCCCCGGCGCGGCTGACGCGGCCCACGGTCGTCTTCAGCCCGGTCACGCCGCAGAAATGCGCCGGCATCCGGATCGAGCCGCCGGTATCCGAGCCGAGCGCGGCGAAGGTCAGCCGGGCGGCAACCGCCGAGCCCGACCCCGACGACGAACCGCCGGTAATATGGTCCAGCGCAAAGGGATTATGCACCGGGCCGAAATGCGCGTTGTGGCCGGTCGGGCCGTAGGCAAATTCGGCCATCTGCAACGAGCCTATCCGGATGCGTTCCGGCGTCCTTCAGTCGTTGCACCGCCGTCGACGTCGTCGTGGCGACGAAGTCGCGGCGAATGCGCGAGCCGCAAGTCACGACCTTGCCGGCCTCGTAATACATGTCCTTGTGTGCGAGCGGTACGCCATGCAACGGCCCGCGGCGGTGACCTTTCGCAAGCGCTGCATCCGCGGCGTCGGCCGCCTTCAGGGCCTCATCCGGCTCGATCGCCATGAAGGCATTCAGATGAGGTTGCCATCTCGCGATCCGATCGAGACAGGATTGCGTTGCTTCGCGCGAGGAAACGCGCTTCTGCGCGATGGCGCCCGCAACCGCCAGCAATGACATCAGGGCCGGCTCGGTGCTCATCGGACGGCCTTTTGGCTTTGAACAAGAACAAACGTCGAAGGCTCGAGGTCGAAGGGCAGCGTGCCGGCGATCGCCGCGAAACTGTCGAACGCGGGCCCCAGGGAATTGGCGATGCGTGCGGCCACTTCCGTATCGACCGGCACCCCGGCGGCGCTGGCGATAGCCCTGATCTCCTTTTCCGTGGGTCTCGTCATGCGATATTCCCCTTCTTATCTTCGCGCGCGGCTGTGGCCCAAACCGGGGATGACCAAATAACGGGCCGCCTGATCGCCCATTTTATCAGGCGCGCAACAAATGGACGCAAGCGCATGTTCTAACTTGCACGCCAGCAATGCGTGCATGCGTGGCACTATTTTCGGGAATTGAGGACGATGGACGCGGCGCGAGACTGTTCGACCGCGGCGAACGATTGGGCTATTTTGTCAGCAGCGCAAAGGCGCCACTCCAGTCGTCGGGCGGCGGGCTCTTCCGATAGTCGAGAATGCGCGCCTCATAGAGCCTGTACAAATAGCTCAACCTACCCGCCTCATCGATGCGACGGCCGCGCTCGATCGACGCCAGCGCGCCCTCCCAATCGCGACTGCGATAACAGGCCAGCATCTCGATGGTCAGGTTGCGCAATCTCTGAAATTGCGCCGAATGAGCAACTTCCTCACGCCCGGCAATGGCGTAGATGACCTCCGGCTCCTTCTTGCCCTTGACCATGATGAAGTCCAGTTCGAGAATCGCGAACTTGTCCTTCGCCGCGAGCGCGGTCTTGGAGCCCGCGATGATCGGAAAGCCGTATTCCTTGGATTGCCCTTCCAGCCGTGACGCCAGATTGACGCTGTCGCCCAGCACCGAATAATTGAACTTCAGGTCAGAACCCATATTTCCGACGACGCCAAGGCCGGTGTTAAGGCCGACCCCGACATTGATCGGAATGAAGGGATGCCCTCCCTCCTGGGACTCTTGCTCGCGCGTCGTGTTGAGTTCGTCGATCTTCTCGAGCATGTCGATGGCGGCGTTGCATGCGTTGATCTCATGCTCCTTGTCATCGAGCGGCGCATTCCAGAACGCCATGATCGCATCGCCCATATATTTGTCGATATAGCCCTTCCTGGCGAGGATGGCGTTGGTCAGCGGCGTCAGGAAGCGGTTCATCAGCGCGGTCAGGCCCTGCGGATCGCTCTTGTAGGATTCCGAGATCGTGGTGAAACCGCGGACGTCGGAAAACATGATCGTCATCTCGCGCTCCTCGCCGCCGAGCCGGAGCTTTTCCGGCGATTGCGCAAGCTGCTCGACCAGAACCGGCGACATGTATTGCGCGAACTGACCGCGAACCTGCTTTCGCTGTGCCTGCTCCCGGACGAAGCTTGCGAAAATCAGGGTCAGATAGATCGCGGTCGTCGACAGCAGCGGATAGGTGAAATCGATCAGCAGCCGCTGCTCCCGGTAGAAATACCAGGACGTTCCGACCAATAACGTGGCGAACAGCGCGCCGACGGCGACAAGCGTGATGGGTCCCAGATTCGGCGCGAAGACGATGACCAGAAGTCCGAGAATAAACGCGCCGAGAAGTTCAATCCCGGTCGCGTAATTCGGTTGCGCCAGCACAGCGTGCGCGAGCGCGGCCTCCAGCACCTGGGCATGGACCTCGACGCCCGGCATCACCGACGATACCGGCGTGGTCTTGAGATCGTTCAGCGTCGCCGCCGATGTGCCGATCAGAACCAGCTTGCCCCTGATCTTGTCGATCGGCGCGGTGCCGTCGAGAACGCTGGCCGCCGACACGTAGATCGACGGATCCTGGCGCGCGAAATGCACCCAAAACTGACCGTTCTTGTCGGTCGGAATATCCAGGCCCCTGACGGCGATGCTCTTGATGCCGTTCAGGTCATATTTGGTGAGGATCGTCGAAGTCCCGGAAATGACCCGAAGCATTTCCAGGCTGAGCGAAGGCATCATGTGGTTCTGCGCAAGCAATATCATCGGCACCCGGCGGACGATGCCGTCACGCTCGGGCACGATCGTCAGCAGGCCGCGGCCCGCGGCGACCTTTTCGAGAACCGGAACGTTGCGGAGCAGACCGTCGAATTCGAAGAAGCGAGGTTCGGCGCTCCCCTTGTCGCCAAGCGAGGCAAATCCCGTAAAGGGAAGATTTTTGTCGATGTCGGACACCGCCGATGGAAGGCCGGTTTCGCCGAGCACCACACGCGCGCGCCTGATGGCGTCGGCCAGCACCTGGTCGTTGCTCGGCAGTTCGCGCAGCTTGCTTCGCGTCAGATCATCCAGGTAGCGCATGGTGCTGGCGGCGACGTCGGGATTGAGCCGGTCGGGTTCGGAAAAAACCACGTCGAATGCAATGGCGACCGCGCCAAGATTGGCGAGGTTGATGACCATGTCCGCAAGGTGCGTACGCGGCCATGGCCACTGTCCGAGCTTCTTCAGGCTCGCTTCGTCGATGTCGACAATGGTGACGGGACGCGCGGTCTTCACGCGGGGATCGAAGCGCTGATAAAAATCGAAGGTCCGGACCCGAAGCTCCTCGACCGGCCCAAAATCGGCGATCCGTAGCGCCGCGAGGCCGATCAGCAAGGCAAAGCACACCAGCCGCGAAAAGCCGAACTTGCGCCCGAACCAGCGCCGGATGGATTTAAGACGTTTCATGCTGGCAAATCGGGTTGGAGCAATACTGTCAGGTCAGCCATCAATAATGCGACTGCCCGGTTCACGACAAGTATTACCAGCCGCCCGGTGCAGGGCAGCAAGCACCGCTCACACGAAATGGAAGTCGGCGCTGTGGAGCTGCGCCCTGGCGAAACCGGCGAGGCCGAAATGATCGTGGCCCTCTCCTCCCAAAGGGATGGTGAAATTACCCTGGTCGGGAACGGCATTCGAGGCGGTGTGCAGATTGGTCGGCATCGGGCCACCCAACACGGACGTATCCAGGTCCGGATGGAAGTCCGTTGTCGGGGCGTGATTGGGCCCGCTAAAATTGAACGCAAAGCCGTCGGTAGCCGCGGTACCGGTTGAGTTCTGGTTCGACGCCATATGCGTGTTTGGCGACGCTTGACCGTTGGTGTTGACCGGAGGATCGACGATCAGAGTGCCCCCGTCACCATCGCTCTCGATGGTGAAGTTCGCCAACTGGTAGGTGCCGGCGAAGTTGATGCTATCGAGCGCCTGACCGTTCGCGCCGTACAAGGTCAGGGTGCCGGTGCCGTTGCCGTGGTCTGCATAGGTCGTCTTGTTCAGCGCGACATCAGCAATATTGACGTCGGCAAGGTCGATCAGATCCGAATTTGAGACGGTCCCGTCGCCCGTAAAGCCGACGATCGATCCTGTGAAGGCCTTTGAATTATCGAGCACAAGTTCGCCGGTGTTGCCGCTGGCGTTCGCAAAGCTGACCGTAGCCGTGCTTGCGGCGGCGATGTCCAGCGTTGTGCCGCTGTTGATCGTCACGGCGCCGGAATCTGCCGCCGGATCCGAGAACAGCGTCCCGCCGTTGTGATCGCTCGCAAATTCGAAATCTCCCTTTTGGTAGTCACCATGCAGGTCGATCGTCAGATTCGTTGCGCTGGTGCTGCCGTCGCGGATGGTGACTGCCGTGACATCGGTGGTCGAATTGAACAAAGCCGACACCACCTTCGTTTGATTGGTGAACAGATAGCCCTTCAGATCGATGTAATTCTCAGCGGCCTCGGAGGAAGCTTCCACAAGACCTTCGACTACCCCATGAAAGTCGTGCGGATTATCGAGGATCAGTCCGGAGTTTCCGTTCGAGACCTCGAAGTTAATGGTCACGCCGGAAGATACCGAGCCGCCGATCTCGAATGTGGCGTGACTGGCAATATCTATCGACGCGTTTCCGTCGTGAACGTGACGTTTCCGGTGATATCCACAACGCGCGCGCATTAACGCCCGAGCTATCGGCTTCGATCGTCCCGTTATTGAGGACGTTGTCGTCGATTTGCAGCGTATGGCCTGCCGCGGCTTCCAGGACGCCGCCGTGATTGTTCGTCACCAGAATATTGCCCACCAGGCCGGCGGCGGTGAAGGAATTGTCGAGGCCGGTATTGATGGTCAGCGCATGCGTCCCCGTGGCGTCGATCGTGCCGCTGTTCACCAGCGTCAGGTGGATGTCGCCGATCGTGCCGGCACCGGAGATCGTGTCGAAATTGGTAAGCGTGGCTGCCGACCCATTGCTCGCAATGAAATTGTGAGCGTCATCGGTCATCGTCACGTTGCCGCCGGAGCCGAGCGTGAGCACGCCGGAAATCTCGAGCCCGGTGAAATCGCCTGAGGCCCCCAGCGCGATCGTTCCGCCGCCGGAGATGGCGCCCAAGAGGTCCAGTACGGCGCCGTCAGTTACCTCGACGGTCGCGCCGCTGGCGATTGTGACGCCATTGAGCGTGTTGAACGTGCTTGCGGTATCAACGTGCCATTGTCGACGATCGTGCCGCCATTGATGGTGGTGTTGTCCAGTTGAGAACGCCGGTTCCAATCGCCTCCAGCAGACCGCCGGTATTGTTGACCGTGATGCCGCCGAGGCTGGTGCCGACAAGGTCGAGCGTGGCGTCGTCGGCATCCACAGTGCCGGCATTGATGAAGCTGACGGTGTTTTTGATCGAGCTGGCGGTGCTACTGGTCGAGCCGGCCGTGACGTCAATGGTGCCGCCGCTCTTGTTGCTGACGATGCCGCCGGTGATGCTGGAGCTATCGAGCGTCAGCGTGCCGCCATGGTCGATCTGAATAGTGCCGTTGATCGTGGTATGCCCGACGGTGACGCTGTTGGTGAAGACTTCGCCGTCAGGACTGCGGAGCTCTGCACCTCGAACGTGCCGGTGTTGGTGAACGGCGCGGGGTCGATGGTGAGCGTGCCGCTGACGACATCGATGTGGTCGGAATTGATGATCGTGGCACCGGTGATGAAGCTGGTTCCGGTCGAGTCGAGCGTCCCGGAGATGCTGAGCGTGCCGCCGGAGACGGTGGCTCCATTGAGCGTTACCGTGTCGTCGATCGTCATCGTGCCGGAATTGCTGAAGCTACCCGCCAGCGTGACGTCGTCCAGCGTCACCGTGCCAAGGGTCAGCGTGCCGCTCGCGACCGCAATCTCGCCCCCGGCGCTGCTAATCGCCCCGCCGAACGTGGTCGACGCATCCGACAGCGTCAGCGTCTTGGTGCCGAGATTGACAGTGCCGTCGCCCGACAGCGTCACGATCGAGGCGCCGGAGGTCGTCGCAGAGATATCAAGGGTGCCGTCGTCAACGACATCGCTGGATTTCGCGATCGAGCCCGTGCCCGACAGCGCCAGCGTGCCGCCGTTGATCGTGGTCGCACCGCTATAGAGATTGTCGCCAGTCAACGTCTCGGTGCCGGTTGTCAGCGTCAGGCCGCCACTGCCGTCGATCGCCCCGCTGAACGTGGTCGACGCATCCGACAGCGTCAGCGTCTTGGTGCCGAGATTGACAGTGCCATCGCCCGACAGCGTCACGATCGAGGCGCCGGAGGTCGTCGCAGAGATATCAAGGGTGCCGTCGTCAACGACATCGCTGGATTTCGCGATCGAGCCCGTGCCCGACAGCGCCAGCGTGCCGCCGTTGATCGTGGTCGCACCGCTATAGAGTATTGTCGCCGGTCAACGTCTCGGTGCCGGTTGTCAGACCGTCAGGCCGCCAGTGCCGTCGATCGCCCCGCTGAAGGTGGTCGACTGCCCTCCGTCAGCGTCAGCGTCTTGGTGCCGAGCGTGACGGTGCCATCGCCCGACAGCGTCACGATCGAGGCGCCGGCCGTCAGCGCGGAGATATCAAAGGTGCCGTCGTCAACGACATCGCTGGAGGCCGCAATCGAGCCCGAGCCCGGACAGCTTCCAGCGTGCCGCCGTTGATCGTGGTCGTGCCAGTATAGAGATTGTCGCCGGTCAGCGTCTCGGTGCCGGCCGTCAGAGTCAGGCCGCCACTGCCGTCGATCGCCCCGCTGAACGTGGTCGACGCATCCGACAGCGTCAGCGTCTTGGTGCCGAGATTGACAGTGCCAGCGCCCGACAGCGTCACGATCGAGGCGCCAGCGGTCGCCGCTGAGATATCGAAGGTGCCGCCGTCAGCGACGCCGCTGGAATCCGCAATCGAGCCGGAGCCGGACAGCGCCAGGGTCTCGCCGGTGCCGATCGTGGTCGCACCGCCATAGGTGTTGACGCCCGACAGCGTCTCGGTGCCGGAGCCATCGACCGTCAGGCCGCCAGTGCCGCCGATCACGCCCGAGAAGATGCCCGCTCCCGCTGTCAGCGTAAGTGTCTCGGCGCCGAGCACGACAGCGCCAGCGCCCGACAGCGTCTTGATCGAGGCGCCAGCGGTCGTCGCTGAGATATCAAAGGTGCCGCCGTCAGCCACGCCGCTGGAGGCCGCAATCGAGCCGGAGCCGGACAGCGCCAGGGTCTCGCCGAAGCCGATCGTGGTGGCGCCGCCATAGGTGTTGACGCCCGACAGCGTCTCGGTGCCGGAGCCATCGACCGTCAGGCCGCCAGTGCCGCCGATCACGCCCGAGAACGATGCTCGCTCCCGTTCGTCAGCGTCAGCGTCTTGGCGCCGAGCACGACAGCGCCAGCGCCCGACAGCGTCACGATCGAGGCGCCCGCGGTCGTCGCCGAGATATCAAAGGTGCCGCCGTCGGCGACGCCGCTGGAGTCCGCGATCGAGCCCGAGCCCGACAGCGCCAGGGTCTCGCCGTGCCGATCGTGGTGGCGCCGCTATAGGATTGATGCCCGACAGCGTCTCGATGCCGGTGCCATCAACCGTCAGCCCGCCGGTGCCGTCGATCACGCCCGCGAAGGCGTCGACGCCTGCCGACAGCGTCAGCGTCTTGGTGCCGAGATTGACAGTGCCATCGCCCGACAGCGTCACGATCGAGGCGCCGCCCGTCAGCCCGGAAATATCGAAGGTGCCGTCGTCAACGACATCGCTGGAGGCCGCAATCGAGCCCGAGCCCGACAGTACCAGCGTGCCGCCGTGATCGTGGTCGTGCCAGTATAGAGATTGTCGCCGGTCAGCGTCTCGGTGCCGGCCGTCAGACGTCAGGCCGCCAGTGCCGTCGATCGCCCCGCGAACGTGGTCGACGCATCCGACAGCGTCAGCGTCTTGGCGCCGAGCGTGACAGTGCCAGCGCCCGACAGCGTCACGATCGAGGCGCCGCCCGTCAGCCCGGAAATATCAAAGGTGCCGTCGTCAACGACATCGCTGGAGGCCGCAATCGAGCCCGAGCCGGACAGCGCCAGGGTCTCGCCGGTGCCGATCGTGGTCGCGCCGCCATAGGTGTTGACGCCAGACAGCGTCTCGGTGCCGGAGCCGTCAACCGTCAGGCCGCCAGTGCCGGCGATCACCCCGAGAAGGCGCCGGCCCCCGCCGTCAGCGTCAGCGTCTTGGCGCCGAGCTTGACGCCGCCATCGCCAGACAGCGTCACGATCGAAGCGCCGCCCGTCAGTCCCGGAAATATCAAAGGTGCCGCCGTCAGCGACGCCGCTGGAGTCCGCAATCGAGCCAGAGCCCGACAGCGCCAGGGTCTCGCCGGTGCCGATGGTGGTGGCGCCGCCATAGGTATTGACGCCAGACAGCGTCTCGGTGCCGGAGCCATCGACCGTCAGGCCGCCAGAGCCGCGCGATCACGCCCGAGAAGGCGCCGCTCCCGCTGTCAGCGTCAGCGTGTTGGCGCCGAGCGTGACGCTGCCGCCGCCAGACAGCGTCACAATCGAGGCGCCGCCCGTTCGTCAGCCCCGAGATATCAAGGGTGCCGCCGTCGGCGACGCCGCTGGAGTCCGAGATCGAGCCCGTGCCCGACAGCGTCAACGTGCCGCCGCCGTTGATCGTCGTCGCGCCACTATAAGTGTTGTCACCCGTCAGCGTCAGCGTGCCGCCACTCACCGTAACGGCTCCCAAGCCGGCAATGGTCGAACTGATCGCTCCATCTCCGGTGATCGTGCCGTTGTCGGTGATGCCGCCGCCACTGATGGTGGCGCTCACCAGCTCGATCGTCGAACCGCGTCGCATCCGACACCGTGCCGCCGGTGTTGGTCACCGTCAGCGTCGTCAGCGTCAGCGTCGAGTTGTCGATCGCCTGCAGCGTTCCGGTGTTGGTGATCGTCCTCGCTGGTAATATCGAGCGCGCCGCCATTGGCCTCCAGCGTCCCGGTGTTGTTAATGCTCGGACCAGCCGGCGGGTCGATCGTCAGCGTGCCGCCGGTCGATTCCAGCGTCCCGGAATTGGTGATGCCGGCATTGGTGATGAAGCTGGTTCCGGTCGAGTCCAGCGTCCCGGAGTTGTTCACCTTGCCGCCACTGATCGTGGTGCTCACCAGATCGATCGCCGAGCCGAGGGCATCCGACACCGTGCCGCCGGTGTTGGTCACAACCTGATTGTTGAGAACGAGCGTGCTGTCGTTCGCCGCTTCCAGCAGGCCGGCATTGTTAATCTGGTTGCCGGTGTCGAGCGTGAGCGTACCGCCTTTCACATCAGCGTCGATCACCCCGCCCGCTTCATTGTTCAGCGTCAGCGCGCCGTCGCCGGCACCAATCGCGCCGGCACCGTGGATGGTCTCAGAATTATACAGCGTTCCGCCACCGGTCCCGGCGACGATCTTGTCGCTGCTACCGTCCAGCGAAACAGCGCCGCCGCCGTAGAGCGCCACTGTTCCCAGAATCTCCAGAGACGTGGCCGATTCAGCACCAGGGCCGACGTCGATTGTACCTTGATTGTCGATGAGCCCCTGAAGCCCAAGATTAGCGCCGGAGTTGACCTGCACGAATCCGGTGTTTGTCACGGCTTGCGGGAGGGCGATCGTGGTGCTCCAGCTCCCAGAATTGTCGCCGAAGAAATCGTCGTCGATGCTGAGGTGAAGCTCACCTGATGTCGTCGCGGTAAACGTGGTGCCAGCACCAATCTCGAACGATGTCCCCGAACCAACTTCGCCGACCAGCGACTTGTTCGGCAGGCCAGGCGCAACCTTGTTCGCCTCTGCCAACTGGCCGTCGATGCCCGTCGGCGAATTGTCCTGAGCCGACTCACCAAAGCTGACAAACCCGCTCGCCGAAATCGTGATCTGCTCGCCGGCGACGACTGCGATGCCGCTGTCAAACCACGGGACCGTTGCAGGCACGTTGACGTTTGTCTCGACAACACCGGAACTGGCCAGGACGCTCAGATTGGCCCCGTCGGTGGCGACAACTTCGATGACGCCGTTGTGGGAAGATGAGGCGTTTCCGGTAGTCAGCGTGCCGCCGGAAATGGTCGTGTTGGCGAGTGCCACCACAGAACCGGTACCTGTCGCCTCGATGACGCCGCCGGCATTGTGGACGTTGACCGTCGAGAGCGCGAGCACGCCGCCATTGGCCTCCAGCGTCCCGGAATTGGTGATGCCGGCATTGGTGATGAAGCTGGTTCCGGTCGAGTTCAGCGTCCCGGAATTGCTCAGCGTGCCGCCAGAGATCGTCGAGCTCGCAAGATCAATGGTCGAGCCGAGGGCATCCGACACCGTGCCGCCGGTGTTGGTCACCGTCAGCGTCGTCAGCGTCAGCGTCGAATTGTCGATTGCCTGCAACGTCCCGGTGTTGGTGATCGGCCTCGCTGGTGATGTCGAGCGCGCCGCCATTGGCCTCCAGCGTCCCGGTGTTGTTAATGCTCGGGCCTGCGATCGGCGGGTCGATCGTCAGCGTGCCGCCGGTCGATTCCAGCGTCCCGGAATTGGTGATGCCGGCATTGGTGATGAAGCTGGTTCCGGTCGAGTTCAGCGTCCCGGAGTTGTTCACCTTGCCGCCACTGATCGTGGCGCTCACCAGATCGATCGCCGAGCCGAGGGCATCCGACACCGTGCCGCCGGTGTTGGTCACCGTCAGCGTCGTCAGCGTCAGGATCGAATTGTCGATCGCCCGCAGCGTCCCGGTATTGGTGATGCCCTCGCTGGTGATGTCGAGCGCACCGCCATTGGCCTCCAGCGTGCCGGAGTTGGTGATGCTCGGGCCTGCGATCGGCGGGTCGATTGTCAACGTGCCGCCGGTCGATTCCAGCGTCCCCGAATTGATGATGCCGGCATTGGTGATGAAGCTGGTTCCGGTCGAGTTGAGTGTCCCGGAATTGTTCAGCGTGCCGCCAGAGATCGTGGAGCTTGCAAGATCAATGGTCGAGCCGAGGGCATCCGACACATTGACGTTCGTGATCGTGGTGCCGTCGTCGAGCAGCAGAGTTGCGGCACCCAGGGTACCGACTTCAATCGCGCTCGGATTGCCCGCGCTGGTCCCGGTGACAGTAACGCCGTCCAGCGTTGCGTCCGGCGTTCCGGCCGGAAGCGAAGCCGCGCCCTTCTCGACGTCCAGTACGCTCAGGTTGCCGAGCGTCACCTCGCCGCCGGTGATAGCCGCGCCGTCGGTCAGCTTCAGCTTCGCACCACCGTCGATCTGGATGGTGCCGAGGATAGTGACCGGCGAATTGTCGACGATAGTAGTTACGGAATTGGCGATGCCGACCTCGGAAGTGAGCGTGCCGCCGACTACCTCGATGGTCCCGGAATTGGTGATGCTGCTCTGGTCGTTGAAATCGCCGCCCTGATTCAGCACGAACTTGCCGTAGTTGTTCAGGACACTATGCTTGAGCAGCTCGGCAATGCCGCCGACGCTGATAGTTCCAAAATTATTGATAATCGCTTCGGCAGTCGGGAGGACAAGAGGAGCACCCGTATCCGGATCGGTGGCCGTATCCGTATTCAGGTTGAGCGCACCGGCAATCGTCAAGGTGACATTCGTCTCGACATCCAGCGTCGGGGTCCCGGTCCCGTTACTGAAGTCATTCATGGCCAATGATTTGGCGCCCGCGTCGGCATTGACCGTCACCGGGAACGTCGGCGTTTTGGGATTCACCTGATTGTTATTGATGACGACGTCATGGGTGACGTCCGGCGTCACGTCGCCTTCCCAATTCAAGGCAGAGCTCCAAAGCGCACCACCCGGCGGAATTGGGCTCGTATCGATCCAGGCCAGTACTTCCGAGTTATTGCCGCCAATCGTGACAACGATGTCCTGGACGGAGGTCGCTCCTTGCGAATCCGTCACGGTGACGGCGTAGGTGAGGACCAGCGACTTGCCGCTGGGAACAAGGTCCGCCAGATAGACCTGAAGGTTCGCAAGCGCCCAGTCGATGGTTCCACTGCCGCTACCAGTGCTGTCGTTCCCCTTCGCGATGCTGGCAGTCACCGCTGCCGAAAGTTCATCGATCACAACTTGCCCGACCGTCGCCGCGAGAGGCTGTCCATCAAGCAGCGCGCTCGTCATCTTGACGGCGACTGTGTGGGTATCGGTTAGGTCGGGATCCGTAAAAATCAGCTGTCCGCTTGTCGCGGTGTTCGGGATCAGATCGCCGCCTTTGGTATCCGTGCCGGCAGCTGCGAAGCTGATATTTTGCTGCGAACTGGTAATGACCGGGACGTCATTGGTGCCGGTGATCGTGATGGTGAACTGTTGCGAACCGGTCTGGTCATTCGGCGCAAAATTGTTGTCGACGATTGCGTTGAAGGTCAGCGTGAGCTTCTCGCCGGCGGCGAGAAAGTCGAAGGCGCCGTCGGCGGCCTGATAGGTCCAGGTCGCGAGCCCCTTATTGTTGAGCAAGGTGCCCTGATTCACCGCATTGGTGATGGCTTCGACCGCCGCAACATCCTTCTGCTGCAGCATGTTCAGCGTCAGGGGCTGACCTTGTGCATTCGTGTAACCGAAAGAAGCAAATTTCACCGACACGGTCGGCTGGTCGCCCGAATTGACGTCACGATAATGGATTTGGATCGCTGCCGGATCGGATGCCTTGCTGCCGGTAACGCCCGCCAGTTCGGTAATGTTGCCATCGTTGATGCTGTCAAAGGCCGGGGGTACGGGAACGTGGCCACCGCCCGAAGCGTTGTTACCGGAGCCTGCCGTGTTCACGACCACCAGGTTGGTTATGACCGGAAGGGTGGGAGCGCTCTGCGCAAAAATCAGCTTGAGCGGCTGCAGTAGCAGCGGGACGATCGTATCGGTAAAATGCTCAAGCGACTTGGTGGTCGAGTTGTCCGTAAACTTCAACGTGAATACATCGTTGATGAGCTTTTGTATTTCCGGTGACAGCGGAGCCAATGTCTGACTCATGACCCCGTTGTTGATATTGATCTGCAATCCGGCATGGTCGACGACGGCGAGCGGCGTGAGCGTCGTCTTGTCGAACAGGATGTAGGATCCGGTCGAGCCATCCGGCTCGACCAGAACCTGGAATTTTGCGTCCGGCGTTCCCCCGGGCACGTTGAAGTCGATCTCGACCAGGACCGCCGTGCCGCGGATGCCCATGGTCGCGACCGGCGTATCGACCTTCATGTCGCCGTGTTTCGCCGTCTCGCCGGCGACGAAGGTGATGGTACCGGCGACCAGGCTCAGCAACGACGAATTGTTCGACCCGTTCGGGTCGTACACCATCTCGTTCAGCACCATGCGCGCATTCGACGACAGGCCGAACACGGTGCCATCGATGAAAGTGATGCCGAGCGTCGAATCCGATCCGGATGCGACGACGTCGCCTTTTTCGACGTTGTCGCCGTTGTTGAGGATGATCGAGACACCGTTGCGGGTAGCCGTGGCGGTGCCCGTCAGCTTGGTCACGTGGCCGATGACCTGATGGGCGCCCGCATTGCCATCGGCTTGCGCATATTGGACTTCGCCGGCAAGCGCGGTGACGATATCGCCCGTAAGATGGGCGCCGTCGGGCGACGCCAGCGGCGCGCGATGTTCGCCCTTGAAGTAGTCATGCAACACCACTTCCCGGCCGTCGCCGGAAAGAACGAGATCGACACCGGTCCGCTTGAACTCTGCGCCGAACAGCAGATGCGCGTCGGAAACGACGACGGCCCCCGACGGAACATGGGTCGCGTGAACCGTCTCGGACTGAATGTGACCGAACGGAAGCTGACCCAAAGCATCGGAAGCCTTGGCATCAAAATTGCCGAAGTAATTCACCGGCCCACCGCAATGGTTAATAAATATATAAATTCAAAGGTCTAAGCTTCCTTATCATCAGGTGGCCGATCGCGAAACCATTCTTGCTTGCAAAAGACCCTCCCGCGCCCGGTAACCGTGGATATTCTTCGCGAGTCCGGGTCGTTATCTTCTTTTTTAATCATGTAAAAGCTTCGCTCCTTCCTGTATTTGATACGTATTTCTTCGACCGCGAAAGCAATCGATTGTATTTCTATGTATATGTTTTTACATATATATTATGTATAGCCTTGGCGTGCCTCGCGTCGAATAATACTGGACCGGTTCCCGCCCCGGGAATGTGAGCTGGATTACAAAAACAACAACTTTCGACAAATTAGCCATACCGGCCGGAAATCGCTCTGCGGTCCGTGAGGGCGAGCCTTTCCTAAAATTTTCAGTAAAACCACAAGGCGCCGTTCAGGCTGTTTCGGACATTTCCCCCGCCGGCGCGCCGTCCTTAAGCAGAATCAAAGCACGAATTGCCCATCATTCCCGGCAAACGACCCGGTCACGCGCGGCTGACACGCCTCGTCGATGCCCGGGCGAAGGGGGTGTCGGATGGGTTATTTCAGTCATGGGCATGCCGGGCGTGCCATCGTTCTTGCCGTGGCCCTGGTCTGGTTCGGGCCGGCGGCCAATCTCAATGCCGGCACCCTGATTTCGCCAGGCATGCTGGATGCGATCCACAAATCCGCCGAGCCTTTCGGGCTGTTTGCCACAAGATTGTCCGGCGGCGGCCTCCTGGAAAAATGGAACGGCGTCGAACGCAAGCTCGAAGACGAAATGGTACAGCTCGCGCTTTGCGACGGCGACCGTGAGCGCTGCGTATCGCCGGCCGCCTTGCAATTCCTCGCCATCGTGGATTCGGCCCGCGCCCGGGAAGGCCGCGCACGGTTTGGCGAGATCAATCGCGCCATCAACCTGGCGATCAAGCCGATGAGCGACCTCGCCCAATTTGGCCAGATCGATGTCTGGAGCTCGCCGCTCGCAACCTTCACCTCCGGCGCGGGCGATTGCGAGGATTACGCCATTGCCAAACTGGTCGCACTACGCATGGCGGGCGTCTCGACCGAGGATATCAGGCTCGTCGTGTTGCGCGATATGCTTCGCGGCGAGGATCACGCGGTCGTGCTGGCTCGGCTGGAAGGCCACTGGCTGACCCTCGATAACCGGCGCATGGCCATGATCGAGGATATCGACGTCAAAAACCATCGGCCGCTCTTCCTCATCGGTGATAGCGGCGTCATGCGTTATGATGAGCAGTCGCGATCCGCCAGCGCGGCACGCCAGGATTCCATTCCGGCCGTGGCGGTGAATTTGGTTGGCCCGATCGACGTCGCCTCGTCCAACTGAAGCCTGACAGGCGCGGCCTCAGAGCCTGGGCGGCCCGCCGGGGCCATGCCTCACTTGTCGAGGCACTCGTTGATATAGCCGACGCGATCCCGGCGCGTCACCTTGGCGTCATCGGCCTTCTTCGAGCATTGGAATAGCTTGATCTGCTCTGCCCGGCGTTTCTCGGCCGCGGCGCGATATTCCGGTGCGACCGCGTTCGGATCGACCAGCTTCTCGGCCATGCTCGCCCCTGACCACGCCACAGCGATCAGGCCAAGACCGAGCTGCAAAACAAATCCCGTGAATAATCCCCGCAGCAATCCGCCAGGATGCAATGTCATGGTTCTAAATCGCCTCTTCAAATTGGTTACATCGAAAGAATGTGTGCGGGAATGACGGCCCCGCATCCCGGCAATCAATGACGCTCACGGTATCACCGGCTTCCGGCCCAAACAATTTCATTTCGCCGCGGCGGCCGAAAAGCTACGATGGCCTCCGGCCAATCGTCTGGCTTTTCCTTTCGGGGGATCGGGATGCGGGCATTTGCGCTGACAGTAGTAGTAGCTATGGGAATCGGGTTGGTTCAGCCGGCACATGCCGACAACGCCGCCGATTCCAATCGATCAATTGCCGACATTCTCCCGTCGTTCGTCAAGAACCATTGCGAAGAAACCAAGGTACCGGTGGATCAGCTTTTCTGCGGCGATCCCGTACTCAACACTGCCGGCGACAAACTCAACAAGGCCATTGCCGAACGCCTGGGCAGACTTCCGAACCGACGCCTCGCGATCGAGGAAAATGCCGAATGGGTCAGAGACCGCAATTCCAGTTGCGGCATTCTTGGCCGCCAACCCGTCAGGATCCAGGACATCAAACCGGTCAGGGATTGTCTGTTGAAAGAAACCGAAGAGCGGATCGACATCCTGATCGATCCGAATTTCGATTGCCTCGCCGTCCACACGACCGCCGGCCTGTTGATTTGCAGCGACCCTACGCTGGCGCTGGCAAAGGAAGAACTCAACGAGCTGGTGATCGCCTTGATCGCCAGGCTGAAAGAAGACGAAGCCAAGGAGGCCTTCTCGGAATTCGACAGGTGGACCCGGGAACGCGACCGGAAATGCGATCTCGAGGGCAAGGACAACGTTCCGCTCAAGGAGCTGCCCTCCTCGGAGGGCTGCCTGTCCGATTATTTCACCGGGAAGATCGCCGAGGTCACTGCGGCCAAGGGTGATCCGAAAAAGATTTTCGGGCGGCAACTTGCGTCGCCTGTGCCGAACGCTGATGCTGTTGACTTCTGCGTTGCGCAAATCCATTCGGCGGGTGCCTGCGGCAATTTTCTGGCCGTCAACCGTGTCTTTCAAATCGACAGCAGCCAGACCGACGAAAGCGCCCAGGTCACCAGCGGAATTGAGATGGTCGTTCTCTCGCCTTTCACCGCCTGTAGCCCGATCGCATCGGGCTGCACGGGCACCTGCTGGGATTTGAAATCCGGAAAGCCGAAATCGGCACCCGGCAGCCGCGAACAATTCCAGGTCGGTTATCGCGTCCGCATCGAGAAGTCGTTCGCCTTTCAAAAGAAAGACGGTGGCTGGCGCTGCAACTCAACGGCCATGCAGCCGGTCGAAGTCGGCGTCGCGCTTAGCGGTCCCTAGCGCAACGAGCGGCTTAGCCGGTTCGCGCGCATCTCGCAATTTTGGCTGCTCGATTTACCTCACCGAAACGGTTTCCAGTCCATGGTCGTTTTGGCTGTAACGAGGATCGCCCGGCATCATGGCCTCCCATCAATCGGCCCTCGAGTTGCGAGGGTTAACAAAGCGTTTTGACCGCCCGGCGGTCGATGCGCTCGATCTGACGGTTCGTACGGGTGAATTCTATGCCCTGCTCGGCCCCAACGGCGCCGGCAAAACCACGACGCTGCGCATGGTCGCCGGCCTGTTGCGGCCCGACGCCGGCTCCGTTTCGATCATGGGCATCGATGCGCTCAATGATTCGGTCGCGGCCAAGCAGGTCACGGCCTGGGTATCCGACGAGCCGATGATCTATGACAAGCTGACGCCGCTTGAATATCTCGAATTCGTCGCCGGTCTGTGGGGCGTCGATCCGTCGCGGGCCGAGCGCTCCGCGCGCGAACTGCTCATCTCGTTGGGTCTGGAGACCAATCTGCACGAGCGCTGCGAAGGATTTTCCAAGGGCATGCGCCAGAAGGTCGCGCTGGCGGGAGCGCTGGTGCACGATCCGCGCCTCATCATTCTCGACGAGCCTTTGACTGGTCTCGACGCGGTGTCCGCCCGCCACGTCAAGGGATTGCTGGGCGAGCGCGTGCACAGCGGATGCACCGTCATCATGACCACGCATATTCTGGAAGTAGCCGAGCGCATGGCGGACCGCATCGGCGTGATCTCCTCGGGACGGCTGGTCGCCGAAGGCACGCTGGCCGAACTTCGGCAGCAGAACGGCAAAAACGACACCAGCCTCGAAGACATGTTCATCGCGCTGGTCGATTGCGAGGCAGCGGCCGCATGACGACAGCGGCATTAAGCTGGTTTGCCCGGCACGAGATCCGGCTGGCCTGGCGAGAATGGCTGGCGATGATGACGGGCGGACGGCGCGGCCGCAGCCGCTCCCTGATCATCGGCCTTCTGGTATTTGCCGCGCTGTTGCACGTGCCGGCCTGGGCCGTGATTGGGAGATACGCCCAGCTCCAGGGGCCGCTTGACAAATCGGCGCTGATTGTCATCACCGCGACCATTTTCCTGGCGTGGGCCTTGATGCTGTCGCAAGCGATCGAATTGGTGACACGGGTGTTCTACGCCCGCGCCGACCTCGATCTCATCATGTCGTCGCCGGTCACGCTCACCCACGTCTTTTCGACACGGCTTGCCGCGATCGCGTTGTCGATCACCGGCATGGCGATGTTGCTAGCAACACCGTTCGTCGACGTCCTGTTGTTCGGCGGCGGCCTGCGCTGGCTGGCGGTCTACGGCGTGGTCATCGCCATCGGCCTCTCCGCCGCCGCGGTCGCGATCGCTGTGACCATCCTGCTGTTCCGGACGATTGGCCCGAGCCGCACTCGATTGATTGCCCAGATTCTCGCGGCGGTGATCGGCGCCGGTTTCGTCATCGCGCTACAGATCGCGGCGATCCTGTCCTACGGCAAGCTGTCGCGCTTTGCGATTCTGACCTCCGACGCCGCGGCTGCATTCGCACCCGGCCCTGACAGCGTCCTCTGGTGGCCGGCGCGCGCGGTACTTGGCGATGGCGAAGCATTATTGCTCTTGCTGGCTTCCGGACTTCTGCTGCTGGGAGCCGTGATGACAGGCTTTTCGGCAAGGTTTGCGGACACCGCGGTCCGCGCATCGACCGGAGCCGCACCGGCCAAGCGTAGTTCGCATTCGCGAACGTTCCGATCCGGATCGCGGCAACAGGCGCTGCGGCGAAAAGAACTCATGCTGCTCCGGCGCGACCCGTGGCTGGTGTCGCAAAGCCTGATGCAATTGCTTTATCTCGTGCCGCCCGCGGTGTTGCTGTGGCGAAGTTTCAGCGACAGCTCCGTCGCCATCATGCTGATTACGCCGGTCGTCGTGATGGCGGCGGGACAACTCGCCGGCGGCCTCGGATGGCTGACAATCTCCGGCGAAGACGCCCCCGATCTCGTGACCACCGCGCCGCTGCCACCCGGCCGGCTGATCCGTGCCAAGATCGAGGCCGTACTGCTTGTCATCGGCGCCTTGTTCGCGCCGCTCGTGATGGCGCTGTTGTTTGCGTCACCGCAACAGGCGGCCATCACTGCGGTCGGCGTCGCCGTTGCGGCGGCCTCCGCCACCGCAATTCAGCTCTGGTTCCGCGTCCAGGCACGCCGCAGCCAGTTTCGCCGCCGCCAGACGTCGTCGCGGCTGGCGACCTTTGCGGAAGCCTTCTCGTCGATCGGATGGGCGGCGACTTCAGCGCTGGTGCTGTCACTTCCGGTAGCCGCACTCGTCACGGGATTGATGACGACAGCCATTCTGGTGGCGACCTGGAAATTCAGCCCGCGGCGGGACTAAAGCGTCGCGTTCGGGCCTTACGTCCTGACCAGCTCCATCACCGCTCCCGCAAACACGTCCGGCTCTTCCTGAGGAAGATTATGTCCTGCGTGCGGGACAATGCGATGGGCGAGGCGGCGACTGAATTTCGCGGCATGGGCCGTGCCGTCGGTCGGAGCGGCAACGCCGTCAGCATCGCCATCCAAGGTGATAGTTGCGACATCAATCACGGGCTGCGCGGCCAGGCGGCGTTCCAGATCGGCATAGCGCGGATCGCCATCGGCGAGGCCGTAGCGATGGCGGTAGCTGTGAATCGCGACATCGACATACTCGGGATTGTCGAAGGCCAGTGCGGTCCGGTCGAAAGTCGCATCGTCGAAGTGCCAGTTCGGCGACCATTGCCGCCACAAGATCTTCGCGATCTCGCGCCGGTTGGCAGCAAGGCCCGCCCGTCCACGCTCGATCTGGAAATAATATTGATACCAATACGCGACCTCATGCATCGGCGTTGCCGGGATCATCGCGCGCGCGATGTTCTGGATCAGATAACCGTTGACGGTCACAAGTCCCGCGCAACGGCCGGGCCATAGCGCCGCCCCGACGCAGGCGGCGCGGCCGCCCCAATCATAGCCGGCAAAGACTGCGCGCCTGATGCCGAGCGCATCGACCAGCGCGATCAGATCGGCGCCGATCGCCGCCTGTTCGCCGGAGCGCGGCGTTTTGGAATCGACAAAACGGGTCGGACCGTAGCCGCGCAGATAGGGAACGATGACACGGCAGCCCCTGGCGGCGAGCATCGGGGCAACATCGACATAGGAGTGAATGTCATAGGGAAAGCCATGCAGAAGCACGACGGCCGGGCCGTCGCCAGGCCCTTCCTCGTAATACGAAATATTGAGGACGCCGGCTTCGACCGAACAAAGCGGCTCCAGGCGGCGCGATGGCGCCGCCGCACGGCTCGATCCGCTATCGGCCGCGCGTGCCTGACCAAACTCCATGGCAAAACCTCCGGTTAAGGCCGCACCGAATGCAAGAATATGCCGGCATCCGCGATCGATGGCTTCCGGCATCCGTTGCTCCGGTCGGAACTGGGCGGCGATCACGCGAATTCTAGGCAGAAACGATCAAGGCCGGCATTCAATTTTTGCGGTCGCGCTTAAATCAAGGTCCGCCCAAACATGCGCGCCCGCCAGTGCAGTGGATTTGACATTCGTTACCCCTGGCCGCGCATTCGCGGATTGCGAATGTCACATCCAAAACTCCACCAGAAACCTATATTTGATAGTGGTCCTTTGATTCCAACATTCGCAAAAGTGCCCGCTGAGAAGGGATGCGAATGTTGAAATCGGACCACCAGCATGACGCCCTGAAAATTCGGCGTTAGACTAGCTTGCTTTCGAACTGCAACCGGTTATGCGCCCTCATGTTGCGTATTGCTGCCCTCATCCTTGGCCTGCTGGGCTTCCCAATCTCGATGGCTGCTGCGCAGGATGCCCCGCGCGGCAGCGAATGCCTGGCCATGGCGCAAACGCCGCCCCGCTGCCACGCCGGCGTCGCTGCGCCGGATGGCGGCAAAGGCCGACGAAGTCACGATCACCTATGCCGGCCACTCGACCTACTACATCGAGACGCCGGGCGGCGTGCGGATCGCGACCGATTTCAGCGGCGCTTACACCACGGGCCGCTTGCCCGACGTCGTCACCATGAACCGGGCGCACAGCACGCACTACACTTTATTTCCCGACCCGCGCATTCCCCACGTGCTGCACGGCTGGAACGACGACGGCAGCCCGGCGCGGATCAACGAGCGCATCGGCGACGTCCTCATTCGCAACGTAACCACCGATATCCGCCGCTATTTCATGGACGATTCCAGCGGAGAGATGATCAAGGACGGCAACTCCATCTTCATCTTCGAGGTCGCCGGCCTCTGCATCGGCCACCTCGGTCACCTGCACGTCAAGCTCGACGACAGCCATTTCGCGGCGATCGGGCGGCTCGATATCGTGATGGTGCCGATCGACGGCACCTACACGATGTCGCTGGATGGCATCTCCGAAATCACGCGGCACTTGCGCGCTTCGGTGGTGCTGCCGATGCACCGCTTCGCCACCCCGCTCGACGAGTTCATGCGCCGGATCGGCCAGCAATTCGAGATCGACCAGCGGACCGAGCGCAGCTTGACGATATCTCGGGATTCCTTGCCTTCGACGCCGACCGTCATCATTCTTCGCGGCGTCTAATTCAGATAAAATGCCCGGAGAGAATGCTCATGGCCGCCAGCACGTTGCCTTCCACCAAAAGCGGCCTCTACGCCGATCCTCGGCCTGACTGGCTTGCCTTGCGCCAGGAGGAAGTGCTCGACCCTGCCCGCCCGATTGTCGATCCGCATCATCATTTGTGGGATCGCGGCGGCCAGCGCTATCTGATCGAAGACATCACCTCCGATATCGCCTCCGGTCATCATGTGATCGCGACCGTCTATGTCGAGGCCCGCTCGATGTACCGCGCGAAGGGACCGGACGCATTTCGTCCCGTGGGCGAGGTAGAATTCGCCAATGGCGCGGCTGCGATGAGCGCGAGCGGCGGCTATGGGCCCGCCGCGGTCTGCGCCGGCATTGTCGGTCACGCCAACCTTCTGTTGGGCGACGACGTGCGGCCGGTGCTGGAGGCAGAAATATCGGCGGGCCAGGGTCGCTTTCGCGGCATCCGGCATTCGTCGGCATGGGATGCCGACCCCAACGTCGCGCATATGTATGCGACCCGGCCGAAGGGCCTCCTGCTCGATTCCACGTTCCGAAAGGGCTTTGCCAATCTCGCGCCGCTCGGCTTGAGCTATGATGCGTGGCTGTTTCATCCACAGATCGGCGAGCTCACCGAGCTTGCCCGCGCCTTTCCGGACACGCAAATCGTGCTCGACCACTGCGGCGGCCCGGCCGGCACCGGCCAATATGCCAACCGGCGCGAGGAAATTTTCGCGACCTGGAGGGCTTCGATCCGCGAGATCGCCACATGTCCCAATGTCGTGGTGAAGCTCGGCGGACTCGCGATGTGCCTGCTCGGCTATGATTTTCACGAGCGCGCGATGCCGCCTTCTTCGGATGAACTCGCCGCGGCCTGGCGGCCTTATATAGAGACATGCATCGAGGCGTTCGGCCCGGAGCGCGCGATGTTCGAGAGCAATTTCCCGCCCGACAAAGGCCAGTGCAGCTATCAGGTGATCTTCAACGCGTTCAAGCGCATCGCCGCAAGCTGCAGCGAGGCGGAGAAGACCGCGCTGTTTTCGGCAACGGCGATGAAGGTTTACCGGCTGAGGCTTGAGTGATCGATCGATAGATCAGGCCGAAGCGACCAGGCTTGGCGCCGTCCGTTTTCCCGATGGCATCATCATGCGCTTGAGCTTGTTGAACGCCCGCAACGCAAAGCCAAGCACGAAAGGCTGGGCCGTCCGGCAGAAGGCCAGCTTGCGAACGCGGCCCTCGACATGCCATCTGGCGTGCGCGCCGTTCCGGAAGAAAACGACATCGCCGGGGCCGTAACGGGTCGGGCCGAAAATATCGCTTTCCAGCACGATCGCGCCTTCCAGGATCAGAATGGTTTCGTCAAAATCGTAGTACCAGTGGAATTTGCCTTCGCTGCATTCCCACACCATGGTGGAAGCAAGGCCGTCGGCGCTCTTGGAGAGCACGCAGCATTGCGCGACCGGATTACCCTCGATGATCCAGGACGGCTCGATCGGCCTTGGGGCCAGGTTGACCACGAGGTTGGTCGTTTCAATCAAAGCCATCTTCGCCCCTCAAATTTCCAGAAAACCTGCTTAAAATGCATCAAGCCGTCGCCCGGCAGTGCCCGATGCCAGGCTAATAACAATCTTTTAAGCTTTCCTTAGCGTCTCTGTAACAATCCGTCCGAACGCACCGGCGAGACCTGCTGGATCGTTCAGGCCCACTCGCCCTTCCGGAATACCGGCACGCGCCGGCCGTCGGCATATAGACCGTCAATGTCGATCTTGTCCGACCCGATCATCCAGTCGATGTGGACCAGGCTGCTGTTACCGCCTTTGGCGGCGATCTGCTCGGGCGTCAGCTTTGTCCCATCGACGAAGCATTTTGAATAGCACTGGCCGAGCGCGATGTGGCAGGCGGCATTCTCGTCGAACAGGGTGTTGAAGAACAATAACCCGCTCTTTGAAATCGGCGAGGAGTGCGGCACCAACGCCACTTCGCCGAGACGACGGGCGCCCTCGTCGGTATCGAGGACCTTGTTGAGAACTTCCTCGCCGCGTGTTGCCTTGGCCTCGACGATGCGCCCTTCCTCGAAGCGCACGGCGATACCCTCCATCAACGACCCCTGATACGACAGCGGCTTGGTGCTGACGACGTGGCCATCGACCCGCCTGGCATGCGGAGTCGTGAAGACTTCCTCCGTCGGAATATTCGCGTTGCACGTAATGCCGTTCTTTGCCGTGGAGCCGCCGCCCTGCCACTCATGTCCGTCGGCTAGACCGACCGTGAGGTCGGTGCCGGGTCCGGAGAAATGCAGCGCGCCGAAGCGCTGACCGTTCAGCCACTGCCTTCGGCTGCGTAAAATCTCGTTATGAGCCTGCCAGGCGGCAACGGCATCATCCCGGTCAACCCGGGAAGCCGAGAAAATGGCAGCGGCGAGCTTTGCGACCGCAGCATCTTCCTCGTCATGGGGAAACACGAGCTTCGCCCACGACGGCGACGGATAGGCGATGATGTTCCAGTTGATGTCGAAATTGACGATCCGCTCCAGCGCCGGCTTGTAGGCGATGGAGTTGGCTTTGCTGGCGCGCGCAACCTTCGCCGGGTCCTCGCCCGAAAGAAGCATCGGATTGTCGGCAACGATCGCAAGCCGCGCCGTATTGGCGGCGAATGCCTTCGACATTCCGTCATAGAGCCAGTTAGCCGCGCGGTCGAAACCCTCGTCCTGCCCAAACCGATAGCGCAACAAGGTGATTTCCTCGTCCGACAGGATCGGGGTGACCAGACCCGCGCCGGCCTTGTAGGCGTGCTCGGCAACCTTGCGGACCAGAGGCAATGCGACCGTCGGCGCCGTCACCAGCAGATTTTGTCCACGCTCGAGCCGAAGCCCGACCTTGATGGCGACCTCCGCCAGCCGGTCGAGTTTCACGGGATCAATCGGCGTCGAAGAGCTGCGTTCGGAAGCATTCATGGAGGAAGCCTGTTGTTGGTTGCACGTCGATTATATCAGTTTTCGCGTCCGGCGCAGCGGCACAATGCCGCCCGACGCGTCAACCTGGAAACCATACGACATTTATCAACCGCGGCAGGTGACGATCAGTTGAACGAATCAAATCAGCGCGAACATGTGTTGCGGCAATCAGTTCCACGATGGCCACGGCGGCAAACATCAAAAAGACGGCATCGACGCCGCCGCCTTTGCCCGGCACGAAGCCGATCGGCAAGGAACAGCGTCACCGGGCCGCCGTCCTGCTCGGGCAACGCTCTTATTCCAGACTTTTTTGCCAGGGATCGTGTTACGTGACGATGTCAATGAAGAGCCGGCTCGCGTTCACGCTCACAGCACAATGATATCGCTGCGGCGGCGCTCCGCCGCTTTCGTCACGGCTTCGGTCCTGGTGCGCGCACCGAGTTTGCGGAACAGCGATTCGACGTGAAACTTCACCGTGTGCAGCGAGATGTCCAGCCGGCGGGCAATTGCCTTGTTGGTCATGCCCTCGGCGAGCGCCGCGAGCACTTCGATTTCGCGCGGCGTCAACAACGGATGGCCTTCGCTTTCGCCCATCGCGCCAAAGCCGCTTTCGCGCGCGGCGGGCGCGCGGACGACCAGCCCCGCCGCCACCGCGCGGATGGCGGCGTCGATCTGGCGCGCGTCGGCGTCGCGCGGCAGCGCGCCGCGCAGACGGTCGTCCGCGATGCCGAGGCCGACGACGTTGCGAAGCTCGTTCGGCGGATGCCTGCCGTCGGCAAGCACGATGTCGGCCGCATCGTTCTCGTCGACAATCAGATGGCCGGCTTCGGTGACAACCTTGCAAAGCGCGTTACGGCGAAGCGGATCGTCCGCGTGGACGGCCACCCGTAGCCGGTCGGCAAATACGATATCGCCTGCCACTTCGCTCACGCAGCCCGCCGTTCTGCAATGGTCGTCTGGACCGTGATGATGCCGCCGCCGCGGATCAGCCGGACATCTGCCTTGCGCCCGATGCTGTCGCTTCCGAAATACCGAGCGATCTTTCGAAACCGGTTCGCCGATATGCCGTCGACGCTCAGGATAATGTCGCCGGCCACGATTCCCGCCTGCGCGGCCGGACCGTTCTCCACGACCGACATCACCATCATTCCTGCGCGCTGGTCGGCGCTCTCGCGCAGCGCATCGGGGACGGCAACGGCGTGCAGCGCGACGCCGAGCCAGCCACGCGCGACGTGGCCGTCCTTGATCAGCTGCGGCACGACGCGCGTCAGGGTCGCGTGGGGAATGACGATGACCTGACCGCGCGGCCCGAACGTCGACATGCCGAGACAACCACCCGCGGCGTCGAACACAGGACCGCCCTCCTCGCGCTGCGCCAGCCTGAGGTCGAGGATGATGCGCCCGTCGATCAGGCCGCCGCGGCGGGAATGCCATTCACCGCCGACCAGATTGACCATGCCCAATCGCGCGCTCGCGCCGCCTGCACCGTCGGCGCCGAATGCCAGCGCTAGTGTGCCGATGCGAGCCTCGCCCGCCGTCAAAGTTGGCGCAGCGATCGCATCGGCCGCCCTCAGGATGGCGATGTTGGTACTGGCATCACGCCCGGCGAGCTTTGCCGCCACGGTCGAGCCTCCCGGGGCGACCAGCTCGAATTCATCTCCGCGCGGCAGCGCCTGTTCGGAAACCACGACAACATCCGGCTGCCACGCTATTCCGGTCAGATGGCTTTCCTCGCCGAGACGAACGGCGACGACAGCGCTTTTGGCGGCTTCCACGCGCGCCGATATCGCATTCGACAATTGGCTGAGTACGTCTGACGAAAAGGACATAGGTGAAGACATGGGCTACTCCTATCAATGAAGATAGGAACGAATCTGCGGAATCCAGTGCCCTCAGACTATCGGCCGGACGGCCGGGATTGTCCCGGCCGTTTGACCGGGCAGAACTCGTGCCGATATCTCGCACTCGTGCGCTGTTGCGGGGGCCTTTCCGACAACGCTCCACGTTCTCGCAGCGCCAATCGCGCCCGAGTTTTGCAAGTCCATGTCCCTCGAAGAAAGAGGGCGCAGGGAATGCCGGGTGCCTGACGCACCCGCAGCCTCGTGTGCGAAAAGTAAAAAGCACACGAGTTAGTCACCACGGTCCGCCGGAACAATCCGGCATTCCCTGCGCGAATGGTTTTAACGGTTTCCTTCGTGATCTCCCTGGTGATCGGGCTTTCTTGTCACCATCGCCAGCGCAATGCGAAGCATTGTCGCCGACTTGACGTCAGCGTCGAGATGTCAGGACCACACGACTTCACCGTCCGCTGGCTTCGCCACTCGTCTTGCGCCGCCAACAGTGTCCATCGCATCCCGCATCCAACGTTCGTGACGATCGCGATACGCCCCTCTTGTCGGGCGTGGGACGGGCGGGCTTCTAAAGGTGATTTGCCCGACGGCGCAAGCGGAATTTTGGGTGGCGCCCCCATCGCGCAGGCTGAACAACGAAAATGATGCTGTCATGGCAGATGCAACAGATCCTGGCGATCAGCCTGTGGTTGATGCCCCCGGCGTGCTTGAGGTAGAACAGTGCCCGATCGAGGCAGTTCCGGTTGACGCGGTAGCGATCGTGAAGTGGTTGCAGCAATTCCTTCTGCGGGAATCCAACAACTCCCGCGTGGCTTATGGATTGGCGATTGCGGGCCATGCCATTATTGCGCTGCTTCTGCTGCTTGGACTCTTCGAGCGAATTCAGCCGACCGAGATCGCCGCAATCCCTGTTGAAATCGTGATGGGAGAGCCTGCAGCGGCGGCTTCGTCGCCCTCGGATTCGGCGTCGAACGAGCAGAATGGTCCGTCGGGCATCCCCGCCGTGGCCGATGTCGACAAGCGGGCCAAGGCGCCGTTTGCGACGCTGGACGTCAATGGTATCGATCTGCCAAAGCAGCCGGGACACGATGGCGGGGACCCGAGCTCGAATCCGGCCGGGGTCCCCCTGCCGCCCGCTGACGGCGATCTTGCTTCCGGCGCCGCGTCCCTCCCCTCCTGGACGATTGAACCCATCGGCCTCGCACAGCGGCAGACGACGGCGCAAGACCCCGGCGAAGACGATCTGACGGCCGTCAAAGAGCAGAAGCTTGAGTGCGGCCGCAAGGCGAGGCGACCGTCCCCGGCGGTCGGGATCCGGAACCAGGCGAGGGTGTTGGGGTTCGTCACTGAGGGTCAGGCGCTGGCCATGACCCGATCAAGCCAGCTCGTAGCGGACCGGCATATCAATCCGCACTACCTGAGAAGCCAGGAAGTTTTCGCCGAGACACTGGACGGCGCCGGAAAGTTTGCCCTGGCGCTTCCTTCCGGGCTCTCGGTGAATGTGGGCGATGTGATTGAATTTGATCAAGGCCACATCGATCCAGCCGACCCCTGTCAGTACATTCCGAACCTTGCCGTCAGCAATCGTTAAGGATACTGCGCAGCGCTCCGCATCATCGCCCATTGCAATTCAAGTAAGGTGATCGCTCATGGCCTCGACAAATGTAATCGTCAGGTCGATGAGGTCCTTATCGAGCGGAGGAGCCTGCGAGGAAACTTTTGCAATGACGAGTTCGTTTGCTTGATCGACGAAGATGTTCTGACCGTAGACACCGAGCCCGAATGCAATGTCTCGATCCCGGAGCATGTACCACTTGTTGCGATAATGCATGGTACGACCGCCGAAATAGGAGATCATATCGCCGGCCGCCCAAGCCTTCGGATCGCCGCCACCTAGCATGTCTTCGATCCAGCAGGCAGGGATGATCGGCGTGTCGTTTCGGCGGCCGTTCTGCACGATCAACTGGCCGACGCGGGCAAGATCCATCGTTGTGGTGCAGATGCCGCCAGCGCAGCGAGGCGCTCCAAGGCGATCGACCGTAACATAAGCAGAGCATTGGGCACCCATTGGTTTCCACAACAGGGTGCTCAGCAGATCGGCGAATCGGATGCTGCTTGCTCGCTCCAGGATCCAGCCCAAGAGGTCGGTATTGGTCGAAACATAGTGGAACGGCCCACCATCTGGCCCATTCCGCTCCTTCAGACTGGCGAGGTATGTGCGAAGATCGCTCGGGCGCTCCCCCGGACCCAACGGGTTCCAATTGGTGGACTTGCGGTATTCGACAATCGGCCCGGAGGTCGCAAGATAATCTTCATCGAAATCTATCCCGACACGCATATCCAGCACGTGGCGCACGGTCGCGTCGGAATATACCGAATCTCCAAGCTCCGGGATAATCGAAACAACCTCTTGTTCTGGATCGAGCTTGCCCTGCTCGACGAGGATACCAGCGACAACAGCCGTTAGCGATTTCGAGACAGACATAAGAATATGTGGCGTGTTCGCAGTCATCCCGTTGCCGTAACGCTCGAGAACGACCTTGCCCCGGTGCAAGATGACCAGGCCATCGGTGTCCGTTTCACCCAGGAATTTATCGATGCTGTACTGCATGCCGCTGTGCTCGAAGCGAAACGAAGAGAAATCCGCCCGGCTCGGATACCAGCTTCCAAACATCGTCAGGTGCGTTGGGAATATCTGCTGACGGCACAATTTCGCGCACGTGCTGAAATGCCCATTTCATGTACGGAGCAGTTCGCCAGTTCGCCAAGGTCACCTGATCGGTTTTCGCTGAAGGGAAGCCTGACATGAGGGGTGAGGACATAGAGTGGTCTCCGGGAGAGCAGATCGGATGGCAGTCGATTGCTTTCTTAATACATGATGAGGCGGCACTCCGGGGAGTGCCGCCTCATCATCCACCATGCGAAAGACCGGTAAGGAACACCACGGCCTTCCGATTCAGCGGTGCATCATGAAGGCGTCGCAGGATGCATGATGAGGCCGAGTTGGGTCAGCGCCGTGACGCCATCGTCAAGTCCGATTTCCTCGAACGATCTTGCCGTTGATCACCTTCAAGACCGTGGTTCCCGTGAAGTGCAACTTGCGTTCGGTCGCGGCCGGCAGGCTGCCCATCAAGAGGTCATCGAACGCCGCGCCGGTGTGCGTGCCGCCACCTTCCCATTGACCGACCACATAGTCACCTTCGGCGATCAGGTCCGCCGTAGCCCCAGAAGTTGAGATCGGGAAATGCAGCGCGGAAGTCGGTCATGAAGGCCTTGATGTCGTCACGGCCGCGGCGGGGTTCGTGCAGCGAGTATTTCTGCAGCATGTCGGGGGCTGCGATTTCGTCGACGACACCGAGGTTGAAGGTCTTACCCCAGAATTCGGTGAACCAGCGGCCGACAACCGCCTTGTTATCATCTTCCTTGGACATGTCTTGATCTCTCTGTTTGTTCCGATTTGTCACCGGAAGCATCGAGCTTCCGGCTGAGAGGCTAGACAAACGACAACAGAGCCACGCTCCGTTTCTTGCCGGGGTATCCAAATCTTCTCGCCAGCGGACGAAGATGTGGCGCAAGTGTTTTCAATTCAGAACAAATCATTCCAATTCAAAAGCAATAAGCGGAGTGCAGTCCTCGTTCTCACTCGATAGGCTCTGGTGTTGGCCGGAGAAGCGCTCGGCTTCGAAATCGCTGCGTCGCCGTGCCGGCAGAACGAAACGATGAGAGGGAAACGATAGTGGATTTCGAGTTTGCCGCAGCGTCAGCGCTGCAAAGGAGCGAGCCACCGATACTTTATGTCGGTACGCCGGTGGTGTTGATCAGCACCTGCAACGAAGACGGTTCTCCAAATCTCGCGCCGATGTCGTCCGCGTTCTGGCTCGGATGGCGCGGCGTACTCGGCCTGGACCGGTCGTCGAAGACGGTCGCGAACATGATTCGCACAAACCAGTGCGTGCTCAATCTGCCGTCGGTAGCGCAGGTCGATGCGGTCGACCGCATCGCGCTGACAACCGGATCGGAGATCCTGCCGCCGCACAAGGTCGCGCGCGGCTACCGCTTTGAGAAAGATAAGTTCGCCGACCGCAGGGCTGACCCCCATTGCGTCGGAGACCATCGATCCGCCGCGCGCCGGGGAATGCCCGATCCAGATGGAAGCTGTCGTTGAGCACACCTACGAGATGTCCGAAAACGATCCGGCATTCCGTGGTCGCCGCATCCTGTTTGAATTGCGCATTCAGCGCGTTTTTGTGGAGCCATCCATCCTTGCCGACGGTGACCCGAACAGGATTGATCCCGACAAGTGGCGGCCGCTGATGATGAGCTTTCAAAAGTTCTTTGGCCTCGCCGATCGCCAGGCCCGGGCTTCACGCCTGTCGCAAATACCGGAGGCGCTCTACAAGAGCGTGGATATCGAGCGGTCCAGGAGCACGTAGCTCCGCTCGGATGGCGATCCTGCATCATCGACACGCGATGCAGGATCGCACCCACTTTCGATCGTTCATCTCAGCAGCCACTTTCACGAATTGGAAGTCATGGGCACTAGCAACGTGGCTTTTCTAGACGTTCCTGATTTGAATCGCCGCGCGGTGCAATCGAAATCGCTTGGCCGACTGCTTTACCGGGATGGTCGCGACAGCAGGTTCACTACCGCGGCCGCCACGCCCTTTGATGAAGCGGGATTTTGCCCCGTTACCAAGTTGCCATCCGTTATCACATGCGATTGAAAATTGTCGGCCTTGGAGTAGATGCCGCCGTTCTGCTTCAGCATGTCTTCGACGAGGAACGGTACCGCCTCCGTCAATCCGACCGCCGCTTCTTCCGTGTTGGTAAATCCGGCGACCTTCTTCCCGCGAACCAGCGGCGCGCCGTCCGGCGCCTTGGTGTGCCGGAAAACAGCCGAGCCGTGGCAGACCGCAGACACGGGCTTGTTTGCCGCAAACATGGTTTCGATCAGGGCGATCGACGCAGCATCTTCGGCCACGTCCCACATCACGCCGTGGCCGCCGACGTAGAAAACCGCATCATAGTCGGCGGCGGAGACGCCGGATAATTTGACGGTGCTGGCAAGGTTCGCTTCAGCGGCGCGATCCGCGCGGAAACGGCGGGTGTCTTCGGTATGAAAGTTCGGGGTATCGCTTCTGGGATCGAGCGGCGGCTGGCCGCCGAGCGGCGAGGCCAGCGTGACGTTGGCTCCCGCGTCCTTGAAAGCATAGTAAGGTGCAGCGAATTCTTCGAGCCAGATTCCGGTTTTCTTGTCCGACGCGCCGAGCCTGTCGTGCGAGGTCAAGACCATCATTATGTTCATGTTAGGCTACCTTTTGGTGGTTGGAGGAATCTGACGAATTCCTCGTCAGTTCGATTGCGACGGCGTCGACCATCGTTCGCGGGTGACGCGGGACGTACTTTCATCCCGGCGCCGTCACACTCCGCTTTTTGCTTTGAAATCGAGAAAGGCGTCGCGTTGTCTGGCGACTACGCCTGGGTTGTCTCGCGGGCGACAAGCTCGCGCTCGCGCTTGCGCTCGACGCCCCGGGCATAACCGGATAGCGCTCCGTCATAGCGCACTACCCGGTGGCAGGGGATCGCAACCGCGATGTTGTTGGCCGCGCAAGCCCTGGCGACGGCGCGAACAGATTTCGGCGCTCCAATCCTGCTAGTGTCCCGGTTCTGACATTCGTATCATATCGCAGCGGGCACTTTTACGAATGTCAGAACCAAAGAGACACTAGTGGAGTGGATTTGACATTCGCTACCCTGTCGCCCTGAATGCGCAATGCGAATGTCAAATCCAAAACTCCACTAAAAACCTATATTTGCTAGTGGTCCTTGCGATTCTAACATTTGCAAAAGTGCCAGCCAGACCGGGATGCAAATGTTAGAATCGGACCACTAGCAAGCTATGATTTTAGTGTGGCTTTGACTCTGACGTTCCTTCGAAGAACTCGCGGTGGCACTGAAAGGAACGTCAGTGTCGCCACACCAGCGATGTCGGAATAGGAGGAGGTTTGCCCAACCGGGATAGCTTGCAGAGCCTGCCACACGCGACGCTGAAACGCCGTGCCACGTACGTCAAGGGGCAGGTTCAGACCGATTTGCGGCGCTTCGACGAAGCCGATCACGCGGACGACCATGGATTCATATTCCTTGTCGCCGCCGACCAGCCGCGCGTTCGGAAAGCGATCCTGAAGATCGCGCACAAGTTCATCCGGATCGTCGCCGATCAGGATCGACGCCACACCCTTGTCGCTTGACGCCACCAATATGGCCCCCAACGAGGATCGCCCGACCGCGAAGCGGATATCTTCATTCGCTCCTCCGGCGCGATATTGCGTGGGCGTCATACCGAGCATGTTCCTGGATTTTTCGTAGAAGCGGCCGCTGGAGTTAAATCCCGCGTCATACATGGCTTCCGTCACGCTGTTCCCTCTGGCGAGGCCATCGCGGACGCGGGAAGCCTGATGGGCCTCGGCATAATCCTTCGGTGTAAGGCCCGTTACGCTCTTGAACAAGCGATGGAAGTAGCTGGCGCTCAGATTGGCTGCCTGCGCGAGACCCTTCAACGACGGGACTTCCTCACTCTCTTCGATGAAGCGGCACGCCCTGGCGACGATCGCCGCGTTCTCGATATCGGCCGACGGACCGTCCGGATTGCAGCGCCTGCACGGCCGAAAGCCGGTCGCTTTCGCATCCGCCAGTGAGCCGTGAATCCCGACGTTCCTGGGATTTGCGTTTCTCGAAGGGCACGACGGTCGGCAATAAACCCCCGTGGTCGCAACCGAATACCAGAAATGCCCGTCTGCTGAACGGTCTCGCGCGAGGACGCGCGCCCAGCGTGGATCAGCCTCAACCGCCGCCTCTGCTCGAATACGTGCAGCTTGCGAGTTCGCTGTCATTTTTATTCCTTCGTGCGTCCGGACGCCTCGATTGCCAATTTGCGCTCTGACCATGTCGATCGCGCTTTTTTGGCGTCGGGACCACCCGTTTTCCGTCCGCAGCCGCGACGCATCCGATTATTTCGGCGCGGCGATCCAGACCAAGCCGAGCGGCGAAAAAGACACCGACCTCTGGTCCCATCGGCCATGGCCGTTTTCGTTTGAAGTGAAAAGCGGGCTTGCGACTTCGGTTCGCATTGCAGATCCGACCTATCAGGAATAGGCGCATAAGCGCAGCAGCAAGCGCGGGCCAACGGCGATACGAACCGCCTCCTTCGTGTCAAATCACGAAGAAGCCGTGGGTGCCGTCGCGCCGGAGCTGTTCGACAAGGCCATATTCCCAGTCGAAATAAGCCTGCATCGCCTCTCTTGATGCATTGGTGCCTTCGTAAGGACGCCGATAGCGGTGCGACGGATCCGGCTTGGGCAAAATCTGCGGCGGCCCGATTTCGAGCGCGCGATCATAACCGCCCTCGAGCACGTAAGACTTCCCAACCCATCTGCGCGAGCCATGACGCGGTCATGTCGGCGCGAACTGCCCTGTCGTCGGTCAGCAGAATGCGCGCGCCACGCACCGGCGCCGCCATATCGATTTCCTGAACGAGCTGACCGCCCGGATAGTGGCGAAAGCCCTTGATATGCCCGGCGGCATAATCTTCAACCGGACGGACGTCGAAGCGATAGAGCGTGCGCGTTCTATCGGCGTCGAGCACGGCGGCTTCACGCGAATCCAAATGCCGAACGCCGGCGCGATAAGCGACTTCGCGAGCCTCGTCTTTTGCGCCCTCGAACCGGCCGATGCCGCCGCGGCGATCGGCGCCATGCTCCAGCGTCTGGTTGGCCAGCGTCCAGCCCATGGTGCCATTACGCAGCGCCACCACCTTGTTCGCAATCCCGGCATTGATCAGCGATTGGGCGCCGATGATCGATCGGGTACGGCCGGCGCAATTCACGACGATGGTGGTTTTGGAATCGGGCGCGACGTGGCCTGCCCGAAGCACCAATTCGGCACCGGGTACGCTGACCGAGCCGGGGATGTTCATGGTGGTGTATTCGTCCGGCCGCCGGACATCGAGAATGCGGACATCGGCCTTGCTCGAGAGCAACCGGGCTACTTCCTCCGCTGACAATGACGGCGTGTGACGGCGCGACTCGACCAGTTCGCCGAAGGCCTTGGCGTAGGAATTGACGTCGATGAAAATCTCAAAGCCCGCTCTCCGCCAGCCTTCCAGCCCTCCCTCGAGCTCGCGAATATCGGTGTAGCCCAGCGCCGCAAACTGGCCTGCGGCCTCGGCGAGGAGGCCTTCGCCGGCATCGTAGACCACGATCGGCACATCCTTTCGCGGAAGCCTTGCCGCCGCCTCGATCGCAATCCGGCCGGCCGCCATGTTGGCGGCAAACAACGGATGACCGGTGGCATAGGCAGCCTCATGGCGCAGATCGAGCAGCGCAATTTCCTCGCCCAACAACAGCCTGCTGCGGGCTTGCGACGGGGTCATGATAGGGAGGTTCATGGACAGACGGGTTGGAGCGCTGGAAAATCAGCCTTGCACGGTTGCGCCGGGTATTTCAACTCGTGCCCACTTTCCGAAGTTCGTGCTCCATCGCAACACCCGCTTCCACGAACTTCGGAAAGTCATGGGCACTAGAGCTCCGATTCCGAAGTTCGCAAACGATCGCGGCGACCTCTGATGCGAATTTCGGAATCAAAGGAGCTCTAGCAACTTATTGATTTGAGTAGCGGCTTTTAATTTGAAGTTCCTATGACGAACTTGCCGCAACGCTGATAGGAACTTCAAATTCGCCGCACTGGCAAAACTATTGATTCTAGTGCCACTTTTCTAGTTGAAGTTCCTGGTCGAATTCGCGGCCTGTGGTGCAGGAACTTCAAATAGGTGGCACTCGTGTGGCGGTTCAGAAGTCCGCATTGTTTAATGCCACGAACTTCGGAATCGGGACACTGGAAGGGGGGCCTAAGGGCGGCCCGCCACAACCGCAGGCCAGACCGGAACTTTTCACATGGCCGGGTGTTTATTTCAGTTAACTCGGTATTTTAGTCAGGGGGAACTTGCGTGGAGCGTTCCGAACGGTTTGAGGCCTCGAGGTCAAACGAAGGCCGCTTCCGGATGCTCGTCGACGCGATCACCGACTACGCGATCTACATGCTCGATCCCGACGGGACCATCACGAGCTGGAATCCCGGCGCCAGGCGTTTCAAGGGATATGAGGAATCCGAAATCATCGGCGAGAATTTCTCGCGCTTTTTTACCGAGGAAGATCGCAAGGCGGGCCTTCCCAAACGCGCCCTCGAAACCGCCGAGCGAGAGGGCAAATTCGAAAGCGAAGGCTGGCGTGTCCGCAAGGACGGCGGAAAATTCTGGGCTTACGCCGTCATCGATCCGATCCGGGACAGCACCGGCAGGCTGATCGGCTTCGCCAAGATTACGCGCGATCTCACCGAACGACGGCAGGCCGAACTGACTTTACGCGAAAGCCAGGAGCAGTTTCGCCTCCTGGTGCAGGGCGTGACCGACTACGCCATCTTCATGCTGAGTCCGAAAGGCTATGTTTCGAGCTGGAATTCCGGCGCGCAACGGATCAAGGGATATAAGCCTGAGGAAATTATCGGCCAGCATTTCTCGCGCTTCTATACCGAGGAGGATCAGAAAGCCGGTTTGCCGCAACAGGCGCTTGAGACGGCGACGCGGGATGGACGATTTGAAAGGGAAGGTTGGCGCGTTCGCAAAGACGGGACGCAATTCTTTGCTCACGTTCTCATCGACGCGATTTACAATCCCGACGGATCGATTCTCGGCTTTGCCAAAATCACCCGCGACATCACCGAACGAATGAACACGGCGCGCTCGCTGGAGGAAGCTCGCGAAGCGCTGCTGCAGTCGCAGAAGATGGAAGCGATCGGACATTTGACAGGCGGCATCGCCCACGACTTCAACAATTTGCTGATGGCCATTCAGGGCAGCCTCGAGCTCCTGCAAAGAAGGCTGCCGAGAAGCGACCCGAAAGTCGCGCAGTTGATCGACAATGCGCTTCAGGGAACGCGGCGCGGATCAGCCCTGACCCAGCGGATGCTGGCCTTTGCGCGCCGTCAGGAACTCAAGCTGACGTCGCTCGACGTGCGCGACGTGGTGCAGCGGATGACAAACCTCCTGCAGAGTTCGCTCGGCCCGTCTATCCGGGTGGAAACCCATTTCCCGCCGGAGCTTCCGGAAGTAAATGCCGACGCCAACCAGCTTGAACTTGCGCTTCTCAATCTGGCGATCAATGGGCGCGACGCGATGCCGAAGGGCGGGACGATCGCGATTGGCGCGACCGCTCAAGCCGATGTGCCGGGCTTGAAAGCGGGCAACTATCTTCGTGTGAGCGTATCCGATACCGGCACCGGTATGGACGACGCAACGCTCAGGCGGGCGATGGAGCCCTTTTTCACGACCAAAGGCGTCGGCAAGGGCACGGGCCTTGGATTGCCGATGGTTCATGGAATGGCCGAACAATCCGGCGGCAAGCTGCGCCTGAAGAGCAAACTCGGGGAAGGAACGATCGCCGAACTTTATCTTCCGGTTGCGCCGGACGAGACGGCACAGCCGGCGCAGAGCATCGAGACCCTCATCCCCTCCCCCATCAACAAGAAGCTTGCGATTCTCACCGTGGACGATGATCCGCTGGTCGCCCTCAACACATCGGCGCTGCTCGAAGAGCTTGGCCACACGGTTTTCAGCGCGCCGTCCGGCCGGGACGCACTCGACATCCTGCGCCGGGAAAAGAAAATCGATCTGATGATTACCGATCAGCTGATGCCCGACATGACCGGCTCGGAGCTCGCCAGCCGAATCCGGGCCGAGAACTCGCACATTCCGATTATCCTGGCGACGGGCTACGCCGAACTGGCGCCGGGAGAAGGCCAAGGCCTGCCAAGGCTCGCAAAGCCATTCAGCCAGCGCGAGCTTGCCGAGGCGATTGCCCGCGCCGTGACGTCTTAAAAGCGATCGGATATCCGACCTATCTCTCCGACCTGCTGAGCGCAAGCCGGCACCGTTTGACCGGCGCTGTCGGGACGCTAAGATTTGCCGGAAAAAGGGAGAGGAAACATGGAGGACACCGCAGCTCAGCGCGCGGCCGATTGGCTGCTGGCCGAACATCAGGCTGGACATCGCTTCACGACGCTGGGGCCGCCGGCCGCGCCTGCTTCCATTTCGGATGCCTATGATATCCAGGACAGATATGTAGCGCTGCTGCGCCGCGGAGGCGGAGAGACGGCGGGTTATAAAGTGGGGCTGACATCGGCGACGATGCAGGCGTTCTGCCGGATAGACCACCCGATTGCGGGCGTCGTGCTCGCTTCGCGCGTACAACGTTCAGGCGCGAGGATACGACGTTCCGATTTCGGCCGGCTCGGCCTCGAGTTCGAAATCGCCGTCCGTATCAAGTCGGACGTCTTCGCAGGCGCGACGGCTCATACCGCCGCGACGATCGCGCCTCACATCGACGGCGTGTGTGCGGCGGTCGAACTGGTCGACGACCGGGCCGCGGATTATACCAGCCTCGACGTGCGCTCGCTGGTGGCGGATAATTCCTGGAACGGCGGCATCGTGCTTTCGGATTTCAAGCCGACCTGGCCCGATCTCGTGCGCCTGCTCGGGCGCGCCACCCAAGACGGCGACCTGATCGGTGAAGGACACGGACGCGACATTCTCGGACATCCCTTCAATTCGGTCGCCTGGCTTGCCACCCAACTGGCCTCACGCGGCGTCACATTGAGGGCGGGTGAGGTCGTGATGACCGGAAGTGTCATGAAAACCGTCTTCCCCGAACAGGACGCCCATTATCGTTTCGACCTTGAGGGGCTGGGCTTCGTCGAGGTGCATGTTTCCTGATCGCCTACTTCGGCCGGTCAAGTTCGGGGTTTTCGATGTTGCTTCGAAAGTTTTCCGCTTTGCTGGCCTTAGTCATTAACCGGCGGCGAAGTCCGCCTGCTGCCGATCCCACGCGCGGCCGCCTTGGATAAACCGCGTTCGGCCGGAAAAACTCGGCTGCCTGAAATCATCGGGAGAGCGCTAGTGGAGTGGATTTGACATTCGCCTCCACCCAGCCACAGACCGTGAAAGCGAATGTCAAATCCTAAACTCCACTAGCAACTTATATTTGCTAGTGGTCCTTTGATTCTAACATTCGCAAAAGTGACCGCCGAGAAGGGGTGCGAATGTTGGAATCGGACCACTAGAGCTCCGATTCCGAAGTTCGCATGATATCGCAGCAACCTCTGATGCGAACTTCGGAATCAAAGGAGCTCTAGTAACTTATTGCTTCTAGGGCGGCTTTGAATTTGAAGTTCCTATAACGTCCTTGCAGCAAAACTGATAGGAACTTCAAATTCGCCGCACTAGCCAGTGCGGACAAGAGCGTTTAATCCGTGATAATTCGAATCAGGCCGTTATCCCCGTCACCAGCAGGCTGAAGATATCGTGAGCGTTCCCGGAACCCGCCCGTCAGCGATCGCGCGCATCCGGGCCCTGTTGAGTCAGCCTGCCCATCACTATCGTCCGGCCACCACGGTTTTTCTCGACCTGAACGTCGATCGCGTTGCCGACGAATTCGGCCTGGTCGCACTCGGCAACGAGCGCGGGGCGGAAAATCGGCCGACCTCCGACGCGCAGACTCTCGACGACGTCGAACACAAGATCGTCGAGCGCATCGAGGCTCACAAGCAGGATGCCAATGTCATCTATCTCGACCAGCTTCACACCTATGACGAGCGGCTGAACGCACTCAGCTTCGAGGAGCGCTTTGCCACCATCCAGCAGGCCGCGCCGGAGGCGGTCGGCGATTTTCGCGCCGAAGCCACCGTCGGCCGCGACGAGCTTTTCGTGCTGCGCCGCCGCCTCAACGAATCCGAGATCGAGCGCGAGCAATTTCGCAAGCACCACCGCATCGAGCGGCCGGCGCGGCTGGCAAGCCCCGGCAAGATCATCCTGAAGGCCGGCATTCTCGCGATCCTGTTCATCATCGAAGTCGTGATCAACGGAAGCTTCCTCGCCAAGGCCAATCTCGGCGGCCTGCTGGGCGGCGCGGTGCAGGCGGTGACTTTCGCCGCACTCAACATCATTGCCAGCTTCTTCTGGGGCCTGGTGCTGATCCGGCTCGTCAATCGTCGAAACTATTTTCTCAAGCTGGTTGGCGTCCTGTCCTTCCTGGCTCTATCTCGCCTTTGCGATCGCGCTCAATCTGACGCTGTCGCATTTGCGCGAAATTCCGCCTGCCGTCAGCCTGAGCGACAATGTCGGGCAAGAGGTGCTGCACCGGCTGCTTGACCGCGCCCTTACGCGCTCACCGACATCAATTCGTGGCTTCTGTTTGCGCTCGGCTTCGTCTTCTCGCTGATTGCGATGGCGGACGGCCTGATGTTCTTCGATCCCTATATGGGCTATGCCGGCCTTGAGCGGCGATGGATCGAGGCGACCCGGCAATTTGCCGATGCGCGCGGCGAACTGATCGAGCGGCTTCGCGACATTCGCGAGGATGCCACCGAAGCCATGAACGAGGCCGCACGCGACCTCTCGGTCCGGCGCAGCGAATATGATTCGCTGTTGCAGGGCCGCGTGCGACTCGCCCAGCGCTTCGACCAGCATCAAAACCAGATCGAGCAAACCGGCCGCGCCTTGCTCGAGATCTATCGCGAAGCCAATCGCAAGGCTCGCTCGACGCCCGCTCCCGGCTATTTTACCAGGCCCTACAGCATGGAGCGGATCAGCTATGCCGGCGGCGAGCCGAGCACGAGCGCGCGCGAGAATTTGCGCACCATGATCGCCGAGACCCAGGAGCTGTTGAGCCAGCAGATCAAGGCCATCCACGAGGCGTTCGACCAGGCGGTGCGCACCTATCGCGAGATCGACGAATTGCTGCCGGAGAAGAAGAGTGGCTAGACGCCGGCCGAGGCAACGCAGCTCATTCAGCGCTCGGCTGGTCGGGTTTTGGCGGTGTATTGCTGTTGCTGCTGGCGATCGGCTCCGGCGGTGCGCTGGCCTATTTCTATTTCGCGGCGCCCGAGCGGCCGGTGCTCGACGCCGCAGACGCTTTGCCCCGTCGACGGCCCGAAGGGAATTACCGTGGTGCTGGTCGACACCTCGGACGATCTGCCGGAGACGACGCGGCGCGAGGTGCTGGGCCAGCTCGACGACATGATCACGACGCTGCCGCCGTTCTACAAGCTCGACATCCGCGTTCTCGATATCGCCGGCGTGCGGAGCCGCTCGCTGTTCTCGAAATGCAATCCCGGCGACGGCGCGGGCTTGAGCGAATGGACCGACAATCCGCGGATCGCGCGGCTGCGCTGGATCGAGGATTTCCGCAAACCCGCCGCCGAGGCCGTGAAGAGCAGCATCTGCCTCGGCGAAATCGACCAGTTCGCCGATCATGGCCGCGATACAGGACATCGCCATCGGCGAATTCTCCAGCGCCGCGAGCGAAAAAGCGCGAAAGACGCTCTATATCATTTCCGACATGATCGAATATACCAGGGACTACAGCCAATACCCGCGCGCCGGCGACCTGTCGTTCCAGCGCTACAAGCAATCGCCGGCCTACCTGAAGTTTCGCACCGACCTGCACGGCGCGACCGTCATCCTCCGCTACGTGACCCGGCAGACCGGCGGCCAGCAGCTTGTCGACGGCACCAAGCACATGGAGTTCTGGAAGGCCTGGATCGAGGACAACCGGGGCCTGTTTGGCGGCGTCAAGCGGCTGCAGGGAGCCTGACGCATGGCGGCCTTACCGAATTCAGACCCGCTTTGCCGCCCGGCCTCGTGAACGGGCTGTTGTTCTTCGCCGTCGTCATCGTTCGGCAGCGGCTACATCATTTTCTCGAAGCTGCATGATTTTGGCGCGCTCGCGGTCACCGCCGTCCCGGTCCTGATCATGATCGGCTATGCGGTCTCTGCTCGGCGCGCGGCTGTTCCGCCTGCGCGACGACCAGTCCGGCGACAATCTCTACTACATGGGGTTCCTGTTCACGCTGACGAGTCTCGCCGTCTCGCTCTATCAGTTTTCCGCGGCCGGCTCGGCCGAGCAGATCGTGCAGAATTTCGGCATCGCGATTGCCTCGACCATCGCCGGCATCACCTTGCGGATCATGTTCAACCAGATGCGGCGCGATCCGGTCGAGACCGAGGCCACCTCGCGGCTGGAACTGGCCGAGGCCTCGCGGCGGGTGAAGCGCGAACTCGAAAGCTCCATTCTCGAATTCGGCTATTTCCGCCGCATGACCCAGCAATCCATCACCGACGCGCTGGACGAGGTGCGGGAAAGCATCGGCAAGGCGCATCGAGCAATTTGCCGGCGAACTGGAGAAGCTCGCGACCAATGCCAGCATGCCGTTCGAGGAGTCCTCCGGATTTCGGGCGCGACGCTATCGAGCCTGAACCAGCGGACGGTCGAAGTCCTGGAGATATCCAGGCAACTGGTCCAGGAAGGCGAAGAGCTCGCCAAGAACACCACGAGCATCGTGCGCTCGATCGATGCGCTTTTCGCGCGTCTCACCGCGCACCAGACCTCCGAAGAAGCCATCGGGACCCAGCTGATCCCGATGATCGAGCGCCTGACCGAAGCGGTCGACGCGCTGAACGACAACGCGCAAACCCAGGCCAGGAGCGCCGAGATCAATTTGCGGCACGCTCAAGGCGTCGTTATCGCCATGAAGGAATTGCTGATCGAGATACACGCCACGAAGCGGGGCATCATTCCGCGCGCGCTGGGCTTCATGACGCCGCGATCGAGCGACAATCCGAGGAGGTAGAGTTCAGGCACGATGGAAGGACAGATACTCGAGCAGCGATCATCCTACCGGCGCGGCCTGGTGCTCGGCCTCACCATGGCCGAGATCATGATCCTGCTGGTGTTTTGCCTGCTTGATCGCGATGGCGACTTTCCTGAAGCGCGAGGAAACCAGGCGCATCGCTGCCGAACAGGAGCTCAAGCAAGAGAGGGCGCAAAACGAGCACATCCGCGAGGTCGTCAACTCGCTGAGCAAGAGCGCGGCGGTGGCCGAGAAGGTCGAAAGCCTCTCGGGCCTGAGCGATCCGCAGGCGATCGACCAGTATTGGCGCGAACTGGTGGACAGCCGCAGCGTCGTCAAGGAGATCGAGAAGAACCTCACGCGTCAAGGAGCTTCGCGAAAGCCTCGCCAATATCGCCGCACTGCGCGCCAACGGCATCGATGTCGACAAGGCCATTCATGATGCGGAGATCGTCGGCGCCATCAATCGCGCGATGACCAAGCCCGGCGATCCGCCGGTATCGGCGCAGGCCGTGCTCGATGCGTTGGCGCGCGGGCACGGCGCCGGGCGGTCCGGCGGCCATCAATGGCCACCGATCATCCGGATGAGCGAGGCCGACGGCTATTTCTTCAAGTCGGGAAGCGCGGAATTGTCGCCGACCTTCCAGCGACACGCTGATCACCAAGACTCCGATCGAAATTCTCAATTACATCCGCAAATACGACGTCGATATCATCGAGGTCGTCGGCCATACCGACGAGCGGCCGATCGGGGTGCGCCAATATTCCAACCTCGACCGGGATCTGCTGCCGGTCCTGAAGAACGACGCCGGTGTCGTCAGCCTCGTGCCCGCGGACAATGCGGGACTTGGCCTTGCGCGCGCGGTCGCGGTGGTAAGCGTGCTGCGCCAGAGCCCGCTGCTTGCCGGATACAAGTTGATTCCGCTGTCCGGCGCGCAACTCGTGAATACCGACGAGACGCTCGCGATATCGGGTTCGCCCGGCGACATTCAGCAGCGCCGCCGCATCGAAATCCGGCTGCGCAAATCCTCAAGCGCTGATGCAACCGCCGGCATTCCGCGTTCGGCATCCGCTCTGCCGCGCTAGTTCAGTCGTGAAGTTAAGCCGCGCTCAATCGCCGACGCTCTCAACGCGCAATTCGCCGGTCTATCGGCGTTGCACCGGAGGATATTGCTGCGGCGCCTCGGCCCGCTCGTGCATCGCGTAGTCGCGAATGATCTCGAAAATCTTGCTGTCCTGCGATGCGTCGTGCGTGGCAGGCTCGCCCTCGGAAAGCACGAGGAATTTGCTTTCCCGGTAGACGCTTTTGAAGAGTTCGCCGGCCGGCTCGACTGGCGCCGCATCGTGATAGGAAACCCAAAGCTGACGCGCACTCGAGGCGGCACGCGGCGGATCGATGGCGCGTCCGATCCGGATCCGGTAGTCCCTGAAGTGCTGCTCGCGCCCCGCGCGCTGGATCGCACGATGCTGGGCGTTCTGACGCCAGCGGATGAGAGCGTCCTCATCCACCCACCACTGATGCGACAGGATGACTTCCGGCCTGTCGGCGCTGGTATAGCGATCGATGAACAACACGCCGCCGTTGCGCTCCAATTCCGGCCTCAAGTCGGCCGCCAGATCGAAATAGCGCGATGCGTGGCCGTCCAGCGGAATCACTTCAAAAAACAATCCGATCATGGACCTTGCCTTTTTGCGAACCCTTGCCGGCCCTACTGGCAGATCTTGCCGTCGCAATGCTGGGAGCACCAGGCGTGGCTGTCGGCGTCGGGATAGCCGAGATGACGCCCATTCTTGCGGCACTGCTCGTAACTGTGCGCGATGGGAATGCGGACCATCTTGCCCTGCGCGTCGGGGAACATCACGGTCTCCTCCGCCCAAACGACGTGGCCGCTTCCCAATAGCATGGCCGCAACTGCAATGGACCGCAACAAGACCGTCATCACGTTTCCCCTCCGATTGTGCCCCCACCTTGCGCATTTTTGCGCAAGTCGTCCGCCCCGTGCATGAGCCCGATGAAATCCGCGTCCGCGCTGCACACGGGCTTGCTTCACCGGCGAGGCGGTGACTGCCATCCTAGCGAGAAGGGAAAATGACGGCAACGCCGGCGAGCGCCAGCGATTTGCCTGTCAGGACCGCCGCGCGGAATATTGCTTGAACTCGGCCAGAACCCTGGCGATTTCGCTGGTCGGAACTGGCTTGCTGTAAAGATATCCCTGAACTTCGACGCAGCCTTCGAGATTGAGGCAGCGCATCTGCTCTTCGGTCTCGACGCCTTCGGCGGTCGTCGTCATTCCAAAGCTGACGCCGAGCCCGGCGATCGCGCGAACGATGGCAAGACTGCCCTCGTCGACGAGCAGATCCCGCACGAACGACTGGTCGATCTTGATCTTGTCGAAGGGGAAACTGCGCAAATAGCCGATACTGGAATAGCCCGTGCCGAAATCGTCCATCGAGATGCGGACGCCAAGTTCACGCAACTGGTTGAGAATCGCAATGTTGCGCTCCGATTTCTCCAACAAGACGGACTCGGTGATCTCCAGCTCCAGCCGCGTCGCCGGCAAGCCCCGAGGAGGCCAATGCGCTGACAACCGTTGACACCAGATTGCCCTTGGCGAACTGCAGCGAGGACAAGTTGACCGACACGCGGATATCATCCGGCCATTCCATTGCCTCCATGCAGGCGCGCCGCAGCGCCCATTCGCCGAGCTGGACGATGAGGCCCATATCCTCTGCGACCGGGATGAATTCCGAGGGCGGAACTGAGCCGCGCTCCTTGTGATGCCAACGCATCAAGGCTTCAAAGGCGGTCACGCGCTTGGTCTGCAGGTTGACCAGCGGCTGGTAATAGAGTTCGAACCCGCCCTGCGCGAGCGACGTCCGCATGTCGCGCTCGATCGAGCGGCGCGTTTGCACGATCGCGTCCATCTGCGGGTCGAAGATGCGGAAGGTACCGCGACCTTCCGACTTGGCGCTGTACATTGCGAGATCGGCGCTCTTGAGCAAGCTCTCGGTGCTCATTTCGCCGGGACGCGCGATCGCGATGCCGATGCTGGCGCCGACGGTCACTTCGTGTCCATCGATATTGTGCGGTTGGCCGACAATATCGATGATGCGCTCGGCGAGCTGGATCGAGGACATCGGTTGCGGGCTCGACATCTGAAGGATCGCAAACTCGTCGCCGCCGAGCCGCGCAATCCGGTCCGTCGAAGGCAAGAGGTCGCGCAATTTGGTAGCGATGCACTTCAGCAAGAGGTCGCCGACGGAGTGTCCAAGCGTGTCGTTGACCGCCTTGAAGCCATCGAGATCGAGAAACAGGACCGCCAGAGGATGCGGCGTCACCGAGACATCCTTGAGCGCCTCGTCGAGTTGCTCCTTGAACAGCAGGCGATTGCCAAGCCCGGTCAGGGAGTCGTGGTAGGCGAGATATTGCGACCTTGCCTGCAACTCCTCGCGATCGGCGATCTCCGCCTTCAGCCTCTGATTGGCATCAATCAGGCGCCGGGTCCGCTCTTCGACGCGGTGCTCGAGATCCTCGTTGGCCTTGCGCAACCCCTCGTTGGCCAACGCAACCTGCTGCTCTGCGCGCCTGCGGCTGAGCTGCGTATTGACGCGCGCCAGCGCGACCGCAAAATCCACCGGCTTGGTGACGTAGTCGTTCGCGCCCTGCTCGAGCGCATCGACGATGTTGTCGCTCTCCGATTTGGCCGTGACCATGATCACCGGCAAGGTGGAAGCCGACTTTCGGCTGCGAATGCGCTTGAGGGTCTCCATTCCGTCGATGCCCGGCATCATCACGTCGAGGAGAACGAGATCGAACGGGCCCTGTTCGATCAGATCGATCGCGATCAGACCGGATTCCGCTTCCGACGACATCAAAGCCGCGACGCTCAAAGCGCCGCTTGAGGACACTGCGATTGTCGCTGATGTCGTCGACGATCAGAAGGCGCGGCCGCGCCTCCCGCTGTTCATCGGTCGTATCAGGCTGATCAGAGGCGAAAAAGCCTCACGGAGATTGGTATTCGAATTGGACATTTTTTATACTGCTGCTGAATTTGCGAATTCTAATACCGTACCGGTGGCGTATTCCGTTTCCTGCTGCTCGGTCATCCAGGCAAGCACGCGTATCGAAAAGCACGAACCCTGCCCGACTTCGCTCTTGACCGAGATTGCCGCCGCCCATCAGAGCACACAGCTTCTGGCTGAGCGCGAGGCCAAGCCCGGTGCCGCCATATTTGCTCGAAGTCGAACGGTTCGCCTGGCCGAAATTCTGGAATAGCCGGCCGATGTCGTCTTCCGCGATGCCGATGCCGGTGTCCTGCACCTGGATCTCGATCCAGTCTCCCGCCTGGCTCTTCCTGCGCTGGACGGCAAGCGTGACCGTGCCATCCCGGTGAATTTTGCGGCGTTGCTCAGAAGATTGAGCGCAGCCTGCCGCAGCTTGGTCTGATCGGTCGAAACGATGCCGAGACCCGGCGGACACCTGACGATCAAGCTTGTTCCTGTTCTCGACCACCATCGGCTCGACGGTTGCAACGACCTCCCGCGCCATGTCGCTGAGATCGAACTTCTCGATCTTCAGATCGATATGGTTTGATTCGATCTTCGAGAGATCGAGAACGTCGGTCACGAGCGACAACAGATGCTTTCCGGCGGAATTGATTCGCTCGAGATCCGCCCGCTTCCGGCTATCCTTGCCGTCGACTTCATCAAGCAGGATCTCGCTGAAACCGATCACCGCGTTCAACGGCGTGCGCAGCTCGTGGCTCATCTTGGCGAGGAAGATCGACTTCGCCCGGTTGGCTTCGTCGGCCATATCCTTGGCCTCGCGAAGCCGGATCGCCGTCTCGCGATGCCGCTCGGCCTCGCGTTCGAGGTCCGATCGCATCGAAATCATGTTGGCGTAGTAGATCGCCATCCACGACATGTAGATGGTGGCCGAGAGGATCGAGATCCAGCCGACCATCGAAAGCTGCTCATGGGAGAGCAGATCGGGAAAGCCGTAGGCCAGGTAGGCCGCGACAAAGCCTGCAATGTTGAAGGTGAACAGTCCGACCACCAGGATCGGCCGCTCCGACAGATAGAAAAAGCCGAGCAGCAGGCTGACGAGCAGCCACGGCAGGAACGGCGAACTGACGCCGCCATAAAAATAGGCGCCGAACAGCGATGTGAAAGCGAGCAGCTCGACCGACATCAAGGCCGACAACTGCAAATCGCCGGTATATTTGTAGACAAACGGCAGCGCCCAGAACAGCCAGATGCAGACGATCACGGTCCAGCAGGCAAACCCGGGATTTGGGTCGCTGAGGTACAGGAAGACGCTGATCGACTGCGAGAGCGCCGGTCCGAACAGATGCGTGAAAACGAAGTTCTGCGCCAGGCCGCGCTCGGAGCGCTCCAGCTTCGCTTCAGCCGGAATGAACCAGTCGATATATCTGACGATTCGGCTCCAAAGCAGCATTTTTATACGCCTCGCTGGACTTCTGTCGCACTGAGCCTAGCGCGGCCGGCTTTAAAAATCGGTTTAGCTTTGCCTTTTCAGGCATTAACGCCGTTTTAAGCCGAGCCTGAAAATGTTAGGTGAGGGCGGCTATGCGTGCTGGCCCGCTTTGCGTTCCGGAAACGGTGACGCACTGACAATTGATAAAATCACTTGCAGAAGGCGGCGCGGACGTCCATGAAAGCCAAACTAGCAGCGGCGATTGCTGCCCTCGATCGTCTGGTTAATTATTTCATTCCCGCCGATATTGCGGCCGATCGGGATGCGAGAAACCGGGCGCACGTGTTTCTCGTCAGCCATATCCTCGGCCCGTTCATCGGAAGCGTCGTTCCGATCTCGATATACCTGCTTGATCCGGCACCGGGATATGACGTCGCCGTCCTCGCGATATCGATCATCGCGTTCTGGGTGTTTCCCTTCGTGTTGCGCGCGGGCGTGCCTTACAATCCGCTGGCGCTGGTCTCCATCGAGAACCTGATCTTCTGCATCCTGTGGAGCTGCTATTTCTACGGCGGTGTCACCTCGCCGACGCTGGCCTGGGTCCTCGTGATTCCGCTGCTTGCGTTCTTCTATCTCGGCTCGTCGGGCACACTACGCTTGATCGTCGAGGGCATGTTCGCCGTGAACGTGGCGATCTTCAGTTTATTTTATTTCTTTGGTTTCCACGTCAATAACAGTCTGCCGGTCGCCGCGATGCAGGGCCTTGGCCTGGTGTCGACCACAGCGGCAGCGCTCTATGTCGCGATGATGGCGCTCTACTATGCGAAGATTCAGGCCTCGCAGAGCGAGCTGGAAGGCGAGATGCGCCAGCACATGGCGACAGCCACCGCATTGCGCGCCGCCACCGCGGAGGCCGAAAGGGCGGGCGCGGCAAAGGCCGAATTCCTGGCAAAGATGAGCCACGAGTTGCGCACGCCCCTCAATGCCGTCATCGGCTACAGCCAGATCCTGCTTGAAGACGCCGAAATCGAAGGCGACACCGTGAGCGTCGTGGATTTGACCAAGATTCACGCGGCCGGCCAGCATCTCTTGAAGCTCGTCAACGAGGTTCTCGACCTGTCGAAGATCGAGGCGGGCAAGTTGGAGCTCGACCTGGAAGAGGTCGATATCGGCGAACTGCTCGAAGAGATCGCGGAAAACGCAAGGCCCGCCGCGGCGGCCAACAACAACGAGTTCAGCTCGGCGATTTCGCCTCAACTCGGCGTAGCCCTCTGCGATGCCGGCCGGTTCCGGAATATGGCCGGGCAATTGCTCGATAATGCCGCGAAATTCACCCAGAACGGCAAGATCGAGATCATTGCCAATCGCGTCCCCGACAAGGACGACGACTTTCTGGTGGTCGATATCATCGATACCGGTATCGGCATTGCCCCCGGCCAGATCACCCATCTTTTCGAAAAATTCACCGTCGCAGACGATTCCAGCACCAGCAAGTATGGCGGGACCGGGCTGGGGCTGGCTCTCAGCCAAAGGCTCTGCAAGCTGATGGGCGGAGAAATTTCGGTCGAAAGCAGCCTTGGCGCGGGTAGCCGCTTCACGATCCGCATGCCGCTGGTCGCGGGCCGCCGCAAGACCGACGCGCATGCCGCCGCTACGCTTGTGCCGGAGGAGTTCAGACTATTCGCTGACGCCGATCGCGGAAGTCCACCATGCCTAGGATCTTGCTGGTCGAAGACAACGAAATGAACCGGGATATGCTGACCCGGCGCCTGCAACGTCACGGCTTTTCGGTATGCTGCGCCCTTGACGGCGCCGACGGCGTCGCCATGGCCGCGAGCGAAGCGCCGGACCTGATCCTGATGGATGTGGCTTTGGGCGAAATGGACGGCTGGGAGGCAACGCAGCTGATCAAGGCCAATCCCGCGACCTCCGCGATCCCGATCATCGCACTGACAGCTCATGCCCTCGCCAGCGATCGGGCACGCAGCGTCGAAGTCGGTTGTTCCGATTTCGACACCAAGCCTGTCGACATGCAGCGCTTGCTGGGCAAGATGCGGGCGCTGTTGCCGGAAGCAGAACAACCCAGCGTCGCGGTGGCGTGATACGTACCGGTGCCATCTCCGGCGCGCGGATCGAGCCTGTCAATATTTCGCCACGACCGGACTGGTGCCCACTTTCGGAAGTTCGTGCTCCATCGCAGCACCCGCTTTCACGAACTTCGGAAAGTCATGGGCACTGGTAGCGCCGAAGGAGTGTAATGACCGAAATACAAGCCCTATGGTTAACATTCCGCTAAGTGAAAAAAGGTTGCAGCCAGGTATGTCTCGCCGCGAACCAAAAATTTATAACGTCATCAAAAAGTCAGACAAATTGTTCGACTCAAAATCAACTGCCACCGGATATTAATATCGACGCCGCATCGTGTCCGCATCGGCAAAATAAGAATCTAATTAGCCGTGCGGGGACGATGATGAACGGCGATAGTTACGCGCAGGTGCCACCAGCTGCCCTCACGGGAAGCATGCGTGATTTTCGCGTGCCGGGTGGCTCCGACCTGTTGGGTCGGACTGAAGGCTTCTATCGTTGGCAGGATCTCCGCCGGCAAAACGGTCTGTGGCCATTTTCCCGCGCGACCGAAGACGGCCCGAAGACGGTTTGCGCGGCGCAAGACGACCGCGGCAACAAGATGCAAGGCGTCAACTTTGCCTCGCAGGATTATCTGAGCCTGTCATCCCATCCGGATATCAAGGCGACCGCGATCGAGACCATCGAGCGCTGCGGTGTCCATAGCGCGGGCTCGCCGGCCCTTGTCGGCAACACCTCGGATTCGGTTGCGCTCGAGCGCAAGATTTCCGAGTTTCTCAACATGGATCACGTCGTCCTGTATCCGACCGGATGGGGCGCAGGGTTCGGCGTTGTGAAGGGGCTTGTCCGTTCCGCCGACCACATCGTCATGGACATGCTGGCGCATTCCTGCCTTCAGGAAGGCGCGAACGCCGCCACCAACAACATTCATCTGTTCCGGCATCTGGACAACGACTATTGCCGCAACATCCTCGCCAAGATCCGCGCCAAGGACAAGGAAAACGGCATTCTGGTGATCACCGAGGGCCTGTTCTCGATGGACTCGGACACGCCCAGCCTGCTTGAGCTTCAGACGCTTTGCCACGAATACAAGGCGACGCTGGTCGTCGACGTCGCCCATGATCTGGGTAGTCTCGGCAAGGATGGCCGCGGCCATATCGGCATGCAGAACATGCTGGGCAAGATCGACGTGGTGATGGGCAGCTTTTCGAAGACGTTCGCCTCGAATGGCGGATTTGTTGCGAGCAAGAGTCGCGCCGTGAAGGAGTATCTGCGTTTTTACAGCGCGCCCGCGACGTTCTCCAATGCGCTGTCGCCGGTGCAGGCCGCAACGATCCTGAAGGCGTTCGATATCGTCGACTCGTTCGAGGGGTGCGTGCTGCGGCTTGAACTGCTCGCCAACGTCTTGACGCTTCGCCGCGAACTGACCGAGGCTGGCCTGGAATATTATGGCGATCCTTCCGCGATCGTGTGCGTCAAGATGGGATCGGAAGGCCTTGCCCGCCTCGTGTCCCGCCGCCTGCCCGATCTCGGCCTGGTCGCCAATCTGGTCGAGTTTCCGGCCGTCCCGAAGGGCGCAGCGCGCATTCGAATGCAGGTGATGGCCAATCACACCGAGCAGAACATCGCCGATGCGGTCCAGATCCTGAAGACGGCCAGAGTTCAGGCCGAACGAGAACTCGAAGAGCTCGGTACCGACAAACAGCCCGCAAAGCGCATCGCCGCGTGAGGCCGACGTGGCCATCGCCCCCATGGCGATAAAGCCGTCGCGTCATCTTGCCGCCTGAACCGCTTCCGAACTTCGCAGGCAGCCTCTAATTTCAGTGCTGATAGATCAGCCTTGCGCTGATCGTGCCGTCGAGGCCACGAATTTCTTCCAGCAATTCTTCGCAGTCGTGACCGACGAGGTCGACGTCCAGCACGACATAGCCGACCTCGCTGTCGGTCTCGAGATATTGTGCTGCGATATTGATGTCGCGCTGGAGAAATACCTCGTTCAGGCGCCTCAGCATACCCGGCACGTTGTGATGAACATGGCTGAAGCGCACGCCGTGTGCACGCGCGTGGAGTTGCACCTGCGGGAAATTGACCGCACCCATCGTCGAGCCGTTGATGCAGTAATCGAGCAGCTTGCGCGCGACTTCCCGGCCGATCCGCTCCTGCGCCTCCTCGGTCGATCCGCCGATATGCGGAGTGAGGATCACGTTCTTGAGGCCCTGAACAGGGCTTTTGAAACGTCCGGAATTCGATGAGGGTTCGACCGGAAACACATCAATCGCCGCCCCCGCGAGATGACCGTCGCGAAGCGCGCCGGCGAGAGCATCCAGATCGACCACCGTGCCACGGCTGTTGTTGATCAGACAGGAGCCGGGCTTCATCAGGCGCAGCTGCCGCTCCGCAATCATGTTGTGCGTTTCGGGCATCTCCGGCACATGCAAGCTCACGACGTCGCTTTGCGCCAGCAGATCCTCCAGCCGATCGACCGGTTCCGTGTTGCCGTGCCGAAGCTTGTCGGTGCGATCAAAATAAATGACACGCATTCCCATCGCTTCCGCCAGCGTCGAAAGCTGCGAGCCGATGTTGCCGTAACCGATGATGCCCAGCGTGCGGCCGCGCACCTCGCGGCTGCCGGCGGCGGATTTGTCCCAGCCCCCGTCATGCGCCGCGACGGAACGCGGAAAAATCTGCCGGAGCAGCATGACGATTTCGCCGATGACAAGTTCGGCGACGCTCCGCGTATTTGAAAACGGCGCATTGAAGACGGGAATGCCACGTTTTCGGGCCGCATTCAGATCGACTTGATTGGTCCCGACGCTGAAGCAGCCCACTGCGGTCAGTTGATTGGCCGCGGCAAATACATCGTTCGTCAACGCCGTTCTGGATCGAATGCCGAGGATCGAAATGCCGTTAAGGGCCTTGCGAAGCGTATCGCCCTCCAGCGCCTTCGGCAGCCGCTCGATGGCCGAAAACCCGAAGCTGCGGAGCAGTTCCACCGCGCTGTCATTCACGCCCTCGAGCAGCAACAGCTTTGTCTTTTCCATGCCTGCGATTGGCATTGCGCTTCCGATGATTGAGAGCCCGGGAAACGATCTTGATAGGTCGTTCTTAGAGAGTCGAACTGATTCGCTCCAGCCGATTAGCCAAAGCGGCCGACGGCCGCAGTATCCGTTGGTGGAACGGCGGCGGAGCCGAACGGCGGGACTGGATTACGGTGCTCGATCGCGTGTTGCGGCTGGAACCGCTCGACAATGTCACCGGTTGCAGGGAGTTCCGGAGCTCCGATGACAGCGGATGGGAACAACCATTTGCTGCAATGCATATGCATTGAGCTTTGATGCCGCACGGCCGGGAAGATTCGGAACGAAATCCGATGCTGATCGTTCGCGAATAAGGCTGTAAATTTCCGACAGGAGGTGCCTATGAAGCGACTCGTCTTGGCGCTGGCCACGTTGGTCGCCTTGAGTGCGGGAGCCGTAACGACGGCAAACGCCGTGGAGTTCGGCGTCGGTCCGAACGGTGTTTACGTCGGTCCGGACCGCGACCGCTATTATCACGAGCGGTACTACAACGACTACGGCAACTGCCGGGTCGTCGTTACACATCGGACCAATCGCTTTGGCGAGGACGTCGAAGTCCGCAGACGCGTTTGCGATTGATCCCGATGGCTGACGGGCGCGCCTCACGGGTGAGCGGCGCGCCCTATTCTTTGGTTCAGGTCCATCAGTGGGCGGCGGTCTTCCCGATTTCGCAGGTTGGTCCGGTTATCCTTCGATCGCGGCCACGCCTTTCCGTCGTTAGGTCAAGGTCACATGCCGCGCTCCGGATCGCGGTTCGTGAAAGATCGTCAATTCGACGTGCCGGGCCTTCAAGAAATTATGCGCAGCGAACGCACGCGCGAAAAATCGCGGTCATGGGTTACCAAGGCGGCCGCGTTGATCGCCAGTGCGCTAGCCGCTTGAACAGCGTCTGCCAGCTTGAGGCGGAGCGACGCCCGCAGTCTCGCAGCGTTTTCCGCAATGTCGACGTCAAGCGCGATCGGTTGCCACGATTCGAGGATCGCACGGTAACGCCTCGCGAGCGCGTCGTCGGCCGCCTGCATGGGCCCGGTCAGAACCTCGGTGATGGTGATGGTCGTTACAGCGAAGCGCAGCTTCCCAACTCCATGAGCTTCGAAGAGCGGCTTGAACCGCGGTCCGAATTTCTGGTGTCCCTCAAGGAAGTAGATGATGGGTGCCGAATCGATGAGAACCAGCGCATCCTCCGGCAGACCTCCAAAATCTAACGGCTCCATTCGTCACGCAGCTTTCGAAGCGTGCGGGTACTATGGTGTCCCCATAGCCCGCGACCGGATCCTGCGACGGGCGTCAGCGGCTGCTGGCGAATGGCGGCGCCATACGCTTCGATCGGCACTAACGCTGCAACTGGGCGGCCATGCTTGGTAATGACCGTCGAACGGCCCTTCTCGGCTGCCTCCAGAAGATCCGGGAGCTGATTGCGAGCTTCTTCCGCGCCTTTTCTCAAGATGAGGTTCACCATGGTTGTCTCCGACAGACCGTACAGCACCGTACCGTTTCAGTCAATAACAAACGGCCGCGGGCGCATCTGGGACCTTCGCTGGAACCTCCGAACCGACCGCATTTTTCCGGCAGCGAGAACGGCCACGAAAGACGACGCCGTGGCGGCAATCAAACCGACGACCGCATTTGGCTGGTCAGCTTCATCGACTGTGATCTCGGTTACTTCGACGACGAGATCTGCCGGCTCGAACCCCTTGCAAATCCCTTCGGACCAAAAGTGTTACCACTCTCCTCGGAATGAAACGTAACCCATGTGTCCGGAATGGACCCCTGCGGGAAATGGCGCGCCGCGGCCGATGAAGATGAGCACTATTCCTTCGCCGTGGCGCTATGATGGATTCGCGCGGTAGTACGCAATTCTTGGCGGGAGAGCGCGCAGAGCCAGGGCGTAGGCTAATTGTTGACAATAGTAAGCTAATCGCTTACGCTGCCACCGGCATGATCAGAAGCTTCAAGAGCAAGCCTCTCGCCGAACTTTGGGAGAAGGGGCGAACGTCGAAGATCGATGCGAAAATGCATGAACGTGTCCTTCGTCGTCTGGATCGCTTGGATGCTGCGGCGACGCCGCAAGAAATGAACATCCCCGGCTTTGACTTTCATGCTTTGAGAGGCTTCAAACCCACGCGCTATTCGCTCCATGTGAATGGGCCGTGGTGCATCACGTTTGAATTCGAGGACGGCGATGCCTGCCGGGTTGACTTCGAACAGTATCACTAAGGAGAGACAATCATGGTCTATGGCGCCAAGCGGAATCCGGATCGCTGCCCGACCCATCCCGGCGCTTTGCTGAGGGAGGACGTGATCCCGGCGACCGGCAAGACCAAAACCGAGATTGCACAGCTGCTCGGCATTTCACGGCAGCATCTCTACGACATTTTGCGCGAGCGCAAGCCGGTCTCTCCGGCGGTTGCGGTTCGAACTCGGCAAGTTGTTTGGCGACGGCGCCGGGGTCTGGGTACGCATGCAGGCGGCTTACGATACGTGGCACGCGGAACGCGAAGAGGATGTGAGCGGCATTCCCACGCTCCGTCCCAGAGCCGCATAAGCGTAGGCGCGCCCAAGCGACGCTGCAACTGGCGCATCACTAGCTGTAACTGGCGCCCTGCGCGTATCCACGGCTGCTTTGTCGTAAAAAATCGTAAAGTGGCGCGCCACGACCGATGAAGATGGGCACTACACGTTCGCTGTTCCCCTATGATATCGCAGCCCGCCGCTCGCTCCGAGCGGCAAAGCTGCGGCATTCTGCGATTCTGCACTACACAATGTTGCCACAGACTTCCCGCGCTACCTCTGGTCCGGCAGGTTAGCCCAGTTGCAGGCGGTCTCGCCGGAAATGCGTGTGTCCACTAGAAGGTTTAGGCTGTTCCGACCAAGGAAGGTCGTTTCGTTCCGAACCGGGATCAGGCGAATTCTGGACGCCGTGATTGGCGAGACGCCGACTTCACGGGCGCCCCTGATTTCGCTGACGCTATCATCGTCCTGGAGTGTGTAGGCGGAAGCATTCGTAATGATCAGGACCGCCTTGTACTCCGGCATTTCCACCATCGCATTGATAGGCTCGGCGACAGGGTCGAATGGAAGTGCAATCGATAGCGACCCGCTGGGTCCCAATTCGGAAAGCCCCGAGTTCGGATCTCTCACAATGACCTTGCTGATACTGGGAGCCTCGAGGCGAGTCATTCCGATGCGTACCGGGTCCTCCTTCACGACGAACGATTTGCCCTGCATAGTCGGCGTGTTCGGCGTCCGGCTCATGCGAACGGTCCGGTGATCAAATTGCGTCCGCACGGAGACGCTGCCGTCGGTCTCCACGGTGATGCTCCGGACAAAGTCGTGAGCGCCGAGCGTCGTAGCGAGAACGGCCTGACCGTCGTCATAGCGGACCACCAGCGCTGGACCCTGAATATCCAAATCTACCAGGAGAGCGTTAAATGCCGGCAAGTCAGAGATGGCAAACGGGATGCCTAAGGGCATACCGGATTTCGGGCGCGGCTGATCGAATATAGCGAAGGGAATGCCCCAGGGAGGGTGGCTGATGGCAGGCAGTTGCTTTAGCATACTTGTGCGATCCAGCAGGTAGAGTCCGCTTGGGTCTGCAATGACGAACCCGTCGAACCGCGGAATGAATTCTACTGAATACGGGTGTCGCAAAGAGGATCCGCCCACGCCATACAACTTCGTAAATTGCGTTTGGCCTGACCTGAGCTCAAATACCCCGCGGCTGGCGGTGACTCCGACAAAGCGGCCAGTGTTCGGATCGCGGGCAATTTTGTCGAAAAATATATTGGAAGGAAACTCCCCTCCGAATGGAACGAAGGCTCGGCTCTCGTCGATCGTCCAGACGCCTCCCCGGTCGATAGCGTAAATGATGGGGCGCGGCACACCAGGCAACGTGATGATCTTGTCCATCATCCGCCAGGCTTGATTGTGATCCTTGTCGGTCGGGGTGCCATTTCGAACCGGAACGATGCAAAATGGTGACGAGGACGCTTGGCCGGCGACACAAACTCCTGAAAGAAGGAAAGCCAAGATGATGCTGACTGCGCTGCGCATTCCTGCCATCCGCTTTTCGAGCTAACGTCTTATAAAAATGGAGGCACGTGGAGAAAAGACATTGGGTCGGATGATTTCAAGCCGTTTCTTCTCCTCGTCGGTCACGAATGGCAATCGGTCATCAATATCGATGTCCGTAATCCGATCCTTTGTCAGTTCGATTAAGATCGAGCGCAAATGAACGCCCATAATGCTATCAAGTTCGTCAGGCTTCATGACCCGTATCGACGCCGCGTCGATTGGATTGGCAACCGTAATCAAGGTTGGCATTTGGTCCGTAGCGAGTTGTCGCCGACCGCTCAAGCTGGGAAGATCCTCAACTTTAGATTTAAAGACGCGTTGGGCGAGCCCTAAAGGATAGTCTGAATTCCCGCCCGTTGGCCCCGAAGCCAAAAGTGCCACGACATTCTTCTTACCAGGAAGCTCGACATAAACCGCTTGGCCCCGCGCCCAGAAGTCCAATCCCCGCATTTCGGGTAGAAGTCGAGGCTCAAGCGCAGCATTCACTTCGATCACACTTGAGCCTGTACGGATTTCTCCGCCGGCGTCTACCTGAACGGTTATGCGATAACGCCAAGTGTATGTCGGATACTTGAGTTTGTAGAGCGCCCAAACTGCCGCTACAGCAACGAGCGCGAACGCGATCTTTTTCATCCGACTGGCCTGTCGCCCCGAGAAAAATTGAGCGGTCAGGGTAATCAGAAATAGTCGGTCAACAATTAAGCAGAAGCGAAACCTCGATAGCGTTAGCTTAACCTATGGTTGACGAATTGACATCCGCTCTGGGTCAATCACGTCACTGTTCCGATGTCGGCTTTACCGTCCAGTATCCGCGATACTGGACATTCTCGCATCCGGTCGGGACAGGTCTGACCGCGCCTTCCTGCTCCTGAATGGCAAAGCTCCGGCGCGCAACCGCGGCGGCTCCGGGTGCTGACATTGATCCCTCGGGCGCCCGAACCGTCACCAACGAGCCGGCATATCGACTGCACGAAATGGGCACGGAAATCTGCTCTCGTGACGCTCTTTCCGATTTTTGCCTGATCGCAACTTGTCGGGAAATTTCGCAGGACGGGCGAGGCGCAAGACATCGACCGCTTGATAGTAGGATAAAGGGCGCAAGGTGCGCCGCGGTCGGTCGTGTGACGGTGCAGAGGCTTTTTGCAATCTTTCTGGCATCGCCGCACATTGCAAGAATTCGGGTTCTCCTTTGCGCTCAAGAGGTCACTGCAATGTGCGGCTGAGGCCATCCTGACTTGGCGTTGCTGTGCCATCGGCGCTTGGCGAGGCGCTCCCGCTCACGCTCGTCGCCGTTGAAAGCGCAAAAACGGCAGGTTTTGGCGTGCCCAGTTCTGTACTGAAATGGCGCGCCCGGAACAATTCGAACGTCCGACCCTCAAATTCGTAGTTCAAAAATATCTCTCCGCTCCACTCCTCAAGTGTACGCTGCTCTACGACGAGAGTGCACGTAGTCCTTTAATTTAAGGCAGTTCTCGCATATCTTCGCAGCCCGTCGTACTCCAACCTCTGAACTCCACACTTCGCCAAAACCGTTTGAAAACCGTTTTAGTCCCCGGATCATATCCCATGGCTGACGTCCGGATTCTGTTGACCGACAAGGCAATCGCTCGACTGCCCGTCCCGAAAGAAGGCTGGTACTTGGCCCGGGATACCGAATTGAAGGGCTTCTTCGTTGTCGTCGGAAAACGGAAGAGGACATTCACAGTTCAAGGCGACGTACGACATGGAAAGAAGCGAGTATCGTCGGTCCGAGTAGCGGTTGGCGACACCAGTGAAATCTCGACACGTACGGCGCGCGCAACCGCAAAGGACTACCTTGCTCAAATCAGCCGAGGCCAGCATCCGAACGCCGAAAAGCGGGGCTTGGGAGTCGGTCAGCCTGCAACCGGTGATGCGACCGCCTCTTCCGGAGGGATCACGCTAAGACAAGCCTGGGAGCGATACCGGGACGCCCACATGGTCCGCAAGGGTCGCAGCGGGAGAACCATCGAAAGCTACCGCGATCATGTTGAGCGCATTTTCAAAGAATGGCTCAATTCGCCGCTGCAGGAGCTTGGCCTGGATCCAGCCAAAGTGGTGATGAAGCATGATGAGATCACTACCGAGAACGGCCCCTATATCGCCAACGGAAGCATGCGAACTTTGCGGGCCATCTATAATCATGCCCGCAGAGCCAACAAATCTTTGCCCGCCGACAACCCTGTCAATGCGATCGACTGGAACGGGGAGAAGCGCCGTGACACTGGAATGGGGACCAGCGACCTGAAAGGATGGTTTGCCGAATTGGCTGCCCTCGACAACCCGATCCGTCGGGAGTTCCACCTGTTCACGCTGCTTTCCGGTTGTCGGCCTACTGCGCTGCAGGAAATCCAACCCAGTCACGTCAATTTTCGTCGGCGAATGGTACATATCCCTAAGCCCAAAGGCGGCGCCCAGCGGGCCTTCGATATTCCCCTCTCTCGCGAAATGATCCTATGCCTAGTTCGGGCTATACGCTTCGGCCGGCAGGTGTACCCATCGCACGCTGCGGATTGGATATTCCCAGCCGACAGCGCATCCGGGCATCTCGTCGAGCAAAAGGAGGATCGGGCCACGTTGTCGAAGTGGGGCAATGATCTTCGTCAGAGCTTTCGAACTATTGCGACGGCCGCGGGCGTATCGGAGTTCGACGCAAAACTGCTTATGAACCATGCTATCCCCGGCGTTAATGCCGGCTACATCACCAGGCACAAGCTTCTCGAAGATCATCTTCGCAGGCAGCAACAAGCCATCAGCAGCGCCGTGTTTGCGACCTTAGCGGGTCTGCCCGTCGAAAATCTTACAATTAGGGATTGGTTTGACTGCGGAACCGCACGTCGAGTTCTCCGGGACGCTAAATTAAATCAGCCGGATAGCGATGAGTGTCCCGCGACTGTTGAACCGAGACGTCGCGAAGCCGCCTAACTCGGACACGGAACCACGATAGCGACATTCGCTTCAAATCGCGATTTCCGGAGAATTTCATCGCGACATCCTCCTTCAACCCCGCCCTCAGAAGCTACGGTCTTCCCGGTGACTGGGTAACATCCCGGAACTAGCCGCGACAGCCTTTGTCGCGCTACTCGTTGTTTTGACGTCGGTTCGAGCGATCGGATATAGAGGAGAACAATCCCGTGGCGGAGAGGGAGTCAGTCAATCCTCATTGAAGGGCAAACCATTTTCGCCCTTCTTAGCCAGAACCCACCATTTGAACGGCCGCCGGGAAATGGGATTTCGCCCTCGACAAAAATCCCGCCCAATGGACCGTCATCGACAACAGTGCCACCAAGCGACTAGCGAAAAGCAAATTGTCGTCGCACCGCTCAGCCTAAGCGCCGTCGGTCGCGAAAATCTGATGTGGCTCATCCAGTTCTGGCCAGCCCTCAATTTCCGTCGGCGGTCGACGTCGTGAAAGAGACATAGCGCGGTTGCGTAGGACAACGTAGCGCGGAGAAGCGAGGCAGCAGTGATGTGGTACCGGGGGCGCAACTGCAGCGCGTCCTGACCGCAAATCCGCGCTTCGCGGCGGCGGAACGTTATATTGCACGACCGATCATGCGGTGCTCAGGGACCGACCGAGGGGAGCGCGTTACGCAGCGGCGCGCTGGAGATTTCCATCAACCCCGCAAATGGCTGGCCCAGATCCAGGATCAGGTAAATCGCGCCGGCAAGTGACGTGCTTGAAGACCGCGCTTTTTATGCGCAAGCGCGTGTCAGAGTTCCAGAAATCTCTCCCTGCGCTGAGCATCGAACTCGGGTCCGACGCACG
>CAVPLO010000002.1:0-318088 GCA_963706265.1 uncultured Alphaproteobacteria bacterium | reverse complement strand
CCGCTCTTGTGAAGGGTTTCGGATGCCGGCCGCAGCCGTGACGGCGCGGCACATTCGGGCGGCCGGCGTCCGAAAGCCTCCAAGGGAGGAAACCGCGCATGGTGGGCGGGAATGGTGCGGCAGGCGCTATGGGGATTTGAGCGCTGCAGGCGAGTTGGCAGATTGAGTTCGGACGGATGCAGCGAGCTGCGTGACGGTGGCGCGGCGGGTGAATGAGCGGTGGGCGGCGTCGCACGGGATAAATTGTCGGCCGATCGGCGACGACAGATGAAGGTTTGGGTGCATTCCGCCGTGGCCGGTCGAGGGACGGCGGGCATGACGAGCAGTTTTGCAATGGCCATTGCGCGGTCATGAGGTGTCGATCCTGATGGCGTTGGCTGAAGCGGCTGGCGAGTGGCGCGGCGTCTCACCGCGCTCGAAGACCTCGATGACGATCATGCGGCCGCCGCAGCATGGACACGGCGGCTTGCCGGTGTCGGCGATGGTCTCGGTGGGCTCATCCTCGCGATCCTCGACGGTGAGCAGCTGGCGCGCGCGCGCGATGTTGTCGGCGCGGCCGCCTTTGGCGAACAGGCCGTAGTGGCGGATGCGATGGAAGCCGTTGGGCAGCACGTGGATGAGGAAGCGGCGGATGAACTCGTCGGTGGCGAGCGTCATCATCTTGTGCCCGGTCGCGGCCCTCGACCCGATAGTCCTTCCACCTGAAGGTGACGCCGTGCTCGTCGAAGGCGATGAGCCGGCTGTTGGCGATGGCGACGCGGTGGGTGTAGCGCGACAGATAGGCCAGCACCGCCTCGGGGCCGCCGAACGGACGCTTGGCGTAGACGACCCATTCGGCCTTGCGCAGCGGCGCGAGGATAGGCGGCGAAGGCGTGCGCCTCGGCGAGATGAGCGTGATCGCCGAAGAAGCTCAGGCGGCCGGCTGGTGGAGCGGCGGTGAGGCGTCTCCAGGAACAGCCGCCGGAACAGCCGCGAGAGCACGCGCACCGGCAGGAAGAAGCCCGGCCGGCAGGAGATCCAGCGCTGGCCATCGGGCGAGATGCCGCCGCCCGGCACGATCATGTGGACATGCGGGTGGTGGGTCATGCGCCGAGCCCCAGGTGTGCAGCACGGACGGTGAAGCCGATCCGGGCGCCGAGATGCTTCGGGATCGGCGGCGATCGTGAGCAGCGTCTCGGCCGTGGCCTTGAACAGGAGGTCGTAGATCACGGCCTTGTTCTGGTAGGCGATGTCGGCGATCGCGCGCCGGCAGCGTGAACACGACGTGGTAGTAGGGCACCGGCAGCAGCTCGGCCTCGCGGTCGGCCAGCCACTCCTTGGCCGCGGCGCCCTGGCACTTCGGGCAGTGCCGATTGCGGCAGGAGTTGTAGGCGATGGGCGTGTAGGCGCAGTCCTCGCAGCGCGCGACATGGCCGCCGAGCGCCGCCGTGCGGCAGCTCTCGATCGCCGACATGACCTTCAGCTGGTCGAGGCTCACATGGCCGGCATTGGCCTGCGCCATGCCGGCCCGTGGTCGCGGAAGATATCCGCGACCTCCAGCGCCGGGCGGGGCACGTCGGCGCCCGCGTCAGCCGGGCGGCCGCGCTTCCTTCAGCTTGAGCGCGATGTGCTCGAGCGGGCTCATGACCTCGCGATCGTCTTGGTGGCGACGCGGGTGTAGAGCGCCGTCGTATCGAGCTTGGTGTGACCGAGCAGCACCTGGATCACGCGGATGTCGATGTTCTGCTCGAGCAGATGGGTGGCGAAGCTGTGCCGCAGCGTGTGCAGAGACACGCGCTTGTTGATCTCGGCCGATCTGGGCCGCGGCATGACAGGCCCGGTTGAGCTGGCGCGTCGTGATCGGCTGCGCCGGATCGCGGCCGGGGAACAGCCAGCCCTGCGGCCGCGCCGCCTTCCACCAGGCGCGCAGCAGGTCGAGCAGGTGCGGCGACAGCATGACGTAGCGGTCCTTGCGGCCCTTGCCCTGCTCGACGCGGATGATCATGCGCTCGCTGTCGATGTCGGAGACCTTGAGCGAGACGACCTCGGTGGCGCGCAGGCCGCGCCATAGGCGACGCTGAGCGCCGCCTTGTACTTGAGGCCGGGCGCGGCATCGAGCAGCCGCGCCACTTCCTCCGGGCTCAGCACCACCGGCAGCCTGCGCGGCTCCTGGACGAAGTGGGTGTGTTCGACGATGTCGCGACGCCGCAGCGTGACCTTGAAGAAGAACCGCAGCGTCGAGATACTCTGGTTGATGGTCGGACGCCGACGCCGCTCGATGCCAGATGCAGCTGATAGCGCCGCAGATCCTCGAAGCTCGCCGTATCCGGCGATCGCCCGAGGAAGGCTGCGAAGTTCTTGACCCGCTGAACGTAGTCATGTTGCGTCTTGGTCGCGAACTTGCGGATCGTCATGTCCTCGATCATGCGCCGGCGCAACGGGCTGACTGCTTCGTCGGTCATGGGGATGCTCCTGTCTTGGGTGAAGGTTGCGAACCCCTCATCTCAAGACAGGACGCCTCGTTGCGCTATCCTCTCAGCCGTGCCGCCGGCCTGCGCGCAGCGCTCTACCGCGCGAGCGGTTTAGTCCATTGGCCCTTTACGGACAGTGTCTGACTGGTTGAGCGATGTCCGTTCGCGGCGCAAAAGCGGAAGTGCCGCGTGCTCGAGCGCCGCACGGTCCGCTGATGTGTGAAGGGTTTCGGATGGCGGCCGCAGCCGTGACGGCGCGGCATATTCGCGGCGGCCGGCGTCCGAAAGCCTCCAAGGAAGGAAACCGCGCATGGTGGGCGGGTAGTGGCGCGGCAGGCTCTATGGGGATTTGAGCGCTGCGGGCGAGTTGGCAGATTGAGGTCGGACGGATGCAGCAAGCTGCGTGACGGTGGCGCGGCGGGTGAATGAGCGGTGGGCGGCGTCGCACTCGAGTAAGATTGTCGGCCGATCGGCGACGACAGATGAAGGTTTGGGTGCACTCCGCCGTGGCCGGTCGAGAGCCAGCGGGCGTGACGAGCAGTTTTGCAAGATGGCGATTGCGCGGTCATGAGGTGTCGATCCTGATGGCGGTGGCTGGAGCGGCCGGCCGATGGCGCGGCGTCGCACCGCGCTCGAAGACCTCGATGACGATCATGCGGCCGCCGCAGCATGGACACGGCGGCTTGCTGGGGTCGGCGATGGTCTCGGTGGGCTCATCCTCGAGGTTCTGCGACGGTGAGCAGCTCGCGCGCGCGTGCGATGTTGTCGGCGCAGGCGCCTTTGGCGAACAGGCCGTAATGGCGGATGCGGTGGAAGCCCTTTGGCAGCACGTGGATGAGGAAGCGGCGGATGAACTCGTCGGTGGCGAGCGTCATGAGCTTTTGCCGGTCGCGGCCCTCGACCCGATAATCCTTCCACCTGAAGGTGACGCCGTGCTGGTCGAAGGCGATCAGTCGGCTGTTGGCGATGGCGACGCGGTGAGTGTAGCGCGACAGATAGGCCAGCACCGCCTCAGGGCCGCCGAAGGGACGCTTGGCATAGACGACCCACTCCGCCTTGCGCAGCGGCGCAAGGAATGCGGCGAAGGATTGCGCCTCGGCGAGATGAGCGTCGTCGCCGAAGAAGCTGAGGCGGCCGGCCTGGTGGAGGGCGGTGAGGCGCTCCAGGAACAGCCGCCGGAACAGGCGGGAGAGCACGCGCACCGGCAGGAAGAAGCCCGGCCGGCAGGACACCCAGCGCTGGCCATCGGGCGAGATGCCGCCGCCCGGCACGATCATGTGCACATGCGGATGGTGGGTCATGCGCCGAGCCCCAGGTGTGCAGCACGGACGTGATGCCGATCCTGGCGCCCAGATGCTTCGGGTCGGCGGCGATCGTCAGCATCGTCTCGGCCGTGACCTTGAACAGGAGATCGTAGATGACGGCTCTGTTCTGGTAGGCGATGTCGGCGATCGCGCGCCGGCAGCGTGAACACGACGTGATAGTATGGCACCGGCAGCAGCTCGGCCTCGCGGTCGGCGAGCCACTGCTTTGCTGCGGCGCTTTGGCACTTCGGGCAGTGCCGATTGCGGCAGGAGTTGTAGGCGATGGACGTGTAGGCGCAATCCTCGCAGCGCGCGACATGGCCGCCGAGGGCTGCCGTGCGGCAGCTCTCGATCGCCGACATGACCTTCAACTGGTCGAGGCTGACATGACCGGCATGGGCCTGACGCCATGCCGGCCCATGGTCGCGGAAGATATCCGCGACCTCCAGAGCCGGGCGAGGCACCTCGGCCCCGCGTCAGCCGGATGGCCGCGCTTCCTTCAGCTTGAGCGCAATGTGCTCTAACGGACTCATGACCTCGCTGATCGTCTTGGTGGCGACACGGGTGTAGAGCGCCGTCGTATCGAGCTTGGCGTGACCGAGCAGCACCTGGATCACGCGCACGTCGATGTTCTGCTCGAGCAGGTGGGTGGCGAAGCTGTGCCTCAGGGTGTGCAGCGACACGCGCTTGTTGATCTCTGCGATCTGGGCCGCGGCATGACAGGCACGATTGAGTTGGCGCGTCGTCATCGGCTGCGCCGGATCACGGCCGGGGAAGAGCCAGCCCTGCGGCCGCGCCGCTTTCCACCAGGCTCGCAGCAGTTCGAGCAGGCTGGGCGACAGCATGACGTTGCGGTCCTTGCCGCCCTTGCCCTGCTCGACGCGGATGATCATGCGTTTGCTGTCGATGTCGGAAACCTTGAGCGAGACGACCTCGTTGGCACGCAGGCCAGCGCCATAGGCCACGCTGAGCGCGGCCTTGTACTTGAGCCCGGGGGCGGCATCGAGCAGCCGCGCCACTTCCTCCACGCTTAGCACCACCGGCAGCCTGCGCGGCTCTTGGATGAAGTGGGTGTGTTCGACGATATCGCGACGCCGCAGCGTGACCTTGAAGAAGAACCGCAACGTCGAGATACTCTGGTTGATGGTCGGAACGCCGACACCGCTCGATGCCAGATGGAGTTGATAGTGCCGCACGTCCTCGAAGCTGGCTGTATCCGGCGATCGTCCGAGGAATGCTGCGAAGTGCTTGACCCGTTGAACGTAGTCATGTTGGGTCTTGGACGCGAACTTCCGGATCGTCATGTCCTCGATCATGCGCCGGCGCAACGGGCTCACTGCTTCGTCGGTCATGGGGATGCTCCTGTCTTGGGTGAAGGTTGCGAACCCCTCATCTCAAGGCAGGACGCCTCGTTGCGCTATCCTCTCAGCCGTGCCGCCGGCTGTCGTGCCCTACCGCGCGAGCGGTTTAGTCCGTTGGCACTTTTCGGAAGTGGTTTGACTGGCTGACGATGTCCGTTCACGACACAAAAGCGGATGTTTCTATCGAGCGCCACACGGTCCGCTGATGACCCACAGTAGATTATTTTGGCCCCCTCCCTATTGGAATCTCATGTAGCCCCAAATGAGCAATGCGATTACTGATCCCACGGCGACATATGCGAGGGCTTGCTGCGTCGTCTCAGGCAAGTGAGTGAAAAACCAAACACCAAATCCAACCGCCGCGCCGCCCCCAGGGATATATTTTGATTTAGACACTTTGCTGCTCCTAGGCCACCTCAGTTGGCGGCCTCTTTCATAGTATCGCAAGCTTGCGATGTCGCTTGTTGGCACGTTTGAGACATGCTGCGCGGGTCGGGCTAGGTCCGTTGATCGGGGTAGACCGGAAGTCATCGGCCGACGGTCAAAGCGACACTATTGACCCGAAGGCGACGTTTGCCGGCGACCGCAATAATAGCCTTCGTGAGGATTGATCCCACAGCCGGGACAATCGTCAGAGTACGACTGTTTCCTCGACCACATGTTGCAGTGGTGTCCCCTCAGCGGACAGGGTCATACGCAATTTGAGCTTGCCACCCTTTACCTCGCCGCTGCGCACTAGGTTCTCAATTTCACGCTGCGATGTAACTCCGACATTCTTCAAGAATTTGCGGATGGCCATATTGAAGCGGTCTTCATTGAACTCGGCGGTCATGGCTGTTCTCCCTGAGAGTGGCCTGCTTTGAGTTACTTGCTGAACTCGCGCCGGTCGCGACAAACGGACGTCGATTATTCGCTTTTCCAAGTCTCACTTTGACCCGAAGCGCCATCTCCGCCCGCCGATTGATACCCTGCCTGATCGGCGACGTCAGCCGCGATTGCCGCGCGCAATTATTCATTTGGGTTTTCCGATCTTACTACTTTCCCTGGATCTTCAGGCCATTGGGACCAACATTTATCTGGAGACCCTCTGGTTGCTTTCGATCCTGATAGAGATTGTAACCAAGCACTCCTACGACGACGATCAATGCTCCGATGATCAAAAACAGCACGTTTCGATTGCCGAACATTGTTACCCTTCTCCATAGCCAGGGCGCCTTTCCGAGCGGTAGCCCGTCATTTCGGCACCCCTAAGGGGGGACGGTAGCAGGAAAACATGCTCACTCCGCGCCAATAAATCGGGTCGCGGCTGACCAACCAGAGCTGGTCGCGCCTGAGCAGCAAGTGTAATCAACGTCGGATTGCAGGAGCGGACGCCGTCTTTTGGCACTTTTCCGGCCTCGCCGATCTAACTGACAATGTCGGTTTGTGGGTAAAGCGGACCCGCAGGCGGCATCGCGGAAACGACGCGAAAGACCCCTTCTCGGACATCAGCGACCTACAAAGTTCCTTCGACCTAGGCGCGACGTCTTCAAAGTGACCAGATTAGGTCGCCACAATTGCTCGCGTTCTAATCGTTGGAGTGGGCTTAACTTGTCCGCCGAGCGCAAAGGGAGTGAAATCAGATGCACATGTCTCGAGCGCTTTGGGTACCGATTGCAGCCGCAACGGTTCTTGTTGGTGTGCTGCTTTCCGCGCCAGCGTTCGCGCAGGCGCATATCCGCGGCACGCTGACAGCCGCGAAGGACGGAACGATCGGCGTTCAAACCGTCAAGGGCGAAACAGTATCGATCAAACTCGCCAACGACGCTGGCCTTTTCCTGGTGACGAAGGCCGACATGAGCGCCATCCAGTCTGGCAAGTTCGTCGGCATCACGTCGTTCGAGCAGGACGGCAAGCGCGTCGCACGCGAGGTTCATGTGTTTGATGAATCGTTGCGCGGTCTGGCCGAGGGGCACTATCCATGGGATCTTGAATCCAAGCCGAACATGATGACCAACGCCAATATCTCTAAGGTCGAGGACGTCGGAACGGACCGCGTGCTCGTGCTCAACTACAAAGGCGGAGAACAGACGATCACGATCCCAACGAGCGCGACGGTTGTCGCCTTTGACAAGGCACCAGCCAACCAGCTCGCAGTTGGGCGCAAAGTTTTCATCATTATGAAAAAGGACGGTTCGGAAGCGGCCGCGGTCGTGATCGGCGCGGACGGCGTGAAGCCGCCGATGTGAAGGCGCGATAATCTCGGCGAGGCGATCGGCGCCCGGCCAATTGATCCATCGGCACGTCGCGCTGGTCCACGCGACTTACTCAATCAATATCGTGTTTCTGGAGAAACTGCCTATCGGGGGGTTTGCAACACAATTTGAGCCAAAGCGGGCATTGTTGTGGGCTGAAGTTGCCGCTCTCGTTCAGCCGCTCAAGGTGTAAATTTCGCGCATTTGCTTCTCAAGCGCCCGGACCCGCTTTGCGCAGAGTGGGAGTTTGGCTTGGTGCCTTGGGTTCATCAACACAGTCCATCCGACATCGGGCGACGGCACGATCGCGATGGACAATCCGGATCCGGGGCAGTCGTCGAATTCCCTAAGCTTCTCGTGAAAGAGCCAGATTAGGTCAGTGCAAGAAATTGACTTCTTCCTCATGTTTCCCCACGGAGATAAATTCGTGTGCGATTCAGTATGGCTTATCACGCATCCCAACGGCCGGCAGGCAGGAAAGCCGGGCGGCGCACTTTCCGCCGCCCGGCTATTGCCCATCAGGCAGCCTTCTTCGGCTTCCCGATCGCTCCCGACTTCGCCGCCTGGCTGAAGAGGTCATCCAGCTCACCGGCGCGGACAGCGGCGATCAGCGCGTCGATCAACGCCGGGAGTTTGTCCTTCGAGCCGACGACGATGCCGGCCTTGCCCTTCTCGAACTCGACGGGCTTGGCCCCGAACTTGATGGACATGACGACCTGACCGGAGGCGTCGACCTTCCACCAGGGCCGGACGGCCTGCTGCTTGGTGGTTGCCTGGCGCTCGCCGTCAACCTTGGTCCATCGCTGGACGGTCCGCACGTGGTTGGGGTCCTTCAGGAGCTGCTTCTGCTCCTCCAGCCTGGCCACGAACTTGGCGCGGCGCATCTGGACGGGGTCATTGGCGGACTTCGGCAGGGCGGTGAATGAGAGAGACTTCAGTACTGGCATGTGGGTTCTCCGTTGTTGGATAAACCCGCCCGATCCTAACGCGATGGATGATCTTGTACATGCCATGGTGCCATTTGAACGCTTCAAGCGAAACCCTTTGCTAAGTGCGTGGGTAGTCTTTATCTCGCTGGCTTGATGAGAACGTAAGGGTAAAATCACGTCAAACCGGCGCGACGGAAGCCTTCCAAATAATGCTCCCGATCAGCATCCTGCTGGATAGGCATTTCGCTTGCGATCCAAGCGAGTGAAATATTGGGCTGCACGCGGCGAAGTTCTCGTAGTGCTGCATGGGCGACGTCATAGCGTCCGGCCATGCTCGAAGCTGCCGCCAGTACCCGGTAGGCGCCGACGAAATCACCACGTTGGCGGATACCCTCGCGCGAAAGGCGTATCGCCTCGTCGTAATTGCGCCCGACGAACTGAGCATAGGAAGCGATGCCATAGAAAATCGCCGAGAATGGATCGCGGGGACTGAGCCGCAGCGCACGGCGCGCGGCCACATTGGCTTCTTCCCAGCGCCCGCAGTAGGACAGTACAAGGCCGTAATAGCCCTGGGCCAGCGAGAAGTTCGGGTTCAGCCGCAGCGCCACCTCGAACTCGGCTAGCGAATCGTCGAACCGCCGCGTGAACAAACAGGCGCAACCCAACGCGTGGTGCGCCCAAGGGTCCTCGCTATCGAACAGAATCGCTGCTAGCGCCGCGCGTTCAGCGATCGGCACCGTCGTTGCCATATCCGCCCAGCCCATGTGAGCGCTGAACGTTTGGCTGGTTGCGAGCACGCCGTGCGCTTGGCCGTAGTTGGGATCGATCGCAGTCGCCTTCTCGAGCAGGGCCTGCGCGACAACATTGTCCTGCCGTGTCACTCGCCAGTAATGAGACAGCGCTCGCATCACAAGATCCCAAGCATCCAGATTGTTGGGCGACTTGCGCCGAGCACGAAAATTCTCCGCGGCATAGAGCTGTGGTTCAATCGCGGCAACGATGGCCTCGGTAATCTCGTCCTGCAGCGCGAATACGTCGGCCAGGTCGCGGTCGTAGCGCTCCGCCCAGATATGGCTGCCGGTGTTGACGTCGTTGAGCTGCACCGTGATGCGCACGCGATCGCCGCCCCTGCGTACGCTGCCCTCGACCACGTAGCGGACCCCGAGTTCCTCGGCGATCTGCTTCAGATGTACAGCCTTGCCCTTGTAAATGAACGACGAGTTGCGCGCGATCACGAAGAACCAACGCAATTTCGAAAGTGCGGTGATGATATCCTCGCTGATGCCGTCAGAAAAATATTCCTGCTCGGGATCACCGCTCATGTTGGTCAGAGGGAGGACCGCGATGGCGGGGCGGTCGGGCAGCGGCAGCTTCGCCGGCGTCCGGTCGTGGCTTTCATCCGGCGGCGGACCGGTTCCATAGGCCGAATCGGCGCCATCCGGCTGCAGGCGCACAGTACCGACGAACCGGAATCCCTTGCGAGCGACGGTGCGGAGCAGCCTCTGATCTTCGCCGTTGTCGCCGATCGCCCTACGCACGGCGTTGATACGGCTGTTCAACGTCGAATCCGACACGATTCGACCGCCCCATACCGAAGCGATGAGATCGTCCTTGCTGACTAGACGGTCGTGGTTCTGCACCAGGTAAACCAGCAGGTCGAAGACCTGTGGTTCGACAGCAACGAGCTCATAATCGCAGCGCAGCTCGCGGCGGCCGGTATCAAGCGTATGATCGGCAAAGAGAAATTGCACGTGGCCCTCAAACCTACTGTGAAGCCGCTCTCAAGGAATAATCAAGCCCATCCCAAGGACAAATCAAGCCCGCGGCAAAGCCTTTCAGGCCCGGCTCTTCGTAGTCTCTGCACGTTTTAACAGCATTCCCTTTCTCGCAGCCGATTGGTGGACGCCATGACACATCTACAGGCAATCAACCCTGATATCCGTGAGAATCGAGCAGGCAGATTCATTGCATTTGTCTATGGGTTCGCAGCCTATCTCCTATTCTTCCTTACATTCCTTTACTCCATCGGCTTCGTACTGAACCTGATAGTGCCCAAGGCTATCGATTCCGGTGGCGGCGCAGCGACTGCCGAAGCGCTCATCGTGAACATGCTCCTGATGTCGCTATTCGCCGTGCAACACAGCGTCATGGCGCGCAAACAATTCAAGGACTGGTGGACGCGATACGTGCCGAAATCGGTCGAACGCAGCACGTATGTGCTGTTCGCCAGCCTCGCGCTCGTCCTGCTGTTCTGGCAGTGGCGCCCGATCCCGGCCGTGGTTTGGCAGGTCGCCGACCCAAATATCGCGATGGCAATCACCGGCCTGTCATTAATCGGCTGGCTGATCGTATTGACCAGCACGTTCATTATCAACCATTTCGAACTGTTCGGACTGCATCAGGTCGCCAACAATCTTGCCGGCAAGCCGATGCCTGCGCCGCGTTTTCGTGCGCCGCTCTATTACAGGTTCGTGCGGCACCCGATCTATCTCGGCTTTATCATCGCGTTCTGGGCGGCGCCGACCATGACGATCGGCCACCTGCTGTTCGCCGCGGTAACGACGGCTTACATCTTCGTCGGCATCCTGCTGGAAGAACGCGACCTGGTCGATCTCTTCGGGGACGACTACCGTCGCTACAAGGACCGCGTGTCGATGCTGGTGCCCTGGCGCTGGGTCGAAGTGATCGTGGAGGGATTTGCCATGACCGGGCAAGCACGCGACCGCGTCGATTATGACGAGTGCGGGATCGGGCCAACCGTCGTACTTGTGCCAGGATCGTGCAGCACCGGCGCGGCGTGGCGCCCCATGATTGCCCCATGGGACGGCCAGTTTCGCGCTGTGACCGCAAGCTTGCCCCGATATGAGGGAACCGACGAGCGCCCGCTCCCGAGAGGCCGAAGCTCTTGAGGCGGTCATTCGGAGGCCGCGTCCATTTGGTCGGGCATTCCTTCGGCGGACTGGTGGCGCCCGCCGTGGGCCTGCGCGACCGGGTTGCGCTGGCAAGTCTTACGATCATAGAGGCCCCGGCGATGCAGGTGCTGCAAGAACAGGAGGAGGACCAACACTACCGCGCATTCCGCCAGATGTCGGACGCCTATTTTGCCGTCTTCGAGAGAGGTCAGCCTATAGCGGTCGAGATGATGATAGACTTTTACGGCGGCGCCGGCAGCTTTGCCTCTCTGCCCGCGCGGGTTCGCGCCTACGCCGTGGCGACGACGGCAACAAACATCCTGGATTGGGAAAGCGCATACGGTTTTCCGTTAACGGCAGAACTCTGGCCAATGTCCAGCTTCCCACCTGTTCTTGCTGGGCGATACGAGTAACCCTGCAATGCAACGCGCCAACGTGCTGCTCAGCGAGCGAATAAGCAATGCAACGCTGGAGGCAATCGACGGGGCGGCGCATTTCATGATCACGACCCACGCCAACGAAGTAGCCCGGTGCAACGCACGTGCATCGGCCAGAAGAACGCTCAAAAACGCCGGCGCAATGATCCATCGAAGCCGCGTTCGAAGTGGCTATCGGCTTGTGGCTCAAGCTCATCGGGCCAAAGCAGCCTTGAGGTCGCACCCTTGTGAGGCCAAAATGATATGCATTGAGCGATGCCAGAGAATCGCGCTTGAACCGGCGGGGCGTTCCCATCACTTACAACCTAGGGCAATACGAAAAATGGCCCAAAGCGTCTTGTTCGCGCCGGTATATTGGATGTGGTGATAGTCGAATGGGGCCGCTATATGGAATGCGCCACGGTGTGGACGATTGATACGGATAAGGCCGATTTTTAACTCCCAGCCGCCTGGCTGGTGCTTGATACGAACAGATTGAGAGCGGGTGCTGGGGAATGCGCTGTTCTGCGTGCATGACCGAGAATGCGTCCGGCCGCCGAGTTTGCGCGGATGGCGGCGCGCTCGGTGGCAAGATGCCCGGCGGACCGATTCGATATGCCATCTGCTCCGACAGGTTTTACGGTGGTTGCAGCGTGCGATTGGCGCGCCACCACCCTCCGAACGCGCTCACGCCGCGGCAGGATAAGCGTATCGCGGCGGCCGCCAAAAAAGGCCAATGATTTTTTCTCAGGGACCTATCAGGTCGATAGTCGACCCAACGTAATCGCCAACGGGAGGATTTTCGATGCCAACGGCCAGCAAGAATGCCGAGACTATCGTGATCCACACCAGCTATCGCAGCGATCCCGCAACCACCTCGGTTGCTGATGGTGAAGTCGCCGACTGGGTATCCCATGCAGTCGCCCTATTTGGGCCTCGCAAACAGGCAGGCAGAGCTGATGATGAGCATCGCGTCTGAGTTTGGCTTCACGCCTGCGAGTCGTAGCCGGATATCGACGCCGCCGCAGGATCAACTACCGCTGCTCGACTTGACGGCGAATGACTATGCACAGAAAGAGCCTGATAGCAGGGGGTAGCCAAAAGTCGGCCGCATTACGCCCGTTGACCGGTGCCACTGATTCACGCGCAAAAGGTCGAAATTAAATACAAAAAACCCCTCTCGTTATAGACGTCCGCCGCATATCCAATCGTTCGCGATGAACGCGTTTAAATATGCCTCGTCTTTCGGCAGTTTCCTAATTTACGCTTGCTCGGTCTTGGTTGTTGAATTTCGTGCGGCGATCTTTTCCCTCAGATCGTTGCAGATATTGCGGACTTCTGCCGTAACCTGTGAACAATTTTCAATCTGCTGAAAAACACGTTTCGCTTCCTCGCGGTAGCGGCCTGCGGTTTCCTTTAACTCTTCGGTCACGCCGAGTGCGTTGCGGGTTACGGTCTCGCATTGCTTGACGAGATCCATCAATTCCGTTCCCATCACCTCGATCTCTTTTGCCGCGATTTCGTATTCGCGGACAACAGCCTCCGCAGACAGCTTGCCGATCTCCGTTGCGCCCGCGCTGTGCTCGACATAGTCGGGCATCGCCATAGCTGGCGGGCTTACGGTGGGCGCGGCAGTGTGATTTGGCTCATTCACCGGCGGTCTGTTCCGCACTTCTGCCTCGATTGCGCGCTCGATTTCAGTCAAGTGGTCTTTGCCTAACGACCGCACCATAACTGTTGCTCCTGGCTAGGAAAATTAGGAGAAATATTTGCAGATGAATCCTCATGCTTTCGCATCTGGAGCAACAGAACTGTTGAGTTAAGCTTGTTAGTTAAGCTTTATGCGTACGGGACGAGTTAATTCGAGAACCATCGCGCAGCACTCTGGCAGCGCGCCCGTAGGCATTCGTTGGCTTGAGGTCGGTGGGGGGTAGGTCATTCCTTAACAGGTAGTCGCCTGCAGATCGGCCCTGACACCGACAGTTTTTCAGTTCGGCTGCGATTTTGGATGCAAATTGATCGGCCTTTTTTCCAGCATCCAACTTCGATTACAAGAAAACCTCGCTATCTTGGATACTTACGACATGGTTCAGCCGACGATGCGCCAGCCGCTATCGGCAGCCGGGTATTTATTTTTCAACGTGCTCACGGCCTCGCTTGAAAAAGCGTTGCGAAAATTCGGGAGGGGTAGTCGTGAAGTTGGTGCGATCATCCAATGGACGATCTGCGCCATACTATAGTCAGCAAATCAAAGCGGTGTGCGATCGAACTGTGGTTCGCCGCGGCTCGACGACGGTACTGACCGGCTGCAAAGGCGAACCCCTTTTTCGAAAACTCACGGTAGCCGGCTGGCAGGGGATCACTGGCGGCGTGCAGAGCGAACATGCTCTGCTGTGCGCGGTTTACCAAAATTCTTAGCAAGTTATGAAGAAATCCCTGAGATTCTGTAAACATCCCAGGAGGGAGACATGGCAACCATTGGCCCGATCTATCCGGCGCAGTTCGTTGTTAGCCAGGCAGAAGTAAAGCTGGTCGCGGATCAAACGTCTAACGCAGGATCCATCGCAATCAGAGCCGACGTGCAGAAGCTTGATGGCGCTCAGGAAGTTGAAACCGCGGAAGAGCGCGAGGTCGATATCGTTAGCTAAGCGCTTCGGCCTAAAACATAATTTCCGGCCCGGACGAACGCCAGCCCGCCGAACAAACGCCCGTTTGTTGCGAAGGCGTCTCCCTTAGCGAACTGGAAGGCATGCATCATTCTCTGATTAAATTCAGAACGATCATGAAATGATGCTCACCGTGGCGTTGGCAGTCGGCGTTGCAATCGCTTGGGTCCTCAGCGCAAACTCTAAGGGTTGCATCAAAGGCGCCATCATGGGCGGCGTTGCCGGTCACATGGTGGGCCACGGAAAGCTCGGCGGCGCGGTCGGCCACCACGAAGCCAGCAAATCCGATCCGAGAAATTCAAAGGCTGAGGCGCCAGCCGATCAAAAGTAGATTGCGTTTGCCATGCCCCCATAAAGCCCGTCCGTTAAGCCGATGGCGGTGCTGCCGAGCTATTTGAGCCGTGGCAGAAAAACAACTCTCCGTCGCAGATTAAATTGGAACCGCGATTAGCCTGTACGGGCGGTTGGCAAATCTCTTACACATCGAGCCAAGAATCGAGCGACTCAAGTTGATTGCGTATTTCAAACGCGTCGGACTAGAGGAACTTCTATGGCTAGGTTTTCTATCGGCGATTTCCTCGTTGAGGGGAAGACTATCGGCAAAGTCGTCGCCATTTTCACAACAACAGACGGCAAGCTTAGATACATGGTCGAGAACGACGGAACTCTCCAATTTGCCTTGGAAAATGAGTTGGGCACGCTTAAGGCACACGATAGAGCCGCTTAGGCGAACTAACGTCATCGTGGCTTGCATGTCGGCTTTTGATCGGAGGTCCCGCGGTTGGAGCGCGACTATCTTTGTGTGCGCCGGATTACGAGATGGCGCTAGGCTATCACCGTCGACCTCCATTGAGATGCAAAAAGGCGACAGTGAATTGGGATCGCCTGGTTAGGTGATCCCACAGTCGTTTGAACCATGCTTCATGCCTCGTCGCTCCTGCCCTGTAGGCACGATGCACAGCGTCTACATTCCGTGGGCGCAATGTAACGGCCTTTCCGTCGAAGGGGACGAGGTCATCCTTAGTCTTACTCACAGCCCCGGCTGAACGATCCTCGATCTCCTTTGGGCGGATGGCGTTATGAACACTTGACCGGTCGTCATGACTATCCTGCTCGGGGTTGGCGCGTTGACCATCCACAGGTACATGCAGCGCGTCCTCATCGCGTCCGTCTGGTTCGTGCTGGGTGCCTTCGTGCCCGCTTACAGCGGCGACTACTTGCGACCTCGGAGCCCGGCTTGCAATCTGAACGTCAGTGCTATGCAGACAATGACGCGCCGTTTCGATTTCGGCATCGCTCGCGCCGTGACTTCGTGCCCACTTCTCAGCGGCAGGTTCGGAGTATTTGGCGACATAAAAACGAACAACGGTACAAGAGACATGGCCAAACAATGGCACGCCTGCCGTAGCCGGTCGGCTCAGTGCAATCAATGCTGCCAAAATCGGGATTGTTCGGCTCGTCATCCTGATCCACCGCGAAGATTCTCAATCGGCAATTTCGAGCGTGTCTGTTCTGCTTGGGGAACGGATTTTCACCGGCCATCGCATTTGGCAGCCATCTAGCTCTACCGTCCAGCGATTGGAGTTAAGTGTGGCGACAAATCCCGTCCGAACGTTTACAAGTTATCGATAGAATCAGACCAATGATGTTTTGATTTACGCGAAATATTCCCTACGAAAATTAATTCAAACAACAATGAAACTTTAAGAACCGTTCTCCGGAAGCATCCCGCAAATGCACGCAGCCTTCGGCTTTGAGGGGCTTAGGCCGTATCAGGCTGGCCGGTCGAGGACGCGGCTGAAAATCAAGAAGCAGGACGTATCCAGCGATGTGCCGGCAGATGTAAGGTTTCGCGATCTTGATGCGCGTCAAGCCTGTACCCGGTCCAAAGGCTTCTGCGTCAGAGGGCGCTCCACCCGTCTTAAAGGCCACCACGGAATCTCAAATCCACCTTATGCGTTGGTTTCTGAGCAAGTGCCTTCAGGGTGGGGGTGGCTCAATCCTTGGCTCGCCTTCGCCCACTGACCGGTCCCACTAACACTCACGGATTTTTTTCTGTTCGGACGTCTTTTTAGGCGCGAGTTGGCCGGTTTTGTAACGGCATCCAACTTTGGGGTCTGAAAATCTCGCTATGTCGGATTACTTATGGAGATGGCCTCGGTGGAGATGCGCCAGCCGCCATCGGCAGTCGGATATTTATTTTCGATCAGCTGACGGCGCGCTTAAAAGTTTCGCGAACCCGAAAAGGGTGGGCGCTTCGGGCGCGAAGCTAACAATGATCATAGCGAGCATGCCGCCCCATCGTCGGCCGCGACGCGCGATACGGATGAAACTGCGGACATCGCCAAACTCCAGAAGATAGTGAAAAAAGCAGCCATCCTGTCGCGGACAGCAGCGATCGGCGACATCGGCAAATGGGACAGCCTTGCTGTCCGCTTTTCACGGTACTGGAACCCTCTCTTGTTGGAAGTGTTTTGCCTTCACGCCCAGATGCCTTCGCCTTGCGTGGTCCAAGAGCATGCCCAACAAACTAAAAAATCCATGCCTTTTCACCAGGGCCGGCGCGCTGATTGCATTAGCGATGGCGGCCGGGATTGGGCTCGGCATTGTTGAACCCGCTTGGGCGCAGTTCTTCGGTGGATTTCAGCAGCAGCCGCAGTCACAACGCGGTGGCGGTGGGTTCGGTGGCGGCTGGTTCGGTAACAACACGTTTGCCCCTTTCCAGCAGTACCCGTCTCAGCCGCATGGGGCTAGGCGGCAAGCACTACCGGCCGTGCGCGAGGATTTTTCAAAGGCGCCCCCGCCTGGGAAACACGACACCATACCGGAGCGCCAAATTCTTGTGCTCGGTGACGCTATGGCGGACTGGCTCGCCTATGGTCTTGAAGATGCTTATTCCGATCAGCCGGAAACGGGCGTCATCCGCAGACACAAGACCGTCTCTGGCCTCATCAATTATCAGTCCAAGGGCGATCCGGCCGACTGGGCGGCCGCGGCAAAAGGCATCCTCGCCACTGAGAAGCCGGACGCCATCGTCGTCATGCTCGGGTTGGACGATCGCGTGGCGATGCGCGAGCCGGCGGCCGATAAATCCGACAGCAAGTCGCCGGACAAAAAGACCGACAAGAAAAGTGCCAAAGCCAAACTGGACGCCAAGCCTGCGGACGGAAAACCTGGCGCCAAACCGGATGATGGTACGGACGCCATCGGGAAGCCTGACCACAAGCCGGTCGATACCGAACTGTCGCCGGCGGATGCCGACAATGACGCGCCCCCGACCATCGTGCCGGAGAAGAGCACGCGCTCGCTGAACGGCAACTATGAGTTTCGCGAGGAACGATGGGTCGAGCTTTACAAAAGAAAGATCGAACAAATGATCGGCGTGCTTAAGTCCAAGGGTGTGCCGGTTCTCTGGGTGGGCCTGCCAGTTGTGCGTGGCCCCAGGGCGAGCGCCGACACGCTGTTCCTGGATTCGCTCTATCGCGATGTTGCTGGCAAGGCCGGCATTATCTATGTTGATGTTTGGGACGGCTTTGTCGATGAAGCCGGACGCTTTTTGGAGCAAGGTCCCGATTTCGAGGGCCAGATCCGCCGCCTGCGCTCTTCCGACGGCGTATACTTCACCAAGGCTGGCGCCCGTAAGCTCGCGCATTACGTCGAGCGCGAACTTAATCGACTTTTCGCTGCGCGTTCCGCGCCGATTGTGCTGCCCACTGAACCTGCAGCGCCCGACGCCAATGCGCTGCCGGGTCAGCCGGCGCCGCGTCCACTGGCTGGACCGATCATTCCCTTAGTGGCCCCCTCCGTTGGTACCGATCAATTGCTCGGCGGTCCGGGGTCACGGCCTGTGGTGATCGACGCCCAAGCGGCTCGGGTGTTGGTCAGGGGCGAGCCTTTGTCGGCGCCGGCGGGTCGCGCCGATGATTCGGCCTGGCCGCGCCGCGAAGTCGTATACGAACAAGTAAAAGGTGAGCCTGCAATGGCATTGGCATCGCCCAACGTCGGCGCCCGGGCAACGCCGCCGATGGGATCGCTAAAGCCGAAAAAGCATCGCAGCTGGAGATGGGACCGTTCGTTTGCGCGCAGCCATGTGTGGGAAGGGCCCTAATGGGGAGCCGGAGCCCTTCTCCGATGTGCGTCGCTCAAAGGTGGCGGCGCAATATCGAAAGGCCGCTAGGCGCAAATCCAAATGATCACCAGCGTTAGTGGCAAGCTGATACCTAGCGCATCACCGACCGCCAAAGCGCATGCGAAGAGCAAATTCCTATCAGATATTGCTGCTCGTTCGGACATAGCCGTTACTCCATCGAGCTGCCCCGAGAGCAGGCTGAACTGCTATGGTTAACGATAGGTTAACGCGCTTTTCCCCCCGTTGACGGGAGCATAAGCAGCAGCGCGATTCCTCCTTATTCCTCTCCGCGCATCACAATCTTCAAACGTTGTCCGACAACTGCCGTTGTAACGACTTTGCCTCCCGTGGCGCTTCTGATGCGGCCCCCGAGTTGGAACCAGCTACCGCCTCCGGCATTGCTTGTAGCAATCAACGATTCTTCGAGAGGTGTAATATGAAGAAACTTCTTATGGCTGCGGCTCTGTCAACCGTCTTCGCCGCGGCCGCCACCGCCCAGAATTCAGACAACACGCGCGATCCGGCGTACGGCAAACATGATATGGGGCCGAGCACCCCCAGCATGAATAAACCCAATTCAGCAACCGCCACCCAGGGCATGGCGAGCGGCAAGTCCGGAATGAGAACGACGAAACGCTCGAAGAGGCTAGACAGGTAAGGAAGACCGCCTTACCGACCGACTGAAAGATGCAAGAGGAAAGTCGTACGTCGTCCCTTACGCTTTTGGAAACGGATGACGCAGCTTTTTCGTTGACTTGGCGCGGTACTCGACCGACAGCGTTGGTCGAATGCCTTCGCATACCGGGTTCCGCCAAAGCGATCGTCATGAAGTTTGAGCTGAGTCAGACACAATCGCGCGGTATCGTCAGTCGGGTTCCCGGCCTCCGGCTGACGACTGCTTCTGTTAGCGACGGCGGCGGTGAGTGGAGGGCCTGCACTTGCATCGGACGTAGGAGAGAATCCGAAGCTGGTGCAACAAGAGCCGTCTCGTGACAACGGCCAGCCTGAAGAAAATCACGATACGAAACAAACCAGGAAGCTGGAGGCTGGCGCTCTGTCGACGGCTCCAAGCCTTTGCGAAGCGCTCGGCGCGTCGGCGGTGGATAATGAGCTGCCGGTAAATTTCTTCACCCGCCTGATCTGGCAGGAAAGTCGCTTCAAGCCGGACGCGATCAGCCGAAAAGGTGCTCAGGGCATAGCTCAATTCATGCCGGCCACTGCAAGAGAAAGCGGTCTGGAAAACCCCTTCAATCCGCTCGAGGCGATCCCGAAGTCCGGTCAGTTGTTGCGTGATTTGCGCCGTGAATTCGGGAATCTAGGCCTTGCGGCCGCAGCGTATAATGCCGGATCTGGACGTGTTCACGACTGGCTTGGAGGCCGTCGGCAGCTACCGCAAGAAACGCGAGCTTATGTGCGGATTGTGACCGGTCGTTCCGTTGAAGAATGGGCGACCGATACGCAAACCAACCCGGTTGAAATGGCCTCCATCGAAGTCGTCCCGTGCGAGTTGTCAGCGTCCGCTTTGATTCCGGCGAACCCCGAGGCATCCCAGGCGAAGCCCGAAACCATTAAACCCTGGGGCGTCGAAATCGTCGGCGGAATAACACCAGAAAAGGCGCTTGCTCGCTATCATGAATGGCAGCCGAAGTACGCGGCAATCGTTGCCGGCCGCGAGCTGCACGTCGTCATACGCGGAGTCATCGGTCATGCGGGCGCCGCGCGGGTCCGGGTAAGTGAGGATACCAGGGCCGGCGCCGAGAAATTATGTGCAGCGCTGCGCGCGGCAGGCGCATATTGTGACGTGATGCGCAATTGAACACCGGCCATTCCAAGTAACCGGATGAAAGTATTGTGTGCATGATTCCTCGACTTCAATACGGGATCACGGCCAAAGTCCTTCTCTGGCTGATAGTTGGGCTGCTTATTGTGCAATACGTGATCGGTTGGTTGATGCCTAACATTCACATCGGGTTGATCGGCCAAGGAACGCTGTCCTTTAAGGTGTCAGGCTGCGGCTGATCCGCGTGACATTGATCTAGGCCGCGACTTGCGGCTAGCAGACGCCCGAACGCTTTTATTTTTAGTAGGCCGTTTCGGCGCGGGTCGCATCTTGCGCTTCGGCTCGCGCTGCGAGTCGCGGACCGGCTCAGGTTGCGTGTTGACCGGTTGGGGTTGCGTGTTGCGGACCGCCTCGGCCAGCATCAGGTACAGCTCAGTCTTGGTATTTCTTTGCGGTGCGTAACTGTCTTTTGCCAATTTGATTAGTCCCTCGCTGCCATTTGTCGTCGGGCTTTGCCGCGTCCCTAGCCAAACGCTCCGCCTTCAACCGTTCGAAATTTTTCCGGAAGGCTTCCTGCACCTTCTCGTATTCAGTTAAGATCGGTTTTGCGGTGCGCTGAAAATTCCGTCCCGCGTCTTGTTGCGCGGAGTCCTTTTTGTCTCTCATGGATCACCTCTAACAGTAGTGACCGGCGAGATGACGATAGCGCAGCACTAGTGCGCCGCAAGGAAACCTGCGGATTAAGCTTGCTTGTTAGGTTTAATGTCGGCGGAGACCGTCTTTGTCTGATCGGGCTACAGCCGTTAGTGGATCAGCTCATCGTTATCGACGGTCTCTTTGAAAAGCGTCCTCAGCAACCGCCATAGCTCGCGGTGCCCAGCGGTCTGACCGCTTTGCTTTAGGTAATCCGCAATATCCATCGTCGCCGTTTGCATCTCAATCGCGCCCTCAACGGTCGTGTCTAAATGTGCCACTTCGCGCTCGACGTATAAATTCTTCGCGTCGGTATCGAAAACTAGCGTGCAACAATCCGCATGGGTGATCTCAGGGCCTTTTACCTGACGATATAGTTCTCGTCTTAAGTGAGCCATTTGATGCTCCTGTCAGAAGTGCTGACTTAATTCACCATCAATCATACCAATCCCGGCGATCATGCGGCAACGTCTTGGCTGCCTATCAGAGCCGTCTGCGTGACAAGAGAGGGGCGGCTCGCGAGGTTGCCCTTTTCCATTTCATCGAATGGGACAGCAGTGCTGGCTTGAAGAGCATCGCCGCCAGTCGCATGTCACAAGGATCGGGGATCGTTGGCCCGAGACTGGCAACGCACCCAACGGCCTCATTGAAGGTCGCCTGCGTCCAAATAAGTGCGAGTACGGGCTGCGTTCGAGCACCGCTCGACACAGTACCTCTACGCAAACGCAACGGCACGAGCCGTCGAGGGATAACACCTTGGCGGCTTTTGCGTAGGGAAATCATGCTCTAGTCTTCGTCCGGCTCGCGCACGACCGCCGGTTCGTCGTGGTGTTCCTCTTCTTCTTCGTCGTCCTCGTCGTCTTCATCCGGATCTCGGGGCGGCATAGCGTTGCCGATGATCAAGACGGGACTTCCGACGATCAAACTGGTGCAAAACTCCTCAGGGACGCGTCGGATCATGTTGCTTCTCCGATAGCTCAGACAGCGGTAGCCAATTTCTCAAATGCCGAACTTTTCAGACGGTTGAGATCGCGCACGCCCAAATCTTCCTGCTTTAGGATAGCTCAACTGCCCGACCGCCCGGTTCCCGGAACGAAGTCCGCCCATTTTCGTTGAGCCGACTTTAATTGGGATCTTAGGTCATGGCCTTGCGACAGAGAGCGAGCTGGACACCTGTCATCGTTTCAAATCGCGACCTTCGGAGTGAAGGAGAGGCAAAAGTCAGCCAACCTAATGCCGCTGCCGCAGGGCCAGAGTTCTCAACGTTAAACCTCGCATATGTCGATGCATTGTTGAAAGAGACACCGAAGAATTCTCAGCGCCGAGCTGATCTCCGTTTTGCAATAGGAGTCGCCATAGTGCTAGCGCTTCCAGTACTCCTTGGACTTGGCGCTTATGTGGCGGCGGAATCGCTTTTGCTGCTAGCCAGTTGAACTATCGTAGCCCATAGTCCGATAGCAGAGACGATATCCAATTCTTATATAGTTCGAAGCGCTTGATCCGCATTGAAAGTGCATGCGCATTGGAAGTTAGGTCAGCCAGACCATCGCGGGAACCCATGCGTTTGAGTTCTGCCAACATCAACTCATTCCGGCATTGTTCCAGAGCCCCGCGTCGGTCTTGCCGATAGACAAATCCGTCGTTCGACGTTCCGTAGAGGGATGGTCCCATTCACGCTTCTCCGATTATCCTGTCGCATCCCACCTTCCGTTTGCGGCTTTTAACTGGTACGCGGGTTTACATTTTCGCGAGCCGATGTTCCGAGTGCTCACGGCATCTATTTTTCGCATATTGCCCACACAACGCTCACCTTGGCGCCACCTTTTTGGGTCCATCGCCGCCACAGGCCGCAATAACGGTCGCCTCTAGCTGATCGGCGTCGGATTGTGGGTTGGACGATGATGACATCTGGAAAATCACCTGGCGGAGGGGGATAGCATGTTCTGATGTCAATCCGGGTACTGGCCTGTTTCGACCCCTAGTGGCCTAATTTGAAGTTGATAGTGGCCTAATCTAATTGACTCCGAGTTTTCACATCGTCAGAATTTGTTCCATGGGCCAAGCAGGACGACCAACTTGCCCTGACTGTGGGGCGTATCTGACTCTCGCGTTGCCACCCGGCGGCAAAGGGCAACGCACGTTCCAATGCCTCGATTGCGAAGGCCCCGACCCCCTCAAGAGCCCTTACGCAATAGGCTGGCTTGCCGGTGAGCTAGGCCGAACTAAATCCCCCAAAGCAGAGTAAGGGTGGCCGGGTAGGAACAAATCCATCCCCTTCCGCATAGTGTCACTATGGATGGGAAGTTGGAAAAGCGAGAACAAGATGCCATCGTGGTGCTGACCCTGAGCACCGCGACACTGATAGTGTGTTTTACTTATGCGCTTACGCTGATCTAAGGCCGCCAACTGAGGCGGCCTCTTTCGCTAAAGACCTTTGCCCGAACGAGTGTCAAAATAAAACGGCCCCGGTGGTCTAGTGTTGGGCCGGGGCCGTCCCGCCCGCGTTGACAGTCTGAGGGGACCAAGGGCGCGAGCAACCCAGAATAGCACCTTCCCCGCAATGAGTATCCAAATGAAAACGGCCTCAGCTTTGGGCGGGGTGGGATGCTGAGGCCGTTCTTGTGGGTCGTGCCGCGGGGATGGGGGGACGGCACGGCGGAATAACTCGGCAATTCGTTAGCGGGTTCGTAACCATGCGCTGTAGGCCGCAGGCGCGCTGATCTGTCCGAGTTAGACGGTTAGACCTCGTCGGACTCTTCGGTCTTCGGCTTCATCATCGCAGCGAGCGCTTGGCGGCGTTTTTCGATGATGCTGGGGTCGTCCTTGTGGATTGCGATCAGCTCTTTGAGGTTCTCGATTCCGTCATCGGTGAACGCCATCACCCCGTCTTCACCGACGCCGACGACCCATAGCTGGCCATCCTCGGTGTCCATTTCTTCGGCGACCTCGAACAGCCATTCCTCGTCTTCTCCAAGCATCTCAGCGACATGGCTGAGAGTGAACACGTGGCTGACTTTGTTGACGTGCCCCATCAAGCCGCCTGCATCGCAAGGCCTTGCTGTTGCGCAGTCTTCCAATTCCAGGGCAGCAGCTCATCGAGCCTGTGGGCGGGGTGTGTGGCGATGCGAGCGAGCACATCGGCGAGCCAGGCCTGAGGGTCGACGTCGTTCATCTTGGCTGAGACGATGAGACTATACATGGCGGCGGCGCGGCGCCCTCCGCGGTCGGACCCGCAGAATAACCACGACTTTCTGCCCAATGCGATGCCGCGCAGCGCTCTTTCGGCGGCATTGTTCGAGAGGCAGACGCGGCCATCGTCGAGGAAGCGTGTGAAGGAGTCCCAGCGCTTGAACATGTAGTTCATGGCCTTTGCCAGATCGTGACCGCGGGAGAGCTTGGCGCACTGCTCGCGCATATAGGCTTCCAGATCGGCGACCAACGGCGCGCTCTGCGCCTGGCGAACAGCCTTTCGGTGGTCGGCGCTTTGGCCATTGATCGAGCGCTCGATCGCGAAGAGGGCGTCGATGCGGCGCACGATCTCGATCGCAATCGGCGAGAGGGCGATCTCCTTCTTGCCAGCAGCCTTACGTCGCGCGTTTTCCTCAAGATCCGCCATGGCGAAGAACGGGCGCCGGGCATGGACCCAACAGGCCGCTTCCCTGATAGGCCCAGGACTTCGCTGGGGCTCGTAGAGTTTGGTGTATCCGCCGAAGGCGTCGGCCTGGAGGATACCGCTATAGTTGGCCAGATGCGCCTGCGGATGCTCGCCCCTTCGATCGCGCGAGTAATAGAACATTGCCGCTGGCGGATCTGAGCCGCCGAAGGGGCGGTCGTCCTTCACATAGACCCAGCATCGAGCGACATCGCACTTGCCCAAGGCCAGCACGGGCACGGTGGTGTCGTCGCCGTGGAGGCGTTCGGCTGCCATGACATAGGCCTCAAGCAGGCGAAGAAGAGGATCAAGCACCGCGCAGACGATCCCACCGCGTCGGCCATCGTCGAGAGCGCGATCGGCACGCCTTCCAGAGCGTAACGCTCGGCCTGACGGTTCAGAGGCTGATGCTGGCCGAACTTCTCGAACATGATCATCGCCAGCAGGCTTGGGCCAGCCCAGCCTCTTGCCACGGCATGGAACGGTGCCGGCGCCTGGCTGATCTTCTCGCAGTCGCGGCAAGTGAACTTCTCGCGCACCGTCTCGACCACTTTCCACTGGCGCGGCACCGATTCCAGCGTCCGGGTCACGTCTTCGCCGAGCTTGCGCAAGCGATTGCCGCCGCAGCATTCACACGCCGTCGGCGGATCGATCACCACGCGCTCGCGGGGAAGATGATCGGGGAACGTATTGCGTTCGGGGCGCGTGCGCGTAAATCCGCGCACAGTTGTCGTCCTGGCGACGGCTCTCTCGGCCGCAAGCTCGTCTTCGGTGGCGCTGGATTCCAGCTCTTCGAACGTAAGCGCCAACTGGTCGATCAGGCGAGACGAGCGTTCCGATCTTTGCCCGTAGATCTGGCGTTGCAGCTTGGCGATCTGCAGCTTCTGCTGGGCAATCAGCGCAGCTGTCTTCCGACGCCTTCGCAAGGGCGACCGCAAGTTCCGCTGCGATATCCAGAGCCTTCGCGCGTTCGCTCGCCAACGCCACTTTCAGAGCGGTTATGTCGTCGGGAAGAGCGTCGCGAGGCGTGTCCATGCAAACCAGAGAATCATAAATTCAGTGATTTGTGGCGTCCTAAAATGCGCGTGCGTCCACATATTTTATTTGGCTCAGCCGGCGCTCTGCGGTCGCCATGTCAGTTGCGGATTTCTCCAGTCGATCCCTTCCAGCATATAAGCCATCTGGGCCGCTGAGATCGACACCGCGCCGGATGACGCCGAGGGCCAGATGAACTTTCCGCGGTCCAGGCGCTTGGCATATAACGACAGGCCGATGCCATCATGCCAAAGAATCTTGGCGAGATCGCCCCGACGCCCGCGGAAGATATAGAGATCGCCGGCATGGGGATCGCGCTTCAAGCTCTCCTGAACCGTCAAAGCCAGGCCCTGCATGCCGCGGCGCATGTCGGTGTGGCCGGTCGCGATCCAGACCCTGACGCCGCTCGGTATCGGGATCATCGTCGGCTCAGAACATCGAGAACCCGCCCCAACGCGTCAGCGTCGACATTCTCGTCAACGCTGACACGCTTGCCGTCACCGAGCTCGATCTCGATCAGGCCGCGGCGTTTCCGGGCCGGTATCGCCGCTGGCGCTTCGATCGATCGGACGCTTTCGGCCGCGGCCGGGACCTGCACCGGGACAAGGCGCGGTCCCGCCGAAGCGACACTCGCCAGGCGAGCCCGCCGCCGCCACGTGAACACCAAACTCGTCGCAATGCCGTGCCGCCGCGCGATCTCCGTCACCACCGCGCCGGGCGCCAGCGTCTCCTCGATGATCCGCATCTTATCGTCGCGAGACCAGCGACGGCGACGCTCAACCCCGCCCAGAACCTCTACCCGCATCTACCGACCTTAAGGCTAGCCTTAAAGCTAGATCCTCGCCGGATACCTAAAGGTTCACGGAACATCTCGCGATATGCAGTTTGTGCCAGTGGCCTAATTTGATTCCGCGAGTGGCCGTAAGCTGGCCTTCCAGTTGCCTCCGGCTCAACACCGCCGAAGCCCAGCCCGGCCAGATCAAGCTCATCGACAAAAACATCGACCGCCCGGACCGGATTGTCCTCGCCCAAATAGTCATCCAATCGCTCGGGAAACAACGTGCTCTGACTGCGGTCATCGCCAACGACAAAGCGCGTCATCGAATCCTCCAGGCAAATCACCGGAGGAATCATATCATTGACGGCCGTTTTCACACAGTCTGGACCCACAGCGGACCTCTCCCCGCACCCTTCGCTCTCGCGGACTTCGTATCTCACAGCTAGTCTGCGCATTTGTTTGAATGCAGCCGGTCATCGGCTGGCAGGGGAGAAAGATATCCGAACCCACACTTCCCATAACATCTGATCTCGGAGCCAACGCCGGGCGGGGGATTTCGAACCCGTGTGTTTCCCGGCCAGATATTTGTCCTTCCAACGAAAGCGCGCTGAAACTGAGCAATTGCAGTGCCCGCTGTTGCGGAGATTAGGCGTTATGTATGATCGGGATTCTGCCGGGAAGACAAAGCTGGCCTCCATGTGTGTGCCCGCTGAGCATTAGATCGAATTTAGCGCGCGCCGCGTTCTCGTAAACCTCAGGCGTGTGTGATAGCAAAATAGAAAATGCCCCCTCGGGGACTCACGCGGAAATTTGGCTTCTTCCGCCATGGGACTCAAATTCTCCGAGCCGTAACTGCGACGATTGAATAACGACGTGGGGGACCGCGCCGCAACGCGCTAAACGCCATGGGCGACTCTGCTATCAGGGTTGAGGCTCTATCGAACGGCGATTGTCGCTTTTGCGTTTTTCGGCGGGAAAATAGTCGCTGCGCCATTTGGGACGCTTGCAAGAGTACAACCTTATCTCAGACGTTTCACCGCATCGCTTGACGAGCGGCGTTCAGGGCATCTTCCGGAAGAATTAACGACGTGTGGCAATTCTCCATAAACTCTTTGAAGTTAGTCTGCACCTCCACCCCCCCGAGGGGTTTAACTTTGGAGGGTGACATGAAAGCGATCTCAGAAGTTTCCACGCGGGCCGTTTCCGAAGCGCAAACCAACTACATTCGGGACGCGATCGCTGTGATTTGTGGTCTTAGCGTGCTCGTGTTCGTGTGCCTTGCGTCTGAGGGCTTGGATAAGAGTGTCGGCTTCTTCTAACGAACCGCATGCCCGTCGTTCGCATAATGCCACCGAACCGGAGCGGGCTAGCTTTCACTGACCGGATTGCGGTCAGTGATCGACGTGCAGCTTTCTCTCGGAGAACTGCGTACGAGCAGCGAAAGAAGCTTGCTGCGCGCGAACCATAAAAACTTGAGCTAGCGATCAATCTCGAGACCGCGAAGGCGCTCGGGACCATGATTTCGCCTGGGTTGCTTGCAGGCAAGCCAGGTGATCCAATGAAGCGGCGGGGACATTTTGGTTAATTGATTGTGAAGGTTTTAGGCGCAAACTTAGAAATTATTGCCGTGATGCTTTTTCAGCGACCGAAACGGTGCGGCGACAAGCTATCCGTCGCCATTGGCGGCCATCGACAAGGAAGAAGGACATCTTACATGCGAGCCTCTCCGCGCAACGGGTTTCCCGTCGTGATAGCTGCCCTCCTCGCGACCGCTTTTCCTGCATCCGCTGAAGATGGCGTCTCAGCCGACAAGATCGTGTTCGGTCAGGCAGCCGCGCTCGAAGGCCCGGCCTCGGCTTTGGGCCAGGGCATGAAGATGGGTCTCGAAGCGGCCTTCGCCGAAATAAACAAGGCCGGCGGCGTCAAGGGCCGCAAGCTCGAACTCAAGAGCGTCGACGACGGCTATGAGCCGACCAAGTCCATTGAAGCGGTCAAGAAGCTGCTTGAGGAAGACAAGGTCTTCGCTATCGCCGGTGCGGTCGGTACTCCGACGTCAGCCGCCACCCAGCCGATCGCGACCGCGGCAGGCGCACCCTTTATCGGCGCCTTCACCGGCGCCGAGTTCCTGCGCGAACCCTACAAGCCCCTGGTGATGAATATTCGCGCCAGCTACTTCCAGGAAACCGAAGCCATGGTCGAACATCTGACCAAGGACCTCGGCGCATCCAAGATCGCGATCATGTACCAGGACGATGCTTTCGGTCAGGCCGGCCTTGCCGGCGTCAAGAAGGCGCTCGACAAGCGGCAGATGCAGCTCGCCGGCGAAGGCACCTTCGAGCGCAACACGGTGGCTGTCAAAGCCGCGCTGCTGGCCATCAAGAAGGCCGAGCCTCACGCAGTCATCATGATCAGCCCCTACAAGCCGGCGGCCGAGTTCATCAAACTGGCCAAGCAGATCAAGCTCGACGCCACCTTCGTGAATATCTCGTTTGTCGGATCCGACGCGCTTGCCAAGGAACTCGGTCCGGCGGCGCCGGCGTTGTGATCACACAGGTCGTTCCTTTTCCGAAGGACGCGGCGATCCCGGTGGTCGGGCGCTATCAGGCTTCGCTCAAGGCGAGCGCCCCGGACGCTCAGCCAGGCTTCGTCTCGCTTGAGGGCTATCTCGTCGGCCGTGCCATCGTCGCGGCGCTCGAAAAGGTCAATGGCGAACCCACCCGGCAAGCCCTGATCGAGGCCGTGCAAAAAGCCGGCACCTTCGATCTCGGCGGCTTCAAGCTCACCTACAGCGACTCCAGCAACCGCGGCTCGGATCACGTGTTCCTGACCGTGATCCAGGCGGACGGCAGCTTCAAGGCGGTCGATCGCCTTGAGAAGCCCGGAACGTAAACACAAGAGGCCGCAAAGCGCTGAAGAAAAGCCTAGGCTGTTCACGGTGCGATCTTCGCGATTGCTACCCGGAGATTGACGATGAAGACTGCGATGTCGTGGTATCACCTGGGCCTTCGCGGTCGATTGTTTACGGCCTTTGGGGTCGTCGCTGCGCTCACCGTGCTGGCGAGCAGCAGCGCGATCATCTCCTACGACAGCCTTGGGCGTTCGCTCGGCGCAATCGCCGAAAAGAGCCTGCCCGAGATCACGCGCGCTTCGGAGGTCGTCAGAGCCGCCGGTGAAGTCGCCGCCGCCGCGCCGCGCCTTCTCGCCGCAACTGATGCGGCCGAGCGCGAGCACGCCTTCAAGGTTCTGACGGCCGCGCGCCAGGAACTCACGCAGACCATCGGTGCACTCGCCGCGGAGGATGCCGCAAAGCTCAGCAAGACCGCCGATCGCATCCTGGTGAACCTCGACCGGCTGGTGCAATCGGTCACCGAGCGCCAGACCATTGCCGCCTCCCGCGGACGCGCTTGTCGCCAGCCTTCGGAAATCGCATCAGAAGCTCGCCGAAAAACTGGCGCCGATGGCCGACGACGCCGGGTTCACCTTGACGATGGGCCTGCAGACCGCGGCGGACAAAAAGGACCTGGAGGTCGTTCAGAAGACGCTGGCTGCGCTGGCCGACAACGAACTCGTGTCCCTGCAGGCAATTCTGGACCTGCGCGCCGAATCCAACCTCATACTGGGAATCCTCGTCGAAGCGGCCGACCTGCCGTCCGCCGATCTGCTGCCGCCGGTCAAGGACCGGTTCACCGCGACCGCAGGCCGCCTTGGAAAGGCCGCGGCAACCTTCAAGGATCCCGAGACGTCGAAGCTCGTCGATGAATTGGTCAAGACCGGCAAGGATGCCGGCAATATTTTCGAGCTCAAGCAAAGGGAGCTGGTTGCCGCCAAGACCGGCGCCAATGTGGTGATCGAAAATCGCGCGCTCGCCCAGGAGTTCGAAAAGGAAGTTGCAAGCCTGAGAACGCGCAGCGAGGCGGCGGCGGCCACCGCGGTTCGTGAATCCGAGGCGGAGATCCGGCAGGGCCGGATTATCCTGATTTGCCTCGCGCTTGTCAGTCTTGCCACCGCGCTTGTCATCGGCTGGTATTACGTTGGCCGCGGGGTCGTACGTCGCCTTGTGCGTCTCCAGAACAGCATGAAATCCATTGCCGCAGGCGATTTGGCGTACGGAGATCGCGACCGGCGGCTCGGACGAAATTGCCGACATGGCTGAGGCGCTGCAAGTCTTCAAGGGCAACATGCTCGAATCCAACCGGCTGCGTGCGGAACGTTCGGAAGACGGAAAAGCAGGCGCGTGCCCAGCGAAGAGCCGAGATGCAGAAACTCGCTGACGAATTCGAGGCCGCAGTCGGCGAGATTGTGCAGACGGTATCCTTCGCTTCAACGGAGCTGGAAGCCTCGGCGACCAGTTTGACCAGGACCGCCGAGGAGACACAGCAGCTTTCCGGAATGGTGGAAGCGGCATCCGAGGAAGCCTCATCGAATGTCAGATCGGTAGCCGCGGCGACGGAGGAGATGACGGCCTCGATTGCTGAAATCAGCCGACAAGTCCAGGAGTCGAACCGGATCGCCGGCGAAGCCGTCAGTCAGGCCGAGGTCACCGATCAGCGCATCAACGAGTTGTCGAAGGCCGCGTCTACGGATTGGCGATGTCGTCAATCTGATCACGACAATCGCGGAGCAGACCAATTTGCTGGCTCTGAACGCCACGATCGAGGCGGCTCGCGCCGGCGACTCCGGACGGGGCTTTGCGGTCGTTGCGCAGGAGGTGAAAGCGCTCGCTGCGCAGACTGCCAGCGCAACCAAGAAATCAGCAGCCAAATTGCCGGGAATGCAGGTTGCGACCCAGGATTCGGTTGTGGCGATCAAGCAAATTGGGACCACGATCAGCCGAATTTCGGAAATTGCGGCAACGATCGCGACCTCTGTCGAGCAGCAAGGCGGCGCGACACAGGAAATTTCCCGCAACGTCGAGCAGGCAGCACAAGGTACCTCCGAGGTCGCCACCAACATTGTCGACGTGAACAAGGGAGCTCGCGAGACCGGTTCTGCTTCGGCGAAGGTACTTTCCTCGGCTCAGTCCTTGTCCGGCGAAAGCAATCGCCTCAAGCTGGAGGTCGCCAGGTTCCTAAATACGGTCAGGGCAGCTTAAAAGCTCAAGATACAAGATCGATGAGTTGTGAACAACGTAGTGGCCTGCACCCGGTTCGGTTGACACCCGCTTAAGCTAATCCAGCCTTCCGCTCGAACTCCATAGGGCTCAGATATCCGATCGTCGAGTGCCGGCGTTTCGGATTGTAGAAGCGCTCGATGTAGTCGAACACGTCGGCCTTGGCCTCGTCTCTGCGTTCGGTACATCTTGCGCGCTGTTCGCTCGGTCTTCAGCGACGAGAAGAAGCTCTCCATCGCCGCATTGTCCCAGACGTTGCCGGAACGGCTCATCGAACAGACGACGCCGTGATCGGCCATCAGCCGCTGGAACTGCTCGCTGGTGTATTGGCTGCCGCGATCGGAATGATGCAGCAGCGCATCGGGCTTGCCCCGTCGCCAGATCGCCATCACCAGGGCATCGGTGACGAGCTGCGCCGTCATCGCTGCGCTCATCGACCAGCCGACCACGCGGCGGGAGAACAGATCGATGACGGCAGCCACATAGAGCCAGCCTTCCGCGGTCCAGACATAGGTGAAGTCAGCGATCCATTTGCGGTTGGGAGCAGGCCTCGAAGCCGCGGTCGAGCACATTCGGAGCGACGCGCCGCCTGCCGCTCGCCCAGGTCGGCGGCAGACGACGCCGTCGCGGACGTGCTTTGAGAGCCTGCAGCCGCATCAATCGCTCGATCCGATGCAGTCCGCACGACACGCCTTCGGCGAGCAGGTCGTGCCACACCCGCCTGGCGCCGTAGGTCCGGTCGCTCGCCAGAAAGCTGGCGCGAACCTTCGCGCCGACATCCTCATCGCTCCGGCTGCGCTGACTGCGCGGCCGTGTCAGCCAGGCATAGAAGCCACCGCGCGAGACACCGAGCGCCTCGCACAACCATTCCGCCGGCCAGATCCCCCGGTGCTTCGCAATGAAACCGAACTTCACGTCGATTCCTTCGCGAAGTAGGCCGCGGCTTTTTTTAGGATGTCTCGTTCGGCCTTCAGCTTGGTGACCTCGCGCTTCAGCTGCGCGATCTCCAGCTGCTCCGGCTTCATCTGGCCCTGGCCGGGAAACGCATGCTGCGGATCGTCCGCAAGCTTCTTCACCCAATTGCGCAACTGCGTCGGGTGAACACCAAGGTCTGCCGACGCCTGCGCATACGACACGCCGCGCTCCTTGATCAGCCGCACCGCCTCAAGCTTGAACTCCCGCGTAAACTTCCGTCTCTCCATGACCCACCTCCGGTTCCATAAAACACCTAACTCGGTGTCTTCGGAACCGGGTGCAGCTCATTCCGCCGGTTGACCCGGCAGGAGAAGGCGGACAGCAAGAGAAACTGATCTTGCTTGTTCAAGGTAGCGGAATAGAACCACCGCCACCGGGCTTTCTTTTGGTTGGCCGCCTTGAATAAAGAAAAGCCCGGCTCGAAACTTGAATAAAGAAAAGCCCGGCTCGAAACCGGGCTTTCCTGTCTTAGCTTTCCTGATTACTAATTGGCAGGGACGTTATAGTACCGACGCTGATATATCCGCGGTCCATCATCGTAATAGCCCGGGTCGGTGTAATATCCATCGTCAGGGGCATAGCCGTAGCCTGGGCCGTAGTAGCCGTTGCCGTAGTAGCCGTTATTGTATGCGCCCGCTGCAACAGCCGCTTTTGAATTTTAGGGAAACTATCTGGCGGTTCCCCGTAAGCGGGAAGTTCCTCGTGAGCGGCCCGCAACCCATGCCGGCCGCGTCGCGGTGGATGTTCGTGGATCGATAGGCGATCAGCACGCGCTTGGCGGTCAAGCGTGAACCATTTGCCAACTATCGAAGACGTTCCAGATCACCGCGGCACGGCTGGGGCCGGCCAGATATTATGGAATGGTTGCGGCTTATGCCGGCTTTCATGGCTAATCGCCATCGGGATTTTTCATGACATGGAAGTTGGGCAGATAGGCCGCTCTGACACGCGATGGAGCCTGACGAGATGGGCTTTTCCCTGCAGGAGAAGGTAACTGCCAAGGAAGCCGCTAAGCGGATTGAAGTCCTTCGGCGCGAAATTGACTCGGCAATTCCTTCTGACAATCCCATCTTTTGCTCGATTCGCTGTCGCCATCAGTCCGCAGTCGGCAGCCGGCGCATAGTAAACTCGATCGAGCCATTGGGGAGTTCGCGCCACCGCTCCACCTCGCTCATGTAGGCAGCCGTCGGATACGATTTTAGGAAGGCTTTGGCTTTGGCTCGTGCTTGTTCGCGGGGCAGCGAAAAAGTTTGCCGCACGAACCCGTCGGGTCGGCGCTTTGCCATCCGGTCGGCCAAGTCCCTCGGTCTGAAGGGCATGTCGCAAACTCCAACAGATAACGACGCCCCGCAATATATGGTCGACTTGAATGAATCCGAGTCCTTTGGGCAGTCGATCGAGGAACCAACCGGCCCTGCCTGGGATTCCTTCGCGTAGGGAGTTCACCATGCTGGTAACGAAAATGCCCCGTCCCGTAATCCGAACGCTAGAGGGATGGGCAATCTCCGTGTTGCTTGAGGTCGGCGCAATTCGAGAATGCGAGGAGCACGGTTGGATGCGGGACCGCACCGATCCTCACGCGCGCGAGCGCGCGTTCGACCTAGCCCGCTCGAATCCGCCAGCCGGCGCATCCGCGCAGGCGGCCAGCGTCGCGATCGCGGAAGTTCTCGCCTCGATCGGCGATACTTGCCCCGAATGCCCTCCCGTCTGATGGATCGTGGGGTAGTTGCAAGGGATATAAAAGGGTAAGTCGAATATTATGGCTCGTGGCAACTAAGCAGATTTTCGGCGCTGCTTCGCTGTCGGTTTCTTTGCCGCCTCCTTATTCTGCTTCTTGCCCGAGATAGGCATAAGCATTTCTTTCTGGCCGTCTGCCGCCTTACGAGATTTCTTTGCCGACTTCTTCGGGGACTTCGGCTCTGAGCCACCACCGACGCTGCGCTTCAACGCCTCCATCAAATCCACCACGTTGTCGCCACGGGGACGCTCCTTCGGCGTGATCGGCTTGCCGGCGCGCTTCTGGTTGATAAGATCGACCAGCGCGGTTTCGTACTGGTCCTCAAATTTGTTGGGCTCGAACCGTCCGGACTTCTGATTCACGATGTGCTTGGCGAGATCGAGCATGTCCTTGGTAACTTTGACGTCTTGAATCTCGTCGAAGTATTCGTCTTCGGATCGCACTTCATATGGATAGCGGAGCAAGGTTCCCATCAATCCCTTGTCGAGCGGCTCAAGTGCGATGATGTGCTCCCGGTTCGTAAGCACAACGCGGCCGATCGCAACCTTGTCCATCTCGCGAATGGTCTCGCGTATCACAGCGAAGGCGTCGTGGCCGATTTTGCCGTCCGGTCGCAGGTAGTAGGGACGGATCAAGTAGCGCGGATCGATCTCGGACTTTTCAACGAACTCGTCGATCTCAATTGTTCGCGTCGACTCAAGCGCGACTTCCTCAAGCTCCTCCTTGGAAACCTCCACGAAGGTTTCCTTGTCCAAGGCATAGGCCTTCACGATGTCCTCGTTCGCGACTTCCTCGCCGGTGTCGGAATCGACTTTCAGATATTTGATGCGGTGGCCGGTCTGACGGTTGAGCTGATTGAAGGAAATCTTCTCGCTTTCGGACGTCGCTGGATACAGCGCGACCGGACAGGTGACGAGCGAAAGGCGCAGGAAGCCTTTCCAATTGGCGCGGGGGGCCATGAACGCTGTGCTCCAAAAAACGAGGGCGGCTTCGATTTAAGACGAATGGGAGACCTTGGTTCCGACAGCCCCATCCCGCCTGCGTCGTGATTTTTTCAGTTTAACGGGACTCGACATTTGTTCGTGTTATGTTCTAATGAGGCGTGACTGACCGACCTACGAGCTGGCGCATGCCGACCTCTAAACAAATGGAAAAACTAGCGGCGGAGGCCGCCCGGAAGCGCCCCCGTTCAGCTGAAGATGAACCTCTCCCGCCCGAGTATTGGGAATCGATACTCACGGATCCTCGCGCCAATGCGAACGGTGCCCAGATGCGGCAGCGACGTCTATGGGACATCCAGCGTCATATACTGCGCGTCTCCTGCCGCCGGTGCGAGCGCACAGTGGAAATTCAAATGGTCGATGCAGTCCGTCTCTACGGCGGAAACGCGGTCTGGAAGGATGTCGCGCAGCGGCTGCTTGACAACACGTGTCAGCAACGGACCGGAAGGCATGAAGAAGACGGGTGCTGGCCGACGTTCGATAAGCCCTAGGACTGGATAAGCCGAGTGACGGCGCCATTGCTCGCGCCATAAGGCTCCCCATCTTTTGAGTTCAGTAACTAAATCAGGAAACCATTCATGGGCAAGCTCGAAGGCAAGATCGCTCTCATTAGCGGAGGCACCAGCGGTATTGGTGCGGAGACCGCCAAACTGTTTCAATCCGAAGGCGCGACTGTGGTCGTCACAGGATCAAGCGAAGGCTCTGTGAAAGCCGCCAAGGCGACGTTGCCCGAAATTGATGTGTTTCTCTCCGACGCCGGCAACGTGGCCGCCACCAAGCTACTGGTTAACCAGGTCTCGGCCAAACACGGCCGCATCGACGTCCTGTTCGTCAACGCCGGCATCGCAAAGTTTTCGCCGATCGCTCAGGTCGACGAAGCGTTTTATGATAGCCACTTCAACATCAATGTGAAGGGCGCGTTCTTCCTGATCAAGCACGCAATCCCGGTCATTCCGGACGGCGGCGCGATCATCCTTACCGCCTCAGTGGCCGGCGCGAACGGCGGCCTGGGAGGCAGCACGGTCTACGGTTCGACCAAAGCGGCGCTGCGCTCGTTCGGCCGCACGATCGCCAAGGAGCTGACGCCGCGCGGCATCAGGGTCAACACCATCAGCCCGGGTCCAATCGTCACTCCGATACTTGATAAAGGTGGCCTCACAGCGGCCCAGAAGAACAACTTTATCGAGGGCGCCAAGACCCGCATTCCACTCGGCCGCACAGGCACCGTCGCCGAAGTTGCCGCCGCCGCCCTCTACCTCGCCGCCGATGCCACCTACACCACCGGTGCCGAACTGTTCGTCGACGGCGGCTTGATTGACCTATAGCCGTCAGGCGCCGCTCCAGCTTACCTAGCAACCGCGACCCAAGGCCGGGTCGCTGGGAGTTGCCATCACGGCAGGAATCACCGACCGTCGTTCACTCCCGACCGCGAATGGACGCCGAAGGTGCAGATGGCAACGGCCTACCTCGAAGCCTTGAACCCCGAACAACGGCGCGCCGTGGAGCACGGGGCCGCTGCCGGATTAGCCGCGTCGCCGTTGTTGGTGATTGCAGGAGCAGGTTCTGGAAAAACAAACACCCTTGCCCATCGCGTCGCGCATCTGATCGTCCAGGGGGCAGACCCCCGCCGTATCCTACTGATGACGTTTTCGAGGCGCGCCGCTTCCGAAATGACTAAGCGGGTAGAGCGTATCGCGCGCAAGGTCCTGGGTGATACCGCAGGTATCATGACGGATGCGTTGTCGTGGGCCGGCACGTACCACGGCATCGGCGCGCGGTTGCTGCGCGAGTACGCCGAGCAAATCGGTCTCGATCCCGCCTTCACGATCCACGACCGAGAAGACTCCGCGGACCTCATGAACTTGGTCCGGCACGAGAAAGGGTTCTCGAAGACGGAAAGCCGTTTCCCCACCAAAGGGACCTGTCTCTCGATCTACTCGCGATGCGTGAATGCCGAGATGCCGATCGAGCAGGTCATCGGCACGTCGCATCCATGGTGTTCGAGCTGGGCAACGGAGCTCAAGGAGTTGTTTGCCGCCTACGTCGAGGCCAAGCAGAAGCAGAACGTGCTCGATTACGACGACCTCCTGCTCTATTGGGCACAAATGGTCGGTGATGCCGGCCTCGCAGAGGAAATTGGTGGCAGGTTCGATCATGTCCTCGTCGACGAATATCAAGACACGAACCGCCTTCAGTCCTCTATCCTGCTGGCGCTCAAGCCCGGAGGCCGAGGCCTGACTGTGGTCGGTGACGATGCCCAGTCGATCTATTCGTTCCGCGCCGCGACCGTGCGCAACATCCTCGACTTTCCCGACCAATTTTCACCGCCCGCAAACATCATCACGCTCGACCGCAATTATCGCTCGACGCAGACGATCCTCGCCGCCGCCAACGGCGTTATAGGCCTCGCCAAGGAACGTTTCACCAAAAACCTTTGGACCGAACGGACTTCCGCCGAAAAGCCGCAACTCGTCTCGGTCCGCGATGAGGCCGATCAGGCACGCTTCATTGTGGAACGCATTCTGGAGAACCGCGAATCCGGCGCGCTTCTCAAAGAACAGGCTGTTCTGTTCCGAACGTCGAGCCACAGCGGTCCGCTCGAAATCGAACTGACGCGGCGAAACATCCCGTTTGTAAAATTTGGCGGACTGAAATTTCTCGACGCCGCACACATCAAAGACATACTGGCATTGCTGCGGTTCGTCGAGAATCCGCGCGATCGCGTCGCCGGTTTCCGGCTGCTCCACCTGCTGCCCGGGATTGGATCATCGACCGCGCAACGCGTCCTCGATCACATGGCGGAGGCTTCCGATCCGATTGCAGCGCTCGCGAACCTCCCAACGCCACCGCGAACCGGAGATGATTGGAAGGGCTTCATTGAGACTCTGGGCAACCTGCGATATTCGGAATGGCCGGTCGACCTGGAGCGTGCTCGCCTCTGGTACGAACCTCATCTCAATCGCATCCACGAAGACGGGGAGACGCGGCGAGCCGATTTGCTCCAACTCGAACAGATCGCTTCGGGATATCCCTCGCGCGAACGTTTCCTGACGGAAGTTACGCTGGACCCGCCGGACGCGACCAGTGACCAGGCCGGAGTGCCGCTGCTTGACGAGGACTATCTGATCCTGTCGACGATCCATTCCGCCAAAGGACAGGAGTGGAAGTCGGTTTATCTTCTCAATGCTGTCGACGGCTGCATGCCTTCCGACCTCGGTGTCGGCACTTCCGCCGAGATCGAGGAGGAGCGTCGCCTTCTGTACGTCGCCATGACGCGCGCAAAGGACGGTCTACATTTGGTCGTGCCACAGCGGTTCTTCGTCCACGGCCAGCGAGCGCAGGGCGATCGGCACCTTTACGCCTCGAGAACGCGCTTCATTCCCGAAAAGCTGCTCGGTCTCTTCGAGCGGACAACTTGGCCGATCGCGGAGGCCGCCTCGACGGCACGTGCTGCGAGCCAGGGACCGAAACTTGATATAGGCGCGCGCATGCGGGGCATGTGGACATAGGTGAGCCGTGAAGCCAGCTCGCTGAGAGCTGTTACGCTTCTAGCCGCTGGCATGCCATCGGCACAGGCAGGCCGGTTGCATCACCTAGTTCGTGGTTACATCGAGCAAACCGCGAAGGTAGAATGGCCGATGATGGCGCGCCAAAAGGCCTCGCTAGGCCGCTCCTGCTGCCCTTATCGACCTTCACCGGTCAAATCTCCATCGGCCCAGAGCCGCTTCTACAAATCATGCCGGCGAAGCCGACGGGCTAATGACCGGTGAACTCTCGGAAGGTATAATGAGGAACAGCGGAGTGCTGTTAGGTTGCGAAAGCTAGGCCAGACGCAACAAGCACCAGCTACAAGCCGTTCGAAAAGATCGGGTGGTTACCAATGCCTCCGGAATGTCGTAAGCTAGATTTGATTACCGTGCGCAACGAGCTTTTCGGGCTCTGCAACGGCAGCGGGGGTGACCGAAATGGACTTCGATCCGGTTTTCCTGTCGCGATTGCAATTTGCCTGGGTGATTGGCTGGCACATTCTGCTGCCGGCCTTCACTGTCGGCGCCGCGGCATTTATCGCCGTTCTTGAAGGATTTAACCTTGCGACCGGGCGCGATGTTTATCTCCGCGTTTCGATGTTCTGGATCCGGATTTTCTCGATCGCCTTCGGCATGGGGGTGGTCACCGGCGTCGTAATGCCGTTCCAGTTCGGGACGAACTGGAGCCGCTATGCGGATGCGACCGCCAATGTTCTTTCCCCGTTGTTCGCCTATGAGGGGTTGACTGCTTTTTTCCTCGAGGCAGCATTTCTCGGCGTTCTGCTGTTCGGACGAAAGCTGGTGCCGCGCTGGGCGCATTTCGTTGCAGCACTGATGGTGTCGATGGGAACGTTGTTCTCGTCGTTCTGGATCCTGTCGGCCAATAGCTGGATGCAGACGCCGGCCGGCTACGAAATTGTCGACGGGCGTTTCTTCCCGACCGACTGGCTGTTGGTCATTTTCAATCCCTCCTTTCTTTCCCGGTTGGCTCATACCGTGGTCGCGTTTTTTATTACCACGGGCTTTGTCGTCCTTGGCGTCGGCGCCTATCTGCTTCGCCGCGGGCGATTTGCGGAAGAGGGCCGCACCATGCTGTCGATGACATTGTGGCTGTTGACCGTGCTGGTGCCGTTGCAGATCTTTCTCGGCGACCACCATGGCCTCAACACGCTGGAGCACCAACCCGCGAAACTCGCCGCCATTGAGGCGCTCTGGGAGACTGGTCGGAACGTGCCTTTGACGCTATTCGCGATCCCGGACGAAAAAAGCGAGAGCAATCATGTCGCGATCGAGATTCCCGCACTTGGCAGCCTCATACTGACCCACAAGATCGACGGTGAAATCAAGGGTCTGAAGGATTTCCCCGCCGATCAGCGGCCGCCCGTTGCCATACCCTTCTTCGCTTTCCGGATCATGGTCGGATGCGGCATGCTGATGCTCGGCATCGTGCTGCTCGGCGGATGGCTGCGCTGGCGCGGACGGCTCACCGACACGCCGCTGTTTCTGGTGCTTTGCCAATTCGCACTTCCGATCGGATTCGTCGCGGTTATCGCTGGCTGGGTGGTCACCGAGGTCGGACGCCAGCCGTGGACCGTTTATGGCCTGCTACGAACAGCGGCTTCCGTGTCGCCGTCATTGACCGGCCGCGACGTAGCCATCTCTCTGCTGGCTTACATGGCCGTTTATCTCTTCATGTATCCAACCGGATTGTTTCTCATGCTGCGCATCGTGCGTACGGGTCCGACGCCGGCCGCCGAAGGTGAGGCGACGATCGAGGCTGGACGGCCTCAGGCCCCGGTGCTGGCGGGGGCCGGAGTTTCGGGAGGGAGCGAACCATGAGCCAGGTTCTAGACTTCGTGCCGATCTGGACGCTGATCCTCGGGACTGCTGTCTTCTTCTACGTGCTGCTGGACGGCTTCGACCTCGGCGTCGGCATTCTCTATGGCCTCGCGCCGAACACCGCTGCGCGCAACACGATCATGAATTCAATCGCGCCGATCTGGGACGGCAATGAAACTTGGCTGGTGCTCGGCGGACTTGGTCTGCTCGCGGCCTTTCCGCTGGCGTTCGCCATCATCATTCCTGCCGTTTATTTTCCGATCCTGGTGATGCTGCTTGCGCTTGTGTTTCGCGGCGTCGCGTTCGAATTCCGCTTTCGCGATGCCGAGCACAAGACGTTCTGGGACCATGCCTTCAATTACGGGTCCGGGATCGCGACCTTCGCGCAAGGCGTAGTGCTCGGTAGCTTCATCCAGGGGTTCCAAGTCAGCGGCCGAGCGTTTTCCGGTACATCATTCGACTTCCTGACGCCGTTCTCGATCCTGACCGGCATCGCCTTGTTGTTCGGATATGGACTTCTTGGCGCCGGCTGGCTGGTCCTCAAGACGGAAGGCGACCTTCAGAACAATGCCCGCCGTCAGGGCCGCGTTTGCCTGATCGGTGTTTTGGCTGCGATTGGCATCGTCAGCGTCTGGACGCCGATCATGAATCCGGCGATCGCCTCACGCTGGTTCGTTTTTCCAAATATGCTCTTTTTGGCGCCCGTTCCCATTGCCACGGCCGCCGTCGCGGTTGCGACCTGGCGCGCGCTGTACGGCCGCTCAGAAATTCTCCCGTTCGTCGGTGGCATATGTCTTTTCATGCTGTCGTTTACCGGGATCGCCATCAGTCTCTTCCCGATGATCGTACCACCTCATTTCACTTTGTGGCAGGCGGCATCCTCGGACCGGACCCAGGCCTTCCTGCTGGTAGGAACGCTAGTACTACTGCCGGTCATCCTGATGTACACGAGCTGGTCGTATTGGGTCTTTCGGGGCAAGGTAAGGGCCGACATCGGGTATCACTGAAGCTGCAGCTTTGGGCCAGTCAGGGGGCAATTGGAGAAGCTTCGAGCCCAGTTCCTCTCCCTCCGCCAGCTTGCGCTTTCCCCAGTCCGTTCGTTGCTTGCGATGAAGCCAAGGCACTGGGACACTGCCATGGGGATTAAAGGCTGTAGCGCTGTGTCCAGGTTGGCTCTTGTTCTCGGGCTTTTCTACGCGGCGCTGGTCTCGTCAACCGTCGGCAATTTCGGCCTTGCGTCTCCCGCAATGGCTCAGCCGGGCGCGCTCACGGGTGCGCAGTCGGATGCACTCAATGCATACAACGATGCAGTAAAAAATTTCCAATCGATCCTGAGCCAGCGGCGCGCGCAGATCAATTCGAATCAAGCGCTGCCGAACTTGCCGGGGCAAGCGCTCTACCTTGCGCGCAACAATATGATGAGCGCGTACAAAGACCTCACCGACGCGCTTCCGGCCAAAATCGGAAGGCCCAACAAATTCGAAATCCCGATTGCATACTTCGACGCCGACAGGGAACCGCTACTCGATGAGTATCGGGGTCTTTTCGATCTGATGGACGCACCACCCGTCAATGCGCAGAAGTCGGGCACTCCATTCAAGGACGTTGTCGACCTCGCAACTGCCATTGCGCGAGCAGAGGGTCTTGATGCCAGGAGCGCTGAGGCGGCGGGCCGCATCAGCCTGGGGCTGTTTTTTGCCGAGACAAATGGCGTTCAAAATGCGGGGAATGCGCGCTCGAACAAATACAAGGGAAGTTTTCAAACGGGCCCTTCCGAAGATCAAAACGGCCGAAGGAAGTGGGCAGCGATAAAAACGTCGATCGCGTCGATTGATCCGGCATTGAGCCTGCGCGACGACAAGGAAGAGGCGCGGGTCGGCAACCTGGATCATCGGCTGAACCATTGGACCGCCGTACGAGACGCCCTTATGAGCGCGCATGCGGATATTTTCCCGCAAGTCACGGCGATCGCGAAAACATTGCCGAATCCGATCGATCAAATGAAGCTCTTTGAACTCATTCAGATTATTCCGACGCCGACCAGATCCGCACTCATGTCAGGCAACCTGCTCGGCTACAGAATTTCCGACCCGCGGATCATGGGATATCTGCGCAACAACAGCATCTTCGCCTTTGGACATGCCGACAGGGCAAGAACTTCGGCAACCTTCCGCGAGATTCTTGATGCGATGTGGCTCTTCAATGCCAAATTTGAGCAAGCGCTCGCCAGGTTCAACGAGATGAAGGCCCGTTGAGGGCGTATCGAAAAATATCGTCCATCATCAAGGAGGGAGCAGCAATCTGCTGCTCTCAAACGATCCTCGGTCCGCGTGTCCATGGAACCCGCAATATATTTCCAGTTCCTCCTGGTTCAAAATCCCTGTTAAAAGCCGGGTTGCGCGGCCATGCTGTATCGAGGCGCGAACAGAGATCATTCTGGGGGAAGCAGGGATTGCTATCGTCAGGTCAAAAATTCGTACGCTCAAGTTTCGGCATTTGGCCCCGCCACGGCGCCGTCATCGCCGTGACGGCCGCATTGGTGCTTCTGCCGATCGACGCCGGCCATGCCGGTTGGCTGTCTGATATGTTCAAAAGATCCCCGAGCGACGGCAAATCGCCCAGGCACCACGTCGCCTCGCGAAAGCCGGCGGTCAAGCGTGCCACTTCGCGAAAACCGCATACTGTAAAGCTGGCCGCGCTGGGACCGGCCAACCTGAACATCTTGAAGCCGGCCGCGTCGGTCTGCGATCGTTCGAAATTCCGGATCGTGCTGGATGTTGGGCATACCGCCGAATCGGAAGGCGCAACCAGCGCCCGCAATGTCCCCGAGTTTGCGTTCAATCTGCGGCTTGCGCAGCGGATCGAGGAGAAATTGAAGGCCGAAGGCTTTGCCCGGACCAGGTTGCTCGTGACCGAGGGCAAGGCCAAGCCGAGCCTCTTCAAACGCGTCACTGCCGCCAACGATCTGAACGCGGACCTCTTTCTGTCGATCCACCACGATTCCGTCCCCAATACCTTGCTGGAGGATTGGGAGTTCGAAGGCAAGAAAAGCCATTTCAGCGACCGCTTCAGCGGCTATTCCGTCTTCGTCTCCCGCGACAATGCGGACTTCAAGACGAGCTTCGCGTTTGCCGAACTGATCGGGAAGGAAATGAAGGCGCAGGGCCTGCAATATGCCCATCAATATACCCAGGCCATCATGGGACGGTACCGGCACCCGCTCCTGGACAAGGAAACGGGAGTTTATGACTACGACCAACTCGTCGTTCTGAGATTGACGCGAATGCCCGCCGTCCTCCTGGAGGCGGGCTCCATCATCAACCGGGATGAGGAGATCAAGATGGACTCGCCGGAACGCCAGGATATCGTCAGCAGCGCTGTCGTGGCGGCAGCAAAGGAATTCTGCCACCCCCAGGAGGTCTTCCTCGGGCCGCCCTGATGTCGCCGTGGCGAGACCACCTCGCATCCTTCCGGTTTTTTGCATTGATGCCGGCGATCTTGGCTCAGAGGAGCCGCATGGCGCGCAGACAGCGGCTTGGCACAGGAGCGGGTTTTCGTCCCTACGAAGTGGTGGCATTTCGAACTTGCCAACGAGCCATTTCTTGACGGGTTTTGACTTTGACGTGTCGGCCCCTGCATCCTCGGACGAGCGGCCAGCGCGCTAAGGCGAAGAATGTTCGACCCCGGTTTCACTCTCTTCACCAGTCGATTCGCGCCGCCGAATAAGGCCGCGTTGCTCTTGCTGCGTTGCCGCACGAAGACCAGCCCCTCGTGCATGTGGGTGGTGAAATTTTGGGCGAACGGTAAAAGGGCCTCGCAAGCCGAGTCCCTCTTCAGATGCCGCATTCCCCTTCAGTTTCGGTCGAAACCCAGACCTCCTGGGCCGTTGCTTCGGCCGCGCTCGTCGTCCTTGGTATGTCCTACGGTGCCGCCTGGATCACCGCGGTCGCGCTTAGGGACATTGCCAACGAAGTAGACGGGACCCGCTCGGTTCCGGCGCTCGCCAGCTCACTGGCGTGGTTCGGCTCGGGCTTCGGCGGCATCATCATGTCCCGAATCGCCGATCGGGTCGGCACGCGCTCGACCGTCATCTTCGGGTCGCTGATGATCGGCCTCGGTCTTTTCATTTCGACATTTGGGCCACCCTGGCCGTTGTGGATCGGGCACGGCGTGTTCATCGGTTTGATCGGCGTCGGCGGTATCAATGCGCCCTTGTACATTTACGTCAGCCGCTGGTTCGATCGCCGGCGCGGCTCGGCCCTCGCACTGATCTCGAGCGGCACCTATCTCGCGGGCACAATCTGGCCGCCGATATTCGAGCGCGCGATCGCGGGCTTCGGCTGGCGGCAGGCGATGCTGTGGTATGCCCTTGCCGAGATCGTTGTCGTGGTGCCGCTTGCATTGATTTACTTTAGCGAGCCCCCCGAAGTGATCCATCCCGCGGCGGCGGCCGGCGCCGGCTCCAGCAAGGCGCGAGTCCTCGGCTGGGCGCCCAACGCCGTGTTCGCGATGCTGTGTTGCGCCGCCGTCCTGTGTTGCATTCCGATGGCCATGCCGCAGGGCCATCTGGTCGCCTTTTGCAGCGACCTCGGTATCAGCCGGTCGATGGGCGCTTTGATGTTGTCGGTATTGCTCGGTACCGCATTCCTGAGCCGGCAAATCTGGGGCGTGATCTCTGACCGTATCGGCGGTCTCACCACCGTGCTGATCGGATCGGCCTGGCAGGCGGTATCGATGACAGCCCTTCTGATGACACAGAATGAAGTCGGCCTGTTCACGGTGAGTGCGGCTTTTGGGCTCGGCTTTTCCGGTATTATTCCGGCATACGTTCTTGCGGTGCGCGAGCTGTTCCCGGCATCGGAGGCCTCCTGGCGGATCCCGACACTGTTGCTGTTCAGCGGCGGAGGTATGGGAGCCGGCGGCTGGATTGCGGGCCTGCTCTACGACCATTTCGGATATTATGCGCCGGCGTTCACCGCGGGCATCGTCGCCAACATTCTCAATCTGCTCGCGATCAGTGTGCTGGTCGGGCGGAAACGGTACCGTACAGTCTACGCGTAACCGTCCTGAACGGTAGACTTCAGGCAATGGCGGGCAGCGCTAAAGCGCGATGAGATTTGATGGAATCGTCATCGCGCTTTAGTTCTTTGATTGAGCATGACCTTTTCGGAAAACCGCTACACACTTTTCCGGATCATGCTCTAGGGGAATCCAGCTTTTGCGCTTTACTCGCGCGCCAGAAGCGTATTGCTGCGCGTCTTGCCTTTTTCGCGGTAGCCGCGCGCGACCATGTCGTCGATAGAGTCCTGCTGCCATTCCTTGCGCGACAGGTGCTCGATGACGACGGCGCGCGGCCAGAGCGTTTGCGGCGCCTTCGCAAAGAAGCCGGTGAGCACGCGGTCTTCAAAGCCTTCGACATCGATCTTCAGCGCATCGACCCGGGTGATGCCGGCATCAGCGAGAATCCGCTGCAACGTCAGCGCCGGCACGCGGATCGTGCCTGTGGAGGTTTTGTCCGTCACAATATGGCTGGCTCCGAGATTGTCGCCGTCCGTTTCGATCAGGAGTTCGCCGTCGGAGGGGCCGGCGGCGGCGGCGACCAACTTCACCTGGACAAGATTGGAGGCGTCGCGGTTGAAGGCAAGGCGAGTTCGCGCTACCGGATGCGGCTCGACCGCAATCACCGTACCCTTTGTGCCGACGCTTTTCGCCAGCGTGAGCGCGTAGGTGCCGACATTCGCGCCGATATCAATGAACACGCCGCTGTCGGGAGCATAGGCGCGCAGAAACGCAAGCTCCTCCAGATTGTAGTCGGGATTTAACAATGCGCCGCGTTCGGTTGCGCTCGCCAGATGATAGAAGCGGAACGAGGCTCCCTGGTATTGCGTGTCGACCGGCCCCGGTCGCAGCAGGTTGACCAGCCGCGACATCCAGGGCCGGAACACGCCGCGCTTGAGACCCGAGCGATGCGCCAGCCGGATGACCGCCGCCTGTGCCGCGTTCGGCGCGAACGCGCCAAACGGCGCGGTAGTGACATCGTTATCAGGCTTCAAGCGGATATCCCCGGCGTGGCGAAGGCATGATCAGGAAAACAGAGCACGTCGTTACCGGAAAGCGCGGCAGCCGGTCAATTTTCACGCTCACTGCCGCCACGAAAACGCCGGCTGAAACAGCCGCTTGATCGCCGACGAAAAACCATGACGGCCTTGCTCGCGGTCGACGACAGACCGATCGGTCACCCAGTTCAGCTGAATCGCACGACGCTTGCCTTCAAAGGGGTGATGGCCGTGCCATGAATTGTCAGAGCGCTTGAAGATCAGGAGCGTTCCTCCGGCAGGCTCGACCTCGGCGACGTAATCCTCGAGATCGGACTCATTCCGCAACAGGCGCAGGCGGCCGGTCGAACTCTCCCAGGAGTTGTCGTTCATGTAGAGCAGGACGGTGATGATCTTGGTCCTGGAATCCGTGTGGATCTTCCCGTCGCGCGCGCGGCAGAAACCACGGACCGTGTACATGGTCGGTCTGTCCGTCAGATCGACGTCGAATTTTTCCTCGACGATGTTTTGAAACGATGGTCCCCGCAATTCGTCGATGAGCTTCTCGAAGTGTCCGGAAATATTCAGGCCCGCCGGCGGGTGCGACCCGGGGCCCGGCACGTCGGGGTAGTCGGCCAGGACCTCTTTCAGCTTCTCGTGATCGATGAAGTTCTTCACGATCAGATATTCGAAGGGATCGCGTTCAACGGGTGTGGCGCGAAGCACGTCAAGTCTCAACATATTTTCCTCCTGGCGTGCCGATACCGGGTCCTGACTTGCTGCGAGTTGAGTCCCCGCCCCGTTTTGCGGCCCTTTTCCTGGCAGGCCGAGTGATCCTTGTCCTTCCGTCCATAGCCGATCATAGACGGCCCGGATGCCGCGCGCCTCGGCCTCAAGCGTGAAGTGGGCATGCACGAATTCCAGCGCCGCCTGGCCCTGTTCCTTAGCAAGAAGCGGCGTCCGAAAATAGGGTTCGATGGCCGCGACAAGGGCGTCGAGGTCGCCCGCCGGTACGATGGCTCCATTGATCCCGGGCCTGATCATCGAGGGAAAGGAGCCGGCGTCCGAGGCGACGACGGCCGTCTGCGAGGCCATCGCCTCCAAGGGCGTAAGCCCAAAGCCTTCCTGGCGCGAAGGCGCTACAAACAATGTAAAGCGCCGATACCACAGCGAGATGTCCTCGACATCGCCGAGCAAGCGGATGCGCTCGGCGAGACCCGCATCGGCGATCTTCGACTTCAATTCGCGCTCGAAGCCGAGATTGTCGGATGTGGTGCGGCCGGTAACGACCGCCGTCCAGTCGGGATAGCGCGGCAGAAGCCGCAGCATCGCATCGACGAACAAATCTGTGCCCTTTTGGTGCCGGATCCGCCCGGTGCAACCGACGGCGTATTTCCCCGGCAATCCGCTTGCGGCGTAGTCGTCCCCGTTTCCAAGCGGCGGATGGAAATGTTCGAAATCCGTTCCGTGCGGCACGACCGTGTGAGGGACTTCGAGGAAACTGCCCGAACGTTCGCTGGTCGTGATGACGGCATCCATTTGCCTCAACATCCAGCGCGTCAACGGCTTGTGCCGGCGCTGACCGGCGGAATTGAAGATCAGCCGGAGGGGCGCGCGCAAGACATCCCTGAGCAGAAGTCCCACCATCATCTCGTTGTTGCGACGACAATGATAGATCCGGAACGGCCGCTTGGCCGGTCGGCGAAGCAGCTTCGGAATGTCGCGCCAGAGCATGCGTGGTACCCTCTCGGGCAGATCGAAGCCGAGGGCTGCGATTTTCAACGTCTTCGCCTGCTCCGGCACCAGTTGCACGACGGCGGTCGTGCCGCCGGATTGGCGCCAGTTGAAGTTGGTGGCTACGACTTCGATTTCCGAAAAATCGCTCGTCAATACGATGATCCCTCAGGGGAATAGCGTGATGGACTGGCGCCGGTCATAGCAGCGTTCAGCGGCTGGACAAAGCCGTAGGGAGCAAACCCACGGCGAGCGGCAAATGAGGGTTTCATGGCCGCTTTCTAGGACTTGAACTTGGGAAAAACCAAGAAAAATCATCGAAAAACGCCGTCAGGCGCCTCTCGATGCGGAAAGAAAAAAGTCAAAGGGCGGCCTTTCGGACCAGGGTCACCGCATCCGGCGGCGCTCGAAATGCCGGCCTTGCGATTTCGTCAGTAATGCGGGTCGTACATCTGCCGCTCGATATACGCCATCATGTCGTTCGGCCTCGGAGCCGTCGCCAGGCCATGCTTATACGCAACGTCGGCGACGGCAGCGGCGATATGGGCCGAAACTTCACGGATCCGCGGCAGCGACGGATAAAGGCTGCCCTGTTCGATATCGTCGTGGGTAACGAGATAGGCCAGCGTGTGGGCGGCGGCCATGAACATCTCATCGGTCACGAGCTTCGATCCGCTCGCAATCGCGCCCAGGCCGACGCCGGGGAAGATGTAGGAATTGTTGCCCTGGCGCGGCACGAAGGTCTTGCCGTCGAGTTTGACGGGATCGTACGGGCTGCCACAGGCGAACAGCGCCCGGCCGCCGGTGTGACGATAGGCTTCCTCGGCTGAACATTCCGCTTTCGAGGTCGGGTTCGAGAGCGCGAACACGATCGGCCGGTGATTGATCTCGGCCATCGCCTGAAGCACTTCCGGCGTAAAGGCGCCGCCGACGGCGGCGACGCCGATGATCGCGGTTGGCTTGAGGGTGCGGATCGCGGTCAGGATGTCGTCGACCGGCGCATGATCATGCGCGTAGCGCTGCTTATGCTCGGTCAGGCCTGCGCGATTCTTCACGACGAGGCCGCGCGAATCCACCAGCCAGTTGCGCTTGATCGCCTCGGCTTCCGAACGGCCCTCGGCCATCATCGCTGAGACGATGAGATCGGCGATGCCGGTTGCCGCCTCACCCGCACCGAGGAATAGCACCTTCTGGTCAGCCAATTTGCCGCCGCTCACCCGCAACGCGGAGAACAGTCCGGCCAGCGCGACCGCTGCCGTTCCCTGGATGTCGTCATTGAAGACCGGAATATCTTCCCGGTATTTGTGCAAAAGGCGGAATGCCGAGTGATTGGCAAAGTCCTCGAACTGGATCAGCACGCCGGGGAAGGCGGCGCGGGCCGCGGTGATGAATTCGTCCACGAATTCGTCATAGGCCTCGCCGGTCAGCCGTTTCTGCCGCAAGCCGATATAGTAGCGATCGTTCAGGAGATCCTGGTTGTTGGTGCCGACATCGAGCATGATCGGCAGGCAATGTTCCGGGTGGACGCCGGCGCACGCCGAGTAGAGCGACAGCTTGCCGACGGGGATGCCCATGCCGTGCGCTCCGAGATCGCCTAGTCCCAGGATACGCTCGCCGTCGGTGACGACGATCAGCTTGGCCTGATAGGGCCAGTTGGCCAGGAGTTCGGCAATCCGCCCTCGATCGGTCGCGCTGATGAACATGCCGCGCGGACGCTGAAAGATCAGTCCAAAACGCTGGCAGGCAAGGCCGACCGTCGGCGTGTAGATCAGCGGCTGGATTTCATCGATATTGTCGCAAACGACGCGAAAGAACAGTTCCTCATTGCGGTCGTGCAGCGAATTGAGCGCGATGTACTTTTCCAGGTCGTTGGGAAGGCTGCGCAGGTTGGTCAGAACGCGCGCCACCTGCTCCTCCAACGAGAGCACATGCGCCGGCAGAAAGCCGCGTAAACCAAGCGCGTCCCGTTCGGCCTCGGTGAAAGCCGTTCCCTTGTTGAGCAGCGGGTCACGCAACAGCGCCAGGCCGCGCGGAGAATCCGAGATATGCGAATTTGGCGTCGCCCGAGCTGGCGCGGTCATGGCGTTTCCTCTCTTTTCTTTTTAGCTTCTTGTCTTTTTAACTTTTGGCTTTCGCCATTACCGAAGCGGAGACCAAAGGGCCTTCCCGTGCGATCATCTTGCATTGACCAGAATTTACCGCTGAAAGCAACACTGGCCATAGGCCTGCAGCGGGTCACACGTAGATGACGCCGGTCGGATATTGCTGCCATGTCAGATCTGCCATGACGGCAGATGTTTGCACCTCGAACCGAATTGACTCCCGACGAAACGATCGTATGACTTTGGTAATAATCTGCACTGCAAAACGTGCTCGATTTTTGTTCATTGCAGCGCGAGATAAAACAGCCGGGCTCATCCATGCGTGTCATCACTGTCGCCGCCGCTCAGATGGGCCCCATTCAGCGTGCCGAAAGCCGTCAAACCGTCATCCCGCGCATGATCGCGCTGATGGATGAAGCCAAGGCGCGCGGAGCCGATCTGATTGTCTATCCGGAGCTGGCGCTCACGACGTTTTTTCCGCGCTGGTACATGGAAGACCAGGCCGAGGTTGACGCCTGGTTCGAGCGCGCGATACCGAATGCGGCGACGATGCCGCTGTTTGCCCGCGCCGCCGAGCACGGAATCGCGATGAGTTTCGGCTATGCCGAGCTGACACCCGACGGACATCACTTCAACACCTGCATCCTCACCGACAAGTCGGCCAGGATCGTCGGCAGGTATCGCAAGACCCATCTGCCCGGCCATTCGGAATTCGATCCCGAGCGCGCCTTCCAGCATCTGGAGAAGCGCTATTTCGAACCCGGCGACACCGGCTTTCCGGTGTGGCGCGCGATGGGCGGGATCTTTGGCATGGCGATCTGCAATGACCGGCGCTGGCCCGAGACCTACCGCGTGATGGGCCTGCAAGGGGTTGAGATGGTCGTGCTCGGCTACAACACGCCCTCAGTCAATCCGCAGAAGAGCGAGGAGGGACTGGAAAAGCGGCTATTCCATAACCGCCTGTCGGTTCAGTCCGGTGCCTATCAGAACGCGACCTGGGTGGTTGCGGTCGCCAAGGCCGGCGTCGAGGATGGCTTTCCGCTGATCGGCGGCAGCCTCATCGTCGATCCCGACGGGGAGATTGTCGCGGAAGCCAGGACCGAGGGTGACGAGCTACTCGTCCATCCTTGCGATCTCGATGCGACCGCCTTCGGCAAGCAGACGATCTTTGACTTCGCCAGCCATCGCCGCGTCGAGCATTACGGTCTCATCACCAGCCGGGTCGGCGCCATTCCGCCGCCGGAAGAGTAATAAATGCCCTTCGCGCTCGATCATGTCGTGATCAATACGCTGTTCGATATGGACCGCGCTGCATCACTGATGTCGCAACTCGGTTTCACCTTGACGCCGCGCGGCTACCATTCGCTCGGCTCGATCAATCATCTCGTGATGTTCGAACATCACTATCTGGAGCTTATCGGGCTGCCGTCGGGCACGGAGGTGCTGCGCAAGGATGTTCTCGAAAGCCCGCGCGGATTGAACGGGCTGGTGTTTCAGGCCAAGGATATCGACGCATGCCGGCGCACGCTGCGCGATAGCGGTGTTGCGATGCTCGAGCCGCAGAGTTTTTCCCGCCCGGTCACCATCGATGGCGTCGAACACCTCGCGCGCTTTCGTACGGTTCGCACCGCGCCGGAATTGTTTGAGGCGGGCCGCGTCTATTATTGCCAGCACTATACGCCGGAGCTGGTCTGGCATCGTCCGTGGATGTTGCATCCAAATAACTGTCACGGTTTGAGCGAACTGGTGATCGTCAGCTCAGACCTTGAGACCGACGCACCGCGCTATGCCAAGGCGTCTCAATCGTCCGTGGAAAGACAGGGAGACGATTGGGTGATTGCGCTAGCCGGTGGCTTTCGCCTCAGCCTGATTTCGCCCGAGAGCTATCGCGATCGCTATGGCGAACAAGGTGTCGAAGCCAATGGCCGTCTCAGCTTCTTCGGCGCGATCGTGTTCGATGCACCGGAACCGGCTCGCATCGCTGATCTCGCTTCCTCCATTCCGGAGCTGCGCGTTCGCACAGAAAAGTCTCCGCTGACAGTGCTGGTTCCGTTCCTCAATACGCTGCTCGAATTCCGCGGCGACGCCTAGTTCAGCGGCGCGCCGGAGCGTCCGTCGCCGCTCGCTCCCTTAACCGTTCGGCAGCCATGTCACGCATCACCTTGCGGTCGAGTTTGTTGGTCGAAGCCAAAGGGAGACTGTCGACAAACCAGATCGAGCGCGGATGCTGGTAGGCCGGCGCGTTCGCCAGCGCAAAGGCCTTCAGCTTTGCTTCGTCCAGATCGCTTGCCTCGCGCTTGACCACGAACGCTACCGGCTTGGTGCCCTTGATGTCGTCGTCAACCGGCACGACGCAGGCCTGGATCACGTCCGGGTGGCTCTCCAGCATCTTTTCGACTTCGCCGGGGAAGATATTTTCACCGCCGCTGACGAACATGTCGTCGGTCCGGCCGACAAAGAAGTAGAAGCCGTTTTCGTCGCGGCGAAATACGTCGCTGGTGAAATAGAAGCCGTCGGCGGTGATCGGCGAGGCCACATCCGGACGATTGTGGTAGCCGTTCATGATCGCCGGGCTCTTCATCTCCAGCACGCCGGGATCGGAGGGCGCACCGTTTTCCCCGATCAGCCGCACCTGCACTTTCGGATGCCGATAGCCGACCGACATTTCCGGTTGCGGCAGGCCTTGCGGGTGCGGCCCGAAAACGACGGGGCCGCCTTCGGTCGTTCCGTAGGCGTTGGTCACGGCCGCTTTGGGAAGAGCGTGGTGGATCGCTTTCATCAGGCTTTGGCTGACCGGCGCCGATCCCATTCGCAAATATTCCACGCTGGAAAGATCGGTCGCCGCGAACCTCTCTTTATCGTTCAGCATCATGGCGATCATCGGCGGAACGGCGGTGAGCCACGTGCAGCGATAGTCCTCGATGGCTTTGAGGTAGAGTTGCGTGGTGAACTGCGGGAGCAAAATCACAGTTGCGTGGGCCGCATGTGCCAACTGGCTCATGGCGAGCGCGTTCATATGATAGAGGGGGGCCGCGACCAGAAAACGGTGTCTCGTCATGTCCCGAGCGGCCATGCGCTGCTCGACCACCCAGATATGGCTCTGGTGCGAAAGCACGACGCCTTTGGGGCGTCCGGTCGAGCCTGACGTGTAGAGAAACATCGCCGGTTCGCGATCCGTCGGTGTGATCGGCTCAAACGGGCCAGGCCTGAGAAAGCCTGTGAAATCTGCGTCGCTTTCGCCGCTGTCGAAGCAGATACGTGGCAAATCTTTCGGCGCGCTGCTGAGGCGCTGCGCGTCGCAAAAGACAAGCCGGGCGCCGGAGTTGTGGACGATGTAGTCGATCGTCGCCGGCGGAAATTTGAAATTGACCGGCACGGCGACGAAGCCGGCGCGCATGATGCCGTGGACGGTCGTGAGATATTCGAAGCGATTGGCCGAGAGGATCGCGATCCGGTCGCCGCGCGCCAGTCCGCGTGCCGTGAGCGCCCGCGCGACCGCATCGGCTTGCGTTTCGAAATCGCGGTAGCTGAAGCGGCGTTCCCGGCCCGTGCCCAGATCGATGATCGCGACCTTGTCGGGATCGCCATCTTTGGACGTCAGGGCTCCCAGATTCGAAAACGAAGGGATACCGGGCACCGTGATGTCTCAGGCCGGCGGCGCGGTTAGATAGGTGCCGCGGCCGCTTGCGAGCAGGCGGCCTTCCTTGTCGAAGACTTTTGCTTCGGCAACCGAGAACTGCTTCCCGAAATTCACGATCTCGCCGCGGATCGTCAGTACGCCGGGCATGGCGGCGCGATGATAGTCAACGCGGAGATCAATGGTCGGAACGCCGCGACCGGTCTTGGAGACCATGGCCCAATCGGCGGTGAGGTCCACCAGCGCCGCCAGAATGCCGCCGTGGGTGTAGCCGCGGTCGGGATTGACGACCCACTCCTCGCGCCAGGTTGCCGTGAGTTCGATGGTGCCTTCGCCGACCGCCACCACTTTCAGGCCGAGCCATTGATGGTACGGGCCGCGCGACAGCAGCTTCTGGACATCGTCGACGCTTGGGATTTCACTCATGTTACCAAAACCTTTTCATTCTCATTCACCGGGCGCGAGCGCTCACGGCACGACCACGACCTTGCCGATGACCTCGCGATCCTGGATCAGGCGTAAGCCCTCCGCCGCTTTCTCAAGCGGCAGCACCGCATCGATTACGGGAGCGATCTTCTTCTCCGCGATCATTTTCATCAGGTCGGTCAGATTCTCCTCGTAGAAGCTGTTGGAGCCGATCACTTTCAGCTCGAAGCTCCAGATATAGCGCAGGTCTTCCTTCGGATCATGTCCGGCGGTCGCGCCGCAAACCAGAAGACTGCCGCCGCGCTTGAGGCAGCGCAGCGACGGCACCCAGGTGTCGCCGCCGGTGAAATTGATGACGACGTCGACGCCGCCTTCCTGGGTGCGGCGCTGCGGCTTGCCGTATTTCTCGATTGCCCATTTCGAGAAATCGACTTCCTTGTAGTTGATCGTCTCGTCGGCGCCCATCGCCTTGAGCCTGTCCATCTTCTCCGCGCTGCTCGCGCAGGCGATGACTTCGGCGCCCAGGAGCTTGCTCAGGATAACGCAGCCGGTGCCGACGCCGCCGCTGGCGCCGAGGATCAGGACGCGATCGCCCTTCTTGATCGTGTTGTGGGTGATCAGCATGCGATGCGCGGTGCCGTAGGCGACCGGCAGCGAGGCCGCCTCCTCGAAGCTGACGCCATCCGGCATGGCGATCAACTGATCGGCTTCGACGAGGCAATATTCGGCCATGCCGCCGTCGAGCATCTCGCCCATCAGGCCCTTTTTCTTGTTGAGCGGGTTGACGAGCACGCGGCTCCCGATCTTCCAGCCAGAGACGCCTTCGCCGATCTCGACGATTTCGCCGGCCATGTCGAGACCGATCACCACCGGCAGCGGCACCTTGATGCCGGGCATGCCTTTCACCGTGAACACGTCGTGATAGTTGAACGACGAAGCGCGCACGCGGATCACGACGCTTCCGGCCTTTGCTTTCGGCTTCGGATGATTTGTCACCAGCTCCAGATTTTCCAATCCGCCGTGCTGGCGCAGAAGCAGCGCCTTCATTGTCTCTGACATTTCGCTATCCCGTTTTATAAGATCCCGGCGCGTGCGTCAGGCGCAGGAATCTCAGATTTTCGCGGGCAGTTTGCTGAGGGACGCCGCAATATCAAGCCGGATTCCTCGCAACCCACCCATTCGAAGAAGGATTTCGCATTTCGACAGGGCAACGCGCAATAGCTTTCCACGGGATGGAGTTCAGCATGCATCCTGGATCGCGGCTTCGACGATCGTGTCGATCGATGAAGAAAGATTGGCGCTGAGTTGAACGCCGCGCCTTTCGGCAAAGTGCGCGACGACGCTTTTCAAAACCGCGCGGAGCTGTTCTGGTTTCACGATGTCTTTTCCCGGCGGCCTGAGCGGCAGGCACTCAGCCAGGAGCTGATTTTCAAGCTTTTCGGCTGCCAGTTCGAGCGCCTTGACTTCCGAACGGAACGGTTCGGTGGCGCTCGCTTGGCGCCGGCCGCGGTCCCGTCTTCAATCCCGAACGGACGGCTCGCAATGGCCGCACGATCTGTTCGCGCCACGGGCGGCAGGCTTCGTCCAGTGCCCGAATCTCATCGGCTGTCAATAAAAGGCGATGTTTGACGGCGGCGAAGGCCGCCATCAACAGCAGCATTACATCGACGCCCGCCTCGTTCTGCAAAGTAAGACAGGCTTCCGCAACGCCGGGTTTGGCGTAGATGGCGAGCGCAAAAGCCCAGCTGTCCGCCTCAAGCTCGGGCCGCGTCGCCGCCATCAGCTGTCGTTCTTGATCGAGTTCAATCCGGCCCAGCGGCTGACGGCCGTGTTCTCGATATCAAACAGGTCGAGCACCCGTCCGAGCGTATGGTCGACCATCTGCTCCAGGCTCGCAGGCCGCGCATAGAATGCCGGCACCGGCGGATAGACGATCGCGCCCATTTCGGTAGCCGCGGTCATCGAGCGCAGATGGCCCAGGTGGAGCGGGGCCTCGCGAACCAACAGAACCAGCCGCCGCCGTTCCTTGAGCGCGACGTCGGCCGCACGTGTGACCAGGGAGGAAGTCGCGCCCGTTGTGATCTCGGCGAGGCTTCGCATCGAGCAGGGCGCGATCACCATGCCCATGGTTTTGAACGATCCGCTGGCGATCGAGGCGCCGATATTGTCGACCTGATGAACGACGTCGGCCAACGCCGAAACCTCGGCAATGCCGACGTCCATCTCCTGGGTCAAGGTGATCTTGGCCGACCGGCTCATCACGAGATGCGTTTCGACGCCGGAATTTTGCAACAGCCGCAGCAACCGGACGCCGTAGATCGCTCCGGAAGCGCCGGTGATGCCGATGACCAATCGCCGCGGATGTGAACTCATCGAAGTCGGTACCAATTAGAACAAATGGAGTGCTGCTCCGGTCGTGGATAGCACAGAGTCCGTGCTGCGTTAAGTTAACGGGAAATTGCGGCCTCTTTCGAAAGCTGCCGCCTTGCGATAGCCTGAAGCCATGAGACTTCCGCGTCGTCGTTTCCTGCATTTCGCGGCCGGCATTGCGGCGCTGCCGGCCCTCTCGGGATTGGCGAGGGCGCAATCCTATCCAGCCCGGACCGTTCGGGTGATCGTGCCGTATTCACCCGGTGGCCCGACCGATGTCTGCGCGCGGCTGATCGCACAAAAGCTCTCCGATCGGTTGGGCAAGCAGTTCTATGTCGAGGATATCGTCGGAGCCGGCGGCAATATCGGCACCGGACAAGCGGCAAGAACGGCGCCGGACGGTTACACGATCCTGATCACGGTGAACAGCTACGTCATCAATCCGACTTTGTATGAGAAGGTTCCCTATGACCCGCTCAGGGATTTTGAAGCGGTGACAGAGGTTGCCATCTTCCAGTCGGCGATGTTCGTCCATCCGTCTCTTCCGGCACGTTCCGTTGCCGAACTTGTCGCGCTGATCAAAGCCAACCCCAACAAATACAGCTTTGCTTCTCCGGGATTCGGGACGCCGTCGCATCTCCTCGGCGAACAATTTCGCGTCGCAGCCAACGTCGATCTGGTGCACGTTCCCTATGGTGGCAGCGGCAGCGCCGTTACCTCCGTTGTGGCGGGCAACCCGTCGATCGGCTTCGCGGCCTTATCGGCGGCGCTGCCATTCATCCAGGACGGCAAACTGCGCGCGCTGGCAGTAATGAGCCAACATCGGTCGCAAGCGCTTCCCAATCTGCCTACGATCGCCGAAGCCGGTTATCCGGAACTCGACGGCGACGCCTGGGTCGGCGTGTTGGTTCCGGCCGGCACGCCAAAAGATGTGACAAGGCGGCTCTATCGGGAGATCGTCGAAATCATCGATGATCCCGACACCAAGGAACGGCTGGCGGCGCTCGGCCTTGAGCCCGTAGGCGATAGTCCCGAGCAATTTTCGGCCCAGTTGAAGGTCGAGATGGAGAAGTGGACGAAAATCATTCGGGCCGCGAAAATCAAGGTCGAGTGACGCGCGCGGCCCGAGGCGGTCGCGCGCTGGTGCACGAATACGCCGCCCGGTATCCTGGGTTAGACCGCCTTGACCTGTTCGGCAGCGTGTCCGTCGATTTGCGGTACGGCAATCCCCGGATCGATCGGCTGCAAGTCGCGGCGCATGTATTGGTTCGAATTGCCGTTGAATAGCGTACCGACCAGGCCGCGATCGAGATCGCTGGTGCCCAACAGCGCGTCGCAGATCGGAAAGGTGAGGTTGAAATTGCGCGTCTGCATGAAGCCGAGCACATGATGGATGGTGTGCATGCGGCGGACTGTGTTGATGAGCGGAATATGGTTCAAATAGGGATGGCGGACATCGTCGAGATGCGAGAGCGTGTGCAGGCCTTCGTACATCAGATAGTAGGCCGCCATCGTGAACACCGCGATGTAGGCGGCATTCGCGGAGATCAGGATTCCGAGCAGGAGGGCCGGGGGCAGCGCCGCCAGCACAAAGCCGAGTGGCGCGAAGGGCGGGAACAACAGCGCCCGCCATTCCTTGTGACCATGATAGGTAAGGTCGTGGTGGGTGAAAAACTGGTGATGCACGGTGCAGTGGCGCTTGTAGATCATCTCCAGCCCCTTGACCGGGCGGTGGAGGATGTAGCGGTGTGCGGCCCATTCGATCCAGTTGCCGAACAGCGCGATCGGAATCACCAGAAGCCATAACCATCCGGCGTCATGGATCCGGTTCCAGCAGAACCACATCGAGACACCTGTGACGAGCAGCGTGAAGCCGAGGTGCAGGGCGCCATGATACCATGGTGGTGTTTCGGCAACGAACCTGTCGCGGAATTGACGCTGGCGTTCTTGTTCCCGGAGGTCCCGGCTCTCGTTCTGGAATACCACATCCATGGCCCTCTCCCTCGTTGCGTCCCGTCGGCGGGACCGGCCGCTCGATGGCGTTGGGGGAGAGCATATTCCGATATGGGCTGGTTGGGTTTTGCTGCGGCGCGGAGGATTTATCGTTTCGGAGGATTTTTAGCCTGCAGGCGCATACCGGTCATCGGCAATCCGGGCTATCTTCAAGTCCATGGATCGTCAGACGAACGGGCCTTGCGAGACGGACGCGCCCGGTTCGGAGAACCAAAAGTTATGACCAAGGCCTTGAGCATCCTCCGCGGCCGTTTCGGGCGCGTCGCCCTCCTCGATATGGACACCTCGCTGGTGGACCATGCGCATCCGCATTTTCATCTCATCTTCAAGGCGAGCGGCCCCGACCAGAGTTTCGTCGTCGAAGGCAAGCCGGTGCCTCTGAGCAGCGACATGCTGGTCGCCGTCAATTCGTGGCAGCAGCATGCCTATGTGCATCGGCGGGACGCGCAGCGAACCCGGTTTCTCGCGCTCTATATCGAGCCCGGCTGGCTGGCGCAGGCGGATCGGACCTTCTCCGGCTGCGCCGCATCCGGTTTTTTCCCGCGGGCGGGCATCCGGATCACGAGCGAGATCGAACACCTCCGCACCGATCTGGTGCAGCGCATGGCCGATCCTTTCGATGCCCATGACGATCTGCCCGGGCAGATCCTGAAGCTTTGCCTGACGGTTTCGCACGGGTTTTCGTCGTGGCGCGAACGTGCAGCAGGGGCGGCGGGCAATAACGGCGCGAGGGATTTTCGCGTCAGCCGCGCGTTGCGGCATATGCGCGACCACGCAGCCGATGCGGTCGATCTCGACGATGTCGCACGCGCCGCGGGACTTTCCCGTCCGCACTTCAATCACCTGTTCCGCCATTGCACCGGCGTGAGCCCGCGCCTATACGCCAACGCGCTTCGCGTTGAATCGGCGGTTGGTCGCCTGCGGCTGCAGCGGGACGAGATCGGCGGCATTTCCGAAGAGCTCGGGTTCAGCGCGCAAAGCAATTTCACCCGGTTCTTTCAGCAGCACACCGGGACCTCGCCGAACCAATACCGGCGAGTCATGGCAGATCTCGGCTGACCGACACGACGGAGCAGATAATGGAAGCTAGGCGTTCCAATACGGATACGGCCGGAGGAAGCGCGCATCCCGACTTGCGCGATTGGTTGCGTCAGCTTGTCGCCGCCGGCCGTCTGGCGGTCGCGCAAAAAGGTATCTCGCTGATCGACGAATTGGCGGCGGTCGCCAAGACACTCGAAAACGAGCGCGCGGTGCTGTTTCCTGAGCCTGATCAGCATACCGTCCCGGTGGTCGCCAATCTCTTTGCCGACCGCACCTGGATTGCGGACGCGCTCGGCGTGCCTGCTGCCAGGCTGCTATCGAATTTCCAGAACGCGGTGCGTCACCCGCTGCCATGGGTCGAGGTCGCAACCGCACCGGCGCAGGAAGTCGTTCACAAAAAGGTCGATCTGCTCAAGCAGTTGCCGATCCCGAAGCACAATGAACTCGACAGCGGCCCCTACATCACCGCGGCGCTGTTGATTGCGCGAAATCCGAAAACGGGAATCCAGAATGTCTCGATCCACCGCTGTCAGGTGAGCGGGCCGGATCGCATCGGCGTCTTGTTGTTGCCTCGGCACACGCTGCATTACTTCCGGATGGCCGAAGAGGCCGGCGAAGGTCTGGAGATCGCGCTGGTGATCGGCGTGCACCCGGCCTGCATTCTCGCTTCGCAAGCCATCGCGGCGCTGGACAGCGACGAAATGGAAATTGCCGGCGCATTGCTCGGCCGTCCGATCGAAATGGTCAAATGCCGCACCAACCGCGTGCGTGTGCCCGCGCATGCGGAGATCGTGATCGAAGGCCGTATCCTGCCGAAGGTGCGCGAGCCCGAAGGTCCGTTCGGCGAGTTTCCGCAATATTATGGGTCGCGCGCAGACCGCGAGGTGATCCAGGTCGACGCGATCACCCAGCGCAAGGATGCGATCTTTCACACCATTGTCGGCGGCGGCGTCGAGCACCTGTTGCTTGGCGGAATTCCGCGCGAAGCCACGTTGCTCGACCACCTGCAACGAAGCTTTCCGTCGGTGCGCGACGTGCGTCTCACCCGTGGCGGCACTTGCCGCTATCACCTCGCGGTCAAGATCGACAAGAAGAGCCATGGCGAGCCGAAGAACATCATCATGGGTGCGTTCGGCGGCCACTACGACATCAAGCAGGTCGTCGTAGTCGATATGGACGTGAATATCGATGACGAGGCCGAAATCGAATGGGCGGTTGCGACACGGTTCCAGGCCGATCGCGACCTCGTCATCGTCTCGGGTGCGCAGGGCTCGAAGCTCGATCCGTCGTCCGACAACGGCATCAGCGCCAAGATGGGGATCGACGCGACCAAGCCGCTGGCAACCGATGCGATGGAATTCAAGCGCATTCACGTTAAAGGTGTCGAGCAGGTCGATCTCGACAAGGCATTGCAGAAAGATCCGAAAGCCGCCTTTGCGCGGATCGTCTCGGGTTGACGGCGACGGCAGACAACCATCATATAACAAGCCTATGACGGCGCGCACGAGGCGCGCTAGAGCTCCGATTCCGAAGTTCGCAAGCCGTTGGGGCGACCTCTGATGCGAACGTCGGAATCAAAAGGCGCTCTAGCAACTTGTTGATTTGAGTAGCGACGTTGAATTTGAAGCTCCTATAACGAATTCGCCGCAATACTGATAGGAACTTCAAATTCGCCGCACTGATCGGGAACATTTTCGATGTCGACGGCGCTACGGATTGCGCATGGAGCCTTCGGGCGGGTCGCATTGCTCGACATGGACGAGTCGCTGGTGCGGCATGCCCATCCGCACTGTCATGTGCTGTTGAAGGTCGAGGGCGCGGACACCCAGTTCGTCGTCGGCGACACGGTCTATCCGCTGACCGACGATACCGCCGTTCTCGTGAACGGCTGGCAACCACATTCCTATGTCCACTACCCGGAGCGGCCCCGCACCGTCATCCTCGCCCTTTATATCGAGCCGGAATGGCTGACGGCGTTCCGGCCGGGCTGGGCCGCCAGCGGCGCGCCCGGTTTCTTCAGCCATCCCTCCGGCGATGTCTCGCCTCATATCCGCAACCTCGCCATGAATCTGTCCGCCGACATGGTGGCGCGCCCTGAGGCGCGGGCGGCGCACGAAGCGCTGCTGTCGGATTTGATGATTGCGGTGATCGAGCGCTTTACGCCGTGGCGAAGCTTTCCGGCCTCGATCCGGGAAATGAGCGCACGCGGCGGCGACTGGCGCATTCGCAAGGCCGCGGCCTCCATGCGGTCCGAAGCCGGACGCGATGCCGCCCTCGATTCCTTTGCCAGGGATGCAGGGCTTTCGCGCTCGCACTTTTTCCGTCTGTTCGAGGCTTCGGTAGGCGTGCCGCCGAAGGTCTATCTCAATGTCGTGCGGATGGAACAAGCCGTCGACGCGGTGCTCAATCGATCCGCGAACATCTCCGACATCAGCCATCAACTCGGCTTCGCGGAGCCCGCGCATTTTACCCGCTTCTTCCGCAACCACAGCGGCGTCTCGCCACGCGAGTTCCGGAACGTGTCGCGTCTCGCCAGTTGATGCTGCAGCGCACATCGCTCGCGAAATGAGACGGGATGGTAAGTTTCGAGATCAGCCGATATTGCGGGACCTGAACGCCGCTGAATAGCTTTCCTGACAGCGGTCCTCTGCGCAGGAGAAATGTTCGGGATGGCGGAAGCCACCAGTTCAGTCACAGCCCATCCTGGGTCCGGCTCGCCTTGGGTCGGCCGGTCGATTGCACGCGTGGAGGATTCGGCGCTTCTGACCGGACATGGCCGCTTCATGGACGATCTCGGCGTTCATCCGGGTACGCTGCATGCGGCGTTTTTGCGCTCGCCGCACGCTCACGCCGACATTGTCTCGATAGACGTTTCGCAAGCGTTGCAGGCGCAAGGTGTCGTCGCGGTTCTGCACGGCGAGGATATCAAGACGCTGACGTCAAGCCTTGTGGTGGGCGTCAAGGCGCCGGTCGAATGCTGGCCGATGGCCGTCGGCCGCGTGCGCTATGTCGGCGAACCCGTGGCGATCGTGGTGGCGATCGATCGCTACCGCGCCGAAGACGCCGTCGATCTCATCGATGTACGCTACAAACCGCGCCCTGCCGTGATCGATCCGCTGAAGGCGTTGAGCCCCGAGGCGCCGGTTCTTCACGATGGCTTTGCGGGCAATGTCGCGAGCGACCGCTCATTCCGTTACGGCGATCCCGAAACGGCCTTCGCGTCGGCGGCGCATCGCATCAGCATCGACATCAGCTATCCGCGTAATTCCTGTACGCCGATCGAGACTTATGGCGTGGTCGCCGACTACGATCCGGGCGAAGACGCCTACGACGTCCTGGCCAACTTTCAGGGGCCTTTCAGCATTCATGCGGTGCTGTCGCGCGCTCTGAAGGTGCCGGGCAATCGCCTGCGCTTGCGCACGCCGCCGGATTCCGGCGGCAGCTTTGGCGTCAAGCAGGGCGTATTCCCCTACATCGTCTTGATCGCGGCGGCCGCGCGTGCGGCCGGCCGCCCGGTGAAATGGATCGAGGACCGGCTCGAGCACCTGACCGCTTCGGTTTCCGCAACCAATCGCGCGACCTCGCTGGCTGCGGCGGTTGCCGAAGACGGCCGCATCCTCGCGCTTGACTGGGATCAGGTCGAAGACTGCGGCGCGCATCTGCGGGCGCCCGAACCCGCAACCCTCTATCGCATGCACGGCAATCTGACCGGCGCCTACGACATCCGCCATTTGAAGATCCGCAACCGCGTCGTCGTCACCAACAAGACACCGAGCGGATTAAATCGCGGCTTTGGCGGCCCGCAGGTCTATTTCGCGCTGGAGCGTCTGGTTCAGCGCATCGCGCTTGAACTCGGTCTCGATCCGCTCGACGTGATCACGCGCAATCTCGTTCCCGCTGACGCCTTTCCCTACAAGACCGCGAGCGGAGCCTTGCTCGATTCCGGCAATTATCAGGAAGCCATGCGGCTGGCCGTGCGAGATGGCGGGCTCGACGAGCTCAAGGCGCGACGCGATGCGGCGCGCGCCGAGGGCCGTCTCTACGGTATCGGCTATACGGCGGTGGTCGAGCCCAGCGTCTCCAACATGGGCTACATCACGACCGCGCTGACGCCCGCCGAGCGTCGCAAGGCAGGCCCCAAGAACGGTGCGCAGGCGACCGCGACCGTCGCGATCGACCCGGTCGGAAGCGTGACCGTTCATGTCGCGTCCGTGCCGCAGGGGCAGGGCCATCGCACCGTTCTGTCCCAGGTTGTCGCCGACGTATTCGGGCTGAAGCCTTCCGATATCCGGGTCAACACCGAGATCGATACCGCCAAGGATGCCTGGTCGATTGCGTCCGGCAACTATGCCAGCCGGTTCGCGCCCGCCGTTGCCGGCACGGCCAAGCTTGCGGCCGATCGCATTGCGGGGCGGCTGCGGCGCATCGCGGCCAGCCAGTTGAATACGGAGGCCGATGACATCACGTTCGCGGGCGGCCATGTCGGATCGAAGCGCAATCCCGACAACAAGCTTTCATTCTCGCGCCTCGCCGCGCTCAGTCACTGGTCGCCCGGCGCGCTGCCCGATGGGGTCGGCCACACCATCCGCGAGACCGTGTTCTGGTCTCCGCCGGAACTGACCGCGCCCGATGAGGACGATCACATCAATTCCTCGCTCTGCCACGGCTTCATTTTCGACTTCTGCGGCGTCGAGGTTGACCGCACCACGCTGCAAACGCGGATCGACCGCTACGTCACCATGCATGATTGCGGGACCATCCTGCATCCGGCCATGGTCGACGGGCAGGTGCGCGGCGGCTTCGCGCAAGCCGTCGGCGCCGCGCTCTACGAAGAATATGCCTATGCCGAGGACGGCAGTTTCTTGACCGGCACCTTGGCCGACTATCTGCTGCCGACCACGGCGGAGGTTCCAAACCCGATCATTCTTCACATGGAGACGCCTTCGCCGTTCACGCCGCTTGGCGCGAAAGGCGTCGGCGAAGGCAATTGCATGTCGACTCCGGTCTGCATCGCGAATGCGGTGGCCGATGCGATCGGTGCCAAAGACGTTGTTCTGCCGCTCGTGCCCGCAAAGCTGGCCGAACTGGTTCGCGGCGCCGAACCGGCGCCACCGGCACGTCGAGGACCGCAAGCCGGGGAAAAGCGCGGCGGCGATCGAAAGCTGCGCGGCGAGGGCGAAGCCACCGTCAAGGCCACGGCGCAGCAGGTCTGGGACATGCTGCTCGATCCCCAAACGCTCGCTGCCGTGATCCCCGGCTGCCACGGCGTCGAAAGAATCTCCGACACTCATTTCCGGGCGGACGTGACCCTCGGCATCGGCCCGGTGAAAGGGCGTTATCGGGCCGAAGTGAAACTGTCGGACCTCGACCCGCCAAAGGCCGTGACACTCGCCGGCAGCGCGGAGGGCGCACTTGGCTTTGGCAACGGCGAGGGACGCGTCACGCTTCGTTCATTGCCGGACGGAGGCACTGCAATCCACTACGCCTACCAAGCCGGCATCGGCGGCAAGGTCGCCAGCATCGGCGGGCGGCTCTTGGATGGCGCGGCGCGGGTCATCATCGGGCAATTCTTTGCGGCGCTGGCGCGTAAGGCTGGCGGCGGTGTCTCCGCCTCGACAGGGCCGTCGCTTCTGGCGAGGTTCCGGCAATGGATCGGAGGGCAGCGATGAAGCCCGCTCCGTTCGACTATGTTCGCGCCGAACATCTCGATGAGGTGCTCGATGGGCTTGCCCGCGAGGGCGGCGATGCGCGCATCATCGCCGGCGGACAGTCGCTGATGCCCATGCTCAACATGCGCCTGGCCAGGCCAAAAACCCTCATCGATATCATGCGGCTTTCCGACCTCGCGCGTATCGAACGCAAGGGCGGCACCGTCACGGTCGGGGCCGGCGTTCGCCAGGCGACGTTATTGGCGTGGCCCGAACTTGGCGACGCCTTGCCACTGGTTGCGATGGCGCTGCCATGGACCGGGCATGTCCAGACCCGAAGCCGGGGAACGGTATGTGGATCGATCGCGCATGCGGACCCCAGCGCCGAACTGCCGCTGGTGCTTTGTGCGCTCGGCGGCGAAGTGCATCTGCGCACTGCCAAACGGCGCCGCCGCGTTCCGGCCAAGGAGTTCTTTGCCGGCATGATGGCGACCACCCGTGCCGACGATGAATTGATCGAGGCGGTCTCGTTCCCATCCGATCGGCGCGGCTGCGCCTTTCGCGAGGTGGCGCGCCGCCACGGCGATTTCGCCATTGTCGCCTGTGCCGCCGTCGCCACAAAGGACGGCGTTCGCCTGGCGGTCGGCGGTGTCGCCGACATGCCGGTGACGCGGGAATTTCCGCGTCTCGAACATGGTGCCGTCGGCGACGCGCTGAATACCTTCGCCTACGAACTCGATGCGCGCGATGACGTGCATGCGTCTGCTCGCTACCGGCGCGATCTCGTGCGCCTGATCGGCGCCGATCTGATGCGGCAGGTGCTGTCATGAGCCGATTGCCCGCCACGCAACGCCACGCGGTTCAGTTCGCGCTCAATGGCAAGCCGGCGGACGGCGAGGCCGAGCCGCGGATGCTTCTGACGGACTTTCTGCGTCACCGGATCGGCGCCACCGGCACCCATGTCGGCTGCGAGCATGGCGTCTGCGGCGCCTGCACAGTCGAAATCGACGGCAAGCTTTCGCGCGCCTGCCTCACGCTGGCGGTCCAGATCGACGGCTGCGCGGTGCGGACGGTCGAGGGGCTTGCTCCCGCATCAGGCCGTCTCAGCACGCTGCAGGCCGCATTCAAGCGTAACCACGCGCTGCAATGCGGATTCTGTACCGCCGGGATCCTGATGTCGCTCGACAATTTCCTGCGTGAAAACATCCGGCCGACTGAGCAGGAAATCCGCGATCTACTGACCGGCCATCTGTGCCGCTGCACCGGCTATACGCCCATCGTGCGCGCGGCCATGGAAGCCGCCGCGGAAATGGCAGGCGATCTAAGCGGGGAGAGACCCGATGCTTGATTTAGGAACAAGCTTTGTTGGCAGCGTCGCGCGCGACCCGAACGCGCTGGCGGTCGTCGACGACGGTGTTCGACTGACCTATGCGCAGTGGTATCGGCGCATCTCCTCCGTCGTTGCGTCCTTCGACCTCATCGGTCTCAAGGCGGGCGATCACATCGTTACTGTGCTGCAGAATTGCGAGGCGGCCGCGACCCTGCACTGGGCTTGCCAGTTGGCGGGCATTGTGATCACGCCGATCAACTGGCGCGCCAAGAATGACGAACTCGATTTCTGTATCGAAAATTCCGAAGCGCGCGCCGTCGTCTACCAGGATGTCTCCGCTCAAGCCGTCGCAGGATCGAAACGCGTGGCAAGCCTGACGCGCGTGGCCGTCGGTCGTGAAGATGCCGGTGCGATCGACTTTGCACGCATGGCCAGTGAACGGGCGGCAGACGCGACTCCCCGAGCCGGCGCCGAGGATTGGTCGGTCATGTTGTATACCTCGGGCACGACGTCGAGGCCGAAAGGCGTGCCGCGGCGGCATCGCGCCGAGCGCGCCGCCGGGGTCGCCCATGTGGCGCAAAATCTCTATCGGCACGGCGAACGCACGCTCGGCGTCATGCCGCTTTATCACACCATGGGCGTTCGCTCGCTGATTGCGATGTCGCTGATCGGCGGCGTGTTCGTGTGCCTGCCTCGTTACGACGCAGTCAAGGCACTTGATCTGATCGAGGCGGAAAAGGTCACCAATCTCTATCTGGTGCCGACGCTGTACCACGACCTGGTTTACGCCCGGGAATTTGCCTCGGCCGATGTGTCGAGCGTGCGAAAGCTCGGTTTCGCCGGCGCACCGATGACGGACGGTCTGCTGAAGAAACTCGACGAGGCCTTCCATCCGGACTTGTTCGTCAACCACTACGGTAGTTCCGAGATCTACACCTTCACCATCGACCAGAATGCCCCGGCCAAGCCCGGCTCGGCGGGCCGGGCCGGGATCAATCAGGAAATCAGGGTCGTCAAGCTGGATGCGGCGTCGGCGACCGATCTGGCCGCGCCGGAGGAGGAGGGCGAAATCGTCGCTCTCATGGCTGGTGATGAATCCTTCGATGGCTACTGGCGGCGGCCCGATGCGGACGCGAAATCGCTTCGGGAAGGATGGTATTTCACCGGCGATACCGGCTTTGTCGATCGGGACGGCGATCTCTTCGTGACCGGTCGGGTCGACGACATGATCATCACCGGTGGCGAAAACGTCTCGCCGGTCGAGATCGAAAGCTGCCTTTCGCTGCACCCAACCGTGCTTGAGGTCGCCGTCGTCGGTCTTCCTGACGAGAAATGGGGCAAGGTCGTCACCGCCTTTGTCAAGCGCAAGGCGCAGATCAGCGAGGCCGAACTCGACCAGTTCTGCCGCACGTCGGGACTTGCCGATTTCAAGCGGCCGCGGCGTTTCGTCTTTGTCGATGCCTTGCCGAAATCCCCGGTCGGAAAATTGTTGCGTCGCCTGCTGGTAGCGGGCGACTATCAGCCCGAACACGCGCCGCCCTCAAGTGGAGCGGATTTGACATTCGCCAGTCGCCCAACCACGAGTTCGTAAGCGAATGTCAAAACCAAAACTCCACTTAAAATCATAATTTGCTGGTGGTCCTGTGATTCCGACATTCGCAAAAGTGCACGCTGAGAAGGGAATGCGAATGTTGGAATCGGACCACTAGCGCCGCTTGATTGAAAGAAAGGAATCACCGTGGCTTCTCCCTACACTTTCGCGGACCCGAGACTCGCCAAGCTCGACGGCTTCCAGGTCGAGATCGACGAGGCGCATCGAACGCGCCGATATCATCCTCAACCGGCCGCCGCTCAATGTGGTCTCGATGCCGGAACGCGACCAGCTTCGTCTGGTGTTCGAGACGCTCGATGAGGACGGACGCGTGCGCGTCATCGTAATGCGGTCGGTCGGCGAGCATTTTTCCAGCGGCGGCAACATCGGCGGCTTCATGGAGGCGACACCCGAGAAGGTGTCCAAACTTGCCTGGAATATCGCCTCGCCGGCGCGCTGTTCGAAGCCGGTGATCGTCGCCAACCGCGGCTACTGCTTCGGCGTCGGTTTCGAATTGTCGCTGGCCTGCGATTTCCGTCTTGCCTCCGAGACCACGCTTTACGCGCTGCCGGAACAGAAGCTCGGGCAGATACCCGGCTCGGGCGGCTCGGCGCGCTTGCAAAAAATGATCGGCATCACGCGCACCAAGGACATCGTGATGCGATCGAAGCGCATTACGGCGAAGCAGGCGTTTGACTGGGGCATTGCGACCGAATGCGTGCCCGACGCCGAACTCGAGAAGGCCACTGACAAGCTTGTCGATGAACTTCGCACCTTTTCGCCGATGGCTCAGCGCACGGCCAAGAAACTCCTGAACGATACCGAAGATTCGACGCTGTCGATCGCGATCGAACTGGAGGGCCATTGCTATAGCCGTCTGCGTCAGTCGGACGACTTCAAGGAGGGGGTCGAAGCGTTCAACGCCAAGCGACCGCCGAAATTCATCGGAAGCTGAGTGTCGATCGTTTTTTAAAGCAAAGTGGAGGGGAAAATGTCGATTGCTGATTCCAGGAATATTGAAGTGTCGTCGCCTGCCGAAACGCGGCAAATGCGGAATGCCGTCATCGCGTCGCTTCTCGGCTGGTCGCTCGATCTGTTCGATCTGTTCATTCTGTTATATGTCGCCCCGGTCGTTGGCGCGCTGTTTTTCCCATCCAGCGTCCCGACGCTCTCGCTCGCGGCGGTCTACGCCTCATTCGCCGTGACCTTGTTGATGCGCCCGGTCGGCGCCGCGATCTTCGGTCATTACGCGGATGTTTACGGCCGCAAGAAAGCGATGCTTGTTGCCATCGTTGGTGTTGGACTTTCAACCGCCGCATTTGGCGTGCTGCCGACGATCGCGCAGGCCGGATACGTGGCGCCGGCCTTATTCCTGGTCTTGCGGCTGGTTCAGGGGGTGTTTGTCGGTGGCGTCGTCGCCTCGACGCACACCATCGGCACCGAGTCGGTCTCGCCCGAACATCGCGGCGCCATGTCCGGTCTCATCGGCGGCGGTGGCGCCGGCGTGGGAGCGCTTTTCGCCTCGTTCGTCTTCCTCGTCACCTCGTCGATCTTCCCGGGCGACGCATTCGCTGTGTGGGGATGGCGCTGCATGTTCTTCTCAGGCCTGCTCAGCTCACTGCTCGGCTGGTTCATTTTCAACAGCCTTGAGGAATCACCGTTCTTCAAGGAACGTCAGAAGCAGCAAGCTGCCGGCGCCGCGCCCAGAACGGATGCGCCTGTGAAGACGGTATTCTCATCGAGCTGGCGCAATGTCCTGCTGCTCAACCTGCTGATCACCTTCGGCGGCGGAACCGGCTATTACCTGACTTCAGGCTATCTTCCGACGTTCCTGAAAGTGGTGAACAAGGTTCCCAATAGTGTCACGTCGCTCATCTTGATCGGCGGGAGCGTGGTTACTATCATATCCGCGATTTCGGTTGGAGCCCTCAGCGACGTTATCGGCCGCAAGAAGACGTTCATTCTTGCCGGCATTTGCATGATCGTGCTTTTGCCGCTTTGCTATCTCGGCATGGCGGCGGCCACGGACACGACCACGATCACGCTCTATGCCATGGCGATCTCTTACCTCGGCAACGCCGGCTACGCGCCAATCCTGATTTTTCTCAATGAGCGATTCCCGACCGAGATTCGCGCCAGCGGTACCGGCCTGTCCTGGAATATCGGTTTTGCGCTGGGCGGCATGATGCCAACCTTCGTATCGCTCTCGGCCGGAAGCGTAGCCCATATCCCGATGTCGCTGGCCATCTTCGCAGTTGTGATCCTGGGGATCTATCTGGTCGGCGCGCTGTTGGTCCCGGAAACCAAGGGGACCTTCCGCTGACGATGGAAGGGCCTCGACGACCGTGGCCTACGCGCCAACCGCACGCAACGCGCTGGCCACGGTCATAATGGCAACGTTGCGTCTGGCTGCGGCATCAAGTGCGTGCCGCAGCAAGGCCGGCGTGCAGCCAAAGGGACTGGGTTCGTCTGCGACATCGTGACCGTAGAAGATGAGCCAGCCGTTGCCGGCGACCAGTTCGTCGAACACGCGATCGATGCCGTCAATGTCGATGTGATGGTTGACCAGCGGTGTTGAACGCAGATAGTGCAGGTCCACGGTGCCGCGGTTGACGCCCGGAATAATGCCGCGCGACGACCGAAAGGTTTTCGCAAGCTGCGGTCTTGCGCCACACCGATCCCAGCCCGTATGGATAAGCAAAGTTCTCGATCTCTATCGAGGGATCGAGGCCGAGAAGATAGCGGCGGTTTTTTTCGATCTCGGCGGCGAACCGCGCCGCATCGAGATCGGTGGCGGGCGAATGCGAAAACGTGTGGCAGCCGATCTCGTGGCCTCGCCGATGCAGCTCCACGATGGCGTCGGCGCCGACGCCCTGCCAATGGCCGCACCATTTATCGACCAGATCGCCCGCGACATAGAACGTCGCTTTTGCATCGTACTGCTCGAAGATAGATGTGCCGGCCGCGGCGGCGCTTTCGGGAAAATCATCGAAGGTGAAACTGACCATCGGGCGCTGGTTACGCAGCCTGAACGGCGTCGTGCAGAAATAACGCGACAGGCGATTGCTGACGCGTGCGCTCAACGCCGGCGATCCGGTTTCCGCAGCCATTTCAGTCATCCGGTCAGCGGCTTGTTTCTGGTAAGGGGGCGCGCGCGCGTTCAGCAAGGAAATCGAGCCAATTCCGGAATATCACGGTGGCGGCAGCAGCCGGTGTAATGTCTTCCCGAAGGGTTCGATCGGGCAATTCGGCGCTCAGCGCCGGCCGGCGTTCGGTTTGCGCGCGCACCGCAAAGGCCGCCAGCTTCTGTTCGGTCTCGCTGTCGAAATAACCGACGGGAAGGCCCGGATAGCTGTCGCGTTCGCCCGCGAGAAAGCGCGATATGTCGCGAAGATATTCCCGCTCGAGCGACAGCGCCTCGTATTCCGGGTGGCCCTGGAAGAAGATGAATTGGCTGCCGAAATCCTTGGCGAAGCTGTCGACGCCGCCTCGGGTCGAATGCGACAGCAACTGATAGCCATTCGCGGTGAGGTCGGCGGCGCGCAATTCGTTGAGGCGCGAATGCGCGACCTTGAAGGGCGAAGGGAGACCTTGCGTCAGCCAGTGCGGGTAGGCGCCGATGCAGTCATAGATGCCGGAGCACTTCGTTTCGAGCCGGTTGCGTTCGACGCCGTCGAGATGCAGCACCGCGGCATGGGCGGCGAGGCACGACCAGATCGTCGAGCGGGTATTGTCCTTTGCCCAGTCGATAATGTCGGTGAGTTCGCGCCAGAACGTCTCGCCTGAGAGCTGTGCGGCGTTGGGCTCCGCGCCGGTGACGATCAGCCCGTCGATCTGAAGCCGATCGATATCGGCGATGTCGGTGTACTGCCCCCCCACGCGCCCTTGCGCCTGTTGCGATCGCCTCACAGACGGCAAGGAGAAGCAGTGGAAATCGATGCGAATGTCGCCGGCGGCGTGTCTTAGCAGGCGCATGAACTGACGTTCGGTGGCCTGCAGCGCGGCGTCCGGCATATTGTTGATGAGCCCGATCGTGAGATCGACGTCAACGTTTTGCGGGTGACCGAATTTATCCTCGCGCCGCAGCTGCGCCGGTACGAGACCAGGACTGACGATCAGTCGCCGCTTTTCCAACAGGACGGTCATGTCGCCCTCGGCCAGTTCATTCCGCGGCTTGAAGCCGCCCGCCCGTAGAGTTCGCCTTCGCCAGCGCCTGATCGATATCCTCGATGATGTCGTCGACGTGCTCGATGCCGATCGAAAGACGGATGGTCTCGGGCAGGATGCCGGCTATGCGCTGTTGCTCCGCGGTCATCTGGCGGTGAGTGGTGGAGGCCGGATGGCAGGCAAGCGACTTCGCATCGCCGATATTGACCAGCCGCGTAATCAGTTTCAGCGCATCATAGAAGGTCTTGCCGGCCTCGTGGCCGCCTTTGATGCCGAAGGTGAACAGCGAGGAGGCGTTGCCCTTGAGATATTTCTCCGCCATCGGGTAATAGGGGCTGTCGGCAAAGCCTGCGTAATTGATCCATTCGACGCGCGGATCGCCGCGCAGGAATTCGGCAACCTTGCGCGCGTTCTCGACATGCCGCTCGACGCGAAGCGCCACGGTTTCGATGCCTTGCAACAGCAGGAACGCATTGAATGGCGACAGCACCGAGCCCATGGTTCGCTGATAGACGCTGCGCGCTCGCTCGATATAGGCTTTCGCGCCGAAACGCTCGGCATAGACGAGGCCGTGGTAGGAGACGTCGGGCTGGTTGAACCCCGGGAAGCGTTTGGCGTGGTCGGCCCAGCGGAAGCGGCCGCTATCGACGATGGCGCCGCCGAGCGTGGTGCCGTGGCCGCCGAGAAACTTGGTCAGCGAGTGAATGGCGATGTCAGCGCCGTAGTCGAACGGTCTGAGCAGGATCGGCGTCGCGACCGTATTGTCGACCACCAGCGGCACACCGTGGCGATGGGCGACCTTGGCCAGCGCCTCGATATCGCAGATATTGCCGGCAGGATTTCCGATCGTTTCGGCAAACACCGCCTTGGTGTTCTCGTCGATCAGCTTCTCGATGGCGTCTGCCCTGTCGCTTTCGGCAAAGCGGGTGGTGATGCCCTGGCGCGGCAGGATATGGCCGAGCAGGGTATGCGTCGTGCCGTAAAGCTGCGGCACAGAAACAATGTTGCCGCCAACGTCGGCGAGATTGACGATCGAAAAGTGCAATGCGGCCTGGCCGCTTGCGACGGCGAGCGCGCCGACGCCGCCCTCGAGTTCGGCGATGCGCTTTTCGAGAACGGCTGTGGTCGGATTGGAGATCCGGCTGTAACGATAGCCCTCGGCTTCCAGGTTGAAGAGCGCGGCGCCATGGTCGGCGCTGTCGAACGCGTAAGACGCTGTCTGATAGATCGGAACGGCGACCGATTTGGTGGTTGGATCAGGCTCGTAGCCGGCGTGAATGGCAATCGTCTCGCTGCGCATCGTTCACCTCTACGTTCTTCGCGCGTAACGCACTTCCCGTGCTTTTTCGCTAGCTATTCTTGTTAGAGCCGTACCCCCAACCCTTCAATAATTCACGCCAAGATTGACGAAATAACCCTAATGATTGCGCGGGTGTTGATTAAAACCGCCGACGAATTCGTCATGACTTCGTAACCATGTTTTTGGCTGCGCGCGAGCCGACGCGTTCGATGCCATGCAGGATCGCGCCGTCCGCATGGAAAAGGGAATCCTTAGGAAATTCGGACAATATTGGCGCTATCGTCCACCGCACCGGCGGCTATCGAGAGCCACTGCCGGTTATCGAGAGCGCAGATGGCCATTTCAGTCCCGATCGTGAAGCCGGTCGATTTTTCCGAAACCTTAACCTTCTTCGACGGCGACTGGCATGCCGGAAATGTACCGATCATGGGGCCGCGCACCCACGGGGCGTGGCTCGCTTCCACCGTGTTTGACGGTGCGCGCGCTTTCGAAGGCGTCGCGCCGGATCTCGACCGGCATTGCGCGCGGGTCAATCGGTCGGCGGTCAATTTCAAACTCAAGCCGGTCGTCGATACCGACACCTGGCTTGCGCTGGCGCGCGAGGGCATCGCGCGCTTCGGCGCCAAGGCGGAACTCTACATCCGGCCGATGTATTGGGCCCAGACCGGCGCCGGTGGCGGCGTTCTGTTCGATCCCGAAACGACCAATTGGTGTCTGTGCATCTATGCGGCGCCGATGCCGCCGATCACGGGTTCGGCGATCACGTTATCGCCGTTCCGCCGTCCGACCATGGAAAACGCGCCGGTGGATTGCAAGGCGGGTTGTCTTTATCCGAACAATTCGCGCGCAATGATCGAGGCGCAGGCGCGGGGCTTCAACAACTGCCTGCTGCTCGACATGCTCGGCAATGTCGCGGAGTTCGGCAATTCCAATGTGTTCATGGCCAAGGACGGCGTGGTCTACACGCCGGCGCCGAACGGGACCTTCCTCAACGGGATCACGCGGCAACGGGTGATCGGCCTGCTGCGCGCCGATGGCGTCACGGTCATCGAGACGACGCTCAAATATCAGGATTTTCTTGGCGCCGACGAAATCTTCTCCAGCGGCAATTTCGCCAAGGTCGCGCCCGTCATCCGGATTGACGACCGCTCGTTGCAGCCGGGACCGCTATTTCAGCGCGCGCGCAAACTGTACTGGGATTTCGCCCATAGCTGATGCCGCAGCGAAAGAAGGCTGCGGCACCGGCCGATCAATGTCTTGGAAATTACAGGTCGAGCAGCTCGCGCAGCGGCGCAGACCACTTCGCGAGATCCGTGCCGTGGATGTGGAACATCGCGACCGCCAGCCGATCCATTCCGAATGCCACGCAGCCGGTGTGGGCCGGTGCGCCGGTGGCATCCTTGATGTCCCAGGTGGTGCCGAAATGGTCGCGGTGATAGTTGAAGCTCATGCAGGCGGTGGGCTGATCTTCGGAACGCAGCGGAACGAGCAGCTCGAACTTCAGCGATTGCTGTTTCTGGCTGACCGCCTTCATCTGGCCGACGCGGCCGAAGAAGGGATCGCTGGCGTAATCGACCTTGAAGGTAAGGCCGAGGTCGCGCGCGATCGCCTGGGCCCGAACCATCCAGCGCTCGCGGAAATCCGACACGTCTTCGGGGCTGCCGATGCAGACATATTCACGCATCCGGAAAGATTGCAGGCGGTCGAGATGGCGCGACGGCTCATGCCGGAAACAATCGGCCGCGACGTCGAAGCGCAGGCCGCCTTGCGGTAGCGGGCCTCGGGCGGCCGCGATCGGATAGACCGGATAGCAGGCGGCCGGCGAGAGCACGAGGTCGGCGGGCGAGAGCGAGGTGGTCCAATCGCCGCCGGCATCGAAGCGGGCGACCGCCTGATGGATTTCGCGCTCGGTGCCGTGCAGGCCGCAGACGCAGCCGAGCAGGTTGGGGAAGCTCTTCAGATAGCCGGATTTTTCCAGCTGCGCCCGGTTCATGACCGGCGGAAAGCGCATCACTTCCGTGCCGGCTTCGCGATGCCGGGTGATCAGCGCGGCAAGGCGCTCGACCACGTGCTCATAGAGCCCGGTCCGCGCATAGACGCCGTCGGTCCCCATCTTGTGAAACAGCTTGTCGGCCAGATGATCCAGCGGATCGGCCGCGTGCTGTGTGCTTTCGATTTTTTCGGCCCGGACGGCTACGTTCATGTTCGGCCTTCCCCTGATGTTGTTCGAATTCTGTGGCTCAGTCGCGCAAGGTCGTGGGCACCGAGCTCATGAGGCTTGTGGTCGCGATATTGGAGAGAATGCGGTCGTTGTTGATCATGATCGGCGACGAAAGCACGTCGCGCAGCAGGCGGCCGACGCTGAAATCGCCGTCGTTGCGGTAACCCGCGAGCCCGCAGGCGCGCATCGCGCTCATCACGGTTTCGACCGCCAGTTCGGAGGCCTCGACCTTGAGCAGGTTGATCGAGGACTGAAAGTCGATCGACGACAGTGCGCGCTCGTCATGTTCGTGGGCGGCATAGGTATCGAGATTGGCGGTGATGACCGCGCGCAGCTTGGCGAGCGTCATCCTGGCCGCGTTGAAATGTGCTGCGCCCGGCGGCATCTGGCCGCCCGCGCCCCGCGCCGCCTTGCGGATGAAGGCCTGCGCGCGCTCGACGGCGGCGGCGGCAATGCCGGCCCAGGCGGACGACCAGCACAGATGCGCCACCGGCGTCATCGTCTGCGCATGAATCTTGTCGTAGCCTTCGGGGAAAATCTGCTCGCTCGAGCCCGTGAATTTCAGCTCGAAGCCGGCGCTGCAAGTGCCGCGCATGCCGAGCGTCTCCCACTCGACGCTGCGCTCCAGCGTGTAGTCGTCCTTGGTGATGGCAAGCAGTACCTGATCGGAGCCGGCCGCATCGTTGGCGCGGCGGGCAATGGTGACGATGCCGTCCGCCTGCGCGCCGTAGGAAATCACCGTCGCGTTGCGAACCAGCGAGATCTCGGCGCCGGCATGCTCGACGGCGGCGGTTGAAAAGCGAATATTGCCGCCGTTCTGGCCCTCGGTGGTCGAGGATGCCAGCAGCATCTGCTCGGTCGCGACGCGGCGCATCAGGGATTCGTGATAGGCGCTGCCTGTGCCATGCCTGACCAGGCAGGCAACCTTGGTCTGGTGCATCGCAAAGATCATCGCCGTGGAGGAACAGGCGCGGCCGAGCGCGTAACACATGTCGGTGATGTCGAAGATCGATGCGCCGTCGCCGCCGAAGGCTTTCGGGATTTGCACGCCGAGCAGGCGCTGCTCACGCGCGGTATCGATGGCCTTCTGCGGAAAACGCGCGTCGCGGTCGACGGCTTCGGCCTCGGCGGCTGCGGCCGTTGCTACGGCGGCTGTTCGCAGCGGAAACGAGCTGCCGTCGGGGATGAATTGTGCGCCGGTCTCTTCTGCGCTTGCGTCACGAAAACTGGCTTGCTGAACGTTCATGGCCGATTTGCCTCGATGGTTGCCGGTGCGGAACATCGGCGCACCGGCCGATGTCACATCGATCGCCTGGGACAACTTCCGATCGGGCTCTACGCTTAAGGATTTAATTCAAATGCGTCGATGAAATTCGGGGTAAACGGTCCTCGTTTCAGCGATGTCAGTTAATCCATCGTTTCTCCGATCGTCCGTTTTTTAACGACCGCCGTTAGCGTTAAGAACGGAACCAGCATTTGGCTCAAACGGGATTCACTGTTTTTAAGATGCTCGCCGATCTATAGTCGCACACATAATGACGCGCCTTCCGGCAGGCGATGTTGAAATCGACACGAAGTGAGAAATCGAAAATGCAGGTCGTTGGCAATGTCCAGAGCAGGCTGCTCGTTCTCGTCAAATCCATCCTCGACCAGAACGCGATTGCTGCCGATCTCAAGCCGGCAACCCTGCTGGTGGACGTCGGTCTGACGTCGATGGACATGGTCAATCTGATGCTCGCCGTCGAGGCAGAGTTTGATTTCACCATCCCGCAGTCCGAAATCACGCCGGAAAACTTTCAGTCGGTCGAAACGTTGAACCGGCTGGTGGTTGGTCAGCTGGCGAGCGCGGCAGCGGCCTGACCGGCGAGCAGCTTCGCTTCGATGCCTTCTGCGAAGTGCAGGGTCGTCAATGTGAACAACCAGAACGTTCAATAGTCCAGGCGCCGGACGTTCAAGAACCGGACTTGGAGCCCTGCAACGCGAAGGCGCCGCTACCGGCCAATACCAGTGACGCCTGGGCAACCAGCCACAGCATCGGATATTCCCAGCCGCCACCGGGCCGAGAGTAGCCCCAGCCGACCGGCCATTTGATCCAGACCACCACGGCCAGGAATATCAGCAGGAACGCCGCCCATTGACGGGTGTACCAGCCGAGCAGGATGGCGAGGCCGCCGATCACTTCGAGGCCGAAGGTCGGCCAGGCGAGCAGGGGGCGTAATGCCGTTTTTCGCCAGCAGTGCCTCGTGGGTGTACATGCCGCGCTCGATCTTGAGGAAGGCGTGAACGAGCCAGTCGAACCCGAGCGAAATCCGCAACAGGAAAAGTCCGTAAGGCGCGTAATCGCGATCGACAGTGGCGTTGCTGAACATCGCGGCGACAATGCCCGGCAGATTGGTTCGGCTCGCTCTCGCTTGGTCGATACTCATCCCGTGTTTCCCCGTTTTTGGCGCCGCCTATTTGAAGCGCTTGCCACCATAGCCGAGAAGCGAATGTCAAATCCACTCCACTGGTTTTCCGCAACCGAGCCCTCTACACTGCCGGCAATAGCTGACAATAATCAAAGTCAGGGGAGACGTTCATGTCGCGCCGTTCGCGAGGTCTGGACCGGCTCGATGCTGAGCGATCAGGTCACCCGGCTCAATCCCGTGGCTGGCGAAACGATCAACTATCTGTTGCCGCGCAGCACCAACATCCGGCGCGTCTTTGTCGACAACTCCACCACGCCGGTCAGCTTCTGGGTTGGCAACAATCACGGTGCGTCGATCGTGAAGGTCGAGCCGCTGGAATAAGCGAGCCACTCCAGATTTCAAACAGCCACGGCGTCGCGATCTCGCGCACTCGTCTGCGAGTTTTGCTTGAATCTTCGTCGTCCCCCAGAATTAGAGGGCGCAGGGAATGCCGGGCGCACGATGCGCCCGCAGCCTCGGGTGCAAATGAAAAAAGCACACCGAGCAAGTCACCGCAGGAACACACCGGATCACCCGGCATTCCCTACGCGGCTGGTTTTAACGGTTTCCTCCGTGGTCTCCCTGGTGACCGGGCTTTCTTGCCACCATCCCCGCGCAATGCGTAGCATTGTCGCGAGTTGATACCAGCGTCGGGGTATCAGGACGCCACGACTTCGCCGTCCGCGACAGGCGCATTCGTCTCGTGCGCTTGTTGCGTCCACCGCATCTTCCGCCCCACGTTTTGTGACGATCGCGAAACGCCCCTCTTGCCGGGCAGAAGACGCGCGGAAAAATGCCGGTGATTTGCCCGTCGTCACAAGCGAAAAGCGCCTGCGACAAATTAACACGACGGGCAAATCACTTGCTCTTGCGCCTCAAGCATTTCGCTGTTGTCAAGAGGGGCGTCTTCGATGCGAGGGAACAATCTATTGCGTCGCCTTCTGCAGGTAAGCGATGAGATCGGCGCGGTCGTTCGCGTTCGACATGCCGGCGTAAGGCATGCGGTTGGCCGGGATGAAGGCTTGCGGGTCGGCGATGTACTTGTCGAGCGTCTCGGCCGTCCATAGGACGCCGCTGCGCTTCATGGCGGGTGAATAGCGGAAGTCGGCGAGTTCGCCGGCCTTGCGCGAGAATATTCCGTGCAGGCTCGGCCCCACTTCATTGGCGCCAGCGTCGAGCTTGTGACAGGCGGCGCACTCCTTGAAGCGAGCTTCACCCCGCACCGCGTCGCCGTCGGCATACGCAACCCTGAGCAAAAGCAAACTTGACACCAATGCCGTTGCAACGACGTTCGTGTTTCTCATGCACGCACCAGCGGACCCGGATTCTTCAAATAGCGATTCTTGATGGCGTCGGCGGTCCAATATGCCAGCGCACCGACAGGTCCGGTCGGGTTGTATGAGGAATTATGCGGGAACACATTGGCTCCGACCACGAACAGATTGTGGCAATCCCAGCACTGCAGATATTTGTTGACGGCGCTTGCGCGGGGATTGGGGCCCATGATGGTGCCGCCGGTATTGTGGGTGCTTTGGTAAGGCACCACGGTCCAGGGGTTGGTGCGCGCCACGGCCTGGTTGAGCCTCGTCGGGTTCATCGACTTGGCGATGGCGTTGATGGTCTGGGCCGCATGGATGCCCATCTTGTGCTCGTTGGCCTGGTAGTCGAAGGTCATGCGCATCAACGGCTGGCCGAACGCGTTGCGATAGGTCGGGTCGAGGTCGTAGCAATTGTAGCGGTTGGCCATCACGCTGCCGCTGGCATTGATGACCATCGCGGTCTGGTACCACTTGGCGGTCGCCCGCTTCCATTCGCTGCCCCATAGCGGCGTGCCCGCCGGTACCGGGCGATAGCCGATCGGCAGCGCCGTGTTGAAACCGCCGGACACATTATATCCGCCCACGAATGCGTGCGGCGCCCGGTCGAAGGCCCAGTTGGTGTTGAAGTCGTCGATGGTGGCGTTGGAGCCGCCGGCATTCATGAAAGGATTGAAATATTTCCCCTCGAAGAACAGCGTCGCGCTGGCGCCGGTCTGGTAGCAATAATTCTTGCCGATGACGCCTTTCTGCGTCACGGGATCGTAAGGCGTGCCGATGCCGGACAACAGCATCAGGTGAACGTTATTGATGGCGTAGGCGCATAGCAGCACGATCGAAGCGGGCTGCTCGAATTCCTCGCCGTCGAGAATGTTCGTGTAGGTAACCCCGGTAACGCGCTTGCCGTCGGAGTCTTTCAGTATCCTGGTGACCCAGGAATTGGTTCGCAATTCGAAATTCGGCCGCGACATCGCGATCGGGATCACCGTGATGTGCGGGCTGCCTTTCGCGTTGGCTTCACAGCCGAAGCGTTGGCAGTAGCCGCAATATTGGCAGGCACCGAACTTCGATCCGTCGGGATTGGTGTAAGGCTCGGACGCATTGGCCGAGGGGCGTGGGAAGGGATGATAGCCGGCGTTGCGCGCGGCTTCCGAAAACATCTCGCTCGCCAGGATCGGCGTCAGCGGCGGCAATGGATATTCGCGGGCGCGCGGCGCCTCGAACGGGTTGCCTCCGTCCTGGATCTTTCCACCGAGATTACCGGCCTTGCCGGAAACGGCGGCGGTGCGTTCGAACTTGTCATAATAAGGCTCGAGCTCGGCGTAGCTGATGCCCCAATCCTGAATCGTCATGTCGTCGGGAAGGAACTTCCTGCCGTAACGCTCTTCGTAGTTGGAGCGGACCTTGAACTCCATATCGGTCCAGCGCCAGGTGTGACCGCTCCAGTGCACGGCGGCGCCGCCGACGACTTCGCCCGGCAGGAACGAGCCGAGACGGCGCATTGGCAGCGCGTCCATCTGCGGATTGTTGCGCACGGTGATGGTGTCGCGCGCGGTGTTCTGCATCAGGTCGTGGCGCACGACATAACGCAGTTCATCGCGAATGTTGGGCAGCGCATAATCGTTCTCGCTCGTGCGCATGGCGCCGCGTTCGAGCGCGACCACCTTTAGCCCGGCCTCGGTCAGTTCCTTGGCCAGGATGCCGCCGGTCCAGCCGAGACCCACGATGACGACGTCAACTTCGGGAAGCTTGGTTGTCATGGCACTCTTCCCCGGTGGTCCGATTTTAACATTCGCTTCCTGTTGCAGCGGACACCTTTGCGAATGTTAGAATCAAAGGACCACCGGCAAATTTTAGTTTCTAGTGGAGTTTAGGATTTGACATTCGCTTTCTGAGCCCGCGGCTAGGTGGCTAGCGAATGTCAAATCCACTCCACTAGCTCATGTCGGCGATGCCGAGGGGCTTGTTCGGGAACGGCCTGCCGCGATATTGCGCCACGTGATCGCGGTGCACGGCAATGACGCCGGGAAAGCCGATGATCGCCCATCCGGCCTTGTTGCGGTTGCCGCCATAGATCGGGTCGGAATACATGCCCTCGACCACGGTCTGATAGAGCGTGGTCCAGAACACGCGCACCGGCAGGCCGCTATCGAAAGCGATCTTGCCGGTGGAGAGGCCGATCAGAACCTCCTGCCGCTGCGCCTCGGTGATTCGATCGAACGTATGGCCATAGTTGTTGCGGCAATGGGCGTTGGTCGCTGCGATGCCGGCGCGATAGAGCTGCGCCGGCGTCAGCGGCAGCTGGTAGCCCTGGCTCGGGGCGCCAAGCTTCCAGGGTCCCTGCATATAAAGGCGGTCGCCTTTGCCCCAGGCGCCCGCCAACGCCCGGTCGATATAGATGTTGACGCCGAGGTCGGTGCCTTTCGGGCTAACCTCGTCAGCGGGTATCATGTGATCCACCAGGGCCTCGACAAAGGCTGCTTCGTCGAGATTGAGAAAGGCATAGCCGGCCGGCTCGGCGGCCGCCGGCGTCTGGGCTGGTTGTTCGGCGTGCGCGGTGTCCGGCGTTGCGATCGTCGTTGCGCTGGCCGCCGCGGCGCCGCTTGCCACGGCCGTTTTCAGAAAATCGCGCCGGTCGAGCCCCCGTTCTTTCATCGTCGTTTCCCCCAAAGTGCCGCCTATTTGAAGTTCCTGCACCACAAGCGGCGAATTCAATCCAGGAACTTCAAATAGAAAGCGGATTCGCTGCACTCGCGGCCTGGATGTATCCCGGCGTCTTTATTGCGCACGAGCATGCTGCTTTTGCCCTGGCCCGGCAAGGCGGGAGTGCGCGGGTTGCTCCGTCCGCCGCTCATGGCTGGTCGTCCTTTTTATGAAACCGCGGCTTTCGAGCCGGACTTGGTTTGATGGGGATAGCTGGAGAACGACCGCGCCTGTCGTTGGTGGCCCGCGGCTTGTTGAATGGCGAAGCCAAACTTTGCGTCAGCTCGGTGAGCAAGCCCGTCGATCAATCGCGTGCCGAAGTCGATATCGGGACATCTCTCGACATTGAAAGCGGGCGTCGTGTGAATCATTCGCACGGGTTGAGGTCGCCGTTCGCACGCATCACGGAGTTTCGATTCCGACAAGCGAAGAGTGCCTAAGCTTTCTTGATCTCGCGGATACGGCTCGAAAAAAGGATCTTTTCACGCGCGCAATTATTCGGCGTGAGTAATTCAGGAGAGGAATTCAATTTATTCGAGTAAGCAATTGGCAGCGTCACACGCGCATTAAACCAGGCCTATTAAACCAGGGCTTTTCTGGAACTTTCGTTAAAATTTTTTTAGAGAAGGCGGCTCGCGGTTGCCGTTCTCTAAAGGAATTTTTAGATCGTTAAAAGTTTTTTATATTATAAAAATCATATTACGATTTTTTGTCGGCTTCTGAATTCGCTGTGGCGTTCAGGTGACAACATTTTCCAATGAGGTGATGCAGGATCATTCACGTAAGGAGTCCTCGTCCGAGGCTCCGTACCTTTAGCAGCTCGCGGCGAATGGTTGGTGCCGCGCCTAATTTGGGGGACCTACGTGAAACGAACTTTCATCTCAGCAGCGGCCATTTTGGCTTTCGCAGCGACGGCTCACGCCGATGAGCTTTCGGATATCCAGGCTCAGGCCAAACAACTGCGCGATCAGAACGCGACGATGACCAAGCGTCTCGCCGATCTGGAGAAGCGGCAGAAGGCTCTCGAAGCCCAGAAGCCCGTGGCCATCAATCCGGTGGACGCGATGGCGGCCGACCTGCCCTACAAGGCAGCGGTCAAGGCCAGGCCCCCGGAGAACGACGACATCTGCATCAAGGGCATCTGCGTCTACGGCAACTTCGACATGGGCTTGACCTATGTCACGCACAGCGCACCGTTCGCGGGTACTGCCGCGGGTCCGATCGACACGCTGGTGTCGAGGAACGGCGGCCAGGGCCCCTACTTCGGCGTCGGCGCCAACCAACTCTCTACCTCGTTCATCGGTCTGCGGGGCAAGCAGGAGATCGGGGATAACCTCTACGCCGTGTTCAACCTGCAAACCCTGTTCAACCCGGCTTCCGGCATGAATGGCAGCGGCACCGGCTCGATCGCCCAGAACAACGGCCTGCCGTTCAACAACCTCCAGAACTCCTTCGGCGACTCGTCGAAGGGTGGCCAGATGTTCAACAACGCGGCCTACTTCGGCATCAGTTCGCCGACCTACGGCACGTTCACGATGGGCCGCCAGTCGGCGCTGTCGTCGGACCTCGATCGTCAACTATGACCCGCTCTCCGGTTCGAACTCCTGGTCGGTGATCACCTTCCAGGGCGCGAACGGCGGCGGCGGCGACACCGAGAACCGCATCTACGACAACTCGTATGAGTATCGCGTGAATGTCGGTCCGGTTCGGTTGGCGGCTGAAGTGCAGGCCAGGAATGGCGGCAATAGCGGCACCGGCAATGCCTTCGAAGGCAACATCGGGTTCGACTATATGGGCTTCTCCGTGGACTTCGTCGGCGGCAAGATCTTTGACGCCGTTGGCTCTGCGCCGCTGGCCGTCGGGGTAAACCCGGCGGTTGCCATGGGCTATGGTCAGCTCGGGGTCACAGTCTCCGACGACACCGTGTTTTCGGTCGGTGCCCGCTACACCATCGGACCGTGGAAGTTCTTTGGCGGTTACGAGCACATCAACTACGCCAACCCGAACAATCCGCTTGTCCCGGGTGCCTTCCTGCAAGGTGGCTTCATTGCCGCCGCGGTGAACAACGCCGCCTTCCCGTCTGACAAGATCCTGCAGACGGCCTGGTTCGGTGTGCGGTACTCGATCACGCCGGCTCTCGACATCACCGGTGCGTACTACCACGAGTGGGATAACACCTTCGCCACAGCCCCCGGAACTCTTGCTGGCTGTGCTGTCCTGGGATCGTCATCCTCACAGTGCGCAGGCACGCTGGATGCGGTTTCGCTGGTGGTTGATTGGCGCTTCGCCCGTCACGTCGACGTCTACGCCGGCATGATGTACTCGCAGGTCACTGGCGGTCTTGCGAGCAACTTCATCGTCAACAACGCCGGTACGACGGTCCAGGCCGTTGGGGGCAACAGGTCCACCAACTTCGATCCCGGCGTTGGTCTTCGTTACCAGTTCTGACGGAGGCGTAACGCGCGAAACATGAAGGGCAGGAGCATCCAGTGTCGGCGTCCCCCCACGCGGTTCCTGATGTTTCTGTCCCTCATCTTTGTCCGACCCCGGGTTCAAACGAAATATGGCACGTTCGATCACGAAACCTCACGGAACTGAGAGCAGATAAAATCACGGCTCACGAAAATGCGAGAAAGCGTGAATCGAAAATCATATGACAGCCATCATATGTTTAGCCTGACTCACATCGTCGTTATGGATGTCGGCTTGCAGTGTTCCTGTGGCGAGCCGGTCACAGCATTTCTCTCCCCCCTGATGCACAAGGCTGCGCAAGGAGACTCCATCCGGGGCTCCGTAACCAGGCAGCTCGCGGCGATGGTTGGTGCCGCGTCTCATTTGGGGGATCTACGTGAAAAAGACTTTCATATCAGCAGCGGCCATCCTGGCCTTCGCAGCAACGGCTCACGCCGATGAGCTGTCGGATATCCAGGCTCAGGCCAAGCAATTGCGGGATCAGAACGCGGCGATGACCAAGCGTCTTGCCGATCTTGAAAAGCGTCAGAAGGCTCTCGAAGCTTCGAAGCCGGTCGCCATTAATCCGGTGGACGCGATGGCGGCCGACCTGCCCTACAAGGCAGCGGTCAAGGCCAGGCCCCCGGAGAACGACGACATCTGCATCAAGGGCATCTGCGTTTACGGCAACTTCGACATGGGCTTGACCTACGAGCAGAGGGGCGCTCCGTTCGCTCCGACGGCTGGCGGTCCGAACGATACGCTCATTTCGAAGAACGCAACCGGCTCGTACTTCGGCGTCGGCGCCAACCAGATGAGCACTTCGTTCATCGGTCTGCGTGGCAAGCAGGAGATCGCGGATAACCTCTATGCCGTGTTCAACCTGCAGACCCTGTTCAACCCGGCGAGCGGCATGAATGCCAGCGGCCAGGGCTCGATCATTCAGAACAACGGCCTGGCACAGAACCTCGGGTTCCAGAACTCGTTCGGTGACTCCTCGAAGTCGGGCCAGATGTTCAACAACGCCGCCTACTTCGGCATCAGCTCCCCGACCTACGGCACGTTCACCATGGGCCGTCAGAGCTCGCTGACGTCGGACCTCATCGTCAACTATGACCCGCTCTCCGGATCGAACTCCTGGTCGGTGATCACCTTCCAGGGCGCGAACGGCGGCGGCGGCGACACCGAGAACCGCATCTTCGACAACTCGTATGAGTATCGCGTGAACATTGGCCCGGTGCGGTTGGCGGCTGAAGTTCAGGCCAGGAACGGCGGCAACAGCTCCACCGGCAACGCTTTCGAAGGCAACATTGGCTTCGACTACATGGGCTTCTCGATGGATTTCGTCGGCGGCAAAGTTTTCGACGCCGTCTCCGCGGCGCCTTTGACCATCGCTCAGGTCCAGCAAGCGGCTGCGCTTGGCCTTGCCAACGGTGCCGGCCAGTTCGCGGCCACGGTCTCCGACAACACCGTGTTCCAGGTCGCTGCCCGGTACACGATCGGACCGTGGAAGCTGTTCGGTGGCTACGAGCACATCAACTTCGCCAACCCGAACAACCCGCTGGCGCCTGGTGCCTTCAACTCGGGTGGGTTCATTATCACCGCTCCGAACAACGCAGCGTTCCCGTCCGACAAGATCCTTCAGACGGCCTGGGTCGGCGTGAGGTATGCGATCACGCCGGCGCTCGACATCACCGGTGCCTATTACCACGAGTGGCAGAACAACTTTGCGACCAGCGCCACGACGCTCGCGCAATGTGCCGCTGACGGCGTTGCGTCGTCACAGTGCTCGGGCACGCTGGATGCGGTCTCGCTGGTGGTCGATTGGCGCTTTGCCCGGCACGTCGACATGTACGCCGGCGTGATGTGGTCTCAGGTGCAGAACGGTCTGGCTAACGGCTTTGCGGCGGCCGCGACCAGCAACGCGAACGTGACCAACCCGCTTGGCCCCAACAAGGCCTCGACCTTCGATCCCGGTATCGGTCTCCGCTACCAGTTCTGATGGAGGCGTAACGCGAAACAAGACGGACAGAGACATCTGAGATCCCCATCGATCATGCGGCTCGCGATGCTTCTGTCCGTTTCACCTGCCGGCGCACCGCCAGATTCAAGCGCCGGGTCGCCTGGACCAAAACCACGAGGTGAGCTCACCGGGAATCGGTGGCCCACAACCCGCCGAAAGGCAGAAAGGAAGCAACTATTAGTTGTATATCGAATAGATAGCTAACTACAAATATCAAACTCACTGTGTCGCTACGGCAACAGGGTCAACCGTTTTAGGGACCGTCATCTCTAAAAAGTGGCTTCATGGCCGACTGTGGCGCGTGGGTTACAGTATTTCTATGTCCCCTGACGCAGAGTGCCTGCCTAAGGAGTCCTCAGCCGAGGCTCCGTAACCAGGCAGTTCGCGGCGTACGTTGGTGCCGCGCCTATTTTGGGGGACCTACGTGAAAAGGACTTTCATCTCAGCAGCGGCCATTCTGGCCTTCACGGCGGCAGGCCACGCCGATGAGCTTTCGGATATCCAGGCTCAGGCCAAACAACTGCGCGATCAGAACGCGACGATGACCAAGCGTCTCGCTGATCTGGAGAAGCGGCAGAAGGCTCTTGAAGCTTCGAAGCCCGTGGCCATCAATCCGGTGGACGCGATGGCGGCCGACCTGCCCTACAAGGCAGCGGTCAAGGCCAGGCCCCCGGAGAACGACGACATCTGCATCAAGGGCATCTGCGTCTACGGCAACTTCGACATGGGCTTGACCTATGTCACGCACAGCGCAGCGTTCAGTGGGACCGCTGCCGGCCCGATCGACACGCTGGTGTCGAGAAACGGCGGCAGGGCCCCTACTTCGGCGTCGGCGCCAACCAGATCAGCACCTCGTTCATCGGTTTGCGCGGCAAGCAGGAGATCGGCGGATAATCTCTACGCCGTGTTCAACCTGCAAACCCTGTTCAACCCGGCCTCCGGCATGAACGGCAACGGCACCGGCTACGATCGCCCAGAACAACGGTCTGCCTTTCAACAGCCTCCAGAACTCCTTCGGCAACTCGTCGAAGGGTGGCCAGATGTTCAACAACGCCGCCTACTTCGGCATCAGTTCGCCGACCTACGGCACGTTCACGATGGGCCGCCAGTCGGCGCTGACGTCGGACCTCGTCGTCAACTATGACCCGCTCTCCGGTTCGAACTCCTGGTCGGTGATCACCTTCCAGGGCGCGAACGGCGGCGGCGGCGACACCGAGAACCGCATCTACGACAACTCGTATGAGTATCGCGTGAATGTCGGCCCGGTACGGTTGGCGGCTGAAGTTCAGGCCAGGAACGGCGGCAATAGCGGCACCGGCAATGCCTTCGAAGGCAACATCGGGTTCGACTATATGGGCTTCTCGTGGACTTCGTCGGCGGCAAGATCTTTGACGCCGTCGGTTCCTCGCCTCTGGGTCTGGGCGTCGGAGTAAATCCGGCGGTTGCCATCGGGAATGGTCAGCTCACAGCCACGGTCTCCGACGACACCGTGTTCTCGGTCGGTGCCCGCTACACCATCGGACCGTGGAAGTTGTTCGGTGGCTACGAGCACATCAACTTCGCCAACCCGAACAATCCGCTTGTCCCGGGTGCCTTCCTGCAAGGTGGCTTCATTGCCGCCGCGGTGAACAACGCCGCGTTCCCGTCTGACAAGATCCTGCAGACCGCGTGGTTTGGTGTGCGGTACTCGATCACGCCGGCTCTCGACATCACCGGTGCGTACTACCACGAGTGGGATAACACCTTCGCCACAGCCCCCGGAACTCTTGCTGGCTGTGCTGTCCTGGGATCGTCATCCTCACAGTGCGCAGGCACGCTGGATGCGGTTTCGCTGGTGGTTGATTGGCGCTTCGCCCGGCACGTCGACGTCTACGCCGGCATGATGTACTCGCAGGTCACCGGCGGCCTTGCGAACAACTTCATCGTCAACAACGCCGGTACGACGGTCCAGGCCGTTGGGGGCAACAGGTCCACCAACTTCGATCCGGGCGTGGGTCTCCGCTACCAGTTCTAAGCTGGGACGCGAAGAGGATATCCAAGTCTAAGCTGTTGTGGGGGGAGCGGAATTTCCGCTCCCCCCATTTCGTTTGATCGCCTCAAGCCGCGCCATCGTCACGACCGCCCGGTAACCAGACGGCCGCTGCCCGGGAATAAAGCCCGAAAATCCCGAGTCTCCCTCGTACGCGCAATCCTGCGCCATCTGGAGCCCGCCCGGCTCCACAGGGAGAATATGACATGGCTAAGAAGGGCCTTGACGATCAAGAGAAGGGGTTAGGCCGCCGCGAAGTGCTTGAATGCATGGTCTGGGCGGGAACCGGAGTGCTATGGACCGTCAGTGGCGGCGTTCCTCACTCGATCGGATTGATTGGCGAAGCCGCAGCCGCCGAGCCCACCACGGGATTTACCTTCCTGCAAATGAGCGACAGCCACATTGGCTTCGACAAGAAAGCCAATCCGGATGCGCTCGGCACGCTGCGTGAAGCCGTTGCCAAAGTGAAGGCGATGCCGACCAAGCCGTCCTTCATCATCCATACCGGCGACATCACCCACCTCTCCAAGCCCACCGAATTCGACGATGCCGACAAGGTGTTCGGCGAGACCGGTGTTCAAGTCCACTGGGTTCCCGGTGAGCATGACCTCATCGACGAAGATCGCGGCAAGGCCTATCTCGACCGCTACGGCAAGGGCTCAAAGGGTGCCGGCTGGTACTCTTTCGACGATCGCGGCATCCACTTCATCGGCCTTGTCAACGTCGTCGATCTGAAGGCCGGCGGCCTGGGCAACCTCGGCGCCGAGCAACTGGCATGGCTTGAGGCCGATCTGAAAGACAAGTCGAACAGCACACCGATCGTCGTGTTTGCCCATATCCCGCTCCAGATCGTCTACAAGGAATGGGGTTGGGGTACCGACGATGGCATGCGCGCGCTCGAGCTGCTCAAGCGCTTCGGTTCGGTCACCATCCTCAACGGCCACATCCACCAGCTGGCGCAGAAGGTGGAGGGCAACATGAGCTTCCACACCGCCTTGTCGACCGCATTCCCGCAACCGGCTCCCGGCACCGCGCCTTCGCCCGGGCCGATGGTCGTTCCCGCCGACCAGCTCCGCAGCAAGCTCGGACTTGCGACCGTGACTGTCATCCAGGGCAACAAACCGCTCGCCATCGTCGACAAGACACTGGCCGGCTGATCGAGGAATCTACATGCAAACGTTCTTGAGTAACCTCCGCCTCGCCGCGGCGCGATTTACTCCCGGTCGCGCCGTGATCGTTGCGATGCTCTTGGGACCGCTGGTCGGCGCCGCGTTGGCGCTGGGCGCGGTCGCGGCGGAGGAGCCCAATGCCGTTACGATCGACAATTTTACTTTCGGGCCGAAGGAACTGACTGTTCCCGTGGGCACGACGGTGAAGTGGACCAATCGCGACGACATTCCGCATACCGTGGTCGAAAACGGCAGCAGGCTATTCCGCTCGAAGGCGCTCGATACTGACGATACGTTCTCCTTCACGTTCGCCAATGCCGGCACCTTTACCTATTTCTGCAGCCTGCATCCGCAGATGACTGGAAAGATCATCGTGAAGTAATCGCGTCATGAGAACTCTGGTGAGAGAAACATGACGACAACTCTATCGGTACACCGGGCCGGTTTCCGGTGTACCGAACTTAAAAATGACATGCTAAAAGACCGGCTGGAAGGCTCAGATCGAGCGTCGAGCCAGCAGCAAATGTCGGTCTCCGTAGTGCAAGACAGCGACGAAAGAAACGCGTTCGATGAAGTCTTCCTGCCGCACTTGCCAGAGGCCTATCGCCTCGCGCAGTGGCTCGCCGGCAATGCATCGGATGCGGAAGATATCGTGCAGGAAGCCGCCATACGGGCATTTCGGGGCATCAAGGGCTTTGGGGCTATCAACCCTCGCGCCTGGTCGCTGACCATCGTGCGCAACACGGCTCTGAGCTGGCTGACGAAGAACCGGCCAAGAACGGTCACCTACATCAACGACCTCAACGCCGTGGAGCAACAGGAACTCGAATACGAGGGTTTGCACGGGACGAAAATAGAGACGCCGGAGGACGCCGCGCTTCTCAAGGCAGATGCCGAGGAGATCCAGAAAGCCCTGGCGCAATTGCCGGCGCAGTTTCGTGAAGTGATCGTTTTGCGGGAAATCAATCAGATGAATTATCGCGATATTGCCGAGATCACCAACGTTCCCATCGGCACGGTAATGTCCCGACTGTCGCGCGGAAGGCAGCTCCTGATGGCGCTTCTCGGAGGTCGAAAGTAATCATGGTTGTGTCCTTGCGAGACAACGACGAGCTGCTGTTGACCGCCTATTGCGACGGTGAACTCGACCCGGCTGCGGAGGCCGAATTCGAGCGGCGGCTGGAAACCGATGAATCGTTGAAAGCCCGCTATTCGCGCCTGATGTCGCTGCGGCAGGCGGTTCGCGCGCTCCCTCTGGCCGATATGCCCTCGGATTTGCAGGCGCGCATTCAAGCGAGGCTGAAAGCGGAGGCGGAGCGGTCGAACTCAGAGCGTCCGAACAACGTCACGGTTCTCCGCCGTCGGAGCTGGTCATTCCAGGCGCTGGCGGCGTCTGCCGTGCTTGGCGCCGTGATCTCGGGCTCTGTGATGAAGACGATCGATCGCTTTGGCCAGAGCGATACCGTCGCAAGCGAGGTCGTTGCCGGCCATATCCGGGGTCTGCTGGCGCCGCAGCCGTTCGATATCGCATCCTCCGACCGCCACACGGTCAAGCCGTGGTTCACGGCCAGGCTGCCTGAATCGCCTCAGGTGCCCGACCTTTCGGCAAAAGGCTTCGTGCTGCTGGGCGGCCGGGTCGATGTCATCGGCAATAATCCGGTGGCGACGATCATCTACAAGCATGCGGCACATACCGTCAGTCTCACGACGCTGCGGCCCGGCCAGGCCGTTCCCGATCAGACGATCTCCGGATACAACGTTCGAAGCTGGAGCGACGGCAATTTCACCTACGTGGCGGTGTGCGATCTGCCGAGCGCGGATCTCGCGGTGTTCGAACGCGAATTTGCCGCCGCCGAGTCAGCGGCTCCCGAGATAAAGCAATAGAATAAACGTCCAATCCGCCTGGTACTGCCCCGGCCGGCGCCCGGCGCTGGTGGTCCGATTCTAACATTCGCATCCCTTCTCAGCGGTCACTTTTTGCGAATGTTAGAATCAAAGGACCACTAGCAAATATATGTTTCTAGTGGAGCTTAGGATTTGACATTCGCATTTCACGAACTCGCGGCCAGGTGGGTAGCGAATGTCAAATCCACTCCACTAGCCTTGGACGCAGCCGGTAAAATTGTGCTAGCAATGCCTCCCAAAGCAACAAGAGCTTGGGACGATGCCAAAGCCGGGAATTGTCGGGGGAGCCGTCGTAATCGCGCTGATCGGCGGGGTGATTGCGGCCTTTGCCGTCATCTGGCGGCCGGCGATCGAGGCTATCGAACCTCCGGCGCCGCAGTCCTTCGATTCAGCGCTCGTCAAACGCGGCCGGGATCTGGCCGCCATCGGCAATTGCAGCGATTGCCATACCGCACCGGGCGGCAAATCCCTTGCCGGCGGCCTTGCGGTGCCCACGCCGTTCGGCGCCATCTATTCGTCGAATATCACCCCCGATCCCGACACCGGCATCGGCCGGTGGCCGGAAGCGGCTTTCCAGCGTGCCATGCGCTCCGGTGTCGATCGCGCCGGACATCATCTCTATCCGACCTTTCCGTACGACCATTTCACCAACGTGACCAACGAGGATGATCGCGCACTCTACGCGTTCCTGATGACACGGCCGGCCGTACGCGCGTCCACCCGCGCCAACGATCTTTCCTTCCCGTTCAACCAGCGGTTCATCGTCGCCGGCTGGAAGCTGCTTTTCCTGAAGAAAGGCACCTACAAGGCCGACAGCACCCAAACCGTGGAGTGGAATCGGGGCGCCTATCTGGTCGAAGGTTTGGCCCACTGCGGCGCCTGCCATACGCCGCGTAATGCGCTTGGCGCGGAAAAGGCAACTGCGTCATTTTCCGGCGGCGATGTCGACAACTGGCATGCCTATGCCATCAATGCGCAATCGCGTTCGCCGTTGCCGTGGACCACCGATGCGCTGTTTCACTATCTGCGTCAGGGCTGGGATTCCGATCATGGCGTGGCGCGTGGACCGATGGCGGAGGTGACCGCCAACCTCGCCTCGGTGCCGGAGAGCGACGTCCGCGCGATCGCTCTCTACATGACGAGCGTGTTTGGACCTCCAACGCAGGATCGCCTCAAGCAGGCCAACGCAACGCGCGCCGAGATCAAATCGCCTCCGGCTCAGCCGGCGGCCGACACTCCCGGGGGCTCGATTTATGCTGCCGCCTGCGCAACCTGCCACGAGTCCGAACGGCCGCTGCCCTATAGCGGCATCAATCTTCGTCTCAGCACGGCCCTCAGCGCGCCCGACCCGCGTAACGCGGCCAACGTCATTTTGTCGGGCATTCATCCCGTCAGTGGGGAACGCAGCCCCATCATGCCGGGTTTTGCCAACAGCATGACCGACGATCAGATTTCTGCCCTGTTGAGTTACCTCCGCGGCCGCTTCAGCTCCCAACCGGCCTGGACCGGCGTCGAACAAATCGTCCGGTCTGCCAGGCAGACCGAAACCGTATCCCTGAAGACTTCACCCGGGAGTGATAGCGCGCCCGGTGGTTCGAAGCAGCGAGACAGTGCCGCCTATTTGAAGTTCCTGCACCACAAGCGGCGAATTCGATCCAGGAACTTCAAATAGAAAAGCGGCACTAGAATAATAAGTTTGCGAGTGCCCTTAGCTTTCCGAAGTTCGTATCAGAGGGTGCTGCGAGGTATCACGAACTTCGGAAAGAGGGCACTAGCCATGATGACATTGAAGGTCAACGGTCACGACCATCAGGTCGATGCCGATCCCGATACGCCGCTGCTTTATGTGCTGCGCGACGATCTCAAGCTCAACGCCGCCAAGTTCGGCTGCGGTCTCGGCCAATGTGGCGCCTGCACGGTGATCGTCGACGGCAAGGCGGTGTTGTCCTGCGTCACGCCGCTGCTTCTTCTGAGAGATAAGGAAGTGACGACGCTGGAAGGGCTGGGGACAGTCGAGAGGCCCGCGCCGATCCAGCGCGCCTTCATGGAAGAGCAGGCCGCACAATGCGGCTACTGCATCGCCGGAATGATGATGCGGGCGCAGGCGCTGCTGCAACGGAATTCCAAGCCGACGGATTCGCAAATTCGCAGCGAGCTGCAAACCAATCTCTGCCGTTGCGGCACCCATATGCGTATTCTTCGCGCCGTGCATCGTGCCGCGCGTCTGATGGATACGGCCGAATTGACCACGAACGGTGAGGGGAGCGCGCAATGAACGGTCCCATGACGCTCGATCGACGTCAGGTGCTCGCCGGTGGCGGCGCCTTGATCGTCAGTTTCTCGATGCCGGATGCGTTCGCACAGGAGCATGCCGCGGCAGGTGCTCCAAAGCCGCCCGGCAGTCTCGCGAAATCGCCGTATCTCGATGCCTGGATTCGCATCGATGCCGACGGCATCACGGTATTCACCGGCAAGGCCGAACTCGGTCAGGGTTTCAAGACCGCGTTTCAACAGATCGCCGCCGAAGAGCTCGATGTCCCCTTTGCATCGCTCAAAATCATCACCGCCGATACGCTTCTCACTGCCGATGAAGGCTACACGGCCGGCAGCCAATCCACGCAATACAGCGGCACTGCGATCCAGAATGCCGCCGCACAGGTGCGCGAGCTTCTGGTGGTGGAAGCCGCGCGGCGGTTCAATCTGCCGGTGGAGAATTTGCGGACCCAAGACGGCGCGGTGGTCGCGCCGGACGGCCAGCGTCTGGGTTATGGCGAATTGGTCGCGGGCGACATGCTTCATGTACAGGCACAGCCGAAATCGAAACTGAAGGATCCCGCGACCTACAAGGTGATGGGCCAGCCGGTACCGCGCGTCGACATTCCGGCCAAGGTGACGGGCGGTCAGGCCTATGTTCAGGACATGCGGTTGCCCGGCATGCTGCATGCCCGCATCGTGCGACCGCCGAGCTATGACGCTCAACTGACGGAGTGCGACACTTCGGCGGTCGAAAAGCTGCCCGGTTTCGTCAAGGTCGTCCGCGACGGCAATTTTCTGGCTGTGGTCGCCCAGAAGGAATTCCAGGCGATCAAGGCCATGAAGGCGTTGTCGGCGGCAGCGAAATGGAAGGAGACGCCGGGCCTGCCGAAGCAGGACGATCTGCTTCGCGTTCTTACGAGCCTGAAGTCGAACGATACGACCATCTTCCAGCAGAGCGATCCGTCGGCTATCGGCCAAAGGACCATTGAGGCCACTTATACGCGCCCCTATCAATCACACGGCTCGATCGGCCCGTCCTGCGCGGTCGCGCAACTGGTCGGCGATGCCATGACGGTATGGACTCACACGCAAGGCGTTTATCCTGATCGCCAGGGTATCGCCGAAATGCTGAAAGTGCCGTTGGCGAGCGTTCGCCTGATCCACGTCGAGGGCTCTGGCTGTTACGGCCACAACGGGGCTGACGACGCTGCCGCCGACGCCGCGCTGATCGCGCGCGCGTTGCCCGGTGCTCCCGTGCGCGTGCAATGGATGCGCGAACAGGAGCACGCCTGGGAACCGTTCGGGCCGGCGATGGTGACCAAGCTGAAGGCGTCGCTCGACGGTAACGGCAGAATTGTCGATTGGAATTTCGACGTTTGGACCAACACCCATTCGATGCGGCCGGGCGGGGCTGGATCGATGCTGGCGGCTCAGCATATGGCCGAACCTTTCGCGGTTCCGGAGCCGAAGCCGCTGCCCTTGCCGGCAGGCGGCGGCGACCGCAACGCGATCCCGATCTATAAATTCCCCAATGCCCACGTCGTGCACCATTTCATTCCATCGATGCCGGTGCGGATTTCGGCGATGCGTGCGCTCGGCGCCTATCACAACGTATTTTCGATCGAGAGCTTCATGAACGAACTCGCCGAACTCGCCGGCGCCGATCCGGTCGAGTTCAGGCTGAAACATCTGGAGGATAAGCGCGGCCGTGACGTCATTGAGAGGGCGGCGAAGGAGTTCGGCTGGCAGAACGGACAAAAATCTCCTCCGGATCGCGGCTATGGCTTCGCCTTTGCACGCTACAAGAGTCTGGCGGCCTATTGCGCCATCGCCAGCGAGGTGGAAGTGAACCGGGAGACCGGGCGTCCGCGCCTGGTGCGCGCAGTCGCGGCGGTCGACAGCGGTCAAGTGGTCAATCCGGACGGGCTGACCAATCAGATCGAGGGCGCGATCATGCAGTCGATGAGCTGGACGTTGTATGAAGCCGTTACCTTCGACGACACGCGGATCACGAGCATCGACTGGCAAACCTATCCGATCCTGCGCTTCGACGCGGTGCCCGAGAAAATCGACGTCCACATCATCAACCGCCCGGGGCTGCCGTTCCTGGGTAGCGGCGAGACCGGGCAGGGACCGGCGGCGGCATCGGTCGCCAACGCGCTCGCTAACGCGACCGGGAAACGCCTGCGCGATCTGCCGTTGACCCGGCAAAAGATCAAGAGCGCGATCGACGCCTAGAGCTCGCCAGGCCGCACCTAAAGCGAGTTGAAGTAATGTCGAACTATCATCGCGATAAAGGTGCGTTCCCTCTCCCCTTGTGGGAGAGGGTTGGAGTGAGGGGCTAACGGTCTATCGATCGAGAAAAGCCCCTCACCCGGATCGCATCTAGCGATGCGACATCGCCGAAGCTCCGCTTCGGCGTCCTTTCATCTGACGGCCGCCGTAGGCGGCCTATGCCTCTCCCACAGGGGGAGAGGTGAACCGAGCCTGCCTTGTAAGGCAATTCAACTAAATCTGATCTCGCATTAACGCAATGAAAGCCCCGTTGCAGCTTCGAGCTCGGCGAGCGCCTGTTTGGCGTCGCGCACCTTGATCGTGGTCATGCCCATGTCGCGCGCCGGCTTCAGGTTGACGCCGAGATCGTCAAGATAGATGCAGCGCTTCGGATCGACCGCGAGCGCTTCCACCATCATCTGATAGATCTTCGGATCCGGCTTCCTGAGGCCGATTTTCGCGGATTCGATCACGTGATCGAACAGCACCATCACCTCGGCAATGTAAAGCGTCCGCCCGCTGGCGCTGCCGATCGCATTGGCGGGAAGGTTATTGGTAATACATCCGGTCTTGAATTCGGACTTGATGCGTCTGAGCGCCTCGACCATTTCAGGCCGCAGATCGCCGGACAGCAGCGGCAAGACGTCCTTGCCGCGAACTTCGGCTCCAAGCGCCAGCGACTCCACGGCAAACAGTCGGTCGAAGGCTTCGATGTCAACCTCGGCCCGTTCGAATTTCGCCCAGGCGTTCTCCAGATGGTTGGCGGCGTTGGTGCGACGGATGATGTCGGCGGGCAGGCCGCGCTCGGTCTCGAAGCGAGCGAATGCCTCAAACGGCGATGACGTCAGCACCCCGCCGAAGTCCCAGATCACCGCTTCCAACATCGCTTCCCCGCTCAGCCGCATTAATGGCTAGTGGAGTGGATTTGACATTCGCTACCCTGTCGCCCGGAATGCGCAATGCGAATGTCAAATCCAAAACTCCACTAGAAACCTATATTTGCTAGTGGTCCTCGGATTCTAACATTTGCAAAAGTGCCAGCCAGACCGGGATGCAAATGTTAGAATCGGACCACTAGCCGCTAACATGGCGGGCAGGTTTGCGCCAGTCCTCGCGCTATTCCGCGAAATTCAGCCTGTCCAGGACACGGAAGCTCGCTCGGGGTCTGCGAAGGATGCAGGCTGACGATGGCCGGTTTGCCCTGGTGCGGCGGGCTGCTGCTTCAACGGAACGGAGAGGCGGCAGATCAATCCTTCAGGGCGCCAGTCGAATTCGGCCCGGCCTCCGAGCTGGGATTCGATACTGGCAATCACGCTTCGCGTTCCGAAGCCGCGCGATACCGGCTCGGCCACGGCCGGACCGTCCCGCTCTTCCCATACGATCTTGAGAACGTCCGTCTCGACTTTCCAGTGAATTGCCAAACGACCCGCCAGCGTGGACAAGGCGCCGTACTTGGCCGAGTTCGTGACCAGTTCATGCAGCGCCATCGCCAGCGTTTGCGCGGTTGCAGGCTGCAATTGAACGTTCGATCCGCTGAATACGATCTGGTCGTTCATCAGATAAGGCGCCAGTTCCTCATCGACGAGTTTTGTGATCTCCGCACCTTGCCAGCTCGACAGCGAGAGGATGGTGTGGACGCGCGCCAACGCGCCAATTCGCCCCTCCACCGCCTGCATGTAGGATTTGGCGCTTTCGCCACGCGTCAGCCGGACGATCGACTGCGCCAGCGCCAGCGCATTCTTGGCGCGGTGATCGACCTCGCGGGTAAGCAGGCTTTGCCGCTCCTCGGCCCGCTTGCGTTCCGTAATATCGACCGTCACGCCGCTGACGCGGATGACGCGGCCGGTCTTGTCGGCCGTGGCGGCAGCGGTGCCGAACAGCCAGCGAATTTCGCCATCAGGGCGAACGATGCGGAATTCGGTCTCGTAGGATTTGACGCCTTTGTCGAACTGGATCACTGCCTTGCGCAACTCGTCGATATCGTCGGGGTGCAGCAAAGCCCGCACATTCTCCGGATTGACGACGAAGTCTTTCGGATCGACCCCGAATATCCGGAACTGTCCTTCGTCCCACATCCAGTCGCCGTTGACCCAGTCCCAATCCCAGGAACCCATTCTTCCTGCGGCCAATGCAAGGCTGCGGCGCTGCTCGCTTTCAAGCAGCCGCGCCGTGGAATATTCAAGTTCGCTGGTGCGGGCGCGAACCCGGTCTTCAAGCTCGGCATTGAATCGCTCGAGCTGCCGCGTCTTGCGGTAGAGATCGACGAAGACGCGGATCTTGGCGCGCAGCACCTCCGGAACGACCGGCACCGGCACATAGTCGACCGCTCCCATTTCGTAGCCGCGGAGGCGGTCCAGATCGGAGACCTGAATGGCGGAGATGAAGATCATCGCCGTCTTCTGGAAGCGAGGATGTTCGCGGATCATCGCCGCCAGCTCGAAGCCGTCGAGCTCGGGCATGCAGACATCAACCAGGATCACCGCAACTTCGTTCTTGAGCAGATATTCGAGCGCTTCCCGTCCCGAGGTCGCGACCACGAGGTTTTCGCCGAGCTCCTTGAGGATAACCTCATAGGCCAGCAGCTTGGCCGGCTGATCGTCAACCAGAAGAATGTCTACCTTTTCGTGGTCCATGCTCTGGTGTCCAATCAGCGATGAAGCCACATTCGGATCGCAAGCAGTAACTGTTCGGTATTGACCGGCTTGGCCAGATAATCGGAGGCGCCGGCTTCGAGGCATTTTTCCCGGTCGCCCTTCATCGCCTTGGCCGTCAGCGCGATGATGGGAAGCCTCCGGAACGCCGGATCCGCCCGGATGACGCCGATGGTCTGATAACCGTCCATCTGCGGCATCATGATGTCCATCAGCACCACCGCGATCTCCGGGTTTGAGCCGACCAGCGTGACTGCCTCGCTGCCGGTCGTGGCGGTGAGCACCTTCATGCCGCGCCGCTCCAGAACGCTCGACAGCGCAAAGATGTTGCGAGCGTCGTCGTCGACCAGAAGCGCGGTGCGGCCCACCAGATCCTCATCGGAACTGTTGAGCTTTTCCAGCATCCGCTGCTTTTCGATCGGAAGTTCCGTGATGATCCGATGCAGGAACAGCGAAGTTTCGTCCAGCAGGCGTTCGGGCGATTCCACACCCTTCACCACGATGCTGCGGGCCATGGTGTGAAGCTCGGCATCTTCCTCCACCGAAAGCTCGCGTCCGGTGAACACCACCACGGGAACGTCCGACAGCGAATCGTCGTTGCGGATCGAATCGAGCACCTCGAAGCCGCTCATGTCGGGCAGCCTGAGGTCGAGCACGACGCAGTCGCACGGATGATCCCGGAGCGTAGAGAGAGCGCTCGCGCCGGTGTCCGCGGTAACGATCTCGATGTCATCATGGCCAAGCAGCTCCTTGATGCTCATCTGTTCCGCTGCATTGTCCTCGACGATCAACAGCCGTTTGCGGCGAGGTTTGGCGTATTCCTTGATTTGCGCCAATGCCGCGGCCACACCTTCCGTGGTGGTCGGCTTGTTGACGAAGGAAAAGGCTCCGCGCGCCAGCGCGTGCTGGCGGTCCTCGTCGAGCGTGATGATCTGGACCGGAATGTGCCGCGTCAGCGGATTGTGCTTGAGCTGGCTCAACACCGTCCAGCCGAGCATATCGGGCAGGAAAACGTCGAGCGATATGGCGGTCGGTTGATATTGTTTGGCAAGGTCCAGCGCTTCTGCGCCCCTTGCCGCGACCAGTACCTTGAAACCCTTGTCGCGGGCCAGATCCACCAGCACCCGCGCATAGTGCGGATCGTCCTCGACGATCAGCAGAATGGTGTCGCCGGGCTCGAGGCTGAGCCGATCGTCCGACAACTGCTCGATGACCCGCTCCTGCGTCACAACCGGCATCGCCGGCGACATGCCATGTTGGGTCGGCGCGCTGATGCGTGGCGCGATCGTCGGGCCGGAATATTTCAGCGGCAGATAGAGCGTGAAGATGCTGCCTTTGCCGGGGGTGCTCTGCAAATGGATCTCGCCGCCGAGCAGGCTTGCAAGCTCGCGGCTGATGGCGAGGCCAAGGCCGGTGCCGCCGTATTTTCGGCTGGTGCCGGCATCCGCCTGCTGGAAGGCTTCGAAGATCAGCTTCTGCTTGTCCTGGGGAATTCCGATACCGGTATCCGAGACTTCGAAGGCGACCACCGCCGGCGAATGGCCGAGAACGGGATGTTCGGCGCTCCAGCCGCCAAGTGCCGCTGAAACGCTGAGGCGCACGCCGCCCTCGGCGGTAAACTTGAACGCGTTCGAGAGCAGATTCTTCAGCACCTGCTGCAACCGCTTCGAGTCGGTATGGATGCTGCGGCCGAGATGAGGATCGACCGCGATATCGAAGGTGAGCTGCCGGTTGTCCGCTTCATGGCGGAACGGCCGGCCGACGGTTTCGAGGAGATTGGTGGTCAGAATTTCCTCGGCTTCCACCGTCACCGTGCCCGATTCGATCTTCGAGAGGTCGAGAATGTCGCTGATCAGGTTCAGGAGGTCGGTGCCGGCGCCATGGATGGTGCGTGCGAATTCGACCTGCTTGTGGGTCAGGTTGCCGTCGGGGTTTTCGGTCAATTGCTGGCCCAGAATCAGGATGCTGTTGAGCGGCGTCCTGAGCTCGTGCGACATGTTGGCCAGGAATTCCGACTTGTACTTCGAAGTCAGCGAAAGCTCGGTGGCCTTTTCTTCGAGCGCGCGGCGGGCCTGCTCGATTTCCTGGTTCTTGCGTTCCACCTCGACGTTGCGCTCGGCGAGCTGCTGGGCTTTCTGTTCCAGCTGTTCGTTGGTCTGCTGCAATTCCTTCTGCTGGGTCTGCAATTCGCCGGCGAGCTGCTGCGATTGCGTCAGCAGCCCTTCGGTCTGCATCGTGGCCTCGATGCTGTTCAGCACGATGCCGATTGAGTCCGTGAGCTGTTCCAGGAAGGTCATCTGTGATGTCGTGAAGCTCGAAACGGAAGCGAGTTCGATCACGGCCTTGACCTGGGTCTCGAACAGAACCGGCAGCACCACGAGGTTCTTCGGGGCAATGCGCAACAGCGCCGAGTTGATCGGGATCGTATCGTCGGGAATGTCGGATACCAGCCGTTGCCGCTTGTCCATGGCGCATTGCCCGATCAGGCCTTCGCCCATCTGGATCACCTGCGGGTGCGGACTGACGCCGTCGCTGGCATAGGCCGCGGAAAGACGTAATTGAGGACTGTCTTCGCTTTGAACCTGGTAAATCACGCCCCGGTGGGCGTTGACCAGCGGCGTGAGTTCGGTCAAGCAGCAGCCGGCCGACGGTGGTCAGGTCGCGCTGGCCCTGCAGCATGTTGGTAAAGCGGGCGAGGTTGGTCTTCAGCCAGTCCTGCTCGGTATTGAGGTCGGTCGTGAGCCGGAGATTGGTGATCATCGTGTTGATGTTGTCTTTCAGCTCCGAGACTTCGCCTCTGGCGTCGACCTGGATCGAACGGGTCAGGTCGCCCTTGGTCACGGCGGTCGCCACTTCGGCAATCGCGCGAACCTGCGAGGTCAGGTTGGCCGCAAGCAGGTTGACGTTGCCGGTCAGGTCCTTCCAGGTGCCGGCAGCGCCGGGCACGTTGGCCTGACCGCCGAGACGGCCTTCGACGCCGACTTCGCGCGCCACGCTCGTGACCTGATCGGCGAAGGTCGCCAGCGTCTCGGTCATGTTGTTGATGGTGTCGGCAAGAGCTGCGACCTCACCCTTCGACTTCACGGTCAGGTTCTGTTTCAGATCGCCGTTGGCGACCGCGGTCACCACCTTGACGATGCCGCGCACCTGCTCGGTCAGGTTGGCCGCCATGAAGTTCACGGTGTCGGTCAGGTCTTTCCAGGTGCCGGCGATGGCGGGCACCTGCGCCTGTCCGCCGAGCTTGCCTTCGGTGCCGACTTCGCGCGCCACGCGCGTCACTTCGCCGGCAAAGGCGTTGAGCTGGTCCACCATGGTGTTGATGGTGTTTTTCAGTTCGAGAATTTCGCCCTTCACGTCCACCGTGATCTTGCGCGACAGGTCACCGCGCGCCACGGCGGTGGTGACTTCGGCGATGTTGCGGACTTGCGTGGTGAGGTTCGCGGCCAGCAAGTTGACGTTATCGGTCAAGTCCTTCCAGGTGCCGCCGACGCCGGGCACCACGGCCTGACCGCCCAACCGGCCCTCGGTGCCGACTTCGCGCGCCACGCGCGTCACTTCGGCCGCGAAGGAGCGAAGCTGCTCCACCATGGTGTTCAAGGTGTCCTTGAGCAGCAGAATCTCGCCGCGCACGTCCACCGTGATCTTCTTCGACAGGTCGCCGCCGGCGATCGCGGTCGCGACTTCGGCGATGTTACGGACCTGCGCGGTCAGGTTCGACGGCCATGAAGTTGACGTTGTCGGTCAGGTCTTTCCAGGTGCCGGCCACTTCAGGCACTTCGGCCTGGCCGCCGAGCTTGCCTTCGGTGCCGACTTCGCGCGCCACGCGCGTCACTTCCGAGGCAAACGCGTTGAGCTGGTCCACCATCGTGTTGATGGTGTTCTTCAGTTCGAGAATTTCGCCCTTCACGTCCACCGTGATCTTGCGCGACAAGTCACCGCGCGCCACGGCGGTGGTGACTTCGGCGATATTGCGGACCTGGGCCGTCAGGTTGCCCGCCATCGAATTGACGGAGTCGGTGAGGTCTTTCCAGGTGCCGGCGACGCCCGGCACGTTGGCCTGACCGCCGAGCCGGCCTTCGGTGCCGACCTCGCGCGCCACGCGCGTCACTTCGCCCGCGAAGCGGTTGAGCTGGTCGACCATGGTGTTGAGCGTTTCCTTCAGCTGCAAGGATCTCGCCGCGCACGTCCACCGTGATCTTGCGCGACAGGTCGCCGCCGGCGATCGCGGTCGCGACTTCGGCGATGTTGCGAACTTGCGCCGTCAGGTTGCCCGCCATCGAGTTGACGGAGTCGGTCAAATCCTTCCAGGTACCGGCCACGCCGGTCACCTGCGGCCTGGCCGCCGAGCTTGCCGTCGGTGCCGACCTCGCGCGCCACGCGCGTCACTTCGCCGGCGAAGGCGTTGAGCTGGTCCACCATGGTGTTGAGCGTTTCCTTCAGCTGAAGGATTTCGCCCGACACGTTCACGGTGATCTTTTTCGACAGGTCGCCCTTCGCCACCGCGGTGGCGACTTCGGCGATGTTGCGCACCTGCCCGGTCAGGTTCGAGGCCATCGAGTTGACGCTGTCGGTCAAATCCTTCCAGGTGCCGGCTACGCCGCGCACCAGCGCCTGACCGCCGAGTTTGCCTTCGGTGCCGACTTCGCGCGCCACGCGCGTCACTTCGCCGGCAAAGGCGTTGAGCTGATCCACCATGGTGTTGATGGTGTCTTTCAGCTCCAGAATTTCGCCGCGCACGTCCACCGTGATTTTCTTCGACAAGTCGCCGTTGGCGACCGCCGTCGTCACTTCCGCGATGTTGCGAACCTGCGCCGTCAGGTTGCGAAGCCATCGAGTTGACGCTTTCGGTCAAATCCTTCCAGGTGCCGGCGACGCCGAGCACGTTGGCCTGGCCGCCGAGCCGGCCTTCGGTGCCGACCTCGCGCGCCACGCGCGTCACTTCGCCGGCAAAGGCGTTGAGCTGGTCCACCATGGTGTTGAGCGTTTCCTTGAGCTGAAGGATTTCGCCCGACACGTTCACCGTGATTTTCTTGGAGAGGTCGCCGCCGGCGATCGCGGTTGCGACATCGGCGATGTTGCGAACCTGCGCCGTCAGGTTGGACGCCATGAAGTTGACGTTGTCGGTGAGATCCTTCCAGGTTCCGGCGACACCGGGCACCTGGGCCTGGCCGCCGAGCTTGCCCTCGGTGCCGACTTCGCGCGCCACGCGCGTCACTTCCGAAGCGAACGAGTTCAGCTGGTCGACCATCGTGTTGATGGTGTCTTTCAGCTCCAGAATTTCGCCGCGTACGTCCACCGTGATCTTGCGCGACAAGTCACCGCGGGCGACCGCCGTCGTCACGTTGGCGATATTTCGAACCTGTGCGGTCAGGTTGCCGCACATCGCGTTCACGGAGTTGGTCAAGTCTTTCCAGGTGCCGGCAACGCCCGGCACGATCGCCTGTCCGCCGAGCTTGCCGTCGGTGCCGACTTCGCGCGCGACGCGCGTCACTTCCGACGCGAAGGAGCGCAGCTGATCCACCATGGTGTTGATGGCTTCCTTCAGCTGAAGGATTTCGCCGCGCACGTCGACCGTGATCTTCTTCGACAAGTCGCCGTTGGCGACCGCGATCGTGACCTCGGCGATGTTGCGAACCTGACCGGTCAGGTTGTTGGCCATCGAGTTGACGCTCTCGGTCAGGTCTTTCCAGACGCCGGTCACTTCCGGGACCTGCGCCTGGCCGCCGAGCTTGCCCTCGGTGCCGACTTCGCGCGCCACGCGCGTCACTTCGGAAGTGAACACGGAAAGCTGCTTGATCATCGTGTTGACGATCGTGGCCGACTGCAGAAATTCGCCGCCCAGCGGGCGGCCGTCGACGTCGAGTTTCACGGTTTGCAGCAGGTCGCCTTGCGCCACGGCGGCAACGGCGCGCGTCACTTCGCGTGTCGGCCACAGCAAGTCGTCGATCAGCGTGTTGACCGAGCCTTCCATGTCGGCCCATGAACCGCTGGCCAATCCGAACCGGACGCGCTGGCGCGTCTTGCCTTCGCGGCCCACGACCTGGCCGACGCGCTCGAGCTGCTGCGCCATGCGCTGGTTGGCCGCCACGATTTCGTTGAAGGTGTCGGCGATCTTGCCGTCGATGCCGAGATGATCGCCGGTCATCCGCACCGAGAAGTCCCCGCTGCGCATCGCCTGCAAGGCTTGCAGCAGCTCTTGCGAGGGATCCTGCTTTCCATTGGTGTAAGGTGGTTTGGTTTTAGCGCGCCGACGGGTGGACGGATTGACCGAACCGAATTCACTCATGGAAGTCCCCTCGAAGAGCCGGAAAGCGCGCCACCAGCCGAGCGCATGCGAGTCGTTTTTTCGCTCGATCAAATCGTGCGAGCGACAGCAAGGCAAGCGAAATACATTATATATTACAATATGATAGATTTCGAGATTTGAGGCAAAGAAAACAATTCGGCAATCGAATATTGGTTCCCGGCGAATTCAAAATATTTTCAAGGCGATGTTCGGCGGTGCCTTGCTGTTCCTCCTGGGGAACTTGCCGTGGGGCTGGAACCGCTGAGCCCTTGCCAACTATCGCTGCGGGGGCTGCCGCCGTGGCGGGCGTGGGCTGACGGCCCGCGGGTCGAACTTCATCGTTATCTTGTTGGCGCCTTCGCTAACGTCGAGAAGCGTCTGGCGCGCTCCCTCCATCACGACGGCGGACTTCTTGTCGAACGTCTCGCGCAAATTCGCGGATCGTTTGCATCCTTTCGAATAGTTCGTCGGCCTTTCCGTCCGTAAAGCCGGGCAAAAGATTGTCGATACGCGCGATAGCAGTGTCGAAGCCGGCAAAGGCGGCATCGGCCTTGGCGAGCGCCTGGTCGATGGCATCGCCTCGGCTCGCCAGCGAGGCGGTGTAAGTCTCGAAACTCAACAGCCCGTCCTTGATCGTTGTCTGATTGCCGACGAGAACCCGGTCGACATTGTGCAGGGTATCGCGGATCGACTGGATATCGCTCAAATCCGCGGTCAACGTCGGAACGCCGTCCTTGTCGGCCGGCACGGGCGGATCCGCAGACTCGCCACCGATCATCGAAATAGCGGCAATGCCGGTGAGGCCCTGGTATTCGAGACCCACGACGGTGTCCTTGCGGATCGGGGCATTCTTGTCGACCCTGACATCGGCGACGACTTTGCGCGGGTTGTCGAGCTTGAGCGAAATCACTTCGCCAACCTGCACGCCGTCGAAATTCACGCTGCCTCCGCGGCGCAGACCGCTGGCCGAGCCGCCCTCGAACACGATGCGCATCCGCGTTTCCTGCGAAATAGCACGATATTTCCGAGCCCCCAGCAGGCCGATAAAAGCGATCGCCACGATCGCGAGCGTCGTGGTTCCGATCACGAAGTTGCTGGCCCGCATCTTCACCGGGGAAACCCGTTCGATGGATGATCGAGAGCGTCAAGCCCTCGGCGTGGCCGATTGTACGGCCAAAGCCGGACCGGCGAAAGACCGATTCCTAGTGGCGGCCACCCATTCTCATGTGATCGTTGCTGGGCGCGGCGAAGGCAGCGGGTGCGGTGTTGCCCGGATGAATCCGGGTGTCGGTCGCAGTCGCGCGGCTCGTCAGAGAGACGTTGCCGATCGTGCTCTTGACGCCAGATTTCGAGCCGCCGACGCGTGCTGTCTGAACGCATTTTCCTTTTGTGCAGGAGAAGCAAGCATGGGGCGAGCATCCGCCAAGCCCGCCGTTTGTCCCGGGGTACATTACACATCCGTTCGTTCGCTTGCAGGCGGCAACGACATCACTCTGCTTCGCAGCCAACGCTGGTGCAGACAACGCAACGGCGCCTAGGACGGCGAGCGCGGTGAAACCTATCAGGCGTGTCGGTAGCTTCATGCGCGAGGATAGTTTGAACATCGTTTTCTCCTCAGATTCGAGCACCGGGTATTCGATACTCACTAATGGGTCGCTTTCGATCGCTCCATGGTTCAGCCAGTGGGTGTTAATTCGTCGCGTTGCTGCAACGCTTCTCTCAGCCCGAACGCAGCTTGCACTCTCGAGAGAAAATTTCTTAACCTGTTGCGAACCAGGCTCGCACTCGGGCGAAGTCGGCGGCTGCTATGGCGTTAGACTTGGCCGCTGACTTGCAGTACCGTCGCACAGATAGGGGAGTATCCTGCGCACGGGCGACACCATGCGAAGCATCGCCTTTTCCTCCGACGATCTTCCCGACAAGTTCGATGACCGAGCGCGCATTTCTGCCTGGCAGGATTTCCTGGCGGAAGTCTACGCTCCGATCGAGGTTTCGGGTCCGCTCCACCGACCTTTCTCGCAATGCCGGCGCGGCAGCCGGTTCGAAGACAGTTCGACGCCGATCGATGTCTTGCAGTTTTCCGGAACCGGGGGCGAATGGTGTGGACGACGCGGGGACAAGGTGTGCCGCGCGGAACCCACTTCGTGCTCTACTTTAACCGGCGGCCGGCACCGCTATCGCTCATGCAGTTGGGGCGCGAGGCTCAGCTCAATTCAGAAGCCGCGGTGATCGCGAGTTGCATAGAGCCGGCCAGTTTTTGTTACGCCGACGCGCATGACTATGTCGCCATCGCCATCGACCAGCAACGGTTGCGCGAATTTGTCGGTCAGGTCGAAGACCTGGTGGCGAGTCAATGCCTAGCCAGTCCGGCCCTGCGATATTTGCGGCGATATGTCGAGATCCTTCCCAGCCGGAAGGAAGCCGAGGCCGAGCCGGACTTGCTCGCACATATCGGAACGGCTTTGACCGATCTGGTGGCGCTGGCGCTCGCCGCCGGGCGCGACGCGGCCGAGTTCGCGAAAATGCGAGGTCTCCACGCGGCGCGGCAGCATGAAATTATTAGGGAAATCCGCGCACGCTTCGCCGATCCAGATTTCTCTGCACAACAACTCGCCGTCCGAATGGGCGTAACCGATCGATACGTTCAGGACTTGTTACACGAATCCGGCTCAAGCTTCAGTCAACGCGTGCTCGAACTTAGGCTACAGTGTGCTCGTGCGATGTTGCAGGATTGCCGGTATGATCTGCTCGACATCAACGAGGTCGCCAACGCCAGCGGGTTCAATGCAATTCCCTATTTCAATCGCTGTTTCCGCCGGCGATTTGGGACAAAGCCCAGTCACTGCAGCGGGCAAGCAGTGCGGTAAGAAAACAGAGAAACAACGTCGTAGCGGCGACCTGCCGCGTGATTATGATCGGCCACGCAATATCTAGGGCGTGAACTCATAAACGTGCGCGGGCGGGGCTGCAAAGTCCGCTGTACGCCCAATAGCGACCAAACCTTTTGCAGCGCAGCGAACGCAGCGATGTGCCAATTGCTGGCATGGGATCAGAATTACGGTTTGCTCGTAGTTCCTTCGGCTTGTTTAAAAGCTTGACTAAAACCCCGCCAATCGTCCGGCAACCCTCGTGAATGATGAAGCTCCTCAACCAATTGGTTGACGCGGGAGCAAAACATTCTTCCGTCAATTCCATTCACGAACCGGAACCTAAAGACCTTCTTCTGGCTTCAAAAAGCTATGCGCGAGTTGAACCTTGGATCGGTCGAAAGCGACTTATCAGGGAGTATCGAACACTGGTGCTTAGATCAGAGGAAAATACGATGTTCTATCTTTCTTCGCGTATGAAGCTGCCGGGGCAAGCACTAGGTCCGTCGGGAATTCGCTGCACTTGCGATGAATGAAAGGAACCTCGCCATGTTCACCGTTTCGCGCTTTGCCAAATCAAGCTTGTTCGTTCTGCTCACCGCGACATTGGCCACCGCGGCCTATGCCCGCGGCGGCGGACATAGCGGTTTGAACGGCTCAAATGGGTCGAATGGATTCAAGGGCGCCAGCCAACCGGTCCACTCCAGCACGGCCATCGTTTCCAGGCACGGCGGCAAGACCTTGCCCAATGGCTCGGTCGCGCTCTCGGGGCGGCATCCGTATCCGCACAATGATCCTCCCATCGTGCGCGACCATCGGGGTTCGGAAGACGAAATCGGCAACACCGTCGGCGGGCCTTGCTATGGTGGCTGTGTGGGCCAAGGCGGCCTTAGAGGGGGCGCGCAGCCGGCCCAGAACCAAGATCACAGTACCGGAAGCGGCACCCCGAAAGTGACCGATCATCGTACTGGCCACTAGGCCGCCAATTTGAAGTTCCTGCACCACAAGCGGCGAATTCGATCCAGGAACTTCAAATAGAAAAGCGGCACTAGAATCAATAGGGTGCCCATAACTTTCCGAAGTTCGTGGAAGTGGGTGCAGCGATGGCGCACGAACTTCGGAAAGTGGCACCAGGTCTTAGGTCAGGGTCCATTCCTCGGCGCTGGCGCCGGCCAACGCCCGGACGCGTGCATCGTCGGCGGCGAGTTCGGCGGCCGACCCCGAATAGACGACGATTCCGTCGTCCAGCACATAGGCATCGTCGGCAATTTCCAGGCTCATTCGCGCATTTTGTTCAACCAGCAGCACCGAAATGCCTTCGGTCTTCATTTGCTGGACGATGCGGAATACCTCACGCACGATCAGCGGCGCCAGGCCCTGCGATGGCTCATCGAGAATGAGAAATTTCGGATTTAACAGGAGCGCCCGGGCAATCGACAACATCTCTTGCTCGCCGCCGGAGAGTTGACGACCGCGATTGGACTTGCGCTCCTCCAGGCGGGGAAACAGTTGGTAGATCCGCGCGATGGTCCACGGTCCGCCGCGCTCCAGCGGCACCTTGAGATTTTCCTCGACACTGAGGTTCGCAAAGATGCGCCGGCCCTCCGGCACATAGCCAACACCCCGGGCGGCGATGCGGAAGGTCGGCCAATGCGTCGTGTCCTGGCCGAATATTGTGATCTTGCCCTCGCGCGCCGGCGTCAAGCCCATCAAGCTTCGCAATGTGGTGGTCTTGCCGGCGCCGTTGCGTCCAAGCAAAGCGGTGATCTTGCCTTCGGCCGCGGCCAGGCTGACGCCGTGCAGGATATGGCTCTTGCCGTAATAGGTATGGAGGCCTTCGGCCTTGAGGGCATCGGTCATGCGGCGTTGCCCAAATAGGCGGCTTGAACAGTTTCGTTGGCGGCGATTTCCTGCGGGGTGCCCTGCGCCAGCATCCGGCCCTGATCGAGCACGCAGATGCGGTCGGCAAGATGAAACACTACCCGCATGTCATGCTCGATCAGCACAATGGTGTAGTTGCTGTCGCGGTGCAGGCGGCGGATCAATTGCGTGATCTGGTAGGTTTCCTGGTCGCCCATTCCCGCGGTGGGCTCGTCGAGCAGAAGAAGATGCGGCTTGAGCGCCAATGCCATGGCGATCTCGGCGGCGCGCTGGTCGCCGTGGGAAAGCTCACCTACCAGGCGGGAAGATTTGGCCTCCAGCGACACAAGCTTGAGTGTCTCCTCGACATTTCCGTGCAGCGTGGCGTTCTCCGTACGGCTGATCCACGGCCGAAGACGGTATCCGCCAGCGACTTCGGCCGCGATCCGGACGTTTTCGAACACAGTCAGTTCTGGGAAAATTTCGGTGATCTGGAAAGTGCGCGCCATCCCCCGGGTTACCCGCTCATGCGTTGAAAGGCGGGTGATGTCGCTGCCGTCAAAGACGATGCGGCCGGCGGTCGGCGGAAAGAATCCGCTGATCAGGTTGAAGAAGGTGGTTTTGCCGGCGCCGTTTGGCCCGATGATCGCGCACATCTCTCCTTTCGCCACACTGAGCGAAACATCGCGTACGGCCACCAGGTTTCCGAAGCGCTTGGTGACGCCGCTGATTTCGAGAACGTTCATGCCTTGCTCCGGTGCAGGAAGCCCAGTAATCCGCGCGGGAAAAACAGCACGACCAGGACGAAAAGCAGGCCCAGAAACGACATCCAGTTGACGGTGACGCTGGAGAGATAGTCCTGCACGGCCACAAATACGGCGGCGCCGAGCAGCGGCCCCCAAAAACTGCGCATCCCGCCCATTACCGCCATCATGACGAAATCGCCGGACTGGCTGTAATGCAGGCCGCGCGGGTCGGCGAAGTTGTTGACGAGCGCGTAGAGCGCGCCGGCAAATCCTGCGAAAAAGCAGGACATCGTGAACGCGATCCAGATGTGCCGCTCGACGGGAATGCCGAGGAAGCGTGCGCGGCGTTCGTTTTCGCGGATCGCGATCATGGTCCGGCCGAACGGCGATTGCAGGATGAACCCCATGACGCCGACCGCAAGCGCAAAACAGAACAGCACGAAATAATAGAAGTTGTTGGCGTTTGACAGGATGTCGAGCTTGAACAGGCCGAAATCGATCGGCTGGCGCGAGAATCCGCGCAGTCCGTCGTCGCCGCCCGTCAGCGAACTCCACTGAAAGGCGATGTAGTAGAACACCTGGCCGAAGGCGATTGTTACCATGGCAAAGTAGACGCCGCGCCGCCGCACGATCAGCATGCCGAGAATGGCGCCGCAAATGCCGCCGAGCAGCATGCCCAGGACGAGCGCGAGCGGGGTGCTTGGCGCGAGAAATTTCAGGGCGAGTCCGGTCCCATAGGCGCCGAGCCCGAAATAGGCGGCATGGCCGAATGACAGGACGCCGGTAAATCCAAGCAGGAAATTCACCGACATGGCCGCCAGGCCGAGCACCAGAATGCGGGTCGCCAGCGCCGTATATCCGCCGAGCGGCGCCATCCAATAGGGCGCAAAAATCAGCAGCACCCAAATCGCCGAGAGGACGATGAGCTTGCGGGTTTGTTCGGCACTCAACTCAACATTCCTTCTTCGCCGAACAATCCGCGCGGGCGCAGCAGCAGCACGACCGCCATCAAGACGTAGATGATCGCCTCGCTCGCGGCCGGATAGAATACCGCCGTCAAGCCCGAAGCCACTCCGATCAGCAGGCCGCCCACCAGCGTTCCCGGCAGGCTGCCGATCCCGCCGACGATGATGGCGATGAAGCTTGGCATCAGCAGCCCCGTGCCCATGGTCGGTTCAAGGCCCAATTGGCCGGCGGCGAGCACGCCGCTCAAGCCGGCCAGAAAGATCCCGACGGCAAAATTGAGCGAACGCAGCATCTGCACGTTGATTCCGAGCGCAGCGACCGTCTCGAGGTCGAGTGTGCCGGCCCGGATGCGAATGCCCAGGCGGGTGTAGCGAAGGAGGACAAAGAGCAACGCAACTGCGACCATCACGACGGCCACCATGAACAGGCGATAACCGGTGATGAAGAAAAATTCGTTGCTGAGCGGCGTCGCGAGAAACGGCGGAATCGTAACCGGCTTGCCTTGCGGGCCCCAGATGAAGCGGGTGCCGTCCTCGATCATGAACGCGAGGCCGAAGGTCAGCAGCAGGCTATAGAGGGGATCTCGGCCGTAAAGCGGGCGGATCAAAACGCGTTCGATGACGAGCCCGAGGATAGCCGTCAACGGCGGAGCCACCAGCAGCGCACCCCAGAACCCGATATAAGGGGTGATGGTATAGGCGATGTAGCCGCCGATGACCAGAAATCCGCCATGGGCGAAGTTGATGACGTTGCTCAGGTTGAGGATGAGTGACAGGCCGAGCGCCATCAAAACATAGAAGGCACCAATGATCAGCCCGTTGGTGACGTTAAACAGAAGCAGTTGCGTCATAGTTCACCGATGATGTCCCCTTGCACCTTCCCGGGAGACGCTCGCTCCCGGGGCCCCCAAGATCGGCTACCGCGATGCTATGCCGGCCACTGGATCGTGCAGCCGGTCTCGCTCGACGGCCGGGGCCGTCTTGTCGCCGGGCACGACTTCATCGACGCGGTAAAGGTCTTCGGGATCGTCCTTGCCCTTGGACTGGGCCTCGCCGACAAAGGCCGACGTCATCAACTGATGATCGCCCTTGCGATAGTAGACCTTGTTGGGTTGCAGCTTGACGTCGTCCGGCAGCTCGAAATTCTCGAGTGCGCCTGCGAGCTTGACGGCGTCGAGTGACTTCTCCCGGTTTGCCACGAGCGCAAAACTCGTGGCCGAAACGTAGCCGAACCAATGCCTGGCGGTCGGCACGTTTCCTTTGTTGACCTTGCGGACGTCGGCGACGAATTTGTCGACGCCGGGGACACCCGGCTGCTTCCAGTACCATTCAAACATCCAGACGCCGATCCGCGCCTCCGGCGGCAGCCCGGCAAGCGACTCCAGTTCCTGCTGGGTGCCTGCGACGTGAATCTGCTTGTCGAGGCCGAACTGCACGACCTGCTTCAGGCAGTTGATCATGTCGGAGCCCTGCACCAACAAGAGCAGCACATCCGGACTCGCAGCGCGCGCCTTGATCAGATAGGCGGAGAAGTCGGTGGTTCCGAGTGGCGTGAGTTCGTTGCCCGTCACGGTGCCGCCGAGCTTCTTGAGGTCCGCGGTACAGGCATCATACAGCGTATGACCGAAGGCATAGTCGGGCGTGATGAAGTGCCATTTCTTGCCGTATTTCTTGAACAGCACGTCGCAAACCGAGTTCGCTTCCATCCGGGTGGTGTTGCAGACGCGGAAGACGTTCCACTTGCAATCCTTGCCGGTAATCGAATCGGTATGGCCGCCTGAAACGATGTGCAGGATTTTCTTTTCGTTGGTGACCTGGGCGATCGCCGCGGCGATGCCGGAATTGACGTCACCGATCATGAAATTGACCTGGTCGCGCTCGATCAGCTTGCGGGCCTTCTGCACGCCGGTGCCGACGTCGTTGGCGGAGTCCTCAACCAACAGCTCGACCTGACGCCCGAGAATGCCGCCTTTGGCGTTGATCTGTTCGACCGCGAGCTTGGCGCCCATCACCTCGTTGCCGGCGGGCGCGGCGTAAACGCCGGTGAGAGGATCGATCATGCCCGATGCGGACCGGGGTCTCGCCGCGGGCCTGAATGAGGAAGGGGGACGCCACCTGAAAGGTGCCGAGCGCGGCGGCTCCTTTGATCAGGGTGCGTCGGTTGAAGTTGAAAGTCTGCGACGTCATGAGAGCTTCCTCCGAACGGTTATTATTAGTCTTGCCCAAAACGGTCATCATTAGTCTTGCCCAAAGTCTACATGGAGACCAGAGCGTCAGGCTGAAAATCCTGGATGGTTGATTGAGATTTTGTTCAGGCGGGCCACTCTATCTTGCAGCCGGTCGCCTCCGCCGGCCCGGCGGCTTTCTCTCCCGGCACCGGGGCGCGTACCGTGAACATGTTATCGGGATCGCCCTTGGGCGGGTGCGCCTCGCCGACAAACACCGTGCTCATCAATTCGTGGTCCCCGGCGCGGAACGCCGGCGCGCCTGGCTGCAAGGCGATCTCCGGAGGCAGTTTGAATCCGGACAAGCCGCGTGACAGCTTCACCGCGTCGAGCGTCTTCTCCTGATTGGCGATCGCCGCAAGCGTCTGTACCGAAGCGTAGCCGAACCAGTTGCGAGCGGTGGCCGAAAGGCCGGTGATTTTTTTCATGGCGGCATTGAAATCCGCGACATGCGGCACGCCCGGCTGATCCCACCACCATTCCATGGTCCACCAGCCGACACGTGCGCCGTCGGGCACGGCCCGAATGCTTTCGAGCTCGAACAGCGTGCCGCCGACCGCCATCTGCTTGTCGAGGCCGAACTGCACGAACTGCTTGAGGCTCGAAACCTGATCGCCGCCGCCCATGACGTTGATCAGCACCTGCGGGCCGTAGGCCTTGGCCTGAATCAAATAGGCCGAATAGTCCGCGGTGCCCAACGGTACCAGCGCGCCGGAGGACGTGCCGCCAGCGGCCTTTAGCTGTTTTTCGAAGCCGGCCTGGACCGAATGTCCATACGCGTAGTCCGGCGTCAGGAAGTACCATTTCTTGCCGAACTTCTCCATCAGCGTGGAGGCGATGGCGTTGGCATCCATGGCCGTGGAATTGCAGACGCGAAATACATTCCACGAGCAATTCGCACCGGTGATCGGATCGGTATGGCCGCCGGACACGATATGGAGCGTCTTCTTCTCGCGGGTCACCTGCGCCATCGCGATGGCGATCCCGGAATTAACGTCGCCGATGATGAAGCTCACCTGGTCGCGTTCGATCAGCTTGCGGGTCTTTTGCACCCCGGTGCCGACATCGTTCGCGGAGTCCTCGACCAGGAGTTCAACGGGCCGGCCCATGATGCCGCCCTTCTTGTTGATCTCTTCAGTGGCGTATTTCGCGCCTACGATCTCATTCTGAGCGATTGCAGCATAGACCCCGGTCAGCGGATCGACCATGCCAATCCGCACCGGCGTTTCACCCCGGGCTTTGATGATGAAAGGCGACGCAAATTGCACTGCAGCAAGCGTAGCGCCTGTACGTAAAACGGTCCGCCGGTCGACCGGCCAAGATCGTCGCGAGGTACCCATGACTGTCCTCCCAGACAAGGTCGCGAATTTTCCGTTGGCACTCTTCGGTGCCTTTGACGGGCGGAAAGGTAGCCTTTCCGCAACGGCTTTGCCAATGACCATCCCGGCCAAAACCTGCAACCTTCGACCTAAGTTGCAGAGGTCTGGAAGGCCGATCGCGGCATAGCGCCGCAAGCTACGGCTTTAGCGACGAAACATAGGCGGCAAGCGAGATCATGTCGTCATGCGATAGCTTCTCGACGACGGGCGCCATCAGTGCGCCCGCGCTTCCGGCCCGCGCGTGCTGCTGGAAGTCATAGAGCTGGCGGACGAGATAGCTGGGTGATCGTCCCGCAATTCCGGGGATGGAAGCGACGCCCTTCAGATCCGGACCATGGCAGATGGCGCAAGGCGTGGTAACGCCCGCTCCGCCGGTCTTAACCAGGGCCTCGCCGTTGGCGATGCTTCCTGTCGGTACGTAGGCGATGAATTGCGACCGTGTATCGCGGTGTTCGAATTGCGCGGCATCCGCCGGCACCTCGACGATGCGCTGCCCGATCGGTTCGGTGCCGCCGTCCTTTGCCAGCATGAAAAACACCCGCGCGATCTGGGTCGCCGGGACGGTGTCGGTCTCCACCACCTTGATATTGGCCTTCGGTTTGAGCGAGGAGAAATAAGCCGCCGCAGCCTTGATCTCTTCCGCATTGCCGGCTTTGGCAATGGCCGTCATCAGCACGGCCGGGCTACGCTGGGGACCAGCGAATTTCCGCGCGCCGCTTTTGTAGTCCTCGATCTGCTGGACGATATAGGCTGCGGGCAAGCCGGCCAGGCTGGCGTTTTCCGGTCCGCCAGTGCCTTCGGCGCGGTGGCACGAACCGCAGGCGCGCACGTCCGGCATCCGGCCGTGCGCCACCACGTCCGGCATCGGGGGATGATCGTCGGGGTGCCAATCCGGCACAAAGAACAGATTGCGCTCCTGGGTGATGGTGAAGCTCGCGGTGCTGTCAGGAACATGCCGCGGCACACCGTCGTCGGGAGCGGCCTTGAAATCCGGAGCCCAGGGATAGGCCCATGCCGGGAACGAGCCCGTTGCTGCGGAAGCCGGAGTTGGAGGGCTCTGCGCAATCGAAACGCCGCTTGCGGCCATGCCAACTACCGCGATCGCGGCAAACGCCATTCGCATTGGTTTCCCCTTTTGAGTTCAGTACCAAAAATTGTAGCGTTTAGACATCAAGTAAAGCCGCCGATAGGCTTCTTGTACTTCCGACGTGCCGCGAAGGACACTCCGGACGCTCGTTTTCCTTACGCTGCGTCTCGACCCTTGCGGGATAACGCCCGGTGCATTTTATTTTGGGCCGCGATATCATTGGTGCCAGAAGTGGCTGGTCCCATGGGCCGCCTGGGCCTGTTTGCTCTGATCTCTTGAGTTCATGGAGGCAAAGTTGAGCAGTCTGGTTCTACTCGACTTGCTCGGAGGAGTGGCGCTTCTGCTTTGGGGCCTTCACATGGTCCACAGCGGTATCGTTCGGGCATTTGGGTCCGACTTGAGGCGCTTTCTCGGGACGGCACTTCGTAACCGCTTCTTGGCGTTCTTCGCGGGCGTCATCGTCACGGCCCTTCTGCAAAGCAGCACGGCGACCGGGCTTATGACGGCGTCATTTGTCACCGGGGGAGCTGTCGATCTTGTCCCGGCGCTCGCGATAATGCTGGGGGCAAATGTCGGTACGACGCTCATCGTCCAAGCTCTGTCGTTCAATGTCACGGCGATAGCACCGCTTCTGTTCCTGGTCGGGGTGATTGCGTTCAAGCGAGGTGGCCAAACTCGTACCCGCGATCTCGGCCGCGTTGCCATCGGCATCGGACTGATGCTGCTATCACTTCACATCTTGCTCGATACGTTGGCACCCGCGGAAGAAGCTCCGGTGATCCGCTCGTTACTCGCCGCGATCACTGGCGACACCCTCCTTTGCGTCCTGATGGCTGCCGTGCTGACCTGGATCGCGCATTCGAGCGTTACGGTCCTTTTGTTGATCATGTCGCTTGCTTATTCGAACTTTATCACGCCGGTCGCGGCACTCGCTCTGACACTTGGCGCGAACCTTGGAAGCGCCATTAACCCAGTTATCGAAAGTGGCAACAGCACCAATCCGGCCAGTTACCGCTTACCGCTGGGAAACCTTCTTAATCGCCTGATCGGTTGCGCTCTCGCTCTCATTTTTCTGCATCCAATTGCCGATGCGCTCAGCCGATTTGAGCCGAATGCATCTCGTATGACTGCCGACTTCCACACCGCGTTCAATTTGATATTGGCTGGTGTCTTCATATTTCCGCTGGGCTGGGTGGCGTCGATGCTCGCACGGTTTCTGCCCGAACGCGCAAAACCCAATAACCCGGCGACTCCGCTGTATCTCGATGAGACGGCCCTCGGCACGCCTTCGGTTGCGCTCGCCTGTGCTGAACGCGAGGTTCTTCATCTAGGCGACATCGTCGAGACCATGCTGCGTCAAGCAATGACGGCGCTTATGACCGACGATCGCCGTCTCGTTGCCGAGATCAGTCGTACGGACAACACAGTTGACAAGCTAGATGAGGCGGTCAAGCTCTACGTCACCCGTTTGACACGAGAGAGCCTGGATGAACGCGATGGTCATCGAGCCATGGAGATCATCTCGTTTTCGATTAATTTGGAGCACATCGGCGATATCATCGACAAGAATCTGATGGAACTTGCCCAAAAGAAGATCAAACGAAAGCTCGCATTCTCGAAGCAGGGTAGCGCGGAGCTGGAGGCGTTTCACCAGGAGGTCGTCGGAAATCTTAATCTGGCGTTTAGCGTTTTTATGTCCGGCGATGTGAGGCTTGCCCGGCAGCTAATCGCGGAAAAGTCATCCCTACGCACGGCTGAGCTGGCCGCAGCCGAAAGTCACTTAGCGCGGTTGCGCGAGCGTCGTCCTGAGAGCATCGAATCGAGTTCGTTACATCTGGACGTACTACGCGATCTTAAGCGCATACACTCGCATATTTGCTCAGTCGCATATCCGGTGTTGGAACGGGCAGGAGCCCTCCAGCCAAGTCGTCTCCGCGTGATCGAACTTGGAGAAAGTCCATCCGATGATAACGATGCAGCATCGGGTGGCTAACCAGGCTGCGGGCGACCCGCAGCCCGTCCGTCGTTATGACCTTCTCAATGGTTGCTCGCATCTTTCGCAGCCGTATTGTTGAGCACGATCAAGCCGTCGACCGCAACGCCGGCGCGACTATTGACCAGAAACGGATTGACGTCGATCGAAGCAATCCGGTTTCCAGCGTCCGCCATGATATTGGACAGGCCGATGAGCGCCTTGATAACGGATGCTTCATGCAGCGCGGGTTTGCCGCGATAGCCACGAAGCTTGATTCCGGCCTTGGTGCGGCCAATCAGTTTTTTCGCCTCGATGGCGTCGAGCGGCGCGCCGGCCAGCGCTACATCTTTCATCAATTCAATCTCGACGCCGCCGGTGCCGAACAACACGACCGGGCCCATCTCGGCATCGAGCGCGGTGCCGACAACCAATTCGAGATCTGCCTTGACCTGCTGGGCGATCAGGATGCCGTCGATTTTCGGCTTGTTCTTCAATTTCTTGATCCGCGCGGTGATCTGGTCGAAGGCTTTTCTGACCTCGGCCGCATTATTGATGTTGAGAACCACTCCGCCAACGTCTGATTTATGCAGGATCTCCGCGCTCACGACCTTGGCGACTACGGGAAAGCCGATTGTCTTGGCGATTTTCACAGCCTCCGACGGGGTGCGCGCGAGGGCTTCCTTCGACACCGGAATGCCGTAGGCCTTCAGAAGATTTTTGGAGGAAACTTCATCCAGTGCGGCGCCCTTGGCGTCCTTGAGGAGGCGCTCGAGTGTTGCGCGCGCCGAGGCGGAAGAACTTGATGCGATCTCCGGCACCTCCTTGGCGAGATCAGCGTATTCGATCAGCGCCTTGATTGCACCCACCGCCCGGTCGAGGCCTTGCATGACAGCAATATGCGGCAGCGATTGTCGCAGGCCCTTGGTGAATTCGGTAAAGCCGATCGACATCGTCGAGATGTAGATCACCGGCTTGCCTGCGCTGGCGGCCATCTCGTCGACGCGCCGCAGGTTGCGCTCGCGCAATTCATGCGGCGCTTTTGGCAGCTCGGAGTCGATAACGACGATATCGGTGTCGGGATCGTCGATCATGATCTTGATCGACTGGATGTAGACGGATGGATCGACCACCGCCGCAAACCCCGCATCGAGCGGGTTGCCGACGATCGAGCCGGGGCCGAGCATTTTGGCAAGCTTCTCGCTGGCGGCGGGGCTGAGTGGCGCGAAGTTGAGGCCAGCCGCCGAGAATGCATCGATCAGCAGGCCGCGCTTGCCACCCGACAGGGTCACGGCGGCCAGCCGCGAGCCTTTCGGCAAGGCGGCGTGAACGAAGCATTCCGTGATTTCGACCAACTCATCGAGACCGCGGGCGCGGATGACGCCTTCGCGCGCCGAGATCGCGTCGAAGCTTTCAATCGAACCGGCGAGCGCGCCGGTATGCGCCATCGCGGCGGCACGGCCGCCCTCGGAAGCCCCTAACTTGATCGCGATCACCGGCTTGTCGGCCGCACGCGCGGCCTTGCAGGCTTCGCGGAAGGCCTTGGTGTTGCGAACGCCTTCGAGGTAGACCACGATGACGCGGATCGAGGGATCGATCGCGAAATAATTCATCAGGTCGGTGGTCTCGAGGCCGGCCTCGTTTCCCGTCGTGACCATATACCCGACGCCGACGCCACGATCCTCCAGCGCCTGGCGGATGGCCATCACGATTGCGCCGGACTGGCCGGCGATCGCGACCGGACCCGCCTCCATGGTCACGACACGGTCGTCGATGTTGGTGAAGAGTTTTTCACTCGCGCTCAAATTGCCGAGGCAGTTCGGGCCGGTGACGGCAAGGCCGGTTTCGTGGATCGCCTGCTGCAATTCGACAGCCAGTCTCTGGCTTTCGTCGTCCTGCAATTCGCTGAAGCCGGAGGTCACGATCGTCGCTGAACGTGCGCCGGCCGCCGCGGCATCCCGGACCACCTGAACCGCAAACCGTGCCGGCACCAACACCAGCACATGATCGGGTTTATCCGGCAGGCCGGCGAAATCCTTGTAGCAGGGCACGCCCCAGATGGTTTCGCGCTTGCTGTTGACCGGGTAGAGGCCGCCTTCGAACCCGTATTTGATCAGATTGTTCCAAATCCGCTCGGCATAGTTGCCCGGCTTATCGGTGGCGCCAACCAGCACAATATTACGCGGGTGCAGCATGGCATGAATTTGCCGAACGACGCTGCTGGCACTGGGCGACGGCGACCACCGGTCGGCCGCATTTCGTAAACGGGCTTCCATGATCCTTGATCGGTACCTCTGATGACGTCCGGAAATTTGAGCGTTGGCTGAAAGAAGCCGGGAGTTTCACTTCTTATTATTGATAGTCGGGAAAGGTGGCAACGTGCGTTGCGCGAATGCGGACCGCTACTAGAGCTCCGATTCCGAAGTTCGCATAGCCTTGCGGCAACCTCTGAAGCGAACTTCGGAATCAAGGGAGCTCTAGCAACTTATTGATTCTAGTGCGGCCTTTAATTTGAAGTTCCTACAACGAGCCCGCCGCAGCACTGATAGGAACTTCAAATTCGCCGCACTAGGCGGGACGCGGCCGCGATGGCGAGACGATGCCCGCCAGCAGCACCGCCAGAATGCCGGTCAGGAAGATGCCGTCGAAGGTGCCTGCGCCTCCGATCGAGGCGACCGGCGCGCCGAGGCCTGTGATCTTGTCGAGGTTGGTAAGGTCGGCGCCGATCAATGTCCCCATCGAGCCGCCGATATAGGCGAGCGGGGCGGCGTATTCGCGCGACAGGATAAAGGCAAGGATCGCGGTCGCGATGACGGGCCCAAAGACCGGCACCGCAATGCCCAGTCCATGCACCGGCGTTGCCATCGCGTGGATGATGAAGGCGATGACGACAACGGCGATCGTCGCCTTGCCCCAAAGCTGGTAGCGGAGCATGAGATAGCTCGACATCAGCGTCGGGATCACGGCGCCGCCGACATTGACCGCAAGCACGGTGCCCGGCCATTGCTGGACCGCCGGCACGACATATTGCATGCCGAAGAAATCGACGACTTCCCCGGATTTCACCATTTCTCCGGGCAGGATCGTCACCGGGATGTTGAAATAGCTGCCGATCAGCGAGCCGAACAATAACAGCAGCGCGGTTCCCGGGCCGACGCCGAGCTTCATATAGGCGTATCGGAGAATGCGGAGCTGAATCAGGATGATCAGCCCGACGAACAGAAACACCAGGATGGAAAACAATGCCGGCGTGAGCGGCAGATAGTGAACCTGAGAGCCCATGGCAAAAATCGGCTGTTGAGGATCGGTTGCTTGTCCCATTTAAGTTGGGAAGCTGATCGCACGATCGCAAGGTTCGAATTTCGCGCCGCCGCCGCGATGGTAAGGTAGATCATGGCAGCGTCTGGCAACGCGAGATTAAAACGGGAGATGAAGAAGTGATTACGCTTTATCACTGCGCGGCGGCACGCTCGTTTCGGCCGCTCTGGGCGCTGGAGGAACTCAAGCTTCCCTATGAGCTCAAGATGCTGCCGTTTCCGCCGCGGGTATTTGCCAGGGAATATCTTGCCCTCAATCCGCTCGGCACCATTCCGCTGATGATCGACGGCGATACCCGCATGACGGAATCGGCGGCGATCGTTCAATATCTGGCCACGCGCTACGGCCCAACGCCGCTTGCGGTCGGCCTCGACGAGCCTGACTTCGGCGCCTACCTCAATTGGCTGCACTTCGGCGAGGCGACGCTGACTTTTCCGCAAACCCTGGTGCTGCGTTATTCCAGGCTCGAGCCCGAAGATCGGCGCAACCCGCAAGTGGCAGCCGACTATTCAAAGTGGTTCTTCGGCCGGTTGCGCGCCATTGAGGCGGCAGTGGCCAACGATGAGACACTGTGCGGCGGCAGGTTCACGGTCGCCGATATTTCCGTGGGCTACGCGCTGTTGCTGGCGGAGCGCATCGGCCTTGCCGGCGGTTTCGGCCCGGCGGTCGCAGCCTATTGGCAGAGGTTGCAGCAGCGCGACGGATTTTGCCGGGCGGTGAAAGCCGAAATATCGGCGGGCGAACAGCAGAAGGTCGCGGCCACTTCGTGGTAACGGCCGAGAGCCTTCTTTCTCAGGTTGCGTCGAGCAATTTGTCTAGTCGCAACCGGGTGATGATGTAGACGTTCTGCAAGTCGTTGGCGAACTCGGTTTGGGTGTCGTTTTTCAGACGGCGTTTGAACTCGAAGAAGATACCTTCCTTGGTGTACATCTTCACGGCGATGATGAACGGAAATCCGAACTTCGCCTTGTAGGTCGCGTTGAGGCCTGACAACTCCGCGAATTCGGCCGAAGAAAGCGTGTTAAGTCCGGCGCTCGCCTGCTCGGCCACCGAGGAGGCGGTCATGGTGCCGGCTTTGGCCTCCTTGCCGGCGAGATCGGGATGGCTTTGCAACAAGGCAAGCTGCTGTGATGCCGGGGCGTTTTTCGCCACGGCAACCATCGCCGCATGCATGTTGTCGATGCTGGAAAACGGCCGCTTCTCCCAAGCCTTCTCGGCGACCCACGGCGACTTCTCGAAGATGCCGCCGAACTTCTTCACGAAGGCGGCGCGATCCATCGCGTTGATCGGCGCCATGTCGGCCGGGCCGGCAATCGCCGCCGGCCCGAACATCAGGGTGCAAACCAGGGAAGCCACAAAGGAGAAGCGAGTGATCATGTCGGGCATCCTCATCCCTGGACGCGTGCCGTGTTAGCTGCCGCGGTAGGTGGTGTAGCTCCAGGGCGCTACCAGGATCGGCACATGATAATGCGCCTTGGCATCCGCGATGCCAAACTGGATGACGGCCTTCTCCAGGAAGGGCGGGTTGGGCAGTTGGGTGCCGAGCTTGGCGAAGTACTCGCCGACATAGAATACCAGCTGGAATTTGCCGGTCTTCATGTTTTCCGGCGTCATTAGCGGTTCGGCGTTGCGGCCGTCGGCATTGGTGTGCACCGTCTTGAGCAGCTTGTAGGTGTCGCCCTCAAGTTCGCTGAACTCGATCTTGATGCCCTCGCCGGGTTTTCCGTTCGCCGTATCGAGCACGTGGGTGGTCAATCCCGGCGTTCCGGCCGCCAGAGCGGTCTTGCTGGTGAATGCCGCCAACGCCAACATCGCCGAACCCGTTCCCAGCAGACCCCGTCGGTTAAGTAGTGTCATTGTCCCTGCCTCCGTTAGGTTTGGCCTGCGCGTAATGGCAAAGGCCAGTCCAATTTAGCGCTGCAAAATTCGCGCCGGGCAAGCGATTTTTCCCGAGCAAGTGGTCCGCAATCAGCGCTTGAGCGGCGGATTGTCGCGGCCTTTGGCGGCCTGCTCGGTCGCAGCGCGGACCTTCGCCATCATCGCGTTGCAATATTCGTTGCGGTCGCGATGAAAGATCTGCTGACGGGCGCGGAAGGCCGCAACCCTGCGGCCGATTTCGTCGCGCAGGTCGCCATGACTGATCGGACCATGACTGATCGGGCCATGACTGATCGGAGAGAGACGGCCGACCGGCAGGACGTCAGCGGGTCGTTCCACCGTCGAAGGCTTAACTGGGGATACCGGTGGAAGGCGGGTCTCGAGCCTGCGATCGGCATCCGCCGTTTTTCCGGCGACGGACTGCACGAACGCCATCGTTTGCGCCATCAAGAGATCGCGTTCTTTCTTCCACGTCATGCCGCACCTCAGCCTGAAAATATCTCAGCAAAAAGCCGATCATCAATCAAGCGATGAGGTGCCCGAAGTCCATATGGAACACGCGCCGTCCACTGAATTGTTGCGCAGACAAAATTTCCCGGTGATCGAGTCTTCTCACACGATCCGCGAGGACTTGTTGCCCCAATAGCGGTCGCGCAAGAGGCGCTTGTAGAGTTTGCCGGTGGGAAGCCGTGGCAACTGCTCCTCGAAATCGATCGAGCGCGGCACTTTCTGGCGGGACAGCGACTGGCTGCAGAAGCCGATCAGTTCTTCCGCCAGTTCGGCACACGGGGAAACCCCCGGCATCGGCTGCACCACCGCTTTGACTTCCTCGCCGAGATCAGGATTGGGCACGCCGAAAACGGCAGCGTCGGCAATCTTCGGGTGGGTAATCAGCAGGTTTTCGCATTCCTGCGGATAGATATTGACGCCTCCGGAAATGATCATGAAGGTCGCGCGGTCGGTGAGGTAGAGATAGCCGTCGTTGTCGACATAGCCGACATCGCCTACTGAGCTCATGCTGCCGTCGGGCGAACGCGCCTCGCGGGTCTTGTTGGGGTCGTTGAAATACTCGAACGCGCTTGCGGTCTTGAACCAGACCGTCCCCGGCGTTCCGACCGGACAGGGCTTCATGTCCTCGTCGAGAATGCGAAGGTCACCCAGCAGAACCCGGCCCACCGTGCCGCGATGGGCCAGCCATTCGGCGCTGTCGCAGGCCGTAAAGCCGAGACCTTCGGTGGCGCCGTAATATTCCTGAATGATCGGCCCCCACCATTTGATCATGTCGTCCTTGACGGCGGCCGGGCAGGGAGCGGCGGCGTGGATTGCGATTTCAAGCGATGACAGGTCGTAGCGGGAGCGCACCTCCTCGGGCAGCTTCAGCATGCGTGAAAACATCGTCGGAACAAGCTGGCTGTGGGTGACGCCCCACTTCTCCACCAGTTCGAGGTAACGCTGCGGATCGAAGCTCTCCATAATGATGACCGTGCCGCCCATCCGGATCGTGAGATTGACGGCGGCCTGTGGCGCCGAGTGATAAAGCGGCGCGGGCGACAGGTAGATCATGCCTTCGCGGTATTGCCAGAGCTTTTGCAGGAAATCGAACAGCGGCAATTGCTGCGCCGGCGATTGCTCCGGCAGCGGGCGCAAGATGCCTTTCGGCCGTCCCGTCGTGCCTGACGAGTATAGCATCGCAGTGCCGATGCAAGGGTTCTCGATCGGCGTCTTGGGAAGGCCTGCCGTGACCTCGTTCAGCCCGACGATGCGCTCGCTTTCGCTTGCCCCGTCGGCCACGATGCAGAGTTCAACCCTCGGACATTGCTTGAGCGCCTCGCGGGCGACGTCGAGCTTGGCAACAGAGGTGATGAGAAGGCGGGATTCGCTGTTGTTGACGATATAGGCGAGCTCGTCCGCGGTCAGGTATGAATTGACGCAGGTGAAATAGAGGCCGGCCTTCTCGCCCGCGCCGCAAGCTTCCAGATAACGGCTGTTGTTCTCCATGTAGATTGCATAGTGATCCAAACGCTTCATGCCGAGTTGGCGAAACAAATGGGCCAGGCGGTTGGTGCGTGCCTCCAGTTCGGCATAGCTCACGGACTCGCCGGAGTTCGCCATGATGAAAGCGGGCTGAAGAGGGCGGAGATAAGCGTGCTTGCCGGTATACATCGTATCTAGCGACTCCCTGTACGGCCGGCAGATCGCGGATCGTGCATCCGCGATGCCGGCGGCGGCCCCGCGGGCACGGCCATGGCGCTGAATACGACATGCTCCCCGTGCACGCGCTTGTCCTCCCGGACAATTTTTTCTTGGTACTTTTGAGCGGGATGTTAGCGGAGCAAGCGAGCGGCGTCACCACCGCTGCGCACCCTTAAATGAACGACACGGCCGCGCCGGCGGCCGCGTCATCCTGCCCGGTTGGCCCCGGCGCGCGCGCCGGAGCGTCTCCACCCGGTCTGGGGTTACTGGTGGTATTTGACGGTCAGGTAAGCGCCGATTGGTCGAAGCATGGGAGCGAAGGCTGCAAGTTTGCGAGAGCTGTTTTGATCTCGTGCCGGCCGTTTGGAAAAAGCGATAAGGCGGTTGAAATATCCAAGCTAGCATTGCTCGTGACCTCATGCGGTTTGATCGGCCTCGCCATCCGTCCGAGGCGGTCTTCCGACATCGCAGGGTTGGTCACACCGCTCCTTTGACCACTGCCTACCCCGGATAATCGGCTAGTTGCCTCACGATCCAGCACCGAAGTAGTCACGTGTGGCTATCAACAGGGCCAATTCCTTGTGCGTTAGCGCGGCGGGGATTGCCTGTTCAATCGCCACACCTGCGATGGAGCTGCTCGACAAAGCGGAGGCTCACGAAACCGGCGTTTCAACATCGCGGCTGGAATATTATTCCAATATCGTGATCCCGCGCCGACGTTTTTCGAATCCCGGCGCGCTGTAGGCAGCGGATTTTGCTTGATCCTGGTTGCCGCATGAACAGACTGTTGGGCGCCTTCTATTCTTGGTTCTGTCGCATATCTGGATTACCTCGATCGATCACCGCCATACTTGAGGGGAAAGAAAATGAGCGCGACTGAGCAACCGACGCGTTCGGCGCAAATCGCCGATACCGGCTCGTTCTACCGCCTTTCCCCCATCCTCATTGTGCTGGCCGGGCTTCTCGCAGGTTGCGAGGAAAAGCAGACGCCGCAGGCCGCAGCTGCACCGCCGCCTGTGACCGTGGCCCAACCAGTCAAGCGGACCGTCACCGATTGGGACGAGTTCACGGGACGGTTTGACGCCGTCCAACAGGTTCAGGTTCGCGCCCGCGTCGGCGGCTTCATCACGGCGGTTGAATTCCGCGATGGCGCTTTCGTCAAGGCGGGCGACCTCCTTTATCTGATCGACGCGCGCCCGTTCGAGGCGGTGGCGACACAGGCCGACGGTCAGCTTTCGGATGCGCGCGCCAAGGTCGAACTCGGTAAACGTGAGCTGGATCGCGCACTGACCCTGCAACAGTCGCAGAATGTGGCAGAGAATATCGTCGATCAGCGGCGTCAGACTCTACAGGCGGCGAGAGCGGCAGAGACGCAGGCCGAGGGCCTGCTGAAAGCTGCCCAGCTCAACGTCGAGTTTACCCATGTCACCGCCCCGATCGGCGGCCGGGTGAGCCGCCATCTCATCGACGTCGGCAATCTCGTTCAGGGCAGTGAAGGCAGTTCGACACTGCTGACGTCGATCGTTTCGCTCGACCCGATCTACATCTATTTCGACATCGATGAGGCGACCTACCTCAAATACAACCGGCTCTGGTTCGAGGGTAAGCGTCCGAGTTCGCGCGACAACCCGAACCCGGTCGAGGTGACGCTGACGGGCGAGACCAAGCCTTCCCACAACGGGACGGTGGACTTTCTCGACAACCAGCTGGATGTCTCCACCGGCACGCTGCGCGGCCGCGCGGTGATCCCGAACAAGGATATGTCGATCCTGCCCGGACAGTTCGGCCGGGTTCGCCTGATTGCCAGCGCGCCCTACGACGCGCTGCTGGTGCCCGATACTGCCATCGCGACCGACCAGGCCCGCAAGATCCTGTTCGTGGTCAAGGACGACAACACGGTTGAGGCGAGACCCGTCGTCCTCGGGCCGCTCGACGAGGGCCTGCGCGTCGTCCGCGAGGGACTCAAACCGGAGGACCGTGTCGTGGTTGATGGATTGCAGCGCGTGCGGGTCGGAGCGAAGGTGACCCCTCATGCCGCGAAACCCGCTCCTGCCGGTGACAAGACATGAATCTCGGGGCGCTTTCCGTCAATCGGCCGATCCTGGCGATGGTGTTGTCCATCGTGCTGCTGATCGTCGGCGCGATCGCCTATACGACGTTGCCGGTCGCCGAATATCCGCAAGTCGTGCCACCCACCGTCGTCGTCACGACGCAATATCCGGGCGCCTCGGCACAAACCGTGTCCGATACCGTCGCAGCCCCGATCGAGCAGCAGATCAACGGCGTCGAGGACATGCTTTACCTCTACAGTCAGGCGACCTCGAACGGGCAGCTCACGATCACCGTGACGTTCAAGCTCGGCACCGATCTCGACAAGGCCCAGGTGCTGGTTCAGAACCGCGTCGCGATTGCGACGCCGCAGTTGCCGGATGAGGTTCAGCGCAACGGCGTGGTGACGCGCAAGAACAGTCCCGACATCCTGATGGTCGTGTTCATGCTGTCGCCCGACGACACCTTCGACCAGCTCTATATCAGCAACTACGCGCTGCTCCAGGTTCGCGACCAGTTGCTTCGGCTGAACGGCATCGGCGACATCCAGATCTTCGGCGCGCGCGATTATTCGATGCGCCTGTGGCTTGATCCCGACAAGATCGCCAATCTGGGCCTGACGGCCGGCGACGTGTTGGCGGCCATCCGCTCACAAAACTTGCAGATCGCCGGTGGCCAACTCGCGGGACCACCGATTGGGGACCGGGCCTTTCAGCCCAATCTCACCTTCACCGGGCGGCTGAAGGACATCCGGCAGTTCGAGGACATTCTCGTCAAGGCAGGCAGTGATGGCCGCACTGTGCGGCTGCGTGACGTGGCGCGGATCGAACTCGGCGCGCTCGACTACACCACCAACAGCTTCTTGTTGCGCAAGTCGGCGGTCGCGATGCTGGTGACCCAGCGCCCCGGCTCGAACGCATTGGCTACCGCCAAGAATATTTCCGACGCTATGGTCAAGTTGAAGGCGAACTTCCCCAAGGGGCTCGACTACAACATCGGCTATAACCCGACCGAATTCATCGCGCAGTCGGTCAGCGAGCTGATCAAGACAATCTACGAGGCGATGGCCCTGGTCGTCATCGTGGTGCTGGTTTTTCTGCAAGGATGGCGCCCGGCGATCATTCCCATCGTCGCGATTCCCGTGTCGCTGGTCGGGACGTTCGCCGCGATGGCTGCGCTCGGCTTTGCGATCAACAACCTGACCCTGTTTGGTCTCGTGCTCGCGGTCGGCATCGTGGTCGACGACGCGATCGTGGTGGTCGAAAATGTCGAACGGCATCTTCGTGACGGTTCGAGCAAGCGCGACGCGGCGCTGCGCACCATGCAGGAAGTCGGCGGCGCGCTGGTCTCGATCGCGCTCGTGCTGTGTGCGGTGTTCGTGCCGACCGCGTTCCTCGGCGGGGTTTCCGGACAGTTCTTCCAGCAATTCGCCATTACGATCGCGGTTGCGACCGCGATTTCCTGCTTCTGCTCGTTGACGCTGTCGCCCGCGCTGGCTTCGCAAATCCTGGTACCTCACGGGGAAAAGCGGCAGCCGGCGAGCTGGAATCTGGTAGCGCGAGGCTGGGAAGCCTTCACGGGCTTCTTCAACCGCGGCTTCGACCGGCTGTCCCATGGTTACGGCGGCGCGGCCTCGTTCGTCATCCGGCATTCGTCGATCATGCTCTTGATCTATCTCGCGCTGATCGGCAGCGCCGGCTGGCTCCTCGCCACGACGCCGCAAGGTTTTATTCCGGCCCAGGATCGCGGTTACATCATCGTCTCCGCGCAATTGCCGGGGGCGGCCTCGCTGGCTCGCACGACCGAGATTGTCCGCGAGATCGAAAAGACCGCGCTCGATACGCCGGGTATTGTTCGGGTAGCGGCGTTCGCCGGGCTTTCCGGCGCGACGCGAACGCAGGCGAGCAATGCGGCCGCGCTGTTTCCGGTATTCGACGAGCCGGAGGTTCGTCTGAAGAAGGGCCTGACGGCGGCCAAGATCACGAGCGACCTGCGCAAGCGGCTTTCCGCGATCGAGGGTGCTTTCATCATTGTGATTCCACCGCCGTCAATTCCCGGCATCGGTACCGGGGGCGGCTTCACCATGCGCATCCAGGATCGGCAAGGCCGTGGGCCGGAATTGCTGGCGGCGGCCACCGATGAACTGGTCGCAGCCGCGCGCAAGACACCGGGGCTGACCTCTGTATTCTCGCCCTATTCGGCGAACACGCCGCAGGTGTTCGTCGACATCGATCGCGTCAAGGCACAGAAGCTCGGCGTGCCGATCCAGGGCGTTACCGACGCCGTCGAGACCTACTTCGGCTCGACCTATGTCAACGACTTCAACATCCTTGGCCGGACCTATCACGTCACCGCGCAGGCCGATCTGCCGTTCCGCAAAGAGGCCGCCGACTTTGCGCGGCTGCGTACGCGGAACGCTGCGGGCAACATGGTGATGCTCGGCAGCGTGGTGGATTTCCGCGACATCGCGGGGCCTGACCGGGTGGCGCGCTACAATCTCTATCCGGCATCTGAGCTTCAGGGAGAGCCGACGCCGGGAACGAGTTCGACAACCGCGATCAACATCATGAAGCGGCTGGCGGAGGAGACCTTGCCGAGCGGCTTCTCCTACGACTGGACCGATTTGTCCTACCAGCAGGTCAATAGCGCCAATTCGGGTCTCTATATTTTCCCGATTTGCGTGTTGTTCGTTTTCCTGGTGCTGGCGGCGCAGTATGGCAGCTGGACGCTGCCGTTCTCCGTGATCCTGATCGTGCCGATGTGTCTGTTGGCGGCGACGCTCGGCGTGCGGATCATGGGGCAGGACGTCAATATCCTGACCCAGATCGGCTTTGTGGTGCTGGTGGGCCTCGCCGCAAAGAACGCCATCCTGATCGTCGAGTTCGCGCGTGATATCGAGCTCGAGGGACGGCCCCGTCTGGAGGCGGTGATCGAGGCCTGCCGCCTGCGTCTACGCCCGATCCTGATGACATCGTTCGCGTTCATTCTCGGCGTGCTGCCGCTCGTCCTCTCAACCGGCTCGGGATCGGAAATGCGCCAGGCGGTCGGCGTCGCCGTGTTCTTCGGCATGCTCGGCGTCACGCTGTTCGGGCTGGTGTTCACGCCGATCTTCTACATGGTGGTGCGCAATCTTGCGGACCGCCCGGAGCAGAACAAGCCGATTCCGGTGAATTAACCGCGCGATCGCAAAATTCGGCGGCGATTGCCACAGCATACGACGTCCTCGCGACCCTACTTTTGGCTCATTCAAAGTGGGTGGGCATGGCAAAGGTTATAAAATAATATGTTGGTAACGGAGATCCTGGGAGAGCGAGTATGGTTTTGAAATTATTGCCGGCGGCCGTTGCGGCTTGCGGCCTGTTGATTGCGGCGCCGGTGTCGGCGCAGGGTGTCAAGATCGGCATCTTGAACGACCAGTCGGGTGTCTACGCCGATTACGGCGGCAAGTATTCCGTCGAAGCCGCCAAGATGGCGATCGAGGATTTCGGTGGCGAAGTGCTCGGCCATAAGATCGAGCTGGTCACAGGCGACCACCAGAACAAGCCGGATCTTGCCGTCAGCATCGCGCGGCGGTGGTACGAGGTCGAAGGCGTCGACATGATCACCGAGCTCACGACGTCGTCGGTTGCGCTCGCGGTGCAGGAGCTTTCGAAGGAAAAAAAGAAGATCGACATCGTGGTGGGCGCCGCAAGCTCGCGCCTCACCGGCGATGCCTGCACGCCTTATGGCTTCCACTGGGCTTATGACACGCGCGCACTTGCGGTCGGCACCGGCGGTGCGCTGGCCAGAGCCGGCGGCGACAGCTGGTTCTTCCTGACCGCCGACTACGCGTTCGGCTACTCGCTGGAGAAAGACACCAGCGATATCGTCAAGGAAAACGGCGGCAAGGTGCTGGGCGCTGTCCGTGTCCCGCTGAACTCGTCGGACTTCTCCTCGTTCCTGCTGCAGGCACAGAGCTCCAAGGCCAAGATCATCGGGCTCGCCAATGCCGGCCTCGACACCACCAACTCGATCAAGCAGGCGGCCGAGTTTGGCATCGTCAAAGGCGGCCAGAAGCTTGCAGCTCTCTTGATGACGATCTCCGAAGTTCACGGGCTCGGACTCGAGGCCGCTCAAGGCCTGGTGCTGACGGAAGGTTTCTACTGGGACCAGAACGACAGGACGCGGGCGTTCTCGGAGCGCTTCTTCAAGCGAACCGGCCGCATGCCGAGCATGATCCATGCGGGCACCTATTCGGCGACGCTGCAATATCTGAAGGCCGTCAAGGCAGCCGGTACCAAGGATTCCGACGCGGTCGTCAAAAAGCTGAAAGAACTTCCCGTCGACGACATGTTTGCCCAAGGCGGCAAGGTGCTCGCGAACGGGCGTATGGTGCATGACCTCTATCTGTTCGAGGTCAAGAAGCCGTCTGAATCGAAGAAGCCCTGGGACTATTACAAGCAGCTCGCGGTCGTGCCCGGCGACAAGGCGTTCTTCACGGCCAAAGAAAGCGGCTGCCCGCTGACGAAGTAATCGGCGGCGGCATTGTTACCACGATGTGAGGCGGCGCCAAAATGGCGCCGCTTTTGAGCCATCACGTTTGCAAACGTGTGCACAACTCCAGAGGGTATCTGGAGATGTCTGGGTGTTGCAATCGGGACACGCAGCGCGGATGAAATCACCATTTCAACGCGCCTTTTTGTTGCAGATGCGAGCGCGCCGAGTCTACGTTCCGGCCACCCAATCTCTCCGAGGAAACCCATGACACTATCCGGCGGCACCACGAATTTTTTCAACCGCTTGCCCGGCCGATGGTGGTTGCGATTGTTGAAGCCTGCGGCGGTGGCGTTGCTGCTGCTCGCGCTGCCGGTCTCGATAGCCGAAAGCCATGCCGTGCCGACGTCAGGCGCCAACGGCGCCCATGTCTATCTCTTGCGCGGCGTGCTCAACATTTTCTCACTGGGTCTCGATGACATCGCGGCCAAGCTGGAGGCCCAGGGAATTCCGGTCACGGTGACCAACTATCTCGGCTGGTCGTCGCTCGCCGACGAAGCGGCTGCGGACTACCGCAGCGGCCGGGTGAAGACGATCATTCTGGTGGGCCATTCTTCGGGCGCGACAGTGCTGCCCGACATGGTGGAGCGTCTCAGCCAGCAGGGCGCCCCGGTGAAGCTCGCGATTGGTCTCGATTCGGTATTTCGTACCAGCCTTTCCGGTCGCGTCGGCCGCTATATCAACTACTACATCGGCAACGGCAATGGAGAGCCGGTCGCGCCGACGAGGCAATTGCATGGCTCGCTCGAGAACGTGAATGTGCAGAATGTTCCCGGCGTCGGGCACATCACGATCGACAAGAACGCGATCATGCAGCGGAGGGTGATCGGCGACATAGATGCCGTGGTTTTCGGCGGTCGCCATCGAGAAGTTTCTGCAGAGACAGGCGCAGTGCGGTAGCACTCTGGCCGTCACGGCGGCGTTCGCCCGGAAGATCGCCGCCAGACGCCACAATTCCACCAATTCGTCCTTTAAAAAGGAGCGGGAACGCGCATCGATTGCGCCTTTCCCGCCCGGCTACGCCGGCAACGGCGACCCATTGCGGGGCTTCCAGCGTAAGGACGGATCGTGGAGCGCATCATCAATCCGGCGCGAGTGGCAGCTGTTCTTGTCGGTACGCTGGGGCTGTTCTCGCTGGTTTGTGGCGGTTTTGCTCCGGCCGCAGCGCAGCCAATCACCGCTTCGACCGAGGCGCTCGTATCGCCGCCGCCCCTGACGACGACCGGGCCGCGCGCACGGGCTTATCTGTTTCGCGGGGCCCTGGGTCCATTTTTCTCGCGCGGCATCGATCGCCTCACCGAAAGGCTCCAGAATGCCGGCATCACCGCCAACGTCTACGAGTTCACCATTTGCCGTCTGATCGCGGCACAAGCGATCAACGAGTATCGCGAAAACCCGGCGCCGATCGTCCTGATCGGGCATTCGATGGGCGGATTTTGCGCGGTGAAGTTTGCGGAAATTCTGGAGACCGAAGGTATCCGCGCGGATCTCGTCGTCGCCATCGACCCGGCGCACGTGACGCCGGACGTTCCGCTGAATGTCGACCGTTTCATCAACATCTTCCTGTCGAAGAGCGTGCTCGGTGGCGGTGATGTCAAGCCGAAACCGGGATACCAGGGCCATTATGCGAGCTTCGATCTTTCATTGCACGACGAAGTTTCGCATATCAATATCGAGAAGATGGATACGGTGCAGCAGCAACTGGTGACCAAGGTCCTCCAGCTTGCCAAAGCAAAGGCCGAAGGCGGCACCGTGCCCATTCGCTGCATCGTTCCCGCGAAGGCGGACATTGATCTCTGGGACAGCGGGATGGCCGTGTTTGCGCGGCCCGGCGACAGCTTGCAGTCGATCGCGTCCGCCTATCATGTTCCGTTGTGGTCGGTGATGCAGGTCAATAAGGGCGCGGACCGTGCGCCGCTGGTTCCCGGTGAACGCGTCGTCGTTCCGCGTCATCTCGAACCGGTCGTAGAGGCATCGGCGCCGCAGCCCGCAAAGCGTTGATTGGTGTGTGTCCTCAAACGCCGAAAGGCGTTTGAGGCAAGGCGTCAGCGCTGTGGCAGGAAGGGCACCAGCATCGGGACGCGCCTGCAGTAGGGGCCGTAGGCATCCGCGCCGAGTTCCTCCGTGAGGAAGCCTTCTTCCATACGTGCTTTTTGCCAGAGACCGAAGGCGATCATCGCGGTACCGAGCAGGGCCGTTCCTGTTCCAACCGCAACGCCGGTCGCAATCATGGCGCCGATCAGCCCGGTATAGATTGGGTGACGAACCAATCCGTAAGGCCCGGTGTCGACGACGCGATGGCCTTCCTTGCGCGTGATAGCGTTGGACCAGAAGCGCCCGAGATGAATGCGCGCCCACCAGGTGAAAAGGCAACCGGCCGCCGTCAGAACTGCGAGGATGTAGATGCCCGTCGTGCCGATATGCCACAGCGGCTTCTCGCCAAGGATTTCTGCGGTCCAGGGCGTCAGCAGGATGGCGCCGACGAGAATGGGAAAGCGATAGGCCCGCGAGTCCCAGGTCCTGACGTGTTTTTCGGTGCGGCCGGAGAAGAACGAACCTATCAGCCAGCTAAGAAGCCACACTACCCAGATCAGCGCCAATAACTGGGTGGGCCAGGTTGCGGTCCAACCGCTCCATACGAAGGCGATAAACGGATTTGAGTCGTGCATCATGGCGAGTGTCCCGGTTCTGACATTCGTATCCTGTCGCGGCGCCCACTATTACGAATGTCAGAACCAGAGGGACACTGGCAACTATACGATCCTGGTGCGGCTTTGACTCTGGCGTTCCTTCGAAGAACTCGCGGCGGCACCAAAGGGAACGTCAGACTAGCCACGCCAGCCTTATATTCCCGATCGGACGGCGCTGGCAAATTTCCAAAAAACCGAAGCAATCGAGTGGCTTACCGTCTCAAGACGTTTTTGGCGTGCGAAGCAGGTAAGCGATGGTATCCCGCAGTGCCGGTTCGATCGGCCGGGGCGCATAGCCAAGTTCCGTTTGCGCCTTTTCGATCGACAGTTCGCTCGCCCGCAGCGCGATCCGCACACCCTCGGCCGTGCCGGACGGTGGCCGGTGCGTGATGTGATCTGAAATGAATTCAAGCATGGCGGCGGAAGCTTCCGCGAGCTTGCCGGGCACCGGAATGGCGAGCGGGCTTCGCCCGCTGATGGCGGCCATCAGCTTCAGGATTTTCTTCAGCGAAATGCTTTCTCCGCCGAGGATGTAGCGATGACCAATTTGCCCACGCTCCATCGCCAGGATCAGGCCGGTGGCGACGTCGCGCACATCGACCATGTTGACGATGAAATCGAGGTACATCTGAACGCGCCGGTGCAGAAACTGCTCGAGCATCGCGGTAGGAGGCGTCAGGTTGTGATCGTGCGGTCCGATCGGCATGGTTGGCGTGCCGATTACGAGCGGAAACCCTGCCGCTGCCGCTTGTGCGGCGGACTGCTCGGCCAGCATCTTCGAGCGCGTGTAAACGCCCGGCATTTGCTCCGGCGGCAGCAGGCTGCGTTCGCTGCTGTGTTCCTGCGAGGAGGCCGGCCGGAACAAGATGGATTCGGTCGAGCAATGGAGAAAGCGTGCCACGCCACGCTTGCGCGCAGCCGCAATTACGACTTCCGTTCCCTGGAAATTCACGGCATGGAAGTCGCTCTTTTTGGGCAGCCACATACCCGGCAGGCCGGCGAGATGATAGACCTCCTCGACATCGCGCAACGCTTCATCCACCAGAGCTGAGTCCAGCACCGAACCCGATACGTATTCGACGCCGGGGGTGGCGCAGAGCGGAGAGCGGCGGTCGAGGACCCGGACCTCACGGCCGCGCGCCACAAGCGCCGACACAAGGTGCTGCCCAATGAAGCCGGTGCCGCCCGTAACGAGTACCTTGGTCATGAACGTGGCAGCGGTTCGACCTGATGTTCCTCGGTGAAGGATGAAGGGCCGCGCTGTGTTTGCGGCGGAGCGGTCTGGATGACGGCCGCCAGATCGCGCCGAAATCCGAGGGCGATGAACAACTTCGTCATCACAAACATCGGCCCGAGCAGGAGATGGGATGGGTTATCGACCAGTGCCGGCTGGCGGCGTTCGAATACCCGATGCCCGACCACCTGGAAGCCGATGCCCGCGACGATCAGAATCGCCGTTATCGACCACAAGATGGTGATACTTGCATGGCTCGCGACAAGGGCGGCGGCCGAAAGCAGCACGACCGCGGCACCAAGAATGGCCGCGCCGATGGCGGCGTCGAGCACGAGCCAATAGACGAGCACCGGGAGCACCATGATCTGTGCCAGCGTCGTCTGCACGCCCAGTGCCTTGATCGGAACAAGGCTGAGCGGAAGAATCGCGGCAAAGAACAATGCGATGATGCCGAAAACATGCATCGCGCAATTCCAGGGATCGCGATGATATTCGACGTAATCCGCAAGCTGGCGCTTGAAATAGGCATTCATGTACGGAGCTCGCTAGAGCCTTCGCGCAGAAGCACTCAGGCGCTGATGTAATCAAAAATGAGGCGGTGCGATCTTGTCGCTACAAGGGTTACTTAAACGCGAGAAATGTCCGAAGTCAAATAACGGCCGAGCCTTCAACTAGCTGAATTGTTTCGACTAATTAAAAGGTGCAATACTGGAACACAACGTCGCGCCTCACGCGTGTTTGGCGCGCCTTGCCGACCCGGAAACTGATCAGGAAATAAGCCAGGGCCACAAGGCAGGTGACGAGGGCCGTCAAATGAAACATGGCGAACTTCCCTTCAGCGTCTTAAGTCGGTCTTCAGTACCCTGTCATCTCCAGATATCCAACCCCGCTGTGGCTGCCGGAAAAATGGATCGGTCCTTCCCAATAGGGAAAGCGCGTTCCCATCCAGCATTTTGCATTCACCGGCACGCATGAAATGCTCAACGCCAAGGCTGAGATTGCAATGTCCCAGGTGGTCGGGATGCTGCGTCCCGCAATTTCCGTCGAGGCTTTCGGCATCATGGCGATCTCGGATGACGCCATCTGCCGGCTACTTCCATCTGGCGAGAACCAATTGCCGGAGTTGAAGTGATGGCCGTCGGCCCGGCGCAGCCGAAACAGCATGAGCTTTTGGCCCTCGCTGAAATGCAGCGACAACCAGTCCCATCCGGTCTGATCGGAGGCGAGCGGCTGACTGCTCCATTCGCGATCCATCCAGGCCTGTCCGGTGACATCGACCGGCTTGTCGTCGATGGTGATGCTGCCGGCCGCCCGGAAATAGGGCTGGCTGTAGTAATAGGAAGCCTGGCCTTGTTCTGATTTCACGCTGTAGCCGGCATCGCCTTGCAAAACCAAAGCGTGGTCAGTTTCGAGGTGCAGGGCGTAGGCGAAATCGGTCCCGGCCGCATTTAGTTCGAGCGGCGAAAGGGTCTCGCTGTTCATTCCTTCGCGCCCGCGCATTTGCCAGGCGTCGATCCAGGCATGAAAAGGAGAAGCTTCGGCGCCCGCCTGTCCAACGCCGCCGCGTGCGAAGGTTTCGCTGAAGCGATGGGCGTCGGCGCGGGTGACCGCCGCGTGTCCCATCCATATCTGCTGATTGGCCCAGCCCTCCTGCTGCGCGCCGGTGGCCATAGCCTGTCGGAACAAGGTCCATTGCGCGCCGTAAGCTGATCCGGTCCGGTCAGTGAGGTTGGCCGTCACGTACCACCACTCGATGCGAAAGTCCGGATGCGGACCGTGATCGGCGGGGAAGACAAGCTTCCTGCCGGGTACGACCGGGGCAAACCCGTTGCCGCTCATGCCGAGCCCGGCAAAGCCCTGCGCCCGCGCAGGTCTTTGTGCCAGCGCCAAAAGCAGCGCGCCGCCGGCGAATGCGCGGCGTGACAATCTGAAATCACCGCTCATCGGCGAAAACCTTGATCAGCGCTGCCGGCTGCAACCGCACCAGTTTCAAGACCGGAATGGCGGCTGCGGCGAGCGAGGCCGTCATGGCGACAGCGAGAAGTTCGGCCAGCTGCAACGGGAAGACATGAAACGGCAGGCGCCACCCGAATGCCTTCACGTTCACCACCGCGATCAGGCACCAGGCGACCAGAAGGCCGAGCGGCAGCGCGAGCAGGGCGGTGATCAGGGCAACCGACATCGTCTTGAGAAGCTCGATGACAGCCAATTGACGTCGGGTGATCCCGATGGCCCACAGAGGAGCAAGCTGCGGCAGGCGGGAATTGCCGAGCGTGAGCAGGCTCGTCAATAGCGCAATGCCGGCAACGCCGAGCGTGAAGGCATTCAACGCGGCGGTCACCGCGAAGGTCCGGTTGAAGATGCTTTTCGATTCCGCTTTCAATGTCGCCTGGTCGATCAGGTTGCGGTCGTCCAATCCGAATTTTTCCCGCAAGCCCGACATCAGTGCAGGGACGGCGGTTCGATCGGCGAGCACGCCGATCCGCGTCTGCGGGATGTTGGGGAAGTGGCTGGTCAGCACGTCAAAATTGACCGCGATCTGTCCCTTGGGATTGCCGTAATCGGCATAGATGCCGACCACCCGGATTTTCCAATTGCCGTTCGGTGTCGGCACTTCGAGGGTGTCGCCGATGGCAAGCTTCAGGCGCCGCGCCAGTTGCTCGCTGGCGAAAGCGGCATCGCCCGACCGCAGCCGCGCCCAGGCATTTTGAGCCGATCGCAGCAGAGGCCAGCGATCGCGGTAGGTGGGATCGTCGGGAAGGCCGAAGAGTTCCAGCGGCGCGCCGGCGAGTTGCGTTTCGGCGCGGCCACCGGGAAGGATGGCGGTGACGTCATGACGCTCGCGCAGCCATGTAGTGATGGCCCTGGCCTGCGCATCGTCCGACGCATTGATGTAGATATCGGCGGCGAGCCGCCCGTCGAGCCAACTGACAAAGGTTTGGCTGAAGCTTTCGACCATCGTGCCGACGCCGACATTGACCGACAAGGCGAGCAACAGCGCCATCAAGGCCAGCGACAAGCCCGAAAGCTGCTGGCGGCTGTCGGCCCAGAACCATGCGGCAAGCGCGCCGCGCGCCTGGCGTTGGCCGGCCGCCAGCAACAGCTCCAGGATCAAGGGCAGTCCGAGCGCAGAGCCCAGCAGCATGGCCGCCAGCACGGCAAAACCGGCAAGGAGGGAATCGCCGAACCGGAGAAAGCCCAGGGCGGCGATGAACACGACGAGCGCAGCGATCCCCTGCAGCACGACCCATCGGCGCTGCGCCTGACGCCATGCCTGCGGCTGCGCAGCCGCGAGCACCGACAGGCGGCTCGCTTTCACCAGGCTCGCTGTTGCGGCCAGCAGCGCGCCCAATACGCTGATGAGGAGTCCCGCGGCCCACCATTGCGGCCGGAGTGTGAGTTGTCCGGGAATTTGCGCGCCGTAGAGTCCACGCAGCGATGCGGCAACATCGGGGAGCAGCGCCGCCGCAATCAGATAGCCGCCAACCATTCCACCGAGCCCCGCAACGAGTGCAAAAAATATCAGCTCAAGCACCAATATCGTGTTGAGCTGACGCGCGGATACGCCGCAGGCGCGCAAGGTTCGCAACATCGGCAGCCGCTGTTCGAACGCTAGTCCGATCGCCGAGTTGACGATGAACAAGCCAACGAAGAACGAAAGCAGGCCGAACGCGGTGAGGTTCAAGTGAAAGCTGTCGGTGAGGCGTTCGAGATCGGTCTCGGCATCGGGCTTGACCAGGCGGAGGCTGTCACCCGCAACGGATTCGAGCGGGGCGCGCGGCCCCTTGTTCTTGCCGATCAACAGGCGCGAAACCTGGTCGGGCATTTTCAGCAGTCGCTGGGCGATGCCGATATCGACCACCAGTATTCCCGGCGCCAGTTGCCGCGCGAGATGAAGCGGCGGCAGCCTCATATCGTTGCTCGCTTCGGGTGAAGCGCCTTCGGCGGAGCCCAACCCGGCCAGCGTCTCGGGCGCGACACGTGTTTCGCCCGGTGGCATGACAAAGGCCTGCAGATCGCCGCCGATAGCCGGCGTCTCGCCGACTTCCACGGGCAGCGTGACGGGCTCGACGCCAAGTACGCGGAATGAGCGTCCATTGATCTGGATACGGCCTTCGAGAACCGGCGACACCGGCCAACCGGCGCGGCGCAGATCGACAAATAACTGCTGCGAGAAAGTCGCTCCATTGCGGGCCACCAGGGTCGCGGTTCTTGCGCCGCCGAAGGCTGCGGCCGCGCGATCGTAGCTATACCGTGCTTGCTGGTTCAGCGCCTGCACCCCGCTCCAAAGCGCGATCGCCGAGATGAGACCGATCAGCAGGGTCGCGAACTGCATCGGATGCCGCCGCCAGTGGCTGAGCAGGACCGCCAGAATCCAAAGGCTCCTTGTCACGCGATCAATCCGGCGCTGAGGTTGACGTGACGGTCAAGCGTCGCAGCCAGACGGATCGAATGAGTTACCATCAGAAGACCGCAGCCGGTCTGCGCGACGAGGTCGCGGGTCAGCGCCAGCACGTCGTCGGCGGTCGCTTCATCGAGATTGCCGGTGGGTTCGTCTGCGAGCAGAAGCAGCGGTTTCACCGCCAGCGCCCGGCCGATCGCGACCCGCTGCTGCTGACCGCCGGAAAGCTGCTCGGGATAGCGGTCCAGCAGACCAGCAAGCCCGAGACGTTCCGAAAGCTCGGCCTGCCAGGCGGCATCGTGGCGTCCGGCGATGCGGGACTGGAACGCCAGATTATCCCGGACATTGAGGCTCGGGATCAGGTTGAACTGTTGAAAGACAAGACCCAGCCGGTCGCGCCGCAACGCCGCGAGGCCAGCCTCGCTGAGATCCGAGATCGGCGTCCCGGCAAAATCGATCGCCCCGCCATCGGCGCGGTCGAGCCCTGCGACCAGATGCAGCAGCGTACTTTTGCCGCTGCCGGATTCCCCGGTCAGGGCAACCCGTTCGCCGGCCGCAACCGTCAGGTTTACACCGCGAAGGACGGCGACCTGCTCGCCGGCCGCCGAATAGGCCTTGGTCAGATTGCGAACGCTCAGCACGATCTTCTTATCCGATGGCATACGAAGCGATGCACCCTAGTGTCCGGTTCTGACATTCGTATCATGTCGCGGATGGTTCGTTTGCGAATGTCGAATCCGCCACACTGCATATTTCCTTCACTGGTCGTTGAGCATAGCAACACCATGGCTGCAGATCACGTCCCCGCGAATCACGTTCTTGCTGTAGGATGGACTGCACTTTTCGTTCCCTGGATAGCGTCACATCTAGACCGTTCTAATGGCGAAAAAGCCATCGTGAGGGGACCATGACTGCCCAGCCGACGCCGAAGGGGGCCTGGAGAATAACGTTTCTCCTGTTTCTGTTCATGCTGCTGAACTTCGCGGACAAGATCGTGGTCGGCCTTGCCGGGGTCCCGATCATGACCGATCTGAAGCTCGAACCGGATCAGTTCGGCCTGCTCGGCTCTTCTTTCTTCTTTCTGTTTTCCATTTCGGCGATCGCCGTCGGCTTCCTCGCCAATCGCACCGCGACACGCTGGGTATTGTTGACGCTCGCATTGATCTGGGCGATCGCCCAGTTTCCGATGGTCAGCAATGTCGGCTTCACGACGTTGCTGATCTGCCGCGTCATCCTCGGCGCGGGCGAGGGACCAGCGGCTGCGATCGCGACCCATGCCATCTATAAATGGTTTCCCGACGAGAAGCGGACTCTGCCAACCGCCGTGTTATCGCAGGGATCGGCGTTCGGGATCATCCTCGCGGTGCCTGCGCTGAACTGGCTTATCGTCCATTATAACTGGCACTACGCGTTCGGGGCGCTCGGCATCGCCGGCCTGATCTGGGTCCTCGCGTGGTTGGTCCTCGGCAAGGAAGGACCGCTCGTTCCGGCCGCCGTCGCGGCTGCGGAGGAGCAGCGCATTCCCTACTTCCGGCTTCTCACCTCGCGGACCTTTGTCGGCTGCTGCGCCGCGAGCTTTGGCGCGTACTGGGCGCTCTCGCTGGGCTTCACCTGGTTCACGTCCTTCATCGTGAAGGGACTCGGCTTTTCGCAGCAACAGGCAGGTTTGATTTCGATACTGCCCTGGATATTTGGTTCTGTCGTTGTGCTGATGACCGGGTGGATATCGCAGGTGCTGATGGCGCGTGGCTCTTCAACGCGCGTTGCACGCGGTGTTTTGGGTGCGGTACCGCTGATCGTCGGAGGGATCATTCTTGCTGTCCTCCCCTATGTCGACGGCGCGGGACTACGGATTGCCTTGTTGGTGGCGGGTTCGGGACTTTCCGGATCGATCTATGTGGTGTGCGCGCCGATGATCAGCGAATTCACGCCTGTATCCCAGCGCAGCGCGGTGATCTCGATCTATGGCGCGATCTATACGCTGGCGGGCATTCTGGCGCCTGCGGTGATGGGAAATATGGTCCAGCGCGCGTCAGGACTGATTGACGGTTACATGATCGGCTTCACCATCAACGCGGTCATTCTTGTTGTATCTGGCCTGCTGGGTCTGCTGTTGCTTTGGCCCAATACCGAACGCGAGCGTTTGATGGCTGCCGCGCGGCAGGCGAAATTCGCCTGACGGCGAAGGTGGCCTAGTGGCTCGATTCTAACATTTGCATCCTGGTCTGGCAGGCACTTTTGCAAATGTTAGAATCAAATTAGCCGCAGGATCAGGCGCGCGCCGGCTCGCTTCTTTCGGGGCTACGCTCGGTGGCGAGCGCAAGGATGACGGTAAGCACCATGAACACGACCGAGCCGCCAAACACCCAACGCGGCAGGTCCTGGTCCATGATCCAGCCGAACAGCAACGGGCTGATGATGCCGCCGATATTGAATCCGGTGGAGACGAGGCCGAACGCCCGGCCTGCCGCGCCCGCAGGGGCGGCGTCGCGGACCATCATGTCGCGCGAGGGAGCGATCACGCCGCTGAGAAACCCGGCCAATCCCATCAAACCGATCAAGAGCAGTTGCGGCAAATTCATCGCCGCAACCACCAGCAGGATGGCGGCATTCACCGCGAAACAGGCTGCGGCCACTTGTCCATGACGCTCGGTATGATCGGCGAGAATTCCGCCGGCGAGCACGCCGGCGGCGCTGGCGCCGAGATAGGCCGTCAGCGCCAGGTTGGCGGCGGAGAACGTTGCGCCATATCCGCTCATCAACGCGACGACGCCGAAATTACTGATTCCCGCATTCGAGAGACTGAGCAGCAGGAAGAACATCGTCAGCACGGCGAGCGCCGGCGTGATGACGCTCTGCTTCGGTGCGCCGGCGCCAGTGCTGCGGTCGGTGGCGCTCGCATCGGGAATTCCGACGACGAGAATAAAAAGCGCCACCAGCGGACCGATCGCGCCCGCCGCAATCAACGCGCCGTGACCGCCGACCACCGCTACCAGACCAGCCATGACAGCGGGCGCGACCGCGCCGCCAAGAAATCCGGCAAAGGTGTGTATCGAAAATGCGCGGCCCATGCGCGCCGCATTCATATGTGCCGAAAGGATCGCATAATTGGCAGGGTGATAGACGCTGTTGGCCAGCCCCAGCAACGCGGCGCTCACGATCAGCCACGAATAACTCAGGTGCAGGCCGAGTGCGATCAACGAAGCGCCGCCGAGGCAAAGACCCATCAGCAAAATCTTTCGCGCGCCGATATGATCTGCAAGATAACCAATCGGCGCCTGGGTCAAGCCGGAACTCACAGCGAAGACGGTCAGCGCAAAGCCGAGTTCGATATAGCCGACGTTGAGCTGCTGTTTCAGAAAGGGAAACAGCATCGGCAGCGCGAAAATATGGAAATGGCTCACCCAGTGCGCGACGGAAATTGCGCCCAGCGTGCGAAACTGTTCGTCCTTGTCGGCCTGCTTGGATACGGCTTGTTGCGGCGCGGCCAGAATATCGGCCATTCGGGGGGCGTCCTCGCGGTTGAAGGCGAAAATATCGGCCCTCGCGGTTACTTGTCCATGAATACGGCTGCATGGCAGCCCTCAATGTCACTCTCGACATCGAGGGTCGGCGATCCCGTTCCCGCAATTTACCGGATTGCCGGGACGGTCTACGAGACCGTGTGGCCGCGCTTGAAAGGGTTGACCAGCCGGACAATCTCGCACGCAGCGACGAGTCCAATCAGCCAGACGGCATTCAAAACTCCGATGCGGGCAACGATGGCGGCGGTAAAGCTGTCGGCGCCTCCGAGGAACGGCGTCGCTGCCAGCAGCGCAACTTCAAAGGTGCCGTAACCGCCGATCAAAGCGAGAGCAAGAACAAGCGGGGTGCTGGTCTGCGGCAGCCAGCGCAGAATGGCTGCCGACATCGCGGTCGCGGCAAGAGCCGCAATACCGATCGCGAGGCCCCAGAGCATCGTATTGCCGTCGATCGGGTAATGCAGCGCCCCGAAGCCGATGCCCTGATTGACCAGCCAGGCGCCGGTGACGACGAGTAGCGCCGGGCGCAGCGGCAGCATCGCCGCCGCAATCACCGCAAAGGCCGCAAATGGCGTCGCGCAGGCGAGCGCAAAACTCGCAAGCGCGCAGGACACCGTTAGCAACGCGAAACAGGACAGCGGTGCATGACGCGGTTCGACCGGCCCAAGGCGGTAGCCATCGGCCGAGGGCGATAGCAGCCTGATAGACATGGTCATTCTCCGTAGCCCGGGTGCCAGTATAGCAGCGCGCTCAGCCCGTCAGCACGGGCCCGCCGGCTTTCTTCCAGGCGTCAATGCCGCCGGCGATATGGGCCGGATTGGTCAATCCGGCCTCCTTCGCAGCGTTGACCGCCATCGCCGAGCGCTCGCCATAGGCGCAGAAGAACACGATGCGCCGCCCGGTGGCGGTCGCGACTTCGCGCAACACTCCGCCGGACTTGAGGCTCTCGTCGATCCCCGGATAGGGTGCGTGCAGCGCGCCGGGCAACGTGCCGTGCTTGGCGCGCTCGCTCGTCTCACGCAGATCGACCAACAAAATATCGGGCCGGCCGAGACTCTCGATCGCTTCAGATGCGGTGAACGCCAGGCCCTGCTTGGTGAGTTCGTCTTGCTGCATGCCGACGTGCATATTGGCCGGCACCGCGACATCCATCATCTTCGGATTCGGCAGCTTCAGATTGTTCATCAGCTCGACATACTCATCGACCGAGCGCACCTGCAGCCGCGGATTGTAGCGCTTTTCTTCGCCGATGGTGGAAACAGTATCGCCTTTATAATCGTGGGCGGGAAACACCATGGTTTCCTCCGGCAGCTTCAACAGCCGGTTGAAAATCGACTCGTATTGCGCCCGCGCGCTGCCGTTCTGGAAATCGGTGCGGCCGGTGCCGCGGATCAGAAGCGTGTCGCCAGTGAAAACGCGGTCGCCCATCAAATAACTGTAGGAATCGTCGGTGTGGCCGGGCGTGTACATCACATCGAGCGTGATACCCTCGATCGTCACCTTGTCGCCATCGGCGACCCGCATCGCCACGACATCGGCCTTGGTCTGCTCGCCCATGATGGTGACGCAATGGGTGCGGTCGCGTAGTTCGCCGAGGCCGGTGACGTGGTCGGCATGCAGGTGCGTATCGACGGCCTTGACCAGTTTGAGGTCGAGTTCCCGCAACAACTGGCAATAGCGATCGACCCGCTCGAGCACGGGATCGAGGATCATGGCCTCGCCGCCTGCGCGGCTTGCCAAGAGATAGCTGTAAGTGCCGGATACGCTGTCGAACAGCTGACGAAAAATCATGGGGACGAAATCCGCAAAACCCGACCAGAACCATATCATGCCAGCGGAGCGAAGTGCAGCGCCATCCCGGGAGGGATTTATCCCCGATCCGCGACGCCGGGATTGCCGCTGACGCCGTGCAGCGCAACACCGTTGGGAGGCAGGTCGAGCGGCTTGCCGCTACCAAGATACTTGGCGAGAACGTCCCATACCGGCTTTCCCTGCTGTGGGTTGACCGCAGCCCAGCCGGCGACCGTGTAGTGTTTGTTCGGCTCAATGGCGCGGCCGTTATCGAGTTTCAGGTCGGAAATCCGACGCCCGATAGCTTCCGACGGCGTGCAGCCGTAGGTCAGTCCGCCGACGCGGACCATGTCGCCGCCCTGCTGGTGATAGGGGTCGGGGTTGAAGAGATTGTCGCAGACGTCCTCGAGCGTGTTCTTGAGCTCGCTTCCGGTCAGTCTCGACACATAGGTTTCCGGATAGCTGATGGCGGTCTCGGCCAGCGCTTCTTCCATCGTGAAGAGCTGGTTCGGCAGGAAGGTCGCGCCCCAGCGGAAGCCGGGTGACATCGCAATCTCGGCATCGTATTCGCGGCGCAGCGCGACGCAGATCATCTGGTCGACGGTGCCGGTGAAATTGTCGCGGCGGTAGAGCAGGCGGTCGGTGGTGGCGATCCTTTCGCTCCAGGCCGCCACCTGTGGCGCGCGAATTTTGTCGATCAGCGCGACCATCTCGGCGTCGGGCTTCAGCAATTCCGAATATACCGGCAACAGGCGGTATCTCACGTCCCGCACCTGGCCCTTGGCGAGGTCGAGGTCGAGCACGCCGACAAACTTGCCGTTTGAGCCGGCATTGGTGACGAGCGTGGTGCCGCCGGTATTGGTCACTGAAATCGGTTGCGGAATGGCGTCGTGGGTATGGCCGCCGAGAATGACGTCGAGGCCGTGCACGCGGCTGGCAAGCTTCAGGTCGACGTCCATGCCGTTGTGCGACAACAACAACACCGCGTCGGCTTTCTCGGTAGATCGCAGACTATCGATCAGTGTTTGCAGTTCCTGCTCGCGAATGCCGAAGGTCCAGTCCGGCGTGAAACGTTTTGGATGCGCGATCGGAACATAGGGAAACGCCTGACCGATCACTGCGACACGATAGCCGCCGACTTCCCTGATCGAGGCGGGCTTGAACACGCGGCCTGAGGCCTGGTCGAACGCCTTGGCGCCGTTGAAGGCAGCCTCTTCGGTCAGGAAAATATTCTGCGCCAGGAATTCGCCCTTGAAGCGTTCGAGGTTGCCGCGCAGCGCATCCTCGCCATAGGTGAATTCCCAGTGTCCGGTCATCGCTTCGATGCCGAGCAGGTTTGCCGCCTCGACCATGTCGGCGCCGCGCAGTGCGTTCGCCAACCCGGTGCCTTGCCAGGCGTCGCCGCCATCGAGCAACAGCGAGCGTTGCGGGCCAACGTCGCTGCGCAAACGATCGATCAGGGTTTTCAGATGGGCAAAGCCGCCGAGCTTGCCGAAACGCGCCGCCGACTTTTCGAAATCGATCGAGGTGAAGGCATAGGCGTCGGCGCTTTCGGCCTTGATGCCGAACCGGTCGAGAAAGGCGTGGCCGACCAGATGCGGCGGCTGTCCATCCATCGCGCCGATTCCGAGATTGACGCTCGGCTCGCGAAAATAGCCGGGCAAAAGCTGCGCGTGCGTGTCAGTGATGTGCAGGATGCGCGCATTGCCGAAGCGTTCAAGGTCGTAGACGCCGCCATCGGCGCTGTGCGCCTGGCGCGGCAGGCTGCCCGTGAACGCCGCGGCGCTCGTTAGCTTGAGAATATCCCGGCGGTTGAGGGGCATGGTGGGCGCTGTGCGATTCTTTTCAGGAGTGTCAGCGAATTTCGAGATTTTTCCAGGCCGCTTTCTCGCTCGTCGCCTGGTAAATCGAGGCCTTGGCCAGCGCTTCGGCTTCCTTCGCGGCCGCGACCGCTTGATCGAAATCACTCTTCCGGGCAGCCTTCTTTGCCTCCGTGAGCGCGGCCTCGGTCGCGAGCCATTGGTTACGCAATTGGCCGGCCTGCTTTTCGGCGGCGTCCGCCGCGGCATAGGCGGCTTTGAAGTCGGCTTCGGTACCGGCGGCAAACGCCGCACTGCCAATCGGCAAGAGGATAAGCATCTGGCATAGTCGCATCACGGCTCTCAATGAAACTCTCATGGCCGTGAGCCCGGTCCGGATATCGGCACACCATTGCTGACATAGGACAGAAAATATTCAAGGTCGCGGTACTCGTCGCTTTGTGGTTCAAGCGGCACGCCGCGCACCTGGCTGTTACAGGTGATGAAGCGCCGGCTGATCGTGCCCATGCCGCCCCATTCGGAACGGTAGATCGGCATCGCGTTGAGGATTCCAAGCGCCGGCGCGAGCACCTCGGCGCGTAGCCGCTCGCCGGGATTCTGCACATGGCAGGTCGCGCAGGAAAAATTCAACTGTCCGCGCCGCGTGTAGAAATAGCGCTTGCCGTCTTCATAGGCCTCAAGCGCGCGGGGATCGCCCGGAATTTTGATGTTGAACGGCTTGCCGCGGGAGGTGAAGGCCATATAGGCGGTCAGTGCGGCCATATCGTCGCCGGTGTAGGAGATCGCCTTCTCGCCATTGGCCTCACGGCACTGGTTCAGCGCCAGCTCCAGCGTGACGACCTTGCCGCTCTTCCCGTCGAATTGTGGATAGTTCTGCCGGATACCGACGCCGGAATCGGGAAAACAATCGCCATAGTGCTTGCCGTTGGCGAAAGGCCTGGCGAACAGTTCCTTGCCCGCCTCGAGCGAGAATTCATAAGGCGGAAACTGCTCCTTGTCCTCCCATTGCCGCCGCATGTCCTCGTTCAAGGCATAGGGGCCGTTGGCGAAGTCGTCGGGCTTCACATTGGGAAATTTTTTGAAGAAATAGTCCTGGAAAGCGCGCGCTTCCTTGGCGGGGTCGGTGCCGTCGGCGGCCGTCGCCGCATGCGCGACCGCAAGCAACACGGCGGCCAGAGAAATCGACAGCAAGCGCACGCCGACGCGCCTCCAGGCGCCGCCGACAAAATGGGGAAGCCCGCGATGAGCGCTCATTGGATCTTGAAGGTGGCGGTATCGGTCTCGCCCTTGTTGTCGATCCAGCTCACTTTCAGGTCGTCGCCCTTGGCGGCGCCCTTGAACGCGAATTTGACATAGGGATCCTTGGAGACCGCCGTTCCCCAGTCGGCAACGAACACCGCCCGCCCGTTATGTTCGAAGGTCAGCTCCTGGATGAAATGCGCCGGGATGAATTCGCCCTTGTCGTTCTTGATGAAGCCCGAATCCATCGGATGCTGGATCAGCGTCTGGACGTCGGTGGTGTCGCCGTTTGCGATTGCACGTACACGGATGCTCGATGCCATGTTCAACCTCCGCAACCGCCGACGGTCACTTTGACTTCCCTGGTCGCGCTAAAGAGCTTGCCACCGGCTTCCACGATCACAATGACGTTGCTGGTCTTGGCCATTTTGAGGCGGTTGGCCACGTTGGGCAGGGTGCCTTGCGGAATCTTGTAATACGCCGCCAATACGTTCGGGTTTTCCGGCACCACGAAGGCGATCGAGGTGACGTCCGCAAGACTGGTGGAGACCGATATCGGGACCACCGCGCCATTCTCCGCGATCTCCGGCGCGTCCAGCTTGATCTTGTCGGAAGGCTCCGCGGTGCGGCCGTAGAGCAGCCGGATCGCTTCCTTGTTGTCCTTCTGCTTGAAAGCTTCTTCCGGGTATTTGTCATTGGCGGCCGCAAATGCCGAGGGGGCGGGCAGCACAACAACGCCAAGGCTAGCGAACGCGACGGAGCCAGCGCCGCGAAGGACGAGACGCCGCGTAACCGGAAAGCCGTCATCAAGGGTCGTCATCGCTCATCTCCCCAATTTTGTTGTTCGCTTGAGATTGCGTCTCATAGCGTTTGCAGGAAATCCACAATTGCGTCGATTTCCTGTTTGGTCAAAATGCGATTCCGGCCGAACGGCGGCATCGCGGTTTCCGGGTTTCGGACGGTCTCGTCGGTGACAATCGCGATGAGATCGTTGCGGTCAGGATATTTGCTTTTGATGTCCTTGAGCGCGGGCCCGATGGTGCCGGGCAGGTCGCCGCCCTTGATGTTGTGGCAGCTCAGACAGTTGCCTTTGGCCCGGTCGAAAGCGATCTTCTCGCCCTCGGCAGCCTTCGATTGGGCGTGCGCCTCCATCGGCAGCATGATGACGCTGACTGTCAGTGCCAATAGCAGAAGCTTGAGTGAAAGGCGGTCGGTCAAAACGCAGTTCCCGCAGATGGCTGGTCCAAGTATAATCTTTCAAAGCATAAACGCTATCGCCTGACAACGCAGGCAGTTTGCACTGCGGCGATTTGATCTCGAGAGGCTGACTATGGCGGAGTATGTCGTTGAATTTGGCAAGGATGGCGGCCGCAGCGCAGCGGACGGCCGGCTCGACGCGCCCGCCTTTCATCGTAACCATCAGGCCATCGGCGGCGTTCTGGCGCGATTTCTGGCCGGAAAATCCGGTGACGCGGTTGAGGCCGGCAGCGGCACCGGCCAGCACACCGTCGAATTCGCCCGCCAATTTCCCGACATCACCTGGTGGCCGAGCGATCTCAACGAAAATCACCTGAAGAGCATCGAGGCGTGGCGGCTGCATTCGGAGTCTTCCCAATATCCGTCCGCCGCGGCGGATCGATCTGTCCGATCCGGCCTGGGGCGATTCGATGAAAGCGGGACGGTGGGCCCGGCGAACTGCTGGCTGGTCTTTTGCGCCAACGTCATTCACATTGCGCCGTGGCGTGTCGCCGAGGGGCTCGTCGCGGGCACAGGCCGCTATTTGCAGAGCGGGGGACTGCTGTTCCTTTACGGTCCGTTCCGGCGCGATGGCCGGCATACCGCCGATAGCAACGCTGCTTTCGACCAGAGCTTGCGCGAGCGGGATCCCGCATGGGGCGTCCGTGATGTCGAGGCCGTCACGAAGCTGGCGGATAGTGCCGGTCTTTCGCGGGTCGAGATCACCGAGATGCCCGCCAACAATCTCACGTTGGTGTTTAGCCGGCGCTAGATTGCAGCCGCGATCCAGCGCCGGCGCATGGCGCGCGCCCGTTTCCATCGGTTGATCGCGCGGATCGGGCGTTTCATAGTGCATCGAATCGCGGGGCGATCCGACTGCGTCCTGCTTTTCCGGGGTAGAAACTGCCGATGACCGATATGACCGCAGCCGCGGCGAGCACCGACGACGTGCGCGTTCGCGGCAATGTAATCCGCCTGGCCGCCGCGCAGGCGCTGACCGGTGCGAATTCGGCCGTGATTTTTGCCACCGGCTCGATTGTCGGCGCGGCGCTGGCGCCGAGCGTTTCGCTCGCCACCGTGCCACTCTCGATGTACGTGCTCGGGCTCGCCGCCGGCACGTTGCCGACCGGCATGATTTCGCGCGCCTACGGCCGCCGCGTTGCCTTCATCGCCGGCACCGCGTGCGGCGTTTGCACGGGCTTGCTCGGTGCGTTTGCGATCCTGCATGGCTCTTTCGGGCTGTTTTGCTGCGCGACCTTCCTCGGCGGATTATACGGCTCGGTATCGCAATCCTACCGTTTCGCGGCCGCCGACGGCGCGAGTGCAGCATTTCGCACGAAGGCCGTATCGTGGGTGATGGCGGGCGGCGTATTTGCCGGCGTGCTCGGCCCGCAGCTCGTGCAGTGGACGATGGATATCTGGTCGCCGTATCTGTTCGCTTTCTCTTTTGTGGTGCAGGCGGCGGTAGCGCTGGTCGCGATGGCGATCCTGGCCGGCGTCGATGCGCCAAAGCCTGCGCCGTCGGACCTGCATCGGGGACGTCCGCTGTTCGAAATTGCGCGGCAGCCGCGCTTCATTGCAGCCGCACTCTGCGGCGTCATCGCCTATCCGACGATGAACCTTGTGATGACCTCGGCGCCGCTCGCCATGAAAATGTGCGGGCTGAGCCTCGGCGATTCCAATTTCGGCGTTCAATGGCACATCGTGGCGATGTATGGGCCGAGCTTCTTTACGGGAGCGCTGATCGCGCGGTTCGGCGCGCCCCGGGTGGTCGCGGCAGGACTTTTGTTGGAGGCTTGCGGCGCCATCATCGGTCTTTCCGGCATCACGGCCATGCACTTCTGGGCGACGCTGATCGTGCTCGGTGTGGGGTGGAATTTGGGCTTTGTCGGCGCGTCCGCGCTGGTGCTGGAAACACACCGGCCTGAGGAACGCAACAAGGTGCAGGCCTTCAACGATTTCCTGGTGTTCGGCATGATGGCGGTGGGGTCGTTCTCTTCCGGCCAGTTGCTGGCGAATTACGGCTGGGATGCGGTCGACTGGGTGGTGTTCCCGCCGGTGCTGTTGGGGGTAACGGTGCTTCTCCTCGTGTCGCTCGCGAAACGGCGAGCAGCATTGCGCTGACGACTAGTGGAGTGGATTTGACATTCGCTACCCGCCTAGCCGCGAGCTCGTCAAGCGAATGTCAAATCCAAAACTCCACTAGAAACTTATATTTGCTAATGGTCCAATGATTCTAACATTCGCAAATGTGACCGCTGAGCAGGGATGCGAATGTTAGAATCGGACCACTAGCAGCACCTACGTCTGCGCGGTTGACGTCCGTTTTACTTTTCGACAGGAGAAGCCGATGCCTTCGCGAGCCCGTCTCGATGAGTTCATTGCCGTTGTCGAGGCCGGCGATCATGCCGGTGCCATCGAGCGCTATTACACGGAAGATGCGACCATGCAGGAGAACGCCGCGCCGCCACGGGTCGGCCGGGATGTGCTGGTCGCGCACGAGCGCGCCGCGCTGGCGCGGATGTCGGAAGTCTATTCGAAATGCGTGTCGTCGGTGGTCGAAGGCGATCGGGTCGCCATCCACTGGAATTTCGTGCTTACGGAGAAGTCCGGCCTGGTGCGCCGCTTCGACGAGGTCGCCTGGCAGGAATGGCGCGGCGACAAGATTTTCCGCGAGCGCTTCTTCTACGACCCGACCATTAACAGCTGATGACATCTGCTGACACTTCGGTCGAAATCGAAGTAATGGACTTGGCGTAGTCGCTTTGCGTCGTACATGATGTCCCGCAACAGGGAGATCACGCTTGGACGCTTCAAGCCGCCACACGATTGACGAGAGCTCCATCCGCTATGACGGCTGGCGGATCGTTGCGGTTTGTTTCGTGGTTGCGACCTTTGGCTGGGCGTTCGGCTTCTACGGACAGAGCGTCTATCTGGCCGAACTGCACCGGCAGCATGGCTGGTCGGCGTCGTTGATCTCGGGGGCGACAACCTTCTTCTATCTGTTCGGAGCGCTGCTCGTCATCTTCGTCGCTGAAGCCATCAAGAAGTTCGGCCCGCGCAATTGCTTGTTGGCTGGAACGGGCGCGATGGCGGTCGCGGTCGTCCTGATGGGGCAGGCCAAGGCGCCTTGGCAGCTTTATCTCGCGGATATCGCATTGTCCTTCGGCTGGGCAGGCACCAGCCTGGCGATGATCAGCAATACGCTCGGTCTCTGGTTCGATCAGAAGCGCGGCATGGCGATCAGTCTCGCGCTGAACGGCGCGAGTTTCGGCGGCATCGCGGGCGTTCCGCTACTCGTGATCGCGATCGGCCAGTTTGGATTTTCCAACGCGATGATGTTCGCCGCTGCCGTCATGATCGTGCTGGTGATCCCCGTGGTGTTGATCTTCGTCGGGCCGCCGCCGCTGCGCTTGAGCGACGGGGCTTCCTCGAGCAACGATGCGCTCTCGTCGTCGCACATTCGCGCACGCGCATTCCGCGATATCGGCTTTCTGTCGGTATCGACCGCCTTCGCGCTGGTGCTGTTTGCACAGGTCGGCTTCATCGTTCACCTGATCGCGTTCCTCGATCCCGTGATCGGCCGTTCCAACGCCGCGGTCGCGATCGCAATGCTGACGGCCATGGCGGTGATTGGGCGCGTACTGTTTTCCATCGTGATCGACCGGCTCAATCAACGGCTCGCGTCAGCGCTTTCCTTCGTCAGCCAGGCGCTGGCGCTTATCGTCGTCATCAATTGTCGCGATGAAACGTTGTTGATCGCGGCCTGCGCCGCCTTCGGATTTTCGGTCGGCAATCTGATCACGCTGCCGTCGTTGATCGTGCAGCGCGAGTTCGATACCCGCTCGTTTGGCGTGCTGATCAGCCTGTTGACCGCGATCACGCAGGTGGCATACGCGTTCGGTCCGGGTGTCATCGGCGCGCTACGCGACCTGTCGGGGTCCTATACGCTGCCGTTTTATGGCTGCATCGCGCTCGAATTGACCGCAGCCGTCTTGATCATGCTCCGCCGGAAGTCCGCATGATGGATCAGGGCTAGTGCTCCGATTCTGAAGTTCGCCGACATTGGCCGCACCACCCTACGCGAACTTCGGAATCGAAGGAGCACCAGCAAATTATGGTTTCTAGTGCGGTTTGGAATTTGAAGTTCCTATGACGAGATCACCGCGAAACTGATAGGAACTTCAAATTCACCGCACTAGACGACGCGCTGCCGCATCAGGTCTTCGACATCGAGTCGCTTCGTAAACATCGCCAGCGAGCCGTCCGCCGCGCGCGGCCATTCGGCTTGCGGCCGGTCCCAGTATAGCTCGACACCGTTTTCGTCGGGGTCACGCAAATAAAGCGCCTGGCTCACGCCGTGGTCGCTGGCGCCGTCGAGCGGAATGCCGGCGCTGGTGACGCGATGCAGCGCATCCGCAAGGGCCGCGCGGGTCGGATACAAAATCGCGGTGTGAAACAGCCCCGTCGTTCCCGGCGCAGGCGGATGGCCGCCTTTGCTTTCCCAGGTGTTCAGCCCGATGTGGTGGTGGTAACCGCCCGCCGAGATGAAGGCCGCGTCGGTTCCATAGCGCTGCATCAATTCGAAGCCGAGCACGCCGCAATAAAAGCCCAGCGCGCGCTCGAGGTCGGCGACCTTGAGATGAACGTGGCCGATCTTCGTGCCAGCGACGATAGGTGGATTTTGCGGCATGGTCTCGTTCCTTTCGTTCCCCGGATGCTGCGCAGCGCGTCTTGCGATGCGCTGCTGATCCGGGCTCCACGATCCCGTCGTTTAATGGGTCCCGGATCAGCGACGCACCGCTTCGCGCTGCACCGCGTCCGGGACAGGTAGGTAACTAGTCCGAATCACGCAAGCTCGGACACCCGTCCGTCGGGCAGGCCGAACTCGAAGGTGTTCAGCGTCATCGAAACCATGGTGTAATAGCCGCAAAGACCGATGACCTCGACGACCCCGCGCAGCGAAAGCACTTCGACCGCCTCGTCGTAAAGCGCCTTGGGTACCCCATGGCCTTCATGCAGCGATTTGGTGAGGTCATAAATCATCTTCGCCTTCGGATCGTCGAATGCGGGCGTGCGGCGATCGCGGATGTCGTCGGCGATCTTGGGGTCCATGCCGCCCTGGAGCGCGAGGCGCTTGTGGGCGAACCACTCGTAATGCGAGGTCCAGTGCCGCGCCGTGACGAGGATGGCGATCTCGGACAACTTGGCCGGGAACATCGTATCGAAGCGCAATACCTCGCCGAGCCGCGTGGCGTGCCGCGCCATTTCCGGGCTGTTGAGCCAGGCCATCATCGGCGCCGGCGGCTTGCCGCGCTTGCCGGCGATCGGCTTCGTCGTAAGTCTGTTTCTGCTCGGCGCTCATTTCCTCGGGCGAAAGCAATTTCAGCCGCATCTTGGTTTCCTTTTTGTTTTGATTGTTGCTGCTTAAACTGTCCCTCATGGGGAGGAGCCGCTCATGCAGCGGCGTCTCCGGACGATACATTCGTATCGCCGGGAGAACCACGAGGCCCGGTTGGTGGCCTCATCCTTCGAGACGCGCAGTTCGCGCTCCTCAGGATGAGGGTAGTAACGACGCGATCACCGGATCGGTGGCGCGTATTGAATGCCGCCGGCGCTCCAGAGCTGGTTAAGTCCGCGCGGGATCTTCAGCCTGGATTCGGAGCCGACGTTGCGTTCATAGACTTCGCCGTAATTGCCGACATGCCGGATGATGCGAACCGCCCAGTCCTTGGTCAGGCCCAGTTCCTCGCCGTAATTGCCTTCGGTCCCGACCAGCCGCATCACGTCGGGCTTTTTGGACTTGAGCGCCTCGTCGATGTTGTTGGAGGTGACGCCAAGCTCCTCGGCATTGATCATGGCATAGAGCGTCCACTTCACGATCATCATCCAGTCGTCGTCGCGCTCCCGCACCACGGGCGCCAACGGCTCCTTCGAGATCACGTCGGGCAGGATGGCATGCTCACCCGGCTTGGCGAAGTTGAGCCGCAACGCATAAAGCTGGGATACGTCGGCGGTCAGCGTATCGCATTGGCCGGATTCATAGGCTTTGACGACGTCTTCCAGCTTGCCGAACTTCTTTTCCTCATACTTCATGTTGTTGGCGCGAAAATAGTCGGCGAGGTTGAGCACGGTCGTGGTGCCGTCCTGCACGCAAACCTTGCTGCCGTTGAGGTCGAGCGCCGAATTGATGTTGCGCGAACGGGGCAGCATGAAACCCTGGCCGTCATAGTAGGCGACGGCCGGGAAATAGAGGTCGTAGGCTGTCTCGCGCGACATGCTCCAGGTCGAGTTGCGCGAGAGAATGTCCACTTTCCGATTTTGCAACTCCCGGAATCGCTCGTTGGCGTCGAGCGGAATGAACTTCGCCTTCTTCGGATCGTCGAAGATGGCGGATGCGACCGCGCGGCAGAAATCGACGTCGAAGCCGGTCCAGTTGCCCCGGTCGTCGGGAATCGAGAAGCCGGGCAGTCCCTTGTTGACGCCGCACAGCACCTCGCCGCGGCGAACGGTCCGTTTCAGCGTGCGCGTATCATAGAATTCGTAGGTGACGGCAACGGCCGCGACCGCAACTGCGATCGCCAGCCCAATCAGCAGGCCGCCTCGGAATGTCCGCATGATCTGTCCCTCGCCCCGTCGGGAAGTTGAAATGACTTTTTCAGAAATAGGCCTGGATCACAGTTCCGGCTTTTGCCGCACGACAACCTTGGTGCCCACCGGCACCCGGTCGTAGAGATCGGCGACGTCGGCGTTGACCAGACGGAAGCAGCCGGACGATATCTTGGTGCCGATCGTATCCGGGCGGTTGGTGCCGTGAATGCGATAGACCGTGGCCCCCAGATACATCGCACGCGCCCCGAGCGGATTGCCCGGTCCACCGGCCATGAAGCGCGGCAGATAAGGCTGGCGCTCGATCATTTCCGGCGGTGGCACCCAGTCCGGCCACTCCGCCTTGCGGGTGATGGTCAACAGGCCCTGCCATTGAAACCCGTCACGGCCGACACCAATACCGTAGCGCAGCGCGCGTCCGCCCGGCTGCACCAGATAGAGATGCCTCTCGGCGGTGGAGATGATGATGGTGCCCGGCGGCTCGGTGGTGCGGTAGTACACCATCTGCTTCTGCCATTCCGGATCGAGCTGGTAGGAATCATCGGCAATCAGACCGGGCTGGTCGCCGGGATCGGCCTGTTGCGCAAAGCCGTGCGAGGCTGAAAGCATCAAGCCTGCCGCCGCAATTGTCATGCAGATCAGGTGACGAATTCCGGTCATTAAAGCCTCTCCCGTCGCTCGGTCAGTTGACGCCGCGTGCTGGCAGCGTCTGCCAAGTCAGCTTCCCATCAAATCTCACGGGCAGCATAATGGCAAGCAAGCCGGACATCCCGGTCTCGCACCTTGTTTACAGGCAAGGCGGCGGTTTTCAAAAAGCTTTTCAACGCGGCGCGAGCCCCAGCCGTGGAGCGCATCGATGGTACTTCGGCTAATGTCCGCGGAATCAGGCTCTCGAATGTGACAGTTATCCGACGCGGCTGTTGCGGCGCGGATTCTGTCGTGTGCGATGATGCGGCGGTGCGTCTAAGCGGCCAGACTTTCCACGCCGGCTACCTTGAGCAGGTCGGAGAGCTGCTTGCGTGCATAGAACATCCGCGTCTTCACCGTGCTCTGGGGAATGCCGATGATGAGGCCCGCTTCCTCGACCGACTTCTCATGGTAGTAAACGAGGTTGATGATCTCGCGGTGCGCCGGCGACAACCTTGCCACGCAGGCGCGCAGGATCGCGCTTGTCGTGCTGCGGTCGAGGCAGGCTTCCGGCGTCTCGCCCTCGTCGGCAATCTCAAGCATTTCCTCCTGGTCGATGTCCTCGTGCCGGCGCTGACGCAGCGCGGTGAGCGCCTTGAAACGGGCGATGGACAGCAGCCAGGTGGATACCTGCGAGCGCCCCTGGAATTGGCTTGCCGTACGCCACACGTCGAGAAAAACCTGGCTGGTCAAATCCTCGGCCGTGGTGGTGTCCCGCACCATTCGCAGGATGAAGCGATAGACCCGCACGCTGTGACGGGAATAGAGCGTATGCATCGCGGTGCGGCCGCCCTCGGCAATGCTTTCAAGCAGCGCTTTGTCGGACGTCGCCTGAGCGGCGATGATGCCCATTTGAGCTGCGGCATTGATGGCTACGACTTTCGTCATGACGATCTCCCCGTGTCGCCCTGTGCGGCGCTTCGTTGACCCATTGGTAGTCAGCGAAGGTTTCGGGACGTCTGCACGAAAAGGAAAAAATGGTTTCGTGGGCGGGAGAATTGTTTCGTCGCGGCCCGTGCGACGAAACAATCGGCAGGAAAAAGCCAGCAAATCTAGGAAGATAAATTTCTGTTGGCCGGGACGGAAATCGCCACGGGCGATAGGGAACAAAAGCCCGGAAGGATGACGGCCGCCGTGGCTGGCCGTTTCAGCGGCCAATCGTCAGCGGCAGCTCGTATTGGCGGCGAGGATATCGTGCATCACCTGGGTCTGAATCGCCGGCGCAGCGGTCAGGGAGACGTGTCCGTAGCTCGATCTTCCCATGTCGACGTTTTGCAGCCTGCCATGGAAGTGTCCGTCGTGTTCCACCGCGGTGCCGACGCCGTTGGAAAGATAGAAATTCCTCAAAAGGTGCACGTTATCGGGGACGACCGTCTTGATGACGGGGTCGATCGTCACGATCAGGGCGACGTGAAGACCGGCCTGTCGCATTTGCTCGGCCATGCTCACGGCCGCGCTCGCGCCGAGTGAATGGCCGACCAGTACGACAGAACTGATCCGCCCGTTCTTGCAGTCCTCGATGGCTTCGTGGGCCAGCGCATCCGAAAATGCGTGATTGGCGATGGTCACGTCGATGTTTCGATGCTGGAGCTCTTCGTTGAGCTGGTCAATTCCGGGTGACAGAACGTTGGTCAATCCGCGCAGCAGATAGACCTTCTTGTGCACGGGAGCTGCGGAGGCTGCCGGGACTGCGCTGATCGTCATCAGCAGCAGAAGCGGACAGGTATTCGGAAGTCGGAAAATCGCACGGAGCGCAGAGAACATCGGAACGGCAGTCCTTAACCTACAACACGGCGCCTGCAGGGAGTGGCAGGCCAGGAGTGCGATAGCCCGAGGCCGGGTCGCCATCGTCAATAAGCTTATGGTTGAAGTATGATCGTCGCGCGAGCGCTTTTTCAGGGCGGTCGCGGGGCAAACCGGCTTTCCCACAGGGCGTTCAGGCGGACCCGGAGGGGCCGATCAGGCCGGAGTAACCACTGCATCGGGGCGCTGAAATCCACAACGAGCGCGCCGCGGCGACAGTTTGACGAAGGCTGTTGCCGCGCCGCGCCTGCGCGTCTTTGAAACGATATCCGTTCAGGTCTTGTCGCCGGCGGGCGAGAACAGGTATCCGCCGCCGCGAATTGTCCTGATGACGGCCGGCTTGGTCGGATCGATCTCGATCTTGCGGCGAATTCGCATGATGCGAAGATCGACGGCGCGATCGAAAGCCTCGCTGTCGCGGGCGTTGGCGAGCTCCAGCAGCCGCTCGCGCGACAGTACGCGCTTCGGATTGGCTGCAAACACCTTGAGCAGCCCGAATTCGGAGGCGGTCAGCGGATGCTCGTTGCCTTCATCGTCGCGCAGTGCCTGCGCCTGAAGGTCGAGCCATTTGGTCCCGAATCGCACCAGCGCATCCTTGGCCTTCGCGCCGCCGGCATCGGCTGCAGCGCGGGCCGGCGTGCTTCGCCGCAAGACGGAGCGGATCCGCGCCATCAGTTCGCGCAATTCGCAGGGCTTCGCGACATAGTCGTCCGCGCCAAGTTCGAGCCCGACGACGCGATCGATCGGGCTTGCGGTGGCCGTCAGCATGATCACCGGTACGTTGGTACGGCTCTTGAGGTCGCGAATGATGGAGAGCCCGTCTTCTTCCGGCATGTTGAGGTCAAGCACCACCAGATCGGGCACGCCGGCTTCGATGGCGCTGCGCAGGCTCTTGCCGCCGTCGCAAAGCGTCACGGTGAAACCGTGCATCTTGAGATAGTCGCCGACCATTTCGCGGGCCGGCGCCTCGTCATCGACAATGATGATGTGCGGGCTTTGGCTCATGAGATCACGCGTCCGCGGGCAAGGTGATGGTGAACGTCGAGCCCTGTCCGGGCCCAGCGCTGTTGGCGGTGACTTCGCCGCCATGCATGTCGATAATGCGTTTGACGATCGACAGGCCGAGGCCGGTCGAACTCTCGCCTGCCGTGGGCTTGGCAGACAACCGCTGGAAACGCCCGAACAGCCGGCCGATATCCTCCGGCGAGAGACCAGCGCCTTCGTCGACGACCCGGATGAACGTGTTGTTCGAACCCTGGCCGACCTGTACCGAAATCTTGCCGCCGACGGGGCTGTACTTGATGGCATTGCTGATGAGGTTGTCGATGGCTTCGCGGATGCGGTCCACGTCGCATGCCGCGATCAGGTTGGGTGCGGCCGAAACCGTAATCGATTGCTGCTTGTTGACGGCCAGCGGCTGGTTGGCATCGGTCACTTCGCCGACCAGGGCTGCGATGTCGACCGGCTCGCGGCGGATCGTGATGTCGAAGGCGTCGGCCATCGCGTCCGAGATCAGGTGATCGACCATCGAGGTCAGGCGCCTGGTCGCGTCGCGAATATGATCGACCTGGGCGTCGACGTTGTCGCGGGAGGAGCCGGCAGCGATCAGTTCGGTCAGCATTTCTGTGCGGCCGAGAATGACGCTCAGCGGATTCTTCAGGTCGTGGGCGACGGTGCCGAGAATTTCGTTCTTGAAGCCGTTGGCGCGTTGCAGCCGCAGCCATTGTGCCGACAGCCTGCGATTGGCCTGCATCAGCGCGCGGGTCCGTTGCGCAACGCGGTCCTCGAGCTGGGTATTGGCTTCCTGCAGCTGCTGATAGAGGATCACGTTGTCGAACGCGATCGAAAGCCGGCTGCCGAAAATTTCGACCAGCGAGCGGTCGGTCTCCGACAATTGCCGCTCGGCCTGAAGCAGCACCACGACCTCGCGTCCGCTGCCGGTACGAATGTAGAGGACGGTGCGGTGATCGACGAACTCATGCTTGCGGCGCTTGAAAGCTGCCTCGACCATCGAGCGCAGATCGGGGTCGAGCGAACTGGCGCCGGAGCTGCCGATGAAGCGGCTGTAGCAGCCTGAACCGGCCAGAACGGAAAAATCGATCGTTCACATCGCCGCCGTCACGCAGCACCAGTATGCCGGCGCAATCGACGTTGAGGAGCGAGGCGATTTGCGTCAGCACGCCTTCGGCGAGGCGCTGCATCGATTTGAAATCGTACAGCGTCGAGGCGGCGTCGATGATGATCTCAAGCCCGCGCCGGGTCTGCACCATGCGCTCGAGCTGCTGATAGCTGCGCAGCGCCGCCGTGAGCGAGGTAAACAGCTTGTCTGCCGTGAGCTCCGTCTTCGCCTTGTAGTCGTTGATGTCGTACTGGACGATGACACGGCGTTCCGGCGCCTGTCCGGGCTGTCCGGTGCGAAGGATAATGCGGACGGTCTCGTTGCGGAGCTCGCTGCGGATATATTCAACAAGATCGAGGCCTGCGGCGTCGGTCTCCATGATGACGTCGAGCAGCACGGCGGCGATGTCGGGATGCGCGCGCATCAGCGCACGGCCCTCGCTGCCCGAATAGGCCGACAGGATTTCGAGACCCTGTCCGTTGAGGCTGTAGTCGCTCAGCGCAAAGCGCGTGCCCTCATGCACTGCCTGGTCGTCGTCGATGACCGCGATCTTCCATTTACGCGCGCCGGGGGCTTCCGGTTCGGCGCCGGAATCATCGATCAGGTGGAGGACATCGTCCTGTTCGGCCATGAAGCGGTCCTGTCGCGATCCTGGGTTTCGATGGGCTGACCGCCCTTGGCGGACTTGTTGGCAGTCTTGGGCATGATAATGCGAAATGTGGTGCCTTGTCCCGGCCTTGAGTCAAGCATCATGCGGCCGCCGAGCTGCTGGGTGACGAGATTATAGACGATATGCAGGCCGAGCCCGGTGCCGCCTTCGTTGCGGCGCGTGGTGAAGAAGGGATCGAACGCCTGCCGCTGGACGTCGGGCGTCATGCCCGCGCCGTCGTCGGCAAAGATGATCTCGATGTCGTCGTTGCCGCGCGGCTTCGCCGAGATCGTGATGATCCCGGAGCGCCCGTCGGGGAAGGCGTGAGTGGCGGCGTTGAGGAACAGGTTGGTCAGGATCTGGCCATAGGAGCCCGGATAGCCGTCGATCACGAGGTTTTCGGGCACCTCGACCGACAGCGCGATCGACGCCTTCTTCAGCGCCGGGCGCAGGCTTGCGATGATCTGGTCGGTTGCCTCGGCGAGATTGAACGTCCGCCGCTCGGCGTGGGAGCGGTCCACCGCCACCTGTTTGAAGGACTGGATGAGCTCGCCGGCGCGATGCAGGTTGCCGACCAGTTGCTGGGCGGCGTCGCGCGAGGTCCTGACGAATTCGTCAAGCTGCGAGCGCCGCAACCCGTTACCGCCGTTCAGCTCGGCCTCGAAGGCTTCGGTGCGGCGCGCGAAACTGGAAGCAACGGTCAGGCTGATGCCGATTGGATTGTTGACCTCGTGCGCAACGCCGGCGACCAGGCCACCGAGCGCAGCCAGGCGTTCCGCGTCGATCAGGTTTTGCTGGGCGGCATTGAGTTCGTGCAGCGCGTTTTCCGCCTTCTCCTTCGACGCGCGCAACTCGTCCTCGGTCGTGCGCTTGGCAATGGCGTTCTCGCGGAACACCTCGACCGCGCGCGCCATCTCGCCAACTTCGTCCTTGGCGCCGGTGCCCTGAACCTTGCGGTTGAAGTCGCCCGATGTGATCGCGTGCATCGCCGTCATGATCTGCTGCAGGGGCAGGCGGATCGACAATGCGATCAACACGCCGGCGGTGATGATGATCCCCAGGAAGATCACGGCGATCGAGAGCACTTTTTGGGAAATGTCGGCGAGCGTCCGGTCGAAGGTTTCCTGCGCCTTCTGCTCGCGCTGCCGCATTTTGATCGACAGTTCGTCGATGACGTTGGACGCCTCCGCCTGGCTGGCGTCGATCGCATCGCGCAGCAATTCGGTGCGGCTGGTGAGTTGCGCCGACAGTTTGGCGAGCCCTTCACTGAGCGCCTTGGCGCGCGTAGCCAGACGTTGCAATGCCATCCGCTGCAGATCGTTGTCGGCAAGGTCGCTCATGACCGGAATGGTCTTCTGGATGGTTTCGGTATTGCGGCTGGCTTCTTCGGCCGAGGCAGTCGCGAGAGAGAGGTAATAGGAATTGGCGGCGACCAGCATTGCCGTGAAGGCCTCGCGTGATTTGCCAAGCGATGGCCAGATCAGCGCATCGCGATGGCCGGTTGCGCCTTCGATGATCGAATAAAGTCCGGCCATGTCGCGGGCCGGCGTGAGGACCTCATCTTCATAGGTCTTCGATATCCTGGCCTGCACCGCGCGCAGTTGGCTGAACCCACTGAGGAAGCGCTCGGTAACATGCTCAAACCGCTCGACCGAACCCGAAAGCATCGGGTCGGTCGAGCCCCGGGTCTTCAACGTGCCCAGCACCGTCTCCCGTGAATGCGAGATCTCGGCGAACGTCTCGGGGCTCGGCTGGTTGATGTAGCGATGGATCAGGTTTTGCAGATGGCCGGTTTCGCTTTCGAGCGTGGCCAGGATCTTGTCGGATTCACGCACCTGACGCACATCGTCCCATGCCGACCCCAGCACTTGCACGCCGTTCCAGATGAGCGCGACCAGCACGACGACGACCGCCGAGTTCAGCGCCGCGATCGACAGGATGCGCCAGCGGATCGGCACCGCTCGGACCAGCGCGACCAGCCGCGAATGGCCGCGCCCCGCGAAACCCGCGGGCGCATCCGTCGTCTCGTGCTGGTCGTCGGCTTGATCCAATTCAGTCGACCTTGCGAATTCGCTCGATCAGCGCGGCTGCGGCCGGATCGCGCCGGGCCTTGGCGTAGAGGCCGGCCATGGCCGCTTCGAACGGCTTGCGGTCGAAGTCGCTCACGATGATCACACCGGCTGCCTCCGCCTGCCGGCGCGATTGCTCTTCGAGGTCCTTCCATTGCGCGCGCATGAAGTGGCTCGACTGCCGGGCCGCCTCGCGAAACAGCTCCCGGTCCTCAGCCGACAGGCTGCTCCATGCCTTAAGCGACATCACCAGCACCTCGGGACTCATCGTATGCTCGGTCAACGTGTAGAAGCCGGCGTATCTATAATGGTCGGTGGTGACAAAGGACGGCCAGTTGTTTTCTGCGCCGTCGATCAGTTTGGTGGCCAATCCCGTGCGCACCTGGCCGTAGGGCAGCTCAATCGGCTCGGCGCCGAGCGCCTTGATCATGTCGGACATCAATTGCGATTGCTGCACGCGAAGCCTCAGGCCCTTGATGTCGGCGATGGTGCGGACCGGCCTGACGCTGTTGTAGATCGATCTTGCGCCGGAATCGTAGAAGGCGAGGCCGACGAATCCATAGGGCTCGAAGCTGCCCAGGATTTCGTCGCCGATCGGGCCATCCAGGACTTTCTGCAGGTGCTCTATCGAGCGAAACAAGAACGGCATCGCCAACACATTCATGGCCGGTACAAAGGTTCCGATCAGCGCCACGTTGGTACGATTGAGATCAATCGCGCCGGCGCGGGTCTGTTCGATCGTTTCCTTCTCCTCGCCAAGCTGGCGCGAATGAAAGACGCGAATTTGTAATCGCCCTCGGGTTTTCTCCTCGATCAGCCGGCCCATGAAGCGGAGCGCCTGGACGGTCGGATAATCCTCGCTCTGGGTGTCGGCGGCGCGAAACTCGCGTGCCGGCGCAGTCGTCGTGACAGCCGTCAGAAGCAACGCGGCCACGATCGTGGCGGTCCGCGATAGGCCTGAGGCGCAACACGAACTTCGGAAAGCGGGCACCGGCAACGCAACCCCCTGTAATAAGGTCGATGGCGGGGAAAAAAGGTTCAACGCGATCTCACGGTGCGGCCTGCCTGCCGAACCGGCCATCGCCGCCGACAGCAAGAGCCACGAGCGAGCTGATATCCTGCCCATTTATTCAGCAAGTTTATTGCTTTGTGCGCAATGGGTTTTTGCACCCAGAGCGCGGCTACGTGCGGGGCTGGTTCGTGATCCCTAAACCAAATCAGTGGTTTAACAGTAGCTAACGAAACCCTGAGCCTTGGCACGAACCTTGCGACACCGGCGCCAGAACTGACCGCTTGGGCGTTGGAGCTGTCGATGAAGCGCCGCGATTTTCTCAGACCGTATCGAGCATCGCCGTCAGCGCCTTGGTGCAGGCACCCGCGATACGTCATGAAGGCCGGCTCGTCCGACAGGCGTCGTTTGCCGTCGTTTAAGACGGCATCGTCCGCGTTGAGCAACACCGGCGCCGTCGCCGGCTGCAAGGGGACAAGCTGAGAAGTCCGGCGGCGACGGTGGTGCGGCTGTTGGAAAAAGAGTGGTGTAGACGCGCGCCTGACCGGGTGTTGGGCGATCCACAGAATGCCTATACAAGGGAGCAGCCGACGGCCGTTCCCGATCCGCGCCGCCGGTCAGTTGGCAGAAGAACGAAAGATCATAGACTGAAATGGCTGAAGATTCGCTGGACGAATATATCGATGCCGCCTCGAAGGCGCTGAGGCTCCCGGTCAAGGACGCCTGGAAGCCTGCGGTGCGGGCCAATCTCGAAGTGTCCATGAGACTGGCGCGGCTGGTCGACGAGTTTGCCTTGCGTGACGACGCCGAGCCCGCCGATGTCTTCACAGCGTGATCCCATGCGAGGTGCCGGGGACGGAATGTCTGCGCTCGACATCGCGCAGGCGGTCAAGGCCAAAAGGTTTTCAGCCCTCGATGCCGTCGAAGCGGCGCTGGCGCGGATCGCCCGGCACGATTCGGTTCTAAATTCTTTCACCGATGTCACCGCGGAGCGTGCGCGGACCAAGGCCCGCGAAGTCGATGCCGCGATCGCGGCCGGAAAAAATCCGGGATCGCTCGCCGGCGTACCGTTTGCCGTGAAGAATTTGTTCGACGTAAAGGGTCTGCCGACCCGCGCCGGATCGAAGATCAACCGCGATCTTCCTGCCGCCACCCGCGATGCCACGCTGATCGAGCGGCTGGAAGCCGCCGGCGCCGTGCTGGTCGGCGCGCTCAACATGGGCGAATACGCCTACGACTTCACCGGCGAAAACATTCACGATGGCCCCTCGCGCAATCCGCATGATGCGAGCCGGATGACCGGCGGCTCGTCGGGCGGCTCAGGCGCCGCGGTCGGTGGCGCGCTGGTGCCATTGACGCTCGGCTCGGACACCAACGGTTCGATCCGGGTGCCGTCGTCATTTTGCGGCATCTTCGGATTGAAGCCGACCTATGGACGGCTTTCGCGAGCGCGCTCGTTTCCGTTCGTCTTCAGCTTCGATCATGTCGGCCCGCTCGCGCGATCCGCCGGCGATCTCGCGCTGGCCTATGATGCGATGCAGGGGCCGGATGCGGCCGATGCGGCTTGCACGACGCGGCCGGTCGAGCCGGCATTCCCGACGCTCGCCCAAGGCATCGGCGATCTGCGGGTTGCCCTTGCAGGCGGCTATTTCCAGAAGAATGTTTTTCCCGAAGCGGCCGAGGCGGTCGCGCGTGTCGTCAAGGCGCTTGGTGTTACTCGCACGATCGAAATTCCGGAAGCGGCCCGCGCCCGTGCCGCGGCTTACGTCATTTCAACTTGCGAAGGCGCTTCGCTTCACCTCGATCGGCTGCGCACGCGGCCGGACGATTTCGATCCTGCCGTGCGGGATCGTCTGATCGCGGGTGCGATGATTCCGGCGCCGATGGTCGATCACGCGCAGAAGTTTCGGCGCTGGTACCGTACGCAGGTTCTCGAGCTGTTCAAATCGGTCGATGTCATCCTGGCGCCGGCAACGCCTTGCGTGGCGCCGAAACTCGGACAGGTGAATTTCACTCTCGATGGCGTTGAAATGCCGGTGCGTGCCAATATCGGCATCCACACCCAGCCGATCTCCTTTATCGGCCTGCCGGTGGTCGCGGTCCCGGTGCCGCTGGAGCCGATGCCGATCGGGGTGCAGATCATCGCCGCGCCCTGGCGCGAGGATATTGCGCTGCGCGTCGCAGCCGCGCTCGAGCGCGCAGGGGTCGTGTCCGCGCCGCGGCCAAAGGGAATTTGAGCGGGGTTGGAATGCAGGTCGATCTTCCCGAAGTGCTCGCCGAGGTGACCGCGCAATTTGCGCGTTACGAAAAGGCGCTCGTGAGCAACGACGTTGCGGTGCTCGACGAATTGTTCCACGACGATCCGCGCACGCTCCGCTATGGCGGCGGCGAAAATCTCTACGGTTATCGCGAGATCATGGCCTTTCGTGCAGGCCGCGCGGCCGTCGGCCTGATGCGGCGGCTCGAGCGCACCGTAATCACGACCTACGGCCGCGACATGGCGGTCGCCTCGACATTGTTTTATCGCGACACCGCGTCCGGCAAGGTCGGACGGCAGATGCAGACCTGGGTGCGGTTTCCGCAAGGCTGGAAAATCGTGGCCGCGCATGTCAGCGTGATCGACGAACCGCGGGATCAAAAGGCATGAGCCTTGAGGATATTCCGGATCCCGCGTCACTTCGCTCCGTCAGGGCGACCAAGACCGCCGTTCGTCCCGGTGGCCGAAGCGTCCGCGCCGACAAGCTGACGCGCGCCGAGGAGTTGCGCCTGCAACTGGCCGACGAGATCGTGCGCGGCACGCTGGTGCCGGGAGCAGCGCTCGACGAGACCGATATCGCGCGACGCTTCAGCGTATCGCGCACGCCGGTGCGCGAAGCGTTGCGGCAGTTGGCGGCCTCAGGGCTGATAGAGGCGCGGGCCCATCGCGGCGCGGTGGTGGCGCAGCCCTCGATCGAACGCCTCGGCGGAATGTTCGAGGCGATGGCGGAGCTCGAAGCTCTCTGTGCGGGCCTCGCCGCCGAACGAATGACGCCGGCCGAGCGCCACCGGCTCGAGGCGATTCACGAGGAACTGCGGGTGCTGAGCCATGCCGGCAATCCGGATCGCTTTCATGCGATCAATGAGCACTTTCACAACGCGATCTATGCCGGCTCGCAGAACGGTCATATTGCAGAGATCACGCTGGCGACGCGCAAGCGCGTGCAGCCGTTCCGCCGCGCCCAGTTCCGCAATCTCGGACGGCTCGCCCAGTCGCATGCCGAGCACGACCGCGTGGTGGTGGCCATTCTGCGCGGCGACCGTAGCGGCGCCACCAATGCGATGCGCGCGCATATCGAGCGGGTGCACGGCGAATACGAGATTTACGCGGTTTCGGTGTGACGGCCTAAGCCGGCGTGGCCGCCTTCGCCATGAAAGCGCGCCAGCCGCCAAAGGCGGAAATATCCTGCGCACCCGCGATGCCGGTGGCTTCCACGATAAAGCCCTTCACGCCGCGGCCGTCCTTCAGTCGCACCGTGCCGATCGAGAGCGGCGGCGGGATTGCGGCGACGAATTTCGCAAAGGCCACCGCCGGCAGCGCCCACACCTCAAGTTCGATCGACGTGCCCGTGCCCGCTTCCACGCGCAGCATGCCCGGCTTTGGCGGCGTGGTGGAGAGCGCATAGAGCTTGTAGTCCGGCGCGGTCGACGTCGCCTCGATCAGCCGGCCGTCGAGCGCTTTCAGTTCGCCATTGAGCGCCATTCCGGAAAGATGCGCACCGACCACCGCGATCGGGATTTCGTGGTCCGTCAAGGTCAGGTCGAGCTCCGCCAGCGGCGGCATCGCGACGCCCTTGGCGCCCAACGTCAGTTTCGTCTGCGCCTGAAACACGCGGCCGATGCTCGCGAGCAGCGCGTCCTGGCCGGCGGGCGCCAGCAGCGTGATGCCGAACGGAATTTCGTCGGGCCGGATCGCCGACGGCAGAGCGAGGCCGCAGAGGTCGAGCAGGTTGACGAAGTTGGTATAGGTCCCAAGCCGTGAGTTGAGTTCGATCGGATTGGCGAGCACTTGTGCTGTCGAATAGGCGGTCGGCGCGGTCGGCAACACCAGCGCGTCGATGCCGGCGAAGGCGTGTTCGGCGGTGCGCCGCAACGCCTGCAATCGATAAAGCGCGGCAAATGTGTCGGCCGCGGAAATCCGGCTGCCGGCAATCGTGATCTCCCGCGTCACGGGATGAATTGCCTCGGGCGAAGACGCCAGCAGATTGCGAATGACGAGATAGCGCTCGGCGACCCACGGTCCTTCATAGAGCAGCCGCGCGGTTTCATAGAACGGTTCGAGGTCGAAGCTGACCAGGGTGGCCCCGAGCGAACGCCATCTTTCCAGCGCGGCTGCGTAGGCCGCTTCCTGCGCCTTGTCGCCGAAGAAGATGAGCTGGCCGTCGTGCGGCACGCCGAGCCGCAGGCCCCGCGGAAACGAGCTCAGTCTCGATAGCGTCCGGTCGCGCGAAAACGGATCTGATCTGTCGGGCCCAGCCATCACCGAGAGTGCCGACACAGCATCGTCGACGGTGAGCGAAAACACCGACACGCAATCGAGCGTGCGGCAGGCCGGCACGATGCCAGTGGTCGGAACCAGGCCGAGGCTCGGCTTCAACCCGACGATATTGTTGAGCATCGCCGGCACGCGGCCGCTTCCGGCGGTATCGGTGCCGAGCGAGAGCGGCACCAGCCCGGCCGAAACGGCAACCGCCGATCCTGAACTTGATCCGCCTGGAATGAGATCGGCGCGCATCGGATTGGTCGGAATGCCGTAAGGAGAGCGCACGCCGACGAGGCCGGTTGCGAACTGATCGAGATTGGTCTTGCCGATAACGATGGCGCCGGCCTGGCGCAGCCGCGCCACCACGGTGGCGTCGCGCGTCGGCGTGTAGGCGTAGGCCGGGCAGGCGGCCGTGGTCGGCAATCCCGCCACGTCGATATTGTCCTTCACCGCAACGGGAACACCGAGCAGCGGAAGTGCGGCGGCATCCTTTGCGGCAAGCGCTTCGGCTTCCGCAATCGCGTCCTTTTCGTCGCGCAGACTGATGAAGATCGCGGGGTCGTTGTGTTCGCGGATGCGCTTGAAACTGCGCGCGACGGTTTGCGCCGGCGATTGGCTTCCTGCGCGATGCGCAGCAACGATGGCAGCAACGGTCTCGGTCACGCGTCACCCCGATGCGTGCGCGGCGCGTTGAATACTGATCGATGCGGTCGGGAGTATCATGGTGGACCGTGTTCCGCGGATGCCGGGATTTCTTCCGGTTTGGAGCAATTGGTGTGCCATTGTGTACATTGGTTGTCGCAGCCCATCCCTGGGCTGGCCAGTCATATCAAGCGTTTGAAGGAATGCCACGCTATCGGCCGCGTGGCTTTCAGATCGCGCTGCCGATTTTGTAGGCAGCCCCGTCGCCTTTCCTTTAGCGTCCCACCTTGCTCGAGCCTTGCGTAATCAGCCGTGCGGCGCGCTGGTTGCGGGCGTGATTCCAGAGCCAGCTGATGGCGACGCTGAGCCGGTTGCGCAGGCCGATCAGGAAATAGATGTGGGCGATGCCCCAGATCCACCACGCCAAGGTCCCGCGCAGCTTGATCGTGCCGAAATCGATTACCGCCTTGCGCTTGCCGATCTGGGCCAGGCTGCCGGCGTGGCTGTAGCGAAATGGGGAGGACGTTTGCCCTGAAAGCCGCGCCTTGATCGATGCCGCGACGTGGCGTCCCTGCTGTTTGGCGGCGGGCGCGATGCCCGGCACCGGCTTTCCGTCCTGATCAGCGATCGTAATGGTATCGCCGACTGCGAAGATGTCGGGATGACCGGGCACGGTAAGGTCAGGCAAAACCTGCAACCGCCCGGCGCGGTCGGCCGCCGCATGCAGCCATTCGGCGGCAGGCGAAGCGCGCACGCCGGCGGCCCAGATCAGGGTCCGCGCTTGCAGGCGCTTGCCGTCATAGACGACGCCATCAGCGGAGCATTCAGTGACGGCCTGTCCCAGCATCACCTCGACGCCGAGGCTTTCCAACCCGCGTTGCGCATAGGCCGAGAGATCGTCGGCAAAGCCCGCCAGCACCCGTGGACCGGCCTCGATCAGCACGACGCGTGCCTGTCGGGTGTCGATATTGCGAAACTCGGGCCGTAGCGTGTCGCGCGCCAGTTCAGCGATGGTGCCGGCGAGTTCGACACCGGTCGGTCCGGCGCCGATGATGACAAAGGTCAAGAGGGCAGCGCGCTTCTCCGGATCGCTCTCGCGCTCGGCGCGTTCGAACGCAACCAGGATTCGCCGCCGCAGCGTCGTGGCGTCTTCGAGCGTTTTCAGTCCGGGTGCGAACGGCTCCCATTCGTCGTGGCCGAAATAGGCGTGACGCGCGCCGGTCGCGAGCACCAAGGTATCGTAAGGAAGCGTATCGCCATCCTCGAACAACACGCGCTTGTTGTTGGCATCGACGCCGCTGACCGTTGCGAACAGGGTAGTGACCTCGTTCCTGTCGCGCATGAGATGACGGACCGGCCAGGCGATTTCGGAGGTGGCGAGCGAAGCGGTCGCGACCTGGTACAGCAGCGGCTGAAACAGATGATGGTTGCGGCGGTCGATCAGCGTGATCTGGACCGGCGCGTGCTTTAGTCCCAGCGCGCATTCCAGTCCGCCGAAGCCGGCCCCCACGATGACCACGCGATGGGCGTCTTTCGGATGAAGCGCTTGAGTTGTCATGGCGCCCCCTGGGGATTCGAACAGCTCCGACACTTGGTGTAAGCGTTTGTGCGTTGCGCTCAAGGCCGGATTTTCGATCGCCTGATCGTCAAAGCTGATTGCCGGCAGTCGAATGGCCCAGTCCGCTCTACAATGAACCGGCACTATAATTCTTGCCATCCGCGCCCCTGACGAATTATGGTGCATACCGGCAAAGGCATGGTCCGAAGGTTCAACGAGGGAGCCATCGGTTCGTGCTTGCTGCCGGTCCGCCAATTCGAGCACAAAAGGCAAAAGAACCAAACGCTTGTCGAAGCGGCAATGGTCTGACGGCCGGTGGACGGCAAGAGAGAAGAGTGAGGAGGGAGACGACAATGAGAACGGCATTCTGGCTTGCGGGTGCTACCGCGCTTGCCATGGTACAACCCGCCGTCGCGGGGGACACGATCAAGATAGGTTTTGTCTCCACGTTCAGCGGACCGACCGCGGTCATCGGCAATGACATGCGCAATTCCTTCGAGCTTGCGCTCGACCATCTCGGCCGCAAGATGGCCGGCAAGCCGGTCGAAGTGATCTATGAAGACGACCAGCAGAAGCCGGATATCGGCAAGCAGAAGACCGAGAAACTGGTGCAGTCCGACCACGTCGATTTCATCGCCGGCTATATCTGGTCGAACGTGCTGCTCGCCTCGCTCAAGACCGCGGTCGACTCGCAGACCTTCCTGATCGACGCCAATGCCGGCCCCAACCAACTCGCCGGCGAACTGTGCTCGCCTTATGTGTTCTCGACCTCCTGGCAGAACGACCAGACGCCGGCGGCGATGGGCCTTTACATGAACCAGAAGGGCGTCAAGTCGGTGTTTCTGATCGGGCCCAACTATGCCGCCGGCAAGGACATGCTGGCCGGCGTCAAGAGCACGTTCAAGGGCCAGGTGTTGGGTGAGGAATATACGGTGTGGCCGAGCCAACTCGATTTTTCGGCTGAACTCACCAAGGCGCGCAATTCAGGCGCGGCGTCGATCTTCGTGTTCTATCCGGGCGCAGCCGGGGTGCAATTCCTCAATCAATATGCGCAATCGGGCCTGAAGCGACAGATACCGCTCTATACCGCCTTCACAATCGACGAGACGACGCTGCCCTTGCAGAAGGACAACGCACTCGGCGTTCCCGGCGCGCAGGAGTGGGTGAACGACCTGCCGAACGAGCAGAACAAGCGCTTCGTCGAGGATTACCGGAAGAAATATCCGGGGCTGCGGCCGAGTTTCTACGGCGCACAGTCTTACGACGCGGCGCAGTTGATCAACAGTGCGGTGGTCGCGGTCAAGGGCGATACTTCGAAGAAGGACGCGATGAAGGCCGAGATGGAGAAGGCGGACTTCAAAACCGTGCGCGGCTCCTATAAATACGGCAACAACCACATTCCGATCCAGAATTTCTACTTGCAGGACGTGGTCAAGGGCGCCGACGGCACGCTCTCGCTCAAGACGGTCGCCACCATCGTCAAGGACAATCAGGATAATTTCCACGGCAAATGCCCGATGAAATGAGCACGATTTTTGCTTGAGAAACGCGGCAGCGCTAGAAACGCTGCCGCTTTTGTTTAGTGTGGAATCGGCCGGGGCTGTCGATAGGTCGGAGGTGCGCGCCCTCTCCCATTGGGAGAGGGCTGGGGTGGGGGGTACGGTCTATCTCTGGGTTCAGCGCCCCTCACGCGATTGTCGTGCAAATCGATCTTTCCCCGACGGGGAGAGGTAAATTGAGTTCGCGGACAGGTCATCAATTCGAACCCGATGCTTGAGGTAATGCGAGACCGATGCTGCTTGTCGTCGAACAATTCCTGAACGGACTACAGTTCGGCCTGCTGTTGTTCCTGCTGGCGGCGGGCTTGACGCTCGTCTTCGGCATCATGGACCTCGTCAACCTTGCCCACGGTTCGCTCTACATGATGGGCGCCTATTTTGCCGCGACGTTCGTGGCCTGGAGCGGGAGTTTCATTCTCGGCATCGTACTGGCGCTCGGCGCGACGCTGTTGCTCGGCATTGTGCTCGAGGTCGTGGCGTTACGGCATCTCTATGGCCGCGACCATCTCGACCATGTGCTGGCAACCTTCGGGCTGATTCTGTTCTTCAACGATCTGGTGCGGCTGGTCTGGGGGCCGGCCGGTCTGGCGCTGCCGCTGCCGACCTGGCTCACCGTACCGGTGCAGATCATCCCCGGTGTGTTTTATCCCGCCTTTCGGCTCGCCATCATCACGGTCGCGCTGGTGGTCGCATTGATGCTCTATCTCGTGGTGATGCGCACCCGAATCGGCATGCTGATCCGCGCCGGCGCGTCGAACCGCGAAATGATCGGCGCGCTCGGCATCAACATCAAGCTGCTCTACACGCTGGTGTTCGGGTTGGGCGCGGCGCTTGCCGGCCTTGCCGGGATGATGGAGGCGCCGATTCTCACCGTGCAGATCGGCATGGGCGAGAACATTCTCATTCTCGCTTTCGTCATTATTGTCATTGGCGGCATCGGCTCGATCCGCGGCGCGTTTGTCGCGGCGATCCTGGTCGGGATGATCGATACGCTTGGCCGCGCCTTTCTGCCTGATTTGCTGCGGCATATCCTCAGTTCGGCGGCGGCCTCGACGGCCGCGCCTGCGATCTCCTCGATGCTGATCTACATCCTGATGGCGGTTGTGCTGGTGGCAAGGCCGGAGGGGCTGTTTCCGGCCAACCGTCGATGAGCGCCTCTTTCAATTCGCGTAACGTGATTGCGGCGGCCGTCGTCGCCGGCCTGCTGCTGTTGCCGCTGTTTTCGCATCTCACCGGCAATACCTTCGTGCTGACGCTGTTCACGCGCATCGTCATCTTCGCACTCGCCGCCGTCAGCCTCAATCTCATCATGGGCTATGGCGGGATGATGAGCTTTGGCCATGCTGCCTATCTCGGCATCGGCGGCTATGCGGTCGGTATCCTCGCCGCCGAGGGTTTTGGCTCAGGCTTCCTGCAGTGGCCGGTCGCGCTTATCGTCTCCGCGTTGTTTGCGCTTGTCGTCGGCGCGCTCTCTTTGCGCACGCGCGGCGTCTATTTCATCATGATCACGCTCGCCTTTGCCCAGATGGCCTATTACATTGCCTCCGGCCTTTCGCGCTATGGCGGCGACGATGGCTTGACGATCTACAAACGCAGCAATTTCGGCGGCCTGATCAACCTGTCGAACCGCGTCCAGTTCTACTACCTCTGCCTGTTCTGCCTGTTCTGCGGCATCTATCTGGTCTGGCGCATCGTCAATTCGCGCTTCGGCCTGGTGGTGCAGGGCTTGCGCTCGAACGAACAGCGCATGCAGGCGATCGGCTTTCCGGCGACGCGTTACCGGCTGGTCTGCTTCGTCATCGCCGGAACAATGTGCGGCCTGGCCGGGGCGCTGCTGGCGAACAACACCGATTTCATCAGCCCGGCCGTGATGTACTGGACCCGCTCCGGCGATCTGATGGTGATGGTCATTCTCGGCGGCATGGGGTCGCTGTTCGGTCCCGTGGTCGGCGCCATCGTCTATCTCGTGCTTGAGGAATTTCTGTCGCAGGTCACTGAATACTGGGCGATGATCATGGGACCATTGCTGCTCCTGATCGTGCTGTTCGGACGCGGCGGCATTATGGGTCTGGTCGGGAGGTTTTCCCGTGGCTGAACGCTTGCTTCAAGTCCAGAACCTCGTGAAGCGCTTCGGCGGCATTGTCGCGACCGACAATCTCTCGCTCGATATCGTGCCGGGTGAATTGCACGCGATCATCGGACCGAATGGCGCCGGCAAGACCACGCTGATCAGCCAGTTGATTGGGCAATTGCGCCCGAGCGCCGGCACCATCCGCTTTGCCGGTGAAGACATCACCCATCTGCCGGCATGGAAGCGCAGCCGGCGAGGGCTGGCGCGCTCCTTCCAGATCACCTCGCTGCTGCCGGACTTCACCGCGGCCGACAATGTCGCGCTGGCGGCGCAAGCCAAAGACGGTCATTCGTTCCGCTTCTTCGCCAATGCGCGCAAGGAAGCGGCGCTTCGCGAGGCGGCACACGCCGCGCTGAAACGGGTAGGGCTTGGCGATCGCGCCGATGTCGTGGTCTCAAGGCTGAGCCATGGCGAACAGCGCGAGCTCGAACTGGCGGTTGCGCTCGCCACCAAGCCGCAATTGCTGCTGCTCGATGAGCCGATGGCCGGTCTTGGCGCTACCGAATCGGCGCGCATGGTCAAGCTGCTCGCCGACTTGCGCAAGGAGGTCACGATCGTCCTGGTCGAACACGATATGAACGCCGTGTTCGCGCTCGCCGACCGCATCACCGTGCTGGTCTATGGGCGGGTGATTGCCTCCGATGTGCCGGCGGCGATCCGCGTCAACGAAGAGGTCAAGCGCGCCTATCTCGGCGACCAGCATGTGGTGACGCAGCCATGGCTGACGCGACGCCCCTGCTTGAAGTCGAGGGAATCGAGACCTGCTATGGCTTGAGCCAGGTTCTGTTCGGTCTGTCGCTGTCCGTCGGCACGGGCGAGATGGTCGCCCTGATGGGCCGCAACGGCATGGGCAAGACCACGACCATCCGCTCGATCATGGGCCTGACGCCGCCGCGTGCCGGCGCGGTTCGCCTCGCTGGCAGGGACGTGCGGGGACTGGCTGCGTTTCGTATCGCGCAACTCGGAATCGGTCTTGTTCCCGAAGGCCGTCAGATTTTTCCAAATCTTAACGTGCGGGAAAATCTCGTGGCGGCTTCCGCCAACCGTCTGGGGGCTGACGACCCCTGGACGCTGGACAAAATCCACGCGCTGTTTCCGCGGCTGGCCGAGCGCGGCAATAATATGGGCAACCAGCTCTCCGGCGGCGAGCAGCAGATGCTTGCGATCGGGCGCGCGCTGATGACCAACCCGCGGCTGTTGATTCTGGACGAGGCGACGGAGGGGCTGGCGCCGCTGATCCGCCAAGAAATCTGGAATTGCCTCTCGATGCTCAAATCGCGCGGCCAATCGGTGCTCGTGATCGACAAGAATGTCGAGAATCTCTCCCGCATCGCTGACCGTCACTACATCATCGAGCGCGGCCGTGCAGTGTGGAGCGGCACGTCGGAGCAGCTGATCGCCGAGCCCGATCTGCAACACCGCTATCTCGGAATTTGAACGGCGTGTGACAGGCGGTGCGCCGCCTTCGGCCGGCGGCGTCAAATTTTGCAATGAGAAAAGACTTCTTCCGCGCGCGGCAGATAAAGCATTCCGTTATCGCTTGATCGCCAAGCTCGAACAGCTTCGTCCCCGATTTGACAACGCATTTTGCGCTGATCTTGATGCCCCCGAATCCAGGTTCGGTTTGGGGGTCCCATGCGTTCGGAAGTTGGCGGTGACACCGTTTCGAGAGGCGTGCGTGTGGCGTCACGCTTCGCGCTCTCCTTTCTCCTTGCCGCGAGCGTCGTCTGCGTCACGAACGCCGGCGCGCGCGCCGACGATGCGGTCGCGCTGCAACGGCTGGAAGCGAAGATTCAACAACTGGAAGAGCGGCACGAACACGAGATCAAGACCTTGCAGGCCGAGATCAAGCGGTTGCGGCGGCAGAAGCCGGTCGCGACGGCTGCCGCTACGCCACGACCGCGCGCAGCGGAGCCGCCGCGATCCGCGCTATTGCCGCCCGGCCTGCCGCCGCCTGCGGTGCCGGCCAAGGTGCTGATGACCTACGACCGCGGTTATCACTTCGGTTTCTCGGACGCGACCGGCGACAACACCGTCGAACTCTTTGGCCGTCTCCAGGTCGATACCGGCGGTTACACCGGCTACACGCCCGGACCGGAGACGCTCGACCGCAAGGGCCTTTCCGATGGCGTCGATCTCCGCCGCGCGCGTATCGGCGTGATCGGAACATTCATGAGCGACTGGCACTACGCCTTCGTCTACGACTTCGGCAATTCGTCTGACTCCAGCAACATCAACAACGCACTCGCCAGCGCCAATTCAAGCACCAGCCCGACGACGAGCAACACGTTTTTGTCGGGCGTCGAGAACGCGTTCATCACCTACAACGGCTTTTACAGCCACGGTCAGCAATTTCCGGTCGCGTTCGATTTCGGCATCATGGACGTGCCGTGGACGATGGAAGAAGCCACCAGTTCGAACGACCTGATGTTTCTGGAGCGTTCGAGCGCGCAGGTCATCGCCACGACGTTTGGCGGCGGTGATTTCCGCTCGGCGATCGACGTGCGCTCCAACGACGACCGCTACTGGCTGGGCGCCTACCTGACCGGCCCCAATTCCGGCGATCTGCACACTGCCGGCGCTTCCTGCAACACCGGCACGGTCGCCGTCACGCCGGGAACACCCTGCGTCACCGGTGCGCAGATGACGGGACGGGGACCGCAACTCGCGTTCCTGGCGCGTGGCGCCTATCAGGTGATCCAGCAGAACGATGCGACTTTTCACGTCGGGTTCAACTACGCCAACTTGTTCGATCCGAGCATCGGGCCGAATCTTCAAGCGGTCTCGTTGTCGGACCGGCCGGAGCTTCGCATCGATCCGACCTCGTTTCTTGCGACCGGCAATATTCCGGCAACCGGCGGGCAGGTGTTCGGCGCGGAAGTCGCCGCCACCTACAGGAACTTCTTCGCGCAAGGCGAATACTACCACTACGTCATCGATACGCGCGCAGCGGTGCCGACCTCGCCGGGGAACTTGCAGGGTGGCGTTCCCGGCCCCACGCTCAATTTCGACGGCGGATATTTGCAGGCAAGCTATAGCATTGGTGGTGTCAGGCACTACGATCCGACGCGCGGCGCCTATACCGGCGTGATTCCGGAAGCGCCGTTGGCGCCGGGAACGTCCGGCTGGGGCGCGCTCGAACTGGCGACGCGCTTTACCATTGTCAACCTCAACAGCCCTTATCTGACAACGGCTGTGCTCGGCCCGGCCTATTCCGCGCCGGGCGTCTTCACCGGCGGCACCAACAGCTATGGCGGCGGCAAGGAGACGAGCTACGGCATCGGTCTCAACTGGTATCCGAACCTCAACATGAAATTCATGCTCGATTACGAGCATGTCGTCGTCGACAATCCGCAGTTCTTCGGCGGGCCGAACTATCGCGGCGCGACGGTCGACTGGATCGCCGCACGCACGCAACTGGTGTTCTGAGAATCTCTTATCCCTCCCCCGCTACGCGGGGGTTAGATCCTCAGAACATCTCGAAATATTCGCGGTGCTCCCAGTCCGAGACCTCGGCCTGGAAACGCTCGATCTCCGCGTTCTTGATGTGGAGATAATAATCGACAAAACCCGCGCCCAATTTCTCGCGGAAAAAGCCGTCAGCCTTCAGTGCGTCGAGCGCCTCGCGTAGCGTCCTCGGCAGCGCGGGGGCTTCGGTTTCGTACGGTGTGTCGGCGGGCGGGGGAGGCTCAAGCGCGCGGTCGATGCCGTCAAGGCCGGCGAGAATTTGCGAGGCCATATAAAGATAAGGGTTGGCGGCGGGCTCGCCGATGCGGTTCTCCAGCCGCGTCGCCGGATCGTTCGCGCCGCCGAGCATGCGCACCATCACGCCGCGGTTGTCGCGACCCCAGATCGCACGGTCCGGCGCCAGCGAATAGGCGCGGTAACGCTTGTAGCCGTTGATGGTGGGCGTCGCGAACACGGCCGAGGCGCGCGCGTGCTGCAGGAGGCCGGCGAGATAATGTCGGCCGAGCGGGCTTAAGCCCGCATCGCTTTCTTTCGCCATGAAGGCGTTTTCGCCGCTGTCGCGAGAGACGATCGACTGATGCAGGTGCCAGCCGGACGCGAACACGTTGGGAAGTTTCGGCCGACACATGAAGGTCGCGTGATAGCCGTGCCGCCGCGCGATCTGCTTCACGGCGCTGCGAAACAGCACCATGTTGTCGGCGGGCTCAAGTCCCTTGCGCGGCGCAAAGGTGAATTCGCACTGGCTCGGGCCGAATTCCACCTCGACCGAGCGCAGGGGCAGGCCGAGGGAGAGAACATCGCGCCGGATAACATCAAGCACGGGCGCCATCTGGTCGTAGCGTTGCTCGGTCAGATACTGGTAGCCGTGCGACAGCAGGCTGACCTCCGGCGGCCGGCCGGGCTGGCCCGCGTCTTCGGGCGACATATGTGCGTCGTCGAGCTTGAAGATGTGAAATTCGACTTCGAGGCCGGCAACGAAATCGAGGCCGCGTTGTCCGAGTTGGTCGAGCACCTTGCGAAACAGATGCCGCGTCGCAAACGGCACCACCCGTCCGTCGGCAAAATACACGTCGCATAACAGCCAGCCGCTCCCTGGCGCCCAAGGCAGCACGCGAAAGCTCAAGGGATCGGCCACCATCAGGATATCGGCGGCGCCCTCCATCTCGGGCATGCCGAAGCCGCCGCCGGAGGTGAATACCGGAAACACCGTGCGGTGCGCGGTGTCCTTGGCGAGCATCGTGGTGGTGATAGTGCAGCCGCTTTCCAGCGACGCAAGCGCTTCGCTTGCGACCAGCGTCTTGCCCCGGAGAATGCCGTGCTGATCGGGAAAAGACAGGCGGATGGTTTCGAGTTTCTGTTCCTCGACGATGCGGCGCAGGCGGATTGCCGCCTCTTTCTGCTCGCTCGTCCAAAGACCGTGACGCTCAACGAAGCTCACGCGTCACCTCTCGTTTCGACCGTCATTGCAAGAAGAGTAGCGACGAAGCAATCCAGAAATTTCGCGCCGGCGCTTTCCTGGATTGCTTCGCCTCGCTCGCAATGACGAACAAAACCGGCCACTCACACCACCCTCAGCTGCGGCGTCCTGTCGGCGGTGTCCTCGGGCACCGGCGTGGCCCAGGGCGCGCCGCGGCGGCGCCTGACGTCGACTTCCATCCAGAAGGTTTCCCAGCCGCGTGTCGGTCCGATGCCGTCCATGGTTGCCGGACCTTGAATGCTTCTGGCATGCGCGGCATCGAGGAACATGAACGGGGTGTGGCCTTTGGCGGCCTTTTCGATCTCCTGACGCAGCAGGCGGCGGTATTGCACGATCGCCTTGTCGGCGGTGCCGAGATGCTCGCGGGTGCGATCCTGGATCGGCCCCATCGATTCCACCGCCCACTGGTCGTGCACGTTGATGTCGCTGCCCATGCCGGTATAGGTCTCGGTCTGCTGCTCGTGCGGATCGAAGCCGTAGTCGTTCGATTTGTTCTTGCGCGAGACATAGTCGGGCAATTCATAGAGTTCGAGGCGCTGCTCGCGCATCGTCTTCTTGTCGACCGGCGCGGAATACGACGTGAAGATCGCGTACCAGTAGCAATTCTCGTCGTCGACCGGCACCTGCCACTGCGTGATCGTCATCTCCGTGCTCATCGGAATGACGAAGGCGTTGGGAAAAAGCTGGTTGGTGACGCGAACATGCGTGCGCTCATCATCGATCTCGCGCAGCGCGATCAGCCGAAGGCCATATTCGGTCTGTTCGACATTGATGATGGGGCGATCGTATTCGCGCAGGATCTTGGTCATCGGCAGCTCGGTGCCGGCGGAAGCGCCGCGGAACTGACGGCCGTAGGCGGCGGAGGTGTCTTCATCTTCGAAGAAGCGGTGCAGGAACGAGGCGTGCGAGGGGTCAATGCCGACTTCGAGCGCCTGCAGCCAGTTGCAGTTGATGTGGCCCTTGAAAGCGAAGGTGTGGCTGTCGGGCGCGACGAAACAGTCGATCTCGGGAAAGGCCGGCGGCTCGCCTTCGCCGAGCCAGGCCCAGAGAATGCCGCGCTTTTCCACGACCGGGTAGGCGCGTTGCTTGATGCCCTGACAGAGTTTGGAACCCTTCGGCTCGGCGGGCGTCTCCAGGCATTGTCCGGACGCATCGAATAGCCAGCCATGGAAGGCGCAGCGCAGGCCACCCTGTTCGAGCCGGCCGAAGGCGAGGTCGGCGCCGCGATGCGCGCAGTGGCGCTCGATCAGGCCGTAGCGCCCCTGTTCGTCGCGAAACAGAACGAGGTCTTCGCCGAGCAGTTTCACGGCGCGTATCGGTCGCGGCCCTTCGAGTTCGTCGACCAGCGCCGCCGGCTGCCAGTACATCCGCATCAGCCTGCCGCAAGGATCTTTCGGTCCGGTGCGGGTGATCAAATCGTTCTGTTCCTGGCTCATCATGGCGCGTTACCTCATCCTAAAAAGGCTTGCGATGGAAGGCAGTCGCAGCTACATTGTTCGTCTATTGAACATTTGTTCAATATCATAGCACGATACGTGAGGTTCGCAAGCGGCTTCCATGGTCAAACCCAAGCGCACCGACGGCGAGCCCCGCGCCACCGATTTTGTCGAGAGCCTCGATCGGGGCTTGCGGCTGCTGCAGGCGTTCGGCGCGCGGCCTGCGCCGATGACGCTCAGTGAAATTGCAAATCTGGCCGGCCTGCCGCGCGCCACCGCGCGACGTATTCTCTTCACGCTTCAGCACGGCGGCTACGTCTCAAGCGACGGCAAACTGTTTGCGCCGACGCCGCATGTCCTGACGCTGGCCGGCGCGTACTTGCGTTCGAACCAGATCGTGACGGTGCTGCAACCCGCGCTGGACGAAATTGCCGCCGCGGCGCAGGAGATCAGTTCGCTGGCGGTGCTCGACGGCGACGACGTGGTATTCGTCGCGCGCGGCAGTCCGACGCGGATTTTCTCCGGCGGTGTCGACATCGGCTACCGCTTGCCCGCCTTCTGCACGGCGGTGGGCCGCGTCCTGCTCGGCCGGCTCGGTGATGCCGAATTAAAGTCGAAGCTGGGTGCGATGAAACGCGAGCCACTCACGCCGCAAACGCTGACCGATCCGAAGCGGCTGCTGGCGGCCGTCATCGCCGACCGCGCCCGTGGCTATTCCCTGGTCGATCGCGAGGCCGAACCGCATTTTCGTTCCATCGCCGTGCCGGTGAAGCGCTACGATGGCATTATCGTCGCTGCGATCAATATCGGAGCGCATGTCGACCGCATCCCGACGGACGAGATGAACAAGCGCTTTCTGCCGCTGTTGCGCGAGCATGCGGAGAAGGTCGCGCAAAAGTTGGTCTGAAGGCCGCCAGGATGGGATCGCGTTAGCGCGCGTGCGCATAAAGGTGCAGCAGAGCGAGCCCCGATCTGCTAGAATTCACCGCGAAGGAATCCGGCGGATGGCTAATCTCGGACCTGAACGCAGGCTTGCCGCGGTGGTTGCCGCCGACATGGTCGGTTACAGTCGGCTGATGGAGGTCGATGAGGCGGGGACGCTCGCACGCCTCAAGACTCATCGGATTGAGCTCATCGATCCGGCCATTACGAAGAACCGCGGACGCATCATCAAGACTACCGGCGACGGCATGCTGGTTGAATTCCAGAGTGTCGTTGACGCGGTCGTTTGCGCCACCGAAATCCAAAGGCGCATGATGCGGCGTAACGCGGACGTCCCACCTGCGCGGTTGATGCAATTCCGTATCGGCATAAATCTGGGCGACGTGATCGTCGATGACGACGACATCTTTGGCGATGGGGTCAATATCGCTGCCCGCCTGGAAGCGCTCGCTGAACCGGGCGGTATCTGTGTCTCCGCGGCCGTTTGCGATCAGGTTGGTGGTCGACTGGAGGACATTTTCTTCGAGGATCTTGGCGACCGACAGGTGAAAAACATCACGCGCCCAATCCGCGTCTTCCGGGTTCGGCTCGAACAAAACGCCGACGTCGCGCCAGAGCGCGCGGCGGATGCCGCGGCTGCGGCGGCACGTTCGAAAAAGCCGTCCATTGCCGTGCTGCCGCTTGTCAATATGAGTGGCGATTCCGAGCAGGAGTTCTTCGCCGACGGCCTCACCGAGGACATCATCACCGAGCTGTCGCGCTTCCATGACCTGCTCGTTATCTCGCGCAATTCCACCTTCATGTACAAGGGGAAGGCAGTCAAAGTGCAGGAGGTCGCGCGTGAATTTGGCGTCGACTATGTCCTTGAGGGGAGCGTGCGGAAGGCAGGCGGCCGTATCCGCGTCACCGTGCAGCTGATCGATGCGGAAACCGACCGGCATATTTGGGCCGAACGCTACGACCGCGAACTCGAGGACATCTTTGCCATCCAGGATGACATCACGCGCGCAATCGTCGCAACATTGCAGGGGCGCGTCGAGGCGGCCACGCATGATCGTGCGAAACGCAAGCCCACGGACAACATGATCGCTTATGAGTGCGTGCTGGCCGCCAAGGTGCTGCATCATCGCTCGACGCGGGCTGATAATGAGCAGGCGCAGCACCTGCTCGACCGCGCCCTCGCCCTCGATCCGAACTATGCTCATGCTCACGCCTGGAAGGCATGCGTGCTGGGTCAGACATGGGTTTATGATTGGTGCGCGGATCGCGATGCCACCTTCCAGCAGGTCGCCGTGGAATTGGAACTCTCGCTCGCGCTGGATGACAATGACAGCGACGTTCACCGGATTCTCGCCGCGGTGAATCTGAACCGCGACGATCATGACAAGGCGGCGTACCATCAGGAGCGGGCGCTCACGCTGAATCCCAACTACGACCTCGTCGTTGTGCAACAGGGCGAGCTTTTGACGTGGTTAGGACGGCCAGAGGAGGGCATCGACTGGATCAAGAAGGCGATGCGCCTCAATCCATATCATCCCGAGCGCTTCTGGAGCCACCTCGGTCGTGCCTGCTACTGCGCCGAAAAATACGCTGAGGCCGCAGAAGCCTTCTCGCGGCTCACGCGGCCTGACCACACGCATCATGCCTTCCTCGCTGCTACTTTCGCGCAAATGGGTAATTCGGTTGCAGCCGGCGCGCACGCGGCGGAGGTCCTGAAACGCGAGCCGCAATTCTCAGTGGCGGCTCATCTCGGCACCCAGCATTACAAGCACGAACTCGACCGCAAACGGTACGAGGCCGGCCTCCTCAAGGCCGGCCTGCCCGCCTGACCGGAAACCGGCGCCAGCGTTTCTGATCGCGATCGAGCGAATAGCTAAACCGCGACGCTGCGCAAACCGAACGAACGCGCCTCGCTCTGCAAGACCGGGCGCACGGTATCAGTCAATCGCGCCGCCGCGGCATCGACGGAAAGCCCCGCGGTATCGACCACCGCGGACGCGCGCGCATAAAGCGGTTCGCGGCTCACCAGAATGTTGCGCAATTCCGCCATCGCCGAACGGTCATCGGCCATCGGTCGCAGATCGCCTTGCTTGCGGACGCGGGCCATATGCTCTTCCGGCTCGGCCTTGAGCCAGATCGTATAGAACGACGACAGGATGAGGTCGAAAGTCAGGGGTTCGGAAACGATGCCGCCGCCGGTCGCAAGCACCGTCAGCTCTTTCCGTGCCAGCAACTGCGTCAACGCCGCCTGCTCGAGACGGCGAAAGCCTTCCTGGCCGTAAAGCGCGATGATCTCCGCGACCGAGAGGCCGTTCTGGGTCTCGATCTCCTTGTTGAGCTCGACGAAATTCCAGCCGATTTTTTTGGCGAGCATTCGGCCGAGCGTCGACTTGCCGGCGCCGCGCAAGCCGATAAGCGCAATTCCGGCAAACGACGCCCGCCGCTGCATCGAGGCGTTCTGACCGGTGAGAATATCCTTGGCTTGCGCGATTTGCGCCGGCGACGCCTTGCGCATGAGGTCGCGGATCACGGCCCAGTCCGGCGACGGCTCGGCGGACGGAATCAAATCTTCCAGGTGCGCGCCCATCGCGCTCGACACCCTTCTCAGCAGCACGATCGAGACGTTGCCGCGGCCGGCTTCGAGTTGCGCGATGTAGCGCTCGGAAATGCCGGAAACCCTGGCGAGCACCTTGCGCGACATGCCGCGCAGCGCACGCATGGTGCGGACGCGTTGGCCAAGCTGTTCGAGAAAACCGGTTTCGGGATCGCTGGTTTCGGTCATTTCCATAGGAAACATAATGCCGGAGAGGATTGACAGCAAGCGTGCGGAGTGCCTTCTATGAATTATAATTCTTAAAAAATCCGGGCGGGGCGCGACGACGCGCCTTCGTCGGACATGAGAGGGCTCTGGGGAATCGGCATGAGCGAGACATCCCGCGCTTACAATGCAGTGACCTATCTGCTCGACCGCAACATCGATGAGGGCCGGGCTGACAAGCTTGCCTATACCGACACCGTCTCCGAACTGACCTATGGCGAGTTGCAGCGGCAAAGCTGCCGCGTCGCCAACCTGCTGCGCCGGCTCGGCGTCCGCCGCGAAGAGCGCGTGGCGATGATCATGCTCGACACGGTGGATTTTCCCGCGGTGTTTCTCGGTGCGATCCGCGCCGGCATCGTGCCGGTGCCACTCAATACGCTTTTGACGTCAGATCAATATGCCTATGTGCTCGCCGATTGCCGCGCGCGAGTGCTGTTTGTTTCCGAAGCGCTGTATCCGGTCGTGAAGGATATTGTCGGGCGAATGGGCGATCTCGAATGCGTCGTCGTCTCCGGCAAGAATGCATTCGGGCATAAGTTGCTGTCCGAAGAACTCAAAGGCGAAAGCGATACGTTCGCGACCGCCGCGACGCATCCCGACGAGCCCGCTTTCTGGCTCTATTCGTCCGGCTCGACCGGCATGCCCAAAGGCGTGCGTCACCTTCACGCCAATCTCGCCGCGACGGCGGAGACCTATGCCAGGCAGGTGCTGGGCATTCGCGAGGACGACGTGTGCCTGTCGGCGGCGAAATTGTTCTTCGCCTATGGTCTCGGCAATGCGTTGACCTTTCCGATGTCGGTTGGCGCTACCACCGTTCTCAACCCCGAACGGCCGACGCCGGCCGCGATGTTCGCACTGATGAACAGGTATCATCCGAGCATTTTCTACGGCGTGCCGACGCTGTTCGCGGCGATGCTGAATGATGAATCTATGAAAGCTCAGGGCGGCGGTGCGCGCCTGCGGGTCTGCACCTCGGCGGGAGAAGCCTTGCCGGAATCGGTCGGCAATGCCTGGAAAGCGCGCTTCGGCGTCGACATTCTCGATGGCGTCGGCTCGACCGAACTGCTGCACATCTTCCTGTCGAACGCGCCCGGCGACATCAAATACGGCTCTTCGGGCCGGCCGGTGCCGGGCTACAAGGTGCGGCTCGTCAACGAGGCCGGCGCAGACGTGCCGGATGGTGAGGTCGGTGAACTCCTGGTGGATGCGCCGTCTGCCGGCGAAGGTTACTGGAATCAGCGCAGCAAGAGCCGGAGAACTTTCGAGGGTCACTGGACCCGCACCGGCGACAAATACATTCGCGACGCCGACGGGCGTTATACCTTCTGCGGCCGCAGCGACGACATGTTCAAGGTCTCCGGCATCTGGGTATCGCCGTTCGAAGTGGAGAGCGCGTTGATCACCCACCCCGCGGTGTTGGAGGCCGCCGTGGTGCCCGAGGCAGATAGCGAAGGCCTGCTCAAGCCGAAAGCGTTCGTGGTGCTGCGCACCGGCGCAAAAACTGATGGTCTTGACGAGGCGCTGAAAGAGCACGTCAAGCAGAAGATCGGCGTCTGGAAATATCCGCGCTGGATCGAGACCGTCGAGGCGCTGCCGAAGACCGCGACCGGCAAGATCCAGCGGTTCAAGCTGCGGGACGAGACCGCGTGACGCTCCCGCCCACCGGCTTGCTTCGCATCGGCGATAGCGATCTCGAATATCGCATGATCGGGCCTGCAGCCTGCCGACGCGCCGACCATTGTGATGCTGCACGAGGGGCTTGGTTCAGCGGCGCTGTGGGGAGATTTTCCGGACCGCTTGCAGGCCGCCACCGGAATGGGCGTGTTCGTCTATTCGCGTGCCGGCTATGGCGCATCGACGCCCGCCGTCGCTGCCACGTCCACTCGATTACATGAGCCGTGAGGCGCTCGATGTGCTGCCCGCTTTGCTCAAGGCCATCGGATTTCAGCGCGGCGTGCTGCTCGGCCATTCCGACGGCGCCTCGATCGCGGCGATCTATGCCGGCGCGACCGGTGACCACCGCCTGCGCGGCGTTGTGCTGATCGCACCGCATTTTGTCGTGGAAGACGTCTCGGTGGCCTCGATTGCCGCGATCAAGCACACCTACGAGACCACGGATTTGCGCAGCAAGCTCGCGCGCTGGCACCGCGATGTCGACAACGCGTTTTACGGCTGGAATGATGTCTGGCTGGATCCCGACTTTCGTCGATGGGACATCGGCGAATATCTCGCCTACATTCGAGTACCCGTCGCGATCCTGCAAGGTGAAGACGACCAATACGGGACTATTCGCCAGATCGAGATCGCCAGGGAGGAATGCTATTGCCCCGTCGATGTGACGGTGATACCGGGCGCAGGACATTCGCCGCAGCGTGAGGCGGCCGAACTGACGCTCGCAACCATTTCGGAATTCGTCAGAAGCATTTTGATTGTGCATGAAGGCTAGCGGCCCTGTGGCCCCAACGTTCGCAGAACCGCTCGCCGGGTAAATTTTAAGTCGTGGCTTTGGTCAAATGAATATTGCGTCGTCAACCGCGGCTTGTTTGCCGCTGCCGGGCTGGGCCTACGTGCCCGGCGAAACGGCCGATTCCGAACCTGATTACGAGACGCTCGGCCAGGCCAAGGCGCTGGTGCCGGCGCAATTCTTTGGTTTCGTGCCGACCCGCCATCCGGCGCTGCGCTATGGCATGGCGCTCAATGACGCCGGCTACTTCTGGGAATCCCAGCAGGTGCTGGAAGCCGTCTGGGCCGCCGCGCCGCAAGGCGGACGGGAGCGCATCCTGCTGCGCGCCTGTATCCAGATCGCCACCGCCAATCTGAAACTGCGAATGCGAAAGCCCAATGCGGCGGCGCGGTTGTGGGGCGAGGCGTTGGCCGAGATCGACGATCTGTTGTCGCGCCGCTCGGCGGCGGCGGAGACGGCTTTGCCGACCGCTTTCCGAAAGCCAGCCTCGCGAAGCTATTGAAGGCGAGGCTGGCCCAGCCGACCCTGTCCAAGGCCGACTGGATCGCCCTCGGCGCGATCACCTGAATATGAATAAAAATGCAGATTTTCGGCTAGACTTGGGCCATAACATGCATTATTGTGCATATCGGTAACAAGAACCGCATTCAGGGATAAGCTCATGGCCGGTGACGAGCGCGTGCTCGCTGGAGGCGCGACCTTTATCGATTTTCAGACCGATCCGTCGCGCTACCGGCACTGGAAGCTTGCTGTCGACGGCGATATCGCGACGCTGACGATGGACGTCGACGAGAATGGCGGGCTGTTCGAAGGCTATCAGCTCAAGCTCAATTCCTACGATCTCGGCGTCGACATCGAGTTGGCCGACGCCGTGCAGCGGCTGCGCTTCGAGCACCCGAACGTCAAGGTGGTGGTCCTGCGCTCCGGCAAAAATCGGGTGTTTTGCGCCGGCGCCAATATCCGCATGCTGGCCGGCTCGACCCATGCCCACAAGGTGAATTTCTGCAAGTTCACCAACGAGACCCGCAACGGTCTCGAAGATTCATCGGAAAATTCCGGGCAACGCTTCATCACCGTGGTCAACGGCACCGCGGCCGGTGGCGGCTATGAACTGGCGCTCGCGACCGATCACATCATGCTCGCCGATGACGGCGCTGCCGCCGTCGCATTGCCGGAGGTGCCGCTGCTCGCGGTGTTGCCGGGCACCGGCGGCCTGACGCGCGTGGTCGACAAGCGCAAGGTGCGCCGCGACCATGCCGATTATTTCTGCACCATCGAGGAAGGCATCAAGGGCAAGCGGGCGGTGGCCTGGCGTCTGGTCGATGAGATCGTGCCGAACAGCAAGTTAGAGGCCAAGGTCGCCGAGCGGGCCAAGGAATTTGCCGCCAGCTCGAAGCGCAACGGCAGCGGCAAAGGCATTGCGTTGAAGCCGCTCTCGCGCACCATCGGCGATAGCGCCATCCGTTATGGCACGGTCAGCGTCGAGATCGACCGCACCGCGCGCATCGCCTCCATTTCGATTGCGGCGCCCGAGCCGCCGCCGCCTGCGGACGTTGACGGCCTGATCGCGCAAGGCGCGGCCTTCTGGCCGCTGCAGGTCGCGCGCGAGCTTGACGATGCGATCCTGCATTTGCGCATCAATGAGCTTCAGATCGCGATGCTGGTCTTCAAGTCGCATGGCGACGCGGCCCACGTGCTCGCTTACGATGATTTTCTGGAACGCCACAAGGCGCACTGGCTGGTCAACGAGATCAGGCAATACTGGAAGCGGGTGCTCAAGCGCATCGATGTGACCTCGCGCACGCTGGTCGCCCTCGTCGAGCCCGGCTCCTGCTTCGTCGGCACGCTCGCCGAACTCGTGCTGGCGGCCGACCGCTCCTATATGCTGATCGGCTCGCGCCAGGGCGACAACCGCCCGCCGCCGTCGATCAAGCTTTCCGAATTGAATTTCGGCGCCTATCCGATGAGCCATGGATTGACGCGGCTTGAATCGCGCTTCCAGGCCGACCCTTCCGATCTGGAGCGCGCGCGGGAACGTATTGGCGAAGCGCTCGATGCCGAGGCGGCCGAGGCGCTTGGGCTCGTGACCTTTGCGCTCGACGACATCGACTGGGACGACGAGGTCAGGGTTTTTCTCGAGGAGCGCGCCAGCTTCTCGCCCGATGGCCTCACCGGAATGGAAGCGAATCTGCGCTTCGTCGGTCCGGAGACCATGGAATCCAAAATCTTTTCGCGCCTCACCGCCTGGCAGAACTGGATCTTCCAGCGGCCCAATGCGGTCGGCGAGGAGGGCGCGCTACGCCGCTACGGCACTGGCCAAAAGGCGCAGTTCGATACGACACGGGTTTAGGCGAGCGAATGGTGAGTAGCGAATAGCGAATGGTTCTATTCGCTACTCCCTATTCGCTACTCGCCAGATACGGAGCACGGCGATGAATATTATGAATGTCGACTACAGCACAAAGATTCCCAACAATGTGAATCTGAGCGAGGACCGGCAGGTGCTCAAGGCGCTGGAAGGCTGGCACCCCGGCTACATGAACTGGTGGGGCGACATGGGGCCGGAAGGCTTTCAGCAATCGCTGGTGTATCTGCGCACGGCCTATTCCGTCGATCCCCGCGGCTGGGCCAAGTTCGATTACGTCAAGATGCCGGACTATCGTTGGGGCATTCTGCTGGCGCCACAGGAAGAGAACCGCGTCATTCCCTTCGGTGAGCATTTTGGCGAACCCGCCTGGCAGGAAGTGCCCGGCGAATACCGCGCGATGCTGCGGCGGCTGATCGTGATCCAGGGCGACACGGAGCCGGCTTCGGTCGAGCAGCAGCGCCATCTCGGCAAGACCGCGCCCTCGCTTTATGACCTGCGCAACCTGTTCCAGGTCAATGTCGAGGAAGGCCGCCACCTCTGGGCGATGGTTTACCTGTTGCAGAAGTATTTCGGCCGCGACGGCCGCGAGGAAGCCGACGAATTGTTGCGCCGCCGCTCCGGTGACGCGGATTCACCGCGCATGCTGGGTGCCTTCAACGAGGCGACGCCGGACTGGCTGTCGTTCTTCATGTTCACCTATTTCACCGATCGCGACGGCAAGATGCAATTGCACTCGCTGGCGCAATCCGGCTTCGATCCGCTATCGCGCACCTGCCGCTTCATGTTGACGGAAGAAGCCCATCACATGTTCGTTGGCGAGACCGGCATCACCCGCGTGGTGCAGCGGACCTGCGAGGCGATGAAAGAGGCCGGCATTTCCGATCCCAACGACATTGCCAGGGTCCGCGCGCTGGGCGTGATCGACTTGCCCACCATCCAGAAGAAGCTGAACCTGCATTACTCGCTGTCGCTTGATCTTTTTGGATCGGAAGTTTCGACCAATGCGGCGAATGCCTTCAACGCCGGCGTCAAGGGCCGTTTCCACGAGACCCAGATCAAGGACGATCATCGCCTGCGCGATGATACTTATCCGGTGCTGAAACTCGTTGACGGCAAGATCGCGCGCGTCGACGAGCCGGCGCTGACCGCGCTCAACATGCGGCTGCGCGACGACTACACGCAGGATTGCGTCAAGGGGCTGCTGCGCTGGAACAAGGTGATTTCGACCGCCGGCTACGACTTCAACGCTGACGCTGCCCAACGTCGCCTTCCACCGCGCCATCGGCGAGTTCAGGGATATTCACGCGACGCCCGACGGCGTGCTGATCGACGATGCGGCATGGAATGCGAAAAAGGGCGCGTGGCTTCCGTCGACGGAAGACGGCGATTTCATCGCTTCCCTGATGACGCCGGTCACGGTCGTCGGCGAATTCGCCTCCTGGATCTCGCCGCCCAAGGTCGGCATCAACAACAAGCCGGGCGATTTCGAGTATGTGAAGATCGAGACGTGACGTAGGCCGTGAATGGGGAATGGCGAGTAGCGAATAGAATAAGAACGGCTATTCGCCATTCGCTACTCACCATTCGCTTGCCTCAGCTAATCCCAGCCGTCGCCCTTGATGCCGGAGCGAGCAAACGATGGCGCCTTCGACCGGCTCAGAGCCCACTGATCAGTTTCTTGAGCAGTGCGTTGAGTTTTTCCTGCTCGGCCGTCGTCAAGACCGACAGCAGTCGCTGTTCGTTGGCGACATGGCGACCAATCGCCTCATCGATCACGCGCTTGCCGGGGTCGGTGAGTGCGATCAGCTTGCCGCGTCGATCGTTGGGATCGGGACGGCGCTCGACCAGTCCGGCACGCTCGAGGCGGTCAAGGCGATTGGTCATGCCACCCGATGAGATCATCAACGTCTCGTAGAGCGCAGTCGGCGAAAGCATGTAAGGCTTGCCGGAGCGCCGCAACGTAGCGAGCACGTCAAATTCGCCCGGCTGCAATCCGGCTTCCGCGAACAGCGGATTCATGTGATCGCGCATCACGCTTTCGGCGGCGTCCAGCAGCCGCCAGAAAATGAACATCGGCAGCGTGGGAACATCGGGGCGTTCGCGAGCCCATTGTCCGATGGCGACGTCAGCGCGATCCATACTTTTCTCACTTGACATTAAGTATCTTCGTACTAAGATACATTATCGATTGTAACATTTCGAAGAGAAATGTAGCTGCAAATGTCACCGTTGGGAAGGAGGAAGCGATGCCCAAAATGATTTTCGTGAACTTGCCTGTTCAAAACCTCGCGGCTTCGACCGCTTTTTATCTCGCACTGGGAGGCACGTTGAATCCGCAATTCTCGGGCGAAAATTCAAGCTCAATCATGTTTTCGGATGCGATCGGCGTGATGTTGTTGACCCACGGCCACTACAGCCAATTCACCAAACGGCCGATCGGGGATGCACGGCGGGCAAGCCAGGCCCTGCTCGCGCTCACCGTTGATCGCCGGGAATTGGTCGACGCAACGCTCGCCAACGCCATGGCCGCCGGCGGCCGCGCCGATCCCAACCCGATGCAAGACCACGGCTTCATGTATGGCCGCAGCATCGAGGATCCGGACGGCAACGTTTGGGAGATTATGTGGATGGATGCGACGGCGCAGGTCAGCGCGTGATTGCGCCAAGGTAGCCGCGGTTCACGAATCCCATCCGTCCCCCTTGATGCCGGGATTGGCGTAGACGATGCCGCCATCGACCGCGATGGTGGCGCCGACCACGTAGTCGCCGGCGCGCGAGGCGAGATAGATCGCGGCTCCCGCCATGTCCTCGTCGGTGCCGATGCGCCCCGAGGGCACGCGCGCGGCCACCTCGTCCGCATTGTCGCGCGCGGCCTTGTTCATGTCGGACTTGAAGGGACCCGGCGCGATCGCCGATACCACGATATGGTCGGGGATCAGTTTGACGGCCAACCGGCGCGTCAGGTGGATGAGGCCGGATTTACTGGCGGCATAGGAATAGGTCTCCAGCGGATTGACGAAAATCCCGTCGATGGAAGCGATGTTGATCACCTTCGCCGGCCTCTCGCGGCTTGCGGCCGCGCGCAGCGATCCAGCGAGCGCCTTGGTGAGAAAAAACGGCGTCTTGAGGTTGAGGTTGATCACCTTGTCCCAGCCAACTTCCGGAAATTCGTCGAAATCCGCGCCCCAGGCTGCACCGGCATTGTTGACGAGAATATCGAGCTTGCCTTCGCGCTTGCCGATCTCGCCGGCCAGCATCTCGATGCCTGCGGTGGTCGAAATATCGATCGGAAGCGCGATGCATTCGCCATCGTAGGTTGAGCTCAACTCGTTGGCGGTGGCCTCGCAAGCGGCGGCTTTACGCGCGGTGATGTAGACCTTGGCCGCGCCCTGATTGAGAAAGCCCGCGGCGATCATCTTGCCGATGCCGCGCGATCCGCCGGTCACCAATGCGACACGGCCGCGAAGCGAAAACAGGTCCTTGAACATGCGCACCCTCCCTTGGCTTTTGACCAAGGGTTCTGGCCGCTGCGATTAGGGTTAGTCAAGGAATAGCGGCTTTTTCCGCGCTCAGGATGAGGCGAGTAAGCGTCAGGTTCGCTACGTCGCGTCAACCCGACGAAAGCCGTTCCACATCGCGGTGGCTACGCCCGAGGTGAGGACGGGAAGGATACGCTCGTTCTGATAGTTGCCGTTGAGCGAGATCCGCGGCAGGGCGGTTGGATAATCCGCGCTTTCGGGAAAGATCATGCCCGGCCGCGTCGTTACCGCCGTCTTGAAGCCGGCGGACTTGACGAGCGCGAATTCGCGCTGCCCGGCTGCGAGCCTGTCGCCGTAGGGATAGGCGAAGTGAAGGACGGTCCGTTGCAAGGCGCTTTCGATGCTTGCCCGGCTCGTTGCGATTTCCTGGCTCGCGATCTCGTCGGACTGCCTGGCAAGGTTGCAGTGGGTCACCGTATGCGCGCCGATGCCGACAAGCGGCTCGCCGGCAAATGGCTTCAACTCGTCCCACGACATGCAGAGTTCGCGACAGATCGCGGCCTGATCGACGCCTTGATGGGCCGAGAGCGCGCCGATCTCGCGGGCCAGATCGTCGCGGCCGGGCAAGGCGCGCAGCCAGTCGTGCAGCCGCTCGAAGGCTGCGCGCTTGGCTGCCAGCGTTGATGTATCGATGCGGGTGGCAACGCCATCGATCCTGGCCTCGATATGGGAGGCCTTGGCAATCGTCCTCTCCAGCGCGACCCACCACAGGTTTCCGGTGCCGTGCGCAAAATCGCTGGTCACAAACACCGTAAACGGTGCGTCAAATTCCCGCATGAGCGGAAGCGCGAAATCCCGGTTGTCACGATAGCCATCGTCAAAGGTAAAGCAGGCAACACGCCGCGAGAAGTCGCGCTCTGTCAGCCGGCGATGAAATTCATCCATGGTAACGATGTCGATGCCGCGCGAGCGCAGATGGGCAAGCGTGGCGCGCAGGAATTGCGGCGTGATTTCGAGGTGGCTGTTGGGCTGAAATGCGGCGTCGCGTGCCGGACGCACATGATGAAGCATGAAAATGCTGCCGACGCCGGCGAAAATCGGGCGAAACAGGCGGTGCGCACCGGTGAGATAAAGCGCTTCCAGGCCGGCGCGGATGACGTTGCTGCGGAGCTGCTTCATCAGGGCTGGATTGCCGGTTGGAAGAGGCATTTCAAGCTAGCGTACCGGTTCTGACATTCGCATTTTATCGCGGCGGGTTCGTTTGCGAATGTCAGAACCAAAGAGACACTAGCAGATATAGATTACGGCTTCGGATTTGGCATTCGCTATGAGAACTCGCGGTTAATCTGAAGCGAATGTTAAGTCCGGCGCGGTGGCGGCCGACCCTCGAAGAAAAGGTTGGCCGTGCCTGCCGGCCGCTGGACCATTTCCCTGTCATTTCGGGTTTGACAGCCCCGCAAGGGTTTGTTTTCTCTCTCTTTCCGGTGCCTGTGCCTTGCGGTTCCGGCGCAGCCTCGGGAGATCTAAAAGAGGAATTGCGTCAAGCCGAAAAGCGATAGCAGATCAGAGTGTTACTGGTGTGGTGGATTTGACATTCGATTCAGTCTCGCGGCGAATCCTCCAAGCGAATGTCAAATCCAAAACCACACCAGATCTTATGTTTGCCAGTGGTCCTATGATTCTGACGTTCGCAAAAGTGGCCGCTGAAAAGGGATGCGAACGTCAGAATCGGACCACCTGGGTCCCCCTGTTTACCGAAATTCGCCGACGGGGGCAGTTTGCAGAATTCGTTGCGAATTTCGGAAAAGACGCGGCGTCTCGCCTCGTGGGAAATCGGATGCGCGGACTAGTGCCGCCTATTTGACGTTCCTGCACCACGCGCGGCGAATTCGACCCAGGAACGTCAAATAGAAAAGCGGCACTAGAATCATCAGTTTGCTAGTGCCCATGACTTTCCGAAGTTCGTAAAAGGTGGACGATGAGAGACAGCACGAACTTCGGAAAGTGGGCACCAGTCAGGTGGAGCAGCAAATGGTGGCCAGGCACGATTCCGCTGGCCGTTCTTTGGGCTTTGGCCGCCTGGACCAGCACCTCGCCCCTCGAAACCGAACTCGCCGGCCGTTCGACGGCTGCGCTGAAGGATATTCTGCTCGACAAGAGCCAGATCGTCGTGAGCGGCCGCGACGTCACGCTCGCCGCCGACGCCTTTTCCGAACAGGGACGCCGTAGCGCCATCGCCGCCATCGAAGTCGTGCCGGGCGTGCGCCTCGTCAACGACGAAACCCGCCTCGTTCCCGAGGCCAAGCCGTTCGTCTGGTCGGCCGAGCGCGACGTCGTCAGGGTCACCTTGACCGGCAGCTCTCCGTTGCCCGCGACCAAGGGCAAATTGCTGGAAGCCGCCCGCGCCGATCTCGGCGGCGTCGAGGTGGTCGATCAGACCAACCTGTCGCGCGGCGCGCCGCCGCGCTTCGACGATGCCGCGCGCTTGCTGCTTGGTGAGGTCGCCAAACTGAAAGACGGCAAAATCACCATTTCAGATACCAAGGTCAGCCTGTCCGGCATGGCGCGCGACCTCGGCGGCCGGGAGTCGATTGCGGCTTCGCTGAAGAACCTGCCTGAGGGGTTTTCGGTCGCATCGAACGAGATCAAGGCTCCGCCCTATATTTTCCAGGCCAACAAGGATCCGGTGGCGCAGACGCTGACGCTGACGGGTTACGTGCCCGACAACAATGTGCGTGCTGCGATCGTGGCGGCGGCGGGCCGCAAATTCTTCAACGAAAAGGTCGTGAACAACCTCAAGGAAAGCCTCGGGGCTCCGTCCGGCTTCGCTGGCGCCGTGGTGCCGGCGCTGGGCGCGCTGTCGCGGTTGTCGACCGGGACGCTCGTGGTCTCCGATCGCGAGGTCAAGCTGTCGGGCGATGCGCTCTACGAGGCAGCGCCCGGTCAGCTTCGCGGCAACTTGCTCAAGGATTTTCCGCAAGGCTGGCAGGTCAAGGCGGATATTTCGGTCAAACCGGCGGCAGCGCCCGTCGATGCGACCGTGTGCCAGCAGCTGTTTTCAGAAGTGCTCAGCAAGGGAACGATCCGCTTTGAATCCGGGCGCTCCAATATCGACCCGGATTCGGCGGGCCTGCTCGATCATCTGATCGAAATCGCACTGCGTTGCCCGAACACCAATATCGAGGTCGCCGGCCATACCGATGCCGATGGCGACACCGCCACCAACCAGGCGCTGTCGGAAAAGCGCGCCCAGGCCGTGGTGGATTATCTGGTGAAGGCAGGTCTTCCCGCGACCAGGTTTACCGCGATCGGTTATGGCAGCACCCAACCGGTGGCCGCCAACGGCACCGACGAAGGCAAGGCGAAAAATCGCCGCATCGAATTCTTCGTGAAGGAGCAGCCATGATTTTTCTGGCGACATTTCACTGGGGCTGGCTTCTCGCCGCGCTGCTGCTTGGTTTCGCGATGGGCTGGATCGCGGTGGTGCATCGCGGTCATGGCGTATCGAAGAATCTGGCGCGCTGGCTCGCCGCGCTGGTGGCAGCGTTGCTCGCCGCGGCGCTCGCGCGCGTGGTTCCTGGCCGGCCCGGCTACTGGCTGGACCTTGGTCTTTTGATGCTTGGGCTCTATCTGATCGGGTGCGCAATCGGATCGTGCTTGCGCGACCGGCTGTTGCCCGGCCCTGCGGGTGCAAGTTGAAGGCGACTTCACATGGCCGATGGATGCTGCGCGCTTGCGGACCACTACCGGATGCTCGGCGGCTACAACCGCAGCAGGCCCAATACGAACGTCAACCCCGCTTTATTAAGGGTCTTCGCAGGGTTCTCCTAAGTGCTGAAGGGGCGGGCCTTTCCGGATGAAGCGAATTCCACTACGGCTCAAAACAAGCTACCAGATGGAGCGGGAGGACGCATTGGAGCGGGCATCACATTGGCTCCAAAAGCGTGCGCAAGAACAGATGCGAATGTTAGAACGGGATCGCCGGGCACGGCGCGGTTGGCGGTATTGTCCGTACAACAGCCTTTTCGAGGTCTAGATGCTGGAACCAATACGCAGGACGATATCGTTTCTGCGCCATCGACAGATCCTGCATAAGCTGGGCGTCGCGGTCAGCATCACCGTCATCGGTATCGCGTGCTACGTGCTTTTTCACATGCTCCGTGACATCGATGCTTTCGAGGTCATCGAGGCAATCAAGGGCACCGAGCCCCGATCGATCGCGATGGCGGCGTTGTTCGTCGCGGCCGGCTATTTCACGCTCACGTTCTACGACCTGTTCGCGACGCGCGCGATTGGCCGAAACGAGATCCCTTACCGCGTCAACGCGCTTGCCGCCTTCACCAGCTATTCCATCGGGCACAATGTCGGGGCCAGCGTCTTCACCGGCGGCGCGGTACGCTACCGCATCTATTCGGCCTCGGGCCTCAATGCGATCGATGTCGCCAAGATCTGTTTTATCGCCGGCTTGACGTTCTGGCTCGGCAACGCCGCGGTGCTTGGGATCGGGGTCGCGTGGCATCCGGAGGCCGCCTCCGCGGTCGATCAATTGCCGTCCTGGCTCAATCGGATCATTGCCATCGGCATCATTGCCGGCCTCGTGGGATACGTGATCTGGGTCTGGGTGCAGCCCCGCAATGTCGGACGTGGGCCATGGACGGTCGTGCTGCCGGGCGGCCCGCTGACGCTGTTGCAGATCGTGATCGGCATCGTCGATCTCGGCTTCTGTGCGCTCGCGATGTACACGCTGGTGCCGGACGAGCCCAATCTCGGCTTCGTCGTGGTCGCGGTCATTTTCGTCTCGGCGACGCTGCTCGGCTTTGCCAGCCACTCCCCTGGGGGGCTCGGGGTCTTCGACGCAGCCATGCTGGTCGGCCTGTGGCAGATGGACAAGGAAGACCTGCTCGCCGGAATGCTGTTGTTCCGCCTGCTCTATTATATTGCGCCGTTCGTCATATCTGTAATCATATTGACGTTTCGGGAGGTTATCGTCGGAGCCCGGTCGAAACGGTTGCGGCAGGCGGCATCTGCGATCGCCGGAGAGCCGCACCACGAAGCTGTGTACGTGCGGGAGCGCAAGGAACCCGGCGCCTGACGTGACCGCCCGTAGGGATGAGGTTACGAATTTTGGAGTCGGAGCTTTAGCCGGATGGCAATAGACGATACTCCCTCCTTCTTTTTCTCGCCGTGGCCGGACCGCCTGAGGCATTCGGCGATCATCCTGCTGGCTGCGGCGTTGGCGCTGGCCGTGGTGGTCGTGCTCGGCGAATTGTCCGCGGTGCGTGCGGCCGTGATTTTCGTCTGTATTGCCGCGGCGGCGCTGGTGCCCTGGCGCCTGCATGACACCGCGGCTTCGCGCGAAGACGTCCGTGGCACCAATCCGGTGGAATCCGCGGCGGTTGCCGCCGTCGTTGCCGGCATGCCGGATCCCGCCGTGCTGCTCGACCGCGCCGGCCGCGTCATTCACCTCAATGCGGCCGCGGCCCAGCTTGCGCCGGCGCTGCGCAAGAACGAGCTTGCCCAGTTCGCGCTCCGCTCGCCCGAAATCATCACCGCGCTTCGCGAAGCCATCGCAACCACCGAACCTCGGCGCGCCACCTATCTCGATCACGTTCCGGTCGATCGCTGGATGGAGCTTGTCATCATACCGGTGCCGGTGCCGACTTTGTTCGGCAGCACCGACAAATGCATGCTGATGACCTTCCATGACCAGACGCCGCTGCGCCGGGTCGAGGAGATGCGCGCCGACTTCGTGGCCAATGCCAGCCACGAACTGCGCACGCCGTTGGCGGCGCTGTCGGGCTTTATCGATACGCTGCAGGGGCCGGCCCGCGACGATCCGAAGGCCCGCGAGCGCTTTCTCGGCATCATGCATACCCAGGCGACGCGGATGGCGCGGCTCATCGACGACCTGTTGTCGCTGTCGCGGGTCGAACTGTCGGCCCATGTCCGCCCGGATACGCTGGTGGATATCGTGCCGATTATCAGCCAGGTGGTCGACGGGCTGGAGCCGCTGGCGCGCGAACGCCAGGTCGAGGTCGAGGTCGATCTGCCGGAGATGCCGGCCTGGATCGCCGGCGATCGCGAGGAGCTGCTGCGGCTGTTTGAGAACCTGGTCGAGAACGCGCTGAAATATGGCGCCTCGGGCGGCAAGGTGATCGTTTCGCTTGCCACGGCCGTATCCAGCGAAGGCCAGCCGGAGCTGCGGGTTCTGGTGCGCGATTTCGGTCCGGGCATTGCCCCGGAACATCTCCCGCGGCTGACCGAACGGTTTTACCGGGTGGATGTCGGCGACAGCCGCGCGCAAGGTGGAACCGGCCTTGGGCTATCGTTGGTCAAACATATTGTGAACCGCCATCGCGGCCGGCTTTTGATCGAAAGCGTCCTGAAAAGCGGCGCTACCTTTACCGCCTGTTTTCCCCAGGCCAAACCGCCGATCTCATCCTGAAACCAAGCAATTTCAAACGCTTGGTGGCGTCATCCAGCTGTCATCAAACCTTCGTAAAAGCAGCATTGACGGCTCCTAAACGGACCCGCGTGAGCGCTTGGCTTACGAGATGGAGACCAGCAATGAATTTCATGAAAACGATCGTCGCTGTCGGCCTGGTCGCCGCATCGACATCGGCGTTTGCCGCGGACATCACCGGAGCGGGTGCCACGTTCCCGTTCCCGATCTATTCAAAGTGGGCTGACGCCTACAAGAAAGAGACCGGCAACGGCCTGAACTACCAGTCGATCGGCTCCGGTGGCGGCATCAAGCAGATCCAGGCCAAGACCGTGACGTTCGGCGCCACCGATATGCCGCTGAAGGTCGAGCAGCTTGAGAAGGACGGTTTGGTTCAATGGCCGATGGTCATGGGAGCCATTGTTCCGGTGGTGAATCTGGAAGGCGTTAAGCCGGGCGAACTGGTATTTGACGGCGCGACGCTGGCCGACATCTATCTCGGCAAGATCACCAAATGGGATGATCCGGCGATCAAGAAGCTCAATCCAAATGTGAAGCTGCCGAGCGAGGCCATCACCGTGGTTCGCCGCTCCGACGGTTCGGGCACGACGTTCAATTTCACCGACTATCTTTCCAAGGTGAGCCCGGAGTGGAAGACCAAGGTCGGTTCGGGCACCGCGGTCGAATGGCCGACGGGCGTCGGCGCCAAGGGCAACGAAGGCGTCTCCGGCAATATCGGCCAGACCAGGAATTCGATCGGCTATGTCGAGTATGCCTACGCCAAGCAGAACAAGCTGACCTATACGGCACTGGTCAACAAGGCCGGCAAGACCGTGCAGCCGACGGTGGCCGCGTTCCAGTCGGCGGCCTCGAACGCCGATTGGGCGAAAGCGCCCGGCTATTACGTGATCCTCACCGACCAGCCGGGTGAACAGTCGTGGCCGATCACGGCTTCGACCTTTATCCTCATGCAGAAGGAGCCGACCGACAAGGCGGCTTCCGCGGAAGCCATCAAGTTCTTCAAATGGGCTTTCGCCAGCGGCGCCAAGATGGCCGAGGAGCTCGATTACATTCCGATGCCGGACAGCGTCGTCAAGCTGATCCAGAAGACCTGGTCGGCCGACATCAAGAGCTGAGCCGGAAGGTCTTAAAGATCTCGCGCCCCGTCTTTTCGGGGCGCGAGTACATAGAACGAGCCTGGAATCTACAAGGGGAGTCCGGGTCTGGTCCGAAAAAGCACCATCCCGGAATGACGCCGGACGATCGTCAGCGAGACCTGCCGGCAACCCGGCGTCCAGGGCAGGCGATGGACGAAACTTTGAACCAGACAGAGGAAATTGGCGTGGCAGAGATGGCGGTTCAGAGCGATGCAATGGAAGTCGCAGGACCCTACGATCGCGCCAAGGCGCTGAGCGCTTTCAAGCTCGGCGACGTCACTTTCTACTGGATCACCCGCACCTGCGCGATCTCGGTCCTGCTCATTCTTGGCGGCATCATTCTGTCGCTGATCGTGGGCGCCTGGCCGGCGATGAAGGAATATGGCTTCGCGTTTCTGTGGACCCAGCGCTGGGCGCCGTCGGCCGATCCGCCGGTGCTAGGCGCGCTGGGCCCGATGTACGGCACGCTGGTCACCTCTTTCATCGCAATGCTGATTGCGATTCCGGTCGGTCTCGGCATCGCGATTTTTCTTACCGAGCTTTGTCCGCAATGGTTGCGCCGGCCGATCGGCATTGCCATCGAACTGCTCGCCGGCATTCCCTCCATCATCTACGGCATGTGGGGATTTTTCGTTCTCGGCCCGTTTTTGGCCTATACGTTCCAGCCGTTCATGATCAGCCTGTTCGACGGCATCCCGGTGCTGGATTCTATCTTTGGGGGGCCGCCGTCCTACCTGAGCATGTTCAACGCGGCGCTTATTCTCGCGATCATGGTGCTGCCGTTCATCACCGCGATCTCGGTTGACGTCTTCAAGACCGTGCCGCCGGTGTTGAAGGAGGCCGCCTACGGCGTCGGCTGCACGACATGGGAAGTGGTTCGCAACGTGGTGATCCCCTATACCCGCGTCGGCGTCATCGGCGGCGTCATGCTGGCGCTCGGCCGCGCGCTCGGCGAAACCATGGCGGTCACCTTTATCATCGGAAATTCCTTCCGCATCTCGTCCTCGATCTTTGCGCCGGGCACCACGATATCGGCGGCGATCGCATCCGAATTCGCCGAAAGCGACGGCTTGCATCAGTCCGCGCTGATGCTGCTCGGCCTGCTATTGTTCGTGCTGACTTTCCTGGTGCTGTCGGCAGCACGGCTGATGTTGATGCGGCTGGAAAAGAAGGCGGGCAAGTAGCATGAATCCGATCTACGCCAAGCGCCGCCGCCGCGACATCATCGTCCGCACGCTGTGCTTTGGCGCGGCGTTGTTCGGCGTCACCTGGCTGGCGCTGATCCTGTTCACGCTGTTTTTCAACGGCCTCAAAGGCATCAATCTCGAACTCTTCACCCAGAACACGCCGCCGCCCGGCGCCAACGAAGGCGGCCTTTTGAACGCGATCACGGGCTCGATCATCATGACCGCGATCGGCGTCGGCCTTGGCGCCCCGCTCGGCCTGTTTGCCGGAACCTATCTCGCCGAATACGGCAGGAACGACCGCCTCACTTCGGTGATCCGCTTCATCAACGATATTCTGCTCAGCGCGCCGTCTATCATCATCGGCCTGTTCATCTATGGCGCCATCGTGGTGCCAATGCGAAGCTTCTCGGCTTTGGCTGGTTCGCTGGCGCTCGCGGTGATCGTGATCCCGGTCGTGCTGCGCACCACCGAGGACATGCTGCTGCTGGTCCCCAATCCGCTGCGCGAGGCGGCCTCGGCGCTGGGACTGCCGCGCTCGCTGGTGATCAAGCGCATCGCCTACCGCGCGGCCCGCTCCGGCCTGATCACCGGCGTGCTGCTGGCGACCGCCCGCGTCGCCGGCGAGACCGCGCCGCTGTTGTTTACCGCGCTTTCCAACCAGTTCTTCAGCCTCGACCTGACCAAGACGATGGCGAACCTGCCGGTGACCATCAACAATTTCGTCCAGAGTCCCTACGCCTACTGGAAGCAACTGGCCTGGAGCGGGGCTTTGATCATCACGCTCGCCGTGCTCGCTCTCAACATTGGCGCGCGCATTCTTGGCGCCGAGAGGACTGCAAAATGACCGACGTTTCCGCTTCCGCCAGCGTTCCCGCGACCCCGGCGCCGACGGTGGCCGGTCACGCATCCGGTCATGCGGAGCCGCCGGCCAAGGTCACCGCGCGCGGGCTGAATTTCTACTATGGCGAGAACCAGGCGCTGAAGAACATCAACATCACGCTCGGCACCAACCGCGTCACCGCTTTCATCGGTCCGTCGGGCTGCGGCAAGTCCACGTTGCTGCGGATTTTCAACCGGATGTACGATCTTTATCCGGGCCAGCGCGCCACCGGCCAATTGATGCTCGACCAGACCAACATTCTCGATCCCAAGCTTGATCTCAACCTGCTGCGGGCTCGCGTCGGCATGGTGTTCCAGAAACCGACGCCGTTCCCGATGACGATTTACGAGAATATCGCCTTCGGCATTCGCCTGTACGAGAAGATTTCCCGTTCGGAGATGGACGACCGCGTCGAGAAGGCGCTGCGCGGCGGCGCGCTGTGGAATGAGGTCAAGGACAAGCTCAATGCATCGGGCTTAAGCCTGTCCGGTGGCCAGCAGCAGCGGCTCTGCATCGCCCGCACCGTGGCGGTGCGTCCCGAGGTGATCCTGTTCGACGAGCCGTGCTCGGCGCTTGACCCGATCTCGACCGCCAAGATCGAGGAGTTGATCCAGGAACTGGCGGAAAATTACACCATTGCCATCGTCACCCATAACATGCAGCAGGCCGCCCGCGTCTCCGACAAGACCGCGTTCATGTACCTGGGCGAACTGATCGAGTTCGACGAGACCAACAAGATTTTTACGTCGCCGAACGACCGGCGGACCCAGGACTACATCACCGGCCGTTTCGGCTAGCAGTTGGCTTTCGAAACGATCGTGCTCACATAGGGAATGAGATCAGGTTTCGGTTCGCCTCGAACCGGAACACGATCCAAGGAGAATAAGATGGTCTCAGAACATACCGCCAAGGCGTTCGACAGCGATCTGCAGGAATTGACCCGCCTGGTGGCCGAAATGGGCGGCCTTGCCGAACGCATGATCGTGGATGCCGTCGATGCGCTGATCCGCCGCGACGTCGCGCTCGGCCGGCGGGTGGTCGAGACCGATCTCGAGATCGACAATCTGCAGCGCGTGATCGAGGAGCGCGCGGTGCTGACCATTGCGCGGCGCCAACCGATGGCGGTGGATTTGCGCGAGATCGTCGGCGCGATGCGGGTTGCGACCGATCTCGAACGGATCGGCGACCTCGCCAAGAACATGGGCAAGCGGGTCGCGGCGCTGGAGAGCGATTTCCAGCCGCTGAAGCTGATCCGCGGGCTCGAGCACATGACCGATCTCGTGCAATCGCAGGTGAAGTCGGTGCTCGACGCCTATGCGGCACACGACCTGCCGGCAGCGATGACGGTCTGGAAGGGCGACGAGGAAGTCGACGCCATCTGCACCTCGCTGTTCCGCGAGCTCTTGACCTACATGATGGAGGATCCGCGCAACATCAGCTTCTGCATTCACCTGATGTTCTGCGCCAAGAACATCGAGCGGATCGGGGACCACGCGACCAACATCGCCGAGACCGTTTTCTACATGATCGAAGGCCAGCAGATTCTCGACAAACGGCCGAAGGGTGACATGACGACCTTTGCTACAACCGTGCCTGGAAGCTGATCACCGTTTCCGGGGTAGACGCATCACACGAATAATCCGAACAGGGACGAAAGAAGGCTACGCACATGAGCGCACGCATTCTGGTGGTTGAAGACGAGGAAGCGCTGACGACGCTGCTGCGCTACAACCTCGACGCCGAGGGGTACGACGTCGAAACGGTCGGGCGCGGTGACGACGCCGACACCCGTTTGAAGGAACGGGTTCCCGACCTGATCGTGCTGGACTGGATGCTGCCGGGCCTGTCCGGCATCGAACTATGCCGGCGCTTGCGCGCGCGGCCGGAAACCAAGCAGCTTCCGATCATCATGCTGACCGCGCGCGGCGAGGAAAGCGAGCGGGTGAGGGGGCTTGCGACCGGCGCCGACGATTACATCGTCAAGCCGTTCTCGGTGCCTGAACTGCTGGCGCGGGTTCGGGGCCTGTTGCGGCGCGCGAGCCCCGAGCGGCTCGCCACCGTGCTCACCTATGGCGATATCGAGCTCGACCGCGAGAAGCGCCGCGTCGCCCGGTCCGGCCGCCCGGTGGATCTTGGGCCGACCGAGTACCGGCTGCTCGAATTCTTCCTGGAACATCCGGGCCGGGTGTTCAGCCGCGAGCAACTGCTCGATAGCGTCTGGGGTCGCGACATCTATATCGATGAGCGCACCGTGGACGTGCATATCGGGCGTTTGCGCAAATTGCTCAATCCCGGCCGGGAGCAGGATCCGATCCGCACCGTGCGTGGCGCCGGCTACGCGCTCGACGATCGTTTCGCGAAGGTCGAATAACGGTCCGCCAACGTTCCCCGCATGCTGCGCAGCGCGTGAGCGGTGCGCTGCTGATCCGGGGGTCCATTCAACCCAACAATCGTGGCGAGTGGGTCCCGGCTCTGCGGAGCAGCGTGAAGCTGCACCGCGTCCGGGACAAGAATAGTTACCGCGTCGTCTTCGGCGCCTGACGGCGACGGTCGCCGGTCGGCTGATAGGCGATCCGCGAGTGATGTGCGCAATAGGGCAGGCTCGGCAGCGCCTTGCCGCCGCAGAAGAAGAATTCGGGGCTCGATGGATCGCCGACTGGCCAGTGACAGGTCGCCTCGTTCAGTTCGAGCAGCGACAGCCGCTGGCTCATCGGCACCACATTGTCATAGGCGATCGGATCGGGCTCCAGCTCGACCTCGAAAGCGTGCGCCAGTGCCGTGTTGCCGCGCGATACCGGGCGCGATACCCGCATCATGTGCTGGGCGGGGCGTGCCTTGCGCGGACGGGGCACGGCTGAAGAAGGGCTCTTGGCGCGGCCGGAAAGGCCCAGCCGGTGCACTTTGCCGATCACCGCATTGCGCGTGACATTGCCGAGTTCGGCGGCGATCTGGCTCGCCGAAAGCCCTGCTTCCCAGAGTTTCTTCAATTGTTCGACGCGATCGTCAGACCAGGTCAATACCGTCATCGCACTCTTTCCTTCGCGTCGCGCCGGCCTGTTATCGGGGCAGCGCTGCGATGCCAATCGTCTCAAATATCCCTTCCGGCAGAATCCCTTAGCCTTCGCCGGGCGCAATAAAACGCTCGAACGCTTACGCAGAACATTGACGACTTAGAGGAGCAATAACTACCGCACGAGATGTCGTATCCGACAGCTTCGAAACTACAATATGGCGTGACTCCCGCGCAAGAGTTGACGCGCATGCGTCCACATGTTCCGTTACCCTTTAAGCTTGCATTGCGGGCTTTCGGCGACACCGGAGATTTACGGAACGACCCGTTGACACTCATTGCCGCACGCCTAGAATAGCCGTTACGTGCCGCCCGAAAAGGCGGCACGTTTTGTTTCCGGGGATTGGTCGTCGATGCGATCGCGCCAATGCGCGCAACACGGCCGGTTCTAACCTTCCAGTGATTGTCATGACCAACAGCGCGACGTCGCATCTGCTACCGGTATTTGCCAGGGTTGACCTCGGCTTTACCCATGGCGAGGGCTGCTGGCTGTTTGCCACCAATGGCGAGCGTTATCTGGATTTCACGTCCGGCGTTGCGGTGAACGCGCTCGGACATGCGCACCCGCATCTGGTCAAAGCCCTCCAGGAGCAGGCGACCAAGCTCTGGCACATGTCGAACCTGTTCAAAAGCCCGGATGGCGAGAAGCTTGCCGCGCGGCTGTGCGAGCAGAGCTTTGCCGACCTCGTGTTCTTCTGCAATTCCGGCGCGGAGGCGCTGGAAGGCGTCATCAAGCTGGTGCGCCACTATCACTTCTCCAAGGGGCATTCCGAGCGTTACCGCATCATCACGTTTGAAGGCGCGTTCCATGGCCGCACCCTGGCGACGCTGGCGGCCACGGGTGCTGCAAAATATCTCGAAGGGTTCGGGCCGCCGATGGACGGCTTCGATCAGGTGCCGCACGGCGATCTGGAGGCGGTGAAGAAGGCGATCGGCCCACATACCGCCGGCGTCCTGATCGAGCCGGTGCAGGGCGAAGGCGGCGTGCGTTCGACGCCGCGCGCGTTCGCTACGGCGCTGCGCGCGCTGTGTGACGAGCGCGGCCTGCTGCTTGCTTTCGACGAGGTGCAGACCGGCATGGGCCGCACCGGCGATCTCTTTGCCTACAAGCGCCTCGGCGTTGAGCCGGACGTGATGTCGCTGGCGAAGGCGCTCGGTGGCGGCTTCCCGATCGGCGCCGTGCTGGCGACGGCCGAAGCCGCCTCCGGCATGGCGCCGGGCTCGCACGGCTCGACCTTCGGCGGCAATCCGCTCGCGATCGCTGCCGCCAACGCCGTGCTCGATGTCATGCTTGAGCCCGGCTTCTTCGATCATGTGCAGAAAATGTCGCTGCTGCTCAAGCAGAAGCTCGCTTCCGCGGTTGATCGCTACCCTGCCGTGCTTTCGGAAGTGCGCGGCGAGGGGCTTCTGATCGGCGTCAAGGCGGTGGTGCCGTCAGCCGATCTTGTGACCGCGCTGCGCGAGCAAAAGCTGCTCACGGTCGGCGCCGGCGAAAATGTCGTGCGTTTCCTGGCGCCGCTGATCGTCTCGGAGGCCGAGATCGAGCAGTCCGTGCAGGCGCTGGAGCGCGCCTGTGCCGCCCTCTCAGCGGCCCATGACAACAAGGCGCCCGCGTCATGAGCAAGGCGCTGCGTCATTTCCTTGATCTCAACGAGCTTCCGCTGACAGGGTTGCGCGACGTGCTCGCGGCCAGCCTCGCCATGAAGGCGAAGCTGAAGGCGCAAAAGAGCGGTGGGCAGGAGGCCGACCAGCCCCTCAAAGGCAAGACGCTCGCGATGATTTTCGAAAAGCCATCGACGCGCACGCGGGTGTCGTTCGATGTCGGCATGCGCCAGCTCGGCGGCGAGGCCATCATGCTGACGGGAGCCGAGATGCAGCTCGGCCGCGGCGAGACCATCGCCGACACCGCGCGCGTGCTGTCGCGCTATGTCGATGCCATCATGATCCGGATCCTCAACCATGACGCGCTGCTGGAATTGGCCGCGCACGCCACCGTTCCCGTCATCAACGGGCTGACGCGCCGCTCCCATCCCTGCCAGGTGATGGCGGACGTGATGACGTTCGAAGAGCATCGCGGGTCGATCCAGGGCCGCACGGTGGCCTGGAGCGGCGACGACAACAATGTGCTGGCGTCATGGGCGCATGCGGCGGAGCGCTTCAGGTTCAACCTGAACGTGGCGACCCCGCCCGAGCTCGCGCCCAACAAGACCATGCGGGACTGGATCAAGGCGACGCAGGCGCCGATCGTGCTCGGCAACGATCCGGAGGCCGCGGTGCACGGCGCCGATTGCGTGGTCACCGACACCTGGTTCTCGATGGGCGACAAGGATGGCGAGCATCGCCATAATCTGCTCAGGCCGTATCAGATCAATGCCAGGCTGATGTCGCTCGCCAAGCCCGATGCATTGTTCATGCACTGCTTGCCTGCCCATCGCGGCGACGAGGTCACCGATGAAGTCATCGACGGCCCGCAGTCGGTGGTGTTCGACGAGGCCGAAAATCGCCTGCACGTGCAAAAGGGCATTCTGGCCTGGTGCCTCGAGGCGGTGGGGTAACCCCTTCCACTTCTGACCATCCGACCCCAGATAAGTCGCCATGAGTTCCAATTCCCCCGACATCAAAATCAAGGAGGCGCCGGTGCGGGCGCCGTCGCACGTGCCGCAGGACGACGCCGTGCTGCCCTTCGAGGTCGCCGCGCTCGATCTGCGCGGACGGCTGACCCGGCTCGGCCCCGGTCTCGATGATCTCCTCGCCAAGCACGACTATCCGCCGCCGGTCGCCAAGCTGCTCGGCGAGGCGATCGTGCTGACGACGCTGCTCGGCTCGTCGCTGAAATTCGATGGCCGCTTTATCCTGCAGACCCAGACCGACGGTCCGGTGTCATTTCTCATCGTGGACTTCCAGGCGCCCGATCGCCTGCGCGCCTATGCGCGCTTCGATGCCAAAGAGATCAGGGAGGGCCAGGATTCAGGCAGCCTGCTCGGCAAGGGGCATCTGGCGATGACCATCGATCAGGGGCCGGAGATGAGCCGCTATCAAGGCCTGGTCGCGCTGCATGGCGGCAGCCTGGAGGACGCCGCGCATGAGTACTTCCTGCGCTCCGAGCAAATCCCGACCCGCGTGCGCCTCGCCGTCGGCGAGGAATGGCGGGGCGGCGAGGGCGGCGCGCGGCGCCGTTGGCGCGGCGGCGGCATGCTGCTGCAATTCCTGCCCAAGGCGCCGGAGCGCGCGCGGCAGGCCGATCTCGATCCCGGCGACGCGCCGGAAGGCACGGCGGCGCACTTGGTTGCCGAAGACGACGCCTGGGTCGAGGGCCAGTCGCTGATCTCGACGGTTGAGGATGTCGAACTGATCGATCCCGATTTGTCGGGCGAGCGGCTGCTCTATCGGCTATTTCACGAACGCGGCGTGCGGGTGTTCAACCCGCTCGCCTTGCAGGCGAAGTGCTCGTGCTCGCGTGATGCGGTCTCCGCGATGCTCAAGAGCTTCGCCCCGCAGGACCGCGCCGAGATGGTCAAGGACGGCAAGGTGGTGGTGACCTGCGAATTCTGTTCCTCGGTGTACCAGTTCACGCCGCAGGAAGCGGGTGTGGAGGAAGGGACGGGGTAGCGTCTCTCATCATTGTTGCGAGCCAACGGATCGCGCGAATGCGCGTCCGATGACGGGCTCCGCGGAGCAATCCAGCGATATCCACAGCCGAAGACTGGATCGCTTCGTCGCATTCGCTCCTCGATGACGACAGCATGATTCCTGGGACGGACTAGCCGTCGAAGGTGCCTCAGTTCAACACGCGCTTGGCCTCGGGACTGTCGAGCGAAAAAGTCGGCACGTCGATCTCGAACTTCTCGCCGCTCTCGCTCACCATCTGGTAGCGGCCGGTCATGAACCCGGAGGTGGTCGGCAGTGGAACGCCGGAGGTGTATTCGAAGCGTTCGCCGGGGGCGAGCACCGGCTGTTCGCCGACCACCCCTTCGCCGCGAACTTCCTGCCTGCGGCCGGTGGCATCCGTAATGATCCAATGCCGCGTGCGTAGCTGCACGGTCTCCTGGCCGGAATTAGTGATGACGATGGTGTAGGACCAGAAATATTGCTGCTTTTCCACCGACGAGCGCTCGGGGAGGAAGTTCGGCTCTACGGTCACTTCGATGTGGCGGGTAACGGCGCGGTACATGCAGGCTCGATCGTGTCTTTGAAATCACGCGCTATTCTATCCGATCACCGGAACAGAACCAATTGCGCCGGGGCACCGGACCCGGTCTTTTTCCATCGCCGTTTCACCACAGTTGGGCGTTAAGCGCCGCCGGATTGTGCTATCGTTTCGCCGTGCCGGCGGAACGTGGCCGCCTCCTTCTGACGGTTGTGAGATGACCTCGGTTGCCGATCAAATTTCCGGACCGCCGCTTGCGGCTGATGCAGGCGATGGCTTGCTTGCGCAGCCGGCGGCAGCGGCGATCGCGCGCCCTGTGGCAACCGAGCGCGAATTGCGGCTCGACCTGTTCCGCGGGCTCGCGCTTTGGCTGATCTTCATCGACCATCTGCCGCAGAATCTTCTCGACCTGGCTCACCATCCGCAACTACGGATTTTCCGACGCCACCGAAATCTTCATCTTCATTTCCGGCTACACCGCGGCCTTTGTCTATGGCCGCGCGATGCGCGAGTCCGGTTTTGTGGTGGCGACTGCCCGCATCCTGCGGCGGGTCTGGCAGATCTACGTCGCGCACGTATTCCTGTTCACGATCTTTCTGGCTGAGATCTCCTACGTCGCCACCAGCTTCGAGAACCCGCTCTACACCGAAGAGATGGGGATCATGGATTTTCTGAAAGCAGCCGGACATCACGATCGTCCAGGCGCTGCTCCTGAGATTTCGTCCCGTCAACATGGACGTGCTGCCGCTTTATATCGTGCTGATGCTGTGGCTGCCGTTCATCCTTTGGCTGATGCGGCGGAGCGCCGATCTGACCTTGGGGCTGTCGGTCCTGTTTTATGCCGCAACCTGGCAATTCGATCTTCACTTCTCGGCCTATCCGGACGGGGCCTGGTTCTTCAATCCCTTCGCCTGGCAACTGCTGTTCGTGTTCGGCGCCTGGTGTGCCCAAGGCGGCGCGCAGCGGATGTCGCGCATTATCGCCTCGCCCATCACCCAGTGGACGTGCGGCGCCTATCTCTTGTTCGCCTTCTTCGTCACGCTGACCTGGTATGTTCCGCAGTTCGGCCATTTGATGCCCAAACGGCTCGAGCAGTGGATGTATCCCATCAGCAAGACCGACCTAGACGTGCTGCGGTTTGTGCACTTCCTGGCGCTTGCGGCCCTCACCGTGCATTTCCTGCCGAAGGACTGGCCGGGCCTGAAATCTCCCTGGCTGCGACCTTTAATCCTCTGTGGCCAGCATTCCCTCGAGATATTCTGTCTCGGCGTATTCCTGGCCTTCGCCGGCCACTTCCTGCTCGCGGAGTTCTCCGGTGGAACCGGGTTGCACTTTGTTATCAGTATTTCGGGAATCCTGATCATGTCGGCCGCGGCGTGGCTCTTTTCGTGGTACAAGCATTCCGCCGACAAGAGTGGCCGAGCCAAGGTCACCGGCGGCAACGCCGATTTGGCGGGAGGGGGCGCATGAAGTTCGTCTCAGGGGCAATCCTGAGTATGAGCCTGCTGGCCGGTTTTCTGGCCGCGGTTCCTGCGCGCGCCGATGATGCACCCGCACCCGCACCCGCAGCCCCAACCGCCCCGGCCTGCGAAGTTCCCGATTATTTCCTGTCCGGGGACACGGCGCTGCCGAAGGTCGCCGAAGTCATCAAGGCGGGCGGCCCGCTGAATATCCTGGTCGTCGGCAGCCGGTCGTCGACGATCAATGCGTCGGCGAACAGCTCCGACGCCGTCGCCTATCCCGGCCAGATGCAGGCGGCCTTGAAAGAGAAGCTGCCGGCGATCGAGATCAACTTATCCGTAGAAATACTGGCCAAGAAAACCGCCGAGGAGGTCGCGGCCGGTCTTTCGAAGTTAGTAGAGGGTAAAAAGCCCACCTTGGTGATATGGCAGACCGGAACCGTCGATGCTATGCGCTCGGTCGATCCGGACGATTTTCGCACTGCAGTCGACGAAGGCGTTGTTGCACTACGGGATGCCGGAGCCGACGTCATTTTAATCAATCCGCAATATAGTCCGCGCACGGAATCGATGATTTCTGCTCCGCCCTACCTGGATAACATGCGTGTGGTGGCGCAGGACCATGAGGTTCCGCTATTCGATCGTTTCGCGCTCATGCGAAATTGGTCCGAGGCCGGAGAGTTTGATCTGTTCAGCGCGGTTCATGGCGCGGAGCTTGCGAAGCAGGTTCACAAGTGCCTTGGGCGTGCGTTGTCGCAATTCATTATGGCCGCGGCTCATCCGAAGCCGGCGCAGGAGAATTGAGGAAGCCTACCGTTGAAGACGTTCTGGAGTGATTGCCGCCCTTTTTGTGTATTGACGTCGCGGGCTTTGGCCACAGCGCTTATGCTGCTGATCCCGGCCGCAACGGCGACCGTTGGCGCCGAGAACGCGCAGCAGACGACAGTTTCCGATAGTGCCAGGCCGGATGCCGCCAAGCCGGCTGCCGAAAACGCCGGCCAGCCGCCGCAGGCAAACCAGGCGTCGCCGGCAAATCAGGCGCCGCCGACAAACCAGATGCAGCCCGACAAACAGGCGCAGCCGAAGAGCCTCACCGATAAGGCGATCGATAGGGTCAAACAGGTTGCAAAAACGGCGAGCGATATTTTCAGCCGCGTGCCGTGCCTGCCGCCGAAGGGCGCGCCGAGAACCGTGGGCTCGCTGCGGCGTGTCGCGCACAAGCTGGCCGCGGGCGAACCGGTCGTGATCATCGCGTTCGGATCGTCCTCGACGCAGGGTTACGGCACGTCCTCGCCGGAGTTCACCTATCCCAATCGGCTCGCGGCGCAGCTGCACCGCAAATATCCGACGGCCGATATCACCGTCATCAACCGCGGCCGCGGGGGCGACGTCGCCAGCGAAATGATGAAGCGGTTACAGAATGAAGTGATCGACATGCATCCCGACCTGGTGATCTGGCAGGTCGGCACCAACGCGGTGATACGCGATCTCGATCCCGATGCGACCGCGCTGCTGGTGCAGGATGGCGTGGCCCGCATTCAGGCCGCCGGCGCCGACGTCGTGCTGGTCGATCCGCAATATTCGCCGCGGGTGACCGAGCATTCGCAGAATGCCAGCAAGATGGTCAGGCTGCTCAGCCGGGTCGGCCAGCTTCGCCATATCGGCGTGTTCCCGCGCTTCGAGGTGATGCGCCAGTGGCACGAGAACCAGGCGCTGCCGATCGACAGTTTCGTGATCGCCGACGGGTTGCACATGAACGATTGGGGCTATGCCTGCTTCGCTCAATTGCTTGGCGACGACATCATCCGATCGGTCGGCCAGATCAAGCTCGGCATCAACGTGCCCACCAACGTGCAGCTCAACCGGCCGATGTGACGCCGCCAGGCGTCATCCCGGGGCGCGCTCGGCGCGAACCCGGGATCTTCATCCGCAGATCGCAGAATGGACCCCGGATCAGCAGCGCACCGCCATCGCGTCTCGAAGACACGCGTGAGCGTGGCTTGTCGCGCTGCGCAGCATCCGGGGCGCGCTACGCGCGCTCCAGCGCGGTGTGCAAATCCTCGATCAGATCGTCGGCGTGTTCGAGGCCGGTCGAGAAGCGGATGAAGCCGTCGCTGATCCCAAGCTCGGTGCGCGCTTCCGGGCTGAGCCGCTGATGGGTGGTGGTTGCCGGATGCGTGACAAGGCTCTTGGCGTCGCCGAGATTGTTGGAGATGCGCGCGAGCTTCAATCCGTTGAGCGTGCGGAACGCGCCGGCCTTGCCGCCCCTGACCTCGAAGCCGACCAGCGTCGATCCGGCGCGCATCTGCTTCTTCACCAGTGCGGCCTGCGGGTGGTCGTCGCGGCCGGGATAAATCAGTCGCGAGATTTTCGGATGCCGCGCCAGCGCGTCCGCCACCTTGGCGGCGGTCTCGGTCTGGGCGCGAACCCTGACCGCCAGCGTCTCCAGCCCCTTGAGCAGCACCCAGGCATTGAACGGCGAAATCGAGGGACCGGTCTGGCGCATGAAGTTATGCAGGTGTTCGGCAATGAAGGCTTCCGAGGCGAGGATCATGCCGCCGAGACAGCGGCCCTGGCCGTCGATGTGCTTGGTCGCGGAATAGACCACGACATCCGCTCCGAGCGACAGCGGGCTTTGCCAGATCGGCGTGGCAAAGACGTTATCGACGATCAGCCGTGCGCCGCCCGCGTGAGCAATCTCGGCGATGGAAGAGATATCGAGCACGTCGAGCGTCGGATTGGTCGGGCTTTCGAGGAAAAAGCTTTTGGTGTTCGGCCGCACCGCGCGCTTCCACTGGTCGAGATCAAGGCCATCGACGAGCGTGGAGGTAATGCCATAGCGCGGCAGCAAATCCTCCACCACATAACGGCACGAGCCGAACATGGCCTTCGCCGCCACGACATGATCGCCGGCCTTCAACGGCGCGAGAATGGCGGTCGTCACCGCCGCCATGCCGGTTGCCGTCGAGCGGCCGGCTTCGGCGCCCTCAAGCTCGATCATGCGCCGTTCGAACATCGCAATCGTCGGATTGGAATAACGCGAGTAGATGTAGCCCGGGTCTTCGCCCTTGAAGCGCGCCTCGCATTGCTCGGCGGTGTCGTAGACATAACCCTGGGTGAGAAACAGCGCTTCGGACGTTTCGCCGAATTCCGAGCGGATGGTTCCGGAATGGACCAGCCGGGTCTCGGGGCGGTAGCGGGCAGTGGGGGAAGCGGCAGATTTGGTAGGCGCAGAACTGGACATGTGACCTCCGTCGTGACCGTTCCTCGAAAACGGTCACAAAAAAACCGGCCTGGAAAATTCCACAGGGCCGGGATCACATTGTCCCCGGCCTGTTTAGCGACTTATTTAACGTGGCTGCAAGCCGGCCGGCTCAAATCACCACGGGATAAGTCATGCTCTATTCCCTCGCGCTCTTTCCGTCAAGGCGACCATCGGATAACCGGTAAAAGGCCCTGTTTTCAGCGTTTCATGGGTCACCCCGTAAGGATCGTAACCCCGTGAGCTTCACGCTTCCGCCCGGCGCCAATGGCATCCTGCCCGACCGCATGATCGCGGCGATGGCGGATGCGGGCCTGATCCTTCCGGCCTATCCGTTCGTCGAAAGCCAGATCCAGCCCGCCAGCCTCGATCTGCGTCTCGGCGACATCGCCTACCGGGTGCGGGCGAGCTTTCTGCCGGGCCCCGGTGCCACCGTGGCTGAACGCATCGACGAACTGAAGCTGCACGAAATTTCCCTCGCCGACGGCGCGGTGCTCGAGACCAATTGCGTCTATATCGTGCCGCTTTTGGAATCGCTGGCGCTGCCGGCCGAAATCGTGGCGGCGGCGAACCCCAAGAGTTCCACCGGCCGGCTCGACGTCTTCACCCGCGTCATCGCGGACGGCACGCGTCGCTTCGACATGATCGGTGCGGGCTATCACGGCCCGCTTTATGCGGAGATCAGCCCAAAAACCTTTCCGGTGCTGTTGCGCGAGGGCTCGCGGCTCTCACAGGTTCGCTTCCGCGTCGGCGACGCGATCCTCAGCGCCGCCGAACTCGACGCATTGCATACGCTGGAACGGCTGGTCGATGTCGACAAAGCCGACCTTGCCAGCGGCGTGGCGCTCAGCGTCGATCTCTCGGGCGAGAAGGCCAGTGGCTTCGTCGGCTATCGCGCCAAGCGCCACACCGGGGTGGTCGATATCGATCGCCGCGCCGGCTATGCAGTCGGAGAGTTCTGGGAACCGATGGCGGCGCGGCCCGACGGCAGCCTCATCCTCGATCCGGGCGAGTTCTACATTCTGGCCTCCAAGGAAGCCGTGCAGGTACCGCCGGACTATGCCGCCGAGATGGTGCCGTTCGATCCCCTGGTCGGTGAGTTCCGTGTGCATTACGCTGGCTTCTTCGATCCCGGCTTTGGCTATGCCGGCGCCGGCGGCAAGGGTTCACGCGCGGTGCTGGAAGTTCGCTCGCGCGAAGTGCCGTTCATTCTCGAACACGGCCAGATCGTCGGCCGTCTGGTCTACGAAAAAATGCTGGCGCGGCCCAATGCGATGTACGGCCAGCGCATCGGCTCCAACTATCAGGCGCAGGGCCTGAAACTCTCCAAGCATTTTCGCGTATAGACTTCGTCATCGCTTGGCCGGCGTGACGCGCCAGACGGCGTTGCCGACATCGTCCGCCACGAGCAGCGCGCCCTGCTTGTCGATGGCGACGCCCACGGGTCGGCCTTGCGCCTCGCCGTCGTTGTTGAGGAAGCCGGTCAGCACGTCCCGCGGCGCGCCGGAAGGCATACCATTGGCGAACGGCACGAAGATCACCTTGTAGCCGGAGCGCGGCTTGCGATTCCACGAGCCGTGCTGGCCAATGAAGGCGCCATCGGCCATCTCGGGCGGAAACAATTTGCCGGTATTGAAGGTTAAGCCCAGCGAGGCGGTGTGGGCGCCGAGCGCGTAGTCCGGCGCAATCGCCTTGGTGACGAGATCAGGACGCTGCGGTTGGACGCGGGCGTCTACGTGTTGGCCGTAGTAGCTGTACGGCCAGCCGTAGAATCCGCCGTCCTTCACCGACGTCATGTAATCGGGCACGAGATCGTTGCCGAGTTCGTCCCGCTCGTTGACCACGACCCACAATGCGCCGCTTTGCGCCTGCCATGACGGTCCGTTCGGGTTGCGAAGGCCCGAGGCGAACACGCGCGATTTTCCGGTGGCACGATCGACTTCAAGAACCGCGGCGCGATCGGTCTCTACCTCCATGCCATTTTCGCCGATATTGCTGTTGGAGCCGACGGTCGCATAGAGCTTCGATCCATCCGCAGAGGCGACAAGATCCTTGGTCCAGTGATGGTTGAGCGGGCCGCCTGGCAAGTCCGCGAGCTTGACGCCCGGTGTGGCGATTTTCGTGTCGCCCGCATGGTAGGGAAATTTCATGATCGCGTCGGAATTGGCGACATAGAAATCGTTGCCGACCAGCGCCATGCCGAACGGCGAATTCAGGCCTTCAAGGAAAGTGGATCTGGTTTCTGCAACGCCGTCGCCGTCGGCATCACGCAGCAGCGTGATGCGATTGGCGCTCGTCGTGTCGGCGCCGGCGCGGCCCATCACCAGTCCTGTGATCCAGCCCTTGATGCCCCTGTTCTCATCGAGGGCGCACCGGGGCGTTGGTCTCGGCCACCAGAACATCGCCATTCGGCAGGACGTAAACCGTTCGCGGATGATCCAGTCCGGTGACAAAGGCATTGACCGCCATTCCGTCAGCCGCAATCGGCTTGCCGCCAGCGGGCCAACCGATCGCCTTGGCGACATTGACCGTCGGGACCAGCGATTTTTCCGGCTCGACCAGCGTGGGCTTGGGCCCGAAGGTCTGTCCGACCGTCGTGGTTTCCTGCTCGTTACAGGCGGCGAGCAGCAAAGCGAGGCCCGTGATACAAACCGCAAGCACGGGCTTTGCGGACGAAAGAAATGGGTTACGCATCTGGGTCCCTCGCCAAAGACAATACAATACGGGAAGCCGGAACGTATTCACAGCATGTCCGAGGCGTTTATGACTGGAAGATGCGCAGCTCTGGCCGATACCGGGAGGCTGAAATGAGCGAAGCACAACAGAGTGTGCAAGAAGCCGAATGGCGGCGTTGGCGGGGTGTCGCTGAGCTTTATCACGCCTATTTCACCGGCCTCATTCTCACGATGGTGACGCGGCGCAGCACGTCCGACGCGGCGGAATTCGTGTTTCGGGTTTTTCGCCGTCAACAGCAGCAGCGTTTCCTGCCAGGTCTCGAAAAACTCGGCCTCGCGCATCTGCCGCCGGCGGTAGCCGCCGCGCAATATCATTATCTCTCGAACTGGATCGGCGGCGTCCATGTCGAATACATGTATGAGACGGATCGCAAGGCCTGGATCCGTTATCCGCCGCCGCGCTGGATCTGGAAGGGAACGGCGATCTGCGGCGTGCCCGGCGAGGTCTCACGCGCGATGCTGCGCGGCTGGCACGCCAATAACGGCGTCTCGCTCGGAAATCCGAGACTGGGCTTTGTCTGCACCAAACAAAGCGTGGATGGGCAGGACGGGCTCGAAGGTTACTACCGCGAGTACGACCATGCGATCGAGGCCGATCAGCGGCTGGTGTTTGCGCGCCACCTCGAGGCGCCCTTGTTCGATCCGGCTTTGGCGCCGGCGTTGCCGGTCTCGAATTGGCCGAAGCCGCGGCTTGAGAAGGCGTACCGGAATTACGCGATGGAATATGTGCGCACGGCGGCGCCCGTCCTGGTGCAGTTGTTAGGCCCGGAGGAAGCCGGCCACCTGCTGAAGCTGACCGGCAAGCTGATCGGCATGCAGTATTTCGACGAGGTCGCGGGCTCTTTTGGTTGCGGCAAGGGCAACGCCGGGGCTTTCGCGGCGTTCCTGCATGCGCTGCTCGTGGCGCAAGGCGATTCCGCCGAACTCTCCCAGTGCGGCGACGTATTCGAAGTCAGGCAACAAACCTGGATGTTGATGGCCGATGTTGGCGATCATCATCCGGCCTGTGTGAGTGCGTTGCAAGGATTGTGCGAAGGTCTTGCGGCCGCCTGCGGCCGGCACATCGGCGTGACCATGACCGCGTCAGATGCAGGTCTCGCGCCCTTTGTCTGGACGATTGGCTGAGCGCTGGGCCACGCGCGCCGCGGAATAAAGGCCATTTGAGCAGGCGGCCCATGCGCCCGCCGCACTGGCGCCGCATCGCCTCACCGTTTACGAAAACGACGTGACTCAGCGGTATGCCGGCTGGCGGCGCGGGATAGGAAATGTCCGAAATGGGGGGTGCGGCGATTGCCGGCGCCGATGACGCAGAATCCGGCGTCGCCGCTGAAAGATGCGCTGATCGATGCGCCGATCCTGAGCACCCTGTTGCGTCTGGCCTGGCCGAATGTCATTGCGCTCGGCGCCGGCACCTGCGTGGTGATTGCCGAAACGTCCTATATCGGCCGGATCGGCGTCGAGCCGCTGGCGGCGATGGCGCTGGTGTTTCCGCTCGTGATCCTCACCATGACGATGTCCGGCGGCGCGATGGGCGGCGGTGTCGCTTCCGCGATTGCGCGCGCGCTCGGCAGCGGCGAGGCCGATCGCGCCTCGACGCTGGCCTCGCATGCCTTGCTGATCGGCCTCGTCTTCGGACTGACCTTCACCGTCGGCATTTTGATCTTCGGCCCGGCTTTGCTGGAACTGCTCGGCGGCCGCGGCAAGGTGCTGGCCCATGCGACGGCTTACACCCAGGTATTTTTCAGCGGCGCGGCGCTGCCCTGGCTGATGAATTCGATGGCCGGCATCCTGCGCGGCACCGGCAACATGAAGTTGCCGTCGATGCTGATTCTCTGCGCGGCGGTGCTTCAGATTATCTGCGGCGGTGCGCTGGGCCTTGGCCTCGGTCCGATTCCGCAATTCGGCATGCGCGGCGTCGCAGCCGGTGCGCTGATCGCCTTTTCGGCCAGCATCGGCGTCATGACGTGGTATCTGTTTTCCGGGCGCGCGCGGGTCGTTCCGAAAATCGCAGGCTTGAAAGTTCAATGGTCGATGCTTGCCGACATTCTCAAGGTCGGGCTGGTCTCGTGTTTTTCGCCATTACAGTCGGTGCTGACCGTCAGCATTTTCACGCATTTGCTGGCGGCTTTCGGCACCGAAGTCCTCGCCGGCTACGGCATCGGCGCGCGGCTTGAATTCATGCTGACGTCGCTCGCCTTCTCGGTCGGAATCGCCTCGGTCCCGATGGTCGGCATGGCAATCGGTGCGGAACGAATTGTGCGTGCCCGAAAAGTAGCCATGGTTGCAGGTGTGGTCTCATTCGTCGCGGTCGGTGCGATCGCGACTGTAATCGCCATCTATCCTGACATCTGGGTCGATATTTTCACGGGCGATGCCGGCGTGCGCGCCGCCGGCCGGCGATATCTGTCGACGGCGGCTCCGATGTACGCCTTCATCGGGCTCGCGATGTCGATGTATTTTTCGTCGCAAGGCGCGGCCAGGATGATCGGTCCGGTGCTGGCACAGTCGGCGCGACTGGTGTTCATCGCCGGCGGCGGCTGGTGGCTGGTGACGCGCAATGCCACGGCCGGCGATTTCTTCACGCTGGCGGCGGCATCGATGGTGTTGTTGGGCGTGCTGTCGGCCGGTAGCGTCTTTCTGACGCGGTGGGGGCCGAAGAGCGAGGCGGCCTTGCCGGGCCGCCCGGTGCTATCGGGTGTGGTGGAGTAGCTTCGCCGTTCAGCGTTGCAGCGTCTTCTGCATCGCGGCCACCGCCAGATCCATCTGGCCCGAGATGTAGGGCGCAATTTCATTCGGCAGTACGTCGATGATCCAGACGATCCGGCTGCGGCTTTCGCCGTCTGTGAAGACCTGCACCGAGGCATTGTAATGCTTCACGCGCTCGTTGCCGGGGATGGCGTAGACCAGGCGCCGCCGCGCCTCGTCGCAATCCACGAACTCCTCCCGCGCCACATTGCCGTTGTGGAAGGTCACAATGCGCGCGTTGCCGTCGAGTTTGCAGTCGATGGCAAATCCCGGCCCCAGCCGTTGATGCACCGCGCCGAAGTCGCGCACGGCATCCCAGACGTCGTCGGCGCGCGCGTTGACGGCAATGTCCTGGTAGATCGAAGCCATCGATACAATCCTTATGTGCAGACCGCTTCGACGTTATTGCCGTCGGGGTCAATCAGGAATGCTGCAAAATAGCTCGGACTGTAATCCTTCCGCGGGCCCGGAGTGCCGTTGTCGCGGCCGCCGGCTTTCAGGCCTTCGCTGTGGAATTTCCCGATCGCCGCGTGATTGGGGGCGCGGAACGCGATGTGGGCGCCGGTCGCGACGGGCCCCTTGTGAAGATACAGCCACAGCGCAGGCTCGCCCGCAGGCCCAAACCCCGCCCCGCTTGCATCCTTCGAACACAGCACATAGCCGAGCGGCGCCAATGCCGCCGTGTAGAATTTTATGCTGGCGTCGAGATTGCCTGTTCTAATTCCGAGGTGATCGTACATGGTCGTCTCCATTTCGTTACCGGCGGTTCCAGCCCGCCTGACATGAAGACGATCCTAGTCAGTGCAGCGCTTCGTTCTCTTGGAGAATCTTGCGCTTTCCTCGCGCGGCCTCGCGGAAGACGCCGGGCGAAACGCCGGCGGCGCGATGGAATGTGCGCACGAAATTCGAGAGGTCGCCGAAGCCGACATCATAGGCGATGTCGGTGATGGCGGTATCTTCGTCGGCCAACAGGCGCGCGGCATGGCGCAGCCGCGAGCGCACCAGATATTGGTGCGGGGTGACGCCGAGCACCTTGGCAAACAGGCGCAGGAAGTGGAACGCGCTGGTGCCGGCCTGGCTCGCCGCGGCATCGAGGTCGATCGGTTGATGCGAATTGGCCTCGATCCACTGCGCGGTTTCAACCGCCCGACGGCGGTCGCGGGCCCTGACCTCGTCCGGCTGGCGCGTCCGGCCCGAGACCGTATCGACAAAGCGGCTCGCGAAGAGATGCCCGACCTCGTCAAGCCCGATATCGTTGCGGCCGCTGGCTGCGGCCTGGGCCAACTCGCCGAACACCATCAGTTCCGGCAGCGGCGGCGCGACACCGACCCGCCACGCATCTTGTCGGCCCCCGATGGCCTCGACCAGTTCCGGTTCCAGAAAGAACGAAAGGCACTCGTCGCCGCAGACGTGGTCGTGGGTGCAGACATATTCGTCGCCGGGAAAGCCGACCAGAACCGATCCCGCCACCAGTTCGAACGTCCGGCCGCGGCTTTGGCAGCCGAAGCTGCCTTTGCGCACGAAGGAGACGGAGTGACAGTGAAACTGCTCCGTGAACGGCTTGTCGCCTGGTCCGGCGGTGCAACGGAAATCCGACACCGAGATCGAGCGGTGCTTCAGAAGGGTCGTCCTGATCATGTACGTAAAATTAGCCGGACAACCGCGGCGGGGCAACCGGGAGCAGCACATCGAGCAGGGTCTTGCGCGCGGAACTGCCGGTACCCTCGATCGACAGCAGCCGCCGTTTGGAGATCAACCCGCCATGGGGAGACATCTTGTCGGTGTAGCCACCTGCCTCCAGCACGCGATGACAGGGGACGATGACGACAAAAGGATTGCGGGCAATGGCCTGGGCGACCGATCGCACGGCGCCGGAAGCCCCGAGCCTGACCGCGATATCGTTATAGGTGAGGGTCTCGCCGCGCGGAATTCGGCTCGTGAGCTGATAGACTCGTTGATCGAAGACGTGAATGCCCCCCATGTCGAGCGTGACATCGGAGAAGTCAGCCGTGTCGCCGCGCAGCAGGGCGATAATGCCTTCGATCGCCGCATCGGCGTTGGGCGTTGGCCGGGTTTCACGGGCCTCGGGATAAAGCTGAAAAAGCCGTCGGCGGGTTTCGATCTCGCGAGCTTCGGGAAGCTGCACGCTAACGATGCCGGACTGGCCCCATGCGATGCCGCATCGGCCAATCGCCGTGTCGAATATAGCGTACGCCCGCCCCGACATAGTTTCAGTCCCCGAAAGCATCATAGCACTGTCATAAACCTCCGCACCTGGAAAATTGGACTTCGGCTAAAGCGACGGATTGAGCCCGACAACATTGAGGCGCATCATTGACCCTTATCCCCCGCCAAATTCGCCAAATGACCGGAATCGCCCCTGTTTGCCGCGGCCCTGCTTTTGGCCGTCCCGTATTGCCGCCAGATCTTCAATGCGGAGGTGCTGCGGTTTTTCAAAGAAACGCTGAACGTGGAGGCGGCGGCAAGTTCCAGCTTCGCGCCGGTAATGGGAGGCGCCGCGACCATTCGCTCGTACGTGAATGGGTTACACGCGCTCATCACCTATTGTTCACTTCGTGCAGCGCAGGTGCCCTGCTAGAGGTCTCGCACCGGACCTCCCCCGTCCGGAACAACCTGGCAAGGCCGTCAAGCGATCATACTCCGCTTGGCGGCCTTGCTGTTTGCGCTAGTAGTCCGATTCTAACTTTCGCATCCCTTCTCAGCGGCCGCTATTTGCGAATTCGCGGCTACCGGATAGCGAATGTCAAATCCACTCCACTAGCCGCGATGCCCGCGCGTCCTCGATCCGATTGACGGATGAAATTGCGAGAGCGTGCGCGGTGGCGCGAACCAATTTTCGAAATCAACATCAACGATGACATTGGCGATCACACTCCCGTCTGACTCTGACGAAGGCTGTGTTGCAAAGCTTTTACGACGCTTCGTCGAAAGTTTTTTAAAGAGGCTTAACATCCAAGTGATCGAGAAAATCGCTGTCTTCACATTGGTGTTTTTACAGCCGGTTATCTTGCGTTTGCGAGCGGCTGTGGCGAGTGCGCTACAGAAATTTTCCTCAAGCTGAAGCAGAAGCTCGCGCGTGGGGTTCCCGTCGGGGACTCGGTAACTCTGTTTTTCGCGGGGCGCGTAGGTGCCGCGATCGTTCTTTAAGGAACCAACATGAAGAAGACTTTCATATCGGCGGCGGCGCTGCTGGCTTTCGCCGCGGCGGCTCACGCCGACGAACTCTCCGATATTCAATCCCAGGCCAAGCAACTGCGCGACCAGAACGCAGCGATGACCAGGCGTCTCGCCGACCTCGAAAAGCGCCAGAAGGCGCTCGAAACCCAAAAGCCGGTGACCATCAATCCGGTGGACGCCATGGCCGCAGACCTGCCTTACAAGGCAGCGGTCAAGGCGAAGGCGCCGGAAAACGACGACCTCTGCATCAAGGGTATCTGCATCTACGGCAACATCGACATGGGCGTGACCTATCAGAACCACGGCGCTCCGTTGAGCCCTCTGGCCGTCGGCCCGCTCGACTATCTGGTGTCGAAGAATTCGAATGGTGCGTATTTCGGCGCCGGTCCCAACCAGCTCTCCACCTCGTTCATCGGCTTGAGGGGCAAACAGGAGATCGCCGACAATTGGTACGCCGTCTTCAACCTGCAGACGCAGTTTGATCCGGCAAGCGGTTCGGCTTCCAGCGGCATCGGCTCGGTTGCGCAGAACAACGGGCTGACCGCTGCCCAGCAGAACGCGTTCAGCGATTCGTCCAAGGCCGGCCAGATGTTCAACAACGCCGCTTATTTCGGCTTGAGTTCGCCGACCTACGGTACACTGACCATGGGCCGCCAGAGCGCGCTGAGCTCTGACCTCGTCACCAATTATGACGCACTCGGGGGTGCCAACGCCTTTTCGCTGCTCACCTACCAGGGTGGAAACGGCGGCGGCGGCGACACCGAAGATCGCGTTTACGACAACTCCTTCGAGTACCGGGTAAATGTCGGCCCGGTCCGGTTCGCGGCTGAAACGCAGCTTCGCAATGGAGGCAATAGCGGTACCGGTAACGCCTTCGAAGGCGATGTCGGTTTCGACTATATGGGCTTCTCGATGGACTTCCTGGGCGGCAAAATCTATGACGCCGTCTCGGCGTCGCCCTTGTCCGCCGCACAGGTGTCGGCCGCAAGCGCCCTTGGTCTTGCCGTTGGCAACGGCCAGGTCGCGGGCAACGTCTCCGACAACACCGTGTTCCAGGTCGGCGCCCGGTACACGATCGGACCGTGGAAGCTGTTCGCCGGTTACGAGCACATCAATTTTGCCAACCCGAATAATCCGCTGGCGCCCGGTGCGTTCATCGATGGTGGATACATCCTGACCAATCCCAACAACGCCAACTTCCCGAACGACAAGATCCTTCAGACGGCCTGGATCGGCGTGAAGTATTCGGTCACGTCGGCCCTCGACGTCACCGGCTCCTATTACCACGAGTGGCAGAATGCCTTCGCGGCTTCTGGCTCGGCGAATGCCGGCTGTAACTCCGTCATATCCTCACAGTGCAGCGGTACGCTGGATGCCGTTTCGTTGGTGGTCGATTGGCGCTTCGCCCGGCACATGGACATGTACGCCGGCGCGATGTGGTCGCAGGTGCAGAATGGGCTTGCCAACGGCTTCCTGCAGACCAACGGCACCCCCGGCAACACCGGCAACAAGGCCAACTCCGTCGATCCCGGCGTCGGCCTGCGTTACCAGTTCTGATCATCTGACAAACAAGGCAGAGACATTTGAGAACGCGCGGTCAAGCGCGTTCGAGAGCGTCTCTGCCGCTTTTCATCGCGGGCCGCCGTGAACTTGCTGAGCCGCTTGACTACGAAGAGCCGCCGATCCACTCGACAAGATGCGAACGCGAAGGTGAGGGGTCAAACCGATCGGCGAAATATTGCGTTTCGTGAACCACCTGTCCCTCGCGGAATTCCATGATGCTCACCGTGTAAGACGGTATGCCGTCATAGGTGAGCATGAATTCGGTGACCCAGAGGTCGCCGCTGCCGATCATTCGCCTGACCGAAAAGCGCTTCTTGTTGGGCTGAACAGTCCGGCTCTCCTGAATGTTGCGCCGGCCGCGGATCCGCTCGCCCGATTGCGGATAATCGAGCACGGCATCCTCGCGGTAGATTTCATGTTCGACCTTGAAATCGCTCGCGTCCGACGCCTCCCAATGCCGTTCCAGCGCAAGGCGCACCGTTCGATCGTCCATCTCACCCTCCATCGCGGCTTCGAGCGATCATCATATCTGTCTTTGCGAGTCCGACGTTGGGCGCTTTTCCATTCGATTTTCGGAACAAGCGGCCATATCAATGTATAAGTGGCCAGCGAACCAATCTGCGTCCAGCCGAACCTTGCGGTTGATTTGGCTGCTGCGGGACTGCGATGAGCAATCGAATCCTCGTTTTTTACGGCTCCTATCGTTCGAACCGGATGGGCATCCGCCTCGCCGAATTTCTGGTTGAGCGGTTTCGCCGCCGCGGCGATGACGTCGAACTGATCGACGCCAAGGCGATCAACCTTCCGATGCTCGACCGGATGTACAAGGAATATCAGCCGGGAAAAGCTCCCGAGCCGCTTGAGCGCCTGGCCGGCAAGATTCGCGATGCCGATGGCTTCGTATTCGTCACCGGCGAATATAATTGGGGCGTGCAGCCCGGACTGAAAAACCTGACGGATCATTTTCTCGAGGAATGGTTCTGGCGCCCGGCGGCCATCGCGAGCTATTCGGCGGGACGCTTGTCCGGCGCGCGGGCGTCAACCGCCTGGCACGGCACGCTCTCCGAGATGGGGATGGTGGTGACTTCAAGCACGATCGCCGTTGGCCCCATTGGCCAGACCCTGACTGCCGATGGTGCGCCGATCGGTGAAGGCGGCAAGGCGCTCGAAAGGGCGTTTCCGCGCTTTGCCGACGATCTGGCGTGGTGGATGGAAGCGGCAAAAATGCAACGACAACGCAAGCCGCCGCCGTATTAGGGGGTAGGAACCCCAAGCGCCCGAAATCAGGAAAGTGCTATGTGCCCCTAGCACATGCTGATCTTGCGGTTTGAACCGGAACTGCCGAAAATAAAATATCCGAACGGGGTCGAGAATTTTTCCGGGTTCGAGAGATCAGGACACTCAACCTGTCCAAGATTTTAGTTTTCAATCGCCGGGAGATTGTTAGGGTGAGGTGCCTGCACCCCCTACGACCCCTTCATTCAGCAGGCAGACGGCCTCGGTCTGGTCCGCCGGGGCCTTTTTTGTGGCAAAGTTCCAGAACGGCTAAGCGCCCCGCCCTACTTCGGCCGTTGGAGTTCGCCCTTTAGCCAGTTAACCACGTCGGGTGTCCTGAGGGGATCGGGCCGGTCACATTGCTCGCACCGTAGCGAGCGCGGCCCGTCGCCGCCGGGAGCTAATGCGAGGCGCATCAGTGAACCGCACTGCGGGCACCTTATGCTTTTGGGTGTCCTCTCCATAGCCCGGGAATTTTGAAATCCTGAAAGCGGGTTGTCCATTCTAAAAATCGGACCCGCCATAAAATTCTTTTGGGCCGCGTCCGCCTTTCACAGGAACCTTCTGTGCAGTTGGTAACTTTAGATTTCTCAGGCTTTGTAACGCGAACCCCCGGGCAGGGGTCCGGGGAGAGTTCTTTTGGAATTACCTAGCATTCTTGTCGTCGAGGACGACGTATTGATCCAGGGTCTCGTCGAAGACACGCTCAAAGATGGCGGCTTCGAGAGCGCCATCGCCGCATCGGGCGAAGAGGCCGTGACCCTGCTAAAGGGAAACAACGGCAAATACCGAGCGCTCGTAACCGATATCAATCTGCGGGGAAAAATGGACGGCTGGGAAATTGCCCAGCATGCCAGAGAGATCGAATCGGATTTCCCCGTCGTCTACATGAGCGGAGCGGCTGCGGCGGATTGGACCTCCAAAGGCGTTCCAAACAGCATCATGCTTGCCAAACCATTTGCCCCGGCCCAGCTTCTCACCGCCGTTTCTAACCTTCTCAACAGTGGCACGCCGCCCTAACGCGCGCATTCGAGCGCGCTCAAAGTGACAATTCCGAAATCTGCCAAAGACCGACACTCGTTGCTACAGCGCGATGAGATTTGATGGAATTGTCATCGCGCTTTAATTCTTTGATTGAGCATGACGTCTTCGGAGAACCGCTGCACACTTTTCCGGATCATGCTCTAGGACGCCACTGTGATTGCCAACAGTGCGACCACTAGTGCAGGGGGCATGACGACAATTCCAAGCCTCAGGAACTGCCATGCGGTCACAGCTTCACCTTCTCGCCTAAGGGCGATTAGCCAAAGGATTGTCGCGAGTGAACCCGTCACAGAGAGGTTGGGGCCAAGATCGACGCCTATCAATATTCCGCTTGTCACTTGTAGCGGGACATCGGCACTTTGGCTGACGGTGGCCGCGACCAAACCTGTCGGAAGGTTGTTCATCAGGTTTGAAGCGAGAGCGACGAGGATGCCCGCGCCGAAAGAAGCCTCCCGAGGCGAGTTTGCCGCCACGTCACGAAGTATCTGCGTGATCGAGTTCAAGACGCCGGTGTGCTCGACAGCCGCGACCAGTATGAACAGTCCGCCAACGAGCGGCAACACGCCCCATGAAATATCCCGCAACACGGGCAGCGGAGACTGCCGACTAATGAGCAGTACGATGATAGTCACTGCGGTCCCTGCAATGAATGTCGGCAAGCCAAGTTGCCGGTCGAGCGACGATGCGCCAAGAAGTGCTACAGCTGTAAGAGCAATACCGACTGCAACGCATTTCCCGCCCACAGAAAGCGGTTCGGTTGGGAAATCCTCGGAGACTTTCTGATCTATCGCGGCGCGCTGGGTAAATCGCAGGACAAGATAGGTAATGAGGATCGAGGCGATCGACGGCAAAGTGAATTGATAGAGCCACTTTGCGAGCGGTGGCATATGAGTGCCAAAGATGACCAAATTCGCCGGATTGGAAATCGGCAGCACAAAGCTCGCGGCGTTGGCGATGAACGCACATATGAAAAGATAGGGCAGCGGCTCAACGCGGGCGGCTGTCGCAGCGGCATATACGGCAGGCGTCAACACAACGGCAGTTGCATCATTCGACAGGAACACCGTGACGATCGTACCGACGATATAAACGATCAGGAACAGTCGCCTCGCTGAACCTCTCGCGTAGCGAATGGCGAGCGCCGCCAGCCAATCGAACAGCCCTTCCTGACGCGCGACCTCGGCAAGTAGCATCATGCCGATCAGAAAGAGATAGACATCCGTCCCCCTTTCCGCCGCGGCGACTGCATCGCGCCAGGGAAGAAAGCCGAACCCTGTCAGCACGACCGCGCCGACCACGGCCCAGACATATTCTGGTAGCCGCAGCGGACGAGCGATCACCCCAAGCGTGGCGCAGGCAGCGACAGCAAGGATCAGAGTATTGGGGTTCATCGGCTAGTGGTCCGATTCTAACATTCGCATCCCTTCTCAGCGGCCACTCTTGCGAATGTTGGAATCAAAGGACCACTAGCGAATATAGGTTGCTAGTGGAGTTTTGGATGCGTTTCTGTCAATCAGGGGATGTGATCTCTACGCGTGTTTGAGCCCGGCATTTCGAATGCTATAAGATCGTGGCACGGTCGGCAGCCGTCCACCAAATGGTCACCAAAATCGAAGGCGAATACTAGCTAAGTCATTGATTCGCGGGCGTAGTTCAATGGTAGAACGGCAGCTTCCCAAGCTGCATACGAGGGTTCGATTCCCTTCGCCCGCTCCATGCCCGTCTGGCGGGCTCTCGGCCCGGCTTCATATTCAATCCGCTTTCGCAGGCGATGTCGTGCGACAACCGGCGCGATTTTGAATTTCCAACACTCGCTTGTTCCGACGACTGTGTTGTCATGGGTGCCGGCCACCGCGACGACGGGACCGGCGTCATCGTCGCGCGCCACGAGAAAATTCGAGGCCACTGTGAAGCTGTCGGCTGCGAGATCGATGAGGATGTTGGCCGTGACGTGGGCTTACGCCGTCATGCGGCGTGTCAATGGCGTGCAAGTGAATGCCATTATCGGAGGGCGCAGACTATTCGAAGGTCTGTCAGGTTGGTTGGCGTACATACCTCAATATTTATATCGTCCTAAAATTCGTGTGACTGTTGCCCAGGGTGCAACTTATTCGGTCCAGAACAGTAACTTAAGGAACGACCAAACCGAAAGACTGACTTATGGAACGCCCCCAGCAAAGAAAGGCGCTGAGCCGCAGGGTGCCGGTGACGGTGGCCGCTGTTATAGCGGTGATCGGAGCGGTCACCTTGTACCTCATGGATTTCGGCCCGAAAAACGAGGTTCAGAGCGGCGCTATCAACATGATCACAGCCGCTTCGGTTGACAGGGCTGGGGCAACCGCGCTTCCGACCAAGCCAACGACCCAGCCTGCCGCAAGCGTTCAAAACAGCAGCAGTCCACACCAATAATAAAGCGAGCCTCTGCCGCGCGGGGAGGACCTTGATGGGGCGACACCCCTTCATCCCGGTCGCACCAGACTTGAGGCGCCTATCGTCCGGCGCGGATCGCCATGACCGATGCGCCATCGCCGGTTTTGCAGATGCAAAGGCTCCTCGCTGGCCGATCCTTCAAGATTTCGTGACGTGTCGCCGGGTGTAACAACGCGTCATTCGACTGCGAAGAAGGTGAACCACCGAAAGGAGGATCGTCATGTTCTCGCGCCTTGTTTTATCGCTCGGATTGATCGCCGGGCTGTTGCCGGTTGCAGGCTTTGCCGCCGAGCGGCCCGTCGTCGTCGAACTCTTCACCTCGCAGGGTTGTTCGTCCTGCCCGCCGGCGAACGCCTATCTGAACGAGCTCTCGCGGGGACGGCGCGATGTGCTGGCGCTCGCTTTCCACGTCACCTACTGGGATCGTCTCGGCTGGAAGGATCCGTTCTCGATCGAAGCCGCGACAAACCGGCAAAGCGTGTATGGCCGCCGCTTTGGCGATGGATCCTACACGCCGGAAATCGTCGTCGATGGCTCGGCCGGCATGGTCGGATCCGACCGTAGCCAAGTCGGCTCGGCGATCGAGAACGCCAAGCGCCATGGGCGCACCGCCGCCGCGGTCAATGTGACCAAAAATGGCGAACAGGTTTCGGTCGAAGTCAGCGCCGGTTCAGGCAGCGCCAGGGTTCTGCTGATCGGCTTCGACCACGAGCACATCACCGCAATTCGCCGTGGCGAAAACAGCGGCGCGACCTTGACGGAGGCCAATGTCGTGCGCTCGATCCGCATCGCGTCGGTCAGTGGTCGGGCACCGCGCTGCGCATCAACGAGCGTTTTCCGGAGGGGCAGGATGTCGCCGTGGTGCTAGAGGCCCCCGATGGCCGCATCGTCGGCGCGAGCCGGCTTGGCGCCGGCGGCTCGACCTGACCAGTTTTCGGCAGGAGCCCATCGCGCCAGCAACCCGTCGCGCCCGATGTTACGGCGCGACGGTGAGCACAGCCTTCATGTTGGGATGGAAGCGGCAGTAATATTCGACCGTGCCGGCTTTCTTCAAAACCAGCGTTGCCGGATTTCTTGGGGGGTAACATCACGTCCCAGTCGCCGTTTTTCGCGGTCGCAGTGTGGGCGAACGGGTCCTTGTTGACCCATTCGATGGTGTCGCCGACCTTCGCCGAAACTTGCGCCGGCGCGATTTCGAGCTTGTCCATCGTGATCTGGACGGTGGCAGCCAGCGCCGAGATGGATGCTCCCGACACAAGTCCTGCGACGATAGCGGCAAAAATCCATCTCGGCTGCATGGCGAGCCTCCTACTTCAGCATCGCAGCGACATGTTCGGCGTGCTGCTCATGGCCCTGGAAGATCTTCAATCCCGTCTGCAACAGGCTCTTCAGCTCGGCGTTGCTGGCGTCGGGAATCAGCGTGGTCTCGAGCGCGCTGTCGACGGCCTTGTGATAGGCGACTTCGTTGTCGACATAGGCCTTGTCGAAGGCGGCGCCGTTGAGCTTGCTGAGTTCGGCCAGCTTGGCGGCGGCATTCTTCGAAAGCGTCTTGCTGGTGTCGTTGTCTTCGGGCGTGACCTTGAGTTTCTTGACGAGGTCGAGCGCCTGCTTGTTCACGGCTTCATGGTCGCGCACCATGTCTTCCGCGAAGGCCTTGACGTCCTTGTTATGGGTTTTCGCGAGCGCCTGCTTGGCCGCGGCGATGTCGATGACACCTGCGGTATAGGCAATATGCGCAATCTGCGGATCGGTCGGCTTGGCGCCTTGCGCCAGAGCGGCGCCGGTCACGAGACTCAAAGCGGCCACGGCCGCGCTTAATCGGATGAACATGGTTTGACACTCCTGTTTATGACTGCACAGGAGTTGGATGGAGCGATCTTGAAAAGGTTCCGGTAAAACTATTCGGAAAAGCCGAGCCGCTTCAATACGGCTTCCGTCAAGCGATCGCAGCGCTTGCCGGCGAACGGAAACGCTTCCATGACGACGGGTCCGATTTTCTTCTCGACGTTCTCGCGCAGCATGGCACGGGCGCGGTGCAGCCTGGTTTTCACGGTCTCCGGCTTCAGTCCGAGAATGTCAGCGGTTTCCTCGACATTCATTCCCTCGATGACGCGGGTAATGAAGACGAGGCGAAAGGCCTCCGGGAGGTCATCGATCGCATGCTCGACGACGTGCTGGATTTCGCGCTGAGCCATTGTCTTTTCCGGATCAGGGGTAGCGGAGAGGGGAAACTGGATGATCTGCGCCTCGAGCGTTCCCGGAGGAAGCGATGTCCATTCGACACCGGGTCGCCGGCTGCGCAGCCGGCCCAGCGCCTCGTTCATGGCGATCCGCGCCAGCCAGGTGGCAAGACTCGAGTCGCCGCGAAAGCTGTCGAGATGCGTGAAGGCCCGGACGTAAGTCTCCTGGACGACGTCTTCAGCCTCGCTGTCGTTGCGCAGGATGCCGCGGGCAAGCCGGTATAGCCTGCGGTTGTTGTCCTTGATGATCGCGCGAACGGCCGTCTCGTCGCGTGCCCGCGCGCGGGCGACGAGTTCGGTGTCGCCAACTGGCGCGGTTTTCGGTGCGATGGCCCCTGGCATGACAGTCTCACCCTTCAATCCAGCAGATACAGGATACAAACCCTTGGATGTCTCAAGGGGGCAAAGGTTCCCGGAAATCGTCAGCCAAATTGGTTAACCGGGCAGGGGTTCGGTCGCTATCGCGGCGCCGTCATGGGCTTGCGTTTCCAGGGCGTCGAGGAAGCAGCGGACCTTGGCCGGAACGAATTGGCGCGTGGGCAGCAGGGCATGCACGCTAAGCGGTTCGCAGACATGGTCAGGCAGAAGGCGCGTGAGCAAGCCGGCTTCGACGGCGGCACGGGTGAAACTTGACGTCACCCGCAAGACGCCAAGACCGGCCAGCGCCGCCTGAAGCCGGATATGGGCGTTCGAACTCACCAGTTTCGCTCTCTCCACGGCAAGGTGTTCGGTCTTGCCGCCGGGCGGCATGATCGGCCAGGCGGTATCGCCGGGGCCGGTGAGCAATGGCAATGGGCCGAGGTCCTCCAGCGTCCGCGGTTCGCCAAAGCGTGCCAATAACGATGGCGCGGCGAACAGTCCGCGTTCGAGCGTGAACACCCTGCGGATGACGATGTCCGCGGAGGGCAACGGCGCCTCCAGCATCGCGAAGACGATATCGTAGTTCTCGGCGATCGGGTTGATGATCTCGTGTTCGACGTCGATCCGGATCGTGAGATCCGGATAGCGCTCCATCAATTCGCAGGCGACCGGCCCGGCATGGTGGGCGCCGAACTCGTACGGCGATTTGATGCGCAGCGTACCGGCAACGGCGCCACTCATCGCGAGCGCCTCGCTCTCGGTGTCGTGCAATGCGCTGAACAATGGCTTGATCCGCCGATAGATCGTGTCGCCCGCATCCGTCAGCCGCAAGTGCCGCGTCGTGCGCTCGATCAGCCGCAGGCCGAGATGGCCTTCCAGCCGCTGCACGGCCGCACTCAGACTGGATTTGGGATGGCCAAGGGCGCGGGTGGCCGCGCTGAAGCCGCCGTGCTCGACGACCTCACAAAACAGCTCCCAATCGCGCCAATCCATGATTAGTTGTCCGGCATTGCGAACATAGACGAAAGGCGAAAGCGAAATCCGTCTCGCTGCGATTGTCCATCCGGCTGGACAGTGTGTCCAGACAAATTCCGTTCTCTGGCCAGGGCCGATGACCTAACAATTGGAAAAAGTCCAACCGGGAGGGTGACATGAACGGCGATGGAATTTTTCTCTACAATTCCTGGTACGTCGCAGCGTGGAATCACGAGCTGATCGACGGCAAGAAGCTGGCGCGCACCATTCTGGAGCGGCCGATCGTGCTCTATCGCGGGGCGAGCGGCAAAGTCGTTGCGCTGGACGACCGCTGCTGCCATCGCGCGGCGCCGCTGTCGATGGGGCGCATCGAAGGCGACGATATCCGCTGCATGTATCACGGCATGAAGTTCGCCTCCGACGGCAAGTGCATCCAGATTCCGGGGCAGGACAGCATCCCGGCGAAGCTCGGCGTGCGCAGCTATCCGGTCGTCGAGCGCTACAATCTGGTTTTCATCTGGACCGGCGATCCCGAGCAGGCCGACCCGAAGCTGATCCTCGATTATCCGCCGCTTGAGGATTCCAGGTGGCGCGGCCTGCCCGGTTACATGCACTACAAGGCGAACTGGCTCTTGATCGTCGATAACCTCAGCGACTTCGCCCATCTCGCCTTCGTGCACACCAACACGCTCGGCGGCTCCGAGGAATATGCCTACAAGACCAAGCCGGTTGCGATCGAGAAACTGGACGACGGTTTTAAGGTCGAGCGCTGGCACATGAATGCCGAGCCGCCGCCCTATCACAAGAAGGTCATCCCGAACAAAACCGACAGGATCGACCGCCGCAATATCGGGCGCATGATCGTTCCCGGCATCTTCACGCTCGATACGACGTTTGCCCCGGCAGGGAAGGGCGTCGAGAAGGGCGTCGCCGTTCCCGGCACGCGGCAATACCGCAATGCCCAGTTCATGACGCCGGAAACGCGCAGCTCGACGCATTTCTTCTGGAATTACCTGCACGACTTCGACATCGGCAATCCAAACATTGCGTTGTCGCTGCGGCGCTCGCTCGAAGAAGGCTTTAACGAGGACAAGGACATCATCGAGGCGCAGCAGAAGGTGTTCGACGCCGATCCGAACTATCAGCTTCTCGCCATCGGGGCCGATGCGCCGCTGACCTATTTCCGTTGGCTGTTTGCGCGGAAACTCGAGGCGGAAAAGAACGCTTCCAAGGCCGCGTGAGCTTCCTATTCTCGTCGTGCCCGGCTTTATGCCGGGCATCCACGTCTTTTTGCGCGATCTCCAGTGAAGACGTGGATGGCCGGGACATAGGGCGAGCGAAGCGACGCCGTTCTTCGAGCGGCTACGCCCGGCCATGACGAATTCGCAGTGATTTATCGAAGCTTCAAATTGTTGTCTAAAGAGACCGCGTTTACTTCGCCGCCGTTACCATGATCTCGACGAGATACTGGGGCGCGGCAAGCTTGGCCTCGACCGTGGCGCGAGCGGGCGTGTTGCCCGGCGAGACCCAGGCATCCCATGCCGCGTTCATTTCGGCAAAATTCTTCATGTCGGTGATGTAGATGTTCGTCGACAACAGCTTCGACTTGTCCGTACCGGCCTTCTTGAGGTGGCCGTCGATGATCGACAGGATCTCCTGGGTCTGCTTGGCGACGCTTTCGCCCTTGGTCGTGTTGGCGACGACACCGGCGAGATAGACGGTGTTGCCGTGGACGACGACCTGGCTCATGCGCGGTCCGGTATCGAAACGTTGAATGGTCATTTTTTGCTCTCCTGTGGATGTCGCCCATTAGCCTGCCGGCGCGCGGACCGCTACTGCCTTGTCGCGAGGAGCAGGGTTCTGGTTTTCACAAGACGGCCGTTTTACAGAACAGCCTTGGCTGCCGCACGGCCCGCATTGCGGCCCGAGAACAGGCAGCCGCCGAGAAAAGTGCCTTCGAGCGCACGATAGCCGTGCATGCCGCCGCCGCCGAAGCCGGCCGCTTCGCCGGCCGCATAAAGTCCGGGCATGATCTGTCCGTCCTGGCCGAACACGCGGGAATCAAGATCGGTTTCAAAACCGCCGAGCGTCTTGCGGGTCAGGATGTTGAGCTTGACCGCGATCAGGGGTCCGTGCGCGGGATCGAGAATCCGGTGTGGCGCCGCGGTGCGGATCAGGCGGTCGCCGATATAGCGGCGCGCATTGTGGATGTTGATGACCTGGGTGTCCTTGGCGTAGGCGTTTTCGATCTCGCGGTCGCGCGCCTCGATCTGGGCCTTGATCGATTCCAGCTTCAGAAGGTCGTTGCCGGCGAGCGCATTCATGGCCCCGACGAGATCGGCAAGATTGTCGCGCACGATGAAGTCCGCGCCGTGCTTCTTGAACGCCTCGACCGGCGCGGGCGCGCCCTTGTTGGTGGCGCGGCGCGCGGTCATCAGCCAGCTCTTGCCGGTGAGATCGGGATTTTGTTCGGAGCCGGAGAGCGCGAATTCCTTCTTGATGATGCTCTGGGTCAAGACGAACCACGAATAGTCATGGCCGGTTGAGAGGATGTATTCCAGCTGGCCGAGCGTGTCGGAGCCGGGAAACAGCGGCGACGGCAGCCGTTTGCCGGTCGCGTCGAACCACATCGACGACGGTCCCGGCAAGATGCGAATGCCGTGGCGCGGCCAGATCGGCGACCAGTTTCTGATGCCCTCGACATAATGCCACATGCGGTCGCGGTTGATCAGGCGCGCACCGGCGGCTTCCGTAATCCCGATCATCCTTCCGTCGACATGCTCGGGCACGCCGGAGATCATGTTGGCAGGCGCGGGGCCGAGCCGGGTGGGCCAGTTCTGCCGCACCAGATCGTGGTTGCCGCCGATGCCGCCGGAGGCGACGATGACGGCCTGCGCGCGCATCGTGAATTCGCCGACGATTTTGCGCGAACTGCTTTGGCCCCGTTGCACCAGGTCGGCTTCGAGGATCGCTCCGGCAATGCCGTCGATGCTGCCGTTTTGAAAGGTGAACGCATCGGCGCGGTGGCGGAATTTGAACGTCAGCAATCCGGCTTTTTCCGCCTCGCGGGCGCGGCGCTCGAACGGCTCGACGATTCCGGGGCCGGTGCCCCAGGTCACATGGAACCGGGGCACCGAATTGCCGTGACCCATGGCGTCATAGCCGCCGCGCTCCGCCCAGCCGACCACCGGAAAAATACGGTGTCCCATTGCCCTTAGCCAGCTTCGCTTCTCGCCGGCAGCGAAAGCGAGATAGGCCTCCGCCCAGCGTCGCGGCCACAGGTCTTCGTCGCGGTCGAAACCTGCGGTGCCCATCCAGTCCTGGTGCGCCAGCTCAAAACTGTCCTTGATGCCAAGCCGGCGCTGCTCAACAGAATCGACCAGAAAAAGCCCGCCAAATGACCAGAACGCCTGTCCGCCCAGGCTCTGTTCGCCTTCCTGATCTACAACGATGACGCGCTTTCCGGCCGCCGCGATCTCGGTTGCGGCGACAAGGCCGGCCAGCCCCGCGCCCACCACGATGACGTCAACTTCGCCTGCCATCGCTTTCCCCCACAGCTGGGATCAATGAAGCCCGCCGGCAGAGGCAGGGTCAACGGGAAATGGGCCGTTGGCCGAGCCGCCGCAGGCTTGTTCCGGTTTGGGATGGGAACGGGCCGGGTGCAGCGCCCCGGCAACACTCGATGTGAATTTAATTTGAAACGCGGTGCGCATCTGGACAAAATAGCGAACTCGAAACACCCTTGTGACGCATCACAACGCCGTCGGATTCTAGTCCGGCAGGTTCAAACCGGGGCCGGATAATGAAATTCATGATGGGGCTGCTCGCTGCGGTTGTTTTGCTGGCGAGCATGGGGGCAAGCCATGCCGTGGTTCGTATCGGCGAGGACCGCGGCGGCCGGATCGGCACCTACGTGGACAAGTACCAGGAAGTGCGCACCTCCGGCGAGATGGTGATCATCGACGGCCTCTGTGCCTCGGCCTGCACCATCGTGCTCGGCGCCATCCCACACGACAAGATTTGCGTGACGTCTCACGCGGCGCTCGGCTTCCACGCGGCCTGGGACATGGACGACGACGGCCATGCCATCACCAATCCCGAAGCCACCCACATGCTCTATTCGATGTATCCGGCGCCGGTAAAAAAGTGGATCAACCAGCGTGGCGGGCTGACCTCGCACATGATCTATCTGCGGGGCAAGGAGCTGACGACCCTGTACCACCCCTGTTACCTCGACGCCCGGGCCTCGTCGGCGCATTAAATTTCCGCCTTTAACATCAGCATGACGTGATTGCAGTCGTGGGCCCAGCGCTTGCAGGGGCCAGCGGCAGGCTTTATTTCAACCTGTGAGGGTCTGGAAACGACCCCTCAGGCAGGTCACGATGGCGCACCCCCTTTCCACGCAGCCGTTAACGCGGGCGTCCGAACCCGCGAACCGGCTGGCGCGTGGAGTTGTGTTCGGCGGAGTGGGGCTTGGCGCGGTGCTTTTGCTGGCGGCACTGATCTTGTGGGTCCGCTACGGGACCACGGTCTTCTTCGAGATGATCGCTTCCGGCTTCGCGGCGTGTTTCTAAAGCAAGGATTTGGATGATGGATCGGACCGCCCGCCCGCTCGTCGTTATTGGAGCGTTCGCCGGAAGCCTTGTTCTCGGGCTTGTCCTGATGTTGTGGGCAATGGGCGGGCTGCGCCATGTCACAGCCCCGGCCGCGATCGGTGGCCCGTTCCAGTTGACCGACCAGGCCGGCCAGACCGTGACCGAGAAATCCATGCAGGGCCATCCTACCCTCGTCTTCTTCGGCTTCACCCACTGTCCCGACGTCTGTCCGACGACGCTGTTTGAGATGTCCGAAGTGCTGCGGGCCATGGGCAAGGACGCCGACCGCGTCAACGCCTATTACATTTCGGTCGATCCCGAGCGCGACACCCAGGCTGCGATGAAGGAGTATCTGACGAGTTTCGATCCGCGCCTGAAAGGTCTCACCGGCAGTTCGGAACAGATCGCGAAGGTGCTTTCCGAATACCGCGTCTATGCCAAGAAAGTCCCGTTGAAGGACGGCGACTACACCATGGACCACACCGCGCTGATCTATCTGATGGATCGCGACGGCAAATTTGTTTCCCCGTTCAACCTCAATCGAAAGCCTGACGAGGCTGCGTCCGACCTCAAGCGTTATCTCTGAGGGGCGGCAGTTCCACAGGACCTTCGAGCGCCGTTCGCGTTCGCCGCTAGTGGTCCAATTCTAACATTCGCATCCGAGCGAATGCTGGAATTGGACCACGAGATGGGTCTATAAGGCCCCGATTTCCTGAAAAACGGCGAGCGATGCAGGCCAACCTGACCAGCTTTATCGGATATGGGCTACCCGGCTCGATGTGGCCGGTATTGAAGTCATATCGGCTTCTTTCGGCGCTCGCGTTCGCCCTGACGCTGACGGGCGGCGTCGCTCACGCCCAGAGCGCGCCGGCGCCGAGCCAGGCCGCACCAACCCAGGCCATACCGAGCCAGGCAAAACCAGATCACGCCCCGCCAGATCTCAGCGCGCCCAAGCCGGTTGCCGGAGCGGCGCCCCAGGCCATCCCCGGCTTCTGGGATCCGCGGCGCCGGCCGGACCGGCCGGATTTGTCACGTCTCACGGTGATCCGGTTTTTGACCGAGACCGATTATCCGCCCTTCAATTTCACCGGCCCCGACGGCAATCCCGCGGGCTTCAACGTCGACCTGGCGCGGATGATCTGCGACGAGATCAAGGTCACCTGCACGGTCCAGATGCGGCGCTTCGAGACCTTGCTCGACGCGATTTCCAGCAATCGCGGTGACGCCATCATTGCCTCGCTCGCGGTGACGCCGCAATTGCGTGCGCGCCTGGATTTCAGCGACCCGTATTATCGTGCACCGGCGCGGTTCGTATCGCGTCGGGATTCGGTGATGCGCGAAGTGCGTCCCGAATTTCTCGAGGGCCGCAAGGTCGGCGTCATCGCAGGCACCTCGCATGAGGCCTATCTGAAGGCCATGTTCACGGATGCGGAATTGCACGCCTATCCGAACGACGAGGCGCTGCGAACGGCGCTGCGTCGCGGCGATGTCGATTTCATTTTTGGTGACGCGATTTCGCTCGCGCTCTGGATCAACGGTACGGACTCGGCCGACTGCTGCGCGTTCTCGGGCGGGCCTTTTGTCGAAAGCCGCTATTTCGGCGAAGGCATTGGAATTGGCGTGCGCAAGGGCAACGATCTGTTGCGGCAGGCGCTGAATTGGGCGCTGTTCCGGCTCTGGGAAAAAGGCCGCTACACCGATCTGTGGCTGCGCTATTTCTCGGTCAGCCCGTTTTAGAACTATTCATAACGCGGCGTCGTCCCGGCTCGCGCTCTCGCTTGGCCGGGACGACGGACATTTTGTGGTTATTTTGCATTTGGTCGTGGAAGCGTTAGCTTCCGTGGTCTTGGAGACCTCTGATAGATGACTACGACTGAACTGGCCGTGAGCCCGAGCGACCTGCGCGCGGTCGCCGAACAATCCAACGCCTGGCCGTTCGAGCAGGCGAAGGCGATTGTGGCGCGGCTGAAAAGGAAGCCCAAGGAAGAGGTGCTGTTCGAGACCGGCTACGGACCGTCCGGCCTGCCGCACATCGGCACCTTCGGCGAGGTCGCGCGCACCACCATGGTGCGTCACGCCTTCCGCGTGCTGACCGAAGACAGGATCAAGACGCGCCTGCTCGCGTTTTCCGATGACATGGACGGCCTGCGCAAGGTGCCGGACAACGTGCCGAACAAGGAGATGCTGTCGGAGTATCTCGGCAAGCCGCTGACCAAGGTGCCGGATCCCTTCGGCACGCATTCGAGCTTCGGCGCGCACAACAACGCGCGGCTGCGGTCGTTTCTCGACACCTTCGGTTTCGACTACGAATTCGCCAGCTCGACCGACTACTACACGTCGGGAAAGTTCGACGCGACGCTGCTCAAGATGCTGGAGCGGATCGAGAAGGTGATGGCGATCATGCTGCCGTCGCTTCGCGAAGAGCGCGCGGCAAGCTATTCGCCGTTTTTGCCGATCTGCCCGCGCACCGGCACCGTGCTCTATGTGCCGATCGTGGCTCATGACGTCAAAGCCGGCACGGTCTCCTACGACGATCCCGAGACGAACCAGCGGATCACGCTTCCGGTGACCGGCGGCCATTGCAAGCTGCAATGGAAGCCGGATTGGGCGATGCGTTGGGCCGCGCTCGGCGTCGATTACGAAATGGCCGGCAAGGACCTGATCGACTCAGTCAAGCTGTCGGGAAAAATCTGTGCGGCGCTCGACGGCACGCCGCCGGAGGGCTTCAATTACGAGCTTTTCCTGGACGAGAAGGGCCAGAAGATTTCGAAGTCGAAGGGCAATGGCCTGACCATCGACGAATGGCTGCGCTATGCGTCGCCGGAATCGCTCTCGCTGTTCATGTATCGCGAACCGAAAGCGGCCAAGCGGCTCTACTTCGATGTGATTCCGCGCAACGTCGACGACTACCAGCAGTTCCTGGAAGGATTTCCGCGCCAGGATGCGCGGCAGCAGCTCGGCAATCCGGTCTGGCATATCCATGCCGGGAATCCGCCGAAGGCCGATATGCCGGTCACCTTCCAGCTCTTGCTGACGCTGGTGTCGTCGTCCAACGCCGAGAACGCTTCGACCTTGTGGGGGTTCATCGGGCGTTACCGGCCGGGCGTGACGCCGGCGACTCATCCCAAACTGGATGCGATGGTCGGCTACGCCATCAATTACTATCGCGACTTCGTGGCGCCGACCAAGCAGTTCCGCGAGCCGACCGAGGGCGAACGCGCGGCTTTGCAGGATTTGCGCGACGCGCTGGCGAACATGCCCGACGCCTCGACGGCGGAAGAGATCCAGAACGTCGTCTACGAGATCGGCCGCCGCGAGCCGTTCCTCGACGCGATAAAGAAGGGCAAGGACGGAAGGCCGGGCGTGTCGCTCGACTGGTTCAACCTGCTCTATCAGGTGCTGCTCGGCCAGGAAAAAGGCCCACGCTTCGGCTCGTTCGTCGCGGTCTATGGCTTGGCCAATGCGGTCGCGATGATCGACGGCGCGCTGGCGCGGTCGGCCTAGAGCTCCGATTCCGAAGTTCGCAAGCCATCGCGGCGACCCCTGATGCGAACTTCGGAATCAAAGGAGCTCTAGCAACTTATTGATTCTAGTGATCCTATGATTCTAACATTCGCAAAGTGGGCGCCGAGGGGGAATGCGAATGTTAGAATCGGATCACTAGCTGCCTTTTGGCGCAGGAGAAGCGCTTGCCGCGCGCGCAAGCGTGAGCAGCACGCGCAAAAGCGGCGTCGGCACGCGATGCCGATCCGCGGCTTCCACCACCGCGCCCGTCAGCGCGTCGATCTCGAGTGGGCGGCCGGCAAGGCGATCGAAATACATCGAAGAGCCGGCATCGGGCGGGATGGCAACCAGCCTCGCCATCGTCTGTGCGGCCTCGTCGGCCGCAAGCTGCGCACCATCGGCGCGTCCGACGGTGGCGGCCTCTTCCAGCGCCGCCAGACAAAGCGCTGCAACGTCTTCGCGCAGAAACACCGCGTTCCGCTGCAGCGTGAGCGCGGAGACGGGATTGCCAACCGCGTTGACCAGCAGCTTTCGCCACGCCAGCGTCTTGAAGTCGCTGCTTAAGAGGGTCCGCAGCGGCGTTCCGTCGAGCAACGCTGCGAACGCCTGTCCATCCGCGCCGTCGGCAACGGCAAAGTCATGTTCGCCGCCGCGGCGGTAGCGAACCCGGTCAGGCGCCAGCCGCTCGCTGTTGTAGTAGACGATGGTCGGGATCACGGTCGCCTCGCCGACAAATGGTGCAAGGCGTTCGGCATGGCCAATGCCGTTTTGCAGCGCTGCGACCCGCGTTGCCGGACCGCACAAGTGTTGCAGCCATGGCCCGCTCGATGCCGTGTCCTGCACCTTGGTGCAGAGCAGGACCCAATCCTGCGGTTCTGCCCGGGATGGATCGGTCAGGGCAGGAATCGGCGACTCGATCTTGCCCTCCGCCTGCTCGACGGTCATTCGCTCGATGGGGCGCCTGACGCACGCGACGATGTCATGCCGCTCGGCCGCACCCAGCAATCCGGCGACCACGCCGCCGATGCTGCCGAGCCCAATGACGGCAATGCGTTGGCGTTCGGAATTGGCGGCTGCTGGCGGCATGTGTGATTCGCTAGGTTTCAGTTCAAGACTAGCCGCTGAACGGGCGCTGCGCCATGCGCGGTCAAGCGACATAACTGCAAAGCGGGATGGCCGATCTGCGACAATTTCAACGGATGCCGCCGCCGAACTGGACTACGATGGGTTAAGGAAAGCCAGGCCCGATCGGTCCGAGCGACAGGGACCGGGAGGGCACATAACCAATCATTTGGAGGATGCCATGCAGTTCAGAGTTTCGCCGGAGACGGTTTCGGATACCAGCGCCGAGCAATGGCAGGCGCGGGTCGATCTCGCGGCCGCGCACCGTCTCGCCTGCATGCACGGCTTCAACGAAGGCATCTTCAATCACCTGACCTACGTCGTTCCCGGCCAAAGCGACCGCTACTATCAAATTCCCTTCGGCACGCATTGGTCGGAGGTCACGGCCTCCTGCTTCATGGAGGTCGGCATCGATGATGGCGAGGTCAAGCGCGGCGAGGGCGATGTCGAGCGCTCCTGCTATTGCATCCATGCGCCGATCCACAAGGCGCTGCCGCAGGCCAAGGCGGTGTTTCACACCCACATGCCGTTTGCGAGCGCGCTGACGCGCCTGGAAGATCCGCGCATCAAGGAAATCGGACAGACCGAGGTCGGCATGTCCGGCAAGATCGCCTATGACGACGAGTACACCGGGCCTGCGCTCGATCCCGCCGAAGGCGCGCGGCTGGCGCGCGTGATCGGCGACAAGACCGTCCTGTTCATGGCCAACCACGGCATCTCTACGGTCGGCAAAACTGTCGCCGAAGCCTATGACCGGCTGTATTACGTCGAGCGCGCCGCGCAGGTGCAGATTTACGCGATGTGGACCGGCCAGCCGCTCAAGAAGCTGCCGGAACCGGTGGTCGAGAAGACCAAACGGGAGATCAGCGGAACGCGCTTTTATGCCGGGCTATCCCCGGCGGAGCGGCACTTCGCGGCGCTCAAGCGCATCCTCGACCGCAAGGAGCCGGACTACGCGACGTAGCGACAAGCCTGTGGAGGACCGGCTTGCCATTTGACGCCGTCCCTGCGAAATCAGGGCATTGCGGCTGCGTCCGATGAGCGCGCGCCGATGGCGCGGCCAGGGGATCAGAAACCTTCGTGCGTAAGATCTACAAGATCTGCCCGGCTTCGGCCTGGCGCGAAGCGGAGCGGCAGGGTGTGTTTCGGGGCAGTCCCGTCGATCTCCGCGACGGCTTCATTCATTTCTCGACGGCTTCGCAGGTCGAAGAGACCGCCCGAAAGCATTTTTCCGGCCAGACCGGTCTGTTCCTGATCGCGATCGATGCCGACGCGCTTGGCGATGCCTTGCGCTGGGAATGTTCGCGTAACGACGAACTGTTTCCGCATCTTTACGGCGAACTCGATCTCGGCGCGGTCGCGGGCGTCCTTTCCATGCATGCGCGGTCCGACGGCTTTCACGACATCCCGGAGCTTGAGCCGTGATCCGCGCCTTTGACGCCGTGTCGCTGCCGCTGCTGCGCTGGCTCGATCCCGAGGATGCGCACCGGTTGGCCGTGCAGGGCCTGAAATTGCTGCCGCCGACGCGGCCGCGGGCCGACGATCCGAAGCTCGCGGTGCGCGCCTTCGGCCTGAACTTTCCCAACCCGATCGGCATGGCGGCGGGCTTCGACAAGAACGGCGAAGTGGCGGACGCGCTGTTGCGTCTCGGCTTCGGCTTTGTCGAAATCGGAACGGTGACGCTGAAGCCGCAAGGCGGCAATCCGCGGCCGCGAATTTTTAGGCTCGAGCGCGATCAAGGCATCATCAATCGGCTCGGGTTCAACGGCGACGGCGCGGAAACCGTGTTGCGGCGGCTGGCGGCGCGCGCCCATCACGGCGGCATCGTCGGCGTCAATATCGGGGCGAACAAGGATTCTCCCGACCGCAACGCCGACTATGTCAAGCTGATCGAGACCTTTGCGCCGGTCGCGAGCTATTTCACCGTCAACGTGTCCTCGCCCAATACGCCGGGCTTGCGCAGCCTGCAGCAGGCGAGCGCGCTCGACGATCTCCTGGCGCGGGTGATCGATGCGCGGGAGCGGGTGCGCAAGAACGCCGGCGATTCGCCGATCCTGTTGAAAGTCGCGCCGGACCTCAGCCTCGCCGAACTCGACGACGTGGTTCACATCGCGCGTTCGCGGCGGGCCGACGGCATGATCATGACCAACACGACGCTCGGGCGGCCCTCGACCTTGCGCGAGCAGAATCGCGCCAAGGAGGGCGGAGGACTTTCCGGCCGTCCGCTGTATCGGCTGTCGACGCGGATGGTGGCGGAGACCTATGTGCGGGCGGAGGGCGCGTTTCCGCTGATCGGCGTTGGCGGCATCGATTCCGGCGGCGGCGCGCTGACCAAGATCCGCGCCGGCGCCAGCCTGATCCAGCTTTATTCGGCGCTGGTCTACAAGGGACTGGGCCTGGTCGAAGACATCAAGCGCGATCTTGCCTCGACGCTGTTGCGCACGGGGCGCGATCAGCTTTCCGAAATCGTCGGCGCGGACGCGGCCACGATCACGGCCGAGGACTGGCCGGTGAGCTAGAGCTCGACCACTAGTGGAGCGGATTTGACATTCGCTCCATGCCCGGCCGCGAGTTGGGAAGCGAATGTCAAATCCAAAGCTCCACCAGAATTTTAGGTTTGCTTGTGGTCCTTTGATTCTAGCATTCGCAAAGGTATCCGTTGAGAAGGGATGCGAATGCTAGAATCGGACCACGAGGCCGTCGCTTGCGGCTTCATAGGCAAGACTGCCAAGCCGTCCGAGCATGTCGTCGCTCATGTGGGTCAGGATCAGCCGCTTCGGCTTGATGTCGCCAAGCCGCGCTTCCAGCGTCTTCAGGCTGAGGTGATTTTTGACCGGCCTGTCGTAGGTATAGGCCTCGGCGATGAAGAGGTCGGCGGCACGGCCCAGCGGGATCAGCGCCTCCGTCCATTCGGTGTCGGCGGTATAGGCGATGATCCGTCCCTCGGTTTCGATCCGGTAGCCCAGAAAGGGGCCGCCGGATTCGCCATGCACCACCGGAAACGGCGTGACGCTGACGGCGCCGAAATGAACCGTTCTTTCGGGCGCAAGCGCGACAAGGTCGAGATCGAAGCGCTGCTTGGTCTTCGACGAATTCTCGAACGCCGCTTCCATCACCTGTCTGAGCCGCGTCTCGATTCCTTCCGGCCCTGCGATCGTCAGCGGCCGGGTCCGGCGGCTGAATTGCGCATCCAGCAGCAGGAACGGCAGGCCGCCAAAATGATCGCCGTGGAAATGCGTGATCAGGATGAGTTCGATATCGTCTAGGGCAACGCCCTGGCGCTTCAGCGCCGGCAGGGACGACGCCCCGCAATCGATCAGAAAATTGACGCGCTCGCCCATGACGTGAAAGCAGGTGTTGCTCCTGCCGCCGGAGCCGAAGGCGTCGCCGCAGCCAACGAAACGTAGGTGCATCGGTTGCTCCTTCAGCCGGGGGCAGCCACCGCCAGCTACCGCAAGCAGCGGCGAGGCCACCACAAACCACAGATAGTCCTGCGCAGTCTGTGAAGGGCGCGCAAACTTTATTGTTTGAGCATGATCTCCGCGCAAACGCTTATGCGTTTGTCGCGAGGGATCATGCTCTATCGCCCGCGCGGAGCGCCGAACATCCGCATCAGGAGCCAGACCGGAATGACGATCACGGCGCCAAGCAGGAAGTAACGCCACAGCCAGTTGACCGCATCGAAGCCGAGATTCCAGATCCGCTGAAACAGGAGCTGGATGCTGCGCAGGATATTCCAGGGATCGAACCCGATCGCCGCCAGCACGACCCCGACCAGGATCGAGAGCAGGATCAGCCGGAACGCCACCGCCAGAGGTGAGCCGCCCAGAAAGCGGTGCAGGGTGTCGCTACTCGCCGGTATTTGTCTGGTCTCGTTCGGCATCGATCGTCTCCAGGCGGCCTGCTCGATTGTAAGGCATGACGGCGAAGGTGGGAATCTGTTTTCCCGTCATTTCGGTTGCGGTTTGTTAATCCGAGCTGGATTCAGCGGCTTCCGAAAGCGCTGGATCTTTCAACAGCCGCTCCAATGTCTCGAGCCGGTCCGCTTCGCGCGGCGGCTTGTCCCAGCGCAGCCGGTTGATGCGCGGAAACCGCATCGCGACGCCGGATTTATGCCGCGTCGAACGTTGCAGGCCTTCAAAGGCGACTTCCAGCACCAGCCCCTGATCGGGTTCATGCACCACATGCCGCACCGGACCGAATTTCTCCGTGGTATTGCGGCGGACAAAACGGTCGATCTGCAGAAGCTCCTCGTCGGTGAAGCCGAAATAGGCCTTGCCGACCGGCACCAGCTGGGCGTCGTCTTGCGCGCCGGTCCAGACCCCGAAGGTATAATCGGAGTAGTAGGACGAACGTTTGCCGTGGCCGCGCTGCGCGTACATCAAAACCGCATCGATGACGTGTGGGTCGCGTTTCCACTTCCACCATTGGCCCTTGGGACGTCCCGGCAGATAGAGCGCATCGCGGCGCTTGAGCATCACGCCTTCCACGGCTTCCGCGTCTTCGCCGGCGCCGGCACTTGCAGGATCGCGTCGCGCCGCCGCGAGCCGCTCCCAACTGTCGAAGGCAATCGTGGGAGAGAGGTCGACCCTGGGATCGTCAAGCCTGGCGACGAAAGCTTCCAGCCGCCCGCGCCGCTCGACAAAGGTGAGGTCGCGCAGGTCGGTTTCATCATCGGCGAGCAGATCGTAGGCGCGCAAGTGAATCGGAAAATCCTTGAGCAGCTTTGGCGAGACGGCTTTGCGGTTGAGGCGCTGTTGCAGCACGTTGAAACTCTGCACGCGGCCGTCGCGCAGCACCAATAGTTCGCCGTCGATCGCGCCTGCCAGATGCAACGAAGGCAACAAATCCGGAAAGGCTCCGGTGATGTCCTCGCCGCTGCGCGAGTAAAGCCGGGTGACGATGTGGCCGTTCGTGTCGCGCCCGCTGGAGGCCTGCACCCGAATGCCGTCCCACTTCCATTCGGCGATGTAGTCGGCAGCACTGAGATTGGCAAAATCCGTCTCTTCGAGCGCATGCGCCAGCATGACGGGACGGAACGGCGCCGGATCGAGGTTGACCGGCTTCTCGCCGCGTCCTTCCAGCCATGCGAACAGGTCGAGATAGGGCGGGGCGAGCCCGGGCCAGAGCAGTTCGACCTCGTGCGCGTCCTTGCCGCCGAGGGCGGCTGCGGCGGTTTTCGCAAGCCGCGCGGAAATGCCGATCCGCATCGCGCCGGTCACGAGTTTCAACAGCGCCCAGCGGCCAGTTTCATCGAGGTCATCGAGCCAGCGCGAAAGCTGTTTCGGCATTTCGGTCTTGCCGAGCGTGCGGAGCGTGGTGACGACTTCGGTCAGGGTTGGCGGCGGCGGATGGTTGTGGAGGCGGCTCGCCGAATTCTTCGGCCACATCAGCGCCACCGTCTCCGAGAGGTCGCCGACGTAATCATAGGACAGCGCAAACAGCGTCGGATCGGTGCGCTCCGCGATCAGGTCGCGGATCAGGCCGGGCTTGGCGTGTTTGAACGAAAGCGCGCCGGTGAGCGCGGCGAGCGCATAGCCGCGGTCGGGATCCTCCACGCTGCGAAAATAATTCGTGATCAGGCGCAGCTTGTTGTTGCGGCCGGGCTCGTAGGCGAGACGATCGAGCAATTCGGCGAAGCGGTTCATGCGTTCTAGTGTCCCGGTTCTGACATTCGTATCATGTCGCGGCGGTTTCGTTTACGAATGTCAGAACCAAAGGGACACTAGCAACCATATGATTCTAGTGTGGCTTTGACTTTGACGTTCCTTCGAAGAACTCGCGGCCACACTGAAAGGAACGTCAGTGTCGCCACACTAGCCCTCGGCCGCGGCTGCCGTCTCGTCTGCTCCGCTGTCTTCATCGCCATAGCCGACGAGATCGAGCGGCTGCGCCGCAAGCCCTTGCGACTTGCACCAATGCACCAGCGCGTCCTCCTGGCCATGGGTGACCCAGATTTCCCCGGCGCCTGTCGCCTGGATGGTCGCGGTGAGGCCGTCCCAGTCGGCGTGGTCGGAAATCACCAGCGGCAGTTCGACGCCGCCCTGGCGGGCGCGGGCCCGCACCCGCATCCACCCGGAAGCAAACGCGGTGACGGGATCGGGAAATCGCCGTGTCCAGACGTCGGAAGTGGCGGATGGCGGCGCCAGTGTGATGGTGCCGGCAAGGTCGGCCTTCTTCATGCCTTTGACCGGCCGAAGTTCGCCGAGATCGATGCCGCGGCTTTGGTAATAGTGGGTGATCTTCTCCATCGCGCCATGCAGATAGATCGGCGCATCGTAGCCGGCCGCGCGCAATAGCGCGATCACCCGCTGGGCCTTGCCGAGCGAATAGGCGCCGACCAGATGCGCGCGCTCGGGAAACAGCGCCACCGAGGAAAGCAGCTTCTTCACCTCGTCCGCCGCGTCGCCGTGGCGGAATACCGGCAAGCCGAAGGTTGCCTCGGTAATGAAGACGTCGCACGGCACGACCTCGAACGGCGTGCAGGTCGGATCGGGCGCATCCTTGTAATCGCCGGAGGCGACGACGCATGTGTTCCCAGACGTGACGGCGATCTGCGCCGAGCCCAGCACATGCCCGGCCGGGTGGAACTTGACCGTGACGTCGCCGAGCTGCAATTGTTCGCCGTAAGCGATCGCCTGCGTTGAGCGGGCGAAATTGTCGCCATAGCGCAGCCGCATCATGTCGAGCGTCTCCTGGGTGGCCAGCACCGCGCCGTGGCCGCTCCTCGCATGGTCGGAATGGCCATGGGTGATCACCGCGCGCTCAACCGGCCGCACCGGATCGATATGGAAGCCGCCCGGCTTGCAGCACAGGCCGGACGGCTGGGGTGTCAGGATGTCTTGCGGGCGCATTTTGGATATATAGGACGTGCAGCGGCGATTTTTACCTCTCCCCGGTGGGGAGAGGTCGCCGCGCCGAAGCGCAGCGAAGGCGTGGCGGGTGAGGGTTCTTGTTTCATCGCTAGACCCCAATTCCCCCTCACCCGGTGAGACGCTTCGGGTCCCGCCGACCTCTCCCCGCCGGGGAGACGTGAAACCACGAGCCGAGTCTGGAATTCATGCCCGCGCGCCTGTTTCTGTCCTCCGGCGACCTGATTGCCGACCGCCGGTACGAATTTGCGCGCGACCTGCAGCTCAAGGGCGACCTTGTGGCCGCTGCCGATTTGCTCGAGCAGGCGATCGAACTCGCGCCCGGCTTTACGTCCGCGTGGTTTACGCTCGGCGAGATTCGTCAGCAGCTTGGCGAGAAAGACGCGGCGATCGCGGCTTTCAGGAAGGCGCGCGACGCCGATGCCAGCGATCGGCATGGCGCGAGCCTGAAGCTGATGCGGCTCGGCGCGGAAGAACTTGCAGGCATGCCGCCGGCCTATGTGCGCACGCTGTTCGATCAATATGCGCCGCGGTTTGACCGCGCGCTGATCGACGATCTCGGTTATCGCGGGCCTTCGGTGTTGTTCAAGGCGGTGCTGGCGGCGCGCCACGCGGTGCGAAGGCCGGCCTTCTTCAAGCGGGCGATCGATCTCGGCTGCGGCACGGGCCTGGCGGCAACGGCCTTTGCCAAGGAGGTCGATCACTTCATCGGCATCGATCTCTCGTCCGGGATGATCGAGAAAGCGAAAGCCACCGGGCTTTATGCCGAGCTTGAAGTCAACGACATGCTGGAGGGCTTGCGAGCAAGACCCGATGCTTGCGCCGATCTGGTTCTGGCCGCCGATGCCATGGTCTATGTTGCCGATCTCGTTCCCGTGTTGACGGAGATCCGACGCGTCCTCGCCGTTGGCGGCCTCGTGGCCTTTACGCTGGAGCGGCATGCCGGCGACGGCGTGATCATCGGCGAGGGCCTGCGTTATGCCCATGGCGCGGATTATGTCCGCGCCTCGCTCGCCGCAGCCGGGCTGACGCTGCCGCAGATCGAGGAGCAGTCGTTCCGCAACGAGAACAACATGCCGGTGCCGGGTCTCGTGGTGGTCGCGGCAAAGTCGTGACATCAGCTCAGCCAGATCTCTTTGCCCACGCGCCGCTGCCCGACGTTTTTCTGCGCTGGTTCGCTTCGCGTGGCTGGTCGCCGCGGGAGCATCAATTGGCCTTGCTGGAAAAGGCGCGTGAGGACCGTTCCGCGTTATTGATCGCACCGACCGGCGCCGGCAAGACGCTGGCGGGATTCTTGCCGACGCTGGTGGAGCTGTATGCGGAGAGACTAACCTCCCCCTGAAAGGGGGAGGTCGGCACGCGGAGCGTGCCGGGAGGGGGTCCGAAGACACTGAAATCGATGACCCCCACCCCAACCCTCCCCCTTCCCGGGGGAGGGAGCTCGACCAGCGCGGCAGCCTCGTCTCCACCGGACGCGGCGTGACGCGCAGCCGCGGCCTGCACACGCTCTACATCTCGCCGCTCAAGGCGCTCGCGGTCGATATCGCGCGCAACCTGGAGACGCCGATCGCCGAAATGGAGCTGCCGATCAAGGTCGAAACCCGTACCGGCGATACGCCGGTATCGCGGCGGCAGCGGCAACGGCGTTATCCGCCGGACATCCTGCTCACCACGCCCGAACAGCTCGCTTTGTTGCTGTCCTCAGACGATGCGCCGTTTCTGTTTTCCTCGCTCAAGCGGATCGTGCTCGATGAGTTGCATGCGCTGGTGACCTCAAAGCGCGGCGATCTGTTGTCGCTCGGGCTGGCGCGGTTGTGGCGGCTGGCGCCGCAGATTCGCGCGATCGGATTGTCGGCCACCGTCGCCGAACCGGAGCAGCTATCGCGGTTTCTGGTGCCGCAGCAAAATGGCGAGCGCCAATCGGCCGACATCGTGATCGCTGGCGGGGCGGCCGCGCCCATCGTCGAAATGCTGGATACGCGCGAGCGCCTGCCCTGGGCCGGACATACCGCGCGCCACGCGCTTGGCGAGATCTACGACCTCATCAAGCGCAACAAGACCACGCTGGTGTTCGTCAACACCCGCAGCCAGGCCGAGATGCTGTTTCAGGATCTGTGGCGGATGAACGATGACGGGCTGGCGATCGCGCTGCATCATGGCTCGCTCGATGTGGCGCAGCGCCGCAAGGTCGAAGACGCCATGACCAGGGGCAAGCTGCGCGGTGTGGTCTGCACGTCCTCGCTCGATCTCGGCGTCGACTGGGGCGACGTCGATCTCGTCATCAATGTTGGCGCGCCGAAGGGTGCCTCGCGGCTGATGCAGCGGATCGGCCGCGCCAATCACCGTCTCGATGAGGCCTCACGCGCGGTGCTGGTGCCGGCCAATCGGTTTGAAGTTCTGGAATGCCGGGTTGCGATCGACGCGGTTGCGGAGAATGCGCAGGATACGCCGCCGCTTCGCACCGGCGGATTGGACGTGCTGGCGCAGCATGTGCTGGGATGCGCCTGTGGCGAGCCGTTTTTGGCCGAAGAACTCTATGGCGAGGTTCGGACCGCCGCGACCTATGCGCAACTGAGCCGCACCGATTTCGACGACGTGGTCGATTTCGTCGCAACCGGCGGCTATGCGCTGAAGACCTACGAGCGCTTCGCCCGGATCAAGCAGGATAAAAACGGCCGCTGGCGCGTCACCAATCCGAAGGTGCGGCAGAGCTATCGGCTCAATGTCGGCACCATCGTCGAGGAGGCGATGCTGAAAGTGCGGCTGGTGCGCTCGCGCGCCGGCGGGTCCGGATCGACCGGCGTGATCGCGCGCGGCGGCCGCATGCTCGGCGAGATCGAGGAATATTTCATCGAGGGGCTTTCGGTCGGCGATACCTTCGTGTTCGGCGGCGAAGTCGTGCGCTACGAGCAGATGTCGGAAGACCAGGTCTATGTCTCGCGCGCCAACGATTCCGATCCGAAGGTGCCGTCCTACATGGGCGGCAAGTTTCCGCTTTCCACTTATCTTGCCGAACGCGTTCGCAACCTCCTCGCCGACAAGCGCGCGTGGAACGGCCTGCCGGAACAGGTGCGCGACTGGCTGTCGCTGCAGGCGCATCTGTCGCGCGTGCCCGGCGCGCGCGAGCTGGTGGTCGAGACGTTCCCGCGCGGCAACAAGCATTATCTCGTCTGTTATCCCTTCGAGGGGCGGCTCGCGCACCAGACGCTTGGCATGCTCTTGACGCGCCGGCTGGAGCGCGCCCGCATCCGGCCGCTCGGCTTCGTCGCCAATGAATATGCGCTCGCGATCTGGGGGCTCGGCGATGCCTCGTTCATGATCCGGCAGGGCCGGCTTGACCTGAACGCGCTGTTCGATCCGGACATGCTGGGCGACGATCTCGAGGCGTGGCTCGCCGAATCGGCTTTGATGAAGCGCACCTTCCGCACCTGCGCGCTGATCTCGGGCCTGATCGCGCGGCGCTTTACCGACGAAGAGAAAACCCGCCGTCAGGTGTTGTTCTCGACCGACCTGATCTACGACGTCCTGCGCAAGCATCAGCCGGACCACGTGCTGTTGCGCGCCGCCCGCGCCGATGCCGCGACCGGCTTGCTCGATCTGCGCCGATTGAGTGATATGCTGACGCGAATCAAGGGTCGAATCATCCACAGGGAACTCGACCGCGTTTCGCCGCTGGCGGTGCCGGTGATGCTGGAAATCGGCCGCGAAGCCGTCTATGGCGAGGCGTCCGATGAACTGCTGGCGGAAGCTGCCGAGGAACTGGTGAAAGAGGCGACGGGGTAGCTGTGAACGCGGGCGGAAATTTTCTTGAATTTGAGGCAGCCGTCGCGCCTATCGCGAGCCTCGATGTCGTCGGCGTAACCTTGTCGGCCGACCTCTCCGGCGCGTTGTTCTGGAAAGAGCAAAGCCTGCTCGTCGTGTCCGACCTGCATCTCGAAAAGGGCTCGAGCTTCGCCGCCCGCGGCGTCTTGCTGCCGCCCTACGATACGGTGGCGACGCTCAGCCGGCTCGCGTCCGTGATCGCGCGCCACGATCCGAAAACCGTGATTGCGCTTGGCGACAGTTTTCACGACCGCACCGCGCATGAACGGTTGTCGGCGCCGGATCGCGAGGCAATCGCGGCGTTGCAGGCGCGGCGCGACTGGATCTGGATTTCCGGCAATCACGATCCGGCACTGCCGACCAGTCTCGGCGGTATCGTTGCGAGCGAAGTCGCGATCGGCCCGATCGTGTTCCGGCACGAGCCGACAGGTAGCGTCGGTGAAATCGCCGGGCATCTTCATCCCAAGGCGCGGGTCGCGACGCGGGCGCGCTGGCTGGAGCGGCGTTGTTTTGCCAGCGACGGCGAACGCCTCGTGATGCCGGCGTTCGGCGCCTATGCCGGGGGCCTGAGCATCCGCGACGAGGCATTCGCGAAGATATTCCGCGCCGCCGGCTTTATGGCGCATGTGCTCGGCGACATCAGGCTGCACACCATCGCAGCGTCGCGGTGTTATTGATTTTTTCCTTCACCCACTGTGGGAGAGGTCGGATCGCATCGCAGATGCGATCCGGGGACCATCGATAGACCGTACCCGCTCACCCAATCTCTCCCCATGGGAGAGGGAGCTTACCTTCCCTGCCGCTAGATGCGCCGGTGTCGCTTACACGCGATTGTGCCTCGCGGTGCTACTGATTTGCCCCGACGGGGCAAATCAATAATTTTCCTGTCCAGCCCCATTTCGAAACATTTTTCGCTTTCGCCGTCGGGCAAATCACCTTTAGAAGCTCGCGCCATCCCGCCTCACTAGAGGGCGCTTCGCGGTCGTCACGAACGTTGGGTGTGGGATGCGATGGACGCGGAGGTGCGCCAGACGAAGCGCGCCGCAAGCGGACGGCGAAGTCGTGTGGTCTTGACGTCTCGACGCTGGCGTCAAACCGGCGAGGATGCTTTCGCATCCCGCTGGTGATGGTGACAAGAAAGCCCGATCACCAGAGAGAGCACGAAGGAAACCGTTAAAACCATTGCGCAGGGAAGGCCGGATTGTTCCGGTGGACCCGTGGTGACTACGCTCGTGTGCTTTTTTATTTCGCACGCGAGGCTGCGGGTGCGCTCAGGCATCCGGCTTTCCCTGCGCCCTCGTTCATTTCGAGGGACGATGTGAGTGCAAAACTCAGGCGGGATCGCGCCGTGAGAATGCGAACTCATATCTGCTGTTTGAAAATTGAATCTATCCACGTCGTCCCGGGCAAGCGAACGCGTGACCCATAACCACAGTTGCTCGCTTTGTGAGGGCTGGTGCTCCATCGAAGCCCGCAACGACCAGCCGTGGTTATGGGTCCCTGCGTGCGCGCAGGGACGACTTCGTGTTTGCGAAGTTTTCGCCGCGATGTGCACTAGGCCTAAGCCGCCTTCGCCTGCACGGTGTTGCAGAACTCGGCGAGGCGATCGGCAAGCCGCAGCGTCGCCGGGCTGGCGTCGGGCGAGGCGACGAGCGCCACTTCGGTCCGGTCGATCGGGGAAAAGCCGTCCTTGGCCGTCAATACGCGATGGTCGGCCTGAATCGCCATCTCCGACAGAATGCTCAAGCCCATGCCGGCGGCAACCGCGGCCTGAATGCCGGCGAGGCTCGAACTGGTATAGGCCATGTGCCAGGTGCGGCCGGCGCTTTCGAGCGCGTGAATCGCCCGGCCGCGATAGAGGCAGCCCGCCGGAAAGCCGATCAGCGGCACGGACCCGGCTGTCGCCTGGATCGGGTGGCTTTTGCTGGTGACCCAATGCACGCGCTCCGGCCACACCGCGATGCCGTCCGTTCCTCCGGCGTCGCGCTTGAACAGCGCGAGGTCGAGATCGCCGCGCTCGAGGTCGCGTTTCAAATAGGTGCTTTGATCGGCGCGAACGTCGAGCCGCAGGGCAGGGTGCGAGCGCGCGAACGCTCCCAGCAGTTTCGCCAGCCGGTAGGCGGCGAAGTCTTCCGGCACCCCCAGCCGCACCGCGCCTCCATGGTCCGGCCGCGCCACGACGTCGCGGGCTTCCTCCGCCAGCGCCAGCAACCGCCGCGCATAGGACAATAGCCGTTCGCCGGCTTCGGTTGGCGTCACGTCCTTGCCGCTGCGGTTTAGCAGCGGCTGGCCGATATCGTCTTCCAGCCGCTTGATCTGCTGGCTGACGGTGGACTGGGTGCGATGAACGCGTTCGCCGGCGCGCGTGAAACCGCCGGCATCGACCACCGACACAAAACTGCGCAAAAGCTCCAGATCGAGCATCGAAATTGCCCTATTTGATTTATCACTGGATCACAGTTTAATATTTAATTTCCAAATATCAAGGCGGCGACCTACATCGGAACTCAAAGGAGAATTCCCATGTCGCTCGCCCCGTCCATCGCGGTCCCCCGCTCCACCTTCAACGCGCTGCCGCTCTATATCGCGCTGTTCTGCCTGCTCTGGAGCTTTGCCTTCGTCGCGGGGAAAATCGGCGTCACCTACTGCCCGCCGCTCATTCTGCTGGCTGCGCGGTTTTCGCTGGCGGGAATGCTGATCCTGGGGATCTCGGCCCTGCGCGGCGAGCGCTGGCCGCTGACATTGCGGGATACGCTGGTGTTTGCGCTGATCGGGGTCGCCAATAACGCTTTGTATCTCGGCCTCGGCTACACCGGCCTGAAGACCGTGTCGGCCGGCCTCGGAGGCCTGATCGTGAGCGCCAACCCCATCTTCACCGCCGCGTTCGCGGCATTGCTGTTGAACGAGCAACTGACCTGGCGCAAGGTGGCCGGACTGCTGCTGGGCATCCTCGGCGTGGCCTCCATCGTCTGGCATCGCATGTCGGTCGGCACCGACAGCCTGCACGGCATCCTGTTCACGCTGGCGTCGCTGGCCTCGATCGTGCTCGGCACCATCCTGTTCAAGCTGTTGGCGCCGAAGGGCAGCCTCTGGGTCGGCAACGGCGTGCAAAATCTCGCCGCCGGCGTGGTGCTGATCCCGGTCGCCTTCACGTTCGCAAACGTCAACGACATCGTGCCGAATCTTCAGTTGCTCGGTGCGTTCGCATTTCTCACACTCGGCGGCTCGGTCCTCGCTTACGTCCTCTGGTTCCATCTCTTGAGGGTGTGTGGAGCGACGGCAGCCAGCGCCTATCATTTCCTGATGCCGCCACTTGGCATGCTGTTCGCCTTCCTGGTGCTCGGCGAGCATGTCGAAGCTCGCGATCTCCTCGGGATTGTTCCGGTCGCGTTCGGTATCTATCTGGTCACGCGTCCAGCCGCAGCATCTTCGGGTTCACGATAGGAGAGTTCGATGTCTACGCTCACCATGACGCTGATCGGCGGCCCCACCGCGCTGATTGAAATCGACGGCTTCCGGCTGCTGACCGATCCAACCTTCGATGCGCCGAGGGCCTATCAATTGCCGCATGTGAAGCTTGAAAAGCTTTCCGGGCCCGCTCTGGCCGAAGAAGCCATCGGCGAAATCGATGCCGTGCTGCTGAGCCACGATCAGCACGCCGACAATCTCGACGAATCCGGAAAGCATTTTCTGCCCAAGGCCAAGCGCGTGCTGACCACCGTGGCAGGCGCCAAGCGGCTTGGCGGGCATGCCGAGGGCCTTGTCGCCCTGGGCATCCACCGAATTGTCCGGGAATGGGCGTTCGCTGACGGTCACGGCGACGCCCGCCCGTCATGGGCCGGCCGGGATCGAGCCGCTTTCCGGCGACGTTATCGGCTTCGTGCTGACCTCAAGGGACAGCCGTCCGATCTATATCAGCGGCGACACGGTTTGGTATGACGGCGTGGCCGAAGTGGCGCGGCGCTTCAAGGCTGGCCTCGTGATGCCGTTTGCCGGCGCGGCGCAGACCCGCGGACCGTTTCATCTCACCATGGACACCAACGACACCATCGAGACCGCGCGCGCCTTTCCCGATGCCATGATCGTGCCGCTCCACACCGATGGATGGGCCCACTTCAAGCAGAATGCGGGCGACTTGCGCACTTCCTTCGATACGCTCGGTTTCGGGCCGCGTTTGAAGCTTCTCGAACCCGGCGTGAAGACGGTGATTGAACTGCCGCGCTAATCGGCGGGCGCGGCCGCTTCAAGCTGTTTGCTGGCCGCGATGGTATTGACCGCATCGGCAAGCGTGGGCTGAATCGATGGAGCGACAACCGCGGCGCTGGCGGTCGCGTCATCCTCGCTCGCGTGGACGGCTCTGCGACTGACGATGATCGTGGCCGCGCAGACGACGTAGAAGGCGACACCGATCGCGAAGGTGTTGGCAATGCCGAACGCGATGGACAAGGCCATGCCGAGCACCGAGGCAAACATCGACGTGATGCCGTTGGCGCTCCAGAAGAACGGAAGCAATTCGGAATGCCGCCGCCAGACGCTCAGTCCCATCGGGAACATCATCCCCATGCAGAATGCCGGGGGCGCCAGCAGCAGCACGGACAGCAGAATGCGCATGTCGGTGGCCGCCGAACGGGCAGAGGCCGTCAGCCAGGGAGTCAGTAGTCCCGCCACCACGAGCGTTGTCAGGAGCGCGATAACCCTCGCGACGACCGCGCCCTGTCGAGGCTCATCTGAACCGACCGTGGTGCTGCCTAGCCCGCTGAAAAGAAGGATCGTGAAAAGCACGACAGCGAGCCCGTAGACGGGATGCCCGAGGAACACCATCAGCCGTTGCATCTGCGATATCTCGATCAGCATGAAACCCATGCCGATCGCGCAGAAATACATCACCGGCGGCGTCAGCACCGACAGCGGCATCCGCTTCGCGAGACGGACGAACGGCGTGACGATGTAGTAGATGCAGGCCAAAAATCCCATTACGAGCAGAACCAGCGTCATGCTGATCGCGGCGTTGTTGTTGGAAAGTGTGGCCGCGGGTTTGGTGAGAAGGTTGGTGAAACGCTCGGTAAAGAAGAAGAACGGGTTATCGTCCGTCGAGGGAGTGATATTTTCCACTAGCGAAGCAAAGAACGCCTTGTCCGCCTTGCCGGACATCAGCGTCGAGGTGATGCCGTCGTAAGCGACGTCCGGTCCCAGGAATATCTTGAAACCCTGCGCCTCGAGCCTCGCACGCGCGGCGCGCCATTGATCCTTCGTAAAGGCGTCGGGGCGGGTAATCACGGTGACGATGTTGTCGACATTCGCCGCGATGACGTGATCGGCCAGCTCAGTCGGCGGTACGCCCTTGCGCTCGAGCGCGCTCGCTGCGATTGCCACCAGGCGATAGAGCTCGACGCGGTGCGTTTTCGGGTCGAACCAGCGCGAGACCGACAGCATCCCGCCCGGCTTCAGCGCATGGTAAAAATCATTCCACGCGTCCGTCGTGTAAAGCCGGTTTTCGGTGAGCGTCAATCCGCCGGCCGCCGTCGCCGCCCAGGTGTCGATCAGCGAAATCTGCACGAGATCGTATCGCTCGGACGAGTGATTGATGTAGCTGCGAGCCTCCGCATTGACCAGCGACACGCCAGGCTGACGATCGAGATGGCCGGAAAAGTCGGCGAACTTGTCGGTGAGGACTTCGAAGATCGCGGGGTTGATCTCGATCGCGCGGATGTGCTTGGCGCCGAACAGCAGTCCGGAAAGAATGTCGCGGCCGCCGCCCACGCCGACGACCGCGACGTCGACCATCGGCTGCACCTGATAGGCGGCATTGATGACGTCGTCCTTCAGGTAGGCGAGCTTGCTGATGTCGCCATCATTGCGCGTGATGACGGTGTTGGCACCGGCATCGATATCGAGAATGTGCTGGTCTACCTTCATCTGCGGCGTATGGGCAAAGCCCCAGCCGAACGGCTCGGACTTGCCAAGCCCGATCACCCGGATGCGGGAGTAGGTGTTCCAGCGCTCGAACAGCGTCCCGTATTGCGGGGTGCCCTTGGCCCAGAATACGCCGAGATGGCTGCTGCCGGACACAGCGAGCCCGGTGTGCACCGTCGCTGCAGCGGCCAGCGTCAGCGCGACGGCGCCGCTCAGGCGCAGGCTGCGGAAGTCTCCGCTACGGCGCACCATGATCCAGCCCGCGCCGGCGGCGAAGGCCCCGATGCCCAGCGTCGCACTCACGGGATCGACGACCAGCAGCAAGACGATAACGCCGATGCATCCGAGCGCCGCGCCCGCAAGGTCGGCTGCATAGAGCCAGCCGCCGCCATAGGGCAGGCGGGTCAGCAGAAGCGTGATGCAGACGCCGCTTTCGGTAAACGGCCTCACGAAGGCGACCGTCGCGATCCCCAGGGCGACCATCACGTAGTCTGCGGGAACGACGAGCGGCACGCACAGAAACGCAACCATGGCGCCAACGCCGGTCATCGCAAACCACGCGGCGTGGTTGGCGAATTCCACGGCCACCCGGTCGGGGGCGTAGCGGGCAGGCTTGTTGTAAACCTCCATCGCTCCGCGCGTGAGGCCGAGCATGGCCAATGAAATGGCGGCAAACGCGAAATGGTAATACAGCATCACGCTGAAGAAACGCGTGATCAGGATCTGATAGGAAAGGGTCGCGGTGGCCAGAATAAATATAGCGAAATAATAGCGGCCTGAAATTTTTGGAGATGCCTGCAAGAGAGTGTCCTCGATGAAGTCACGACCAATCCGCGATGCTCTCGCTCCCTACGCTACCTTCGATAATGTTTGCTTAAAAAGCGCCTTGGCTTGCCCGGCAATCGGGTAGCCGGCATTAGGTGTAGCCCATGCGAATGGCGAAAACGGCGTTAGTCCTTGCGGAAAACGATCGACGCCATCCAGCCGGTCATCAGCGCCATGAAGGCGGTGAACGCGCCATAGAGCAGCCCGTCCTGGCGGGCGCTGGTCGCGACGAACTGCTCGAAGCCGACCTTGACGATATCGAAGGCGGTTTCGGTGCGCGTGACCAATGCGCCATCGGAAAAAAGCTTGATCTCGACCGTGTAGGTCCCGATCGGCACTTCGGCCGGCAGCGGAATGCCGGTGCGAAACAGCGTCGGCGTCAGGAAGGTGACGGCCGACGTTTCTTCGCGGTAGAGACCGTGTTCGCTGCGCAGCCGCACAAAGGCGCTGCGGAACGCATCGTTGGGGACGACGTCGGCGTAATCCGTTCCGACGCGCTGGGTGAGCAGCACGTTGTTGAGACCGAGCTGCTGCCGCCGTTCCACGTCGGGTGAGGCGATCGCGTCGAACGGGCGGTTGGAAAACAGCGCCAGATAAGTCGGCACCAGAAGAAATTCGCGGTAATCGGTGTTGATCCAGATGCCGAATTTGCGTTCCTTCCGGCGCGTCACCATGTCGGCGCGGGGGCCCAAGACGGTGACGACGAGATCGTAGTTATTTCGGGTAGCGGGTGTGGAAGCGTCCTTTTCCACCGAACCGAACAGCACCAGTTCTTCGCCCGAATAGTTCGGCGTCACGGTCACGCGATGGTTGGAGACCGAGACGATCAGCCGTTCCGCGCGAGCTGGCGAAGGGACGCCGCCCGCGCCGAACGCAAGCACCGTCCCGATCACCAAGCGGAGGAAACGTCCGATCATGCGGCCCCTCCGGCTTCGCGGATCGTGAAGAGATCGTCGGGGCGGATGACGAGTTCGACCGCAAATCGAATGCCGACCGCGAGAATCAAAAGCCCAAGCAAAAGCCGCAGGTGTTCGCCGCGAATCTTCTGCCCCGCACGCGCGCCGAACTGGGCGCCGGTCACGCCACCGGTCATCAGGATCAGCGCCAGCACGGCGTCGACCAGATGGTTGGTGGCCGCGTGCAGCAGGGTGGCGAACGTCATGGTGACGAGCGTCAGTACCATCGACGTCCCGATCACGGTCGATGTCGGCACCCGCAGGAAGTAGATCATGATCGGAACCAGGATGAAGCCGCCGCCGATGCCCATGATGGCGCCGATGAAGCCGATGACCGCGCCGACGCCGATCACGGGAATGACGGACAGGTAAATCTTGGAGCGCTTGAAGCGCATCTTGAACGGCAGGCCGTGGACCCAGCCATGGCTGCCGGACCGGCGCAGCGACACGGCGATGCCGCGCCGGACACGAAGCATCGAACGCAGGCCTTCCCAGAACATCAGCCCACCCACGGTGGTGAGCAGCACGACATAGGAAAGCGCGATCATCAGGTCGAGCTGACCGAGCGCCCGCAATTGGGTGAAGGTCCATACGCCAAGCGCCGTGCCGATGGTGCCGCCGCTTAACAGCACCAGCGCCAATGCAGGATCGATGGCGCGGCGGCGCCAGTAGGAAATGGCGCCGGAAAAAGACGAGGCGGCAATGTGGCTAGCGACGGAGGCGACGGCAACCGCGGGAGCAATGCCGATGAAGATCAACAACGGCGTCATCAGGAAGCCGCCGCCGATACCGAACATGCCCGAAACGAAGCCAACCGCCGCGCCCATCGCCAGGATGAGAAAAATATTGACCGGAATGTCGGCGATCGGGAGATAAAGCTGCACGCGCATCGTTTCCGGATAAGCCGTGAGGCCGGCCGAAACCGCTCATGGCATGGTTTCCTGGGAGTGCGGGCGTAAAAGCCGCGCCTCTGCATAGCCGAAATCGGCAGCCGGAGGGATTAAAGAATGCGCGCAAGGCTGATTTTTTGCTGCATTCCCTCTGGTAACTTCCGATGTGGTGAAAAATAAGGATTAACGGCGAGGCACTTCCGGCTTTCCAATCGGCTCGGTCGTAAGGTTCATCGCCGAGGCGTCGCTTGGGCTCAGCCAGCGGATATCGCGCGTTGCGGACATCGCCTCCACGACCGCGGAAGAGACGCCCATTTTGGTCATGTAGCTCAGGACCAATCCGGTGGCGCGCTGCGCATCGGCGAGCGGGTCGCGGCTCGGCACACCGGCGCCCACAGCGTCAGTGCGCGGCTGCTGTGCGCTTGCTCGCGACCGGCTTGACGGCGGGCTTGGTGTTTCCGGCCTGCGCCGGTGCAGAGTCCCAGCCGCCCGCGGGGCTTGTCACGTTGATGGCGTCGCTGGGCTGGGGTTCGGGCGTGAAGGTCTGGATCGCAAGCTTGGCGGCCGCGAGCGACTGCGGGTCAAGCCGCTTGGCGATGTCATCGCGCTTGCGGCCGGCGTCGCTGTCGCTTTGGGCCGCGGCCAGGCTGAACCATTTGAAGGATTCCGCGAGGTTCTGGTCGACGCCGATGCCGCGGGCATAAAGAATCCCGAGATTGTACTGGCTGTCGGCGATGCCGTGATCGGCCGCTTTACGGAACCATTGCGCCGCGCTCTTGTAGTCGGCGCCCTTGCCGCCGCCATCCGCATCGAGCACCGCGAGATTGTGCATCGCCTTGGCGTTGCCGCGTTCGGCAGCCTGCATGTAGTAGCGGCGGGCGATAACGACATCCTTCTTCACGCTCAGGCCCTTCTCGTAGAAGGTGCCCAATCGGAAGATCGCCGGCACCACGCCGGCCTGCGCCGCGCGGTCGAGCCATTTTGCCGCTTCGTCGTAGTTCGGTGTGACACCTTTGCCTTCGGCAAAGCGGACACCGACCTCATAGGCCGCCGTCGGATCACCCTTGAGCACCGCGGCGCGCAGGATGGGGCCGCCAATGGCGTCCGGCAGCCTTTCGGTCGGCGGGACCTGGATCATTGCGAGTTTGCCGGTGTCCGATGAAGTGGGCGCGAGCGGGATCGTTCCGGTCACATCGCCCGTGGCGGCAAGCGAAGGCGTGTTTCGCGGAATGGCCGCCGAAGCCATGCCGTCCTCATTGCTTGACGGGGCGTTGTTGAACGATTGCCGTCCGATCGGTGTCGGCGACGTCATCGAGGGCAGTGTCTGCGCCGGCATCGCCGGGCTTGCGCTGCCGGCCGGAGCGGCGGCTGATGGTGCATCGCTCGAGTTTTCCACCGCCGGCATTGCTGCCGGCGTGCCGGTGTCGAGCAGCGTCATGGCCATCTTGAACGTGCCGAGCACGATCACGACGACGCTCGCGCTGACGAGCAGGGAACGGATCTTCGAGGTGATGGTCGATGCTGCCTTGGTCTGGCCGGCGGCCAGTGCGGTTTTCGGCTGCTTTCCGGCCTTGTCGGGCGGGGGTGCGGCGGCCGCGGCTTGCGCGGCGCGGCGCGCGGCGGCAATGAAGCTCGATGTGCTGACGGGCTCCTTCGGAGCGGCGGCAGGAATATTGCTGATCGCGCTTTCGGACGCCGCGATGCGCTCCGACGGCGAGGCGACGCGTCCAGACGGCCGCGTGCCCGGTTCGAGCGGATGATCGGGCGGCAGGTCCGGGGCAATCGCGACGCGCGAAGGCGCGCTATGCGGCTCGAGAATTTCGCTGATGGTGCGAGGCGGAAGTGGGAGCGGCTGTGCCGGCGTGGCCGAATGGAAATCCCGCGGGGCGGCTGTGAAATGCTCTGGCGCTGCGACAGGTTCCGGCAATTCGGGTTGCGACGGCGCCACGGACTCAAGGCTCGTGGCCTCCGGGTCCGCATAAGCCGGCTCAGCGGCTTCTTCCGGCGCGGAATAGGATGGCTCGGGAGCGGAATAGGAGGAAGGCTCGGGAGCGGAAGGGGCCGGGGCAAAGCTCGGTGTCGCAGGGGCTGCCGCCAGTGATGCGGGCTGTGTGCGCACCGTCCGCAAATCGCCTTCGATCGTCGACAACCGATCGACCACATGGCCGAGCGCGTTGTGGACGGCTTCGAGCGAATCCTGCGTATGGCGACCGGTTTCCGCCTGGCTGAAACGAATGTCGGACAGTTCGCGCTTGACGAGATCGGCAAGGCCGTTTTCCTGAACGGCCGGCTCGCTCCGGTTATTGGCAACGAAGTTGGCAAAGTTGGCTTGCTGGCGCTCGAGCTGATGCAGAACATCCTGCAGGCCTTCCTCGACCCGTCCGAGATTGCCGGACCGGTGATCGCCGGAGGCCTCCAGCCTTTCGAGCAAATAGGATACGCGCTGCTCCAGATGGGCCAATGCGGACGCACCGTCATTGCCGACCGGCATGCGGTCGAGACGATCGGACAGCGCCGACAGCGCGCGTTCGATCTGCTCGGAGTTCTCGGCGGCCGATGGCCGCTGTTCGCGGGTCTCGAGCGAAGACATCAATGCGGCGATGCGCTGCTCAAGCATCGCAATCGAGTCGGATCGGCCATCGGAGCGGGTAAGCTGGTCGACCTTGGCAGACAGTGCATGCACGTCGTCGCTGAGCCGTGCCAGCGCGTCGTTGGAGGCGACATTGGAGACGATGGCGCGAAGTGCGGCGATCGCGCCTTCGAGCTGGTGAACCGTGGACGGATCGTCGTTGGCCCGCAGGATCTGATCGAGCTTGGCGGTCAGGTTGCGGATGGCCTGGTCGTAGCCCGCAAGCTGCTCGGCCGGAGTGAGCGAGCGCAACACTTCGCGGATTTCGCCGAGCGCGCGTTCCACGCCGGCAAGCGCCTGGGTGTCGCTGCCGTTCTGGCGGTTATCGTCGATGCGGCGGGCCAGCGAACGGACTTCGTTCTCGATCGATTCGATCGCCCGGCGCGGCATTGCTTCCGTGATGGCTTGACGAATTTCGGCGAGTTCGCTGCGGAACGCCGAAATCGACTGGTCGATGTGATCGGGCCCGCGCAGGGATTCGATCTGGCTCGTGATTTTGACGAGATGCCGCTCAAGCGAGGAAAAATCGGGGCTCGGCGGCAGAGGCGACGGGGTATAGGCCGCGGCTGGCGCCGACGGCACAACCGGCGGCGCGCTGCGCAACATCGGCGGCGGCGCGGAACTGTCGAGTTCGTTCTGACGCGCGGAAATTTCCGCAATCGCCGAATCGAACGAGGCCGGATTGAGCGGCGGCGAGGGACGATAGACCTGTGCTGCCGCGCGTTCGACCATCTCGGCCTGGCGCTGCTTTTCCTGGGTCTGGCGCTGATGCGCCGGCGCGGGGTTGGAAATCTGCGAGAGCCGCGCATCGAGACGCGCAATGGCATCGTTCAGTTGCTGAGCGACGGCCGGCTCGCCGCGCGGGCCGTCGTTGCGTGGCCGCCCTTGCGAAATCTGTTCGATCTGGCGGGTGATGGCGTCCAGCCGCTGATGAATGTCGGTGACGTCCCGGCTTTCCTTGGCAGGCATGGCCGGTCGTTGATCGGGAGAGCTGCGGAAGTTCGGAGGGGTGGTGTCGCCCATATTGAGATTGAGCCAGTCGCTCAGCGACACGCCGGCCCGGCGCGCAGCGGCCTCGGCGCGCTCCCGGACGGCAGGATCGATGCCTTCACTACTCCACGACACGCGCGAATTCATGCTTCCGTCCGGTTCCGCTTCGGCGCCCCACCTGGCGCCTCCGGCCTTCCCGCGCGTCCCGAAGAAGAGACAATCGAATTCGGCGCGGGTCGTCTGCCACTACAGCTCGACTTTTTCGCGTTACGGTAAATAACCGGTTAAGGAATGGGGTGGGCCGGCCGTAAAGTTTGCGGCCGACTTGCGATTTTGCCGCGCGGCTTCAGTCGTCGGAAACGGTGCGCTCGCGGGTTCCCGCCTCGCGTTGCCCGACGCCTGCGGCGGTCGAAATCGCCGATAAAGCCGCGATCGCTTCCTCGCACCAGTCGGCGACCATCCGCTCGTGTTGCAGGCCAATGCGAAGCCCGAGCAGCTTGCCCATGTCGGCGGCGGAGGCGGTTCCTTCCGGGAAACGCTTCTTGAGGATGCGCTCATAGCGCTCATAGCGGTCGCGGTGATGTTCCTGCCGCGCCATGAGGTCGGCGCGCAGGGGCTCGATGTCGACGGCATCGAGTGCATAAATCCGGACCAACAGATCGTCCTTGATCGATGCCGGCGTCGAGGGTCGCGCCGCCCAATGCCGGAACGCGGCTTTGCCATCAGCCGTCAGGGTATAGACCAGCTTGTTGGGCTTGCCGGACTGGACGACCTCGCGGCCCTGGATGTGGCCGCGGTCGCGCAGCTTGGAAAGCTCGCGGTAGATCTGCTGATGGTCGGCCTTCCAGAAAAAGCCGATCGAGGAATCGAACGTCTTGGCGAGCTCATAGCCCGTCATCGGCCGTTCCGTCAGGCAGGCGAGGATGGCGTCAGCGAGAGCCAAGGGCCGGATCCCTCCCGGATTGGATTGAGCGGAAATTAACACGCTTGACTTTATGCGCATTGGTGCATATGCGTCAATATGCATATAGGAGAAGCAGCTGGCCCGAGTCCCGGGCCTTTGCGTAGGAGGCGTCCTTGGCAATGAGCGGCGTTCAACGATGGCGCGACTTCGTTAAGTCCCACGATGCTGTGATGCTGTGGGACTTGCTCCATCCGGACGTCGTGTTCGAAAGTCCCGTGGTGCACTCTACGCAGCGCGGCCGCGACATCACTTTCAAATATCTGACCGCCGTCGTGAAAGTCCTCGGCAGTCCGAGCTTCAGCTTTGTCGGAGAATGGACCAGCGAAACCGGCGCGGTGCTGGAATTCACCGACGAAATCGAAGGGATCACGATCAATGGCGTCGATATCATCATCTGCGACGCCGATGGCCGCATTACCCATTTCAAGGTGATGGTTCGCCCGCTGAAAGCCATCAATTTGCTGCATCGTCTGATGGGGGAGCAACTGGCGAAACCATAGAGAGCGTCGCAAGACCATCGCACGATCGCGATAGTGCTGCCCCCGAACTCAGGCAAGCGGTTAAGATCGTTTCCAGATATTGCCAGCTATACCGCCGCGGATATCGCCCGGAGAATTTCATGCCGATCTACAAAGCGCCTCTTGAAGACGTCAATTTCCTGCTCAACGACGTGTTTCAGATCGACCGTTACGACAATCTCCCCGGATTCAGCGACGCGTCGGCCGATGTGCGCGAGGCTGTGTTGGGCGAAGCCGCCAAACTCAGCGAAGAAGTGTTGCAGCCGCTCAATCGCACCGGCGATCTCGAGGGCTGCACGCGCCATGACGACGGCAGCGTAAGTACGCCAAAGGGATTTAAGGCGGCTTTCAAACAGGTCACCGAAGGCGGTTGGCTCGGGCTTTCGGCGCCAACCGAATTTGGCGGCCAGGGCTTGCCGGTGACGTTGAGCCAGGCCGTCACGGAATTCCAGTGTTCGGCGAACATGGCTTTTTCCATGTATGGCGGCCTTACCATGGGTGCGACCGCGGCGCTGATCGTGCACGGCAAGCCCGAACAGAAAGCGATGTTCGTGCCGAAGATGGTGTCGGGCGAGTGGACCGGCACCATGAATCTCACCGAGCCGCAATGCGGCACCGATCTTGGCTTGTTGCGCACCAAGGCCGTCAAGCAGAGCGACGGCAGCTACAAGATATCAGGCACCAAGATTTTCATTTCCGCCGGCGAGCATGACCTCGCCGACAACATCATCCATCTGGTGCTGGCGCGCATCGAAGGCGCTCCCGCCGGCATCAAGGGCGTGTCGCTGTTTGTGGTGCCGAAAGTCCTCGTCAATGGCGATGGCTCGCTTGGCGCGCGCAATGGCGTCAGCTGCGGCTCGATCGAGCACAAGATGGGCATTCACGGCAATTCGACCTGCGTGATGAACTACGACGGCGCTACCGGCTGGCTGATCGGCGAGGAAAACAAGGGCATGCAGGGCATGTTCGTGATGATGAACGAGGCGCGGCTTGGGGTTGCCGTGCAAGGCCTGTCGCAGTCGGAGGTCGCCTATCAGAACGCGGCGGCTTATGCCCGCGATCGCTTGCAAGGCCGCGCGTTGACGGGCGCGCAGGCGCCGGACAAGCCGGCGGATCCGATCATCGTGCATCCGGATGTGCGGCGTACGCTGCTCACCATCCGCGCCTTCAACGAGGCGGCGCGGGCGATGGTGATCTGGACCGCGCTCAAGAGCGACGTCGCGCATCGATCGACCGATCCCAAGGATCGCCAGGAGGCGGACGATCATATGGGGCTGATGACGCCCGTGTTGAAAGGTTTTCTCACCGAGATCGGCTTTGCCAATGCGGTCCAGGCCCAGCAGATGTATGGCGGGCACGGCTATATCGCCGAGCAGGGAATGGAGCAGTTCGTGCGCGATGCGCGCATCGCCATGATCTACGAGGGCGCGAACGGCATTCAGGCGCTCGATCTCGTCGGGCGCAAATTGCCGCGCGACGGCGGCCGCGCCGTAATGGCCTTCTTCGGCGAGGTTGCTTCCTTTGCCAAGGAGCAGGGGACCAATGAGGCGATGAAGCCCTTTGTCACGCCGTTATCGGCCGGGCTTGGCCACCTTCAGCAGGCCACCACCTGGCTGATGCAGAATGCCATGATGAAGCCCGACAATGCCGGTGCGGCCGCCACCGATTACATGCATTTGTTCGGGCTGGTCACGCTCGGCTATATGTGGGCGAAGATGGCGAAGGTTGCCAACGACAAGATTGCGGCTGATGGTGCGAGCCCTTATCTGACGACCAAGCTTGTGACGGGCCGCTTCTTCATGGAACGGATGCTGCCGGAGACCTCGGTGCATCTGGCGCGCATCCAGAGCGGAAGCGCGACCATGATGGAATTGGCGGCTGACGCATTCTGATCGGAGAGCTTTTCGCGGGGTCGCTCGGCTCCACGTTCGTCTTTCCAATTCGCTTATGATCCTCAACCCGGGAGGGCATCATGCCTGAGGCATATATCTACGATCACGTTCGCACGCCGCGTGGCCGCGGCAAGGCCGACGGCGCGTTGCACGAGGTGACGGCGCTCGCGCTCGCCACCGTTCCGCTGAGGGCGCTGAAGGAGCGCAACAACCTGGCCGAAGGCGTCATCGACGATGTCGTGCTCGGAGTGGTCGATCCGGTCGGCGAGGCGGGCTCCGACATCGCGCGCTTTGCAGCGCTGCAGGCGGGCCTGGGCGAATCCGTTCCCGGCATTCAGATCAGCCGCTTTTGCGCCTCGGGCCTTGATGCGGTGAATTTTGCTGCGGCCCAGATCATGAGCGGGCAAAATGAACTGGCGATCGGCGGCGGCGCCGAATCCATGAGCCGGGTCGGCATCGGCGCCTCCGGCGGCGCCTGGCCGATGGATCCCTCGATCGCGGTGCCGTCCTATTTCATGCCGCAGGGCATTTCGGCCGATCTGATCGCTACAAAGTACGGGTTTTCGCGCGATGACGTCGATGCCTATGCGGTGCAGAGCCAGCAGCGCGCCGCGAAAGCCTGGGACGAAGGCCGCTTCAACAAGTCGGTCGTGCCGGTGAAAGACGTCAACGGTCTCACCATCCTCGCCAAGGACGAACATATGCGGCCCTCGACGACGATGCAGTCGCTGGGCCAGCTCAAGCCGTCATTCGCCGATGTTGCGGCGATGGGCGGTTTCGACGCGGTGGCGATCCAGTCGCATCCCGAGATCGAGCGCGTCAATTATGTGCATCACGCCGGCAATTCGTCCGGGATCGTCGATGGCGCCGGCGCGGTGCTACTCGGCAGCAAGGAAGCCGGCAGCAAGCATGGCCTGAAGCCGCGCGCCAAGATCCGCGCCTTCGCCAATATCGGCTCGGAGCCCGCGATGATGCTGACCGGTCCGGTCGACGTCACCGAAAAGCTGTTCGAGCGTTCGGGCATGAAGAAATCCGACATCGACCTGTTCGAGTTGAACGAGGCGTTCGCCTCCGTGGTGCTGCGCTATATCCAGGCCTTCGACATCGACGAGGCCAAGATCAACGTCAACGGCGGGGCGATCGCGCTCGGCCATCCGCTCGGCGCGACGGGCGCGATGATTCTCGGCACCGTGCTCGACGAGCTCGAGCGCAGCAACAAGTCGACCGCGCTGGTCACGCTGTGCATCGGCGGCGGCATGGGTACCGCCACGATCATCGAACGCGTGTAAGGGGAATTGCCAATGGCCTTCAAGAATTTCAAAGTCGAGACCGACGCCGACGGCATTGCGCTGGTAACGTGGGATATTCCCGGGCGTTCGATGAACGTGCTGGATCAGACCTCGACCGACGAGCTCGAGGAAATCGTCAGGCAGACCACGGCGGATGCCGCGGTGAAGGGCGTCGTTATCACCTCCAGCAAGGAAGCGTTTTGCGCGGGCGCAGACCTTTCGATGCTCGAGGGCATGAATCACGCTTATGCCAAGGCGCTCAAGGACCAGGGCGAGACCGCCGCGAACCAGATGCTGTTCGACCAGAGCCGGCGTTTCTCGCTGGTGCTGCGCTCCATCGAGACGTCGGGCAAGCCGTGGGTTGCCGCGATCAACGGGTTGGCGCTCGGCGGCGGTTTTGAGATCACGCTGAGCTGTCATTATCGCGTGGCGGCGGACAACCCGAAGACGCGGCTCGGCCTGCCCGAGGTCAAGGTCGGGCTTTTCCCCGGCGCCGGCGGCACCCAGCGCGTGCCGCGCATCGTGCCGCCGCAGGACGCGATGCAATTGCTGCTCAAGGGCGAGGCCATCAATCTCGACAAGGCCAAGAAACTCAACCTGATCCACGCGGTCGTGCCGGCGGCCGATCTCGTCAAGGCGGCCAAGGACTGGATCAAGGGCGGCGGCAAGGCGATCGCCCCCTGGGACGACAAGGCGTTCAAGCTTCCGGGCGGGCCGGTCTACTCGAAGGCCGGCATGATGATGTTCCCGGCCGGTAATGCCATCTTCCGCCGCGAGACCTTCGATAACTATCCGGCGGCGCGTGCCATCATGCAATGCGTCTACGAAGGCTTGCAGCTGCCGATCGACGCGGCGCTGCGGGTGGAGTCGCGCTACTTCACGCAGATCCTGCGTTCGAAAGAAGCCGCCGCGATGATCCGCTCGCTGTTCATGTCGATGCAGGAATTGAACAAGGGTGCGCGACGTCCGCAAAACGTGCCGCCGACCAAGGTCAAGAAGCTCGCGGTGATCGGCGCGGGCTTCATGGGCGCCAGCGTCGGCTATGTTTCGGCGCGCGCCGGCATTGACGTGATCCTGATCGATCGTGACCAGGAAAGCGCCGACAAGGGCAAGGCACACGCGCAGTCGGTGATCGACGACCTGATAAAAAAGGGCCGCGCCAAGGACAGCGATCGCGACGCCATCTTGTCGAAGATCACCGCAACCGGCGGATTACAACGCACTGAAGGATTGCGATCTCGTCATCGAGGCGGTGTTCGAGGATCGCAAGGTGAAGGCGGAAACCTATGCCAAGGCGCAGCCGCTTCTGAAGGGCGATGCGATCTTTGCCTCCAACACCTCGACGCTGCCGATCAATTCGCTTGCCGAGGAGTTCAAGGACCAGGGCAAGTTCATCGGCATCCACTTCTTCTCGCCGGTTGAGAAGATGATGCTGGTGGAGATCATCCTCGGCAAGAATACCGGCGATGTCGCGCTCGCGACTGCGCTCGATTATGTACGCCAGATCGGCAAGACCCCGATCGTGGTGAATGACAGCAGAGGCTTCTTCGCCAACCGTTGCGTGTTGCGGTTCACCGCCGAGGGGCTGGAAATGCTGATGGAAGGCGTGCCGCCGGCGATGATCGAAAACACCGCGAAAATGGCGGGCATGCCGGTCGGACCGTTGTCGTTGTCCGATGAAGTGGCGCTCGATCTCGTACTCAAGATCATGAAGGCCACCGAAGCCGATCTCGGTCCGAATGCGATCGACCAGGCGCAGAAGAAGCTCCTCGTCGAACTGGTCGAGAAGCAAGGCCGCTTCGGCCGCAAGAACGGCAAGGGCTTTTACGACTATCCGGAGAAGGGCAAGGGCCAGAAGAGCCTGTGGCCGTCGCTTGGCGGGTTGCAGCCCAAGCACCTCGATCCCGATACGCTCGATGTCGAGGAGTTGAAGCAGCGCTTCCTCGTGGTGCAGGCGGTCGAAGCCGCCCGCACCGTAGAGGATCACGTCATCACCGATCCGCGCGAGGCCGACGTTGGCTCGATCCTGGGGTTCGGCTTCGCGCCGTTCACCGGCGGCACGCTGTCCTATATCGACTTCATGGGCACGAAAAAGTTCGTCGAACTCTGCCACAAGTTAGAGGCGAAATACGGCTCCCGCTTCACTCCGCCGAAGCTTCTGGAAGACATGGCCGCCAAGGGCGAGACCTTCTACGGCCGCTTCCCGCCGAAGAAGCAGGCGGCGGCGTAGCACTTCTGTTCTCCCTCCCCCTGGAAGGGGGAGGGTCGGGGTGGGGGTTACTCCGATCCCCTCCCGCTTTGCTCGCGCGGCGAACAAAGCGACCTCCCCTTTTCAAGGGGAGGTGAGAAAGCCTCACGCCGCCTTGAGACTTTCCTTGACGAGCGCTTCCTGCACCTTCGGACGCGCCGCGACGCGATCTTTGTAGGCGAGAAGGTTGCTCAGCCCGGTCAGGTCGAATTTCATTCGATCGGCCCAGGCCAGCATGACAAACAGATAGCCGTCCGCGACTGTGAACTGCTTGCCCATCAGGTAATCATGACCGGCAAGCTTGCCGTCGATATACTTCAACTTGCCCATCAGCCGATCCTTGAAGAACGCCTTCACGTCATCGGGAATGGCCGGCTGGAATAGCGGGCTGAAATTCTTGTGAAGCTCACCTGTTATGAAGTTGAGCCATTCGAGCAGCTTGTAGCGCTCGGCACTGTCGCGAGCGGGCGCCAGATTCTTGGCCGGTACCTGGTCGGCGATCATCTGCACGATGACAGGGCCCTCGGTCACGAGTTCGCCGCTGTCGAGCGCCAGCGCCGGCACCTGGCCTTTCGGATTGACCTTCAGGAAATCGTCACCGTTTTCGAGCTTCTTGGCGCGCAGGTCGACCTTGACCAGATCGTAGGGAAGACCTGCTTCCAATAGCGCGATATGGGGGGAGAGCGAGCAGGCTCCGGGCGAATAATAGAGTTTCATGGGGGTCCTCCGGTGAATGATGGCAAACGGCCATGCATGACTAAATGCATTTGCATGAAGCAGTCAACATTGATGCACGTGCATCAAGTGCGCTAGAGTGCAGCCATTATTGTGGACATGGACCATGAAACGCAAACCATCGACGGAAGCGACCGCCGCCTGGATACGTCTGATGCGGGTTCAGACCCGGGTGCTCAATGCGGTCGAGCACGACCTGAAGAAGGCCGGCTTTCCACCGCTCGCCTGGTACGACGCCTTGCTCGAACTGTCGCGCGCCCCTGCTGGCGAGCTGCGCCCGGTCGAGCTGGAGAAGCAGATGTTGTTGCCGCAGTATTCCACCTCGCGGCTGATCGATCGGCTGGTGGATGAGGGGCTGGCGGTGCGCCGCGAGTGCAAGATCGACAAACGCGGCCAATTCGTCGAGATCACGGAAGCCGGGCGCGAGTTACAGAAGAAAATGTGGAGCGCCTATTCCGCCGGGATTGAAAAGCATGTCGGCTCGAAGCTGTCGGACACGGATGCCGTAAAACTCTGCGGCCTGCTTGACCGGCTCGGCTGCTCCTGCGCCGAGGCGCCATCGCTCGCTGTCAAAGACGGCGCGCCCGCCCGATGATACTCTCCCTTTCTATCACCTCCGCGAACCCCAGGGCTCTGCGGGAGCCTCCGACACCGCGCGCGTTCGATCGCAGCGCCCCAGACCCGGAATTTGCATGGCGCGTGACCAGATCGATATGACGCCCCTCCAGTCGCGCGACGAACTCGTCGCCTGGCTTGAGGCTGGCGTAAAACCTGTTTCCGAATTCCGGATCGGAACCGAACACGAAAAAACGCCGTTCACGTTGAGCGGCCATCAGCCGGTGCCTTATGAAGGCGCTCGTGGCATCGGTGCGCTGCTGGAAGGCATGCAGCTCCTGCTCGGCTGGGAGCCGATCATGGAGCGCGGCAACATCATCGGGCTCTATGACGTCACAGGCGGCGGGGCGATCTCGCTTGAGCCCGGCGGACAGTTCGAATTGTCCGGCGCGCCGGTGGAGACCGTGCATCAAACCCAGGGCGAGCTGATGGCGCATCTGGCGCAAGTGCGCGAGATCGCGGCGCCGCTGGGGATCGGCTTTCTCGGGCTCGGCATGACGCCGTCGTGGTCGCGGGCGCAGATTCCGGTCATGCCCAAGGGCCGCTACAAGATCATGACCAACTACATGCCGAAGGTCGGCCGCTACGGCATCGACATGATGTACCGGACCTGTACGGTGCAGACCAATCTCGACTTCTCCTCCGAAGCCGACATGGTCAAGAAATTGCGGGTATCGGTGGCGTTGCAGCCGGTGGCCACCGCGCTGTTTGCCAACTCGCCCTTCACCGAAGGCAAGCCGAACGGTTTTCTCTCGTTTCGCTCGGAAATCTGGCGCGATACCGACAACGCGCGTGCCGGAATGATTCCATGGGTGTTCGAGCAGGGCATGGGGTTTGAGCGCTGGGTCGATTATGCGCTCGACGTGCCGATGTATTTCGTCAAGCGCGGCGACAACTATATCGATGTCGCAGGCACCTCGTTCCGGGATTTCTTTGCAGGGAAAAACCCCGCGGTGCCCGGCGAGCGGCCGATGCTGTCGGACTGGGCCAATCACCTGTCGACGATTTTCCCCGAAGTGCGGTTGAAACGCTATCTGGAGATGCGGGGCGCCGACGGCGTGCCATGGGGCCGGCTGCCGGCGTTGCCGGCTTTCTGGGTCGGATTGCTGTATGACGACACCAGCCTGAACGCGGCCTGGGATCTCGTCAAAGGCTGGAACGCCTTCGAACGGCAATCGCTGCGCGATGACGTGCCGCGCCTCGGCTTCAAGGCCAGAATCAAGGATCGTTATATTTTCGAAGTTGCCAAGGAATGCCTGGCGCTGGCGCATGCGGGATTACGCCGTCGTGGCCATGCCGATCACTCCGGTCGCGACGAAACGCGCCATCTGGAGCCGCTCGACCGGATCCTCGATGCTGGCCAGACGCCCGCTGAGGAAATGCTGGCCAAGTTCAACGGCCCCTGGAACGGCTCGGTCGCGCCCGCGTACGACGAATACGCCTTTTAGATCTGGCATTGGCTGGGAAGTCGCGGTTCGTCGTTCATCAGCCGTACAGGTTCATGGCGATCAAATGGCGCGTGCCGCTTTTTCCGAAGTTCGTGCTGTGTTCAGCAGCACCTTTCAGGAAATTCGGAAGGTCACGGTACTGGCCCGCAATTTGCGGGTAACTCCAATCGGTTGAAAGCATCGCGTATGTGGGGAGGCCGCCTGCTCCTGGCGTGTTTGGGGACCGTTGTTCTCCTCGCTGCCACGACCGCCTATCGGCCAGCCCAGGCGCAGGCCAATTTCGATCGGCCGGGAGGCGACTATCAGAGTTCGCCGGTGCCCTCGGGCGATCCGGCCGACTGTGCGCTGGTGTGCGAACGCGACCGGCGCTGCCGGGCGTGGAGTTTCAACTATCCGAACGAAACCTCCCATCTGGCGCTCTGTTGGCTGAAGAACAGCGTGCCGGCTCGCATCGCAGAAGATTGCTGCGTGTCAGGCGTGCGCGGCGCCGGCGTGGTGGAACCTCGCAATGGCACGATTGAGACCTCGATCGACCGCGCCGGCGGCGATTACCGCACCTTTGAGCTCAAGCGGGGCGAGCGCGACGAAGTCTGCAAAGCCGCATGTGTTGGCGACAATAGATGCCGGGCCTGGACTTATGCCCGTCCGGGATATGTGGGCCGGGACGCTCACTGTTTTTTGAAGAAAGAAATCAAGCCGCCGCGGCGCAAGCCGGGCTTCACGTCCGGCGTGGTCAGGTAACATTGCGCCTATTCGCGGCGTAACCACCCTATCGCCCGAGCGCGGCCGCAACCGAATGCGGGGCGGCGGGGCACCAACCACGGAGCTGACGATGATCACACGCAGGTTTTTGAATGGGGTATTGATGGCAGGCGCCTTGGCAGGTGCATTGGTGGTGGCCGCACCGCTTGTTCCCGCTTGGGCCAACGCGGCCGTTCCATTCTCGGCCGAGGCGTTCAAGGCGGCCCAGGCGTCGGGCAGCCCGATCCTGGTTGAAATCCACGCCGACTGGTGCCCGACCTGCAAGGCGCAGAGTCCCATCCTCGACAAGCTGACATCAGCGCCGAAATTCAAGGACCTGAAGATCTTCCGCGTTGATTTCGATGCGATGAAGCCGGTCGTCAAGGAGTTTGGCGCGCAGATGCAGTCGACCTTGATCGTCTTCAAGGGCAGCGCCGAGCAGGGACGCTCCGTCGGCGACACCAAGGAAGCCTCGATCGCGGCGCTGCTCGACAAGAGCCTCTGATTTCTGAGTGACCGCGCTCGCACTGGCGTTTGCTGCCGGGATCCTCTCGATCCTGTCACCCTGCGTATTGCCGCTGGTGCCGATCGTATTGGGTGCGGCGGTGACCGCCCATCCGCTCGGTGCGGTGGCGCTGGCCGCGGGGCTCGCTTTGTCCTTTACCGGGCTAGGCCTGTTGCTCGCGCTGCTGGGCTTCGGACTCGACATTGACGCCGGCACGTTCAGGTTCGCTGCGGCGGCGATCATGATCGCGCTCGGCGCCGTTCTTCTGGTGCCGTCGTGGCAGGCGCGGCTGGCAAGCGCCGGCAGTCCCGTTTCCGCGTGGGCCGACCGTCACTTCGGCGGTGTTGCGGCCTCAGGCCTCGCGGGCCAGTTCGCGATTGGCCTTCTGCTCGGGGCGGTCTGGTCGCCGTGCGTCGGCCCAACGCTTGGGGCCGCATCGCTTCTCGCCTCGCAGGGACACGACCTGCCGAGGGTGACGCTGACGATGGTGGTATTTGGCATCGGCGCGGCGCTGCCGCTGGTTCTGTTGGGGCTATTGTCGCGGGCGACACTGATGCGCCTGCGCAGCAACCTGATGTCGGCGGGAAAACTCGGCAAAGGCCTGTTGGGAGCGGCCTTCATCGTCATCGGTGTTGCGATTGTCAGCGGCGCCGACAAGCGGGCAGAGGCGGCGTTGGTCGATGCCTCGCCAGCGTGGCTCACTCAATTGACGACGTCGTTCTGATCCGTAGTGTCGGCAGGGAGTATGGTCAGTTCCGGCCACAGAGCCTTCCAGCGCATCGCCTTCGCGGCGTAGCTGGCCTCGGAGAAATTTGGACCGGGATTAGGACGCACGATCATGCGCGCGATATCGGAAAAGCCATTCGGGGCATAAACGTCGTGACCAGTCTGATGGCGACGGAGGCCGACCTGCGTATTTTTGGTCAGGAAGCGGTCGATGCCGTCGGCGGAGCAGGTGAGTGGGGGATAGGGAACGCCATGTTTTTCCGGGTACCAGAGATGGACGCGTGCCTGGTTGCGGGCTTCGATCCTGGCGCCGAGGCGTGCCAGCCGTCCGTCCAGTTGACGGATCACCTTATCCTCGGCTTGCCAGGACATGTCGGGATCGAAATAGAAGACGTCGTAGTCGCTGATGCCGTAGTCGCAAGCGCGGCCGGTCAGCACGTTCCACACGGTTTGCACCAGGCATCCGGAGACGAGCCACGCATCGGGTACGGCGAGGTGAAACAATTCATCCGCAACGGCTTCGTTGATCGGATTGCGAAGCGTAGCGGCGAGGAAAGCGTCCCGGTCCATCGATGGGCAGCCTGAGGTTCAACCGGCATACAATTGTTGAGGTCGTGGAATGCTACTGGAATCGACGCTGACGTGTCCGAAATGCGGCTTTCAGGCCGCCGAGCAAATGCCGGTCGATGCCTGTCAGTTCTTCTATGAGTGCAAGGGCTGCGGTGAAAAACTCAAACCCCTGGCCGGCGATTGTTGCGTGTTCTGTTCGTACGGTTCGGTGCCGTGCCCGCCCGTGCAACAGCACGGACGGAGCGGCTGCTGCAGCTAGCCGATGCGCGCCGCCGTGCCCGATGCGACGGCGGAAAGGGCTTTGTTCATGGCGCGCAGGGTTGTCATTGTCGTTGGCTGATATCGAATTCCCTGATCGCCGCTTTCGAAGCCAGCGTCCGCCATTGCCGGCGCAGCAGAGGCTCGACGGTCGCAGGCGTTGCCTTCGACAATCTGATCAGCACGATCGGATAGTCTTTGTAGTGGTCGGTGAAGTAGAACACGTTCGGCTGGCTTTCCACCAGCATGTCGCGTTCGTCAGGCGGGACGCCGGGCATCACCAAACCGTCGCCGTCTTCCTTCAGCCGCACCAGCAATTTCTTGCGCACTTTAAGTGCCGGCGTACCGTAGGAAGTACCGTCCTCGACCTCCGGCCACGCCAGCGAAATTCTCCTGACGTCGTCGAAGGTCATGCGCCCTGTTCACTGCACCGAGGTGAAGAACCGCGCAAGCCGGAAGCCTGACAGCCACGTCCAGACCGGCTGCCCGCGGATGCCGAGATCCCACGATCCGATCACGGCGTCGGCGCGGCCGACCAGATCGTCGATCGGCAACAGTCCGACGCCGCCATCGCGAAGCGGCACGCGGCTGTCGGCGGAGTTGTCGCGATTGTCACCCATGACGAACAGGTAGCCCTGCGGCACCGTAACCTCGGCCGTATTGTCGAGCCGGCCGTTGTCGCGAAGCTTGAAGATCGCGTGGCTCACGCCGCCCGGCAACGTCTCGATGAAGCGGCGCGCGGGCTCATATTCGCCGTGCTCGTCTTCGACCTGGCCGATGCCGTCCGGCTTCAGCGTCGCCGCGCGGTCGTTGATGAAAAGCTGGCCCTGGCGCATTTGAATACGATCGCCAGGTAGCCCAACGACGCGTTTGACCCAGGCCTGCGAACGGTCGCCGGGCCAGCGGAACACCACGACATCGCCACGCTTGGGCGGGTTGCCGAACACCCGGCCGGTCTCGGGCAGATTGATCTGAATCGGCAGCGAGGCCGTGCCGTAGCCGTAAGGGAATTTCGAGGCGAGCAGGGCATCGCCGATCAGCAGCGTCGGCTCCATGGACCCCGAGGGGACATAGAACGGTTCGGCGATGGCGCCCTTGGCGAGAAAAACCAGTGCCAGCGCCGCAGCGAACTGGATGAGCTGAGCGCCCCAGCCGCGCGCGCGCGTGGCGATCGATTGCCGTTCCATCGTCATGAACCGGTACCTCCAACCGTAATACGTTCCATCCGCAGCGTCGGTTGGCCGACGCCAACCGGAACACCCTGACCGTTCTTGCCGCAGGTGCCGATCCCGGTGTCGAGCGCCAGGTCGTTGCCGATCATGGTGATGCGATGCAGGTCGGTCGGACCATTGCCGATCAGCATCGCACCTTTCAGGGGCGCGCCCACCTTGCCGTTTTCGATGCGGTAGGCCTCGGTACACTGGAACACATACTTGCCGGAAGTGATGTCGACCTGGCCGCCGCCGAAATTGGCGGCATAGATTCCATTTTTCACCGAGGCGAGAATTTCCGCCGGATCGCGGCCGCCCGAGAGCATGTAGGTGTTGGTCATGCGCGGCATCGGCACGTGGGCATAGCCCTGGCGGCGGCCGTTGCCGGTCGGCTTCATGTTCATCAGCCGGGCATTCTGCCGGTCCTGCATGTAGCCGACGAGAACGCCGTCCTCGATCAGCACGGTGCGGTTGGTCGGCGTGCCCTCGTCATCGATCGAGAGCGAGCCGCGGCGCGAGGCCATGGTGCCGTCGTCGACCACGGTGACGCCCTTGGCGGCCACCTGTTGGCCCATCAGGCCTGCGAAAGCGCTGGTTTTCTTGCGGTTGAAGTCGCCCTCGAGCCCATGGCCGACGGCTTCGTGCAGCATCACGCCGGGCCAGCCTGCGCCCAGCACCACATCCATTTCGCCGGCCGGCGCGGGAACCGATTCCAGATTGACCAGCGCCTCGCGGATCGCGCCATCGGCAGCCTCGCGCCAGGCCTTGGTATCGATGAAGCGGGCATAGCCTTCGCGGCCGCCATAACCCCTGGAACCGCTCTCCTGGCGGTCGCCCTGGCCAGCGACGACGGAAATATTGACCCGCACCAGCGGGCGGATATCGCGATAGCTCTCGCCGTCGGGGCGCAGGATCTCGACCACTTGCCAGGTGGCGCCGAGGCTGACCGTCACCTGACGCACCCGCGGTTCCTTCTGGCGGACGTAAGCGTCGATTTCGGCGAGCAGCTTGACCTTGGTCTCGAAACCCGGCGCATCCAGCGGATTTTCATCGCCGTAAAGCCGAACATTGGTGTGTGAGGGCGGCGAGGCATACGTCCCGCTATAGCCGCCACGCACGGCCGCAACGGCATCTGCGGCGCGAATCAGCGCCGGCAGCGAGACATCGGAAGAATGCGCATAGCCGACCGCGTCGTCCTTTACCGCCCGCAGGCCGAAACCCTGGCTGGTATCGTAGGTCGCCTGCTTCAGCCGTCCGTTGTCGAACATCAAGGCTTCGGTCTGGCTGTATTCCAGAAACAACTCGCCGTCGTCGGCACCGGAAAGACCCCGCGTGATCTGCTGGCGGACGGAATCCCGGTCAAGTTGGGCGCGATCGAGAAGCGAGGTCGGGGGCGTCATGCGTACTCCAATTCTTCTGTCGTCCAGCTTCGCGCCCGACAACCCTTCGGGCCACGTGCAAATCCAAACCCCGGCGTCGAACAGTTAAACAAAAACCTGCGGAGCGGTCGCCTTACATCGCGGTAACCCGTATTGCTCCGGCACGCTGACCCAAGGCCACTTTCTCAAAATAGGCGCGATGGTCTGCGAAAGGGAGAGGCAGGACGTTCCATAAAGCGAGGCACAATGTCTCACGGTAATTTGTCGTAGCCCTCGCCGAGCCCGTTCAGGCTGAGCGGGAAGCCGATGCCCTCCTCTGGGGTCTCGAAGATGATGAAAGTGGCAGTCTTGGCGCTCCGCAACTGGCTGAGGAGCTTGTCGTCCATGACGACCTCGGCCACACAGCCGTTGGGCAGGCAGCGGACGAAACCGGCGCGGCCAACATCGACATTATCGAGCTTCAGGCCAAGGCCGGAGGGCAGAAGCACCCCGAGCGGCGCGACCACCCGCATCAGCTTGCTCTTTTGATCCGCGGTCTTGAGCACAATGACGGTCAAACCGGCATTGGAGCGGTCCTCGGCTACCACGCTCTGGATCAGCGCGCATTGCTCGGTTTGGGCGCCGGGCGGCGTATCGCAGCGAATTTGCCAGTCGCCGTGGACCGAGCGCACCGCGCCCTGGGCGCTCGCCGGCGTCGTCAGCCCGAACCAGCAAAGAATCGCCAAACCTGCCGCGATTCCGCTGAGCCAACGAGAGCCGGCGGATGCTTTGGGGCGTGGGCGGGAACTAATCGGGTATTTCGAAGGCCCCATCAGGGTCGATCCCTTGATATCTCTTCGGCTTATGTCGTCGGCAAAGCCGGTCGTGACCCGACTGATACGCAATGACGGCGCCTTGATGGCTGACCGGGCGCGATCGGCGCCGCAATCAACGAATCAGACCTCTCAAGCGCAACATTTCTGTGCGTACATCCGGTAACCGGCCTGTCAAGCCGTCACGGGGCGTCAAAGCGGGAGCTTATGCTGATTTCACGCGAAAATGCGGCATCCGTATAATAGCCGGTGATGCACGCCTGTAGGCCGCACTACTGCATTGCGATGCCCTAAGAATTATGGTTTGAGAAGCTGGATTTTGACGCATTCCAGCAATCTGGTCCCGTGTGCTTCCGAGTGCATGCCAGGGCCGTTTGTCGGGGTGGCCGAATGATGCGCTAATCTTTGCCCTGCGGCGGGATGCGCGAGGGATTTATCAAGGGAGCGCGAACGGCATGAAGATGTCGAAGGGCCAGACCGGCCGGCGGTTGTTGGGATTGGCGGTAGCGGGCGTTGCGCTGGCGGCCGGCGGGGCTGCCTTTGCCGAAGAAGTAGGGCAGCCGGAACCCTGGGCATTCGACCTGCAGGCTTCTGCCACGCCGGTGATGGACAGCATCATGCGGTTCCACAATTGGCTGCTGGTCATCATCACGCTGATCACGCTCTTCGTGCTGGCGTTGCTGGTCACGGTGGTGGTGAAATTCAACGCCAGGGCCAACCCGGTCCCCTCCCGGACCACCCACAACACCCTGATCGAAGTCGCATGGACGTTGATTCCGGTGCTGATCCTGGTCGGCATCGCGGTGCCGTCGTTCCGGCTGCTGTTCGAGGAACTCGACGTTCCCAAGGCCGATCTGACCGTCAAGGCGACCGGCAAGCAGTGGTACTGGACCTACGCCTATCCCGACAACGGCAAGTTCGAATTCGATTCGCTGATGGCCGAGGACAAGAAGCCACGGCTGCTCGGCGTCAATAACGAACTGGTGGTGCCGGTGAACAAGGTGGTGCGGGTGCAGGTCACCGGCGCCGACGTCATCCATTCCTTCGCGGTGCCGGCATTCGGCATCAAGATCGACGCGATTCCGGGCCGACTGAACGAAACCTGGTTCAAGGCCACCAAGACCGGCATGTTCTACGGCCAATGCTCGGAACTGTGCGGCAGGGATCACGCCTTCATGCCGATCTCGGTGCGCGTGGTGAGCGAGCAGGATTTCACGGCCTGGGTTGCGGAAGCGCAGAAGAAGTTTGCGGCCGTGCCGGCGAACACATCGGTCGCCTCGGCGGCCGAAGCGGCGCGGTGAGTTCGCGAGCTCACGCGCGCAGGATGGGACAAGGGCGACGGGACCGCGAGGTCCGATTAAGACTGCAAGGCAGGATTTGAAAATGGCAACGACCCCAGCGACACCGGCTCATACCGATCACACCCAGGATCATGGGCACGACGATCACGCCCACCCCACCGGCTGGCGGCGTTTCGTCTATTCGACCAATCACAAGGACATCGGCACGATGTACCTGGTGTTCGCGCTCATCGCGGGGATCATCGGCGGCCTGATGTCGATGGCGATCCGGGCCGAGTTGATGTTTCCCGGGGTGCAGATCTTCCACCAGACCCACGAATACAACGTGTTCGTGACCGCGCACGGCCTGATCATGATCTTCTTCATGGTGATGCCGGCGATGATCGGCGGCTTTGGCAACTGGATGGTTCCGCTGATGATCGGCGCGCCCGACATGGCGTTTCCGCGCATGAACAACATCTCGTTCTGGCTGCTCCCGGTCGCGTTCTCCCTGCTGATCATCTCGACCTTTGTTGAGGGCGAGCCGGGCTCGATGGGCGCCGGAACCGGCTGGACGCTGTATGCGCCGCTGTCGACGTCCGGTCATCCCGGACCCGCTGTCGATTTCGTCATCCTGGCGCTGCATCTGGCCGGCGCCTCGTCGATTCTCGGCGCCATCAATTTCATCACCACGATCTTCAACATGCGTGCGCCGGGCATGACGCTGCACAAGATGCCGCTGTTCGTGTGGTCGATCCTGGTCACGGTGTTCTTGCTGCTGCTGGCGTTGCCGGTGCTCGCCGGCGCGCTGACCATGCTGCTCACCGACCGCAATTTTGGCACCACCTTCTTCTCCGCCGAGGGCGGCGGCGATCCGGTGCTGTTCCAGCATCTGTTCTGGTTCTTCGGCCACCCCGAAGTCTACATCCTCATCCTGCCGGGCTTCGGCATGATCAGCCAGGTGGTTTCGACCTTCTCGAAGAAGCCGGTGTTCGGCTATCTCGGGATGGCCTATGCGATGGTGGCGATCGGCGGCATCGGCTTCGTGGTGTGGGCCCACCACATGTATACGGTCGGTATGTCCAGCGCGACGCAGGCCTATTTCGTCGCCGCGACGATGGTGATCGCAGTGCCGACCGGCGTGAAGATATTCTCCTGGATTGCCACCATGTGGGGCGGCTCGATCGAATTCAAGACGCCAATGCTTTGGGCGATCGGCTTCATCTTCCTGTTCACTGTCGGCGGCGTCACCGGCGTCGTGCTGGCCAACGCCGGCGTCGACCGCGTGTTGCAGGAAACCTACTACGTCATCGCCCACTTCCATTACGTGATGGGCGTCGCCGCGGTGTTCGCGATCTTCGCCGGCTGGTACTACTGGTTCCCGAAAATCTCCGGCTACATGTACAACGAGACCATCGGCAAGCTGCACTTCTGGGTAATGTTCATCGGCGTCAACATCCTGTTCTTCCCGCAGCATTTCCTCGGATTGCAGGGCATGATGCGGCGCTCGGTCGACTATCCGGATGCGTTCGCCGGCTGGAACGTGGTGTCGTCGGTCGGCGCCTACATCTCCGGTTTCGGCGTCCTGATCTTCCTCTACGGCATGATCGACGCGTTCGTGCGCAAGGAAAGGGCCGCCGACAATCCGTGGGGCGTCGGCGCCACCACGCTGGAATGGACGCTGCCGTCGCCGCCGCCATTCCATCAGTTCGAAGTGTTGCCGCGCGTGCAGTAACGCGGATGCGCGGCGCGCTGACTGCGCCGCGCCTTTGAGGGAAGCGAGACCTGTCTTGTCGGTTGTCGAGCACAACGTCATCGAACTGGCGCCCCGGATTTCGGAGGCCGACGTCGCCGATTACGTCGCGCTGCTGAAGCCGCGGGTCATGTCGCTGGTGATCTTTACGGCGCTGGTCGGCCTGATGATCGCGCCGGTCCACGTCCATCCAGTGCTGGCGTTCACCTCGATCCTGTGCATCGCGGTCGGCGCCGGCGCCTCCGGCGCGCTCAACATGTGGTACGACGCCGATATCGACGCGCTGATGTCGCGCACCGCCAACCGGCCGATCCCGCGCGGACGCATCACCCCGGCCGAGGCGCTGACGTTCGGAATGACGCTGGCGTTTTTCTCGGTCTTGACGCTGGGCGTGCTGGTCAACTGGGTCGCAGGTGGGCTGCTCGCCTTCACGATCTTTTTCTACGTCGTGATCTACACCATCGCGCTGAAGCGCTGGACCGCGCAGAACATCGTGATTGGCGGAGCAGCCGGCGCGCTGCCTCCGGTGGTGGCGTGGGCGGCCGCGACCGGCTCGCTGTCGGTCGAACCGGTGCTGCTGTTTCTGATCATCTTCTTCTGGACCCCGCCGCATTTCTGGGCGCTGGCGCTGTTCCGCACCGACGACTATGCCCGCGCCGGGGTGCCGATGCTGCCGGTGGTCGCCGGTCCCAACGCCACGCGGTTGCAGATACTGCTCTATACGCTGGTGCTGGTGGTGGTCGCCGCCGCACCCTGGCCGCTCGGCTATTTCGACGCAGGTTACGGCGTGACCTCGCTCGTCCTTGGCGCCGGCATGCTGGCACTGGCGATCAACGTCTTCCGCCTTCGTGAGGGCCGTGAAGCTTCGCGCGCCACGCGGCGGCTGTTTGCGTTCTCGATCCTCTACCTGTTTGCGCTGTTTGCGACCCTGCTGATCGAGGTCGTCATCCGCGCCGTCGCCCCATCGATCTGGTAAGGCGCATGGCGAGACGATGGCCGACAACGACAAATCAAAAGGAATTGTCCTCACCGAGGCGCAGAAGAAAAGCCGTCGTCAGCGGTCGATCGCCATCGCGCTCGCGCTCGGCGTCCTCGTCCTGCTGTTTTTTGCCGTCACCATCGTCAGAGGGCCGGCCGTTCTCGTCCGGCCGTTGTGAATGACATGAAGGACGAACCGACGATGCCTCAACAATCGGTCGAAAGCGCCAAGACAGCTTCACGTCGCGGGCTCGGACGCGACGCCACGGTCGGCGCAATCTGCGGCTTCCTGGTGGTGCTGATGGTAGGGGCCTCCTACGCGGCGGTGCCGTTCTACAACTGGTTCTGCCGCGCTACCGGCTTCAACGGCACCACCCAGGTTGCGATCTCGGCGCCGTCCTCGGCGCCGCTGGCGCGGAAGGTCGCGGTGCGCTTCGATTCCAACGTCGCACCGGGCCTGCCGTGGAAGTTCGAGCCGGAGCAGACCGAAATCAATATCAAGATCGGCGAGGTCGTCACCGTCTACTACACCGTGACCAACCTGGCGGCGCGGACCACGACCGGGCAGGCCGCCTATAACGTGGCGCCGCTGACGGTCGGCAAGTATTTCGAGAAGATCAACTGCTTTTGCTTCACCGAACAGACCATGGCGCCCGGCGAGAAGCGCCAGATGGCGGTGGTGTTCTATGTCGATCCGTCGATTGTCAAAGACAGCGACAATGACGGGCTTAACACCATCACCTTGTCCTATACGTTCTACCCCGTCCGTGATCCCGCGATAAAGCCACTTGCGGCGGGCGAGGCGGAAAAGTCCAAGGGAAGCGAAAAGGGAAACCTTTGAGCGGTGTGCGCCTTGGCCGGAGGATAGGCTCTGGCCATCGCGAAGTTTGAATTTGAACGTTGAGACCAGGCGGCCGAACATGGCCTTGCTAACGGAGAGACCGCAATGGCTACGGCGCAAGTCAACCACCACGACTATCACCTCGTCGATCCGAGCCCGTGGCCGATCGTCGGCTCCGTCTCGGCCTTCTTCATGGCCACCGGCGCCATCATCTGGATGCACCATCTGTACTCCTGGGCGCCGATCGTTTTCGGCATCGGCGTCATAGGCGTGCTCTACACCATGGCGAGCTGGTGGGTGGATGTGATCCGCGAGGCGCAGTACCAGGGCGATCACACCCGTGTCGTGCAGATCAGCCATCGCTACGGCATGATCCTGTTCATCGCCTCGGAGGTGATGTTCTTCGTTGCCTGGTTCTGGGCCTTCTTCAATTCGGCGCTGTTCCCGGCCGATGCGGTGCACGCGACCCGTGATGCCATTTTCGGATGCGGCTCGGGTACGCAGATGGGCGCGTGCGCCGTGCCCGGCACCTGGCCGCCGAAGGGCATCGAGGCGTTTGATCCCTGGCATCTGCCGCTGCTCAACACGCTCCTGCTTCTGACGTCAGGCACCACGGTCACCTGGGCGCATCACGCGCTGCTTGAGAATGACCGCCAGGGCCTCAAATACGGTCTGATCCTGACCATCGTGCTCGGAGCCTGCTTCACCTGCGTGCAAGCCTATGAGTACAGCCACGCGCTGTTCGACTTTTCGGGCAATATCTATGGCGCGACCTTCTTCATGGCGACCGGCTTCCACGGCTTCCACGTGCTGGTCGGCACCATCTTCCTGATCGTCTGCCTTGCTCGTGCCTATGCCGGACACTTCTCGCCAACCCAGCACCTCGGCTTCGAATTTGCCGCCTGGTACTGGCATTTCGTCGACGTGGTGTGGCTGTTCCTGTTCGCCTGTATCTACGTTTGGGGTACCGGCGGCGGCCGGCTCGTCGGCGCCGAATAGCTTAGCCGTCATTGATGCCAGGAGGGCGGCCGCAGGGCCGCCTTTTTGTTATACAAACCACCGGCCACGTTCCGGTCCGGATCTGTGGTCCCTGCCGGCGCCGTCATGGTAAGTTCAGTCGCATGAATGCTTCCGCCAGCCCCCAGATGCCGACCCTGTTCCAGAGCGCGCTGCGCGGCGCTTGCCTGCAAGTGTCCGCGCTGCGGCGAGGGAAAGCTGTTTGCAGGTTTCCTGACGCTGCGGCCGAGATGCGAGGCCTGCGGGCTGGACTATGCGTTCATCGACACCGGTGATGGCCCTGCGATTTTCATCATCATGCTGGCAGGTGCCATCGTGGTGGCTTGTGCGCTGATCGTGGAAGTGAAGTATCAGCCGCCATTCTGGCTGCACGCGGTGCTTTGGCTACCGCTGATTCTCGTGACCACGCTTCTGCCGTTGCGTTCGATGAAGGCGCTCCTGATCGCGCTGCAATTCCATCACAAGGCCGCGCCGGGCCGATTAGTTGAACGCGAACCGAAGTGACTGCAGCTATGGGAAGGCGGCATCTCGGCTTCGGCCTCTTCACGCTTGCCATGATCGCCGTCTTCATCGGGCTCGGAGTCTGGCAGTTGCAGCGCCGCGTCGAAAAGCATGCGCTGATCGCGGCGCTGACCGAGCGGCTTGCCACCGAGCCGGTGCTGCTGCCGCCGCAATCGGATTGGGGCAAGCTTAACGCCCAAAAGGATGAATTCCGCCGCGTCCACTTCAAGGCGACCTATGGGGGCGGTGCGGATGCGATGGTCTATAGCTCCGGTTCGGCCGTACGCGACGATGTTTCCGGACCAGGCACCTGGGCTTTCGTTCCGGCGCGCTTGAGCGATGGCGACATCGTCGTGGTCAACGCCGGCTTCGTCCAGAACACGATGCAGGACCGCGCGCAGCAGGATCGGGCGGTAGCGCGTCTCGTCACCGGCAAGGCGGCGGATCTGGTCGGCTACATCCGTTTTCCGGAACGCGCCGGTGTTTTGACGCCATCGCCCGATGTTGAAAAGCGATTGTGGTTCTCGCGCGATCATCTGGCGATGGCGCAGGCGCTTGGTTGGGGCGACGGCGGCAAGAGGATTGCGCCGTTCTATATCGACCTCGAGCAGCCGGTGCCTGCAAGCGGGATTCCGAAGCCTGGGCCACTTCACGTCCATCTCAAGGACGATCACATGCAATACGCCATCACCTGGTTCGCGCTGGCGGGGGCGGTGGTGATCGCCTTCGGCGTATGGTTCGCTGGCCGGGAGCGGAGCTAACGAGTCCGTAAACGAGGGAAAAAGCCGTTTTGAATGCCGGCTACGAAGGCCAGATCGAGATCCTCGTGCCGCGAGGCAACGGTGCAGACGGCAACGGTGTGGCTTCATGCCGCCGGCAGCGCCAAAGCCCAAAGCGACAGAACGTGCGGTCGCGTCCAAGTTTCGGTTCGGCGCAGCGGGAGGTGAGGGAAGAAGCAGTTTCCACTTACTGCCAAAACGCTTATGGTGACACCACTTTGCTTCCGGCAAGGTAATTTATGTAGAAGGGTCAAGGGTTTGATGAAATATCGGACCTTTGGAAGCCAGTGCCGCCTATTTGAAGTTCCTGCTCCACAAGCCGCGAATTCGGCTCAGGAGCTTCAAACAGAAAGCGGCACAAGAATTGTAAATTTGCCAGTGCCCATAACTTTTCGAAGTTCGTAAAAGTGCGTGCGGCGATGGGACACGAACTTCGAAAACTGGGCACCGGTGCGGCGAATTTGAAGTTCCTATCAGTTTCGCTGCAAGTACGTTATAGGAACTTCAAATTCAAAGCCGCTACTCAAAACCTAAATTTGCTAGAGCTCCTTTGATTCCGAAGTTCTCAGAGGTTGCCGCGATTGCTTGCGAACTTCGGAATCGGAGCTCTAGCTTGACGCGATACATTTCAACGCGGGGGGAGGCTCCCGTTCTGGGCTTCTGCGACGTGATGCTGGCCGGGCTTGCCCGCGACGGCGGCCTCTACGTGCCTGAAGTCTGGCCACAGCTCGCGCCCGAGGCCATCGCCGGCTTTTTCGGCCGGCCTTATTGGGAAGTCGCCGTCGACGTGATTCGCCCCTTTGTCGGCGACGAGATTTCCGATGCCGATCTCGGCCGCATGGCCAATGAGGCTTACGCCACGTTCCGCCATCCCGCGGTGGTGCCGCTCGACCAGATCGGACCCAATCAATTCCTGCTGGAGCTGTTTCACGGCCCGACACTTGCGTTCAAGGATGTCGCGATGCAGTTGCTGTCGCGCCTGATGGACCATGTGCTGGCGAAACGGGCCGAGCGTACCACGATCGTGGTGGCGACGTCGGGCGACACCGGCGGTGCCGCGGTCGACGCGTTTGCCGGTCTCGACAATGTCGACCTCATTGTCTTGTTTCCGCACGGCCGCATCTCCGAGGTGCAGCGGCGGATGATGACGACGGTTGGCGCCGGCAATGTTCATGCGCTCGCCGTCGAGGGCACCTTCGACGACTGCCAGGCGATCGTGAAGGAACTGTTCAACGATCACGGCTTTCGCGACGCGGTCGCGCTGTCGGGTGTCAATTCGATCAACTGGGCGCGCATCGTGGCGCAGGTGGTCTATTATTTCACGTCCGCCGTGGCGCTCGGCGCCCCGGTGCGGACGATCGATTTCACCGTGCCAACCGGCAATTTCGGCGACATCTTTGCGGGCTTCGTGGCCAAGCGCATGGGGCTGCCGATCGGGTGGTTGCGCATCGCATCCAACGTCAACGACATCCTGCCCCGCACCCTCAAGACCGGAATCTACGAAACCCGCGAAGTCCACGCCTCGACCTCACCTTCGATGGATATTCAGGTGTCGTCGAATTTCGAACGCCTGCTGTTCGAAGCAAGTAACCGTGACGCGAGCCTGGTTCGCCGGCTGATGGCGTCGCTGAAGCAGTCCGGGCGGTTCGTGCTGCCGGATGCGGTTCTGGCGGCGGTGCGCAGCGAGTTTGACGCCGGCCGCGCCGATGAAACCGAGACCAGTGCCGTCATTCGCGCCGCCTGGCGCGAGGCGGGCGATCTGGTCGATCCGCACACCGCAGTGGCGCTGGTGGTGGCCGACCGCGACACGGCGGATTCGAAAGTGCCCAATATCGTGCTGTCGACAGCGCACGCCGCCAAGTTTCCCGACGCGGTGGAAGCCGCCTGCGGCGTTAGGCCGGAACTGCCGCCATGGCTGGAAGGTTTGATGACCAGGCCGGAGCGCGTCGAGGTGATTAAAAACGACAAGGCTGAGGTCGCGCGATTTGTGCGCTCGGTCAGCCGCGCTGCAAAACAGACGCAGTAGCGGAATGTCTGATCCAGGAGGAGCCGTCGGATGAGCGTTGAAGTCACCAAGCTGTCGTCTGGCCTCACCGTCATCACCGATACCATGCCGCATCTTCAGACCGCTGCGCTCGGGGTATGGGCGGGCGTCGGCGGTCGCGACGAAAAGCCCAGCGAGCACGGAATATCGCATCTGCTCGAACACATGGCGTTCAAGGGAACGACGCGGCGCTCCTCCCGTGAAATCGTCGAGGAAATCGAGGCGGTCGGCGGCGATCTCAATGCCGGCACCTCGACGGAAACCACCGCCTACTATGCGCGCGTCATGAAAGCCGACGTTCCGCTGGCGCTCGACGTGCTGTCGGACATTCTCACCAACCCTTCGTTCGTGCCCGACGAACTCGAGCGCGAGAAGAGCGTGATCGTGCAGGAGATCGGCGCGGCGCAGGATACGCCCGACGACGTCGTGTTCGAGCATCTCAACGAGCTGTGCTATCCGGATCAGCCGATGGGGCGCTCGCTGCTCGGCACGGCGAAGACGTTGAAGGCTTTCGACCGCGATATGCTGCGCGGCTACCTCTCGACGCACTATCGCGGTCCCGACATGGTGGTCGCCGCCGCGGGCGCCGTCGATCACAAGCGGGTCGTGGACGATGTAACGCAACGCTTTGCAAGCTTTGACGGCACGCCTGCACCGAAGCCGGAGCCTGCGATGTTCGGCAAGGGAGGTTCGCGCGTGGTGCATCGCGAGCTCGAGCAGGCGCATCTGACGCTGGCGCTTGAGGGCGTTCCGCAAACCGATCTGTCGCTTTTTTCGCTTCAGGTTTTTACCAACATTCTCGGCGGCGGAATGTCGTCCCGCCTGTTTCAGGAAGTGCGCGAAAAACGCGGGCTCTGCTATTCGATCTACGCCTTCCACGCACCCTATATGGATACGGGATTTTTCGGCCTCTATACCGGCACCGACCCGGGCGATGCGCCGGAGATGATGGAAGTCATCGTCGATGTCATCAACGAAGCCGTCGAGACGTTGACGGAAGCCGAGATCGCCCGCGCCAAGGCCCAGATGAAGGCCGGACTGTTGATGGCCCTGGAAAGCTGCAGTTCGCGCGCCGAGCAATTGGCGCGCCATATCCTTGCCTATGGCCGGCCGCTGGCGGTCGATGAGCTGGTGGCGAGGATCGATGCCGTGAGCGTGGAGACGACGCGAAACGCGGCGCGGGCGCTGATGTCCCGCAGCCGGCCCGCGGTTGTCGCCCTCGGCAGCGGCAGGGGGCTAGACACGGCGGCCGCTTTTGCGGAAGGATTGACGAAATCGAAGGCGAAGGAGCGCCTTCACTAGTGGTCCGATTCTAACATTTGCATCCCGTCGTGGCATGCCCTTTTGCAAATGTTAGAATCAAAGGACCACTAGCAAATATAAGTTTTTAGTGGAGTTTTGGATTTGACATTCGCATTTCGAATGCTCGGCTACGGGGTAGCGAATGTCAAATCTACTCCACTAGTGTGGCGACACTGACGTTCCTTTCAGTTTCGCAGCGGTCTCTTTGAAGGAACGTCAGAGTCAAAGCCACACTAGAATCATATGGTTGCCAGTGTCCCTTTGGTTCTGACATTCGTAAAGGTGCCGGCTGCGAGAGGATACGAATGTCAGAACCGGGATACTAGTGCCGCCGATCTGAAGTCCCTGCGCCGCAAGCGGCGAGCTCGATCAGGGACTTCCGATCGACAAAGCGGCACTAGATTCAATAAGATTGCGAGTGCCCGTGACTTTCCGTAGTTCGTGAAAGTGGGGGCTGCGATGGAGCACGAACTTCGGAAAGTGGCCACTAGAGGCCGTTGTGCGATAGCGGGAGCATGATCCCATTCAGTCATGATCCTGTTTGAGGCATCGGGGGAGTTTCACGCATGGCTCTGTTTCGGTTGCCTTTGAGCGGACCCGCTGCACTCGTACCGCGCGGTCATGGCCTGTTGCTGCGCGCCCCGCAGATGTCGGATTTTCTGCAATGGGCGCATTTGCGGGAAGTCAGCCGTGGCTACCTGACCCCGTGGGAACCGATCTGGCCCTCAGACGATTTGACACGGTCCGGTTTCCGGCGGCGTTTGCGCCGCTATGCGGAAGACATTGCGGCCGACAGGTCATACCCCTTCATTGTCTTCCGCGAGGCCGATGGCGTCATGATCGGCGGGATCACGCTCGCCAACGTCCGGCGCGGCATCGTCCAGGCCGGCACGATCGGTTACTGGGTCGGTCAACCCTATGCGGACCACGGCCACATGACGGCCGCTTTGCGCGTGCTGTTGCCGTTGCTGTTCGGCGAACTCAACCTGCACCGCATCGAGGCTGCCTGCATCCCCTCCAACGCGCCGTCGATCAGGGTGCTTGAGAAGTGCGGTTTTGCCCGCGAAGGCCTGGCGCGACGCTATCTCTGCATCAACGGCGTCTGGCAAGACCACCTGCTTTTCGGCCTGCTGCACGAGGATTTCCGCGGCTAACCTTCTTTTCCAAATTGTGACAGACGCCTTGGGTTTGCCGCCATTGCGCTGTTATAAGCACTCGCCATGTGCGCCTTCGAAAGCGCCATGCTATTCGGCGACATTTTCTTTGGGGATTTTCCGGTAATGCGGCACGGGCAGATTGGGCAGGCGAGGGTGGCGGCCGTAGCAGGCCACAAGCGCACCGCGCTGGCGCTTGCCGTGACCGCTTTGCTGTCGGGGTGCGGAGGCACCACTCTCAATAATCCGTTCAGCACCGCCCCGCCTCCCGATGCCGAGATCCCGACGATCAGCGAGAGGTTCGATCAGATTTTCGGCGGCCACGGAAAGGTTGCCGAAACGGCGCCCGACGGCACCGAGGTCGATTGTCCGATGGTCAAGATTCGCGCTGGCGCGTCCACCTATGCGATAGCACCGCCCGGCAAGCAACTTGTTGCCAGCGAGTTGAACTATCAGGCAACCATTACTCGGACCGCGCGCGATTGCCGCCGCGCCGCCAATGGCCAGATCACGGCGCGCATCGGCATCCAGGGACGCGTCGTCACCGGCCCGGCCGGAGCGCCCGCGACGATCGAAATCCCGCTTCGCGTCGCGGTGGTGCAGACCGGCGTGCAGGAAAGGGTGCTTACCACCAAGGTCTATCGGACCACGGTCGCGATGAGCGAGGAAGGTGGCGCGTTCAGCCTGGTCGGTGAAGACCTGGTCTTCAACATGCCGGCGCCGCTGACGAGCGACTCCTTCGTGTTCTATGTCGGCTTCGATCCGCAAGCGCTCGCACCGCAGCCGCAGCCCAGATCGGCCCGGCGAAAATAGGGACACCAGCAAACATCTGATTTCTAGTGTGGCTTTGACTTCTGACGTTCCTTCGAATAACTCGCAGCGACACTGAAAGGAACGTCAGAGCCGCCGCACTTGCATGAAAAAAGCCGGCGCGATCATCTCGTGCCGGCTTTGTTTTGCTGTGAACGGAAATCGTCAGTTCAGCTTTGCGCGAACTTCGGTGATGCCTTTGGTCAAGAGGTCGTCGGCGACCTCTCCCTTCACCGTCTGCGACAGAATGGTGGAAGCCGCCGTCACTGCGGCATTGGCTGCCGCTGCGCGCACGTCGGCCAGCGCCTGGGCTTCGGCGAGCGCGATCTTGCTCTCGGCGGTCTTGGTTCGCCGGGCCACAAAATCCTCCATCTTGGCCTTGGCTTCGGAGGCGATACGTTCGGCATCGACCTTCGCTCCAGCGATGATCTCCTGAGCCTCGCGCTCGGCGCTGGCGTGCCGCGCCTTGTAGTCAGCCAGCAGGCTTGCAGCTTCCTGCTTGAGACGAAGAGCATCGTCGAGTTCGGCCTTGATGCGTTCGCTACGATGATCGAGGGCCGTCAGCACGGTACGGTGGACACCGAGATAGGCGAACACGCCCATCAGGATAACGAAACCAACCGCGACCCAGAATTCCGGTTCGGCGAACATCTAGAGCTCCGATTCGAAGTTCGCATGGTATTGCGGCTACCTCTGATGCGAACTTCGGAATCAAAGGAGCTCTAGCAACTTATTGTTTTTAGCGCGGCTTTGAATTTGAAGTTCCTATGGCGAATTGGCCGCAACACTAGGAACTTCAAATTCGCCGCACTAACATTATCCTTTCAGGGACGCGTCAACGGCCCGTCCGACCGAAACGCCATCAGGAGCAACGCCGGTCAGCCGCTGCACGATGGCGGCGGCGGCGTCGGTCGCGATGCCCCTTACGTTGCTCATCGCGGCCTCGCGCGTCGAGGCGATGGTCTTTTCGGCATCCGCAAGCTTGACCGCGAGTCGCTCTTCCAAGGTCTTGCGTTCGGCCTCGGACGCCGCGTTCAACTTGTCGCGGGTCTCGGCGCCGATGGCCTGGGCACGGGAACGCGCCGCGGCCAGCTCGCTCTCATAGGCCTTGAGTGCGCCGTCCGATTCGTCCTTCAGCCGTTGCGCTTCCGACAGATCGCCGTCGATGGTGTTCTGGCGCTTGTCCAGTACGCCACCGACGCGCGGCAGCGCGATCCGCGAGACGATCAGGTACAGCGCGACGAAGGCGATCGCCAGTGACACCACCTGCGAGGCAAAGGTGCTGGTCTGGAACGGCGGAAACGGGTGTGCTCCGCCTTCGGCCTCCGTATGGGACGAGGTGCCGCCAATCGGCTGCTTGGCTGTGCCATGACTTTCAGCCATGGGCTACTCCTTCAAGCCAGAGACGGCTTACAGCGCGAACAGCAAGAGCAGCGCGATCAGCAGCGAGAAAATGCCGAGCGCCTCGGTCACGGCGAAGCCGAAAATCAGGTTGCCGAACTGGCCCTGGGCGGCCGAGGGGTTGCGCACCGCAGCGGCAAGGTAATTGCCGAAGATGATGCCCACGCCGGCGCCAGCGCCGCCAAGGCCCATGCAGGCAAGACCAGCGCCAATGTACTTCGCGGCAATCGGATCCATGAAACGAACTCCTTCTTGAGGTTTGTTGGAGGGGCCGATCAGTGGCCCGGATGAATAGCATCGTTGAGATAGATGCAGGTGAGAATGGCGAAGACGTAGGCCTGGAGGAAGGCAATCAGAAGCTCGAGTGCGGTCAGGGCGATCGTCAGTCCGAGCGGCAATACCGCGCCGAAATAGCCGGCGATGCCTACGCCCGCCAGCATCGGAATGAAGCTTGCGAACACCTTCAGTGTGATGTGACCGGCCAGCATGTTAGCGAAGAGTCGCACGCTGTGCGAGACCGGGCGTACGAAAAATGAGAAGATCTCGAGCACCACAACCAGCGGCAGGATGGCGATCGGAACGCCGCTTGGCACGAAAATCTTCAGGAACTTCAGGCCATTCTTGTAGAAACCGTAGACGATGACCGTGAGGAATACCATCAGCGCCAGCGCCGCCGTGACAACGATGTGGCTGGAGATTGTGAAGGCGTACGGAATGATTCCGATGACGTTGGAGACCGCGACCAGCATGAAGATCGAAAAAACCAGCGGGAAAAACTTCAAGCCTTCGCGCCCGGCGGTCGACCGTATGGTTGTGGCGACGAACTCGTAGCACAACTCTGCCATCGACTGGATGCGGCCGGGAACCAGCTGTTTCTGCGACACACCGCCGATCATCAGCAACGAGATGATCGCGACCGTGCCGAACATGTAAGCCGACGAATTGGTGAACGCGATCTCCTGATTGCCGATATGGCCAATCGTGAAGAGCTTTTCGATATTGAATTGTTCGATCGGATCAATCATCCGCGCGGCATCTCTGGTCTATCGCCGGTCTCGCCGGCGTTTCAAATCACGTCGTTCGGCACTTCCTTAACGGCCGGTTCTGTCCTGAGCAACACCCGCCGAGCGGATCACGTTCAGAACGCCAGCCGTGAAGCCGACCAGCACGAACACGATGAGCCCGAAAGGTGACGTCGAAAGCAGACGGTCGAAACCCCAGCCCATCAGTGCTCCGACGGCTACGCCGGCGATCAACTCCGATGAGAGGCGGAAACCCAATGCCATGGCCGAAGCCCTGGCATTGTCGTCTCCGCTTCCAGCTTCGGATTGGTCAGTTCTGATGTTTCGGCTGCCCCGAACTTCGGACAACCGGTGCTCCAGACTTCCGAGCCTTGCGGAAAGCGCGGCCTCGTCGGAGGACGATTTGTTTTCATCTTCGCGGTCATTCGTGCCTTGCGCCATGCTTGCTAAGACCCGAAACGATGTTGCGATGGATAAAAACGACGCCCGTCACCCCTGAAAAGCCGCGCGGACCATACTGACCGTCCTTAATCAAGTCAAGATTGCGTCACAACTGCATATCCGATTGATATTATTTGATTATTTGTCTTATCCCAAGCGGGGTCGAGTGCCTGATCGCCGCACTGCAATAGATCGTTGCCGGATCGCGGATAAATCGGCGCCGGAAACCGCCCGTGGAGTGGATTCGGCACTCGCTGCCTCGGGCCGCGACTCCTCACTGCTCGGGACGCTTGGGGTGTCTGTTGGGATGACTTAAAGTCGGAATTCCAAAAAGAAACTGTACCTGGAGACAGCATGCCGCGTCAGATCGACTATTATTTCTCGCTGCAATCGCCGTGGGCCTATATCGGGCACAAATTATTTCGCGACGTCGTCGGCAGCTACGATCTCAAGGTCAATCACAAGCCGGTCGTGCTGGTGGATCTGTTTTCCGAAACCGGGGGGCTGCCGCTTCTCAAGCGTCACCCGGTGAGGCAACGCTACCGGATGGTCGAACTCCAGCGTTGGCGCGACAAGCGCGGCCTGCAATTCAAGCTTCAGCCGGCCAATTGGCCGTTCAACGCGCGACTGGCGGACGGCCTCGTGATCGCGGCCGTCGAGGCCGGGCACGATCCCGAACCTTTCCTGCGCCGCGCCTTTGCAAGCGTCTGGGAGGACGAACGCAATCTGGCCGACGCGGCAACGCTGATCGGCATCGCCGACGATTGCGGCCTTCCCGGCAAGGCCTTGGCAGAGCGGTCCGCCGGCGAGGATATCGGAAAAGTCTATGAGCAGAATCGTCAGGATGCGATGGCGGCCGACGTGTTCGGGTCACCGGCCTACGTGCTGGATGGCGAAGTATTCTGGGGACAGGATCGGATCGAATTGCTGATCGACGCATTGAAGTCGGGCCGTGCGCCCTACCGTTCACAGGCTTGAGGGCGTCTGCGCATAAATACGAGACAGCCGTTGAGGCGGAGTATCCCATGACCAGAGCGACATCACCGACAACGTCAGCCATTGTCCTCGTCGTATCGGTCCTGGCCGCAGCAGATGGTGCTCTGGCCCAATCGACGCCCGACAATGAAAACGGGCGTTATGCGCTGTCGCCGATTCCCGATGGTGCGATCCGGCTGGATACGCGCACCGGTGCGGTTTCGACCTGCAGCAATACCGGCACGGGCTGGGCCTGTTACGTCGTGCCCGACGAGCGCGCGGCGTATGATACGGAAATCGGCCGGTTGCAGGCCGAGAACGAAAAGACCAAGGCGGAGCTGGAAAAACTCAAGACCGAACTGGTGGCCCGCGCTCCCACCGTCGAGGGCAAGACGAACGAAGCGCTGCCTAAATCGGACTCGCTGAAAAAGGCCGAGCCGAAAGCCGCCGAGGGCGAACGCAAGATTGAAATCCCGTTGCCGAGCGACCACGACATGGACCGGGTGATGTCCTTCCTCGAACAGGTGTGGCGGCGGCTGGTCGAGATGGCCAACCGGATGCAGAAAGACGTCAGCGGCAAGATCTGAGGTTGTTCATGGCCGCATCTCCATCCATCGCTCGCAGCGTTCCGTCGGTGGTTTCCGCCGGTTCGATCGTGTCATCTTTGCTGACGGTCCAGACCTCGGGCCGCGGCTTTCTCGATCTCACGGCCGGCATCGCGCAATTCGTCGGCGAAGCCGGTGCGGTCGAGGGCCAGGTGACGGTGTTTATTCGTCACACCTCGGCCTCGCTCACGATCCAGGAAAATGCCGATCCCACGGTGCTGAAGGATTTGACCACGGCGCTCGACCGTTTTGCACCGGAGAATGCCGGATGGAGCCATGACACCGAAGGCCCTGATGACATGCCGGCCCACGTCAAGACCATGCTGACGGCGACATCGCTGCAAATTCCGGTCATCGAAAACAGATTGATGCTTGGCACGTGGCAGGCAATCTATCTGATCGAGCATCGGAGGCGGGCGCACACCCGCGAAGTTGTCGTTCAGTTTGTCGGCAAAACCGGCCAGCGTTAGCTGCGCTTAAACGAAGCCGGCCGCGGATCGCTCCGCGGCCGGCGTTTGTCCCGCACCCAAATAGAGATCAGTTGGTCCGGATATCGACGTCCTTGGTTTCGGGCAGGAACAGGAAGCCAACGACCAGGCTCATCAGGGCGATGATGATCGGATACCACAGGCCGGAATAAATGTTTCCGGTATAGGCAACGATGGCGAATACCGTCGCCGGCAGGAAGCCGCCGAACCAGCCGTTGCCGATATGATAGGGCAGCGACATGCCGCTATAGCGGATGCGGCTGGGGAACAGTTCCACCAGCCACGCCGCGATCGGCGCATAGACCAGCGTCACATAGATCACCAGCAGCCACAGCAGAACCGTTGTCATCACCCAATTGATGTCGGCCGGATCGGCGGAAGCCGGGTAGCCGTGGGCCTTGATCGCGGCCGGCAACGCCTTGGCGAAATCCGCCGAGTTCGCGTTCAACGTCTGCTCGCCGATCTTCACCTGCGCCGGGGTGCCTTTCGGCGCATCCAGGCTTTGGTAATTCACCGACAAATTGACCAGTCCGGACTTCGCGATGTCGCAGCTTGTGGTGAATTTCTCGGTGCCCGTGGCCTTGAACTGGAACGAGCATTCCGAGGGGTCGGCGGTGACCGTGACCGGCGAAGAGGCAAGCGCCGCCTCGAGCTTCGGGTTGGCGAAGTGCGTAATGCCCTTGAAGATCGGGAAATAGGTCAGCGCCGCGAGCAGGAAGCCTGCCAGGATGATCGGCTTGCGACCGATTCTGTCGGACAGCCAGCCGAACAGGATGAAGCCCGGCGTGCCGAGCGCGAGCGCAATCACGATCAGAATCTGCGCGGTGGCGCCGGGCACCTTGAGGGTCTGGGTCAGGAAGAACAGCGCATAGAACTGTCCGCCGTACCACACCACGGCTTCACCGGCCGTGGCGCCGAAGAGAGCGAGGATCGCAATCCTGGCATTGGCCCATTCGCCGAAGGCTTCGCTCAACGGACGCTTCGAGGTTGTGCCCTCTTCCTTCATCTTCTGGAAGATCGGCGATTCATTGAGGCTCAAGCGGATCCAGACCGACACCGCCAGCAGGATGCCGGAGAGCAGGAACGGAATGCGCCAGCCCCAGCTGCCAAAGGAGTCTTCACCCATCCAGTTGCGGACGCCGAGGATGAGCAGCAAAGCGAGGAACAGGCCGAGCGTAGCGGTGGTTTGAATCCATGAGGTGTAATAGCCGCGCTGGTTGCGAGGGGCGTGCTCGGCCACATAGGTAGCCGCTCCGCCATATTCGCCGCCGAGCGCCAGGCCCTGGATCAGCCGCAGCACGATCAGCACCACCGGCGCCGCGATGCCCCAGCTTTCATAACCGGGCAACAGGCCGATGAAAAAAGTGCCCACGCCCATCAGGGTCATCGTGATCAGGAAGGTGTATTTCCGGCCGATCATGTCGCCGAGCCGCCCGAAAATCAGCGCGCCGAACGGCCGGACCGCAAAGCCCGCCGCGAAGGCCAGCAGCGTGAAGACGAAGGCGACGTTCGGTGGGACGTTGGAGAAGAAGTATTTCGCGAGGAAGGAGCCGAGCGTTCCGTAGATGTAGAAGTCGTACCACTCGAATACGGTACCCAACGACGAGGCGAAGATGACCTTTCGCTCTTCGGCGGTCATTCCCCCGGTGCGAACGCTGTCGCTACCCGCTGTTGCTGCCATTGCCATCGTTCGCGCTCCCCGAATTGCTGTCTGCAATGCTCGCCCCGTGCGCCATTTGGCCACAGGGTTGTCCGCACGGTAACATTGCCGTGAAAACCCACCAAATACGACTTTTGGACTGGCCACAGGATATTGGCGACGCATATCCGCAGGACGCTATTGCGGCGCACAAGCCGTTGGAATTAACTGCACCTTCGCTTCGCGTGATTGTGCCCTTGCCTACCGTCGTGGGGAGGAGGACAATTTGATTGAAAAAGACTCTTCAAAGATGGCGCGAGGGCATTTTGCCGTTCGCTGGAGATAGATGACCACCGCTGCCGCCACCCATCTCGTGATTGCCGACGATCATCCACTGTTCCGCGACGCTTTGCGTCAGGCGGTGGCAGGCGTCGTGGCATCGGCCAAGATCGACGAGGCCGGAAGCTTCGAAGAGCTGACGGCCTTGCTCGATCAGGATTCGGAGGTCGATCTGGTCTTGCTCGACCTGACGATGCCCGGAATTTCCGGTTTTTCCGGCCTGATTTACCTGCGGGCGCAATTTCCGGCCATTCCGGTCGTGATCGTATCGGCCAGCGACGATGGCGGCACCATCCGCCAGTCGCTCGATTTCGGCGCCTCCGGGTTCATTCCCAAGCGATTTGGCGTGGATACGCTGCGGGATGCCATCACGAAGGTCCTGGGCGGCGATGTCTGGGTTCCGGCCGACACCGACCTGTCCTCGGCAACCGATCCGGAACTTGTGCGCCTTCGCGACCGGCTGGTCACGCTGACGCCGCAGCAGGTGCGCGTGCTGATGATGCTGTCGGAGGGTCTGCTCAACAAGCAGATCGCCTACGAACTCGGCGTGTCGGAGGCCACCATCAAGGCGCATGTGTCGGCGATTCTGCAAAAGCTGGGCGTCGAGAGCCGGACGCAAGCCGTGATTGCCGCCGCGAAAATCGCCGGCGGACAATGGCGCCAGGCTACGCCGTCGCCGCAATAGCTATTCCGCCGCCACCATCTGCTGGGTGCGCCACTGGCCAAGCAGTGCGCGCAAGGAGGCGGGCTTCACCGGCTTGTTCAATACCGCAATGTTTTCCTCCCGCGCAGCGGCGCGGACATGCGGGCTGCGGTCGGCGGTGATGAGGATGGCCGGGATGGCCTCGCCAAACTTTTTCCTGATGTCGCGGATCGCCGCAATGCCGTTGCCGCGGTCGAGATGATAATCGACCAGGAGGCCGGTGACTTGCTTGCCCGCGGCCTCGATCGATTCGATGGCGGATTCGGGATCGTTCGCCGCGATCACCTCGGCGTCCCAGCCTTCGAGAAGCGTCTTCATGCCGTCCAGGATCGCGGCATCGTTTTCGATGCAGGTGATCAGCGCGCCGGACATCGGCGTTCGCGACAGCGGCGTGGCGCTGGTGACCGCGGCCGTGTAGTTGATGGCCTTTGCGGTCGGCACCGTCACTGCAAACATCGAGCCGCCGCTGGCGATGGATTCGAGCGCAATGCCGTGGCCGAGCACGCGGGCGAGCCGTTCGACGATCGACAGACCAAGCCCCAGGCCGCGCGCGATCCGCGCGCCCTGTTCGAGCCGGTGAAACTCCTTGAAGATCTCGCCGCGTTTCAGAACGGGAATCCCGACGCCGGTGTCGTAAATTCCGATCTGCAAGGACTGGCCGCGGCGGCGGCATCCGACCAGCACTCGCCCGCGCGGCGTATATTTGATGGCGTTGGAAATCAGGTTTTGCAACAGCCGACGCAGCAACAGCCGGTCCGACTGCACCGGCAGCGAAGAGGGCACGAAGGTCAGTTTCAATCCCTTGGCGCGCGCGATCGGCGCAAACTCGATTTCCAGAGATCGCATCAGGTCGCCAACCTTGAAATTCGTGACCGACGTCGTCATGGCGCCGGCATCCAGCCGCGAGATGTCCAACAGCGCGCCGAGAATCTCTTCGATCGCCTCGAGCGAATCGTCGATGTTCTCGACCAGCCTGGAATCCTCGCCGCCGCTCTGGCGCTCCACGAGGCTCGTCACATAGAGCCGGGCCGCATTCAGCGGCTGAAGGATGTCGTGGCTCGCTGCCGCCAGAAACCGCGTCTTCGAAATGCTGGCATCCTCGGCGGTGCTTTTGGCGAGCGCCAATTCCGAATTCAGCCGTGTCAGTTCCTCGGTGCGGTCGTGCACGCGCTTTTCCAGCGTGGCATTGGCGCGCTCCAGCGCCTCGGCGGCTTCAAAGGAGGGGGTGACGTCGGAGAAGGTAATGACGAGGCCGCCGCCCGGCATCCGGTTGGAGCGGACTTCGATCACCATATGGCGGTCGGGCAGGCGCTCCAGGTAAGGCTCGCCCTCGGCGGTGTAGGCGTTCAGCCGGTTCTCCACCAGCAGATCCTGGTCGCCGAACTCCGGAGGCGTGATCGCCGCCATGTATTCGAGGATTTCCCTCAAGGGAATCCCGATCTGGACAAGATGCGGCGCCAGGCCAAGGATGTCGCCGAACTGGCGGTTTGAGCAAATCAGCTGCAAGTCGGCGTCGAACACGGCGATGCCCTGGCGCACATGATTGAGCGCGGTCTGCAATATTTCGCGGTTGAAATGCAACGCAGCGTGCGAGTCGTCGAGCAGCTTGAGCGCAGCCTTGGCGGACACGGTACGCTTGCGCAACAGCAACGACATCACCATGCGCGAGGACGCGGCCCCGATCGACGACGCAATCAGGTGCTCGGCATGCTGAAGCAATTCGAAATCCGCCGGCGCGGACGGCGAGAGGCGGGCGTTGCGCGAAGCGGCAAAGGCCTCGAAGGACTGGTGGGCCCGATCAGGCCCCAGATATTGCGCCACCGTGCTCTGGATGTCCTGTACCGTCACCGTGGTCCGCCAGCGGCGAAAGGTTGGTGTCATCGGGGTCAGCACGCTGGGAACGAACAGGTCGGCCTGCATGCGTTCGATCGAAGAGGGCTGGCGCGAGAGCGAGAGCAGCACATAGGCCAGAATGTTCAGCGAGAGCGACCAGAGCACGCCATGGACAAGCTGCGGCAAATTGGAGCCGAACAGCGCCTGCGGCCGCAGCGTCTCGATGCCGAGCGGGCCGCTGTGAAGAAACGCCAGCCCGCCCGCCGTGCCATCGAGGAAACTCGGCAGGAACAGCGTGTAAGCCCACATCGCAAAGCCGACCAGCATGCCGCCCATGGCGCCTCGCGCGGTCGCGCGCTGCCAGAACAATCCGCCGAAAAAGGCAGGCGCCAACTGTGCAATCGCCGCAAAGGACAACAGGCCGATCGCGACCAGCTGGGCCTCGCCCAGGGCGCGATAGTAGAAATAGGCCATCGCCATGATCGCCATGATCGCAAAGCGCCGCGCGCTCAGCAGGAAGCGGCCGAAATCCTGCTGCCCATCGCGGGATTCGCGCCGGCGCTGGAGCACCAGCGGCAGGATGATGTCGTTCGAGACCATGACGGAAAGCGCGACGCACTCCACGATCACCATCGCGGTGGCCGCCGACAGGCCTCCGACAAAGACCGCAATACTGAGCAGCGGCGCGTCTCCTTCCACCGGCAGCGCCAGCACGTACATGTCGGGATCGACCGCGCCGAACGGAAAGCTGATGAGTCCCGCAAGTGCGATGGGAATCACGAACAGGTTGATCGCGACCAGATAAAGCGGAAACAGCCAGCGCGCGCGGCCGACTTCCGACGGCGTGGAATTCTCGACCACGCTGACGTGAAACTGGCGCGGCAACAGCATGATCGCGCAGAACGACAACAGCACCATGGTCAGGAAATTGCCAGCCGACGGCACGTATTGGATGGCGCGCACGGCTTCCGGCGTTTTCATCGCGCGCTCGATCAATTCGTGGGGCGAGAACATCCAGAAGGTGACGAACGCGCCTGCCGAGATGAAGGCCACGAGCTTGACGATCGATTCGGTCGCGATCGCGAGCATCAACCCGTGCTGGTGCTCGGTCGCGTCGGTCTGGCGGGTGCCGAACAACACGGCGAACGCTGCCATCGCCAGCGTCGCGGTCAGCGCGATATCGCCAAGCAGCGGAATCGAGGAGATAGCCTGGTCCTCGCTGAGGATGGTCTCGAGCGAAGAGGCAACGGCCTTGAGTTGAAGTGCAATGTAGGGCACCGAGCCGATGATGGCGATCAGCGCCACGGTAGCGGCTACCGCCTGGCTCTTGCCGTAACGGGCGGCGATGAAATCGGCGATCGAGGTGATGTTTTGCGATTTTGCGAGCTTGATCACGCGGCGCAGCAGCGGCGTGCAGAGGCCGATCATCAGGATCGGGCCGATATAGATCGCCAGGAAGTCGACGCTGGTGCGGGTAGCGAAACCGACCGAGCCGAAGAAGGTCCAGGAGGTGCAGTAGATTGCGAGCGACAGCGGATAGATCAGCCCGCTGGCGCGGCCACGCTGCGCCGGCGAGCGGCGGTTGCCGTAACTCGCGACGAAAAACAGGAAGCCGATGTAGCCAAAGGCGGCTGCGATCACGCTCCAGTCGTGCAGCATTGCTGCTCACTCCCTAAAGCATGATCCGGAAAAGTGCGCAGCGGCTTTCCGAGAAGATCATGCGTAAACAATACGCTTTAGCGCCGGCGCATCAGTTCTGCGCACCCGCGCAAGGCGGCCACTAAAGGAAGAACTATAGCCGGACTGGACCGGCAAAGCACGGTGCGTAACGGTCGCGGACCGGGGGATCGGCCGCCAATCGGCGAATTAACGTTATTCCGCCGCCAGCGACTTTTCCTTCAGCGGCAGGCCGAGCCGTTCCCAGACCTGTAACAGGGCCTCGGCCAGTTGGTCGATCACGGCATCGTCGTGATAGGGCGAGGGCGTGATCCTGAGGCGCTCGGTGCCCTTGGCCACCGTCGGATAGTTGATCGGCTGGATGTAGATGCTGTGCTCCTCCAGCAGGAGGTCGGAGGCCCGCTTGCACTTTTCGGGATCGCCGACGAACAGCGGCACGATATGGGTGCCGCTCGACATGACCGGCAGGCCCGCGGCGGTCAGGATCGCCTTGGTGCGGGCCGCGCGCTCCTGATGGCGTTCGCGCTCCCAGTTCGAGGTCTTCAAATGCCGGATCGCTGCGGTGGCTGCAGAGCAGATCGCCGGCGGCAGGGCGGTGGTGAAGATGAAGCCGGGCGCATAGGAGCGAACCGCATCGACGATTTCCGCCGACGCTGCGATGTAGCCGCCAAGACAGCCGAAGGCCTTGGCAAGCGTGCCTTCCAGAATGTCGATGCGGTGCATGACGCCGTCGCGCTCGGCAATGCCGCCGCCGCGCGGACCGTACATGCCGACCGCGTGCACCTCGTCGACATAGGTCATCGCACCATATTTCTCGGCGAGATCGCAGATCTTCGAAAGCGGCGCGATATCACCGTCCATCGAATAAAGGCTCTCGCAGACAATCAGCTTCGGCCGGTCCGCTCCCGCCGCGCGCAGCAATTCCTCCAGGTGCGCCATGTCGCTATGACGGAAGATCCGGCGCTCGCAGCCGGCCTGGCGGACGCCCTCGATCATCGAATTGTGGTTGAGCGCATCCGACAGGATCAGGCAATTGGGAATGAGCTTGGCAATGGTGGAAATGCCGGTCTCGTTGGACACATAGCCCGACGTGAAGATCAAGGCGGCTTGCTTGCCGTGCAGATCGGCCAGTTCCCGCTCAAGCTGCACCAGCGGATGATGGGTGCCGGCGATGTTGCGGGTGCCACCGGCGCCGGTGCCGACGCGGGTCGCGGTCTCGACCATGGCGCCGACCACTTTCGGGTGCTGGCCCATGCCGAGATAATCGTTGGAGCACCAGATCACGACGTTGCGGGTGCCCTTTGGGGAATGCCACACCGCGTGGGGAAAGCGGCCAGCGACGCGTTCCAGATCGGCAAAAACCCGGTACCGCCGTTCGTTATGGAGACGCGTGAGGGCGGTGCGAAAAAACTGGCTGTAATCCATCGCGGAACCTGGAACTGGGCGTGCCTCGCGGCGGACGCGTCGCGGATCGCGTTCGCCGGCTGGTCCAGCGGCGAGGGATCCGGCCCGGCGACGGTGCCATAGCTGCCGATCTCGGCAACGCCACGGCGGCCCAGCCGCTCCGCGGGAACGGCGTCCATGACGACGACGGCGCACGCGCCGTCGGACGGCTGGGACGGCGAGCCCGCGGTGATCGTCCCGTTCTCGCTGAAGCCCGGCCGCAGCGCGGCGAGCCGCGCGGGGTGATCCCAGGGCGGACGCCCCCTCGTCGTCCTCCACGGTCACCTCGCCTTTGCGGCCAGGGACGGTGACCGGGATCGTCCCGCCGGCAACGGCCCTCCTTGATCACCGCCGCGCCCTGGCGTGGATTCTGCCGCGACCGCGTCCTGACCCTCGCGGGAGATCCCAGGCGGGCCTGGTTGACGTCAGTCACCGCGCCCATCGAGATGGCGTCGAACCCGCGCACCGCGCGTCTTGATCGAGGCGTCGCTGAGCGGCGTGTCCCCGTACCGCAACCCGCGCCGAACCGCGAGGCAGCAGGTAGAGTGCGTTCGACATGGATTCCATCCGCCTTCCACCACCGTCTCGGACTGCCCGGTCATGATCTGCTGAGCGGCCTGCGCGATCGCCGCCAGACCCAAGGCACAGCTTTCTGACCGTAGTCGCGGGCACGTCCATCGGAATACCGCCCGCCGCCGCGCCCGCCGGGCCGGGTTCCGGCCCGCGGCCTGCCCGACATGGCCCAGGTTCACCGCGTCGACTTCGACCCCGCTGACCCCTGCTCGCTCCAGCGCGGCACGGATCGCCAGGCCGGCCAGCGCCGCCGCCGGCTGGGGCGCCAGGGAGCCATGTGTGCTTGCCGATCAGGGTACGGGCTCCGGCGACAATTACGGGCCGCGCCATCGGAGTCCTCCTGTTGTCAGGCGTCGCGGGAGAGCGGTATGCCTAAGTCGGCTACTGCTGCAGCAGCGATCAGGAACCGTCATGTGAGCGAGGTCGCGCCGCCACATCTCTCAAACAGGAGGCTTCCCTCGCCCCTTCCTTCCGGCTCCGGCGAGCCCGAGTCCGTGGGCGATCGGCCAGCGGTTCATGTCACCGAGCTTCTGCTTGATGTCCGCTCGCAGGACGTGCTTCTGGACCTTGCGGTCGCGGTCATGGGCCAGGCTGACGCGATCTCGAGGCGCTGGGCCGCTTCTGCGTCGCGAGCTTCTGTGCGCGGAGATAGTCCGTCACGTCCTTGAGCGTCGCGCCACGGACGATTCCGCCAGGACGACGTCTACGCACCTTCTCGCCCAGCCGCTGGTCCGCATGCCCACCCGGCCACGTCCACGATGGCGGCCCCGCACCGGCGTCCCTCGATCTCGCGCGCTCTATGTCGTCCCGCCCCGGATGATGATGTCCTTAGACGCCCGTGACCCGCACGTACCCATCCTCGTCCATTCGGCCGAGATCTACCGGATCGTCGAGAACCCCTCGGCGTGAACAGTGCGTCGATCTGCTCGTCGTCGTTGAAGAACTCGATCATGTGGCTGGGCCCCCGGTAGGCGATGTCGCCCTCCTCACCACGCGGCACCTGACCGTCCTCGCCGACGATCTTCACTTTGGCACCTTCAAGGGCCGAGCCGTCGGACGTGACCGCCGGTCGGCACGGTCGTCCACAGTGCACATAGTCGTAATGAGGTTCTCCGAGCGGCCGTAGAGGCTGAGAGTCCCGGCACCGGCGAAGATCTCACCGGAACGCTCGACGACGGCCCTCGGGATCGGTCATCCCGCGCAGACCCGCGCGCGCAGGCTGCTCGCGTCGTGCTCCACAGGGTCGTACGCCGCCATCAGCATCTGCAAGAACGGCGTCGCGGTCACGGCAGCGGTCCACTGGTCCTGCTCGATCCTCGCAGCCCCTCCTCGGGTTCCCACGCCTCGATCAGATTGGATTCCGGCGAAGCCTGCGAGCAGAGGCACGATCACGCTCGTACCTGGCCCGTCTGTAGGCTATAGGCGAGGGGCCGAACTGCACGTCCCACTCGGTGTATCCGAGACCCTTGATAATCGCGTCGAGCTCGCGCGATACGTGTTGAAGGTGTGGAAGCACCCCTTGGGCCTGGACGTCGTGCCCAATTGTATACGATGGCGAAGCCGTCATCGGGCGATGAGTCGGGGCCAGCCTCCTCCTCCAGAGCCGCTAGGTCCCCGCTGACCACCAGGCTGTCCAGTGACGGGCTCTCGGACGCGTCTCCTGCGGGGGGGCGAGCGACGTACACCGCGCGCAGGTCCGAGGCTTCGAAGCGGAGCTTGCTAAACATTTCCAGGTGTCCGAACCCGCGGAACTCATGACAGGTCACCGCGGCCACTGCGCCGGAGTGCCGCAGCGCGTAGGCGACCTCTTCCTCGCGGTAGATCGTCATGATGGGGACCAGGATCGCGCCGATCCGCGACAGCGCGGCGGCGATCACGGGGAATTCGGTCCAGTTGGGAAGCTGCACGACAACCCGGTCTCTCGGGCGCACACCGTCTCGCCGTAGGCCCACGGCCAGCCGCAGGGCCTTGTCACGGAAGCCTGCGTACGTCAGCGATGTGGTGCTGTCGAAACGAAGGTCTGGTCACCCCGGCGAGCGGCCTGCCCCGCGGCGAGAGCGTTGAAGCTGGCCGGCTGCCAGTGGCCCGCGGCATAGTACGAGGCGATCTGCTCGCCGCTGTACCGGTCGCCGACGGCCTCGATCGGTGCATTCATTGGGACCCTCCTCGCGCGCGTAACCCACACCTCGAATGCTAGAATGGTAAGACCTTTTTAGCAAGGAGTCGCGTCATCGAGGATGTGAGGCGAGATGCAGGAACGGCTGGTCTCGAAGAGCGGGCCGGACCGGCCGCCAGTCCGGCTGACACCGTTGCCTGTTCCCAAAGCCTCTGACGTCCTCGCCGATGACCTGCGCGAGCGGATCCTCCTCGGCGAGGTTGCCGGAGGGCACCGCGCTCCCTACCGAGCGCGACCTCGTGGCGCAGACCCATATGAGCCGGGCGACGGTCCGGGAGGCGCTGCGCATCCTCGAAGTCCAGGGCTTGATCCGCATCAAGACCGGCCGGGCGGGCGGGGCCTTTGTGCAGAAACCGGACGATGAGTCGGTGGCGAACTCCGTCGCCCTGGTCATCCGCGGCCGACGCATCCGGCTGGGTGCGCTGCTTGAGACGCGCGAGGCGATAGAGCCCGCCTGCGCGCGGCTGGCGGCAAAGTCCGCGCGGCTTCGACCTCGAGCGGCTCGACAAGGCCAACGAGGCCATATCGGTCAACGGAACACTCGCGGATTTCCTCCAGGCCAACGTGAACTGGCACGTCGCGGTCGCCATTGCGAGCCACAACGAACTGCTGACCGGGTTCATGCTGGCGTTGTCGCGAGCCATCCATTCCTCAACCGACACCAAAGGCTTCATCGACAGTGACGTCCGGCAAGCGACGATCCGGGCCCACTGGGGCATCACCGAAGCTATCCGCGCCCAGGATCCAGACGCTGCCCTGCGACGGATGAACAAACACGTCCACGCGTACGCCGAGGCGGTACAGGAGGTGGAGGAGCGCACCGCGATCGAGGTTGCACATGGCTGAACTCTCGTCCGGGACGACTGCCGAACGGGCCGGGCTATCGCGGTCGCCGTGTGCCGTCTCGCCGACGTTGGACAGGCCGCCGACGAACCGGCAGGTGGCGGCCTCATCACCAGTCCGTTGACGCTCAGCAGCGGCACGATCAGCGTATTTTCCATACGGCTTCGCGCTTCTCCCGGAAGGCAGCCACGCCCTCGGCGAGGTCCTCGGTGGTGAACGCCAGCGCGAGCTGGGCGCGCAGCGCCTCCAGCGCGTCCCGGCAGGCTCATGTCCCGCGTGGCGTCGATGGCGTTCTTGCCCAGGCGCATGAGGAGCGGTGACTTCCCCGCCACCTTGTGCGCCCACTCACGAACGATCTGGTCGAAGCTCACAGCCGGGACGACGGCGTTGACGATGTTCAGCCGGTGCGCCTCTGCCGCGTCGATCGGCTCCCCGAGCATCATCAGCTCGTTGGCCTTCATCCGGTCGATGTTGCGGTAGATCAGCGCGGAAATCATGAACGGGAACACGCCCACATTGATCTCCGGGCACCCGAAGCGGACGCCTTCCCTGGCGATGACGAGATCGCAGGCAAGGGCGAGGCCGAAGGCACCGGCCAGCACGTCACCGTTCGCGGCGCAGATCACGGGCTTGCCCAGGCCGCCGATGAGCTTGTACAGCCGCGGGAAGCGGTCCAGTCCGGCGTACTTGCCGATCGTCGGGGCATCGCAGGCGAACGCCTTCAGGTCTCCGCCAGCAGGAGGAAGAACCCCGGTCGTGTGAAGAAGTGAGCACCACGACCCGGACGGCGTCATCGGTACGGGCACGCTCGAACGCATCGAGGAGATCGTCGAGAAGCTCGTCGCTCAGGGCATTGCGAGACTCCGGGGCGTCAAGGGTCACGAAGGCGGCTCCCCGGTCGTCCACCTCGTAGCGAACCAGGCCTGCTCATCGGTCCCTCTTCCTGGCGCGAGCTTGCGCGACGGCATTGAAGACGATGGTCAGACCGCCTTGCAGACTGGCTCCGGTACCGAGGATCGGCGTGCACCGGCGGCTTCGTCCAGGGGGAACGTCCGGTCGACGACGGGGGGAGGAACGTCATAGGCGTCGAGCACGGCGAGCAGCAGGCGAAGTAGCGGGTACTCCCCATGGTGGTGCCGAGCAGGTCGAACTGGCCGAAGTAGAAGCGCCGCACGTCGAGGTTTGCCCGCTCGGCGCGGGAGGCTCCCAGGACGACGAGCCGCCCGCCCGGACGCAGCGCGCCGATCGACTGCTGCCAGGTCCCGATCAGTCGAGGACGTCGAAGCCGCGCCCGCCGGGTGACAGCTCCCGCGCCGCCTGCGGCCACGACGGGTCGCCGTAGAGGACCCCCGCGGAGGCCCCCAGCTCCCGGGACCGGCTCACCTTGTGCGGCGAGGACGAGGTGACCACGACGGTGCAGCCCACCGCCGAGGCGAGCGAGACGGCCATCGTGGCGACACCGCCACCGGCCCCGAGGACCAGCAGCGACTCGCCCCGTACAAGCCGGGCACGGGGGAACAGCGCCCGGTAGGTCGTCAGACCCACCAGCGGCAGCGCGGCTGCCTCCGGCCAGGACAGCCGGGCCGGCTTGGGCACCACACACTCGCGGGGGACGCGCACCATCTCGGCGTACGTGCCCGGGCGATGGTCACCGAGGATCTCCCAGGAAGGACCCGGTGCCGACTCGCCGTCGCCCCACCACAGTGACGGCATGACGAGGACGTCCTCCCCGGTCTCCGCATCGGTCCCCGCGCCGTCCGCTCCTGGTACGTGGGGCAGAGGGGACTGGTACCTGCCCTGGCGCACGAGGACGTCGTGCCAGTTGAGGGCCGCGGTGCGCAGGCGCACCACCGCCCAGCCGGGCTTCGCCACGGGGTCCGGCCGCTGGGCTGGCGCGAGGCGCTCCGGGCCGCCGTACTCCTTCATGACGATCGCGCGCACGCGGGCCTCCTCGGCCAGGCGCGAACTCGGCCTGGAGCAGGCGACGCACCTCGGCGGCCAGGTCGATGCCGTCGTGGACGGAGTCGGCGACCGTGACGATCGTCAGGTGCCCGGCACCCGCCTCGACAAAGGGCGCGAGCTTCTCCGCGACCTGCTCGGGCGTTCCGGCGGCCGTGACGTGCTGGAACCTCTCCGGCGGCTGGTTGTAGAGGGCCTGCATCCGGCGGCCGAGCAGTTCCCGGGCGCGGTTCCCGTCAGAGCCCAGGCCGCACCACATCGTCAGCCCGAACCACGACGGTGCTGCGCGACTCCGGTCGGCCGTGGCTTCTCGGATGCGCTCGACGGTTTCGCCGAACCGGCGAGCGGAGCAGAAGATGGCCAGCCAGCCATCGCCGTACGCGGCGGTGCGCCGGACGGCGGCGTCGCCCGAACCGCCGATGACCAGCGGGATCCGCGGATCCGGCGGGGGCAGGATGCGGGCGTTGCTGAGGGAGAAGAACTGTTCCTGGTGGTCGACGGCCTCGCCGGTGGCCAGCGCGCGAAGTACCTCGAGCGTCTCGTCCAGCCTGCGGCCTCGCGTCGCGGGATCCACGCCCGCGTTGATCTCGCTGCGGTCTTCGCCTCCGACACCGACTCCGAGGATCAGCCGGGCGGCCGCTATCTGGGAGATGGTCGCGAGCTGTCTCGCCGTCACCATGGGGTGTCTCAGTCCGGCAAGATACACACCGATGAGCACCTTGAGGGTGTCGTTGGCGGCGAGGATCGACGTTGCCGACACCAGGCCGTCGAAGCCCGTGCCGCCCTGGAAGCTGACGTGGTCACCGGTGGTGACGTGGTCTACCGCCGGCACCGGCGATGTGGCCAAGGAGCCGCCGCCGCGCCGCCGGGTCGGGGATCGCCACTCGTTGACCGCCACGCCCAGCTTCGAAGTAGTAAACACCATCACAGCGCTGCCACCTTGCCCATCATCGCTGTCGCGATGACCCGCTTCTGGATGCCTGCGGTCCCGTCGGCGATAAGGTAGCTCGCGACGTCACGGTACCTTTGCTGGAGAGGCATCTCGGTCGGTCGCCGAGATTGCCGAACGTGACCATCGCCGTTTCGATCGCGTCCTTGGCCACGATCGGCGGCCACCACTTGGACATCGCGGCGAAGTGCGTGTGCTTCTCCCCGGCTTCCCGCGCCCACAGCGAGCGGTAGCACAGCCAGCGAGCTGCCTCCATGTACGTCGCGTGCTCCGCAAGGGGAAAGGAGACACCCTGGAAGGCAGCCAAGGGCCGGCCGAAAGCCCCGCGCTGGGCGGCCCACGTGCATGCTTCGTCGATGCTCGCCTGGGCCGCGCCGAGGCACAGCAGACCGAGCGCCGGGCCGGCTGAAGTCGAAGTGCTCCATGGCACCGGCGAAGCCCCGGCCCGGCTCCCCCACAACATGGTCCTCTGGCACGAAGACATCGTCGAAGGACAGCTGGCCCCGGCGCGGCGGGAGGCACCCCATGCCCGGCGTGTGCGTGCGGGTGACGCCCTCGGCCTCGAGCGGGACGGCGAAGCAGCTGATGCCCCGGTACCCCTCTGACCCAGGTTCCCGGGCGTAGACCAACGCCACCGAGGCTGCCGTGGCGAGAGTGATCGCAATCTTCTCACCGCGGATCCGCCAGCCGCCGGGGACTGTTCGGGCCTCGGTAAGGCGAGACGTCCGAGCCGCACGAAGGGCTCGGTGACGGCGATCGCGGCGATGTCGTCGCCGCGAATCAGCCGAGGCAGCCACTCGTCGACGACGGCGCCCTGCCCGTTTCCCGCGAGCTGAGAGGCGACGAGGCCGGAGAGAACCGGAGCGGACGCGACGTTCACGTCACCGTAGGCGAGCGTCTCCGCGGCAAGGCCGAGCGTCACCGGGTCGAGCGCTCCGGTCCCGCCGTGTTTCTCGGGAAGGCCGATGCCGAGGACACCGAGCTCGGCCAGTCGCCGGTGCGCGTCCCAGCAGAACTCCGGACGCGCGGCGCGCTCGATGTAACGCGGCGCTAGCTCCGCGACGGCGAACTTGCGTAGCTGGACGCGGAATTCTTCCTGCTCTGGGCTAAAGGCGAACGATAGCATTCCGGCCTCTCAGTCCGTCCCCTCGCGGCTTGCGATCTCGGCGATCTCCGCGACGTATAGCCCGTACCTCGCGAAGCTCGTCGGCGAAGGCCATTCGGCGTTTGCCGAGCCCTGGGTCGTCGGATGTGAGGAGGCCGCGGTGTCGAGCTAGCTGCAGCGCCGTCCGGAACATCTCGGCCGAGACGGATTCCTCGCTGGCCAGCCGGCGCTGGAGCGCCCACTGCCGGCCCACGCGCAGGCACCCGGCTAGGAACTGCTGCTCGTCGAACTCCTCGGAGGTGTCGGCCGCGGTCAGTTGCTCGGCAACCACCGAGTAGGCGTCGAGGAAGGGGCGCAGTACCAGGTGCGCCACGTGCGGCCGGAGGCGTTCCAGCCACCGCTGCGCAGCGTCCGGGCTCACCTCGGCGCCCACCTCGCCGCCGTCCGGGTCGATCAGCACCAGCTCCGCTTGCAGGTCGCCGGCGAACTCGCGCCGCTGGGCGAAGAAGAAGTCGAACTTCAGCAGCTCACGCAATCGCAGTGCCTCGTCCCAGGCGTTGCGTCCGGATCCGTCCTGGCGCCGCGCGACGGCCACCAGCGCGAGCTCGGCGATCGCCCGTACCACCAGCACATGGATCGCGCTGTTGCGGTACACGGCCGCCACCAGGTGCTGGTCGGCGCTGATCCCCCAGACCGTCTCGGTGCCGCCGGAGTAGCAGGTGAGCCCGGAGGCCACGAGCTCCTGCAGCGTTCGGCGCACAGTGGAGCGGTCGGTGAGGCTGGCGGTCCAGGCCACCGGCCAGCCGCGGCGCCGCAGGTAGTCGGCCAGCGGCGCGACGGTGGCCAGCACCTCGGCAAGGGTCAGTGCCCGGTCGGCGGCGAGCATCGCCACGCACACGGCCGCGGTGGGTGTCACCGGTGTCGCCCGGTTGATCCGGTGCGACACCTCCAGCGCGACCCGCTCGACGGCATGCGTTTGCGCCGGGTCATCGACGCGCAGTTCGGCGAGCCGCTCCCGGAGCCGTAGCGGCTGCCCGAGATCCACGTACACCTGCCCGAGACGGTGGTTGAGCCCCCGGGCGTAGCCCAGGAGCCACCGCGCGTTCTCGGGCTGCTTGCCCAGCCCTCTCGCCTCGGCGATCATCTGCGAGACCTCGTGCGCCGGCAGCTGGTCGTAGACGATCGACACCGGCACGACAATGGCTTCTGGCGCATCGACCGCCTCCACTGCGTCCACCACGTAGCGCAGAAGACCGTACCGCGGCGGGCGGAGCTTGCCGGTGCGGGGAACGACCACCTCGATCGACCAGACGACGTTCGCCCGGTTCGCCACGAGCTGGCCGATGTACGCCCGCAGGGCCAGCCGGTATACCGGTGCGTCGCTCGTGGACCGGCGGATGTGGACGACGCCAGTGCGCCGGGCGACCGTGCCGAGCGGGAAGAAGTTCAGGTTCGCTCCGGCCAGCCCGTAGGGGGGCGAGATGCCAGAGGAAAGCAGCGCGGGCAGCAGCACCCACTCGTCGAGGTCGGCGGTGCGAGATCAGGAAGATCAGGGAGTGCTTGCGGTCCAGCTCGCGCAGCCCGGCGAGCGCTTCCTCGTCGAGCAAGGTGTCGTAGCCGCGCCGCATCCACTGGCCGAACCGCTGCCACTGCGCGATTACGGCCTCGTTGTGCGTGGCCGACATCTCCCGCAGGTCGCAGGCCACCTCGGCCAGCGCATCCTCCTCCGATCGGCCGAGCCGTCCGGCGAGGTTACCCACCTGGCTCCGGAAAGGCAGGCGCCGAGGCGGGTCAGCCAGGGCGACCTCGGCCGTGTCCGAGGACAGCGGTTCCGCTGACGCACCGAGCAGCCCGACGCGGTGCATCAGGCCGCGCGGGCCCGTCCGGGCGGCGGACGTCCCCGCCGAAGTGGTCCAAGGCGTGGCGGGTGCCGCTCATGACGTGCCTGCCGCGTCGATCAGCGCTGTCGGCCAGTCCTCAAGGGTGTCGACGTAGAGCTGCTGGACCCGCGCCACGGCCGCGTTGAGGTCTTCTCGTGTCCAGCCGTCCGTGGGGATTGGCGGGTGCACCATCACGTCGATGGTGCCGCTCTGCGCGATCTTGGCGTCCCGCCACATGATCTCGCCGGCGTTGCGGATGACGATCGGCACGATGGGCACGCCGGCCTGCATCGCCAGGTGGAAGCCGCCTTTCTTGAACGGGCCGACCGTCGGGGTCACCGACCGGGTGCCCTCCGGCGAGATCACCACCGACGTGCCCGCGCGCAACCTGTCCACGGCCGGCTGCAGCGCCGCAATCGCCTTGGCAGGATCCCCGCGCGGTCGAGAAATGCGACATCGGCCATGCGGAACAGCGGCCCGATCACCGGGACCCGCGCGATCTCCTTCTTGGCCACGAAAGTGAACCCGTCGCGCAGCAGGCTGCTGGTCACCACCAGGTCGATGAGAGCGCTCTGATGGTTGATGAAGAACACCGCGGGACGGCGTGACCACAGGTGCTGCTGTCCGGTGACGTCGATCTTGATGTCGCCGGCGGCGGCGGCGAGGTCCCCGAACACGGAGGTGGCCAGGTCGACGCCCCGTCGCCGGTCACGGTTCAGCAGGCCCATGGTCAGGCCCGTTCCGCTTGCTGTCAGCAGGCTGCCGTACATCGCAGCCGTGCGAAGGCCGGCGCCGGGTCCAGGCGACGTGACCGCCTCTTGAAGTGGAGCACCGGCCAGCCACGGGCGGAGGCCTCCCTGGCCAGCCGCTTCTGCGGGTTGACCGGATGGGGGTGCCCGACGGCCTGCAAGAAG
>CAVPLO010000001.1:0-857051 GCA_963706265.1 uncultured Alphaproteobacteria bacterium | reverse complement strand
GTCATCGCTGACAAAGAGGAGATTTTCTCTTTAGGATAGAACAGGCTACGGTCCCGAGGTGGCGTACTGCCGAGAATATTCGGCAAGGTGGACCGCTCGGTAATTGCCAGAAACGACAAGCTGTTGACGGCGCGCGTGTACTCGCGCTCGAAGAAATCCAGTTTCCTTATGACTAAGGCATTCGACAAATCCCAACGAACGTTCTTTTCGAACGTTTTAAAAAAAATCCATTCGTGTCCGTTTGTAATGCACGCATATTCGCAACCTGTATCTGCGCAATAAGCTCGAACCTGATTGGCAGCCGCCTTAATATTTGCGTCCGTGAGAAGCTTCTTAATGGCGATATACGCGGATGTTTCATCCGCGTTGTGAGGCAAGGGCAATTCGAAATAAAGCCCCTCCTTTTTTGCTTCAACGAAGACGAGAGGATCGCCATTCGCCTTCTTTAGGATGTAGTCGGCAAAACCGGGATGAATGTGTTCCTCGACTGCCACTCGGTTTCGAGGCCAAGCAAGGAGGTCATGCAGGATGAAATCAATGACTTTGTGACGGGTCTCCGCTTCATTGCGGTTACGGTTTGCCGAGTCCGCAATAATTTCAGGTAGCCTAGAGAAGGCATCATCGTTCGTTGTCGCCTGCGGCATAATTTTGGGTCCCCCAGCCGCATCGATATTTGCTTAAACAACTATTGCGAGCAAGGGGGATGTCTTGCATTTGGGTTTTGGGGGCTGATCCACCGCATCGCCTTTATATCCCAAACATTCGAAAAGTTAGCTGGGCGGTTTAGCGCCTCGTCAGGAAAGGTGTTTCTTTCGGGTCAGATTTTCTTGTCCTGATGTATAACAACCATTCCAATCGCGACTAGAAATTAAATGATATCAAAGGCCGCCGTCTGTGGACTAGACAGCTCAAGCTGAATGCGAAATGCTTAGCGCGCGCCCATCCCACCCGCAATGTCTCACTGGAGATTCTGTTGGGCTTCAAGGACCCGAAGTTTGAGGATCGTAGGTCTGCTGCCGACGCGGCCCAAAAGGCGGCTATAGAAAAGTTTCGAGCCGCTCTACAGGATCCGATAAGGGAGGAGCAGCGCGCGAAAAGGCTGGCTATTCATGACGCTCGCCGAGTACGCACGGCAGAGCGTGAGGCCGCAAAGAAAGCGACAGAAGCGAGGTTAGCCGCGGAGGCTGCACGCGAGACTGAACTTGCTAATCAGGCGGCGCGCGAAGCTGAGGAGGCCAAAACTCGCGCGGCGGCCGAGGACTTTGAACGCGCTGCGGCCCTGAAGGCGGAGCAGAAAGCTGACCGTGATGCCCGATACGCCGCGCGTAAGGCTGCCAAATTGGTGCGCAGGCGCGGTTTCTAAGGTTTCTGCACAGTGTTCATCCGCGATCGCAGCTTCCACGCCTAACTACGGTTGGCCGCCATCCGCATCGCGTAGCAATTGGTGCAGCCAGCAGTCAGAACCGTACAGCCGGCAACCGGATTCCACGTCGCGTCGGTCCATTCAATCGATGTCTCAGCCATGATGTCCTCTTAGCCGCCCACATCATCTGAAGAAAGTGGTGACAATTCGTTTACGACCCACCCGACGGTCAACCAGCGACCGTGTTAAGTGCCTCCTTTGCGTCCCGCGCGAGGCGCCGAACGGCTAACGCATGTCGATCATATCTCGGCTGCAAAGGCCGTGCTTCCAGTTACCGTTACGACGTCCCTTGGGAGCGCCAGTCGTGTTGCGGCCAACTAGAACCCTCCAAGTCCTTCTACATGCGAACCCGACTGCGACCGTCGGCGGCAGTCGTGATCAAACCGGTCTCTCCCGACAGTCTCCGCAAAACGGGAATATTCCCGTACAAGGCCGGAGACCTTCGGCGATTTTCGCCTTGAGATCGCTGAACCAGGAGTACAGAGACGGGGGCGGAAGGATTCGAACCTCAGGATGACGAGTTGGAAATCGGACGTTCTTGCCTGTCGAGAGAAGCGGCAGAACCTCTTCCGACCGAAGTTCTTATGTAACTTTAAACGCTCGAATTTCGATAACCGTACCGAATGAACGGAGTCCAGAGCTTCGGAGAGAAATGGGCCTTTCGGAGAACAATGGGCCGGCTCTGCCGATCGGGAGTTCGGGGCTCAAATGAGAAATCGCTACTGTTACTGGGCTTAGTTGGCCGCGAGTTCACTCGGAGAATATGCGGCCTTGGCAATTTGGCGGAGAGAGTGTCCGCCAGGAAGTAGGAGAAACGCCCATTTTTAAGGGATTTCTAGCACACACCTTTTGGCTACATACACTTATACATACACCTCGCGCCCGTCTCCAACGGCGACCATCGCGCCGGTGACGAGGGTCAACTCGTCGTGCCGACTTTCCGGACTTGGCTTCGCTGTGAAGGCCTGGCGGACCCGCGTGAGGAAACGATACAGACCGACCTCATCGAACCTCATCGAACTCGCGTCTCGGACGCCACGAGACGGGATCTGCGATCCAGCGGTTGATGTCAGATTCATGCCAGCCGGTCCCGTTGGTGTTGATTTTGAGCTGAGCCGGGAACGTGCCCTCGGCGATCTTACGATAGATGGTGGACCGCGACAGCCCGGTCCGGGCAAGAACGGTTTTCAAGCGGACGATACAGTCTAGTTCTCGCATGGCCGCGCTGCCTCCTGCTCGCTGTTTCTGACAGCATCTGAGACTAGACAGGACAGGCTATTGCGGGCGCGCAAGAGCATTTTATGCATCGCCGTACTATGGCGCAGAATGAGCGGTAAATCGGATGGATCAAATTTCGAGGCCCCGACCTCTGCCGAGATCAATGCCGTGAGTGAAGGCCAATTCGTGTCCGAGTTGGCGGCCGATTCGAAGGCGATGCCGAGCTCCCGCTTGCGATTGGCGAGGATGGACTCCAGTTGCGGATCGCGTTCGAGGCTTCTCGCCATATCACCCATCGCCGAGCGCGTGGCCCTGTAGCCGGAGATATCGCCCGCCTGATACTGGCGCAGGCTGGCCTGGTCGAGCTTCTGCCAGTGCTCCACGAAGCGGTCGGCGTAGCGGCCCGAATCGATGCGCAGTTCGGTTTCGAGCTGAAGCGCGCGGATGGCGCGGTTGACCCGGCCGCCAGCGCCCGTGGGCAAGGTCCGGGTCCTTCTTGTAGGCGGCTTCGGCATCGTGCGAGCCATAGGGCCGTACCTCCTCGAAGACCTGGCGGGCCTTTTGCAGTTCTTTGACCTGCTCGGGACTTGCCTTGCCGCCCATCTCCTGCGCCTCGAAGATCGCATCCACGGCGCGGGCATGGCGCACGAGCGCTCGGGTACGCACGCGACGCAATTCCTTTTCCGAGTCTTCCGTCACCTTCCTTTCCGGCGCTTCGGTTTCGCGCCGCAGGGCCCCCGTACTGCTCCTTTCCCTTTCCGGCGGTTCCCGCTCCGGCCTCGGTCCGCCAACCGGGCCGCGCACATCTGAAGGAGAGCGCAGGCCGTCGAACATGCCGCGGACCTTCTCGGGCACGACCTTGCGTACGATCTCGGCGACGCGCTCGCGGAACGTGATCCCGCGCCGCTCGGCAAAGCGCTGCGCCGGATCGCGCGTTCGTAGTCCGACGCCATGTCCTTGGCGCGCTCGCGCGACAGCGTGCGGACCAGCCTGGCCCTGATCGGCGAAGTCGTCGCGGCCATAATGGAGGTCCGACGCCGTCGCGGTGCCGCGACAGCGCGACATAGGCGGCGTGCGCGTCGAGCCCGGGCGTCGCCAGCACATGCGCCCGATCGACCGTCACGCCCTGCGCCTTGTGGATCGTCGCGGCGTAGCCGTGATCGATCTGGGCATAGTCCTTCAGGTCGAACGCGACCGGATCGGCCATCGTCGAGCCTGCACCGCCATGCGATTGCGCGACTGACCTGCTCGATGGTCCCGAGCGTGCCGTTCTTCACGCCCAGGCCGCGCTCGTTCCGCAGGAACATGACCCGGTCGCCGGGCGCGAACTGCCGCTCGCCGCGCTCGCGTCGACTGTGCACGTCCTCGCCCAGCTCGCCGGCGCTCGCGCAGCCGCTCGCGCGCAGCGTCATTGAGTGCGCGCACCTCGTCGTTGGTGTGGGTGAGGATGATCCGGCTCTTGTCGGGTGCCTGCCTGCCGATCGCGATCCCAGCGCTCGATCAGATCGGCGCGCGCCTCCTCGCGTGTCTCCGCGGCATGGACCATGCCGTGCTCGCGCATAGGCGTCGAGCGCCTCGCCGGTGCGCCCGGTCGCCAGCTCGCGCGTCGCGTCGCGCTGCCAGTCCTCGCGCTGGCGGCGGACCTCGGTGATCTCGACCGCGCCGTGCCGCTCGGCGATCGAGCGGAACGCCGCCCCGGCCTCGATCGCCTGCAGCTGCTCGGGATCGCCGACCAGCACGACCTTGGCGCCGCGCTTCTCGGCTTCCGGACAGCACCCGCTCCATCTGGCGCGTGCCGATCATCCCGGCCTCGTCGATCACCAGCACGTCGCGCGGCCGTGAGCAGCTCGCGGCCCTGCCCCCATTGATGCTCCAGGCTGGCGATCGTGCGCGACGCGATGCCGGAGCCGCTCTCGAGATTCTCGGCCGCGATGCCGGACAGCGCCGCGCCGCGGACCGTGATAGCCGGCGCGCTTCCCACGCCTCGCGCGCGACGCCCAGCATCGCGCGATTTGCCGGTGCCGGCATAGCCGACGACGATCGCCGAGATCGCGCGCCTCCGTGACATGCGTCAGCGCGCGTGCTGCTCGCCCGACAGGACAAGACCGCGCCGTCTCGGCACGCGCCAGCGCCGCTTCGCGATGTCGCGCTCGCTGACACCGATGGCGCTCGCGCTCGGCCAGCAGTTCGGCGGCGCGCTCCAAGCCGCTGCTCGGTCTCGATCATCTCGCGGCTGGTGAACCGCTCCTCGCCGCGTCCGTCCTTGCCGAGCGCGACCAGCTCGGGTGCGCCGCTGCACCGCGCCATCACCGCGTTGAACTGGTCCTTGCCGTCGCTGTGCCGGTGCACGAACATCGCCAGGTCGCGGCTGCGTGAACGTCGCCTGCTGCTGCGTGATCGCGTCGAGCGCGAGGTCCGGGATTCGGCGATGATCTTCTCGCCATTGCCGCGCGCGATCTCGCGGTGCTCTTCGAGCCGCTCGGCTTCGAGTCCTTCGCCCTCGCGCCCCGACGCGATCGCCGCCGGCGCCCGATCTTGTGCTGCGGCTCCAGGTCGATGCCCTGCGCTTCGAAGCGAGCGATGATCGATCCGCGCGTCGATATCGAGTTCGGCCAGCCGCTCGTTGACGTGCTCGCCCAGCGCTCGCGCCAGTGCTCCAGCAGCTCGGTGCGGTTCCAGTCGCGGACCTTCTGGCCGAACCCGTCCTCGCCGACGTCGCGCATGGTCAGCATGACATGCGCGTGCGGCTTGGGCATGCCGTCCGCGCCGATGTCCCAATGCACATTGAGATCGGCGATCATGCCGCGATCGACGAACTCGCGCTCGAACGAAGTCGCGCGCCAGCTCGATGCCTTGCGCCTGCGTTCAGCTCGCGCGGAATCGCGAACTCGATCTCGCGGGCGAGCTGCGCGTCCTTGCGCTTCTCGGCCGCCTCGACCTCGTTCCACAGCCGCTCGCGATCGCGCCAGCTGCTCCGGCGCGCCGTCCGGCAGCATCACCTCGGAATGGACGACGCCGGCCTTGTTCGGAGAAGTCGTGGTGCGCGATCGAGCCGCTCGTCGTGCAGCCGCGAGGCCGAGCGATAGGCGGCCGACGCCAGCGCGCTCGAGCCGCTGGCGCGGCGAGATGACCTTGGCGCGAGAAATGGTAGATCGCCATGACGGCAATCCATCTACACTTCGAAGCGCACGTCGGCACGACGTATAAGCGCGCCCTCACGAAAAATTCTCGGGAGGGATTACCGCGTCCCAGGGCGTCCTGACGACCTTACAGCATTGTGCCGGCTGCTCGACTATTACTTCTCCATCAACGCTCAAGGAGACGATGATGCGAAAACCCCGGGACTTTGATGCTGAACTGAAGGCACTTGGGGACAAGGCGCGCGATCTCAAGAGCCGTAAGGTGCAGCAGCTCGGTGAACTGGTCATCGCCACCGGCGCCGATAGCCTCGCGCCGATGAATTAGCCGGCGCCCTGCTTGTGCTGTCTGAGACGAAAGATACCGCAAAGAGGGAGGCATGGGCTAGGCGCGGGGCGGCGTTCTTTCAAAGCCGGGCGCGGCGAATTGCACCGACAACTGACCGCAACCCGGACGGCCCTCCTGCGCAGCCGAGCGGCGCGCAACCGGCTCAAGCCGCAAGGGCGCGGCATGACATGCGCGACTGGCAAGTCGAGCGCCGCGAGCGCACGCGGCACCTGATCGAACTGGGCGGCCTCGTCGTCAAGGCTCGTGTCGTCGACCTGACCGACGACGATCGCGCCATCATCCTCGGCGCGCTGCTCTGGATGGCAGACAAGCTCAAAAGCAATGAAGGCGAACGGGCGCGAGCGCTCTGGGCCGCAAAGGGAAAGGAGGCATTCGCTTTGGAACGGGCGACCGATGCGCCAACCATCCCGCAGGAAACGCCACAGGATCGGGCATGACTGATGGCGGGCGGCGCGGACACTTCAAATATCGCAGCGCTGCCCGCCATCGCGGGGCTTGGCACCTGTAAATCGGCGCGGGGTTCCGACGCCGATCGGCACGATAATCTATTGATCGAATTTGCGGTGAAGGGTCACTCTCGGGCGCTTATTCACAAGCATCTGGCAAAATCCCCAGGGAGTGAGGCGGCGGCATGCACATACCCGCGAGATGTTCATGCAGCGGTAGAACGCGAACCGCAAGATGCACGTAATTGTAGCACGCCTTTTTGCCTTCGTTGTCCTAGGCCGTCTCGGTCGCGCGCGTGCTCGTAGCCGACCGCGATGCAATGGTGAACGACAATCGCAGATCGCCTAAACTCGCGCCCAGTCGTATCCGGCAGACCATCGGCGCGGCATTGCTTCTCTTGATCATCAGGCTGGTCCGCGGAAGAACCCGGCGGCGGGTGGGGCAGATGGCAACCCAGAAGCCGGCGAGAACGCAAGTCGCGCTTATTGGACTCCAGAAGCCCTCGAGTCACGCGTCTGTTCGGACGCTGGAATTTCCAGAAGCTGCCAACCGGCGCTAACATCCCCTGCCCTGCAGCCACCCATGTTCCGGGCTCGAGCTCGACCAGCGCGAGCGGGCTTGCTCTGGCGCTGCCGTGTGTTCGCCGTGAATTTGGCTTGCTGGCCTGAAGGCCACTCGCTCGTTGGCCACCTTCGGCCCGTGCCGACGGCATTTAATGCCCGCGCGGCAAGCTGAAGGCAAAGCGGCCCGATGACTTGCTAAGCGGGCGGCGCTTTCGCCAGCTTCAGCCGCTTGCGACGATGAACCACCGGCACGCCCTGATCGGTCATGGCCCGACTGCCGGGCTTTATTGATTGCCAGGTGCGCGCATGGGCTTCGAGCTTTTGCGCCCAACGTCTCTCAAACCGATCCACAATGTGGCGCGGCAAGTCTGATGTAGCCATGTTACTGATCCTTGCGAAACGACCCGCGGTCCGTGACAGGCCGACGCGTTCGACTGCGCCCCTTGGGCCGAAGTCAATCATTCAACCCCCGAGGGGCTCTCAAGGTCCATTTCATGCGATGCAAGTGTTCAGATTTTTTTGAGATTGGCGCGCCCTCGGAGGCGCGACGCGCGAGTTTGATGCTGATGACGGCAACAACCGTTCGTGGCTTCATATCGCTCAGCTCAAGCGGCGGATGGCGGAGCGCTGTCGCGAGCGCGATGTCGAACTGCCGGTGATCTGCGCGACAGGCTTCTCGCCGGCCGAGGCCCGCCCGGTGCCGGGCAGACAATCCTGCACAAACCGCATCGTCTGGAGCGCATCGTCAGGGCCATTACAGCAATGGCCCGAGAACGTCGGGCGGCTTACTTGATTGAGCGCAACGAAGGCGAGGGTCGAAAGTACTCGAGCATCCGCCGGAATGGGCGGAACCCGCGCCGCTCTAAAGAAGCAAGGGGCCAATTAGGATGCCACCCGGAACGAGAAGTCCGCGGCAGGCCGGAAGATTTGATCTGAAAGGAGTTGACTGCGGTTGGCTTCGTTTTATCGATCGAGCGGGTCCCAATGAGTGACGCGTGTGTGGTTACGCTGGAACTTTCGCCTTTCCCGGCCTCTCTGCCTCCCTCGGTTTAAGGCATGGTTCCGCGGCGAGAAGGAAAAGACGCCGTACTTAAAATGTGATGGAGTCCAGATGTCGCGAGTAATTGAACGGAACAACGTGCATATTCGCGGCTCGGGTAAGAAAGCCATGATGTTCGCGCACGGATTCGGATGCGACCAGAACATGTGGCGTCTCGTGACCCCCGCCTTCGAAAGGGACTTCGTGACCGTCGTGTTCGACCACGTCGGCGCCGGCGGCTCCGATCTGTCAGCCTACGACGGGACCAAGTATTCGAGCTTGTCCGGCTATGCCGATGACGTGGTCGAAATCGGCCGGGAGCTGAGGCTGAAGGATGCGGTTTTCGTCGGGCACTCGGTCAGCAGCATCATCGGGGTCCTGGCCGTGCAGAAGGCGCCGGATATGTTCGGCAAACTGGTGCTCGTCGGGCCTTCCGCCCGCTACATCGACGACGAGGGATATGTGGGCGGGTTCAGCGCCAAGCAGATCGAAGAGCTGCTTCAGTTTCTCGAATCCAATCACATGGGCTGGTCAACTCAGATGGCGCCCATGATCATGGGCAACCCCGATCGTCCGGGGCTGGCACAAGAGCTGACCAACAGCTTCTGTCGAACGGATCCTGAAATCGCAAAGGCGTTCGCTGGGGTGACCTTCACGTCCGACAACCGCAAGGACCTGGCAAGCGTCACCGTTCCGACCCTTGTCCTACAATGCAGTGAGGACATTATCGCCTCGCAGGAGGTCGGGAAATTCGTCAATAGCAACATTCCGGACAGCCGGATGATCGTCTTGAAGGCGACCGGTCATTGCCCGAATCTGAGTGCGCCGGAAGAAGTCATCGCGGCGATGCGAACCTTCGTCTAGTGAACACCTCCGGTCCCGACTTCCAGGATCTCATCGACAATGCGCCCTGCGGGTACATTACCTTGCACGCGAGCGGTAAGGTGGACCACGTAAACCGGACTTTCCTGGAGTGGAGCGGTCATGGCAAAGAGCTGATGGTCGGAAAGCGCTTAAGCGACTTCCTAACCATGCCCGGCCGCATCTACTACGAAACCCATATTGCGCCGCTGCTGCGGATGCAGGGCTTCTTCAATGAATTCGCCATCGACATGCTGGCGGCGGACGGTGCGCCGTTGCCGATGATCGCCAACGCAAATGAAGCCCGCGATCCGGAAGGAAGGCTGCTGCTCATACGCTTCGCGCTGATCAAGGCAATGGACCGGCGGCGCTATGAACAGGAGCTGCTGGCCGCCCGCGAACTCGCGAAGGCCGCAGAGAAGGCGATACAGGAACAGTTGCAGCGTGAGCAAGAGATCGCCGAGTTGCGCGAGCAGTTCATCGCCGTTCTGGGCCATGATTTGCGCAACCCGCTCGCCTCCATCAGCGCAGGGGCGCGCATCCTCGACCGAACGGCGCAGAGCGAGAAGGAACACCAGGTCACCGCGATGATGCAGACCACCGTGATACGGATGGCGTCCATGATCGATGACGTCCTTGATTTCGCTCGCGGTCGATTGGGTGGCGGCATCACTCTGAAACGTGATGCCAGCAAGCCTCTACAGCCTGTCCTCGTCCAAGTGGTCGATGAGCTTAGATTGTCCTCGCCCGGCCGGGTGATCGAAGCCTCCTTCGCGATCGACCAGCCGGTAAACTGCGACCGCACCCGTATAGGCCAGCTGCTTTCCAATCTTCTCGGCAATGCCATGACGCATGGGGCAGCGGACAAGCCCGTCGTAGTTCATGCCGAAACCCGGGGCGAGACGTTCGAACTTTGGGTTTCCAATGCGGGCGATCCCATCCCGTCCGAGTTGATGGGCAAGCTGTTCGAGCCGTTCTTCCGCGGGAAGGCGAGTAGAGGGGGGCTCGGATTGGGACTCTACATTGCCTCTCAGATCGCGAAGGCGCACGGGGGCGAACTGACGGCGAACTCGACGGCGGATGAGATTCGATTTACCTTCTCGATGCCCTTGAAGCGGTCTCCCTAGAGCCGGACAGCAACGTCGCTCCTTGCCGCAATGGAATGAATTTTGCCATCCAGCGCCTAGCTTGGGAAATCGAAAACAAATCTGCGAAAATTCCATTAACTGCGGCCTTCCCGAATTGTAATATCCCACGCTGCTACATTGGGCGCGGCGGACTCGACACCAGTTCCTTGCGATCGAAGCAGACTAAGGCTGCATCCATGGTGTATGCAACCTAAAGTCGGTACCTTGCTGGCGTCGCCACCAGCTCGTTGGTAAATCTCGGTCCGCGTGGACCATTCTAGAAAAGGTCCGCGACGTTCCGTCGAGAGACTCCGTGCAGCCGCTGCCTCCGGGCAGGCGGGCCACAAGACGGGAACCGTTAGATCGTTCAAGGTGTTTGGATAGGCGGGCGCGAGCCTTCCGCTCCGCCATGCAAGTGAGGATGAGATCCTCGTTAACTAGGTTCGCAAAGACGCAGATCGATTAGCTTATCTCAGGGGTTCGATGAACGAGCAGCCTAGCCGCCCATCAACAGACGGCGATTCGGAACTCCCCAGGATATCGACCGGTAGCCGCGGCCTGGATGACGTCCTGGGCGGTGGCTTGGATCCTGAACGCATGTACCTTTACGAGGGTCGGCCCGGATCGGGCAAGACGACTCTGGCGCTCCAGTTTCTACTCGAGGGAGTGCGCCACGGAGAACGTGTGCTCTACATTACGCTCTCGGAAACCGAAAACGAACTGCGACTAGTTGCGAAGCGTCATGGCTGGTCTCTAGATGGCATTGTGGTCTTTGAGCTCGTTCCTCCGGAAACGACGTTGGACCCAAGCCAAGAGCTGACCGTGCTTCATCCCGCAGAGATGGAGCTCAGCGAGACGAGTCGCCTAATCTTCGCCAAGGTCGAGGGGCTGAACCCGAACCGCATTGTTATCGACAGTCTGTCCGAACTGCGCCTTCTGGCCCAAAGCCCACTGCGTTACCGGCGGCAGATTCTGGCGCTCAAGCATTTCTTCTCCGGTCGACGATCCACGGTCGTGCTACTCGACGATCTTACCGCGAATCAAAACGACCTGCAGCTCCATTCGATCGCGCACGGGGTCGTATTGCTGGAACAATTGGCCATCGACTACGGCGCAGAGCGCCGTCGTATGCGTGTTGTCAAGATGCGCGGCATCCCGTTCAAGGGTGGCTTTCACGACTTTACCATAGAGCGCGGCGGACTCGAGATTTATCCGCGTCTGGTCGCGGCGGAGCATCATAAGAAGTTCGAAGGTGATTTCGTCCCGAGCGGCAATAAGGAATTGGATGCGCTGCTGGGAGGCGGCTTGGAGCGGGGCACGAACGCCCTCCTAATCGGAGCAGCGGGTGTCGGTAAATCATCGATCGCGCTGACCTATGCGATCGCCGCCGCCGAACGGGGCGAGCACTCGATCATCTTTGCCTTCGATGAAGGCCAGGGCACGATGAAAGCGCGCGCCAAAACGCTCGGTCTGCCCCTGGAAGCGGCCCTTTCGCAGGGCAGGATTCGCATCGAACAGATCGATCCGGCGGAGCTGTCTCCGGGAGAGTTCGCCCATCTTGTGCGGAAAGGCGTCGAGTTGGACAAAGCGAGAATCGTGATCATTGACAGCTTGAACGGCTACCTCAACTCAATGCCCGACGAGCGCTTCCTGGTGCTTCAGATGCACGAGTTGCTGAGCTACCTGAGCCAGCTGGGGGTGCTCACGATCCTGGTGCTGGCCCAACACGGGTTGGTGGGGCCGATGGATACGCCGCTAGACATTAGTTATCTTAGCGATGCTGTATTGATGCTACGCTACTTCGAGTTGGACGGCACGGTCCGCCGTGCGCTTTCCGTCGTGAAGAAACGCAGCGGAAACCACGAGCATACGATCCGCGAGTTCCGGTTGTCGGCGGAAGGTGTCAAGCTCGGACCTCCCCTCAAAGGCTTCAGCGGCATCTTCTCGGGAACGCCTATCTACAAGGGCGAGAAAACTCCTCTGCTAGGCGACAGCGAAAGCAATGGCGACTGACGCGTCGAGCGCTAACGTACTCATCCTCGCACCTGTGGGTCGGGATGCTGTCGCTTGCGCCACATTGGTCGAGCAGGCCGGCCTGTCTCCCCAGATCTGCCGCGATGTGTTCGATCTAATCGCGCGGCTCGAGGGTCATGCCGAGTTGGTCCTACTCACGGAAGAAGCGCTCTATGGTAAGGCGCTGAACTCTCTGGAAGCATGGGTGACCGCCCAACCTGCTTGGTCCGACATGCCTTTCGTCGTGCTCACCAGCCACAATGAAGGTGCTCGATTCGCTCAATTCCGTAGAGACCTTGTTCGCAAGCTGCGCAACATTGCGTTCCTTGAGCGGCCGATGCAAGCCATCTCGCTTCAGGCCGCGGTTTTGACAGCAGAGCGAGGCCGGGCGCGCCAATACGAAGCCCGGGCATACCTAGAAGCCCAACAACGGGCGGCAGTAGAGCTTGAACGCCTGGTGGCGCAACGCACTGCCGCTCTGGAGGAGGCGAACGATCGTCTCCGAGCCGAAAGCGAGCGGCGCGAGCGTGCGCAATCAGCGCTCCTGCAGGCCCAAAAGATCGAGACCATGGGGCAACTCGTAGGCGGCGTCGCGCACGATTTCAATAACCTCCTCATGGCAGTCATCGGCAATCTCGACTTGCTCGCCAAACGGATCGCGGACGATCCGCGAATGACGCGATTGGTGGAGGGCGCCCTGGAAGGTGCGCGCCGCGGCGCTACACTTACGCAGCGGTTGTTAGCCTTTGCGCGCCGCCAAGAATTGCAGTCCCGTCCCACGGATGTGGTTGCTCTGCTCGAAGACATGCGGGGGCTGATCAGCAGGTCGGTCGGCCCGATGATTGAAGTGAAGATAATCGCTTCGGGGGAGATGCCCGCGGTCAATATCGATCCCAATCAGCTGGAGATGGCCCTTTTGAACCTTGCCGTGAACGCAAGGGATGCAATGCCCACCGGCGGAACGCTGACAATCGCGCTGGATCATCAGCGCGCCATCGCGTCGGGCGAATTGAAGCTGGCACCGGGCGCTTACGTCCGACTTTCGGTCCAAGACACCGGGGAGGGCATGGACTCGGCGACCCTCGCCCGAGCCGTCGAGCCTTTTTTTTCGACCAAAGGCCTCGGCAAGGGTACGGGCCTTGGTCTCTCGATGGTCCACGGGCTTGCCGATCAATCCGGCGGCGCGTTTCGCCTGAAGAGCGAGCTTGGCGTGGGCACGGTGGCAGAACTCTGCCTGCCGATAGCGGACCGCGCGGCCGATGCCTTCGTCCAGCGGGAGGCGGCCAACGCGGTTACGCCACCAGCTACGATATTGCTGGTCGATGATGATGCCCTAATTGCGGCGAGCACTGCCGCTCTGCTTGAGGATCTCGGCCATCGCGTGATCGAAGCGCATTCCGGCAAGGAAGCCCTTGCCATCCTGCAAGAAGGTTTACATCCAGACCTTGTCATTACTGATCATGCCATGCCGGGCATGACCGGGATTGATCTGGCCGTGAGGTTACGTGTCCACGATCCTCAGCTACCGATCCTGCTGGCAACCGGCTACGCAGAACTTCAAGGCAAGTTACCGATCGAACTTCCGCGGCTGGCAAAGCCATATACCCAGGAGCAGCTATCATCGGAGATCGCGGTGCTATTACCGGAGCGAACAGCTTGAAGGGGTAAATGAAATGAACGCCAGAAAGCAATGGGCTGCGATCTTGCCTCTGGATGATCAGCAATTTCTCCCGAATGCGCCGGCCGCCTACTCAGATTGGCGGCGACCAACTCCCAAGCCGCGCAATGCATTCAGCAGTTCCTCGGCCGTGTAGGGCTTGTTCGCGAAGGCCAATCCGCTTTGGTCCGTTGAACTTGGCGCGCAGATCGCGCGTATTGTGACCGGTCGCAAGGACGATCGGAAGATGGGGATAGATCGCTTTCATTTCGTGGATCAGAGTGTCGCCTTTGCGATCGGGTAAGCCGACATCGATGATCACAGCGTCGTAGCTGCCGGGTACGAGCGCAAGCTTGTTGATCGCCTCTGCCGCAGAACCTGCGACATCTACCTGGAAGTTGGCGTCCTCCAGATATTCGGTCGCAAGCATCTGTATCAACGGCTCGTCCTCCACGAGGAGAACGCGGCCCGGTTCGCGCCTGGCATCCAGAATGTCCCTCAATTTAGAAGCCAGCGCGGCTTGCGAGAACGGCTTTGTGATCAGTTCCACGCCCGGATCGAGCCGGCCGTCATGGACAATCGCGTTGCGCGCATATCCGGTGGTGAACAACACCTTGAGGTCGGGCCGGCGCCGTCGTGCTTCATCCGCAAGCTGGCGTCCGTTCATGCCGCCTGGCAGTCCAACGTCGGTGAACAACACCTTCGCCTGTGGATTTGCCTCAAGCAGCGCAAGACCCCTGCGACCGTTTTCGGCCTCGAGAACGACATAGCCGAGCTCGCGCAAAGTGTCGCATGTGTAGCTGCGAACGTCAGCATCGTCCTCGACCACCAATACGATCTCGGCTCCTGATCCGCGGGGAAGCGACTGCACCTCGGCATCCTCGTCTTTCATGCCTGCAGTCGAGTGCGCCCGGGGCAAGTACAGCTTTATCGTCGTCCCCTCTCCAACCTCACTGTAGATTTTCACGTGGCCGCGGGACTGTTTGACGAACCCATAGACCTGCGAGAGACCCAAGCCGGTCCCATGTCCCACGTCCTTCGTGGTGAAGAACGGATCGAAGGCCTTTGCCTTCACCTCGGGCGTCATGCCGCTTCCGTTATCCGTGATGGCAAGCATGACGTATTGGCCCGGCACGACTTCGATCTGTCCGATCGCATATCGTTCGTCCAGGTGGACATTGGCCGTTTCGAGCGTGAGTCTGCCGCCGTTCGGCATGGCATCCCGGGCATTGACCGCCAGATTGATGATTGCAAGCTCCAGCTGATTGGGATCGGCATGAGCCCGCCACAGTCCGCCGCCCAGGATCGTTTCCACGGTGATTTGTTCACCGAGCGTGCGGCGGAGCATATCCGTCATGCCGGTAACGAGCCGGCCGATGTCCAGCGACTTCGGTTCGAGCGGCTGTTGTCGCGAAAACGCCAGCAATCGCTGGGTCAGCGTCTCTGCTCGTCTGGCTCCTGTCATCGCGTTGGTCGCGGAGCGCCGCAGTCGATCGACGTCGAGTGGCGCAGCGCCCAAGCTTCGCTGCAGCGTTTCCAGATTGCCGATGATAATGGTAAGCAGATTGTTGAAATCATGAGCGACGCCGCCGGTCAGTTGTCCGACCGCTTCCATTTTCTGCGCCTGCTTCGCTCGTTCATCGGCAGCGCGGCGTTCCGTCAGGTCGCGCGTGATCTTGGCAAATCCCACGATCTCGCCGTTGGCATCTCTGATCGCGTTGATCACGACGCTTGCCCAGAACCTGCTCTCGTCCTTGCGAACCCGCCATCCCTCAGCTTCAAATTTGCCGGTTTGGGCGGCAATCGACAGAGCCTTGGCGGGGATTCTCTGCCTTTCGATCCTCCTCGGTGTAGAAGGTCGAGAAATGACGGCCGAGGATTTCCTCGCGCTTGTATCCCTTGGTCCGTTCAGCACCCGGATTCCAGTTGACGATGTGGCCGCCAGGATCGAGCATGAAGATCGCGTAATCCGTTACGCCTTCCACCAGCAGCCTGAACCGTCGCTCGGTTTCCTCCAGTTTCGCGGTGCTGGTGGCGAGTTCTGCAGCGCGCTCTTCAATGCGCTGTTCCAGAGTTTGATTTAAGCTGTTGCAATTCCTCTTCGGCAATCGCCCGCGCAGCGATCTCGCGTTTGCTTGCGGCGTATAGCCGCGCATTGTCGATGGCAACCGCCGCTTGTGCAGCCAGTCCCGTTACCAGTCGTTCGGCGCGAGCGGTGAAGACGCCCGGTTGCGAATGGCCGAAAAACAGTCCGCCGAGGACCTCACCGGATCGCGACATGACCGGCACGGCCAGATAGCTTCGCACGGGCAAGTGGCCCTTCGGCATGCCCGTTGTATGGCGGATTGTGGCCGTAACGAGGATCGGCGAGAATGTCGGCGGAGCGCATCGTTGCGGTGCCGCGAAACGTCGGCTCGAAAATGGCCGTGTTGCGCGGCATCGGGAATTTCTCGAACGCCTCGCGCGGCGCGCCGGACAGCGTATAGAGAGTGTAGGCCTCACCCTTTTCGTCGATGACATTGTAGAAGAATGCGCCGAAGGCTGCGTGGGTAAGTTCAACGCCCGCATCGGTGACCATCTGCACCAGGCGCTGCAAATCGTGCTCGGCCGCTACGGCAATTCCGATGCGATTGAGCGTATCGAGCGCATGGCTCTCCTCGCGCGCCTCCAGGACACGCGCTTCCAACGTCTCATTGAGAGCGAGCAATCGCGCTTCGAGTGCCTTTCGCTCGGTAATGTCGTAGATGGCGCCGCGGACCACGGGCCGGCGGAGCCGTGCGTTCGAGGCAATCTCCCCTCTCGCCACGATCCAGCGCAGCCCGCCTCCCGCGGTGATCCGGAATTCGACGTAGAATTCGCCGCTTTGGGCGGCTGCTTCCATTGCAGCACTTATTTTGGGTGCGTCGTCGAAGAAGATGGCCTTTTGCCAATGAGCCAAGGCCTGCGTCTTTCTCATCCGCCGCGAAGCCAAAAAGGCCTGCAGCCTGGGCGCTCCAATTCCACTTTCCCGTAGCTCAGATCCAGCTCGAATGTCGCGATTCCGCCGGCGGTCTCGCCAAGTCTGAGCCGTTCCTCGGACGCGCGAACCCGCCGGTGCAGTTCGCTATTTTTGCCGTTCTCCGTCACGCCTCGACGTTCCCGCGGAGTATGGTTTGCGCCTCACGCATCGCGCGAAGCTTGCCAAGTGCAATATGCCTGGGCAGATGGTTGAAACCGCAGGTGCTCGTGATGAGCGTCTGCTCAGGCGCAAGCCAGTCGTGAGCCTTGATCCGGTCCGCCACTTGCTGACCGGTTTCGACATTCGGCGCCTGCACGTCCACCGCCCCGACGGCGAGCTGCTTGTTTCCGAGCAAACCCTTGTAGTGCGGCACCATGTCGTGCTCGACCATGTAAACGTCGGCGTCGATCTTGCAAATCAGGTCCGCCTTGTAGCGCCCCGTATCAAAATAGCGGTGTCCGATCTGACCATCGTAGTCCGGTCCGACCGCGTAGTTGCCCTGACAAATATGAACCGAAATGTGAATGTCGTCAGGCAGCCCTTCGATGACGTCATTGATCACGTCTACCGCCGCGTCGACCTCCTCCTCGGTGGAAGCGGTGAAATAGGGCTCATCAATCTGGAGGTGCTTGCAGCCTGCAGCCGCAAGCTTTCTGAAGTTTTGGTGCAGCAGCTTGCCGAAGTCGACCATCATCTTCTGAACGTCGCCGTAGTACTCGTCATAGGCGACCGCCGCCAGAAGATGAGGGCCGGTCATCGTGATCTTCACCGGTTTGCGGGCGAAGCTGGAAGTGGCCAGAAATTCGTCGACCAGTCCGAGGTCGATGGAATCCTGGATGGGGCCTCGGCAGATCGCGGCAGGATGAAAGACGTTGGGATCGTACGGGGTGATCGGCTTCGGCTTGGTCTCACCCTGGAAGGACGGTATCTTTTGCCAGAAATGATTGAGCATCGCGTTCGGCGGAGAATGACGATTGTGCGTACGCCGATGCATTTCACCGCCGGTGATCACATCGATCCCGGCGATTTCTTGCTCCAAAATGGCAGCTTGGGACGCCCGCAATTGAGCGTCCGCAAAATCCCCGGGCGAGAGCTGACCGGCGTTCACCAGCCGATCCATTGCCTCGTACCAGCGGGGCACACTGTGCGCGCCGACCACCGTGGTCGTGTATTTTTCGTATTGCGGCATCCTTCCCCCAACCAGGATGAGGCTAGCGAAGCAAAGCGATTTTGCAACGCAAAACGACCGATAACGCAAAGTTCGCCCGTTGGTTCCTTTATCCGCTTCGGGACCGTTTCTACGCTTCAGGGGATGGAACACTGTAGTTCTCCGGGCAAGAACGTCGTCGTTTTTAACTCAAGTTACTTAACCTGCTCACCGGCAGTGGATTCAGCGGCAGTGTGCGACATGTGCGAAGAGATCGGGCGCCAGATGAAAGAATATCAGCGCATGCATGCTAATGCTGATGACGATCTAGCGTTGAGCCTGCTTGCCGAAGTCATCGCGGACCTTGAGCTAGAAAAGTCCGCCTTACACCCGAAAGATAAAAGCGAGTGAGGCCGCCTCAGTTTGCGGCCTCTTCCATTTCGGCAGATCGAAATCGAATAGCGAAAGCTGCATAGGTTTTTTAACCGTCCGCGCAAACTTCTCGCGGAAATCGTCCGTGTTGTTGCACAGCTTCATCGCGTTCGATCTGGTTGTGAACTTTATCGCAACCAAGCTTGGCGGCGGTCGCTATTCGCCACGCATTTTTGAACTTGGCCTGACTGCCGCACTGCCGCTCCTTGCTGGACGGTCTGGCTCCAAAGCTCGACTTCCCCTCACCGAAAGGCAATACCGGCATTATCCTTCGAGGACGTGCCCCAAAGCCTTTAGCGGGCGCACCCGATCGCTGACGATCTTCAGGATGGCCAGCATTGGAACGGCCAAGATCGCGCCGGGCACGCCCCACATCCAGAACCAGAACACCAGCGACAAGATGACCAGCACGGGGTTCAAGGTGAAGCGACGCGCAAGCAGCATGGGAGTCAGCGTTTCGCCCTCGGCGAGATGGATGCCGAAGTAGAGGGCCGACGGTAGCAAGGCCCACCACAAGCTGTCGAAGCTCAACATTCCGGCCAGGAGGAAGATGACGGTTCCAAACAGCGGTCCCAGAATTGGAACGTAGTTGAGCAGGAAGGCTGCGGCTCCCCACAATAAGGGGTCTCCAAGCCCGCAGAGATACATCGCAACCGCCGTCGCGACTCCCACCGCAGCATTCATGGCGGTGATCGTCAGCAGATAGGCGGATATATCCGCTTCGATCTGCTGAGAGATGTCCACGGCTTGTCGCTTGTCGCCAAAATTCGGCAGCACTTCGACGATGCGTCGTAGGAAGATTTCGCCTGCGACCAACAGAAAATAAAGCACCAGAACGGTCGTAAACAGGCCGTCGAGGACGGCACGCGTTCCAGCAAAGAGCACGCCCGTAAGGCCGAGATCGCGGCGAACCGAAACGGTGGAGTCTTTTTTTCCGGGAGCGTCTGCGACGTGCTCGGCCTGTTGGATGACCTTTTGCAGCACTTCGATTGGGCGCTTCAGGACGACCATGTGAGCTTCCAGGCGCGGTATGCCCTCCGGCAATTTCTCCGCCCACGTCGCGGCGGGTACCGACAAGGCTGCCACAAAGCCCACCAGCGCTCCAATAACCAGCAGGATCGCCAAGAGTGCTCCGATGGCTCGGGGTAGACGGACACGCTCAAGGAGACGCACAGCGGGTTGCAGAATGAGCTGCAATACGAAAGCGAGCACCACGGGCAATATGATCGAGCTTGCCACGTAGACGGCCGCCAAGACGGCCAGCGTTAACAGACTACCGAGAAAGAACGTCTGCGGATTGGACGGCAGCGGCATCTCGTCGACCGCCTCCGTTGGCAAGGCATTCGGTTCCGGCGCGCCAGCGTCCTGCTTTGGCGACGACGGGGGATGCTGCGGCACCATTGAAACCGAAACCACGGTCGTTTCTCCATCCCCGACGTGAGTATGTCCTGCCGGAGCCCGAACCCGCGCCACTCAGCCTCCGAAGGCTGTCATGGCTGAAGGTACGCGCAGCGGCTTCGTCGCGGCCGATGGACTAGTGCAATGTCTCGGCAGCGGCTTCGTTGATGGCCGCCATCAGATCAGGAGTCGCAGACTGCTGGATCATGTGCCCCGCTCCGGCGATGCGGTGCAACTTGCTCTGCTTGACTTCGTCATGCAGCCTGACCGATTGCTCATTGATATCGATCAGACGGTCGTCCTCGCCGGCAAGTATGATCGTGGGCATCTCAAGTTCGCTGTAGCTCTTCGAGGATGCGAATGCGGCGGGAATCATCAACGCCGCTTCCGCGGCGCTGGCCCGGATCTGCGATGGCCGGACGGCCATTTCCTTTGGAAAGGCCGCGAACTTCTCGGGTACTGATCGCGGGCCGAACACCTTGCGCAACATCGACGGGCCATAACAACCGACTGATGATCGGTGAGATGGTGTAGCTGATGATATCCCCGATACCCGGCATCGCTGGTGCCGAGGAGCTTGCCACGTCAGCGCGGGCGGTCGGGAAATAATATCCCGATGCCAGCACCAGCGCTTCGACAAACGAAGGGTGTTTTGTCGCCAGCGCAATGGCAACCGACGCGCCCCATGAGTGCCCAAGCACAATCGCTCGCTGAACACTCAGCCGATCGAGTGCCTTCTTGAACAGTTCTGCCTGCACCTCTGGGGTCCAAACGACATTCCGGGGCCGCGAGCTATGTCCAAACCCTGGCCGGTCGAACACGATCACCCTATAATTCCCCGCCGCCAAATCAATTAAACCGCTCGATTCGAAATCCTGGATCATGCTGCCATTGCCGTGAAAGAGAACCAGCGGTCGCCCGTTGCCGCGTTCCACGTAGTGCAGACGAACCCCGTCAACGTCGAGGAAGTGCCCCTGCGGGGGGTTATCGAGTTGCGCTTTCTTGGCCAACTGCTGGTTTGCGATCGCTGTCGCCGCCACAAGCGTAGCTGCCCCCGCAAAAGCGATGATTGCGGGAGATCGCCTGAACGAAACCAGACAATCGGAGAGAAACGAGGATGAACGTGTTTGCGGAAAGATCATGTGCAGTACCTCAGGTGGTCTGCACGATGCCTCAGGCATGAGAGATGTTGCAGCTGACATAGAACGTAGGAGCCACGCCTTCGTTCCAGTGTCCGGAAGGCAATGAGTCAATTGGGAGGAACCGATTGAAAACTACTTGCGAACAATCGATCATGAACAATCGAAGCGACCTAACGACTTCCCCTCGCCCCGCTGATAGCGCGCCTCCCAAGCCCAAGGGCGCGGTTCCAAACGCCTCCCTATCAGCCACATTCGGCGACGACCGCGAAGATTCTGGCGCGCCTCATCTCATCCCTGCTTCAGAACAGCCGTTGACGGAGGCAGGCGATGAATGAGCGCGTCAAGGTTGCGCCACGTCATCTTTCTCGACATGCCGTCGTCTATCTGCGCCAGTCGGGCCGCACAGGTCGAGCACAACTCGAATCGACGGACCGGCCGTAAGTGGTTGTCGTCAAAGCGCGTGATCTCGGCTATCCCGATGAACGCATCGTCATTATCGACGAGGATCTCGGCCTCTCCGGTTCGGGCGCGGGGCGTTCGGGCCTTGCCCGCCTTACCGCCGAAGTGGCGCTCGGGCGCGTGGATCTGGTGCTTGGTCTCGAAGCCTTGTGGCTCGCGCGCAATAATGCCGAATGGTACCGCCTGATTGATCTGGCTGGATTTACCGACACGCTGATCGGCGATGCCGACGGCAACGATCGCCTCTTGCTGGGGCTCAAAGGCAACATGAGCGAAGCCGATTGTATGTACTGCGGGCTCGACTCAATGGCGCTGCTGGGTGCACAAGACCGCCAACGCGCTCGCTAAGCTGTCGAAGAGCCAGCAGCCGAAGGCCAAACGCGTTGCAAAAGATCTGGATGGCCGAAACCAAGGCCGCCGCCGAGTTGGCGTTCGACGCCTTTCGAGAGCTACACGCCCAAATACGAAAAGGCGGCCGACTGCATGAGCAAGGATCGTGACACGCTACTGGCGTTCTACGACTTCCCCGCTCAACATTGGAAACACCTGCGGACGACCATCCCACCGAAAAGTACCTTCGCTGCCAAAACTCGTTCTCGGTGTGACATTCAACGACGTCATCGAGGTCAAGTTGAGTGGAATACCGCGGCATCGAATACAGGATCGTTCGCACCGACCTGCGGCACCGTCCGCCTCAAGCTCCTGAAGATTGGCGCACTGTTGCGCATCAGCGTCCGCCGCAGCAAAGATCGCCATGGCTTCGACCTGCCCAGCCGCGCCGGCCTGACACGCGAAGCTGCGATGCGCCCAATCGGCGGCATCACCAATAGGGGCCCAACGAAGAAACTCAAAACCAAATCGCCAGCCGCGCCTTCAGCGCCACGGCTCCTCGTCGCCTTCGCCAGACGTCGCACAGCAGTTGGCCGTGTGAGAAATACGGGCTGGAGCGCGAACCGATTTATCGCGTATTGCGCGCCCGAATCTGCCCCCCTTCGACGACCGTGAATGTGGTTCCGTAAGAAGTGGACGGAGTGTCACGGTTACGATCAATGATCGCGGCCCCTTTTTTAAAGGACGCTGCATTGACCTATCTACCGGGGCAGCGCGTGCGATCGGCATGAGCGGCATTGAGCGCGTCTCGCTCAACTGAGTTTGCACGGCCGCTGATTCCCAGCGGCGAGTTAATGGGGGCTGGAATAGAAGGCGGAGCCTAAACCATAGTCAGTCGCCATTTATCGAGAACTCTGTATTGCCAGTCCTGTTCTCGGACTTCATGACTGCGCCCGGAACGCCACGATCGTGTCAACGCTGCTGGAAGGTCGGGCGCAATAGTCAGCCCAGTCCTCCATCATCCGCTTGCGCAGCTCGAAGAAGGTCGTGCGCCGATAGGCCGCGACCACTTCGTCGCTGACCTTGTGCGCGAGCGCAGCTTCGGCGACGGGATCGTCATAGCCGTGCTCTGCAGCCCAATCGCGGAACGATGACCGGAAGCCGTGCGGCACGATTTCGCGGTCGAGCTTCGGATCGATCCAGCGTCGCTCCAGTTCATTCATCCTGTCGATCACCGCAGCCATCGAGGCGTCACTCAGAGGCTTGCCCTTGCTGTTGGGAAAGATGTACCCGCTGTCATCCTTCGTAAGCTTCCATGCGATCAAGCACGGCGAGCGCCGCCTTGCTCAATGGCACTCTGTGTTCGGCGTCGCTCTTCATGAGCGCGGCCGGAATGGTCCAGACTGATGTCTGCCGATCGATCTGGTCCCATTTTGCCGCTACTGCGTTGCCGGGCCTGACGGCCGTCAGGATTTGAAACTCAAGCGCTGCCGCAGCGGCACCATCGACGTTCGCGGAGCTTGCGCATGAAGTTGGGCAATTGCCGATAAGGCAGCGCCGGATGATTGCGGACCTTGCGAACCTTCGACGTGGCCGGGAGCAGGTTATCGAGATGCCCCTTCCAGCGTGCCGGGTTTTCGCCTTTGAACTCGCCCTTCGCCTTGGCGGCATCGATCACCTGCTCGATGCGACTGCGAATGCGGCTGGCCGTTTCGGTCTTGCTCGCCCAGATCGGCTCGATGATCCGCAGGACCAGCGTCGTATCAATCGCGCCGATGGGAAGATCACGGATCGTCTTGCAGTAGTCGTTCTTGGTCGGCTTTCCCTTCTGGTCGATGCCGAGCAACGTCATCAGCCATTGGTCGGCGTGCTTGGCATTTTTCCAGCCCGCCCGATTGGCTTTGATGAAGCGCTTGGCAGCCGCCCCGAACGTGATCGCCTTGGCGGCTTCGATGCGGGCAGCGGCTTCCGCCTCGCGCTTGGCTTGGATCGGGTCAGCGCCATTGCGCCGGACCTTGCGAGCGTCAGTCGCTTTCTCGCGCGCCTCTTCAAGGCTCACGTCGCGCAGTGACCCGAGGCCATGCCAGCGCGTGCGTCCATAAAGCTTGTATCGAAACAGCCAGCTCTTGGAGCCGCCCTTCGCCACCTGGAGATAAAGGCCGCCGCCGTCAGCGTGCATGCCGCGCCTAGATAGATGCTCGACCTTCTTGGCCGTCAGTTTTCCGAATCCCCGCGCCATACACCGGCATCCCGCTACATACACTCTTACATACACTTAGGCGTGAGATTTGGCGAGACAGGATGGAATTGAATGGAACGCCAAACTCCAGCGCAAGCAGCTGGTATTGCAGGCGTTTGTGTCAGAAATTGGGACTGGATGAAATTTGCTGAGACAGGGGCTTCTGGCGGAGAGAGTGGGATTCGAACCCACGGTACGGTTTCCCGCACACACGCTTTCCAAGCGTGCGCCTTAAGCCACTCGGCCATCTCTCCGAAGAGGCCTTCTCTTGAAGGCGCGCGCGGACTTTTGCAAGTGACCCCGGTAGCGGGAGAGGGCTATTTCAACAACATATTGAAATTGCTGAAAAATTTTTGTAGATGACACTCAGGTCTCCGTTGTCGTGAACCTGAGATCGCCGATATTCGACCGCTGGATCGTGCGAACATGCGTCACCGACGAGGACAAAATGGGGATCCGCCGAATAACGAACGTTCTCATCACCGTGGCGATCGCGGGCTACGCGGCGGCTGCGCAGGCGCAGCACTGTCATCGCGAAGGCGCGGATGCGGTCTGTGATGACGGGCGACGTGGCGTCTGGTCGAGCGAGGCGATCATCTGGCCCGACGGCACCCGATCGCTGGTGTCGCCCCACCCCAGTGTTGTCATCGGCAACAAATCGTCGGTCAGGATCGGCCCGGGCGTCTTCGTCGGTCAGGGCAAGGGCATGGTGCCGCTCGACGACCCCCACAAGGCGCGCTGCGTCATCCTCGACGGAGTGCCTTATTGCAACTGAAGGGACCTGTAGGCCGGATTTATCCGGCGATCAGGCGTTGACCGAACGCAGCGGGCGGCCACTGGATCGGCGGCTCAACGATCGGCGACGTCGCCTCTCGTTCGGCCCGCGCATTCTGCAAGGCCTCGAAGAAACTCGTGAACCATTGCTGGATGGAGTGGTGCCGGAGCTTCACCATCATCGCCTCCCAGCGCATTCGCCGCTCGATCAGCGGCATCGACAGCGCCATCGCGATCGCCCGGGCCATGCCGTCGATATCGTGCGGATTGACCAGAAGCGCCGTGTCCAGCTCGTTGGCGGCGCCAGCAAACTTCGACAGCACGAGCACGCCGGGATCGGCAGGGTTTTGCGCCGCGACATATTCCTTCGCCACCAGGTTCATCCCGTCATGCAGCGGCGTGACGACGCCAACCTGGGCCGTCCGATAGAGGCCGGCCAGCACGGTCTGGCTGAAACCCTTGTTGAGATAACGGATCGGCGTCCAGTCGACCTCACCGTGGCGGCCGTTGACATCGCTGACGAGCTTGGCGAGTTCGCTTTGCAGATTGCCATAGGCTTCGATGGCGCCCCGCGACGGCGTGGCGATCTGCAACAATGACACCGTGCGCGCCAGCGACGGTTGCACGGTCCACATCCGGTCGAAAGCGCTGATGCGGTTGACGAGCCCCTTGGAGTAATCGAGGCGATCGACGCCGATAGCGAGTTTCTCGCCGTTCAGGCTGCGGCGCAGCCGCGACACGTCGGGATGCGCGATGGCCTTGGTAGCCTGGCGCGCGAATTTTTCCACGTCGATACCGATCGGGAAAACCGCAATGCGGGTCGTGCCATGCTTTGACGTCACCACACCGTCATCGACGACAAGGCCAAGACTGGAGGAAATATAGCCCGCGAAATTTTCGCAATCGTCTTCGGTCTGGAACCCGATCAGGTCATAGGCGAGCATGGCCTCTACCAGCTCGCGATGATGGGGGACGCCTTCGATGATATCGCGGGCGGGCCACGGCGTATGCAGGAAGAAACCGATCGGCTCGGTCACGCCGAGGTTGCGCAATTCGGCGCCCAGCGCCAGAAAGTGATAGTCCTGAATCCAGAACGCGGACTCGGGCTTGCGGAATCGCATTAGCGCCCGCGCCATGAAGGCGTTGACTTCGCGGTAGGACAGATAGTCGCCCTGCGAAATGCGGATCAGGTCGGCGCGCGAATGCAACGCCGGCCACAACGCCGAATTGGCAAACCCTTCGTAGTATCCGCCGTAATGCGCGGCCGGCAAATCCAGCATGGCGAGCGCGCCGGTCCCAAGCGCCTCGATTTCAGCGAACGGTTCTTTTTGGGCGCCCTCGCGGACGCGACCGCTGGAACCCACCCAGATCGCACCCGATTTTTCGACAATTGGAAGCAATGCGGCTGCCAGGCCTCCAGTAATGGGCTCATTGGCATTGCCGCGCGTGATTCGGTTCGAAACGACAACGAGGCTCACCGGGTTCCCCTCCTGATGCTTCGCTCGCGTGTTAACAACCATTCATCAAGATGGTTCCGTGTCACTTTTCCAATGAATTGAAACCGAATTCAGGCGATGCCGCGTCGGGAATGCGCATCTCCGCCGCCAAAATTCGTTCATGCGCAGCTCATTGCGTGGATACGTCGTTCAAGCGGTCATGGTGCTGCCGAAGCTTCGCCATCAATAAGGCGCGCAAGCCAGGCGCGCACGTCGCGCGGCTCCTCAAAGTGGCCTGCGACACCCTGCGCGCGGCGGCCGACTGAAAAGGCAAGACCGCCCAGATCGGGCATAGTTGCAAAGACGGATTCATCTGTTACGTCATCGCCAATGAAAATCGGAAAGCGGCCACGGAACGGCTCGTGACTCATCAGTTCGTGGACGCCGCTCGCCTTGTCAAAACCTGCCTGCTTGATTTCGCAGACGCATTTCCCTGGCAAAACCTCGATCGGCGCGTCCGGCAAATCGGCCCGGATCAACGACACCGCCTCGTAAATCGCTTTCTCGGCATGCGGCGCCAGCCGGTAATGCAGCGCGAGCGAGTAGCCCTTGTCTTCCAGGAGAATGCCCGGGCTGAGGCGCGCGATGGCTGCGAGCCGGCTTTTCAGCTCCTTGTCCATCGGCGGCGCATGCGTTGCGACCGCTTCGCTGTCGATCGACAGCCGCATTTCCGCGCCATGGCCGCCGATCGCCGGAAATCGATCAGGCGCGAAAATCAGGTCGATGTCGTTGAGCGACCGCCCGCTGACGAGCGCGAGCGCACCGTTCGTCCGCGCGCGCAGCGCGTGCAGCGTGGCCGCCAGCCCCGGCGGCACCCACACCTCGCGCGGCGTCCGCGCTAGGTCGAGAAGCGTGCCGTCAATGTCGAGCAGGATCGCGCAGCCCCCAAGGCACTTCGTCAATTTTTCCGCAACCATCTCCAGCGAAGGACCCTCTGCCGGCTGCGCCTCCTCCATCTCGGGCAACACGCGACTTGCCAGACTTTCGTTCATCCTATCACTCCACAGATGCCAGCGGCTGCGCGATCGATTCCAGCGTGCGCCGTTCCGCTGCAACCGCATAGCGCCAGCCGACGGCGGCAGCCACCAGCATCAACGCAGCGCCGAACAGATAGCCCATAAAGACGCTGTTGCGCGAACCGGTATCGATCAGCGCCCCGAACAGGACCGGACCCGCGACGCCGCCAACGCCGGTACCCACCGCATAGAACAGGGCGATCGCCAATGCACGCACCTCCAATGGAAAATTCTCACTCACCGTAAGATAGGCAGCGCTTGCGGCGGGAGAAGCGCAGAAGAAGATTACCATCCATGCGATCGTCTGTGTCTTCGCGCTCAACGCTCCGATTGCAAACAGATAGCCCGAGAGCGCGAGCAGGAGGCCGGAAATGCTATAGGTGAGAACGATCATCGGACGGCGCCCCAGCGTATCGAACAACCGCCCGAGGACAAGCGGACCCAGGAAATTGCCGGCCGCAAACGGAAGAATGTACCAGCCGACCTGACCGGCGGGAATCCCGTAAAAATCGGTCAGGACCAGCGCAAAGGTGAAGAAGATCGCGTTGTAGAAGAACGCCTGGGCGATCATCAGCACCAACCCGACCAGCGAGCGCTCTCGATATAACCCGAACAACGTGTGCGCGACCTCCGACAGCGGCGTATGATCCCGCATGCGGAGCTTCAGTTTCGGCCACGCCGGCGGGAGCCCGTCTTCGCCAGAAGCGGCAGATGGCGGAGATTTATCCTGGGTGTGTCCCGTGACCGAGCGCTCGATATCGCGCATGATGGCATTGGCTTGATCCGGATGGCCGTGGGTGATCAACCAGCGCGGACTTTCCGGAATCCAGATCCGCATCACAAACACGACAAGGCCGAGGCACGCTCCGGTGAAATAGGCCAGCCGCCAGCCCAGATCGACATCGATCCAGTTGGGATCGAGCAACACAATGGCGCTCGTTGCGCCGAGCGCCGCGCCGATCCAGAAGCTGCCATTGATGATCAGGTCGGTCCACCCCCGATAACGCGCCGGTACCAGTTCCTGGATGGTGGAATTGATGGCGGTATATTCACCGCCGATACCGGCTCCGGTCAGAAACCGAAACACAGCGTAGCTCACGACCCCCCATGAGAAAGCCGTGGCGGCGGTCGCCGCGAGATAAAGCGCGAGCGTGATGAAGAACAGCTTCTTTCTGCCGATGCGATCGGTCAACCAGCCGAAGCCGAGTGCGCCAAGCACCGCACCGGCGAGATAGCAGCTGTTGGCAAACCCGACTTCGAAGTTTGAGAAATGCAGCATCGGGCTTTGCTTGAGCGCGCCGGACAACGCGCCCGCCAGCGTAACCTCGAGCCCGTCGAGCACCCAGGTGATTCCAAGCGCCAGAACGACGCGGGTATGGAAGCCGCTCCAGCGTAACGCGTCGAGACGGAAGGGGATGCTGGTCTCGACGATGGCTGGGTCGATTGGTGGTGCAGCGTCCAAATTGCCCTGCTGCCGCTGCAAACCCATGGAGCCAAACCAATCAGGAATTGTCGGGAATGCGAAAGGTCCTGTCCAGCGATCGTGGAAGGACCACAAGCCAACGGCTTAACGCCCGTCCGGGCGCTGGAGTTCCCGCATTCGGAAGGAGGAACCCTTGGCTTTCCCGCTCGTTGCCGCAAAAACACGAGGGCTTCAAACATGGCTCAGCCACGCAAATCGGCGGCTTCGCGCCGCCCAGCCAGACCGAAGAGCGCCGGAGGCAAAACGGCGAGGAAATCCGCAAGAAAGACCTCCTCTGCAAAATCGGCCTCGAAGCGATGGTCACAACGCATCACGCAGCACAGCGACGCACTCGATCTCAAGCGCGGCGTCTTCACGTTGCGGGATCCGAAGCGGATCGCGGCCTCGCTGAAACGCTCTGCCGAGCGCAGCTCACGCCGCAAGGCCGGTGCCTACCGCTCGGCGCTCTCGATGCTGACCTTCTATATCAATCGCGCCGGCAAGACGCTGCCAAAGACACAACAAGCGCGCCTGAACCAGGCCAAGGTCGAGCTGAAACGGCAATTCGGCAGGGACTAGGTGACGGCGAAGCGTTTTAAGCAGCGCGAATATTGGACATGAAGCGGTTGAGCTCTTCGCGCAGCCGGCTGCTTTCGGCAGACAGCGAACGCGCCGCGTCCAGAACGTTGGCCGATGCGGAGCCGGTCTCCGCGGCACCGCGGTTGACTTCCATGATATTCACGGCGGCCTCACCGGTCCCCTGGGCGACATTTTGCACGCTGCGTGCAATTTCCTGCGTGGCCGAGCTTTGCTCCTCGACTGCGCTCGCAATCGTTGAAGCGATATTCGAGATCTGACCGATGGTGCCGCCGATTTCCTTGATGGCGGCGACCGATTCCTGCGTGGCGCCTTGCATGCCCGCAATGTGCGTCGAAATCTCGTCGGTCGCCTTCGCGGTCTGGCTGGCGAGCGACTTGACCTCGGAAGCGACGACCGCGAAGCCTCGACCGGCATCGCCGGCGCGGGCGGCCTCGATGGTGGCATTGAGCGCGAGAAGATTCGTCTGCTCGGCAATCGCCGTGATCAGCTTCACGACGTCGCCAATTTCCTGTGCCGCGCGCGACAGCTTTCCGATGCGCCCGTCGGTTTGCCGGGCCTGAAGCACGGCCGCTTCCGCGATCCGGTTTGATTCCTGAGCCTGCCTTCCGATCTCGTCGACGGAAGCCGAGAGTTCCTCGGTCGCCGCCGCAACCGATTGCATGTCGCTGGAAGCCTGCTCCGATGCACCGGCGACCTGGCCGGACAGATTCTGGGTGGTTTCCGCCGTGCGCGTCAAAGTCCCCGCCGAAGCTTCGAGCTGAACGGCCGAGGACGAAACATTGGCGACGATGCTGCCAACGTTTGCCTCGAATTCGTCGGCAAAGCGAATGAGTTCGGCGCGTCGCCCGGCAGCCGAGGCCTTGTTTTGGGCATCGAGCGCGGCCGCATCGCGCTCGGCCTTGGCGACGGCCTGAATCTTGAATTCCTCCACTGCGGCCGCCATCTCGCCGAGTTCGTCCTTGCGGCCGAGACCCGGCAGCACGACATCGAAATTGCCGCCGGCCAGTTCGCGCATCGCCTTGCACATGGCAATCATCGGCCGCGAGATTTGCCGCCCCAGAAGCAGGGCCAACACTGCACCCAGCAGGAAGCCGCCGATGGCGAGCATCACGATGAGGCGCTGGGTCTCGTTGATGGTGGCGCGGGATTCGGAATCAAGCCGCTGTTGATCCGTCAGCAGATCGGCCTTCATCGCGTTGGATGCCTTCATGATCACACCCGTGGAATCGGCCATCTCGATGGAAAGCTCGTCGAGCTCCTTCGCATTGTCGATCAATTTGGTCAGCGCCGTGCGATACTCGTCCAGCAGGGCGGAAGCCTCCTTGACGGCCTGTGCGACCTTCGCCTCATCGGCGGGAATTGCCTGCAACGCCGCCTCGACGAACTTCAGGCGCGCTGTTGCGCCAGCGGCCATGGCCTGATCGGAATTGACAATGAAGGTGTTCGCCAGCGCCGTCGCGGCCTCGAATAGCGCCGCCACTTTCTTGGACGCAAGCGTGATCCCCGCCAGCGCCGAGTCATCTTCCACTCCACTTGGCAGATCGTCGAGCTTGTAGCGCAGGAAGTTGCCGCTGCGCATCAACTGGTTTTGGCTGACAAGCTCGCTCTCGTGCTTGATCTTCACGACGTCAGCAAAAATTTTCGTGAACGAGTGAAATTCCATGCTCAGGCTTGTTACATGCCTGGTACGGTCCTTGTTGTTCGTGTCTGTCGTCTTCATCGACTGGTTGATCGCATCGTTCAGCGTGGCTTGGGCCGCGAGCGCGGCCTTGGCGTCGTCTTCCTTGCCCGTGACCGCATAATAACGGGCCAGCGAACGATAGGAGATCAGTTCGCGGTCGATTTTCTGGGCCAGGCCCGTTTCCGACACGCTCGCCCGGTAGGCGGCGACGCCATTTGAAACGTGTTCAAACCCCAGATAGGCGAAGCCCATGCTGACGGCCGAAATGGCAAGCACGACGGCAAAGCCGAGGCTGATCTTGCCCCGAAATCGCAAGGTGGGGAGCATTGACGACACCGATTGCGGCCTGACACGTTTGAAAAATCCCACCACGAACCCCTCGCCTTTAGTTGAGATCGCGGCTGCCTCGTTAAAGCACGGGCATCCGGCAGCCAAAACCTAGAATAGAATGGATAAGAGGTCGTAAACCGGGGTGGCGCGATCCGGCCGGCGGACGCGCAATCAAGGACTTCCAGGCAGACCGGCGGTGCCATCGTAGGCTCAGCGACTAATCTGCCGGCAGCCAGTTGACGGGCATCGGGGGTTTGACGAACTATTGGCTGGACCGGTCACCGCACGCGCTCGTGGCCGACGCCGATAGGTCATCTTGGTGCACCCGGCTATATGGAAAACAAAGTGCCTGACACGCCGGATCCTCAGACATCGACCAACGTAGCCTCGGGCCCGCTGGCCGGCTTTCGCATCGTCGAATTTGCCGGCATTGGACCCGGACCGTTCGCCTGCATGATGCTGGCCGACATGGGCGCGGAAGTCATCACGCTCGATCGGCCAGGCGCCAACAAGAACCAGAAATCGGCGGCTGGGCGCGGGCGCAAGGTCGTCGAGATCGACCTCAAGAACAAGACCTCGCTCGGCGAGGTGCTCGATCTGATTGAGCGCGCCGACGCCTTGATCGAGGGTTTTCGACCGGGCGTGATGGAGCGGCTCGGGCTCGGCCCCGATGCGGTGCTGGCGCGAAATCCGCGGCTGGTTTATGGCCGCATGACCGGTTGGGGGCAGGATGGGCCATTGGCCCAGGCCGCCGGCCACGACATCAACTACATCTCGGTCACTGGCGCATTGGCCGCGATCGGGTCAACCGAGCGACCGGTCCCACCGCTCAACCTGGTTGGCGATTTCGGCGGTGGCGCACTTTATCTTGTCGCCGGCGTACTCGCCGCCTTGCTTGAGGCCAGCAAGTCCGGCAAGGGCCAGGTGGTGGATGCCGCGATGTGCGACGGCGCCGCCTCGCTGATGACCATGTTTTTCGACTTTGCAGCTAGCGGCCGCTGGACCGAGAGGCGCGAGAGCAACTTCCTCGACGGCGGCGCGCATTTCTATGGCGTCTACCAATGCGCCTGCGGCCATTTCATCTCGATCGGTTCGATCGAGCCACAGTTTTATGCGTTGCTGCGCCAACTCGCCGGCCTGTCGGATCAGGCCTTTGACGCCCAGATGGAGCGCGAGGCCTGGCCTTCGCTCAAGCAAAAACTGACCGAGGTGTTCAGGACAAAGACCCGCGACGAGTGGTGCCGGATCATGGAGGGGACCGACGTCTGCTTCGCGCCGGTGCTGACGATCGCCGAGGCACCGCAGCACCCTCATATGGTGGCCCGGAAGACTTTTGTGAAACGCCACGGCGTCACGCAACCGGGGCCGGCGCCGCGATTTTCGCGCACCCCTTCGACCATCCGCGAGCCGGCAAAAGCCGAGATCGCAGACCTCGTCCGCGAGTGGCAGGCGAAGGACGCCTGCTCTCGATAAACCGTCCGAGTTTCGGAAGATTGTCCGGAATCGAGGGAAATTCGTCATTCGAAATTTTCACCCGATTTGCGATGATCGCCCCTTACCTCGCGGAGAAATCGATCATGGCGCTGCAGCTTCGGCCGAACTGCGAATGTTGCGACAAGGATCTGCCACCGCATTCGACGGATGCGCGCATTTGCAGCTATGAATGCACGTTCTGTGTGGACTGTGCCGAGAACAAGCTCGCCAACGTTTGTCCGAATTGCGGGGGCGGATTTGCGCCGCGGCCGATCCGGCCCTCGCGCGAATGGCGGCCCGGTGTATCGGTCGCCAAGCACCCGCCCTCCGACAAACGGGTGCATCTCTCACACAGTCTTGAGGATATCGCCGCGCATTCGCAGCGGATCCGGGACATTCCGCCCGAGAGACGATAAGCCCGCCTTGTCATTCGGCCGGCAGAATCGTTCCTTCCACCTCGCCAAAGCCGACACGATAGCCGTCGCCCTGGCACCAGCCGCGCATGACCAGCGAATCCCCGTCTTCGAGAAACGTTCTGGTGACGCCGTCTGCAAGCTCGGCCGGTTCGGTGCCGTTCCAGGAAATCTCAAGCAGGCTGCCGCGCTGATTTTTCTCAGGCCCGGAGATCGTTCCGCTGCCCAGGAGATCGCCGACATTCATCGCGCAACCGGAAGAGGCGTGGTGCACCAACTGCTGCACCGCCGACCAATACATGTATTTGAAATTGGTGTGGCAGATACGTCTCGGCTTGTTCATCGTCGCCGCACGCAGGCCGACTTCGAGCTCAAGGTCGTAATTGTTCGGCTGCGCCTGCTGCAGATATGGCAACGGCTGCGGAATTTGCTCGGGCCCGTGACGCCTGAACGGATCGAGTGCCGCCCGGGTCACCACCCACGGACTGATCGAGGTCGCAAACGCCTTGCCCTGGAAGGGTCCGAGCGGAACATATTCCCATTGCTGAATGTCGCGCGCGCTCCAGTCATTCAGCAGCACAAAGCCGAAGATCATCTCTTCGGCCTGCGCCTCGTCAAGCATCTCGCCCATCGATGATGCCTGCCCAACCACTGTTCCCATTTCGAGTTCGAAATCGAGCCGCTTGCAGGCCCCGAAACTCGGATGCTCGGCGGTTGCCGGCTTCAATTGACCGCGCGGACGGCGCACTTTGGTGCCGGAAACGACAACTGTTGAGGCGCGGCCGTTATAGCCGATCGGCATGTGCAGCCAGTTCGGCTGCAAGGCATTGTCCTTGCCGCGGAACATGGTCCCGACATTGGTGGCGTGCTCCTTCGAGGCGTAAAAATCCGTGTAGCCGGCAACCGCGATCGGCAGATGCATTCTGACATCCGCCATCGGCAGCAGCGCCAGCTTCCGCAGTTCACCATTGTCGCGCAGTTCATCATTATCGTGACGCAGGAGTTCACTGATCCGAGCCCGCGTACTCTGCCAGACCTTCGGCCCGAGCGACATGAAGTGATTAAGAAACCTACCGGCAAAAGCGGCCGGACCGACGTCGAAATTCAGCCGACCATCCCGCTCGAGCTCCCAGAGATCGAGCACATAGTCGCCGATCGCAACGCCGACTCGCGGGGCGAGACCGTGCGCGGAAAACACGCCATAGGGCAAATTCTGGATCGGAAAGTCCGAGTCGGGCTCGACTGGTACGAAGGAACGGAGCGCGGGGTCGTTGGGATGGGACAAGATTTCAGCTCCTGATTGTGCTCGTCTCGCGCTATCATCCGTCATTCCGGGATGCGCCGCCAGGCGCAGACCCGGAATCCATACGCTCGATCGTGGTTATGGATTCCGGGCTCGCGCTACGCGCGCCCCGGAATGACGAAAGAATATTGAACGTGCCTTCTTGCACTGGCACTACGGCTTACCTGGGTCGAAACGCTTCTCCAGGCCCTTCCAGCAATCCGCATAATCGTCCTGCAGCGTTGACGACTTCGCCGCATGCGCGGTGACGCGCTGTGGAAACCGTGTCTCGAACATGAAGGCCATCGTGCCCGTCAGCTTGACCGGCTTCAGTTCGATATTGCTGGCGTGGTTGAAGGCCTCGCGGTCAGGGCCATGCGGCAACATCATGTTGTGCAGGCTGATGCCGCCGGGCGTGAAGCCCTGCGGCTTTGCATCATAGACACCGTAGATCAGGCCCATGAACTCCGACATGATGTTCATGTGATACCAGGGCGGCCGGAAGGTATTTTCGGCCACCGCCCAGCGCTCCGGGAAAATCACGAAATCGATGTTCGCGGTGCCGGCCGTTTCCGACGGCGAGGTCAACACGGTGAAGATCGACGGATCGGGATGGTCGAAATTGATGGCGCCGACCGGTGAAAAGCTTCTCAAGTCGTATTTATAAGGTGCGTAATTGCCGTGCCATGCCACCACGTCGATCGGCGAATGCGGCAACTTCGTTACGAACAGCGAGCCGCCCCATTTGACAAATAACTCCGTCGGCGTGTCCTTGTCCTCATAGGCCGCAACAGGGGTGAGGAAATCGCGCGCATTGGCCAGGCAATTGGCGCCGATCGGCCCGCGCTCCGGCAACGTGAACGCACCGCCATAGTTTTCGCAGATGTACCCGCGCGCAGGGCCATTGGTGAGTTCGACACGGAATTTCACGCCGCGCGGAATCACCGCGATCTCGCCGGGCTCCACGTCAATACGTCCGAATTCGGTGACGAAACGCAAATTGCCCTGCTGCGGCACGAACAGCATTTCACCGTCGGCATTGTAGAAGTGCTGATCGACCATGGATTTGGTGATGAGGAAGACATGCGCGGCCATGCCGGCCTGCGTACCGGCGTCACCAGCCGTCGTCATGGTCTGCACGCCTTGCAGGAACGTCATCTCGGCCTTCGGGATCGGCGCCGGATCCCAGCGCAGCTGGCCAATTGCCATGTCCTGCTCGTGGCAGGGCGCGGTGCGCCACAGTCCGGCATCGGCCTTGGTGAAACGGCCGGAATGCCTGACCGAGGGACGGATTCGGTAAAGCCAGGAGCGTTCGTTGCTGCCGCGCGGCGCGGTGAAGGGCGAGCCGGATAGCTGCTCGGCATAAAGACCGTAGGCGCAGCGCTGCGGCGAATTCCGCCCGATCGGCAGCGCGCCGGGCAGCGCCTCGGTCTCGAAGCTGTTGCCGAAGCCGGACATATAGCCCGGTGTGATGTTGGCCGAGCCGCGGCTGACGACGTCGGGCGATGTATTGATGTTCATCACGATCCTCCTTGCAAGGCCGCCCACATTTCCCGGTCGCGCTTGTCGGTCCAGATCACGGGGTCGTCGATCCCGGAAGCTTCGTCGAAGGCGCGAGAAACATTGAACGGCAGGCAGTGTTCGTAAATGGCGAAGCTCGAAAACTTCGGGTCCATTACCTCGCGTGCCGCGGCCATCGTGTCCTTGAGATCACGCCCTTTCGCCACGGCTGCTTCTGCCGCGCCATAAAGCGTGGTGACAAAATCGCGCGTCATCGCGATCGCCTCGCGCCCGGTCGCCAGTCCCTTGAGCGCATCGCCGCGGCCGGGCGCGATGGCCTTGGGATTGAACGCGCGGATTTCATTCAGCGTCGCCGGCCACTCGCGCAAATGCGCATCGCCGCAGTAACAGGCCGAGTGGTATTCAATTAGATCACCGGAGAACATCACTTCCGCATCCGGCACCCAGGCCACGATATCGCCCGACGTATGTCCCGCGCCAAGCTGCATCAGGCGTACCTCGCGTTTGCCGAGGTAGATCGACATCTCGCCTTCGAAGGTCAGCGTCGGCCAGGTAAGCCCAGGGATGCCTTGCGCATCCTGGAACAGGCGCGGAAAGCGGCCGTATTCGGAATCCCAGTCCTGCTGACCACGCTCCTCGACCAGGCGATAGGTTTCCTGCGAAGCAACGATGCCTTGCGCCTTGTAGGCGGACGCGCCCAGCACCCGCACCGCGTGATAGTGCGACAGCACCACATATTTGATCGGCTTGTCGGTCACCGTGCGGACGCGCTCGATCACCTTGTTGGCCATCGCCGGCGTCGCCTGCGCGTCAAACACCAGGCAGCCGTCATCGCCGACGATGATCGCCGAATTGGGATCGCCCTCCGCGGTAAAGGCATAGAGGTCGGGGCCGATCTCCGAGAAAGTGACTTTCTTCTCGGCCATATCCGTGGTGGACGCGAAACCCTTGGCCATCGATTTTATTCCCTCTTCCTTATTGTTGTTGCTGCTGTTGCTGGCTCGTTTCCTGCATCCGCCGTTTCGCCAGAGCAATCGCCTCACCTAATATTTCGAGATCGCCGATATGATTGGCAAGAATGAGAACCAGCGCGGCGTCGAGATCGGCGCTTTCTTCATCGCTCAATCCGCGATGGGCCTCGACGATGGCGCGAAAGGCATCGTCCGGCCTTTCGAAGTTCGAACGGGTGGATAACGCCATGGGTACCTCAATCGTTGCCCGATGCACGCGCCAGAGCGGCCTCGATCGCGCCTCGGGTCGGATGGCGGAAGCGCGCGGCGACATAGCCGTCGGGCCGGAGCAGATAGGCCGTTCCGGGCTTGGCATCGTAGCGCGCGGCCACCAGCCCCGCGCGATCGGTCAGGCCGCCATCGCCAAGACGGATGACACCGACGCCCTTCGGCCGATCGACCGTCCCGCCGTTTGCAAACTCGATCAGCGTAAAGCCCCGTCCGCACTCCAGGAACGAATCGGTGAGGTACCCCGCCTCGCCGGAAGCCCCGTTGATGGGCGCGTCAAGCATCGACGCCCCGGGGCGCGGGCCGCCGCGCCATGCCTCGCCATCTGATGTCGACAGCGGCGTTTGGTAGATCGAGGGCACCGAAAGCCGGCCACCATTGACCATGCGCTTGCCGAATTCCGTTTCCTTCGCGAGCGACAGCACCGCCTTGCGCAACCGCGCCTCCTGACGCGTGGCCGGCGCCATGAAATCGGTCGAGCGGGTCGATTCGCGGATGTTCTCGTCGGCGGCCGCACTGCGTTCGATCTGATAGCTTTCGAGCAAGGCTTCCGGCGACGACCTGCGCAGCACGCGGTCGAGTTTCCAGGCAAGGTTCTCCGCATCCTCCAGACCGGAATTGGCGCCCCGCGCGCCAAATGGAGAAACCTGATGCGCGGCATCGCCGGCAAAAATCACCCGGCCATGGATGAAGCGCGCCATGCGCCGGCACTGGAATTTGTAAAGCGAAATCCACTCGAAATCGAATTGGTCGTGGCCAAGCATGCGCGCGATCCGCGGTCGCACGTTCTCCGGCCGCTTCTCCGCCACCGGGTCGGCGTCCCGGTTGAGCTGAAGGTCAATCCGCCAGATATCGTCGGGCTGCTTGTGCAACAACGCCGAACGGCCGGCGTGAAACGGCGGGTCGAACCAGAACCAGCGCTCGGTCGGAAATTCGGCGGTCATCCTGACATCGGCGATCAGGAACTGATCCTCGAACACTTGCCCCGAAAACTCCGCGCCCACCATTTGCCGCAGCGACGAGCGGGCGCCATCGCAGGCCACGACATAATTCGCGCCGATTCGATAGAGCCCGTCAGGCGTATCAACGGTAACGATCACATGGTCGTTGCGCTGTTCCAGAGCGACCACCTTGTTGCGCCAGCGCAAGGAGATGCCAGGCAATTCCGTCACCCGATCGACCAGATAGGCCTCGGCATAGAACTGCTGGAGATTGATGAAGGCCGGCCGCTTGTGTCCCTCTTCCGGCAACAGATCGAATTGATAAAGCAGCGAGGCGCCATGAAAGATCTTCCCGACCTTCCACACGACGCCCTTGTCGACCATGCGCTGGCCGATCCCGAGCCGGTCCCAGAATTCGAGCGATCGTTTCGAAAAACAGATCGCCCGTGAGCCTTCGCCGATGCGGTCGGCATCGTCGAGCAGCATGACCGATTGTCCGCGTTGCGCCAGATCGATGGCCAGCGACAGCCCGACAGGCCCTGCGCCAACCACGACGACGCTGTGCATAGCCATTCCGGTCACGCCAGCATCCTGATCGGCGTGACGGCTATAGCCGAACCGGGTCGTAGCCTGGATCTCGCTTTGAAGTTTGGCCTCTGCCATCTGTTCTTAAGCTCTGGTGTTCTTGAGCTCTGGCCAGCAGGGACTGGACCTGCTAAACTAGTTTCACTTGCAACTATTCTAGACCCGCCGCGGCGTCGGCGCAACCCCGCAATCGGAGGCCGTTTGGCAAAGCCCCCCCTCGATTTGTTCCGCTTCGTGCCGTTCCGCCTCAACCGCCTGGCGGCCGAAGTCAGCGCCGCACTGTCGGTCGAATATAGCGAGCGCTATGGCCTGGACATTCCGGAATGGCGAGTGCTGGCGACGCTCGGTTTCCGGGAAGGCGCCTGTACCGCTCAATATATTTGTCACTGCACCCGCACACACAAATCGACCATCAGCCGGGCCGTCACGGCATTGATGCAGCGGAAGATCGTCGAACGTGTCGCGAACGAAAACGATCGCCGCGAATTTGCGCTTCAACTCACAGCCAGAGGCCGCGCGCTCTACGAGGAATTGATTCCACGGCTATTGCGCAAGGAGGAGGATATCCTCTCAGGCCTGTCGGCGCAGGAACGCAAGGATTTCGCGGCGGCGCTGAGCAAGATCGAACATAGCCTTGGGCTGGCTCAGACGATCAAGGAAGCGGGAAAGGCTGGTGGCTATTGAAAGCGCGCCGAAGCTTTCTTCGCTTTGGGGAATTCACTTCGCCGCGGTCACGACAATTTCCACAATATGCGGCGGCTCCAATTCCACACCGATGCAGGCCCGCATCGGTGGATTGGCCTTGTCCACCCATTCATCCCAGGCGCGGTTCATCTCGCCCTTCAACGGCATGCCATTGATATAGACGATAGCCGACAGGATCCTGCTCTTGTGGCTTCCGCTCAAAGCGAGGCTCTCATCGATCCGCGCCAGCGCCTTCCTGGTCTGCTCGTACATCGACGGAGTGACCGGGTCGGGCGCCACCGCCACCGTGAAGACGAGACCGTCGTGAACCACGGCACGGCTGCGCGTCGGGGTGAGACCTGGAAAGCGGTCGATCATGGCGGCTCGTCTCCTTCGCGAACCTACCTGGCGAAGGAACGCATTGGTGTCTGATGCAGCGCGAAGGCGTCGACCTTGTCGCTGGCGCGCGGGTAGAGTTCGGCCACTAACGGGTCGTGTCCTGGAATAATCCGATCGGGATGCCCGGCCAGCCGTTCGATGGTTTCCCACGCCGTGCACATGTCCCCGACATTGTAGACGATCGGAAACGGGCTGCGGCGATGAAGGTTGCCGTAGAAATGCGCCGCATCGGACGCCAGCACGACCGGTCCCCGCGCGGTCGCGACCCGTACCACCTGCAATCCGTCAGAATGACCACCAACATGATGTACGGTGACGCCGGGAGCCACTTCGCCCTCGCCGGCATGAAAGGTGACGCGTTCGCCGTAAATGTGGCGCACCATCAACGTCACATGCTCGACCGCAAACGGATGGCGCAAATGGCCGAAGCACATGCAGCGTCCCGTGGCATAACTCATCTCGCGGTCCTGAATGTGAAAGCGGGCGTTCGGAAGCAGGTCGAGATTGCCGGCGTGATCGTAATGCATATGCGTCACGATGACGTCCTTGACCGCCTCTACTTTAACGCCAAATTGCGTCAACGCCTCCACCGGATTGAGCGTGAGCTTGCGGCTTCGCAATCCCGCTTCCTGTTCGTTGAAGCCGGTATCAACCAGAATATGGCGGCCGCCACCCCGGATCAGCCACACAAAATAGTCGAGGTCGGACGCCGCCGTTTCGTGCGGGTCCGGCGAGATGTAATTCATGTTGGGGGTGCGGGGCGACATCGTCGCATAACGGAGCGCGTAGATTTCGTAAGTCGTTTCCATCGGTTTCGCTTCTTTTTTATGGTTGGCTGATCGCAGCAAGCCACCGCCATGTCAAAAGGTCAAACCCTCTGGTGTGGCGGTAGCGACACCCCGAGACTTTTTCGCGCGTGACCAGCGGGCCGAGCCGGATCGCCCGCAACGACCGCCATCGCGCGGGGTCAGGAGCGCGGCTATTTGCCGACCCGGGAGACGCTCGATTCCGCTTGAGGGCGCGGTTTGATAATGCAATTTTCGTGGGCTAAGGTCGGCTTGGCGCGAGCCGTTGGACCAGCGCTTACCGGCTGAACGAACAAAGAAATTTGGTGGAATGAAGCATAATGAGTATCCGCCTTCCATTGCTGGCTCTGTTGTTATTTTCGCTCGCACCGATTTTTCCCTCGGCGGCCGCTGCGGCTGACCGGTTTGCGCTCATCATCGGCAACGCGAAATATCCCGACGCGGACGCGCCCTTGAAGGAGCCAATCAACGATGAGCGTAGCATGGCCGATGAACTCAAGCGGGACGGCTTCACCGTCGAGATCGGCGAGAACCTGACCGGCGACGGCATGCGCAAGGCCTTTGAGCGGCTGTACGGCCATATCAAACCCGGCAGCGTAGTGCTGATCTTTTTCAGCGGCTACGGCATCCAGTCCAACCGCCAAAGCTTCATGATTCCCGTCGATGCCCAGATATGGACCGAGGCAGACGTGCGGCGTGACGGCATCAGCCTCGAGACGGTATTGGGCGAAATCAATAACCGGGGCGCCGGTGTCAAGATCGCGCTCATCGACGCGTCCCGCCGCAACCCGTTCGAGCGCCGCTTTCGCAGTTTCTCCGCCGGGCTGGCGCCGGTGATCGCACCAAACGGCACACTGGTGATGTATTCGGCGGCGCTGAGTTCGGTCATATCCGACAATGGCGGCGACCACAGCCTGTTCGTTCAGGAACTGCTCAAGGAGATCCGCGTCCCGGATCTGATGGCCGAGGAGACCCTCAATCGCACCCGCGTCGGCGTGACCCGCGCCTCGCGCAGTGAACAGGTGCCCTGGATATCGTCTTCGCTGGCGGAGGACTTCTCGTTCATCCCGGGCGCGCGGCCGGTGGCTTCTCTTCCTCAACAGCCTGCCGTTACAGCTCCGTCCCCGCCGCCGCGCGTCGAGCTTGCCGCGCCGCCAAAGGCCGAGACGCCGGCACTGCCGCCGCCCGAGAAGCCAGCGGTGGCAAACCTTCCGAGCAACGAGCCGCCACCTCCGCCGCCGCAGCCCGCGCTGGCCGACGACCCGACCATCAAGAGCCTGACGGCCAAGCTGGTAGAAAATCCCGACGACGCCGGCTCGCTGTACCGGCGCGGCCAGGTCTATGCCAGCAAGGGCGCCTACGACCTTGCCGTCAAGGATTTCGGCGACACCATCCGTCTCAACCCGAAGGACGTCGAGGCCTATAACAACCGGTGCTGGGTGCGCGCCGTGACCGGCGACTTGCAACCCGCGCTGAGGGACTGCAACGAGGCGCTTCGGCTGCGGCCGAACTTCGTCGACGCGCTCGATAGTCGCGGGCTCGTCAACCTGAAGAGCGGGTCGAACAAGAATGCGATCGCCGATTTCGACGCCGCGCTGCGGATCAATCCGAGGCTGACGTCATCGCTATACGGGCGCGGCCTGGCGCGACAACGCAGCGGCGCGATTTCGGATGGCGAGGTCGACGTCAACAACGCGAAGGCGATGGACCCGAATATTGTCAAGGAATTTGCAAGCTACGGGATACGCTGAAACCTCGCTATCAATCTATTTCTTTAACGCTCCGGCATGCGGAGCCACCCCTGGAGCGAACCTGCGCGAATGCGTCCTTGAAGGAGGACCGGCAATGTCAAGGAATTCAGCAAGGAACGTCTTTGTCGCGATCCTTTCGCTCTTCGCCATCGGCGCTACGCTCTCGATTGGCGCGGCCAAAGCGGAGGATGTATCAGAGGATCAGATCCTCAAGGCGTTGACACCGGAGAAGAAGCCTCTTACCCGCAGCCTGTCGATGGGAACGCCGACACAGACCGATCCCGCGGCGACCGAGGCGGAAGGAAAATTCGTGCAGTCGCTACGCAACCGGCGGACGCGATCGCTGTCGACGGCAGAGCGCGAGCAGATCGCCGCCATTGTCGAGGACAAGCCGAAGATCGATCTCGAGATCAATTTTGACTACAACTCGGACCGGGTCAGCGCCAAGTCGCTGCCCTCGGTGCAGGCCCTGGGGCGGGCACTTGCCAACCCGGAGCTGAAGGGATCAACCTTCATCGTTGCGGGCCACACCGATGCTGCCGGCAGCGACACCTACAATCAGGACCTCTCTGAGCGCCGCGCCGACTCGATCAAGCATTACCTTGTCGAGAAATCCGGTATCCCGGCCGCCGATCTCCTCACCGTCGGCTACGGCAAGTCCAAACTGAAAGATCCCGCCAACCCACTCGCGGAGGTCAACCGACGCGTGCAGGTCGTCAACACGGAAAACACGGCTGCCGCCTCGAAGTGATCTGACGTTTCACCCCGACAGGGAGTGCCGAGCCTGACAATGAATCGTTCCGGATACGTCAAGCCTGCGCTGGCAGCCGTGGTTTTCATTTTTCTGGGGGCCGGCTGGTACTGGTTCGAGCACCGTTCTCACCCCAAAGAAAGCGAAACGACGAGCAACGCCCTCGTCGTCGTCACGAAATCCACCAATGCCTGTTTCTCGGATCTGGTGCGGGTGACCGGATTTGCGGTGCCGCGCCGCGAAGCGGTGGCCTCCGCCGATCAGGAGGGCTCGAAGGTCGCCGAGGTGCTTGTCCGCGAGGGCGAGATGGTCGCCGATAACCAGGAATTGGCACGGCTCATCCCGCCGCCGCCTGCGAACAATTCGACGCGCTCTTCAATCTCGCTGCGCGCCCCAGCCGCTGGCCTCGTCACCCAGGTCAACACCATTGCAGGCGCCCCGGCCTCGCCGCAGGCCGGACCGATGTTCCGCATAGCCGTCAACAACGAGGTCGACATCGACGCCGAAGTGCCCGCGGTCCACATGATGAAGCTCAGCCCGGGCGCCACCGCGCGGATCAGCCGCGATAACGGCCCTGATATTGTCGGACGCGTACGGCTGGTATTGCCGCAGATCGATCGCAAAACCCAGCTTGGTCATGTCCGGATCACGCTGAGCGGCAATCCCGCGATCAAGATCGGCATGTTCGTTCAGGCCAGCATCGACGCCAAGCGCAGTTGCGGCGTGGCGATCCCGCGCACCGCCATTGACCATCTCACCGTTCAGGTGGTCAAAGGCAACACTGTTGAAACCCGGAAGGTCCGGGTCGGACTCGTATCCGATACATCGACGGAAATCCTGGAGGGTCTCGATGTCGGCGAAATCGTCGTCGCCGACGCCGGCTCCTCGCTGCATGACGGCGACCGGATCAAAACGGTGTTCGCTGACGCACTCGATCGGACGCAGGTACGCTGATGGCACTCAACATCTCAGCATGGTCGATCCGCCATCCGCTTCCATCCGTCGTTTTTTCGATCATCCTGCTGGTACTGGGCTGGGTCAGCTTCACCAAGCTGGCGGTAACCCGGCTGCCGAGCGCCGATATTCCCGTGATTTCGGTAGCGGTTTCGCAGTTCGGCGCGGCACCCGCCGAACTTGAATCGCAAGTCACCAAGACCATCGAAGACGGCGTGTCCGGCGTCGAAGGCGTGCGGCACATTTCGTCTTCGATCACCGACGGTCTGTCGGTGACGACGATCCAGTTCGCACTGGAGACCAATACCGACCGCGCGTTGAACGACGTCAAGGACGCCGTCACGCGCGTGCGCGCCAACCTCCCGCAAAACGTCAACGAGCCGTTGATCCAGCGCGTTGACGTCATCGGACTGCCGATCGTCACTTATGCGGCGATCTCGCCCGGCAAGACGCCGGAGCAACTGTCCTATTTCGTAGACGACGTGGTCAAACGCGCGCTGCAAGGCGTGCGCAACGTCGCCCAGGTCGAACGCATCGGCGGCGTCGAGCGCGAGATTCTCGTCTCGCTCGATCCGGATCGCCTGCAAGCCGCCGGGCTGACCGCGGTCGATGTCTCTCACCGCCTGCGTGGCACCAACGTCGATCTCGCCGGCGGACGGGCCGAAATCGGCAAGAACGATCAGGCCATCCGGACGCTCGCCGGCGCCAAGACCCTCAACGAACTCGCCGGAACCATGATTAGCCTGCCGAGCGGCGGGGAAGTCCGACTCGACGATCTCGGCACCGTCACCGACACCATCGCCGACCGCCGGACATTTGCGCGCTTCAACGGCGAACCGGTTGTGGCGCTCGGCATCAAGCGTTCCAAGGGCGCCAGCGACGTGGTGGTTGCCGCCGCCGTGCAGAAGCGTATCGATGCGCTGAAAATTGCCCACCCCGAAGTCGACCTCAAGCTGATCGATACGTCGGTCGGGTTCACCAAGGGAAACTACGAGGCGGCGATCTCGACGCTGTTCGAAGGTGCTATCCTGGCCGTGATCATCGTGCTTTTGTTCTTGCGCGACATCCGCGCCACCATCATCGCGGCGATCTCGTTGCCGTTGTCGATCTTCCCGGCGTTCTGGGCGATGGACATTCTCGGCTTTTCGCTCAACCTCGTCAGCTTCCTCGCCATCACGCTGTCGACGGGCATTCTCGTCGATGACGCCATCGTCGAGATCGAGAACATCGTGCGCCACATGCGGATGGGCAAATCGCCCTACCGCGCCGCGCTTGAGGCCGCCGACGAGATCGGCCTTGCCGTGATTGCAATCTCGCTGACGATCATCGCGATTTTTGCGCCGGCGAGTTTCATGTCGGGCATCGCCGGGCAGTTTTTCAAGCAGTTCGGCATCACCGTTTCGGTGCAGGTGTTCTTCTCGCTGCTCGCCGCACGTTTCGTTACACCGGTGCTGGCCGCCTATTTCCTCAAGGATCATCCACATGACGATCCGCCGCCCGGCCGCGTGCTGCAAACCTACACCAGGCTCGTGACATGGTCGGTCAAGCACTACCTCATTACGGTCTTGATCGGCTTCGGCATCTTCGCCGCCTCGATCTGGAGCATCACGCTGTTGCCGCAAGGCTTCCTGCCCGCACAGGACACCGCGCGCTCGTTGCTCGCGATGGAGCTGCCGCCAGGCTCGCAGCTTTCTTACACCGAGAAAGTCACCGAACAGATCGTCGCGCGGCTGCGCAAGCGGCCGGAGGTGAGAAGTGTGTTCGTCGATGGCGGCCGGGTGCCGCCCGGAACGTTCGAGGTCCGCCGCGCAGCGCTGATCATCAACTACACGCCGAAGACCGAGCGCAAGATCACCCAGCGCGAGCTTGAGCTTTCGATCGGCAGGGAACTCCAGAACGTCCCCGATATCCGGTTCTGGTTCCTCGACGAAAACGGGCTGCGCGCGATCTCGCTGGTTGTTACCGGCGCGGACAGCAACATCGTCAGCAACGTTGCCAGCGAACTCGGCAACCAGATGAAGCGGATTCCGCTGATCGCCAACGTGATCTCCGAAACCTCGCTCGACCGGCCGGAGCTTCGCATCCAGCCGCGCGCCGATCTGGCCGCCCGGCTCGGGGTTTCCACCGACAGCCTGTCGGAAACCATTCGCGTCGCGACCATCGGCGACGTCGGCCCGGCATTGGCCAAGTTCGATACCGGTGGCCGGCAGGTGCCGATCCGGGTACAGCTCGAGGACACCGCGCGGGGCGACTTGCAGACGCTCGAACAGCTACGGGTGCCGCTCGGCGGTGGGCGCGGCGGCGTGCCGTTGTCGGTGGTGGCCGACATCAAGCTCGACCAGGGGCCGACCAGCATCAATCGGTACGATCGCGAGCGACAGGCAACCGTGGCCGCCGATCTCGTCGGCACCGCCGCGCTGGGTGACGCGACCAAGAAGATTTACGAGCTGCCGGTCATGAAAAGCCTGCCCAAGGGGGTGAAAGTCAATCCCTCCGGCGACGCAGAAAGTCTCAACGAATTGTCCGCCGGCTTTGCCACCGCCATCACCGCGGGCCTGATGATGGTCTATGCGGTGCTGGTGCTGCTGTTCGGCACCTTCCTGCAACCGATCACGATTCTCTTCTCGCTGCCGCTGTCGATCGGCGGCGCCATCGCGGCTCTGCTCGTGACCGGCAAACAGCTCACCACGCCGGTGTGGATCGGAATCCTGATGCTGATGGGCATTGTCACCAAGAACGCCATCATGCTGGTGGAATTTGCCGTCGAGTCCATGCGCGAGGGCAAGACGCGCGAATACGCGATCATCGATGCCGGCATGAAACGCGCCCGTCCCATCGTGATGACCACGATCGCGATGGCCGCCGGCATGATGCCTTCCGCGCTGGCGTTTGGCGCCGGCGGCGAATTCCGCTCGCCGATGGCGCTGGCCGTGATCGGCGGCCTGGTATTTTCGACCATCCTGTCGCTGGTGTTTGTGCCGGCGATGTTCATGGTGATGGACGATATCGGCAACTTGATCTGGCGATTCAGCCGGCGACTGATCACCGCGAACAAGGCCGACGACGACCAACCCGGAGGGCGCAAGCCGCCGCCCAGCATCGTGCATTCGCCGGCGGCGGAGTAATCGGAAAAGACCATTGGCTACTCGTTCCGCGCCACCGCCGTCAGTTTTTTCATGTTGTGCAGCAGGATGCGCCCGCGCTGCAGGTCCAGAATGCCGTCCTTGCGCCAGAGCTGTAGCTGACGGTTGACGCTCTCGCGGGCGGCGCCGACGAAGATGCCGAGCTGTTCCTGCGAAATATGCACCTCCGGCCCGAAATCGGATGCCAGCGCGCAGAGCCGTCGCGCCAGACGAACCGGCAGCGGTTGCAAGACCGATTCCTCGGTCCGCTCGCTCATCCAGCGAATGCGCCGGCACAGCAGCATGATCAGCTTGACCGCCACCTTCGGCTCGCGCTCGAGGAAGCCCAAAAAATCGTCCCGCCGCAGCACGAACAATTCGGTCGGCTCGCCCGCGGCCGCATCCGCCGTGCGGCTCTGTCCGTCGAGCACCGCGACCTCGCCGAAGAGATCGCCGGGCGCGAGAAAATTCAGCGTCAGCCGGCCGCCATCGGAGGCGCCGGTCTCGATCCGGATCTGGCCGCGGCGGACGGCGAACAGCGCATCGCCAGGGTCGCCCTTTTGAAACAACATCTCGCCGGCATCGAGATGCCTGATATGGCAAAACGCCGAAAGCCGCTGCAATTCATCGGCGCCAATATCCGCAAACATCGGATTGATCTTCAAAATAGCCGCAAATTCGGTCTGTTTGCTCATCGCAAGGCCTTGGTCACGGCCGTTCCTCGCGGCAACCGAGGGGTCAATCGAACGGAACTGTGTCATAAGTCACATATCTTTACAGCACCCGCGGGTTATTTTTGGCGGCTTTGCCACTACCTTCCGGTCTGGAAGAGCGACATGAGAGCCTTGAAAATCGCAGCCAGCGCCATCGCAGCGATCGTCGTGATCGCGGCATTGCTCTTGATCGTCGGAATCCCCTCGGGCTTCCTGACGTCGACGATCCAGGACCGGGTCGAGCGCGAAACCGGCTACCATCTGATGGTGGCGGGATCGACCAAGGTCTCGGGCTGTGGCCGTCGCTCAACGTCACGATGAGCGACGTGACACTGGAACGGCCGAACGACCGCGACGCCGGCAGCCGCCTTGCCGCCGGCAGCATTCAGGCCGACCTCACGCTTGCGAGCCTGTGGTCGGGCCATCCTGACATCACCGAGCTTGTGATCAATCATCCTGAGATCAGCGTCCCGCTGCACCGTGAGCGGCGGCCCGCGGCGAAGACAACCTCCTCCCCGCCAAACGCATCCCCGGACAATGCTTCGAACACGCCGGCGATCGAACGCGTCACCGTCAACGACGGCGTGGTGAGGTTTTTCAACACACATGACGGCGTGGAACGCCGCATCGAGGGGATCAGCGCCCGCGCGACCATCGGCGCGGACCGCGGCCTCAGCCTCAAGGGCAACGCGCATGCCGGCGGCCATCCGCTTACGTTCGACGTCAAGGCCTCGATGCCCAACCCGCCAATGGCGCGCCAGAACATTCCCGTGGAACTCTCGCTCGACGCGCCCGGCCTGTTGCGGACGCCGCTGTCGAGCAAGGCCGAGGTGCGGATCAACGGCACGGTCGTCATGATCAACGGCATCTCGGGCTCGAGCGGCGACGGCGCGTTCGACGGCTGGGCCTCGGTCGACTTCGCGAGCAAGCCGCTGGTCAAACTCGACCTCGACTTCCGGCGGCTCGACCTCGCGGCCACCCCGGCGCAAGCCGCACCGCAGGACGCCGCCGCACGCGCCTGGAGCAACGACTGCCATCGATCTTGTCGGGCTCAACTATGTCGATGCGCAGCTTCGATTGTCGGCGGCCGAACTGAACATCGGAGCTGCGCATTTTGCTCCCGTTGCGATCGAGGCGTCGCTCGCAAGCGGCCAGCTCAAGGGCAGCTTCTCGAAGCTCGGGGCCTATGGCGGCCAGGCCAACGGCAGCATCGATATCGACGTATCGCGCGACACGCCGGTTTATGCGCTTCGCTGCGACCTCACGAGCGTCCGCGCGCTGCCGTTGCTGAGCAGTGCGGCCTCCTTCGACAAGCTCGACGGCAAGCTGGATGCCAAAATCGACGTCCGCTCCAGCGGTCAAAGCCAGCAGGTGATCATGTCGAACCTTGCCGGCAGCGTAACCGCGAATTTCCAGGACGGCGCCATCAGAGGCCTCAACGTCGCGCAGATGATCCGCTCGCTGGCATCCAGCACGCTTTCCGGCTGGCAGGAGAGCCAGGAACAGACGACCGACCTGAGCCAGTTGTCGGCCTCGTTCCGCATCGACAAGGGCCAGGCGACGACCACCGATCTCGATCTGGTCGGGCCGCTGGTGAAGATGACCGGCGGCGGCACGATCGATCTCGGCGCGCAAACGCTGGCGCTGCGGGTCGAGCCGAAACTGGTGATGACCACCGAAGGCCAGGGCCGCAGCTCCGACCCCGTGGCCTTTGGCATCCCCGTGAAGATCGACGGACCATGGGCGAGCCCACGCATCTACCCTGATGTTACTGGCGGCGATTCGGGCAATGCCACCGGCGGTAACTCGCTCGGCGAGACCCTGGGCAACCTGATTCAACAGGGACTGAACGCCGCGCGCAGCCGCGGCAATCAGCCCAATGCCTCGCCTGACGAACCTTCGCCGGATAATCCTTCGGCACCGGGACCGAACGATCCCTCGCGCCAGCAAGGCACCCGGCAGCTCAACAACCTGTTGAAGCAGTTTTTGGGTCGGTGATCGGTCGACCAACTCCGCGCGCGGCGGCAAGACGTGATGAAGCAGTAGCGCGCATAGCGCGCTCTTCACCTCTCCCCTTGTGGGAGAGGGAGCCCACCGCCAATGTGGATCCATAACAAGGTTCTCCGCGGAGCCAATCCAAACTTTTCAAGCAGCCAACGTTGCAGACACACGCCCGCGCACTCCGCGACGCAATTCACGTCCGGACTGTGCTAAAATCTGAAGCCCTCGGAAAAAAAGAGGGCGTGGGGAATGCCGGGTGCCCGTTGCACCCGCAGCCTCGTGCGGAAAAGTAAAAAACCACACGAGTTAGTCACCACGGTCGCGCCGGAAAACCCGGCATTCCCGCACGCGAATGGTTTTAACGGTTTCCTTCGTGATCTCCCTGGCGATCGGGCTTTCTTGCCACCATCCCCGCGCAATGCAAAGCATTGTCGCGAGTTGACATCAGCGTCGAGATGTCAGGACCACACGACTTCGCCGTCCGCTTTGGCTGCGCTCGTCTTGCGCCGCCAAAGCGTCCACCGCATCCCGCACCCAACGTCCGTGACGATCGCGAAACGCCCCTCATGTGAGGCGGGACGGGCGAGCTTGTAGAGATGATTTGCCCGACGGTGAAAGCGGAATATTTTTTGCGAGGGGGCTGGACAGGAGCTCAAATCAGATTGGCACGGGAATTTGCTTTTTTGGCGCAAACGCAAAGTCCGGCGCTTGGTGACGAGGGCAAGGAATTCCACGGCGCGGAACGCCGGTTCTCCCCGTCAAGCCGCGTCGCGAAACGGCGCGCACTTGCAAGCGAACACCGGTCTTCGCCTGCAATACGCCGATGACGGCTAGGAGATTTTCCGCGGTGGGATTGCCCGATGACCCAAACATGCGCATCAGGCTCTTGGGTGATCGGCCAAGTGCTGTGCCGAGCTTTTCAAAACCGACCGTGGCGTTGATGCACGATCGCAAGGCAGCGCGACCCTCTTCCAGATCGCCATCGAGCATCGCCTGCATCGCCTCGCCGAGTAATGCCTGGCGGAATTTGATGTCGCGTCGAGCCCGCGCCTGCACCGTCTCGCGAAAGCTTCTCGTCAGGGGCATGATCAGTTCCTCTTTGTCCTTCGGGCCGCTTTGCGTCATAAGCATAGATGCCCGCGAATGGCCCGAAAGCTAGACGGAAAATATCTTCTGCACCTCGTCGCCAAAGTGATTGATAACCTTGACGCAGATGCGACCACCCGACCCCGGCGAGACCGTCGCGGCCGCATCGTCTTTATTCGCCGTCAGCGCCACATCCATCACGCCATCCAGTCCGCCACCAGCAAACCCGGCACGCGCGCGAACTCGCGAGCATTCGCCGTCACCAGCGTGGCGCCGCGGCGGCGGGCCTGGGCTGCGATGAGATAATCATAGTGGCCGATCGGCATGCCCTTGCGTTCGAGTTCGGCGCGGATGTCGCCGGCATGCGCGGCGTCTTCCTCATCGAATGGAAGCAGCACGATGCCCGGCGCGACAAACTCGGCCAGCAGACGATCGGATTCCACTCGCCTGTCGCTGCGCGCATGGCCATAGCGCAGTTCAAACAGGGCGATCACGGAAAATCCGATTTCCGTTCCGAGCCGCAGTTGTTCGGCAAGACGAAACCGCACCGCGGGAACGCGGCGGTTGATGACATAGATCGCAATGTTGGTGTCGAGGCAGATCATTCGTCGAAGAAGACCCGGGGATCGGGTTCGGCCGGCGGCTCGTCAGGAATGCCTTCGGGAAGGAAGTCGCGTCCGCCGAGTTCGTCGAGACGCGCGAACCACGCCTCGATATCGAAAGGCTGCTTCTTGATCGGCTCGAGAATGACCTTGTCGCCGACCTTGCTGACCCGCACTTCCGTGCCCTCGAAGCGGAATTCCTTGGGCAGGCGCACGGCCTGGCTGCGGCCATGCATGAACAATTTGGCGGTTGCATTCATGGTCCGCCTCCTGAGAATTGGTAGATACCAATGATATCTATCAGCGACCAGCGTATCAGTCAACTCATCGAGAAGTCCCGGCAGCCTCGCGCGAATTCGCGGGGCATCGGAAGCCCGTAACCGATTGGCGCCCCAACCACGTTCTGATACTCGTGAACCCGTTAACCAAATGGGACCGCCAGTGCGTAACGCCCCTTATCGCAACCTGCTCGCCCTCGCGGCCGCCCTCCTCCTGCTCGCCTCCCCCGCCCTCGCCGCGGACAATCCCGCGCGCCGAAGGACGCCCCGCAAGGCGCGGCGGTGACGGTGCTGAAGGCTTCGAAATCCTGCTTTCCCAATCTGGTCGAGTCGTTCGGCATCATCGTTCCGCGCGAGGAGACGATGGTGCGCTCCGAGCGGCCGGGCCTGAAGGTCGCGGAGATCCTGATCGACCCCGGCGAGACGGTCGCGGCCGGGCAAAATCTCGCCCGCCTCGCGCTGCCCGAAGGCGGCACGACGCTGGTCACGGCGCCGGTCGCGGGGCTGGTGCTGAGTTCGACCGCCACGATCGGCGCGGTGGCCTCGCCGCGCGGCGAGGCGCTGTTCACGATCATCGCGCGCAGCGAGTTCGACCTGGTCGCGATGGTGCCGACGGAGGATCTGCCGAAGCTTGCCGTGAACCAGCCGGCGAAAATCCGCATCGTCGGTGCGGGCGAGGTCGAGGGCAAGGTGCGCCGCGTCGCCTCCACCATCGAACCGAACACCCAGCTCGGCCAGGTGTTCATCGGCGTCACCACCAACCGCAGGCTGTTCGTCAATTCAAGTGGCCGCGCGATGATCAAGACCGGCCAGAGCTGCGGCGTGTCGGTGCCGCTCACCGCCGTGCTCTATGGCTCGGCCGGCACGGTGGTGCAGGTGGTGCGGCGCGCGCGGGTCGAGACCAAGCGGGTGGAAACAGGCCTGATGTCGGGCGGCCAGATCGAAATCCGCGAGGGACTTGCCGAAGGCGACATCGTGGTGGCGCGGGCCGGCGCGCTGCTCCGCGAGGGCGATCCCGTGCGGCCGGTGACGGCGGAGGCGGAGGCAAGGTAGGGCGGCGATTTGATTTTTGCTTGAATCGCTCGGCAGGCGGGCTCGGTTCACCTCTCCCCTTGTGGGAGAGGTCGGAGACGAAGCGCAGCGAAGTCTCCGGGTGAGGGGTCCAGGTCCCTCGATAGAGCGTAACCCCTCACCCGAATCGCATCTTCGATGCGCTTCGACCTCTCCCACAAGGGGAGAGGTGGCACCGAATACACGGCGCGAGACGATCCGAGATCGAAAGGGAGCTCAGCTTCCCGCCTTGGCGTTGAAGCTGACGTCTTCCATCAGCGAGGAAGAGACCGAGGGCACCTGGGCGCCGTCGGAGGCGCGCGAGATCGCCACGCGGGTCTGGTTGAAGATGGTTTCCGCCGCGCGGGCCTGATCGGCTCTCGGCGTGTTGATATGGCTGAGCAGTTCGGTGACCAGCACCGAATTCGCGCCGGTGGAATCATCGGCCACCGCGCCGGGCGAGGCCGAGGTCAGGATCAGCGCATTGTCGGGCACGAAGATCGGCGCCAGACCATGGGAGAAGGTGCGGAAGCGGCGCTCGTAAGGATTGCGGCGCGAGGCGTCGAGCACCACGACCTTGGCGCAGGCGCCGAATTCCTTGACCGCGTCCAGCACGGCCTCGACGCTGACGCCGTCGCGGCGCACGTCGGTCTCCTTCCAGATCGTGGCATCGACCGGGATCATGTAGCTCTCGCGGCCGACCTGGATGCCGTAGCCGCCGAAGAACAGCATCACCACCGAATCCGCCCGCACCTTCGACTTCAGGCGGGCGATGGCGCGGACCATGTCGTCATGGCTGGCGTCTTCGATGACATCGACATCGAAGCCCTCGTGACGCAGCACGCCGGTCAAGGCGCGGGCGTCGTTGATCGGCTGGGCGAGAGGCGCGTTGGCGTCGGGATAATGGCCGTTGCCGATGACGAGCGCGAGCCGGGACGGCCGCTTGATGGAGCTGTCTACCGGCTCGACGGTGACGACCTTGGCGGCATCGAGCGCCCGCTTGTTCAGCGCCGCATGGGCGCCGATGGCCAGCGACACCGTGCCGGCCAGCACCGCCGCGATGGCGAGCGAGCGGCGGGAGAGGCCAAGGCCAAAGCACTGGCCAAAGAAATTCATCACAGGTTTCATCCGCAATCACTGTCCATCGCGCGCCTTGTTAGTCGCGCCAGATACTTGATCGGTTTCTTGGGATGGGGGCCGTTTGACGTCGAATTATGCTCAATTTGCGGCGCCGCAACAAACAAATCCTTAACCCAGCGGGCAACCTCCCCGCAACCTTATTTGTCCGTTAACAAGGGTTCCCGGGGCGGGACGGTTCCGTGATGCCGATCACGCGAGTCTTTATATATAGGCCCGTCCGTTGGGGGCCCATTTCCTTGAAATTGCTGCATCTTTCGTGCCATTGCTGGATTACCTGGGGAAGGGCTCGGCTTGCGGGAGTGAATTTGCCGCAGGCCAGCCGGGCTGAATCGGCAAGCGTCAGGTCGCGTGGGGAAAAGAAAATTCGATGGCGTTTCATGACCTCGCTGGAGCCGCCTGCCGCGCACTGACGGCCCGAAAGGACGGGCCGTCGCTCTACGATGTCTGCGATCCGCTGCTGCTCAAGGACGCCGGCGGCGACGCGCATCTCGCGAAATTCTACCGGACCGCGCTTGGCAATCCGGCCTTGCGGCCGCTGTTGCGCCGGAGCGGGCTCACCGAACTGAACGACGGCGCAAGGCTCGCCGCGTTGCGCGAGGCGTTGGTGCGGGCGCGCGACGACGAGCGCGCCGGACTGGGCCGCGATCGGCCAGCCGGTCGCTCACCTGCTCGATACGATCGAGTTGCAGCATCCCCGGCCACAGCCGCTCTCAGGGGTGGAAACATCGCCACCAGAACTCTCCGACATCGAACGCGTGATCCGCGCCTGCGGCGCGCACCTGCTGCGGTCGTTCGGCAGGAACGGCTTCATCCCGGCCTATGCCGCCTTCAACCTGATCGGCGACGCTGATATGCGCGGCCGCGAATTCCTGATGGCGCTGACAGGCCTCGACGCCCGCGGCTACAAGAACTCGACGCTATTGTTCAACCTGGCGCGCGTCTTCATCGCGCGCTCGCCGGCCCGCGGGCTGATCAGTCCGCCCTGGAAAGGCATCGCCGAGCCGATGTGGCAGCCGATTCAGATCCGCCATCGCTCGGCCTATTACGATGCGTTCTATATCGAGTCGCTGCTGAGTTTTCTCGAGACCGGGCTTGCCTCGACTGACGAGGCCGGCGCGGCGCGGCGCGCGATTGCCGCGATGGCCGACTTCTGTCTCGGCCCAAGCCGCGAACGGGTGCGCGGCACGGACGGACGCGCTTTCGATGTCGTCACCGCGATCGCACCTCACCCGCATCCGCGCTTTTCGCGCTTCTTCGCCGGGATCAAGGAGAACCTCGGCTTCGGCATCTACGTGCCGGACTGCGACACCACGGCCTGCTCGTTCTCCGCCGCGACGCAAGCGGGCTCCACCGATGCCATGCTCGATCAACCGCTGCCTGATTTCTACGCTGGCTATCAGGTCAAGGCCGGCGCCAACGCGCCCAAGGTCACGGTGCCGATCAACGATAACATCGATTACGACGGCGGCATCGTCACCTGGATCGACAACATCAGCGGCGACCGCCCCTACGGCAACGACCTCGATCCCACGCTCAATCTCGATGTGCTAGAGGTGAGCTTTCGCAATCTCGCGCGCTGGAAGATCCTGGAGACGCCGCAGCGGCTCGATCTGTTGCGCGGCATCGTCAAGTTCCAGAGAAGCCTTGCCGCCAGCGGCGCCTTCGCCGAACCGCGCTCGCACATCTATTATCTGCCGGAGCTTTATTGCGCCTATTTCGGCCGCTGCTACGCGGCTTTCATGGCGCTGCCGACGGAGGCGCGGCGGGCGATCGACCCTGACGGCGCATTCGATTTCATCCGCGAACGCGTGCTGTCCTATGTGCGGGATGTCCTGATCGCCAACGAGATGAACCCGTTCGATGCCGCGCTGGCGCTGATTGCGCTCGGGCACCTGGGCGCGGAGGTTTCAACCTTCACGCCGGCCTTACGCTGCATCGTCAATCATCTCGGCGAAGGCGGCCGGCATGGACCGTTCAAGGCCTATGAATGGAACAAGATGAAAACGCCGACGCGCATTCTCGTCGGCGGGCCTGAGGCGACTTCCGCCTTTGTGCTGATGGGCCTGTCGCTGGCGCGCGCGGCGCTCGCGCGGTAGGAATTTCGAAACTGGAACAACCTCCGCCACGTAGCTGTACAAATACGCTGGTGTCCCGGCCAAATCCGCATCACAATCCACAGCCATCGTGATTTTTCATTTTGCATGGGCCTTTTCAGATGCGCCTGAAGTTCCTGTTTGCGATGACGATGCTGGGCCTGCCCGCGGCGGTGCAGGCCGCCGACATCACCGGCACCGCCAAGGTCCGCGAAGGCGACGCGGTCGTGATCGGAACCAGCCGAATTCGTCTCGGCGGCATCGACGCGCCCTCGGTCGATCAGCTGTGCCTCAACAGCAAGGGCGAACGCTGGACCTGCGGCGTCGCCGCCCGCGACGAACTCATCAAGCATACCGATGGCGAGACCTGGACCTGCCATCCAGGTTCGGCCGCCGACCGCCGCGGCCGGGTGACGGCGCGATGCGACGTCGACGGCGAGGACATCCAGAAATGGATGGTGCGAAACGGATGGGCGCTGTCCTATCCGCGCGTCTCGCACGACTACGACGCCGACGAGAAGGCCGCGCGCGAAGCCAGGGCCGGCATGTGGCAGGGCGCGTTCATCGCGCCGTGGGATTGGCGAGTCCGCAACAAGAAGACCACCATCCTTGGCGCCACCAAGCCGCCGGAGAGCGCCCATGCCATCCTGCTGGCTTCGGCCTCCGGACCGGTCGCGCCCTCGCCGGATTGCACCATCAAGGGCAACGTCAACCACGCCGGCGAGTGCATCTATCACAAGCCGACCAGCCGCTGGTACGCCCGGATCGAGATGAAGATCAGCAAGGGCACGCGCTGGTTCTGTTCGGTCGAGGAGGCCGAAGCCGCGGGCTGCCGCGAGACGCGACGATAACGGGCTGGCTGCATCCTTCGAGACGCGCTCCTGACGGAGTGCTGCTCAGGATGAGGTCTCAGCCACCATGGTGAGGAGCGCGTCTTCGCGCGTCTCGAACCATGAGCCCCTCGCCCAAACTGCGCCGGTCTCGCAGATGAATTTGCAGATGTAAGAGCACGACATATTGGCTGACGATCCAGCAGAGCTTTTCCTGCCGTCCCGCCATCCGCATTCACGGCTGGAGCAGTTCCTGCTCGTCGCGCTTGGCGTGGTGCTGGCCTACGCGGCGCTGGCCTATCTGGCGCTGCCTGCCTTGTGGGATCATTACGAACATCAACGCCGCCTTGCCGACCTGCCAATGGTGACGCGCACCGCGCAGGGCATTCCCGGCGATCCCATCAATGTCGGCTTGATCGGCGACAAGCTCGACGTGCTCTGCGCGATGCGGGCGGCCGGTTGGTACCCGGCCGATCCCGTGACCCTTCGGTCTTCGATCGAGATTGCCGGCAGCGTGCTGCTGGACCGGCCGTACCACGACGCGCCCGTCAGTCCGCTGTTCTATCTCGGCCGCCGCGAAGACTTCGCGTTCGAGAAGCCGGCCGGCGCGAGCGCCGATCGCCGCCATCACGTGCGGTTCTGGAAAGTGCTGGATCATGGCCAGGAAAACCGTCCGGTCTGGCTTGGCGATGCCACTTTCGATCGCGGCGTGGGTATCAGCCACTACACCGGCGCCATCACCCACCACATCTCCGCCGACATCGACGCCGAGCGGCGCCTGCTCGCCTCGGATCTTGAGCAGGCCCGGATGGTCGACGCCAAATATCAGGTGACCGGCATCGGCGTCACGCTCGACGGACGAAACGGCGGCGGCGATTCCTATTACACCGACGGCGAGGTCTGGATCTTGCGGCTGGTCGTGGCGTGCCAAAAACGGACAACGCCGGCGGAGATCATTCCAAGTCCGCTTGCCACCGAGATCAAGGACCAGATCTGGCACGCTGTTGCCAATGCGCTGCCAAAATAGCCTGGAGCCCATCCGGCTTTGATTAAATCAAGACCGAGGCTCTAAATTTTTGTTTTGACGTGTTTTCTTCACGCGAACCGGCTTCCACTTCGCTCGAAAACGCTCCAGTGGAGTGGATTTGACATTCGCTACCCGCCTAGCCGCAAAATCGGAAAGCGAATGTCAAATCCTGAACTCCACTAGAAACTTATATTTGCTAGTGGTCCTTCGATTCTAGCATTCGCAAAGGTGCCCGCTGAGAAGGAATGCGAATGCTAGAATCGGACCACTAGCCCCCGCATGACAGCCTCACTCTAATATCATCCCGCCCCTGCTTGAATTTCCCGCCATTCCCCTGCATCCCTTGCTCCGGCAAATCTTGAGAGGGAATCAAAAATGTCCGTTCGCGCGGGCCGGGAATTCCTGGCGATCCCCGGACCCACCACCATGCCCGACGAAGTGCTGCGGGCAATGCACCGTCCGGCGCTCGACATCTATTCCGAGGAAATGGTGCAGCTGTCGGATGGCCTGCTGCGCGACCTCTCCAGGCTGTTCGCCACCAAGGGCAAATCCTACATCTACATCGCCAACGGCCATGGCGCGTGGGAAGCCGTGCTCAGCAACGTGCTCTCGCGCGGCGACAAGGTGCTGGTGCTGGAAAGCGGCCGGTTCGCGGTCGGCTGGGGTAACGCGGCAGCCGCGATGGGCGCCGATGTCGAGGTGCTCAAGGGCGACTGGCGCCGCGCCGTTCGACCGGCCGAGGTCGAGGCGCGACTGCGGCAGGACAAGGACCACAAGATCAAGGCGATTTTGGTGGTCCAGATCGACACCGCCTCCGGCGCCTGCAACGACATCGAAGCGATCGGCAAGGCGATCAAATCGACCGGTCACCCCGCGCTATATCTCGTGGACGCGGTGGCTTCGCTCGGCTGCATGCCGTTCGAGATGGATGCCTGGGGGATCGATGTGGCGATGTCCGGCTCGCAGAAAGGCCTGATGACACCGCCCGGCCTGAGCTTTTGCGCCGTCAACGACCGTGCCCAGGCGATTCACAAGAAGGCGAACCTGCGAACGCCCTATTGGGACTGGACCGAACGCGAGGGCACCGAGCACTACCGGAAGTATGGCGGCACCGCCCCCATTCACTTGCTGTTCGCGCTCCGTCAGGCCATCGACATGATCGACGCGGAAGGCCTTGAAAACGTCTTCCTGCGTCACCGGTTGTTGGCCGAAGCGGTACGTTGCGCCGTGTCGGTCTGGGCCGAAGGTCAGGTGCTCGGCTTCAATGTCGCCGAGGCGCCGGAGCGCTCAAATACCGTCACCACCGTCTTGATGGCCGACAGCCACGACCCCGCCGCGCTTCAGCGCTACTGCAAGGAGAAATGCGGCGTGGTGCTGGGGGTCGGGATCGGCGAATTGACCGGCCAGGCGTTCCGGATCGCTCATATGGGCCACGTCAACGCGCCGATGATGCTGGGCACGCTTGGCGTCATCGAGGTCGCGCTGCACGCGCTCGGCATTCCCCACGGCAAGGGCGGCGTCGAGGCCGCGATCGGCTGGCTCGGCGACAACGTCCCGGCCTGATGCCTGAAATCGCGGCTTTCCGAGCCTTTCCGCCCGGGCCGCATTCGTGCTTATATTGATCTGGCGATAAATAAGCGGCGCACGCGCGTTCTGCAATCACGGTCACCGTGCTTGCACAATCAGGTTTCCGGCACAGGCGGCGATCTGGTCGCGATGGAATGCGTGAACGAGCAAGCAGGGAGTGAAGTGATTGGCGTCGGTTGAATTGCGTGACCTCACCAAGCGATTTGGGTCGGTGACGGTCGTCGATAACGTCTCGTTGCGGATGGATCACGGGCAGTTGGTCTGCCTTCTCGGTCCCTCCGGATGCGGCAAGACCACGACGCTGCGGCTGATCGCCGGCTTCCTCGAGCCGAGCGGCGGCGAAATCCGTGTCGGCGACCGCCTGGTGTCGTCGGCCGCCCGCACGCTGCCGCCCGAGCAGCGCAAGATGTCGATGATCTTCCAGAGCTACGCGCTGTGGCCGCACATGACGGTCACTGAGAACATCGTCTACGGCCTGCGGCTGCGCAAGCTCGATCGCGACGCCATCGCCAGGAAGCTCAAGGCGATTCTTCAAACCACCAAGCTCGAAATCCTGGCCGAGCGTTATCCCGGCGAACTGTCGGGCGGCCAGCAGCAACGCGTGGCGCTGGCCCGCGCGCTCGTCGTCGAGCCGGAAACGCTGCTGCTGGATGAACCGCTCTCGAACCTCGACGCCAATTTGCGCGAAGAGATGCGCTTTGAAATTCGAAGGCTGCACGACCAGTATCGCTATACGACCGTCTATGTCACCCACGACCAGTCCGAGGCGATGACCACCGCCGATCTCATCGCGGTGATGAACGGCGGCAAGATCGATCAGCTTGGCACGCCGGAAGACATCTATGACCAGCCGCAATCGGAATTCGTGGCGCGCTTCATCGGCTCCAGCAATGTGCTCAAGGGCACAGCCCGCGACGGGAACCACATCGCGTTTTCCGGCGTGACGTTGCGCGTGGTAGGCGCGAAGCTTGCGGCCAATCAGGACGCCGCGGTCGCGATCCGCCAGCACGACATCCAGATTTCGGCGGGTGTCCCGCAAGGAGCCGAGAACACGGTGAAGGCGACCGTGACACGCCAGGTGTTTCTCGGCGCCAACCGCGACTACGTGCTGGAGACATCCGACGGCACAAACCTGCGCGCGGTCACCTCGCCGCAAATCGCGATTCCGGCCGGCACGGAAGTGTGGCTGACGCTGCCGCCGGAGCGCTGCCGGGCGCTGAGCCGATAGAAGAGAACGCGATGAAGCGGCGAACACCATCCAGGCGCGAGGTGATCAAGGGATCGGCCGCGTTCGGATTTTCGCTGTTTGCATCCCCGCTCAAGGCGGCCGCCCCGGAACCGGTCGCGATCACGCCGCAACTGATCGACGCGGCGAAGCGCGAAGGCAAGGTCGTGCTCTATTCCGCCATGGACCTGCCGGTCGGCGAAAAACTCGGCAAGGCTTTCGAGGCGCAATATCCCGGCGTTGAAATCCAGATCGAACGCTCCGGCTCGGAGCGGCTGTTTCAGCGGATCGGGCAGGAATTTTCATCCAACATCCACGCCGCGGACGTGATCAGCACCGCCGACGCCTCGCATGTTCTCTCGTGGAAGCGAAACGGCTGGCTTGCGCCCTTCGTCCCGGAGGACGTCGCGAAATATTTTCCGAGCGAATATCGCGACGCCGACGGCATGTTTGTGACATCGCGGATCTGGCTGTCGTCGATCGCCTGCAACACCCATCTGGTCAAACCGGCTGAGGCGCCAACAAGCTTCGCCGATCTGCTCGATCCGAAATGGTCCGGCAAGATGGTCAAGGGACATCCGGCCTACAGCGGCACCATCATGACCGCGACCTTTCAGATCGTTCGCGATCTCGGCTGGGATTATCTGGAAAAACTTTCGAAGCAGCGCGTGATGCAGGTCCAGTCGTCGACCGACCCGCCGAAGAAGCTTGCGCTCGGCGAACGCGCCGTCATGGCCGACGGCAACGACTATAATGTCGTGATGCTGAAGGAAGCCGGCCAGCCGGTCGAACCGCTCTATCCGTCCGAGGGCACGCCGACCATCTCGGGTCCGACCGCCATTTTCGCCACTGCGCCGCATCCGAATGCCGCGCGGCTGTTTCAGGCCTGGCTGCATACGCGCGAAACCCAGCAGTTCTTCACCGATTTCACCGCGCAATATTCGGCCCACCCGCAAGTGACGCCGAAGGCCGGGCCGCCGCAAACTCTCCGACATCAAGCTGATGAAGGAGGACGCGGCTGGCGTCGAGAAAATGGCTGACGAGATCAAGACACGTTATGCGCGGCTGTTTCGGGTTTAGTTCTCGCCTTGTGGCGAGGAGTCTTTACCTCCCCTTAGAAAGGGGAGGTCGGCGCGAAGCGACGGGAGGGGATCTATTCGCGGCGACATCGCCGCATCGGACCCCCTCCCCGACCCTCCCCTTTCAGCGGGGGAGGGAGTGCAGTAGCGGACGCGGCAGAAATCGAGATTGAAAACACATGACCATCGCCAGCAATATCGACACCCCCAGAGTCAAGATCGACTGGACCAAGCCGGTCCTGTGGCTGTTTGCGGCGATCATGATCGTCTTGATCGTGCTGCCGCTGTCGTGGCTCGTGATCTACAGCGTCACCGACAAGGCCCGTCATCTGACGTTGCAGAATTTCGTTACGCTATTCACCGATCCCGATTTCCTGGACCCGCTGCTGACGACCGCGATCATTGCAACGAGTTCGGCCATCATCTGCTGCGTCGTCGCCGCCCCGATGGGATGGCTGGTGTCGCGCACCGACATGCCCGGCCGGCAAACCATCCGCGCGCTCGTTACCGCCTCCTTCGTGACGCCGCCGTTTCTTGGCGCCATTGCCTGGGAATTGCTGGCCGCGCCGAACAGCGGGCTGCTCAATCAGCTGTTTCGCTTCCTGACGGGAGCGGCGTCCGATGAGCATCTGTTCGACATTTATACGCTTACCGGCATCATCTTCGTGATTTCCTGCTATACGTTCCCCTTCGTGTTCGTGCTGGTCGCAAACGCGCTCGACAACATGCCGGGCGAACTCGAAGACGCTTCCGCCATTCTCGGCGGGCGAGCCTGGACCACCGCGCGTCGCATCACGATCCCGCTCGCGCTTCCAGCCCTTGTCGCCGGCGCGCTGATCGCATTCCTGCAGGCCATGACCCTGTTCGGCTCGCCCGCCATCCTGGCGCTGCCGGCGGGCTTCCACGTCATGACGACAAAAATCTGGAGCCTGTTCCAGTACCCGCCCAAGCTCGAACTCGCCGCTGCCGCCGCAATCCCACTCCTGATCCTGACCATTCTGTTGTTGCAGGGACAGAAATTCCTGCTGGGACGGCGCGGCTTCTCGGTGCTCGGCGGCAAATATGGCGCGCCGCGCAAGGTCGAGATGAAGAAGTGGCGCTGGGTCGCGCTCGCCTTCTGCCTCATCGTGCTGCTCAATCCGGTGTTCCTGCCGTATTTCGCGTTGTTCAACGCGGCGTTCTCGCCGAACGCCACGACGCTGGTGACGCCTTCCACGTTCACGCTGCACAACATCGTGTTCGTATTCACGGAATTGTCGTCGACCCAGCTCGCCTTGAAGAACACCGTGATCCTGGGCACGTCGACCGCCACACTCGGCACCCTGCTCGCGCTCGTCGTCGCCTACGTCACGACGCGCAAGCTGATCCCGGGTCACCGCATCCTCGGCTTTCTCGCGACCGCGCCGGTCGCCGTTCCCGGCATCGTGCTCGGCGTCGGCCTGTTCCTCAGCTACACCCGCCCGCCCTTCGTGCTCTATGGCACGCTCTGGATTCTGCTGGTCGCGTTTTTGACCATCAACCTGCCGTCGGCCTATCAGCAATTGCAGGCGGCGTTCGCCACCGTCCATCCGGAGCTGGAGGAAGCAAGCCGTATTCTCGGCGCGAGCCGGCTGCAATCGCTGCGCCAGATCACCGCGCCGCTGCTGCGCACCGGCGTCATCGCCACCTGGTGTTTTATTTTCATCGGCGTGATGCGCGAACTCTCGGCGGCGATCGTGCTGTTCACCTCGCAAACCAAGGTGATCAGCGTCCTGATCTACGATCTCAACGAGAGCGGCGACCTCGCCGCCATTTCCGTGCTCGGCATTGCGATGCTTCTGATCACTTTCGCGGTGGTGCTGGCCGTCAACCGGATTCCTGTGCTCGGCGGCAATGCCGGCGCGCGGTTGCGGAATTGAGCGTGTGACGATATTAGGCTTCGCCGTAGCCGCGAAGAAAGTGTGCTCCCTCTCCCGTGGGGAGAGGGTTGGGGTGAGGGGTTATGATCCATCGTTAGACCGTACCCCCTCACCCGGATCGCAAGAGCGATCCGACCTCTCCCCATGGGAGAGGTGAGAAGGAGTTCGCGGCGAATTAGTGCTCAACCCTCTCAACCCGATACGCCTCGACCTGCGCCTTGAGCTGGTCGAGGGAGGCCGTAGGCGCCGACGCATCGACGCGGTATTGCCCGCGTGCGAGCCAGTTGAGGACTTTCAGGTCGATATCGGGCGAATGGTGGATCACATCGGAATAATTATTCAGATTGTGGGTGACTTCGCGAACGCTACGAAAATCGAACAGCCGGACATTCGGGAAATCCATCAGGCGCCGGCAGAAATAGGCCGAGAAGGCATAGACGCTCTTCAGCGTTTCGGGCGAGGTATCGCGCAGCGCCACCCATTGCAGGATCGAGTAAGGCGGCAAATAGATATCGAAGGTCACATCGGGATTGGCGCTAATCAAACCAATCGCATCGCGCTCGAAGACGCGGACTTTCATGTCGTAGTCGGTATCGTCCTTGAGGTAATTGCTGCGGACCGGATCGGTAATGTAGCGGAACGCGGCGAGCGTCCGCTCTGGCATCATAGATCGCGCCCACGTCGTCGCCGGGTTGCAAGGTATTGATGTCGTCGACGCTAGAAACCGGGAATTTGAAGATGGCTTCGCTCGTCAGCCTCGTGGCGATCGGCGCCAGTGACGGGATCGATTGCACCGCAATCCACAGGGCTTCCCGCGCCATCGCGCCATCGAAAAGATAGGAGGCTGTACCCCTGGCGTTGCCGCGGTAGAGGTCCGCCGGAAGATGGACGTTCGCATCGATGTCAGGCGTATCGTGAAAGATCCAGTCGTCCACTTCCCAGATCACCCGTTTCGGCTTTTGCGCCATCGCCGCCGCGAGCACGAATGTTTGTTCGCGCGAGCTTGAGCCGGTCATGGCGAGCTTGAGCGATGTCACGCCGAGAATCCGGTCGAGATCGCTCTGACGAAAATGGATCGCGAGCGACGTTCCCATGAACAGCGTGTCGAATTTCTGGCTCTTGATCAGTCCGGCGTTCTGAAGGCGGCTATCGTGCGAATACATCGCCGTAAAATGCCGCGACGGCCGGAAGTGCTGCAAGGGATCGACCACAAAGTTGAGTACCACCGCTGTCAGCATGACGAGCAAGCTGGCAACGAAAAAACGAAGCAGGTCTTTGATCGATTGTTCCATCAGAACCGAAAATAGATGAATTCGCTGTGTTGCTGGATACCGAGAACGCCGAAAGCGAACGCCGCCGCTCCGCCATAAAGCAGGATCGGCCGTGCCCGCCATGCGCTGAAATTTTCGCCGACCGACCGTTTCTTGTGGTCGTAGCCCATGATCGTCTGCGTGTTCGGGGCGAACCAGGCCATCGCGGCGTAGATCACGATCAGCGCCGCCTGGACCATCTCGGTGCGGCCGAAGACGATCTGACCGGGATCGGCCATTCGCGCCAGCACCGACAGCGCAGACGCCAGGCTATCGGCCCGGAAGAAAACCCAGGCCACGACGACGGCAAGGAACGTCAGGAGAAACGCGAAGATGCCGGCGGGACGCGCCAATCGCTCGGGGATCGGCGGACCATAATTGATCCAGGCATGGTTGATGCAAAGGTACAGGCCATGCAACGCGCCCCAGGCGACAAAGGTCCAGGCCGCGCCGTGCCAGAGGCCGCCGAGCAGCATCGTGATCATCAGGTTCACATAGCGCAGCAACGAGCCGTGGCGGTTGCCGCCGAGCGGAATGTAGAGATAGTCGCGCAGGAACTGCGACAAGGTCATGTGCCAGCGGCGCCAGAAGTCGATGATGCTCGTCGCCTTGTAGGGCGAGTTGAAATTCAGCGGCAGGAAAATGCCGAACATCAGCGAGATTCCGATCGCCATGTCGGAATAGCCGGAGAAATCGAAATAAAGCTGGAAGGTATAGGCCAGCGCGCCGATCCAGGCCTGGTCGAAGGATGGCGCGGCCTGATTGAAGGCGAGCGCCACCAGCGGCTGGATGCCGTCGGCAAGCCCCGTTTTCTTGAACAGGCCGATCCCGAAAATGATCAGGCCGCACAGGATCAGATGCGGGTTCGGCCGCTTCGAGTCGGAAGATTCAAACTGCGGGATCATATCCCTGTGGTGCAGGATCGGCCCCGCAATCAGATGCGGAAAATAAGTCACGAACAGCGCGTAATGCGGCAGCGCATAGTGCGCGACCTTGCCGCGGTAGGCATCGACCAGGAACGCGATCTGGGTGAAGGTGTAAAAGGAGATGCCGACCGGAAGCAGGATGTTCACCGCGACGGACGTCGAAAACATCGCATTGAAATTGGCAACCAGAAAGCCGGCATATTTGAAGATGCCGAGCGCCAGCAGGTCGCCGCTCACGCCGACCGTCAGCACGGCAAAGCGCGGGCCTGCGCGCAGGCGGCGCCGGATCAATAACCAGCCAATGAGATAGTTGAACGCGATCGAGGCGAGCAGCAACGCCACGAAGGGCCAGTTGCTGAACGAATAGAAGACCAGCGAGGCCAGCGCCAGCCAGATTGCCGGCGCCTGTGGCCTGAGACGATTGGCCGCGAAATAGCCGACGCAGAGCGACCGGCAGAAAGACAAAAATGAAGAGGTAGGAGTTGAAAAGCATCGGTTTCCCCGAAGGAAAGCCGAGCCTAACCATACAACTCCGCGATCAACAAGGTGGGTGAGACTGTCATCCCGGGGCGCAAGCGCAGCGAGCGAGCCCGGAATCCATTTATCCAAATATTCGGGCGGCGCGATGGATTCCGGGTCTGGTGCTGACGCACCATCCCGGAATGACGAAGACGAGAAGGTTTGACGCGACCGCAGCATCTGGCAATCCGCGGGGGAAACCCGATATGACACAGCAGATGACGAGAGCAGAGTGACAGACCCGATGGACAAAAAGAGCCCCCTGACGCCGCCGATCGCGCCACGCCGTCCGCATTCCTTCACCACCCACGGCATCACGGTCGTCGACGATTATGCGTGGCTGAAGGATGAGAACTGGCAGGACGTGTTGCGCGATCCGTCCATTCTGGACGCGGACATCCGCAAATATCTCGAAGCAGAGAACGCCTACACCGAGAGCCTGCTTGGCCATACCGCGCCGCTGCAAAAAAAGCTGGTCAAGGAAATGCGCGGGCGCATCAAGGAAGACGATTCCAGCGTGCCGTCGCCCGATGGCGCTTACGCTTACCTGCGCAAGTTCCGCGAGGGCGGACAACATGAGCTATTCGGACGCACGCCGCGCGAGGGCGGCGAGGCCGAGATCATCCTCGACGGCGACGAACTCGCCGCGACCCACGAATATTTCAAGTTCGGCGGCGCGCGGCATTCGCCCGATCACCGGCTTCAGGCCTGGAGCGCGGACACCAAGGGTTCGGAATATTTCTCGATCCGCCTTCGCGACTGGGCGACCAGGAAAGATTGCGACGACCTGGTCGAGGAGACTGACGGATCGGTGGTATGGAGCACCGATTCTAGCGCCTTCCTCTATGTGAAGCTCGACGATAATCACCGGCCGATGCAAGTCTGGTGCCATCGCCTGGGCACGAGACAGGCTGACGATCTGCTGGTCTACGAAGAAAAGGACTCCGGGCTGGTTCACCCACATCCATGAAAGCTCCAGTGGCCGCTATTGCGTGATCGCCGGCGGCGACCACGAAACATCGGAGCAGCGTCTGGTCGATCTTTCCGACGCGAAAGCAACGCCGCGGCTGGTGGCCGCGCGGCAGGAGGGCGTGCAATATTCGGTCAACGACCGCGGCGATCAGCTGTTCATTCTCACCAATGCCGACGGCGCCATCGACTTCAAGATCGCCACCGCACCGTTGAACTCGCCGGAGCGGGCGAACTGGCGCGATCTCATTCCCTATCGCGAAGGCATTTATGTGCTCGATGTCGAGATATTCTCCGGCCACATGGTGCGGCTCGAGCGCGCCAATGCGCTGCCCGCCATCGTCATCCGCGATCTCGCAAATGGCGAGGAACACGCCATCGCCTTCGACGAGGCCGCCTACTCGCTCGACACCATGGGCTCCTACGAATTCGAGACGACGAACCTGCGCTTCTCCTATTCGTCGATGACGACGCCGTCCGAAATCTACGACTACGACATGACGAAGCGGACGCGCCTTTTGCGCAAGCGCCAGGAAATTCCGTCCGGCCATAATCCGGCCGACTACGTCACCACCCGCATCATGGCGAAATCGCATGATGGCGCCGAGGTGCCGGTTTCTATACTCCATCGCCGCGATCTCGCACGCGACGGCAGCGCGCCGCTTCTGCTCTATGGCTACGGCTCCTACGGCATGGCGATGCCGGCGTCGTTTTCCGCCAACCGGCTGTCGCTGGTCGATCGCGGCTTTGTCTATGCCATCGCCCATATCAGGGGCGGCGCCGACAAAGGCTGGGGCTGGTACCTCGACGGCAAGCGCGCGAAGAAGACCAACAGCTTTGACGATTTCGCGGCTAGCGCCCGCACGCTGATCGCGGAAAAATATACGGCCACGAAGCGCATCGTCGGCCATGGCGGCAGCGCCGGCGGCATGCTGATGGGCGCGGTGGCCAATCGCGCCGGCGAATTGTTCGCCGGCATCGTCGCCGAGGTGCCCTTTGTCGACGTGCTCAACACCATGCTCGACGACTCGCTGCCGCTGACGCCGCCGGAATGGCCGGAATGGGGCAACCCGATCGAGAGCGAGACCGATTTCAAGACGATCTTGTCCTATTCGCCTTACGACAATGTCGCGGCAAAGGATTATCCGGCCATCCTGGCGATGGGCGGCCTGACCGACCCGCGCGTCACCTATTGGGAGCCGGCGAAATGGATCGCGCGGCTGCGCCCGACCATGACCGGCGGCGGTCCGGTGCTCCTGCGCACCAACATGGGCGCCGGCCATGGCGGCGCCTCCGGCCGCTTCAACCGGCTCGACGAGGTCGCGATTGCCTACGCGTTTGCGCTGTGGGCGGTGGGCTTGGCGGAGAAGGGCGAGGTGTAAGCGTCTCTTGTCCCGCGCGGCGCATCACGAAGTGGTGCGACGCGATCCGGGACCCACGGCTTATGGACCCCGGATCAGCAGCGCACCGCCATAGCGCGTCGAAGACGCGCGTGAACGCGCTTATGGCGGCTGCGCTGCGTCCGGGGAATGCAGGAAACAAATTACCGCCCGTTCTCCTTCCGCCACACGGCGAAATCGACCAGCGTCTGTTCGTCGGTTGCGGGGTAAAGCCCCAGGATCGATCGCCCGGCACGCACTTGCTCTGTGACGAAATCCTCGAACGCCGTCATCTCGACGGCTTCATTGGCGATCTCGTCGGCCAGATGCGCCGGGATCACGATTACGCCGTCGCGGTCGCCGAGGATGACGTCGCCGGGAAACACCGGCGCATCGCCGCAACCGATCGGCACGTTGATCTCGATCGCCTGATGCAGCGTTAGATTGGTCGGCGCGCTCGGCCGGTGATGGTAGGCCGGGAAGCCGAGGCTGGCGATTTCGGCTGAATCGCGAAAGCCGCCGTCGGTGATCACGCCGGCGACGCCGCGCTGCATCAGCCGCGTCACGAGAATGGCACCCGCTGACGCCGCCCGCGCATCCTTGCGGCTATCCATCACCAGCACGCTGCCTGCCGGACAATCCTCCACCGCCTTGCGCTGCGGGTGGCTGCGATCGCGAAACACCTCGATCTTGTTGAGGTCCTCGCGCGCCGGCATGTAGCGCAGCGTAAAGGCTTCGCCCACCAGCACCGGCTGGTCCGCGCTCAAGGGATGCACATCCTGGATCATCTGGACGCGAAAGCCGCGCTTGAACAGCGCGGTCGCGACCGTCGCGGTGGAGACGGTCTTCAGTTTGTTGCGGGTGGCGTCGGAGAGTTTTGACATGAGGTACCCTAGAAAATCGAGGGCTCGCCGACCGGCTTGCCAAACGTGGTTTCAAGAAAATCGAAATCGCAGCCTTCATTGGCCTGCTTGATGTGCCTGGTGAACATCCAGCCATAGCCGCGCTCGAACCGCGTTTCCGGCTGCTTCCATTCGGCGCGGCGCTTCTTCAACTCGGCTTCGGAAACATCGAGATCGATGCTGCGCGCGGCGACATCAAGCGTGATCTTGTCGCCGTTCTTCACCAGCGCGAGCGGGCCGCCAATATAGGATTCCGGCGAGACATGCAGGATACAGGCGCCGTAGCTGGTGCCGCTCATACGCGCATCCGACAGCCGCACCATGTCGCGCACGCCCTGTTTCACGAGCTTGGTCGGGATCGGCAGCATGCCCCATTCCGGCATGCCCGGACCGCCCTGCGGACCGGCGTTGCGCAGGATCAGGACATGATCCGCCGTCACATCGAGATCGGGATCGTCGATCGCCTTCTTCATCGAAGGATAATCGTCGAACACCAAAGCCGCACCGGTATGCTTGAGGAAACGCGGCTCGCAGGCGGAAGGTTTTATGACGCAGCCGTCGGGCGCGAGATTGCCCTTGAGCACGGCGAGCGCGCCCTCGTTGTAGATCGGGTTTTCGACCGTGCGAATGACGTCGTCATTATAGACTTCGGCGCGCGCAATATTTTCGCCCAGCGTCTTGCCCGTGACCGTCACGCAATCAAGATGCAGATGCGGCTTGATCCGGCTCATCAGGGCGGGCAGTCCGCCCGCATAATAAAAATCCTCCATCAGGTATTTGTCGCCGGATGGCCGCACGTTGGCGATGACCGGCACCTTGCGGCTTGCTTTCTCGAAATCGTCGAGGCCGATGTCCTGGCCGGCGCGACGCGCCTGCGCGATCAGGTGAATGATCGCATTGGTGGAGCAGCCCATCGCCATCGCTACCGTGATCGCGTTTTCGAACGCCTTGCGCGTCTGGATCTTCTTCGGCGTCAGATCCTCCCAGACCATCTCGACAATGCGCCGTCCGCATTCCGACGCCATGCGGATGTGGCCCGCATCCGCCGCCGGAATCGAGGACGCGCCGGGCAACGTCATGCCGATCGATTCCGCAATCGCGGTCATGGTCGAGGCCGTGCCCATGGTCATGCAGGTGCCGTAGCTGCGGGCGATGCCGGCCTCGACATCGACCCAGTCCTTGTCGGAGATCTTGCCGGCGCGCCGTTCGTCCCAGTATTTCCAGGCATCCGACCCCGAGCCGAGCGTCTTGCCTTTCCAGTTGCCGCGCAGCATGGGACCCGCGGGCAAATAGATCGCCGGGATGTTCATGCTGGTGGCGCCGAGCAGCAGCGCCGGCGTGGTCTTGTCGCAGCCGCCCATCAACACCACGCCGTCGACGGGGTGGCCGCGCAGCAATTCCTCCGCATCCATTGCCAGCAGGTTGCGATAGAGCATGGTGGTCGGCTTCAAAAAGGATTCCGACAGCGACAGCGCCGGCAACTCCATGGGAAACCCGCCGGCCATCAGGATGCCGCGTTTGACATCATCCACCCGGCTCTTGAAATGCATGTGGCAGGGTTGGGCGTCAGACCAGGTGTTGAGGATCGCGATCACCGGCCGGCCCTTCCATTCCTCCGGCGCATAGCCCATCTGCATGGCGCGCGAGCGATGGCCAAAGGCCCTGAGGTCGTCGGGCGCAAACCAGCGCGCGCTGCGGAGAGTATCCGGATTTTTCCTGTTTTCGCTCATCGTGACACCTGTTCGAGACCCTTGAATCGAGTCATGTCACAGGCGATCCATGGCGAGCAAGACCCGCTGCTCTCGAAGTAGCGATATTTGCGGCATCTGGCTCCGAAGCCGCGACGACGGGCCGGAGTTCGTCAGGACGCGCGGGAGGCAGTCATCACAATCCGGACCAGGTCGGCGGCATTTCGCGCGCCGAGCTTCTTCATGATATTCGCGCGGTGGTCTTCGATGGTGCGCGGGCTAATTCCCAGATGGCGCCCGGCCTCCTTGTTGGAGGCGCCGGCGGTGAACTGCTCCAGCACCTCGCGCTCGCGCCGGGTCAGCGGCTCACGGCCGGGAAGATGCACGGAGCCGACGTTGGAAGCGGAGCGATCGGCCTGACGGCGCGCATAGGCTTCGATCGCTTCGTTGAGCCGCGCCACGATGTCATTTCCGCGAAACGGCTTCTCGATGAAATCCAGCGCGCCATGCTTGATCGCGGTGACAGCCATGGCGATATCGCCTTGTCCCGAGATGATGAAGATCGGCGCCGGATAGTCCTCGCCACGCAATTCCCTCAGGATATCCAGACCGGATTTGCCGGGAATATGCACGTCCAGAAGAATGCAGGCGGGAGTGCGACTTCGCGCGACCGACAGCAACGCGGCGCCGTCGGCAAAACAGATGACTTGATATCCACCGGCCGACAGGACAATCGAAAGGGTTTCGCGGACGGCAGGATCGTCATCGACGACGAAGATCTCGCCGCGAGAGGATGACTTCTCGGTCATGTGACATTGTCCCTTGCAGGGAAAAGCTCACAAAGCTTGCGACGCAGATCGCAATCCATTGCTCACCCGTATTTCTACGGGACGTGAACTTAGCGCACAAGTAGCAACATGAATTAGTCTAACGCGAAAAGGCGGGGCTTTTTCGAGGCGGGCGCGCTTCACGCGCTGTTCCCGCGAACTTCACATTCGCCGCACGAATGCGGGGAACCGGCGGGCTTCTTCTTTTTGCCCTTGGTCTTCAGGAACTGAACGTCCCATGTCGGTCCCGTTGACCCGGACGAATTCGCAACGGCGACAGGCGAGACCGGTCGAGGAAAGGAACAGAAACAACTCCTTGAGATCGAGACCCTGGATCGAGCCTTCCACCGTCAGTAGCGCGTCAGTATCCGATATGGCCTGGAGCAGCAGTCGCGACGCCACGTCCCGTCGATGGCCATGATGCACACATCATGACCACAGCCGAATGTCACACGATCCAGCGCCTTGTTCTCTTCCATTATCGCAGGCCAGCTATTGGATCGAAGCGAGAAGCGCGATCATCTGCGCAGAGATCGAATGCGCAGGAATCGAAGGTCTCCCTTTTTTGGAACCGTTAGTGGGCCGAGCGCCGGCTTCCCGTTAATTTCCACGCCCGGGGCAAATACGGGAAGAAGATCCGGCCTTGCCGCGGTTCCAGACGACGTCATGGCCGCCCCTCCGGTCCGGCAAATGCGGTGTCTCGGCCGCCGAATCGGCTCAAACGGTTAAATTTCCGCTAACGCCGCGGCGCGAAACAACGGCGGACAAATGCCGCAGTTTGAGCGGCATGCCGCGACCGGCGGCCCGGGCCGCCGCTAACTGGAATGTGAACCGGTCGCTTTGCAGAAAGAGGCACCGTCTTACCGTTTTTTTTACGACTTAATTTACGACGCCCTGCTTTGATCTTTCCCGGCCTGCGCCAGCCCCGAGCTGCAAGGGCTTCCTGTGCCCAATCGCAACCTTTTTGCTATGATTCAGACCCGCCTCAAAGAGTTCTTGCAGCGATTGACGCCGCCGACGCGCAGCAATCTGCTGGACGAGTTGGAGCGATTGGAGCTCTCCGGCACCGAACTACCCGGTGTCGGCCAGGTCATGGAAACACTGCGCGCCGAGTTTCGCAGCAATGGCCAGACCCAGAAGCGCAACAGTACTCCGGCGCGCCATTTCTTCGCGCCATTGGAGCCCCTGCTGGTCGAAGGCGCTCTTCAGCACGCTGTGACCGGCGCTATCCAGCGCGGGTCGTTGTCGGCGATCTGGGAATGGATCAGCCGCGATCTGCTGCCGACCATGGCGCGCGACTACGTCAAGAATCTCACTGAACTGATCGCGGCGGACAAACAGCGCGAGGCCCGTCAGGCAGCCTCGACCTTTCAGACCAAGGTCGTGAAAAGCATGGAAAACATGCTGAACGCGCCGGACAGCGCCGACCAGATTCGCGCCAAGCTCGCGAACTACACCGCCTCGCCAACGATCTTCGACGATTTGTGCCAAATGTTCAGCGCGCTCCGCGCGCGCGAGGAACTCGCCAAATTGAACGAAGCGCTGCCGGCGAGGCTTCCTCGCTTCGAAGACGCCGACGTCGCCAAAATCACGCCCCTGCTGGCTGCCTTCGCAAAGACCCATCCCGAGCAGTTGCCTTTCGCGTTGACGCTGGTGGCCGGCCGGCTCAAGACCCATTGGCAGTTGATCCGCGTCGCCACCAAGTCCGCGGCCACCAAAAATGCGGCCGACGTCGCCGCCACGCCTTATGCGGCCGCAGTCACCATGGTGCTGGACCGCTTGGAAGACAAGCGCCGGCTGCTGTCGATTGCGCTCAAACAGGAGCGCGTCCTCGTCGCCAAGGAAATCCTGGTCGACGTCTACGATACCGAATATGCGCTGAGGGTCCGCATCGATCAGTTCGCGGAATTGGCCTGGGGACAAAGGCTCGACGCCGTGATGGCATCGATCACCGAACTTGTGGAAAGCGAGGTCAGCCGTTTTCCCGACAATGTCGGTCACGTATTGGGATCGCGCAGCCTGCGCAGCCATAACTCCCTGAGCGGCCGCCTGACCTATTGGGCCTGGAAGGGACGCGACGCCATCAACGACGGCGCCGCCATGTGCAAAAAGATGCTTGGCGCCGCCTGAAAAGCCCGCGTCCGCGGCGCGCCTTACGACCACGCATACCTTCCGGCCATGTGCAAAGGTGACGAGCGCGGCGAAACTTCCCGCCCCGACAAACGTTTAGCTGTCCGCCGAAAGTTTAGTGGACGGCCATTCGGCGAGAGGGAACCCTTCTGCTTGCCCGGACGTTCCTTTCAAGGCGCCCGCAGACGAGCCTCGTTTCCGACGTTTTGCATGTAGAGCCGCCCGCGGGCTTGCGGAGGCATTCCCCATGTCAGCGCTCGATGCAAACGTTATCCCCCTTGGTCCCACCCTCACCCCCCGCGAACATCGGACCCAACTGCGGCGCGCGGTGATCGCCTCAACCATCGGTACCGCAATCGAGTGGTACGATTTCTTCCTCTACAGCACGGTGACGGGTCTCGTTTTCGCGAAGCTGTTTTTCCCGCACTCCGATCCCTGGGTGGGAACGCTTGAGGCCTTCGCCATCTATGCGGTCGGCTTTGTCGCCCGGCCGGTGGGCGCTGCGATCTTTGGTCACTTCGGCGATCGCATCGGCCGCAAATCGACGTTGATTGCGACATTGCTGTTGATGGGGCTCGCTACCTTCGCTGTGGCGCTGGTTCCGACCTATGACAGCATCGGCCTGTGGGGCGCGGTGCTTTTGACCGTCCTGCGGTTTATCCAGGGTGTCGGCGTCGGCGGCGAATGGGGCGGATCGGTGCTGATGTCGATGGAATGGGCGCGCACCAACCATTCACGCGGCCTGGTCGCGTCCTGGCCGCAATTCGGTGTCCCCTGCGGACTGTTTCTCGCCAACCTTGCCGTGCTCGCTTTCAGCCAGATGTCCGGCGAACAATTCCTGTCCTGGGGCTGGCGGGTCCCGTTTGCGCTCAGCCTCGTGCTGGTCGGCGTCGGCCTCTACATCCGCCTTGGCATTATGGAGACGCCTGTCTTCGCCAAGCTGCTCGCCGAGCGCAAGGTCGAGCGCGCGCCGATGCTCGCCGTCATCAAGGAGCATCCGAAGGAGATTCTGCTTTCGGCGTTCGCACGAATGGCCGAACAGGCGCCGTTCTACATCTTCACCGCGTTCGTCTTTTCCTACGGCATCGGCACGTTGCACGTCTCGCGCAACTTCCTGCTCACCGCCGTGCTGACGGCCTCCGTGGTGTCGTTCGTTTCCATTCCGGTATTTGGCCACATCTCCGACCGGATCGGCCGCAAGAACATGTACCTGATCGGCGCGGTGGTGACCGGGATATTCGGCTTCATCTATTTCGCGATGATCAACACCGGCTCGGAACCGATCATCTATCTCGCGATCGTTCTCTCGTTGATCCCGCATGACATGATGTACGGGCCGCAAGCCGCGTTGATCGCCGAAAGCTTCACCGGGCGGCTGCGCTACAGCGGCTCCTCGCTCGGCTATCAGCTCGCCTCCATCATCGCCGGCGGCCCGGCGCCGCTGATCGCGGCGTGGCTGTTCGCCACCTACCATTCGGCCACCGCCATTGCGATTTACATCGCAGCCTGCGCCGTCATCACGATCATCGCCACCGCGCTGATGACGGATTATACCGGCAAGGACATTTCAGCCGAATATCAATCACGATGATATCAGGTTGAAAACGTTCTCGGATCGGCGATGATGGCGGTCGATCCGAGGCCGCAATCATGCATGCAAACAGGGAGAGGGCGATGGCGCAAGCAACACGCGCATTGAAGGTCAACGCGGTTTTGGCTGTGCCGAGCCCGAGGAGATATCTAATCGCGGCGGCGATCGCAGCCGCCCTGAACCTCAGTGCGGCAGCGCAGGCGCAACCGGCGCCGGTGCCGCCATCGACGGACACCGCCGCGCCGACGGCCGACAATGCGGTGATGCTCACGATATTCTTCAAGCACGATCAATCGCGCCCCTTGAGCGAACTCAACGCTCAGCTCGACCGGCAAGGATTTTACAAGGCATTCCCGCCCGCCGGCGTCGAGGTCGTCAGCTGGTATGTGATGATGGGCATTGGCCAGGTGGTGACGCTGCGGCTGCCGGCAAGCCGGCTGCGCGAGGTCAATCGCATCCTGGAGAACACCGCCTGGGGCAGCTACCGCACCGAATTCTACCCGACCTACGACTACAAGCCGACCGGACTCGCCTCGCACGAAAAGGCGCAGTCGAAATAAGTCGGCGCCGCGCCCTCAGACGACGGCGGCGAATCGGGCGCGCCCTGGCTGGCTTCGGGCCGGAGAGGGGTATTTTAATACTCTATTGACCGATTTTCAATCTGACTGGTCATATTTTGCCCGATTGGCGTTGTATTAAGTCGTTCAGTCGCATATTTGTCATGATCTGCAGAGGATTTCTCATCCTTCGCGCCCAGAAAATCCCTCGGGAGGCTTCCATGGCCAGACCCAGCCTGCGCGAAAAGCTAGCCAGCAGCGCGGTGGATACGCTGCACACCTTTGGTTTCAAGGGTTGTTCGATCCAGGACATCACCGAGGCGGCCGGGGTCCCCAAAGGGTCTTTTTTCAATCACTTTGAAAACAAGGAAGACCTCGCGATCGATGCGCTAAGGCGTTATCTCGAAGGCGTTCGCTCGGATATTTTGTTCGACGAAAGCGTTCCGCCGCTGACGCGCCTGAAAAATCATTTCAGCTTCTTGTCCGAGCGCCTGATCACGCTGGGCTTTGGACGCGGCTGCATGCTTGGGCTTTTCGCCGCGGAAGTGGGCCCGGATCATCCAAAGATGCGCGAGGAGCTGCGCTCGATCTTCGAGAACTGGTGTGGCGCCGTCGAATCTGTGCTGCGCGAAGCGCAAGCCAAGGGCGAGGTCGATCCCCGTCACGACGCCGGCCAGATGGCGCGCTTCCTGGTCAATGCCTGGGAAGGCGCAACGATCCGGCTCAAGATCACGCAGGACCGTGGGCCGATCGACGACTTCCTTAACACCGCCTTCAGGGCGCTGTTAAAGTGAACGTGATCATAAGCCCGTTGACTTTCTAAGCTGACCGGTCATATTGGTTTGCATTGCGTTTCTGTAATGAAGCTCGGTGTTAATACGCCTCCGGATCAAGGTGACCAGTCACCTTAATGTGAGGAGGGGTGTATTATAATACCGGACCCGTTCGGATGGCGCGTCAACCGAGAGAGAAGCATCATGCTGAAATTCTTCCAGAACACCCGTATCGCGAGCCTCGTTTTCGGCTCAGCCGCTTTGGCGCTGATTTCCGTAAGCCCGGTGGCTGCCCAGGGCGTACCCGCCGGCCTGCTCCGGCTGGATTCTTCTGTCCAGGCTTACAATGCCGAGGCCAGCCTGGCTGAAATCCAGCAGCCCAAGGTCCGCAACACCTATGCCCACGTGCGCAAGCACAAGGAACACCACGTCTCGGCCCAGTAATCCGGAGACGTCGAACCCTCCCTAAGACTACCCCACCTCAGTGCGATGGCGCCCCTCCGCCATCGCACTCTTTTTTGTTTTTGCGGCGAGCCCGTTCGGCCGACGAGCCGTCGCCGAACGAAACCTCGCAGGGTCTACTTCATCGGCTCTGTCGTCGACCAAAGCACCGTGCTGGCGTTCTTCTCGTAGGCCATGCCCTTGGGATAGCTGATCAACTCCATCTGCAGTCCCCACGGCGTCAGGAAATACAGGATCGACTGGCCGGCCGCGGGACCTTCCTTGACCGGAATCGGCCCCTGCATGGTCTTGACGCCCTTCGCGCGCAAATATTCGGCGGCCTTTTCGATATCGTCGACATAGAGCGCGATGTGGTGACCGCCGTAGTCGCTGTTCTTGGGCTCGGTCTTGTCCTGGTCGGGCGACTTGTACTGGAACAACTCGATATTCGAGCCATAGCCGCAGCGGACCATGCTGATCTCTTCGATGACGGCGCGCGGATTGACGTTGACGGCGTCCTTCATGAACGTGCCTTTGTCGTCCATGAAGGGGCCGAACGACATTGCATGCTTGCAGCCAATCACGTCGGTGAAGAAGGCGGTTGCCGCTTTCACATCGGGCACGGTGATGCCGGTGTGATCGTGGCCGCGCAGGCCGGGAATGGAATCGGCCGAGGCCGGCGTCGCGGCTGCGCTGATCGTCAATGCAGCGAAGGCAAACAGGTATCTCAACTTGGTCATGGTCGCTCCCTTTGGTTTTTGCAGTTTATGAACTCGATAGGTGGCTACTAGCCGGGCGAAGCGAGTTGCCGCTCGACCCCCTTGGGATCGTGCGCCAGGCCTTGGGCAAGGCCACGCGCCATCTCGCCGACATAGATCTCCTCCTCGCCCGCCTCGAAGCCGTTGAGGATTTCCTTGGCGGCGTCCGCGGTGGACATCTTCGGGATGGTCAGCATCGCCGTCATCCGCGTATCGATGGCGCCGGGCAGCGCGGCCGCGATGCGCACGCCCTTTGGCGTCAACTCGCCGCGCAAACCTTGCGTCAGGCTGAGGCCGGCCGCCTTCGATGCGCAATAGGACCCCATGAACGGCAGATTGACCCGGGCCAGGATGGTCAGGAGGTTGAGCACCGCGCCCTTGTTCTTGATCAGGGCCGGCGCAAAGGCTTTTGTCACGCGAAGCGGCGCGAGATAGTTGATCTCGATCTCCTCGCGCGCGATCGCGACATCAGGCGCCACCATGAACGCGGTGTTGTGATTGATGCCGGCATTGTTGATCAATAGCGTGACGTCGCCGGCAGCCCTGGCGGCGGCGGCCACCTCCGCATCGTTGGTGACGTCCATCTTGACCGGCACGAGGCCATGGGACGCCGCGATGCCGGAAACATCGCGCGCCGCCGCATAGATCTTGGCGGCGCCGCGGGATTTGAGTTCGGCGATGAGCGCCTTGGCAATCGCGCCGGTGGCGCCGGTGATGAGGACGACGGAACCCTTGATGGTCTCGGTCATGCGGCTGATCCTTGCTGTTGGGAGGTGGCAAGCGGTGGGGAATCGTCGAGCCAACCCGGCTCGACATCGGGCAATGGAATCGCGGCAAGCAACTGCCGCGTATAGGCATGTTGTGGAGCGCTGAAGACCCGCGCGACCGGTCCGTATTCGACGACTTCGCCCTGGTTCAGGATCGCGACGTCGTCGCAGAGCACGCGCACCAGCGAGAGATCGTGGCTGATGAACACCATGGTGAGGCCAAGCCGGGCGCGCAGCTCCTTCAACAGCAGCAGAATGTGGGCCTGGGTCGAGACGTCGAGGCCCGACACGATTTCGTCGGCGACAATGAAATCGGGTTCGAGCGCGAGCGCCCGCGCAATGCCGGCGCGCTGGCGCTGGCCGCCTGAAAGCTCGTTCGGATAGCGGCTGGCGAACTCGGCCGGCAGGCCGACCAGATGAAGGAGCGCTGCCGCACGCTCGCGCTGGTCTCGTTTTCCCTTCAGCCGGCCATATGCGCCGAGAGGCCGCGTCAGCGTGATGCCGAGCCGCAGCCGCGGATTGAGCGAGGACTGCGGGTCCTGAAAGATCATCTGGATGCGCGCGCGCAACGGACGCATCTCGGCGTCATCGAGCCCGCCGATCTCGACGCCATCGAACTGGATGCCGCCGGAGGTCGGCTTGAGCAGCCGGACCAGCAGGCGGCCGAGCGTCGTCTTGCCGGAGCCGGACTCGCCGACAAGGCCGAGCACCGATCCGCGCGGCACGGCAAGATCGACGCCTTTGATCACCTCACGCAGGCTACTTTTATGAAACAGGCCGTTGCGTTGCGGATAGCCGAAACGGAGACCGGCGGTGCGAAGCAGGATGTCGCTCATGCCGGCCCCGCTGCACCCACGAGGTCGAGCCTGTGCGCTTCCGACCATAATTGTTCGATCAAGGCGGGCGGCACCGGACGCAGCGTCTCGGCCGGCCGGTCGGCGCGCGGCGTCGCCGCCAGCAATGCGCGGGTATAGGCGTGGCGCGGGTGCGTCAGCACCTCCGCGGTCTCGCCCTCTTCGAGGACGCGGCCCGCGTGCAGCACCGTCATGCTGCGGCAGATCTTGGCGACCACGCCAAGGTCATGGGTGATGAACAGCACGGCGCTGCCGTGACGCCGTCGCAGCCGCTCGACAAGCTGCAGCACCTGACGCTGCACGGTGACATCGAGGGCGGTGGTCGGCTCGTCCGCAATGACGAGCGAGGGATTGCACGCAAATGCCATCGCGATCAGCACACGCTGCCGCATGCCGCCTGAGATTTCGTGGGGATAGAGCGACAGCACCCGCTCCGGGTCGCGGATCGCGACCTCGGTGAGAAGTTCGCTCGCCCGCAACAGCGCGGCTCGCTTCGACAGGCCAAGATGATGCCGCAGCAGGCTGCCGATCTGCGCCCCGACGCGCTTCACCGGATTGAGCGACGTCATCGGGTCCTGCGGAATCAGCGCGATGCGGCGGCCAAGCAGGCTGCGCCGCTCGGCTTCACGCATGCCGAGAAGATCGCGGCCTTCGAAGGCGATCTGGCCCGATGTGATGATGGCGTTCGCCGGCAACAACCCAAGCACGGCGCGGCCCAGCATGGACTTGCCGGCGCCGGATTCCCCGACCAGCCCGCGGACTTCACCCGGTTCAACCTCGAGACTGACCCCGCGCAGCACGTTGGCGTCGCCGATCGCGACCTTCAGACCTTCAACGGTGAGTGTGGCGGTCATGAGCGCTGCACCGGATCGAGCGCCAGGCGCAGGCCGTCGCCGAGCAGATTGAGGCCGATGACGCTCGCGATGATGCAGCCGATCGGCAGCGCCATGATCCACGGCGCCTGATAGACGATCTGGCGTCCCTCCGCGATCATGCTTCCCCAGGTCGGGGTGTCGCCGGCAACCGAGATCCCGACAAAGGACAGGATTACTTCGACGAGGATCGCAATCCCCATCTCGACCGCGAGCAACGTCACCAGCAACGGAACCAGATTGGGCAATATCTCCAGCCGCAGCAGCCTTGCACGGCTCAACCCGATCGCGCGCGCCGCGGCGGCGTAGTCGCGCGTCAACTGTACCATGGTCTCGGCGCGCACCACGCGGGCAAAGCGGGTCCAGTCGACCACCACGATCGCCACGATCACCGAGGTCAGGCCGGCGCCGATCACCGCCGCCAGCACGATCGACAGCAGCACCGGCGGAAATGCCATCCAGACGTCGATCAGCCGCGAGACGAACTGATCGACCCAGCCGCCAAAGCTGCCGGCCAGAAGCCCGAGCGAGACGCCGATCAGCGCCGCAAGCGTCGCTGCGATCAACGCCACCATGACCGCCGTTCGCGCGGAATAGATCAGGCGCGACAGCACGCAGCGGCCGAGGCTGTCCGTGCCGAAGATGTAGGCGGGATCGCCGCCCTGCATCCAGGTTGGCGGCAACTGCGCCGACAGCAAATCCTGTTCGAGCGGATCGTGGGGCGCGAGCAGATGAGCGAACAGCGCGGCCAGCACCAGTATCGCCACCAGCGCCGCACCGACCCACAAGCGCGCGCCGCCGCGCTTCAATCCGGCAAGCAAACGCGACGGCTGTGTGGCGAGGGGCGCGATCGCAATGTCAGCCATGGCGCAGCCTCGGATCGAGCAACGTCACGATGAAATCGACGATGAGGTTGAGCGCGATGAACATCACCGCAAACGTCAAGACCAGTCCCTGGATCAGCGGAAAGTCGCGGTTGATCACGGCGTCGATCGCCATGTTGCCGATGCCCTCATACGAAAAGATGCGCTCGACCAGCACGGTGCCGCCGAGCAGCAACGTCACCTGCACGCCGCCGAGCGCCACCGTCGGAATCAGCGCATTGGGGAAGACCTCGTTGAGCAGGATCGCCGGCCGCGAATAGCCCCGCGCGCGGGCGACCTGCGCGTAGTCCTGGTCCTCGGCCTCCACCAGCGATGCCTTCAACAGGCGCGCGATGATTGCCGCAAACGGCAAAGCCAGCGCCAGCGCCGGCAGGATCATGTGGCGCAGCAGCGCCGCGGCGATATCGAGGTGGCCGGTCAGCAGGCTTTCGATCAGATAGAAATTGCTGTGAAAGCCGACATCGATCTGCGGATTGATACGGCCGGAGATCGGCAGCCACGGGATCAGCACGCCGAACGTCAACAGCAGGATCAGCGCCCAGAGAAAATCCGGAATCGCGAGCAGCACGCCGATCCCGCCGTCCATCGCCCACTCGGCGCGGCGGCCGCGCAACAGGATGCCGACAAGCGCGGCAAGGGCCCCGATGACGAGAGCTATCAACGTCGCCAGCAGCGCCAGTTCTATCGTGGCCGGCAGGCGCATCAGCAGCAGGTCGGACACGCTTTGGCGCACGCTGATCGATGTTCCGAAATCGCCGCTTGCGACCTGGCCGAGCCAGGTCGCGAATTGATGAAGGATCGGCTGGTCGAGGCCGTAGAGCGCCCGCAGCCGGACGACGTCGGCTTCCGACGCGCCCGGCGGGATCATCATCGCGATCGGATCGCCGGGCACGACGCGCAGCAGCACGAACACGATCACCGCCACGCCGAACAAAGTGGGCGGTACGAGGACGAGTCGCTTGATGATCTCGCCCCATCGCATCGCTATGCGTCGCTCCCTGTCGCCGCCTAGGCGGGCGTGATGAGTTGCGGAAGGATCATGCCGTTGGATTGCGCCACGACCTTCAGGCCTTTTTTGTAGATGATGGGCTGCACATACTGGAACAGCGGGATCACCTCGCCTTCCTCGGCGATATACTTGTCGACCGCCTTGTAACCGGCGATGCGCTTGGCCTCGTCCTTCTCGCCCCACAACGGCCCGATCCGCTCGACGAGATCCTTGCCCTTCCAGGCGCAATGCGGCGACGGGCCGAACATCGCAAAGCCGGTCGAGGTCGAGGGATCGCCGATCGCGTTGCCCCAGTTGTAGAACGCGGCCGGCGCCAGCTTGTGGGCGGCGCGCAGTTCGAAATGCTTGGCAATTTCGTAGACCTCGATGTTGGCATCGATGCCGACCTTGCGCCACATGCCGACGATCGCCTGGATCATTTCGTAATCCTTCGGCTTGAAGCCGCGCGTCGTCTGGATCGTGAACTTGACCGGCTTGTCCGGCGAGTAGCCGCTCTTGGCCAGCAGGCTCTTGGCGAGGTCCGGGTCGTAGCTGACCTTGATGGAGGGATCGTAGGCGGCGTAGCCGGGTGCCTCCAGCGTCGAGATCGGAACGCCATAACCCTTCAGGAGACGGTCGACGATCGCCTTCTTGTCGATCGCGTGGCTCGCGGCCAGCCGGACATTGCGGTCGAGCATCGGATCGATGTCGGTGATGAAGATCATCGCGATATCGGACACCGGCTTGGTCTGGCCGGCGAGGCCCGGCTTGGCCTTCAGGCGATCGTATTCCTCGTAGGGAATTTCGAAGGTCAGGTCCGAGCCGCCGGATTCAATTTCGGCGACGCGGCTGGTGGGATCGGTGATGAACTTGAACACCACGGTCTCGAAAGCGGGCTTGCCGCCCCAGTAGCCGGGATGGGCCTTCAGCCGCAGGAACGCGTTGCGCTCGAATGCATCGACCTTGTAGGGGCCCGACCCGATCGGCGCCTTCTCGAATCCTTCGGCGCCGACTTTCTCGTAATAGGCTTTCGGCAGAATGTAACCGGTGAGGAACGCCATCCATTTGAACAACGTCGGCTCGAACTCCAGCACGTCGCCGGTAATGGTATTGCCGTCGATCTTGTAGTTGCCGACCTTGGCCCAGACGAACTGGATCGGGTTGCCGCCCTTCGGATCGGCTGCGCGCTTCAACGACCACACCACGTCTTCCGGCGTCACCGGCGAACCGTCATGCCAGGTCGCGCCCTTGCGCAACTCCATGTTGATTTTGGTGCGGTCGGCGTTCCAGCCCCATTTGGTCAGAAGGCCCGGCTTGAACGAGAGATCCGGCGCCTGGCCGATATAGGGATCGAACACCGACTGGTAGATCGACTGGATCGTCGGGTTGACCGCGGACAACCCGACGGTCGGGTCGAACGACGGCAGGTTGACGTTATAGGCGATGGTCAGCGTCCCCCCTGCGGCGGCATGGGCCGCGCCGTCACCGAGGAGACCGGAAAGCGGCAACGTGGCCGCGCCACCGGCGAGTTGCAGGATCGAACGGCGAGACAGTGAAGACATCATGTTCATTACCCCAACGCTATGAGCCATAAGCGCAAGCGGCGCCGTCGACTCGTTTCAGTTATTTGCTCGACTATTTTCCTGCGCTCTCGGACCAGCGGGCCATCAAGGTGTTCGACGGTAGCGTCTCATCGACGAGCTTCTTTGCGGTCTCGATGCCGGCGACCGGAAGTTTTTTCGGGTCGAGCAGTCCGACCTGGACCAGCACCGAGGCCTGATCCCAATAGATGTGCTCGTTGTAGAGCTTGTCGCCGCGGAACCGCACGATCGCGACCAGCGGGATCTCGACATATTTGCCGGTCGGCGCAACGCCCGGCAGCATCCAGTCGATCTCGATGTCGTGTGTGAAGCAGAACAGCATCTCGTCGACGATGCGGTCGGCGCCGATGGTGCGCGAGATCGGAATGAGCTTGGTGTCTTGCGGCGTCTTCGGAATGAAATGGTTCTTGTAGAAGCGCAAGAGATCGCGGTAGCCGACGCCGCCGGTCATGGTCGGAATGTGATTGACATAGGGCTCGGCGACCATCGTTCCCATGGTTTCTTCCGCCGAACGCACGCCGAATTCCAGCTCGGTATGGCGGTCCCACAGGGATGAGAGATCGTAGTGCGGGCCCAGCACCTTGCGGAACAGCGCGATCGAACGCGAATGCGCCATCAACGTCGCCGGCTTGTTGAAGCTCGCGCGCTCCGGCGCGGCAAAGGCGTGGTCGCAGCCCGGATAGAGATAGAACTCGACGTCGGAGCGTCCCTTGAACGCGGCCTTGATCTGCTCGCGCGCCTCGGGCGGGGCGTACTTGTCGAGCTCGGCGACATGAAACACCATCGGCCCCTTGATGCTGCCGGCTTCGGCAATATCGGCCTCGATGCCGACGCCGTAATAGCTGACGGCGCAATCGACGTCGGTGCGCGCGGCGACGAGATAAGCGAGCTTGCCGCCGAGGCAGAAGCCGAGCGCCCCGACCTTGCCTTTGCATTCGGGGCGTGCGCGCAGCACTTTCAGCGCGTCGGCGGCGTCCTTGATCGACTGGTTGGCGTCGAAGCGCTGGTAAAAGCCGAACGCCTTGTTGAAATCGGCCTCGGAATAGCCGAGATCGACGCCCGGCTCCATGCGCCAGAACAGATCCGGCGCCAGCACGACATAACCTTCTTCCGCATAGTAGTCGGCGGTCTCGCGCATCGACTTGTTGACGCCGAAGATCTCCTGCAACAGCAGAATACCGGGACCGGAGCCGGAGGCGGGAACGGCGAGATAGCCCTTGAACTTGCCGCCATCCCTGGCAGCGATGTCGATCCATTGTCCCGCCATCGAATTCTCCCCTGCTGAAGTCTTTTCGCAGCCTTCTTGTTGTGGCGCGGTTTGAGGCGCCATGCATGAGCCGAAGGGGGGTGCCCCTTTTCATCATGCTTTCTTAATTGTATTTTTAATGTAAGAATCGAACTTGTAAATAGCATTCATTGGGCACGTCCTGCCGAGATGCTGGGCGAAGACGAGAATCAGGAGACGACGTTGAGGAAGACGCGAGATGCCGCAGCGAAGCGAACCGGCGAGGCCGCCAAGCCGAAGTCGGCCACCGTCGAGCGGCCCGGCTCCTGGCATTTGGCGCGCACCGAGACCGAGCGGCGGCTGTCTGAATTCGAGTTCCGCCTGGAGCGGCTGGCACAGGCCTATTATCGCTGGAAAGCCGCCGGCCTTGCCGCGGTCTGCGATGTTCCGCTGACCGGCGACGATGTCGCGGTGCTCAATGTGGTGCGGATGGGCGACGAGCCGAAGCGGCTTTCCGAAATCGGCCAGTTGCTCAACCGCGTCGACGTCCCCAATCTCCAATACGCCACGCGAAAGCTGGTGAAGGCCGGCCTGATCGAGACCGAAGGCTCGTCGTCGCGCAAGGAAACCCGCTATCGCGCGACCGGGACCGGTCACTCCGTCACCGAAGCCTATGCGGCGTTACGCGCCGCAACCTTGCCGCCGATGCTGGAGGCCCTGGAAGGCTGGGCGGAAAAATCCGTGGCCGCCGGCTCTCATCTCGAACTGGTCGCCAGTCTCTATACCCAGGCGGCGCAGGTCGCGATCACGCGGCGGCATCAGCCGTAAGGGTGAGGCGCGCGGGCGGCGTCCAAGAGTCAGTCCGCTAATCGGCGTCGCGCGTCTCGCCAATTCAACGGCCGCTGACGATTGTCTTCAAAAGGATGCTCGTCATCAAGAGAAAGTGCTTCTACCACACTGGCGGCACGATTTGATGTGGCCGACGCCGCCGTCGCCGAACCGCGCTTTCTTATTTCACTGAGCGGAAAAAGCGTCGCAAGTTCCTTCGCAGCGACCTCGCGTCCCATTTGACCGGGAACGAGCGGTACTCGTAAACTCAAGGAAAAATAAAAAGCGATCAGGGGAGGAAACGATGGCTTTGCCGCAGCAAGGGGCCGAACCGCAGATATATGCTTCGTCCGCTGGCGCGCGGTTGCCGCGATTCCGTTTCGGAAAGACCAATCAGGAACAGATCGTGCTGGCGATCACGATCGCGCTGTTGATCGTGTTTGGCTTCACGCTCAACGGTTTCGCCACGGTCTCGAACCTTCTCAACCTGCTGCGCAGCATTTCGATCCTTGGCGTACTAGGGCTCGGCATGGGCCTGATCGTCATCAGCCGCGGCATCGATCTCAGCCAAATCGCGATCATGGCCGGATCCTGGTCGATTGCCTTGATCGAAATCCAGCACGGCGCGTCGGTGCCGTCGGCGGTGCTGATCGCGCTGGCACTTGCCATCGTGATCGGTGTCATCAACGGCGTGATGATAGCTTTTGTCGAAGCCCCACCCCTGTTCGTGACGCTCGCCGCGGGCTTTGTCATTTACGGCCTTGCCTTCTGGTTTGCGCCGGCCTGGGTGGTCTACGCGCCCAGGAATGCGCCGGAGCTGATGTTCCTCGGCGCCGGCCATCTGTTCGGTGTGCCCGTCCCGATCTTTGTCTTCGCCATCGCGGCGATCGCCATACAACTATTCCTGTCGCGCACGTCGATCGGACGCTTCATCTATGCACAGGGCGACAATCCCGAAGCCGCGCGGCTCTCCGGCGTCGCGCTGCGGCCGCTGATCGTGCTGGAATACGTATTGGTCGCCATTCTTGCCTGGCTCGCGGGCTTCGTATGGGTCGGCACCACCGGCAGCATGCAGATGGCCATCACCCAGGGCACCATGATCTTCGACGTCGTGCTGGTGGTCGTGATCGGCGGCATCAGCCTGATCGGCGGCCGCGGCAGCGTGTTCAGCGTCGTGGTCGGCTGCGTCCTGATCGGCACGCTGCTCAACGCCTTCACCATCATGGACGTCAACAGCGAGGTGCAGAACATCGTCAAGGGCGTGGTGCTGCTCGCGGCCATCGTGCTCGACAACTGGCTGCATCCACGCGACGAGGAAACCGCGCGGCAGGGAGACTGAAGCCAACGAAATGAACTAAAGCCGAACGAAAACCAACAGGGAGGAAGGCGATGAAGACGAGAAAGATCTGGACGTTGTTGTCCGCGGGAGCCGTATTGGCCGCGTTGCCAATGTGGGCCGGCGCGCAGGAAGAGAGCGGAACCAAGACGGCGCGCGAACTCCGTGCCGCCTTTAACAAGGCCGTGGAAGGCAAGACCGTCGCCTATCTGCCGATCGCGCTCGGCGTGCCGCTTTCGGACGAATGGGGCCGCGTGGTGAAGGAAGAATCCGAGTGGCGCGGCATGAAGTTTGTCGTGCGGGATCCCAACAACAACCCGGCGGCGATGCAGCAGGCGCTGACCGCGCTGGTCGACCAGAAGCCGGACGTTCTGATCGTGCAAAATCCGAGCGTCACGCTCTTGATGAAGGATCTGAAACGCGCCGAGCAGCAAGGCACCCACGTTATCCAGATCAACATGTCCTCGAACTACAAGTCCGGCGCCTTCGTCGGCGCCGACTGGCACGAGATCGGCAAACTGCTCGCGACCGATGTCGTCAAGCAGTGCGGCACCGGTTCCGGCAAGTCCGGCAAGGTGCAGATCGTGCAAGGCGAGCTGAGCGCGGCGGCCAGCGTCGATCAGGTCGGCGGCATCATGGAGGTCCTGAACAAGGATTCCAATATCAAGGTGGTCTCAAACCAGGCGGCGAACTGGGATGCCAACACCGCGCTGAACGTGACCGCGACCGTGATCCAGCAGCATCCGGATCTCTGCGCCAGCATCGGCTTCTGGGGCATCATGGAGTCGGGTGCAGCGCAAGCGATCCGCAATGCCGGCAAGATCGACCAGGTCAAGGTCTACGCCTCAGGCGAAGGCTCGCAGCTCGACTGCGACCAGGTCAACTCGGGCAATTTCTACAAATTCCTGAGCTACAAGGCGACCGAACAGGGCCACGACCTGATGATGGCGGCGCTGACGCTGCTGGAATCCAACGACAAGCCCGGCACCAAGAACCTCGAATATTACACGCAGCCGATCTGGCTCGATAAGAGTAACGCCAACGGCGCCAACTGTTTCGCCCTTCCGAAGAAGAGTTAAGTACACCCCAACCATCGTCCGGCGCGCGATAAAAAGGCGCGCCGGACGGCGTTGAGAAAGCCTTTTCGAAATGTCGACGATGGATGCGTTTGCGGCGTCGGTGCGGCGGTTTTCGCCCCGTCTGCTGCTGTCTGAACTATTGCTGAAACAGTGGTTCGAGCCGGTCATTCCGTTCACGGTGATGATCGGCCTCTGGCTCTATTTCGCGCTGACGATTCCCGACTATGCCACGGTGCAAAACACGCTGTCGCTGCTGAGGTTGTTCGCCGAATTCGGCTTTGTCGCGCTCGCCATGGGATTTTGCCTGATCAGCGGCGGCATCGACCTCTCGGTCGGCGCGATTTTCGCGCTCTGCAATTTTTCGGCCCTCTATTTCCTGCTGGTGCGGGAATGGCCACCCGCCGCCGTGGTCGTCGCGACACTCGCCGTCGGCGGCGTGCTCGGCAGCATCAATGGCCTCTTGATCGGCTTTCTGAAGACGCGGCCGTTTCTCACCACGCTGGTGACGCTGATCATCCTGCGCGCCTCGGTCAACCTGCTCAACACCAGCTATTCGCAGGTCTTCGCCACCAATTCGGTCGACAGCGACGCCTGGGACTTCGTCGGCGGCGGCAGCGTGCTCGGCATTCCCATCAATGCAGCGACCTTGTTCGTGGTGCTGCTGCTCTGCCACATCTTCCTGTCGCGCTCGCGCTACGGCTGGCATCTGACCGCGATCGGCGCCAGCCGCAAAGCGGCGCGGCACGCCGGCATCCGCGTTCGCTTCATGCTGTTCATGACCTATGTGCTGTCGGGCGTATTGTGTGCGGCGAGCGGAATCTTCTATGCCGCGCGGCAGGCGAGCACGGATTCCACCACCGGCGTCGGCTGGGAGTTCCAGGCCCTCACCGCGGTGGTGCTCGGCGGCGTCTCGCTCGCCGGCGGCAAGGGCACGGTGTGGCGCGCGATGATCGGCGCGCTGATCATTTTCCTTTTGGTCAACGGCCTCGTCCGGATGGGTATCCCAGGCTACGTCACCTCGGCGGTGACCGGGCTGATCCTGCTTGCCGCCGTCGGCATCGACGTCAAATGGTCGAAGAACCGCGGCAAGGCGATCCAGAAGATCTACGTCAATCCGGCCTATGTCGTACTCGCGCGGGCACCGTCGGTGCAGCCGGGTTCCAATTCGCCCTACGCCCAGAATGACCGCCTGATCAACGCGCAGGCGATCGGCCTTGATCAGGTCGAGGGACCCGAGGATGTCATCCTCGACCGCCAGGGCCGGGTCTATGGCTCTACGCGCGACGGCAACATCATTCGTTTCTCTGGACCGAATTTCGAGACCCGCGAGGTGTTCGCCCATATCGGCGGGCGGCCGCTCGGCATGCAGTTCGACCGTGACGAGAACCTCATCGTTGCGGTCGCCGGCATGGGCGTCTACGGCGTCGCGCCTGATGGACGCACCTTCAAGGTCACCGATGAGACCAATCGCACCTGGTACAAGCTCAACGACGATTCGCGGCTGCGCATGGCTGACGACCTCGACATCGCGCCCGACGGAAAAATCTACTTCAGTGATTGCACGACGCGTTACGAGATGACGACCAACACGCTTGACATTATCGAGGCGCGGCCCAACGGGCGCGTGGTCTGCTACGATCCCGCGACCAAGACCACCCGCACGGTGATCAACCATTTCTATTTCCCGAACGGCGTCTGCGTCTCCCACGATGGGAAATCGGTGCTGATCGCGAGCACCTCGCTGTGCAAGATTTTCCGCTACTGGATCGACGGCCCGAAGAAAGGCCGCACCGAAATCCTGATCGACGAGTTGCCGGGTAACCCCGACAACATCAACCGCGCCTCCGATGGGAATTACTGGCTGGCGCTGGTCGGCATCCGCACGCCGACGTTCGACCTTGCCGCCCGCAAGCCCGGCTTCCGGCTGCGCATGGTCAAGCAGGTGCCGACCGACGAATGGCTCGCGCCGGCCCTCAACCATGGCTGCGTGCTGAAATTCAACGAGGCCGGCGAGGCGCTGGAATCCTGGTGGGATCCCACGGGAATCGCGCATTCAACGCTGACCTCGATGCGCGAGCACAAGGGCTATCTCTATCTCGGCGGCCTCGAGAACAATCGTATTGGTCGGATCAAGCTCGACGGCGCCGACGAGACATGGAGCGGCTTCGATGCCTATTGGGGCGCCAAGAGCCGCATCAAGAGCCGGGTAAGAGGATAGCGCAATGTTCGACCATCTGTTGCGCGACATCCGCAGCATCACCGACCGGGACGGTGTGCAGAACGCGATTCCGCCGCTCGACGGCGCGCTCAGCCCCAACGACCGGCTCGATGCGTGCACCCCGCTCGGCGACCCGCTACCTGATCTCGACGACGTGGTCGCGGCGAAGGACGGAAGCGTCTACGTTTCCGCCGGCAAGAAGGTTATCAAGCTCACCGGCGATCGCCTTGCGGATCGCAGCCTGGTCGCCGAGTTCGAGGGCGACGCGGGCGGGCTAGCGATCCATCCCGATGGCCGGCTGCTCGTCTGCGTTGCCGGGCGCGGTCTGGCGGCGTTCGATCCGGCCAATCCCAATCCACGCTGGCTTGAATTGGCCGACGGCCGTGGCTTTGCCGGCCTCACTGCCGTCGCTTCAGCCCCGGATGGCCGCATCTTCGTCGCCGAAGGCAGCGCCGGACGGCAGCCCGGCCAGTGGCGTCATGACCTGATGGAAAAACGCAGCCACGGACGGCTCGTCGCTTGCGGTCCTGATCTCGACAACGCCCAGGTGTTGCTCGGCGGCCTGCCCTACCCGTACGGCATTGCGGTCTCCGCCGATGGAAAAGAGCTGTGGCTCACTGAGGCGTGGGCGCATCAGCTCAGCCGCTTTGCGCTGACCGGAAATGGCATTGGGCCGCGCGAAGTCGTCGCCGGCAATCTGCCCGGCTATCCGGCGCGGCTGCATCTTGACGCCCATGGCGGCTTCTTCCTTGGGCTGTTCGCGCGGCGGACGCATCTGATCGAATTCGTGCTCAAGGAAGACGACTTTCGAAGGGACATGATCGAGACCGTGGCGCCGGATTACTGGATCGCGCCGGCGTTTTCCGGCGGCAGCGATTGCCTGGAGCCGATGCAGATCGGAGCCGTGAAGGCGCTTGGCATTCAAAAGCCATGGGCGCCGCCGCGCTCTTACGGCCTGCTCGTGCATCTCGATGGCGACGGCAAAACCACCGATAGCCTGCACAGCCGGGCCGGCGGTCGCTTCCACGGCATTACCGGGGCGTGCGACACGCAATATGGCGTCGTGATCGCCGCACGCGGCACCGGCCGTCTGCTCCTGCACACCGGAGAACTGCGATGAGCGACGGCGCGATGCCCGCCACATCGGCGACTGAGGCCACCACGCGCGAACCGGTGCTGCGCATTATCGGCGGCAGCAAGACCTATGGCGGCGTCCATGCCATCGAAGGCGTCGACTTCGATCTCTATCCGGGCGAAGTTCATGCGCTGGTTGGCGAGAACGGCGCGGGCAAGTCGACGCTGTGCAAGGCGATTGCGGGCGCGATCCAGTTCACTTCGGGCGATTTCATCCTCGACGGCAAGCCGGTCAACTTTGACCAACCGCGCGAGGCGCTCAAGGCCGGCATCTGCATGGTTTACCAGGAGACGAGCCTGGTGCCGACCATGACCGCGGCGCAGAACATCGAACTCGGCAACGAAAAACTCCTGACGCGCTTCCGCACGCTCAACATCCAGGCGCAGCAACTGCTGCAATCGCTCAATTTTCATGTCGATCCGGCGACGCCGGTGGCGCTGCTCGGCACCGCCAAGAAGCAGATGGTGGAGATCGCGCGCGCCATCTACAACAAGGCGCGCATCATCATCTTCGACGAGCCGACTGCGAGCCTCACGCCGGAAGAGATCGTGCACTTCTTCCATCTGGTGCGCGACCTGCGCGCGCGCGGGGTGTCGATCATCTACATCAGCCACGCGCTGGAGGAATTGCTGCAGATCGCCGACCGCATCACCGTATTGCGCGACGGCAAGCTCGTGATCACGGCGCCCGCGAAGCAACTGACGCGCGATGCGCTGGTGCACCACATGGTGGGCCGGGAGGTGGCGCAGGCGGTCTATGGCCGCAAGGAAAAGGCGGCTCATCGCGGCGAGAAGGTCTTGACGGTCGAAAACGTCACCATGGGCATGGCGGTCAAGAACATGTCGTTCTCGGTCTATGCCGGCGAGATCGTCGGCATTGCCGGCCTGATCGGCTCGGGCCGCACCGAGATCGCCAAGGTCATCTATGGCGCGCTGAAGCGAAATCTCGTCAATGGCGGCACCATTCGTCTCCGCGGCAAGCCGATCCGCTACCGCGTGCCGCGGCAGGCCATCAACGACGGCATCGCCTATATCACCGAGGACCGCAAGGCCAACGGCTTCTTCGAGACCATGGTGGTCGACGACAATGTCTATATCGGCAATCTCGCCACGAAGAAGGGCTGGAGTTTCCTGTTGTCGCGCGTTCGCCGCGGCAAGCTCGCCAATTACTGGGTCGAGCGGCTGAAGATCAATGCGTTGCAGCGCAAGGCGAAGATCGTCGAGCTTTCGGGCGGCAACCAGCAGAAGGTGGTGCTGGCCAAGACGCTGGCGCAGGAACCTTCCATCATCATCTTCGATGAGCCGACGCGCGGCGTCGACGTCGGCACCATTCCGCATATTCACGCGGAAATCCGCCGCCTCGCCGACGAAGGCAAGGCGGTGGTGGTGATCTCGTCGTATCTGCCCGAAATCCTCGCCGTCTCCGACCGCATCCTGGTGGCCCGCACCGGGCGCATCGTCGCCGAGTTCGACGCGGCCGACGCCACGCAAGACAAGATCCTGTACGCGGCGATTCACTAGAGGCGCTGCATGACTCCTCGCGAATTCGAGCCGCCGAGGTGCATCCTCACCTTCGTCCCGTCTTAAGATAAGGGCGCGAGGCTTTGCATCGGCTAGCGCGAAGCGAGCCGGGAGGGGCGTCATGTCTTCTAAGAGGGTTGCTGCTCGCCACGTATACTTCAATCGGATTGCCCCGCTCCGCCAACCCTCCCCCTTTAGGGGGAGGGAGCGACCCCGTCCCCGTGCAAGCATCATATGCGATAGCCCTCCCGCAAGCGGGAAAGGTAAAGAGGACGGCAACCGCCCGGATTTCGTCCAGTGTGCGTGCTTACAGCAAGGCGTATTGCGCGCGCTCGCGTTTGGCGAGCAGCGGCAAGGCCTGGCCCGCGATATAGGTTTTGAAATAGTCGCTTTCCTGATGCGCTTTCAGCGCCGCTTCGTCGCGGAACAGTTCATAGAACAGAAACTGCGCCGGATTGTCCTTGTTGCGGCCGATCAGGAAAAGCTTCGCGCCGGGATCCTTTTGCGCTTCGGGCAGGAAGCTGTCGAGGATGGCGGCAACCTTGTCGGCCTGCCCCTCCTTGGCTTCCCATTGCGCCACCACCAGCAAGCCACCGCCGCCGACGGCTTCGCCAATCGTCTTATTGTTCGCTGCATATTGGTTCATGGTCTTTGCTCCCTGTTCCTCGGATCGAGATGGTGAAATCGTCCACGGCGTGAAATTGCAGATCGCCAGGACCGCGCCGAGTGTTCCGATCGCCGATCGGCGATCGAACATTTCGGCACGACGCGGCACTCCGCCGCGCATCGGTCGAACGCTCCATGATGTTCTCCATTGGCTCGTTTGATCGCGGTCAACACGGGATCAATAGCAGCCGTTCCGCCGTGAGTGTTCGACGGAGATCGAAGTGTCAAAGCTGTGAAGGTGAGGTTGGGATCGCCGGTGGCCAGGGCCCGCTAGCGCTGAGATCGTTCGGCGCTGCGGTTACAGGAAATGGCAGTCGGGAGATCGAACTGGTTTTCTCTGAAATGGTTCGTGAATTGCGGTCATTCATGAAAACGCAATCACCGTTTATCGTCGGTCGCGCTTGCTGCCGACTAACGTAAGCAGGTTGGGCAGCAGATGGATTCCGGTCGCCAAATTGCCTAATTCAGAGATTTATTTATCCTTCCGATCAAAGCTGTCCATTGCTGTCGCTCGTTTTCTGTCAGAGCCGACGCATCTTGAATTCCCTTGTCCATCGGACATAAGCTTTTCAAGCTTGTATTTTGAAAGTCTTTAATTTCAGTGCCCCGACAGAATATCCGACAATTGGTCGAGCTTGGATGAGCGTTCGACTCGAAATGATTGCGAAACTCCCGTCCAGCGCGTTCTTCGCGATGATTACGAGCGTATCTCGCAACAAATCCTCTATGCTCGGCGCCTTTACCAATCCCGCGTCATCTCGCGTTCGACAATAACTTGTTCCCCAAGTATGGCACTGATCAGTCTCTTGCATTGGCAGCTTGATCACCAGCCGCATCGCGAATCTCAAGAACTGCTGCGACTTGTAATTTGTGGGCATGCAAAATCGTTGCAAAATAGACAACCTTGCTGGCCTTATTGCGGAAATTAGCGTATCTTTTCTTATCGACAACGCCTGCGTGCACGAAGCCGATCGAGTTGCTTCAGTATACCGAATCTGTCAAGTCCGCTCGAGAATTAGATTTCGTGCTGTGCGAAAACGGCGCTGCGCTGCGATCATATCCGAGCGCCTCTGCAATGGCAGAAGCGACGCGGCGCCGCCATTAATTCTGTGTGAACCTCTGGTCCGACTTTGCGCTCGGCATTTCGCTCCGAACGAGATCGAGTTCGTCGACCTCATCAGCCAAGAACGGCGAAGGTCGGAGCGATCGGCGGAATGCGGAGCAAGGCCGCCTCGACGGAGATAGCCGGGTCGGCGAGGGAACGTCGTCCGGCCTTACCAAAGCGAACCGTTGCGCGCGGCCCTGGTCGTCATAAGCTCTAGAGACATTCTAGTTTGTCAGACGATATCTGGTTTAAGCGTTTTGGCCTATGGGCGACGTCCGCGTCGCCACCGGCGTTATTGCCCAATCTTTTTTTTGCAAGCCCGCGTTGCATATAGGCTGTAGGACGTGGCGTTCCTGTCGTCCTGTATCCCCGGCCTCTGGAAGTAACTCATAACCTGGTCAAAGTACGGGATGGCCCGCTTATATTGGCCCTTCCTACAGAACAGCAAACCCAAGTTTTGCACTGCGCCCATTGGCTCGGGGTAGCAAACGCAATGCGTTGCTGGTAATCCTCAAATGACGCGGGCCAGATCTGCTTCCAAACGAGCGTACCCTTTGCCGCGCAATGGTCAAGATCCCACTCCCGAACGAGCCCCGCCGAGACCCTTTGCGCATAGCCCGTTTGGAATCATACCGATCGAGCAGGGACCGTCGATTTGCTGCATCTGGCTGACGCGCCGTCGGCGCCCGCGCACGATTTCTGCCATCGTTCTTGTTGGGACTCGAGCAAGCAACCTGCGGCGATGTTGATCAGGACAGCACAGAGCCAAGAGCCAAGCACACAGAAAACTTTCGCGATGCAGGTGTCATCTGCTCCCCTATCGCGTGCCATGCCAGCACCCGGTTGAATGCGAAATTGCTAAGCAATATGTCGAACGTGTGTGAAGCGCCGCAAGGCATTTTAAAAATCGGCTTGTAATGCTCGTCCCCGAAAGAAATGGCACGAGCGGCTTAATGCGTGCTTTCGAGAGGGTTCGAACCCCGATCGGGCTGTGTAGCCGATGGCGCATTGACGACGGGTTCGATTTAGCCGCTCTGCCTAGCACGATCGCACATAGCCGCCATGCGCAATTTGCCCGTCGTGTTAATCTGTCGCAGGCATTTCCGCTTGTCTTGTCGGGCAAATCACTGGTCTAAGCTCGCCCGTCTCGCGCCTGATAAGAGGGGCGTATCGCGATCGTCACGGACGTTGGGCGCGGGATGCGATGGACGCTTTGGGCAGCGCGAGACGAGCGCGGCCTGAGCGTGCGGCGAAATCGTGTGGTCCTGATCTCCCGACGCTGGGATCAAGTTTGCGGGTGACGAACGCTTCGCAAGCGACGGTGGCTAACAAGCCCGGTACACCGGGGAGAGCGCGTATAAGCCGTTACACCATCGTACAGGGAATGCCGGATGTTCCGGCGTACCTGTGGTGACTAACTCGTGTGCTTTTGTTTTTCGCACGCGAGGCTGCGGGTGCGTTTCGTGCCCGGCATTCCCTGTGCCCTCTTGCTTATCGAGGGGACGAGACGACGCATCACTCGGGCGCGAAGCGTGCCGCGGGAATGCTGAGTCACATCCTGTCATGCTCGACGACCCGTCTACGCCAAGGCTTCGCCGGGGTTTCGCGCCGCGGCCGCCGAAGCTTTCGCGAAGGCTGCAAGCGGAGCATCCAATATTCCAGAGGCCCATCGGCTCAAGCACCGCCGTTTCTGGAATACTGGATCGCCCGGTCAAGCCGGGCGACGACACCGAGTGAGCTGTTTGACATGTGTATCTGAGCCAAGCCGCGCACCTACGCCCAGGACGGAGCGAAGGGTGGCGAGCGCGATCGCGGCGCCGTAAGACACTTAATATAATCAGATACTTATCGGAAATCCGAGGACGCTATATATACCAATCCTGTGCCGCAAGATCGACCCTCGCCGCGACAAAGTGCTTTGGCGGATTCTCTGAATGATCTGCCCGCGGCCGTGTTACATTGGTAACCAGCACTCCCCATTACTGAATTTCGGAATTTACTTATGGTCTTTTAGTACGGGCATCTCCGCTTCGCCCGGCATCGCGAGGATTTCATGGCCGATCGCGCGCGCAACAAGGAGGGACTGGGCAAAGCCGTTGCCTTCAACGTGATCACGCCGATGAACCGCCTGGGAACCTGCGTTGTCAGCCTGGTGCTCTGGATATTCGATCGTTGGAAATCGACTCAAAAGACCGCCAAGGCGTTGGCGTTTCTCCCGTTCGTTCATTGGGTCGTCGTCAAGCGCAATTGTTTTCCGCACCTGGATGACCATCAGCCAGCCGAAAAACTGAATTACGATTATCTGTTCTTTCTAAGCACGTTCAACGGCCCGTGGAGTCCCTACATCGAGGCGTTCGCGGACGTGCTCTACGTACCTCTCGACACCGTATGGTTTTGGAGCATCGGGTATCCCCTGGCTCGGCCGGTCGGACCGCTCAAGGCCTATATTCAACGCAACCAGGTGGAGTCGGATCATTCGTACAGCGCCTATCCAGGCGCATCCGTACGAGACGTCCGTGCCGGCCTCGAATTGCGCAGCCAGCTCGAAAGATTTGCGGAAACCTCTTGCGAGCTGTCGCCCGAAAGATTTGCGATCGAATTCAATCGTCTTCTCGCAGGTGTGCAGAACAAGCTTGGAACGTTCGGTCCCATGCCGGAGTAGCAGGTCGGCTCGAACGGAGTGCGTGCGTATGGCAAATCAAAACGGTTCGAAATTCGGCTTTACCGGTCTGTTTCCCATTGGCAGAGGGCAATCCGCCGACTTGCGCGCGTTGCTGCGCTCGCTGGATGACAAGCAACGCTTCCCTCGCGGCTCGCCGTTGAGCGATGTCCCGATCGTTCATATGGCACGGTTTGTTATCATCGACCGGCTGACTTATCAGGGAACGCCGGCGAAGGCCGATGCTCTCAAGTCACCCTATCTGCTGTTCGTGTGCGACTTCGATGGACGAAGCGTCGATGCTCTGATCCATGCAATGGTCCAGAATATTCCGGATCACGTAGCCGCCATTTGGCGTCATTGCATACGTTTTCCGGGCATCCAGAGCTGCGATCGGCTCGCTGCATATTTCGAACAATGTCAGCTCACGACCAACCTCCTTCTGGCAGACCAGCCCGAGGCGAGCGTACGCGAAATCCTTATGGGACTGATCTGCCGACGCTGCTTTGGCAATTTCATAAAGCAGGTTCAGAGCCGGCCGCGGAACCCGGCACTGCTCAAACGCGGCTTCATGCGGATGTGGCGCAGCTTGCAGAAGGAAATGCCGCGTCCGGGAGAGTTGTGACCACGTCGCGATGAAAGCGAGTCCTGCGATGCTCGACCTTTGCAACATTCAAGGCAATATTCTCCGAGGCTACGCGTCCTTTCCACATGCACGGTTTCTATACCTCGGCATCCGCAGCGCGGACGATGGCCGGGCGTTGGTGCAGCGACTTCTCGATACAGACTCGATTACACCGGCAGTGTGGGACGCAAAGCCGGACACCACGCTCAATCTCGCCCTGACTTTCGATGGACTGCGGGCGCTTAAGGTGCCGGAGGAAAGTCTTGCTACCTTTCCGGCCGAATTCCAGGACGGAATGAAAGCCCGCGCGAAGGTGCTCGGGGACGTCGGCGACAGCTCACCCGGGCAATGGGATCAACCCTGGACGACGTGCCGGGTACATATCCTGGTCATGATCTACGGCAAGACGGCCAACGTGCTCGATGCGCGTTGCCGAGACTTCAGGCAGCAGTTGCCGCCCGGGGTCGAGGAATTGGGGCCCGATCAACCCGCCGGCCTTCTGTGCATCGGCGGTCAGACCACGCGCACGGAGCACTTTGGCTTTGTCGACGGGTTGAGCAACCCCAGCGTCGAGGGCGTGCGCGGCGAGGAGAAGTCCAGAGTGCGCGAGGACGTCGGTAATCCCGACGGCAAGGGAAGATTTCGCAAAATTCCGTTGGGTGAGTTCATTCTGGGTCACCCCGGCGAAGGCGGCGAACTCGCTCCCATGCCGCAGCCGAGCCTTTTGGCGCAGGATGCGACCTATCTCGTCTTCCGCAAGCTTGAACAGAATGTGCTGGCGTATCGCCGCTATCTTGGAGAGCAAGCGGCTTCGTTTACCCGGGCACTGTCCCGCGACTTGCCAGCCGGCGTTACCGCGCAGGAGTTTCTCGCTGCCAAGATGATGGGACGGTGGGCAGGATGGATCATCGCTGATCAGACATCCGGACAAGCCCGGCAACGATACCGGCAATACATTCGCATACGCCAACGATCCCGCAGGGGCACGATGTCCGCTGGGAGCGCACGTGCGACGCGCCAATCCGCGGGACGCGCTCGGGTTCGGCGGCCGAACGATGAGCCGGCGTCGGTTGATTCGACGCGGAATCACCTACGGCAAATATCTCGCGCCCGGCCAGCAGGATGAAGAAAGGCGCGGCATCATCTTCATCGCATTCAATTCCGGGTTCGACCAATTCGAGTTCGTGCAGCGCGTATGGATGAATTTCGGCGATGATTTTCAGCAGGGCAATGACACCGATCCCTTTGCCGGCAGTCGTAAGGAGGGAAGAATGATGATCCCGGGCGACGAAGAAACGGGGCGACAGCCATTTATTTGCTTTGACATGCCGAGCTTCGTTGAAACCAGGGGTGGCGATTATTTCTTTGTTCCAAGCCTGACCGGGCTCGGCCTGCTGGCCTCCGGCCGAGTCCAGGTATCATGAACCGGTCCCGCATCCGGCCGCCGCCCGGCCATCTGGCAAGCCGGAATAAATTCGCCACGCGCCTGCTGGGAGATCAGCCCGCCAGTCTGTTGTTTCACGGGCTGCGGCGGGCGGGACAATTCGGACAAATGCTCTATCAGATCGTGCGCCCGGCTCCGCCGCGTACTGCTTTGAGCTCGGAGGAAACGGAAGCACGATACCAGGAGCTTCCGAATTCGCTGGAGCTGCCGGACCGGCCGCCGCTGACCAAATTTGAGTACGCCGTACCGGACGAGGCAACCTTGATCGGACGGATGGCGGTGCTCGCCGCGAAAATGGTCATCGACAACTACTGCGCGGCGAGGATCTCGGATCGTTCCGCCAGCGCGATGCGCGATCAGCATGCCAAATCACATGGATGTGTCGAAGCGGAATTCATCGTTCGCGACGATCTGCCGGTCGAGTTCACAACGAACCTGTTTCGCCCAGGTGTCCGCTATCCGGCCATTGTCCGGTTTTCCAACGGAGTCGGCAGGCAGCAAAGCGACAGGAAACTCGACGCTCGCGGCATGTCCATCAAGCTTCACGGCCTCGATACGCCGACCCTTCTTCGCGCGCTGGCGCCCGGCAAAACGCGCGACGGCGAGCATGATTTTAACCTCAGCAGCTTTCCGGTGTTCTTCTGCAAGAACGTGGTCGATTATTCCGAATTCATGGATGCGGTTAGTGCACCCCACGCGACCTGGTCGGAATGGTTTCGCTGGATCGCACGTTGGTTCGCATTCATCGTGCGGTATCCTCGGCAATTTTTCCTGTTCCTCCAAATTGGACTACAAGGCCTGCTGACAATCCGCGATCCGCTTACCGCCACCTACCATAGCATGTCGCCCTTCTTGTTCGGCGAGGACAAGGTCGTGCGTTACGTTGTTGGACCGGCGGGCCGCCGGAACAACTCCTCCCGGTGGTGGACACTATTCTTGCCAAAATCGGAGAACTTTCTTCGAGACGCGATGGTGAGCGATCTGGACCCGGCCAGGCCTGGCGATGACATCGTATTCGATTTCTCCATCCGGGTGCGCCACGCCGCCACCTCGGACGATGCCGAGGATGCGTCTCGGCGGTGGACCGCCGCGCTGGACCGAACCGTACGGCTGGGAAGTATCGCAATTCCGAAGCAGAAATTCCTGGCGCCCGATCGGCTGTACGACTGCGAGCACATGACGTTCAATCCGTGGAACTGCCTGCAGGAGCACAGGCCGCTCGGCAGCGTCAACCGGATGCGGCTTGCGGTTTATCTTGCGTCGCTGCAGGTACGGCAGAAACTGAACATGGTGCCATCGTGAGCAGCCAGCCGAAGCCGATCGGTCGGACGGACCTGAGACGGACACGGTCGCTGCCGAATGTCGAGAGCGAAGCTCTGCACGCCGAACGCCGACAGCTCACCGTCGTGTTTATCGACATCGTCGGTTCGACGCCTCTGAGTGAGCGGATTGATCCCGAGGAATTCTTCGCGGTTATCAGAACCTATCGCGATATCTGCAACGAGCAGATTTGCCGCTACGGCGGCCACATCGCCAGAATGATCGGCGACGGGTTGCTGGCATATTTCGGCGTGCCGCAAGCGCACGAAAACGATCCCGAACGCGCGGTCCGCGCCTCGCTGGCGATCGTCGCCGCGATCAGGGAACAGAAGTTTCCGCTGTCGGATGGCAGCTTCGTCCGTCTCGGTGTGCGGATCGGGGTGAACACCGGGGTGGTCGTCGTCGGCAGCGTGCCCGGCGAGCCCCCCGATCGGCGGGAAGTGTTCGGCAGTTCGGCGCACGTTGCTGCCCGCCTTCAAGAGCATCGCCGGTGAGAATGGTGTCGTCGTCGGCTCGAGCACTTACGAGCTGACGCGCGGAACGTTCAGCTGCGCGCCGCTCGGCAGACGACGGCTGAAGGGCGTGGAAGAGCCGGTCGAGGCCTGGCGTGTGGACGCCGTTGCGGCCAGCGAAAGCAGGTTCGACAGGGCGCGGGCGTCGCCTCTTGCCGCCGATGATCGGCCGAACCGGCGAAAGCGCGTTGCTTGCCGAGATGTGGGAGCAGAGCGCAGCGGGCTCGGGACGTGTCGGCGTCATATCCGGCGAACCCGGCATAGGCAAGTCCCGTCTCATCCGCGAGTTCCGCAGTTCTCTTGATGCGATCTCCGCGTCGATGTTCTGTCGCTATCAGTGCTCGCCGTTCCACGTCAACACGCCGCTTGCCCCGGAAATCGAGCGGCTGAGGCGCGCGAGCGCGCATTCAGGAAGCCGACGACGCGCGAGCTCGCACTGGCAAAATTGCGCTCGCTGTTGGCAAGAGCCGTCCCCGATGTCGAGCACGCTCTTCGCTACTACGGAGCCCTGCTGTCGATACCCGGCCTGCGCCGGATACGAGCCCGCCGACCTCGGTTCGCCCTCGGAGCGCGAGCGTGCTTTTCAGGTGATCATCGATGTCCTCATCGCGGCCTCGCGCAAGAGGCCTATCTTGGTGATCGTCGAGGACGTCCAGTGGATCGATCCGACGAGCATCGAACTGCTCCGGCGCGTAATAGCTCGCTGCCATTGCGAGCGGATTCTGATCCTGATCACGCATCGCGATGACTACAATGCCGAACTGGTTGTCGGGCTCCGGCAATTCAACGGATTGCTCTGCAAAAACTGGCAACGCACGAATGCGAGCAGATGGTGGCAGCCGTCGCTGGCAGCCGGTTTCGTGCCGCGCCGGATTATCAGCCAGATCGTGGAAAGAACCGACGGCGTGCCACTCTTCATCGAGGAGTTCACGCGATCCGTCGTCGATTCCGGAGCGGTCTCGTCGCGCGGCCGACAGCCTCGCGCCGAGTGGGAAATTGCCCGAACCCCTGGTGCCGGCAAGTATTCACGATTCGCTGATGGAGCGCCTTGATCGTCTCGGTCCTGCCAAGCGCGTGGCCCAGATCGCCTCCGTCTTCGGACGGCAGTTCAATTATGAGGGCATTTCCAGCATGCTTCCGGGCAAAGGCCGAAACGCTGGAACACGCACTGCGGGCGCTGGAGAGCGCCGGGATCGTGTATCGCATCAAGGAAGCACAGGGCACGCGTCTTCGCATTCAAGCACGCGATGATACAGGAAGCTGCCTACTCCTCGCTCCTCAAGGAGGAAAGGCGCGAGCTCCATGCGCGCGTCAGCCTCGTGGCTGCTCCAGGAGGCCGCGATCGGGGAAAGCAGCCAGCCAGCCGTTCTGGGCTATCACTACGCGCGGGCAGGAAACATTCCGGAAGCAATCGAGGCCTGGCTTCAGGCGGGGAAATCTGCGCTCCGCCGATCCGCCACCAAGGAGGCCGTGGCTCATCTTCGCGAGGGCATTTCGCTGATATCGAAGCTGCCCGCTTCACCGCGGCGGTACGAGGCTGAAATCGCGCTGCAATCCAATCTCGCGATGGCGTACACAGCCAACGCAGGGTGGTCCGATCCGAACGTCTATGGACCCTACAGTCGGGCGCTCAAGCTTTGCGCGAGTTACGGAACCATTCGCGAGAAGGCGACGGTGCTGTGGGGTAAGCACCTAGCCAAGCTGGTCAACTGCGAACTCACCAAGGGCCTCGAACATGCGCAGGATTTCGTCCGGCGGGCAGAGGAGTGGCGCGACGACGAGGCCGCCCTGATGGCGCACACCGCAGCCCTGATCGCCAATTTCTTTCTCGGCCGTCTGGAGCAGGCGCGCGAATTGGCGGGTCTGATCAGCGCGCGCTACAATCCGCGCGAGCACGGCAAGCTTGTCCAGATCTATCAACACGATCCATTGATCGTGTCGCTCGTCTATTCGGGACACATCGAATGGTTGTTGGGGCGGCCAAGCCGAGCCAGAGAGTGCTGCGAGACGGCGCGGCAGCTCGCGAACGAGATCGGGCACCCTTTCATGCTGGCATTTGTCTCCATTCTTGGCGTCGGCGATCACTGGTACGAAGGTGATCTTGCGGCCAACCTTGCCAGCGTCGAGCGCGGCCTGAAGGTCGCCGAGGACTATGGGTATCCGATGTACCGGGTCATCGGTCCGTTGTGGGCAACCTCTGCGCTGGCGGCACGAGGCCCTGCGCCGGATGTGCTCGAACAATTGTGCGGCCTGCTCGGTAAGCTGCCGGCCGACAATCGTTGCATTCAGATGCCGCTCTACCGAATTCTGCTCGCCGCGGAATTCGGGCGGATCGGGCAGATGGACAGGGCGCGGACTTCGCTGCTTCGGCCGAATCTCTGATGGAGCAAACCGGCGAACGCTGGGCCGCTCCGGAAATTTATCGGATCCACGGGTCGCTGCTTTGCCGCGAACCTGGTCGAGACGACGGCGCGGCCATGCGGCTGTTCAGGCGATCGCTTGCATCCGCAAGGAAGCTCGGGGCGGTCGGTTGGGAATTGCGAACCGCGATCAGCATCGCGCGCCTGCTTATCAGTGAAAGCGGCAGTGGACGCGAATCCCGAGGCACGAGATCTGCTGATATCGACGAGGATGAAATTTGCGTCCGCCGAAACCTCCTCCGACCTGCGCGAGGCCGATCAACTTCTGCAGTCTTTGGCTGGATAGACCGGACCGCCCGAGGCTGACCGGGGATAATGGACGGCCGCCAGATGAAATAACTGGATTCATTTATCGCAGTCTTTGGGGCCTGCCGGCTTTTGCTTCGTTTGGCTCAGGCCTATCCAAGCCGGGTGCTGTTCGGCAACGACCCGGAATGGACCTTGGCGTCTATCCTTGTTTACAAATGCACGATTTGAAAATCCCGAACCGTCTTGGATTTCCTGGAGCAAAAACTATAATACACCGCGTGAGAACGAACGCGAACGTAGAACTCGACGCCGGCACCAAGACATTTGCCTCGGGCCTCTTACCGGATTTGATAGCTGCGCTACGCCGTAGCCGCAAGGGCGACCTCGTGGCCGTGATCAGCAGCGATCCAGGCATCGGCCCCGAGCTCGAGGCATGGTGTCGCTTCACCCGCAACAACCTGGTCGACATGGAAGTAGAAGACGGTCGCACCCGTTGGGTGCTTCGGTACGGGGAGGCTCCTGAGCACGTCGGAGAAGATCGGCCTGTCGGTTCTCGCCTTTGGCTTTACACCAACTTCGACTGCAATCTGAGCTGCGACTATTGTTGCGTGCGCTCGTCACCCAAAGCTCCGCGGCGGGCTCTTGGTATCGAGCGGGTGCGACGGATCGCTGCTGAGGCCGTGGAACTCGGCGTAAGAGAAATTTTTGTCACCGGCGGTGAGCCGTTCATGCTGCCGGACATTGGCGAGATCCTCGCCGTCTGCGCTGCGGCTGCGCCGACCACGGTGCTCACCAACGGCATGCTGTTTGCCGGACGTCGTCTCGAAACGTTGCGCTCGTTGCCGCGCGAGCGCGTCACCTTGCAAATCAGCCTCGACAGTCCGACGCCGGAGCGCCACGAACAGCCATCGTGGAGAGGGAACCTGGGCACGGACCTGGAAGGGAATCGAGCTGGCCCGCGCCGAAGGATTTCGGGTGCGGTTGGCGGCGACGGTTTCAACTGACGCGGAGGCCGAAGAGTTTCGCGGCTTCCTTGACGCCCATCACGTGAGCGAGGAGAACCGGGTGATCAGGCGAATTGCGCTGCGAGGCTCCGCCGCGCAGGGCATCGCCTTGGCGCGGGCAGACCTGGTTCCTGAGGTGACGATCACCGCGGAAGGCGTGTTTTGGCATCCGGTCGGAGCCGAGGATAACGACCTGCTGGTCAGCCGCGAAATCTTTCCACTCGCCGAATCCTTCGCTGCCGTGCGCCGCGCCTTCGATCGCGAACATGAGCATCGGCGCCGGCTGGCAACGATTTTCAATTGCGCCTGATAAGCGCGGAGCGTGGCCTTAAGGCCGCTTCAAAAAGCCCTGTTGCGCCGACGCTTCGCGCAACTCGGCATACGCGTTCGAGCTGCGGCGCGACCCACTGGCGCAGCCCTTCCGCCTCGAGCACGGGACGATGCGTCGGGTTGTCATAGCTCATTCCGAACAGTGCCTTGGCAAACGCCTGCTCCAACGCGGGGTCGAGATCGGAGCGAGCCGTGAACATGCAGTGATTATAGGGCCGCGAGGTCCAGATCTCGGTCAGCGCGCCTTCCGGCACCAGGCGTTCGGTGCGCACGGTATTCCAGAACGGGCTGCCAATTGCGCCGGCATCGGCGCGACCGTCGAGCACCGCGCGAACGACATCGACCTCGCTTGTGCCGGTGTCACCATGCTTGCCGAGGTCGCTGTTGAAGCGCAGCGTTCGGTAGTCCTTCCCTTCAGCCAGCCCCTCGCGCTGCAGAAAATAAACCGGGAGGATTGCCGCATGGCCGCTGTCGCGGCTGCCGAGCGCCAGTGTGCGGTTCTTGAGATCGGCAAGCGTCGCTACCGGGCCTCCGGTGACCGCGACGATCTTGGTCATCCAGCCCACATCCGTATCGCGCATCGCGATCGGTCGGCAGCGGTGGTCGCTCCAGGCATCGGCCTGGATATAAGCGAGGTTCGTATTCCATCCGATATCGATGCGCGGCAGCGGCTCGCCGGGCAACGCCAGGAGGGCAGCGACCTGCGCCTCGTAGCTCTGAAACAGCACCACCTCGACGGGTAGACGCGCTTCCTCGTGAAAGTACCGTCGCATGCCCTCCCAGATACTGACCACTTTTGGATCATATGCGACGGCACCTACCCAGATTGTCTGGCTCATGATTGCTTCTCGCTTCTCAAGCCCGGTATTCAAACGCGATCAATCGCGAGCGCTGACAAGCGGCGCGGACCTCTCACTTAGAACAGCGGTATTCCCAAAATGGCTTTGCCGATGAATTCGCGCAGAACGTCGCCCGTCGGCGCCATAACAGCGCCCGCATGCGCGTCGCGGAACAACCGCTCGATCGCCAAATGCTTGGAAAACGCAGCGCCTCCGCACACCCGCATCGCCGCCGAGGTGACGGCGATAGCGACATCACCTGCCGACGCCTTGCTCTCGAGCACGCGCAGCATGGTGGTGTCTCGGGGCCGCTCCAGGTGATCGACCAGATCGTCGACGCGCGCCGCAAGCCCGTCAGTGTCGATCTGCATCGTCGCAAGCTGCGCACGAAGCGTCGGCAGGCTCTCTCCGAGAGTCTGGCCCAAATGCTCGAAACGAGCGCTCTTGAGATGAGCCGCGGTCCCCGCCACCGCGGCCCGGCAAAGGCCGAGCGCGACCGCCGATGTTCCGAGGTTGAACAGCGGAAGCACGATCTCCAGCATCGCCTTGAAGCCGGCGCCGTCGTCGGTCAGCTGGAGACCAGGCGCGACCTCGCAATCCTCGAGGATCATCGGCGCGGAAGCGTTGGCGCGCATCCCAAATCCGTCCCACGGGCCCGCGACCGACAGTCCAGGCGTACCACTGGCGCATAGGTAGAGGGTCGAATCCGTTGGACCCTTTCCTTCAGGAGCCAGCGCCGAGACAACATAGCTCTGCGCGTGACCGGCGCTCGTCACCCACGATTTCTTGGCCGTGAGGTGCACGCCGGCGCCGTTGCGTTTCGCTCGCGAGACAGGGGCCCAGAAGTGGCTGCGCGATCCGGCTTCACTGAATGCCAGGGTGGTCAGGTGTTTTCCGGCCGAAATGTCCTTCAGCGTCTGCGCGACCGCGGCACCCGGACGGGCCGCTGCGATGGTTGCGGTCGCACTCACGTGCATCAAGTAAACCATCGCGGCGGACGCGTCCGCTTCCGCAAGCGTTGCGATGACGGCCGCCAGGGTCCGCGGTCCCAGGGCCGAGCCGCCCACCTCGGTGGGCAGCATGATCCCCAGCAATCCGGCCGGACCGAGCGCCGCAATTGCCTCGGACGAAAATCGGGCTTCCTTGTCGTTTTGACTTGCCGCCGGAGCGAGAATGCGATCGGCGATCTCTTTGGCCTTCGAAACTGCGGTCTCGTGATTCATAACGACCCTCAATACCCCGAGTGCTGCCTGTCACGTTCAAAAAAAATATCGAACCCGCTCTGTTGCGGCCGATGATACGCGACCCGCACCAACGGATCAACACGACCAGATTCGGGTATGGCAAGCTGTCGCCCTATCCGCAGCGGGTGCGGGCATTGGATGGTCCGCTGCTACTACGTCCTTCAAAGCCATTTTGTTACATCACTCGAAGTCTTTGTTTTCATGACGCCGGTGACGTCTTTCCTCTTCTGCCTGCGACCTGTGCAGCCGCAGCCGGTGGGCGACGCTTGCCCGCTGTCGGGGAGAACGCTACAACCTGCCATGGCGAAACGAGGTTTGTCTGGTGATGGCGGTCAATGACGGCGGGGTTCCGCCCATCCTCGCGCAAAAACATTACGCGCAACCGTCCGCGTTTACCCCGGAAAATCTGCTGCGCGAGGCGCGCAGGCAAAAGCGCACTGCGGGCTCAAGCATCCCGGCGATCTGTGTCCTGGACCCTGACGGTGACATCGTGCGCAGCCTGCTCGCCCGTGGCGAGGCCCGGCTTGAACCGGGATGGGTCTGCTATCACACGCAGCTCTACTCATTCGCCCGCGGCGGCATTGAGTTCGGAATTGTCGGCTGCGCCGTCGGTGCCTCTTACGCGGTGCTGATCGCCGAGGAAATGTTCGCGTCAGGCTGCAAGCTCCTGATCAGCGTCACGTCCTCGGGACAGATCGTACCGGTGCGCCCGCCGCCATATTTCATCATCATCGAACGCGCGCTGCGCGACGAAGGCACCAGTTATCACTACATGGCGCCGTCCGATTTTTCGGATGCCGATGCCGGACTGATCGCGGCGCTCGACGGCGCATTCGGCGAATTTCCCGTGCCGGTGCTGGCGGGCGCGACCTGGACAACCGATGCGCCGTTCCGGGAAACCCAGCCGGCGATCGACGCAATGCGCAGGAGGAACCTGATGGCAGTCGAGATGGAAGCCGCCGCGCTCTACGCGTTCGCGCAAGCCCGACAAAAGCCTGTGCTGTGTTTTGCCCATGTCACAAATCAAATGGGACGTGTCGACGGCGATTTTGAAAAGGGCGAAGCGGGCGGTAGCCATGACGCGTTGCAATTAATCGCGACCGCCGCCGGTCGCCTGCTATCTCGGCTCCCGTGAGCGGCGCCGCGATCGGGATCATATGCAAGGCGCCGCAGCCAGGCCGCTCAAAGACGCGGCTCGCAGCGGCCATTGGTGTCGCTGCCGCTTCGGAATTATCGGCCTGCTTTCTGCGCGATGTCGCCGCGGCCATCGAGGCGGTACCGGAGGCGCTCGGAAGGCGCGGCTATGGCGTCTATGCGCCGGCAGGAGCCGAACACATCATGCGGCAACTGCTTCCGGCGCAGTTCGGGTTGTTGCTACAGGCCGGCGAGGATCTCGGACACGTGCTGATTGGCGCGGCGCGCGCGCTCCTAGATGCCGGACATGACTGCGTCCTGCTTGTCAATGGCGACAGCCCAACCTTGCCACCCCGCTTGCTGGCGCAAGCGATCGAAGCCCTGCGCGAACCCGGCGATCGGATGGTGCTTGGGCCGGCAAGCGATGGCGGCTACTACCTCATCGGCTTGAAACACCTGCATCAGCAGCTGTTCGCGCGCATCGCATGGGGAACCGAAACCGTCGCTCGCACCACATGCGAGCGCGCTGCCGAAATCGGGCTTGCCACGACGCTGCTTGCCGAATGGTACGACGTCGACGACATCGAAACGTTGCGTTGGCTGCAGGACGAATTGTTCGGCCATGTGACCCGCTTTCGCGGCGGCGGGTTTGCTGCGGCGAGCCGGGCCTTTCTCAGGGCCGCGCCTGAGATAAACCCGTGAAACCGATGCCGGGAAGCATTGCGAGTCAATTCGGCCGACCGGCGCACCCCACCGACAACGCGTCTGCGCTTCTTCGGTTGGCCGGCATTGGCGTGACCATCACCTGCATGACGGTGGTGACGCCGTTTGCCTTCGAGACTGCCGGTGACAATGCTTTCATCGCTCTGACCATCCTCGCTGGTCTGCTCACGATTATGGCGACACGCCTTGCGGAGCGCGCAGCACCCGAACGTGCGCTATGGCTCGTCTTTGGAGTTGGGATCCTGCTGCGAGCCTATGTGCTGCTATTCGATCCGCTGCTGTCCAGCGACATCTATCGCTATGTCTGGGACGGCAGGGTTCAGGCCGCCGGCATCAATCCCTACCGGTATTTCCCTGCCGACGAGGCACTGGCGTTTCTGCGCGACGGAACGATCTTTCCCCACATCAACCGGGCCGATACGGCCGTCACCATCTATCCTCCGGTAGCGCAATTTTTCTTTTTCATTGTCACGCGGATCGGTGAAAACGTGACGACGATGCGTCTCGCCATGCTTGGCTGCGAGTCCGTCACCGTTGCCCTGATCATGCTGCTGCTGCGGCGCATGAACCGGCCGGTGACGCGCGTGGTCGCCTATCTCTGGCACCCGCTTCCGTTGTGGGAAATCGCCAACAGCGGCCATGTCGACGCGCTGATGGTGGCGCTGATGCTGCTTGGCGTGTGGATTGCCCTGGCCGGTCATGCTCTCCGCGGGGCGGTCTTGATCGCGTTTTCGGTGTTGGTCAAACCATACGTGGCGCCGGTACTGGCCGGGATCTGGCGCCCGTGGGATCTCAAGATGCCGCTCGTCGTGATCGCCGCCGCAGCCCTTTGCTATCTACCCTATCTATCGGTCGGTTGGGGCGTTCTCGGGTTCCTGACCAAAGGCTATCTGGGTGAAGAGGGGATCAGTGCCGGCAACGATCTCTGGCTGCTGTCGCTCTGGCGGCTTGTATTTGGCGAGCATCACGGCGACGTCGTCGCTTACGTCGCTACGGCGGCGCTGCTCATCTTGTTCATGGGGCTCTCGGTGGCGCGCAAACCCGACCACACCGTCGCCGCGCGTCTTGCCGACATCAACATGCTGTTACTCATCACCCTGTTGTTGTTGTCGCCCAACTATCCTTGGTACTTTCTCGTCGTCATGCCGTTTGTTGCTCTGTGTGGCTCTGCGCCAACATGGGTCGTATCGATCGGCGCGCTGTTGTTGTCCGAGCAACTCGACTGGGATTTCTACATTCCAAGAATGGTGACAAAATCGATCCTGTTCGGAAGCCTTTTGCTGGCTTGGGCCTTTACTGCCTGGAGGATCCGCATGCAGCGCACCGCAGACGCAGGGATATCGCAATGAGCCTTTGGGGCGAGGTGCCAGGTACTCACGCGCCCCTCGATCCGCGCCGCTATCACGAGTCGGTCACGGGCGAGCGCACCGAGGTCGCCCAACGTCCGCCGGTCTGCCTTTATCTGGAGGTGACCAACCGCTGCAATCTCTTGTGCACCACCTGTCCTCGCACCTACGAAGAGCTCGAGCCGCCGGCGGACATGAGCTGGGACCTGTTCGCGTCGATTGTCGACCAGGTTCCCGATCTTGGCGCGGGCGGTTCTGCACGGCGTCGGCGAGCCGATGCTGGTCGCGAACCTGCCACGGATGGTCAGATATCTGAAGGACCGCGGCGTCTACGTCCTGTTCAACACCAATGGAACGGTCCTCAGTGAGCGCCACGGTCGTGCGCTGATCGACGCCGGGCTTGATGAGCTGCGTGTCTCGCTCGATGCAGCAAACCGCGAGAGCTTCAAGGCAATCCGTGGCCGGGATTATTTCGGCCGCATCCTCCGCAACCTGCGTGCGTTTCGCGAGTTGCAGGAGCGGGAGGGACATACCAGGCCGCAGGTTTCGGTCTGGCTCACTGGCCTGAGAGAGACGGTCGAGCAGCTCCCGGCATTTGTGAAGGTTGCGGCGGAGATCGGTGTCAAGGAAGTCTATCTGCAACGGCTCGTGTTTTTCGACGAATCGGCCATTGGCAAGGCGCGGCCGGATCAGGCTCTGTTCGAACGCCTGACGCAGGAAGAAGCGGCCTATCTGAAGCAGGCCGAGGATCTGGCGCGCACCCTTGGCGTGACCTTCAGCGCATCGGGCGCCGCGAGCGAGCCGGGGTTGAGTCTGAAGGGCAGTAGTGACGGTTCGCCGTGGTCGCTGTGCCGGCGGCCGTGGTCGTTGATGTATTTCACGGCCAATGGCCGCGCCCTGCCGTGCTGTATCGCGCCGTTTTCGCAGCATGGCTACGACAACTACACGCTTGGCCATGCCGGGCGGCAGTCCCTGCGGGACATCTGGAACGGGTCCGCATATCGGGACTTTCGAGCGGCGCTCGCTTTCGGACAAGCCGCCCAGGAGCTGCGCCAATTGCGGCCTGCGCTGGAGCCTGTGAACGGGTGACCGTCGTCTCCGCGATCATTCCGTGCCTCGACGAGGAAACCGCGATCGGTCAGGTCGTGACGGCGGTGCTGAAGCAGAATGTGAGCGAAGTCATCGTTGTCGACGGTGGTTCGCGTGACCGTACTGCCGAGCGGGCAGAGGCCGCCGGGGCTCGCGTGATTGTCGAGCGGCGACGTGGCTACGGTCGTGCCATCCAGGCCGGCATCGCCGCCGTGTGCGAGGACGCCGACATTCTCCTCTTCCTCGACGGCGACGGCAGCGATCCTGCGGAGTTCATCCCTGATCTGGTATCGCCGATCGTCGCCGGGCAGGCCGTCTTCGTTCTCGGCTCGCGCATTCGCGGTTCACGCGAGCCCGGCAGCCTGGCACCGCAGCAGCTCGTCGCGGCCTATCTCGGCGCGCTGCTCCTGCGCCTCGTCTACGGTGCAAGCTTCACCGACCTGTCGCCGTTTCGTGCGATCCGGCGGGATGAACTCGGACGTCTCGGCATGAAGGAGGAGACATATGGCTGGAACCTGGAAATGCTGATGCGGGTCGCGGCCGCTCGCTTGCCGGCACTGGAGATCGCCGTCGGACAGCGGCGCCGGATCGGCGGTGTATCGAAGGTCTCTGGCAATCTCATCGCCGGTGTCAAGGCGGCCTGGTCCATCTCGGCGACGTTTGTTCGCCTCGCGCTTGAGCTACGAACTTCTCAAAGACAATAGCTGTCGGGAGCGGTGATCAGCGAGTGTCGGCACGATCTCCACAAGCAACAATGTCCCGCGGAGACTTTCGCCCGGCTTCGTCAGGTGGAGAAAACACTGCCAGGTATCCGCCGTCGCCTGCGAGTTGATGCGTGGCGATCTCGCGATAGCCGACGGCGGACAGTTCGCAGCGCAGGAGCGCAATTGGCGTGCCATGCTCCGGCGTCGGGCGCTCGAGGTCGACAATTCCGACCCGCGCCCCTCGCTTCAATGCGGGCGCAAGATTGTAGAGGAACGCATAGGGCTGCGATATCTCGTGATACATGTGCACGAGGATCGCGGCATCCAGCGAAGACGCGGCCAGGCGGGGGTCGTGCGGTTCGCCCAGCGCGAATTTGACGTTGGTCAGCCCGAGCAGTTCCGTTCGCTTCGCGAGTTCGACGAGGTAATCCCGCGTGACGTCCTCGGCGACGACGGAGCCGGTGGGGCCGACAAGAGCCGAGAGACGGACCGTGTGGTAGCCGCTGCCTGCACCGATGTCGCCGACCGTCATGCCTGGCTTTAGTTCAAGAAGACGGGCGATCTCACCGGCCTCATTCAGGGAGTCGCGGTGCTCCTCGGCGGAACGGCTTGGGCTGACGATCTGCGCGACCGGGCGATGAGGTGAGGGAAAATCCTTTGCAGGGACTCCCGGCGGAGCCAGATATCCAATTTCAGCGGCGTATGCGCAAGTCACGCCCAGCACCATGACAAGCATCGCTGCGCGGGTCAGTGACATCATGTGCTCGTCTCTCGCGCAAGGATCGCGACTAACCCGCGAGGTTGAAGAACCAGCCAACAAGACCCTTGCCGTCGCGCACGGCTGGGACTTGACGGCGCAACCAGGCATCAAAGCCGAGGCTGCGGCCAGCGGCCTCGAGCGCGAACAGGAACATCAGCACGGCCAGGAACATGTACGTCCACGGCCACTCGGACGAATTGTCATAGAGGCCGAGCCAGAGCTGCAGCGTATAGGCGACGGCGAGCACGCCGACGAAACGCACCGCGAGCCCGAGCATCATCGACCCAGCGAAGACGAGCTCGGCGAGAAAAACAATCGGTCCAAACACGCTCATGTGAGGCAACACGACATCCTTCAGGAAGGTGCGGTGAAACTCGAACGCCGCGTTGGTCGATTCCTGCTCGGTCCAGTATTGCAAGCCATCGGACAACGGCAGCGGCAGTTTCCACAGCATGCCCTGGAACCACATGCAGCCGATCAGGACCCGGACCAGCCAGATTCCAAGATGCCGGCCAGACCTTTGCGACGGATCCTCCCGCCAATTCCCGACCGCGATTGCAATGCTGGCGAGCAATAGCGCCCAGAACAGCACCAGGATCAGATAGCGCCAGTTTCCCTGATGAAGATAATCATTCGTTGTCGCGGTCAGGAAATGCCAGATATCAGTAAAGGGATTTGTGGGCATCGGCGTGTGCTCCAGGAATTGAACAATTGCTCTACGTATCGGTTGATTGAATTGTTACCTCGCGTATCGGTTGGCCGACAAGGCGCACCGCGGCGCTGGCGGATAGCGGTGCGCCTTAGCCTTCGTTCAGCCGCTCGAACGAATTCCTCCGACGGTTATTGCGCGTTGATCCAGTTTTCTGATCCCGTCAGTTTAACCGACACATCCGAAAAGGAAATGTGCAAGGGACTGCCGTCCCTCTTCCCGTGGTGATCCGTTGAGACGAGGAGTGGGCCAGCCTTCTTATGGCCCTCCCACGTTGCCATCACGAGGTGCGGCGGGTTGGAAGCGCCGCGGCGGTAGACGATCTGCTCGATTCGCTTGTCGACGCCAAGATAGAGTTCCCAGGTGTCGCCGGGCTGGTAGCCGCCCTCCGACGCGTATTTCACCACGACACGTTCAGCGGAACCGTCACCGAGGGGGAGTTTCTGCATGCCCTCATCGATCCCAGTCTGGCCGTCCCATACGATGTGGAACGGCAGCAGCAACCAATACTGATCGTTGGCGAATGTCTGATCGATTTCGTTCTTGATGGCATCGCTTTGGCCAGCAGAGCTGCGAGCGCTGATAGCTAACCTTTAGCGGTTTGCCTTCCTTGTCTTGCCCCTCGTAAGAAACCGTGTCGGTCTTCGGGCTCCATTCCCACTTGCGAACAACTTTGCCATCGCCAGCATTCCATGTGTAGCGAATTGCCTCGACTTGCCCAAACGAATCAAGGCCGTAGACCTTGGCCATCTGTTCGGCAATCGGTGGGTTCTGCTGCGCGCTGGCAGTCGCAGGGAAGATCAACAGTATGCCGAGGGCTAAGAGGCGGATCACATTGAGTCGGCTCAACTCGCCGCGCGCCTGAGTGCGAATACTGCTCATGTCGGGCTCCTTAGGCGCCAACCATAAGGCTGAAACGCCACCGTTGGCTATCAGAGATCAAATCCGGACATATTCGTGATGCAATCCGCTGAGGACCGAGCGGCAAAGAATACGCCCTGCCCTCTTTACGGTGCGGGAGCATCCTTTTCCAAAAAAACGACTCCAATTTCCGACCGGTCAGGTACTTGTTTGTTGTGGCGCTTTTCGGACCTCACGCTTCGTCGAAACGTCCCCTTCGCGCCAGAAGCGGTCGCCGGCACGCCATTTCGCAGGGTCTGCGTGAGCGCTGGTCAATCGGATCGAGCTGCCGGACATCTAAAAGAACAAAGCGCTTACGCCTGCTCCCGCTAGTCCCGCTGGCGTGCGCATCCTACATTGCCTGCAAATGAGCAACGTCCTTCACGTTCCCTTCGACGCCGCGACCGTGCGAACAGCTGAGGGTACGCGTTCGCCTGTGTACCCTCGCCTCGTTGTCGCAACGACGATCCTGGCATCGAGCTTGGCGTTCATCGATGGTTCGGTCGTCAATGTCGGACTACCGGCGATCGGTCGGAGTTTTCACGCGGATGCCGCCGGCTTGCAGTGGGTTGTCAATGCCTATTTGCTGCCCTTGAGTGCGCTACTTTTGCTGGGAGGAGCAGCGGGAGACCGGTACGGCCGCCGTCGTCTCTTGATCGCGGGCGTTCTGCTGTTCGGCATCGCTTCTCTGACTTGCGCGCTGGCGCCGAGCCTTATCTCGTTGCTGCTTGCTCGGTTCGCACAGGGTGTGGGCGCCGCAATGCTGATGCCAAACAGCCTCGCGATCCTGGGCCAGAGTTTCTCCGGAGAGGCGAAAGGCCGCGCGATCGGCATATGGGCGGCGACCGGAGCGGCCGCGGGCGCGATCGGACCTGTCCTTGGCGGGTGGCTCATCGATGCCGGCAGTTGGCGCCTCGCCTTTCTGATCAACGTTCCGCTGTCCGCGGCTGCGATCGTGCTGGCGTTCCGTTACGTCGACAGGGACGTCGACGACGAGGCCGGCAGTCTCGACTGGCTGGGTGGAGCGCTGGTCACGGCTGCTTTGGGCCTTGCGACCTGGGCGTTGACCGAAGGATCCGGGCGGGCCTGGTCCCCTTCCACCTTCGCCGTCCTCGGAACCGGCCTAATCTTCTCGCTCCTGTTCCTGTCTGTGGAGCGACGACTTGGCGACAGGGCCATGATGCCGCTCTCGTTGTTCGGATCTCCGAGCTTCGTCGGCCTCACGCTTTTGACGCTCCTGCTGTACGGCGCTCTCGGCGGGTTGTTCGTACTGGTGCCCTACGTGTTGATCCAAGCGGGCGCGTACACCGCGACGCAGGCCGGCGCTGCGCTCCTGCCTTTGCCACTGGTCATCGCCATGGCGTCACCTGCCGCCGGCGAGTTGGCGGCCAAGGTGGGTCCACGATGGCTGTTGATCACAGGACCGGTCATCGTCGCGGCCGGCTTTCTCCTGGCGGTGCGGATCGAATCGGACACAAGCTATTGGCTCGGGGTATTTCCCGCGATAGTCGTGATTGCTTCGGGAATGGCTGGTACGGTCGCCCCGCTCACGACGGCAGTGTTGATGTCCGTCGACAGCCATCACTCGGGTGCAGCGTCCGGGCTGAACAGCGCAGTAGCGCGTACTGGCGGATTGGTTGCTACGGCCCTTATCGGACCTGTGATTGCGTCATCCGGACCTGCGCTGCTTTCAGCTTTTGGTGTCGCCGCCGCGATGGGCGCAGTCATCTGCTCGCTAGCAGCGGCGAGCGCTTTTGCGTTGATCGCCCCGCCGGCAAAACCATCGGTAGAACGATGACCGACCGTTGCTCCTCCCTGGTCCTGTTCTGAAATCCTGAGGACAACCGATCCGACTTATTCTGGAAGATGCCGAACAAGCCGTCCGAGGCACGGCGCCTGCCAACCCCTTCCGGTCTAACCCGATCAACGGAGATCACCCGACCGGCCCAGCATGTCGCCAACGTGCCAAGAGCGGTAGCCGTGCCTAGCCCGATCACCGCGCGTTCGGGAACTTCCATGTGCCGCCACTATTTTACCAGGGTCGAAGGCGTTCAATTGACGCAAAGGCCGCCAGGAGCCGATTGACGACGCCCTTCATTGGAACACGATTTGGAGGATCGCCATGTCTGTAATAGCAGCAGGGGCCTACTCCAGCCGCTGGGGCAGGCTGATACCGATCGCGTTCATTACCTACAGCCTCGCCTATGTCGATCGCGCCAACTACAGCTTCGGTGCCGCAGGCGGCATGGCGCACGATCTCAATATCAACGCAGCGGCGTCCTCTCTGCTCGGTGCGCTCTTTTTCCTCGGCTACTTCTTCTTCCAAGTGCCGGCCGCCTACTATGCGGAGAAGCGAAGTGCGAAGGATCTCATTTTCTGGAGTCTCATCCTATGGGGCATCTTCGCAGCCGCAACCGGACTACTGACCGACATTCGGCTCCTCTACGTGGATCGCTTTCTGCTCGGCGTAATGGAGAGCGTGGTGCTGCCGGGGATGCTGATCTTTCTCGGTCACTGGTTCACGAAGGCGGAACGCTCGCGGGCGAATACCTTCCTCATCCTCGGCAATCCGATAACCGTCCTGTGGATGTCGATCGTCTCCGGCTATCTGGTCCAGGCACTCGGCTGGCGCGGCATGTTCATCATCGAAGGTGCACCGCCGATTATCTGGGCCTTTGTCTGGCGCGCGATGGTCGAGGATTGGCCGCACCAAGCAGCCTGGCTCGATCCCAACGAGCGCATCGAACTCGAACACAAGCTCGAAGACGAACAGCGTCAGTTCAGACCGGTGCGGGATTACGCGGTGGCATTCCGCTCACCCATGGTTATCACGCTTGCTATCCAGTATTTCTGCTGGAGCGTCGGGGTCTATGGCTTCGTCATCTGGCTGCCCTCCATGCTGAAAGCGGCCGGCGAAACCTCGATCGTGCTGATTGGTTGGCTGTCGGCCGGGCCGTATCTTGCCGCTGCAGCATTAATGATCATCGGTTCGTATTTCTCGGACGTCAGCGGCAACCGGAAGAACTTCGTCTGGCCGTTCTTGCTGATCGGGGCAGTCGCGTTCTATGGATCCTACCTACTGGGAGCGTCGAGCTTCTGGCTCGGCTACTGTTTGCTCGTTGTTGCGGGTGCAACGATGTACGCACCGTATGGCCCGTTCTTCGCCTGGATCGTCGAGATGCTGCCCCGCAACGTGGCGGGCGGCGCGATCGCGCTGATAAACTGTTGCGGCGCGCTTGGATCGTTCGTGGGATCGTATTTTGTCGGGTGGCTCAACGGAGTGACGGGCGGTTCCGACGCGTCATTCCTCTTCATGGCCGTTGCCCTGCTGGCATCGGCGCTACTCACTCTGACGCTGCGCGGCCACTCCGAAATTTACGCTTCAGCCCAGGCATCCTCGAGCTGATGAGGAGGGCGAGAATTTCCAACGAGAGATCAGGAAGCCAATGCGTTGCCGTGCTTTCATTGTACGGCCGAAGAAGGTCGCCATGAGAGGTCGTCGGACCATAGGTAGATTGCGATTGCTGCCAAACACAGCGCTATCCCAATCCAGAAGATCGGCGAATGATGGATCGGTCGCCGATCACCCGCTGGTTTCATTCAATCGCCTCGTCCAGCAAAGCTTTCATCGCGCAACGGTCCCTGCGAGCATCGGCGAAACGGTTTTTTTGTCGGAAATATCGATTACGTCCGCAGGATTGACTGTATCCCATTTTATCGAAGCCGAATTTGCGCGGTAAAACTTCACAACTACAGCTTGGATCTCGCGGTCGTTGCCGTGTTTATCGCGGACCGTCACCAGTCCAGTCAGTTGAACGCTCTTAAGTTTCGGGAATTTTCCCAGTGCCGCAGGGACAACTGTCCGCACTATTGCGCCGAACTCCCTCTTCAAGTTGCGCTGCTTTGCAACGAACGGATCGAGCTTGAACTCAACGACAAGGCACTCATCGGGAAATGTGACAATTGTCCATGGATGCAAGCCGGGCTCGGTAATGACGCTTTTAGCGAACATCGCGGCGGTTTCGGTCGCGGCAGCAGGTGCTGAGAATAACAGCGCAGAGAACAAAATTGTTGTAAATTTCATCTCGGCACCTCGAGTTTTACCGTGCAGTCCACTTGATCTGTACGTGGTGTAGAGTCGGTAGCATATCAGCAATCGGAAGGAAGTCCGATTGGGGTCGACCGCATCGTTTTGACCATCGACCCTCGACCTCTGATCTGCCTCAGCAGTCGGACATTGTCGGCTCCGGTTAGGACGCTGCAAAGTGCCAAAAGCCGTCATGCGGAAAGTTCGGCAAGACGAAAGCCCTCGGATGGGAAAAAGGCGTGAAGAAAGTCCATAGCCAGTGACGTGACGGTGCAATTTTGCTTTTGTTTAGTTGTCTCCGTCCTGCGACGTGTTAGTAGGCGGGCCGATCAAGCAAGGAGCTAACAGGTTGAAAGTTGCGAAGGCAAAGAAGAACGGCAAATCGGCGCGTCGCGAATGGACGAAGGCCGACATCAAGGAACTCAAGACACATTCGAAAGCGAGGACACCGGTCGCCAAAATATCCAAAGAGACAAAACGCACAGTTGGTGCGCTACGCCAGAAGGCGCTGCATCTCGGGATCGGACTTGGGCATCAGCGGTAAATGCTAAGCACCGCGGCAGAACAGAGAAAAGCGAAAACGGCCGCGCGGCAGTGAGAACCGGTAAACTGCGCCGGTTGCGGAACAGGAATAGGCAAGTCAGACCGCATGTTCGAGGCTGAATCGTATGTTTCTTGCCTCAGAAGCAGACAGCGTCGGCTCGATCGTGCTCCTTAGACAGTCTGTTTTGCTCGCCCTCCTGTTTTACGGCGCGCATTGGATCGACCTGTCAATTGATCTGCGCGCTGTATCTCATGGCGTGAAGACAAAGAAACAAAGAAGATCGCGCACCTTTGAGCGCTGATCCGAGGTCAATCAAAAATATTATTAGAATCAATGAGATATGGCGGAGAGGGAGGGATTCGAACCCCCGATAGGCTTGCACCTATGCCGCATTTCGAGTGCGGTGCATTCAACCACTCTGCCACCTCTCCAGGCGCAAATCAGGGCAAATCGGTACCCTTAAGGTCGGGGCGAGTTCTAGGCGAGGAAGACTGGCCAGACAAGGCGCGCCGCCCGTAAAAATTTCTGAGCAAGCGGCCAGGGCATCCACAAAGGGGTGGGACCGCCAGACGCGGAAAACACCGGCGGTCCCGTGTCGCGTCATTGAAATTGCAGGCCTGGAAGTGCGGCTTCGCGGGCCAGCCTGAGCGACGGCGGGACCGTAGCAATCCGCTCGCGCGCGGCAACGCGATCTCGATCTTAACCTAACCGCTCAAGGTTACCGGCGACGGGTAAGGGCGAATGAGGACATTTCCCCACAGGGCCAGGCTCTTAGTTTTGTTTGACGCGTTTTCTGCCGCAGATAAGTCTACGCAATCTGCGCAAACTTGATTGCTATGCGAACCGGCGCCCCCTTCGCTTGAAAACGCTTCAGTCCTTATTCTTTTTCTCTTTTTTGTCGTCGTCGCGCTTTTCGTCCTTTTCCTTTCGGCGATTGGAAAAGCGCGCATTGCCAAGTCCGGTGCCGATGGTCAGAACGCCCCAATGCTCTACGTCCTGCATGAACGGAACTTCCGACAGGCCCTGCGCAACCCCGTCATTATGCATCAGCACCGCGGTGTCGTGATCGCCGATCTCCGGGATCGCCTCGACGAGGCTCGCCGGCAGATTGAATTTGCTGCTTTCCCAATTGCCGGGCAAGTTCTGCGCTCCCTTTGCGATCGAGCCGTCCTCTTCGATGACGCCAGGGCACGCGATTCCGATGAAGGGTGCGAGCTTGAGCCCTTCCGCCTCGGCCTCGTCAATCAGGCCTTTGAGCATTTTGACGAGCCGCTTGACGGCACCTTCCCGCGTCGGCTCGTCATCGGCATGGCGCCACTGTTCCGAGCGCCACACCGATGCCTTTGACAGGTCTTGCGTCTTCTTCCACCGGGTTTCGACCAGGCCGCAGCGGATATTGGTGCCGCCGATATCGACCGCGAGAATGCTGTCGTGGCCTTCGAAAATCCACGACGGCGCCAGGTGCAGGCAGCCGATCAGGCCGGCCTCGTCCGAGTCGAACCGTATCGGCCATAGATCTACCTTGAAGCCTTCAGCCTTGAGCAGGATATCGGTGCGCGCGATTGCCAATTCGCCGACGCGGCTCTGGCGAAAGCCGCCACCGACGACGATACGTTCGGTATCGGCCCATGCCTTGGTCTTCAAAAAGCGTGACGTCACATAGGCCAGTTCGTTCGCGAATTCCTCGATGGCGCCATGGACGAGCGCCGCCGCGCCGATGTCATCGCCCGACAGGGCCGCATCGAGGTCACTTTTGCTGATTTTCTCGGCGGATTTCCCGCCGAGCGGATCGTCGCCGTTTTTCTTCAGCGGCTTGCGCAGACCGTCCAGAATCTTGCGGAATGCCCCCTTGCTGGCGCGATCGCCGAGGAAGCCGTCGTCGTCCTTCAATTCGATATTGAAACTGTCGACGTCCACCGAAGGCAGACGGGCCGCGCCATGCCGGCCGATGCCGACGGTGGTCAATGTGTCCTCAGCCATTAGTTTCCCCGCCAGGTGCCAGATCGGGGGGACAACCCTCGGGGAACCCGTTGGTTTCACGCGGCCATTGCGAATGGCGAGCGGGTGGACCTCCCCTATTCGCTACTCGCGCTCCTGTCGCCCTTTTGGCCTCAAATCCTGCTATTTCGACCCGTTTTCAGGCCACTTTGCCTTGACTTGGGGGCTTGAGCGGCTATAAGTCCGGCACCCGGCGCGGGAGGTTTCTCGCGCTGTTTGTTTTTGCGCCGATTTTCTTTCAGGGCCTCGACATTTAAAGGTTTTGGCCCGGTCGCGCGGAAATTGAACCCATAACGACTGTAGAAAAAGCCGGCCCGGATCCGTCCGAGGCCGGGATCGAACACGAAGGAATAAAACGATGTTCGCAGTCATCAAAACCGGCGGCCGGCAATACCGCGTCGCGCCGGATGATGTGCTCGAGATAGGCAAGATCGCCGGCGACGTCGGGACGATCGTGCAGCTTGGTGAAGTGTTGCTGGTCGGCGGTGAGTCTCCGGTGCTCGGTACGCCCACGGTTGCCGGCGCTTCCGTTGCGGCCGAAGTGCTGGATCACAAGCGCGGACCGAAGGTCATCGCCTTCAAGAAGCGGCGGCGCAAGAATTCGCGCCGCAAGCGCGGCTATCGCGACGAGATCACGGTGCTTCGCATCACCGAGATCCTGACCAACGACAACAAGCCGACCGTCGGACCGCGCCCGAAGCGCGAGAAGGTGGTGGCCAAGCCGGCTGAAGATGCCGACGAGGCGCCGAAGGCCGCCAAGAAGGCAGCGCCGAAGAAGCCGGCCGCCAAAAAGGCTGCGGCAAAAGCGCCCGCCAAGGCTGCAAAAAAGGCGCCGGCCAAGAAGGCCGCCGCAAAAGGCAAAAGCAAGAAGTGACACGCTTCAGATGAGCGTGACATAAAGTGAAATGAATTCGTCAACGAATTGATCTAGAGATTAGTTAGAGGTTGGAGGCGGGCCATGGCTCACAAAAAAGCAGGCGGTTCATCACGTAACGGCCGTGATTCAGCGGGCAAGCGCCTTGGGATCAAGACCTATGGCGGCGAACATGTGATTCCCGGCAACATCATTGCGCGTCAGCGCGGCACGACCTGGCACCCCGGCCTTAATGTCGGCATGGGCACCGACCATACTCTCTTCGCCAAGATAGAGGGCCGTGTCGAATTTCGCGCGAAAGCCAATGGCCGCACTTTCGTATCGGTGATTCCGATGACGGAAGCCGCGGCCGAATAAACGGTGGAACATCGAGATTCCGCCGGGTCCTGTTGAACCGGCGGAGCGATTGAGGGCTCCAAGGGGAGGCGGGAAACCGGCCTCCCTTTTTTGTTGCGTGGCTTCCGAACCGGAAGACCGCGGCAAGTCCCGAGAGTTAAAACTCAAGGAGCCCTTAGATGCTGCAGGATATCCCGCCCCGAACGCTGCGCGAGGCAGGACGTTGCATCCTCGAGACCGAACGGCTGACGCTGCGCAAGCCGACGCTCGCGGACGTCAACGCAATTGCGCGTCTCGCCGACGATCGCCGCATTGCGGAGAATACCCGCCGCTTGCCGCACCCCTATTCGCAAGGGGACGCGGTCGAATTCGTGCGCGGTATCGCCGGCAGCCGCGAGACGGCTTTCCTGATCGAAAAAGACCACACGCCGATCGGCATGGCCGGGATCGACCGGCGCGAGCCGGAAATGCCGGAACTCGGCTACTGGCTCGGCGTCGAATATTGGGGCCAGGGCCTGGCCACCGAAGCCGCGCGCGCGGTGATCGATTTCACCTTCGAGCAATTCGACGTCGCCCACATGCGCTCGGGCGCGCGCGTCGCCAACCCGGCCTCGCGCAACGTGCTGGAGAAATGCGGTTTCCAGTGGAGCGGCGTCGAACTGCACCGCTTCGAGTCGCTTGGATCATCGACCCCTGTCGATTGCTTCCGCCTGACACGCAGCATCTGGGCTTCGCTGAAGAACTGGAGCAATTCGACGCGGCGCGCCTGACGCCTACGCGGGCGGATTGACGACGGACTCATTCCGCCCGAGTTCGCGCTCGCGCAGGAAAATATAAAGCCCCGCGCCGATGATAATGGCCGCGCCCAGCGCCATCGCAAACGATGGCACGTCCCCAAAGACGACATAGCCGAACATCACCGCCCAGAGGATCATCGTATATTGATACGGCACGACGGTGGAGGCCGGCGCGAGCTTCAGCGAACGGTTGACGCATAATAAGGCGCACGCCGAAATCGCGCCGGCGGCAAAGAAAAGGCCGAGGCTACCCCATGTCGGCGTGACCCAGCCGATGGGCGCAATCGCAAGACCAAACACCAGTCCGGCCACGAACTGCGCCGAGGCCAGCACGATATCCGGGGTGGCGCGCAACAGACGGGTGGTCAGCAGCGAGCAGGAAAAGGCGAGGCTGCCGGCGAGTGCAATCATGGCGGGCCAACTGATCGTTTGCGCCGAGGGCCGAAGCGCGATCAGCACGCCGCAAAATCCGATCAGGATCGCGCTCCAGCGCCGCCAGCCGACCTGCTCGCGCAGAAAGATCGCCGACAGCGCCGTCACGAAGATCGGCGTCGCCAGGTAATAGGTGACGACGTCGGCGAGCGGCAGGTAGACGGTTGCGAGAAAGAACGCGGCGATCTCGAAGCTCGACAACAGGAGGCGCAGAAACTGCAACCAGGGCCGCTCAATGCGCCGGAATTCATGGCGCCGCCGCCACATCGAAGGCGCGAGCAACGTCAGCGCCGCGCAGGCCCGCAGCAGCATCAGTTGCCCGACCGAGTAGGTCGCGACGATATATTTGCCGAGCGCGTCGCCGAACGCGAACATGCAGACCGACACCAGCATCAGCGCGATGCCGGCCAGCCGCGCGGAACGATCGTCGAGCGTTGTGGAGATTTTGGCGAGTAAACTCATTTGGGACCGCAGCGTCCCATTATAGACTTCGTGATGGCCCGGCGCCACGCAGCCAACTGGAAAGGCAGATATGACCGATTTCGATCCCGCCGAACATCGCATGGTGCAGCGGCAGCGCTGGTTCGAGGATTTCTCGCTTGGCGAGCGCTTCGTCATTCCAAGCCGCACCATGACGGAAGCGGTGTTTGCGGCCTTCCAGACCGCGAGCGGCGATACCCACCCCGTTCACTACGATGTCGAATATTGCCGCGCACGCGGCATGCCGAACCTGCTCGCCCACGGTTTTCAGACCCTGATCCATACCGCGCCGGGCGCGGGGATGTTTCCCTTCATGGTCGAGGAATCGCTGGTTGCGTTTCTCGAACAGTCGAGCCGTTTCCTGAAGCCGGTCTATGCCGGCGACACGATCTACCCGGCGCTGGAAGTGACGGAACTGACGGCGGGTCGCACCACCGGCGTCGTCACCTTGCGCTCGACCGTATTCAACCAGCGGCGTGAGCTGGTGCTGGAGGGATGGCAGAAATTCCTCATTCGCCGGCGGGTTGCATAACTGCAAGGCGCAAGCCTCATTTACCAAGCTTTGTGGTTGCCGCTTCGCCGCCTCTGCCCTACCTATGCGCCATGAAATTCCTCGATGAAGCCAAGGTCTATATCCGCTCCGGCGACGGTGGTAACGGCTGCGTTGCCTTCCGCCGCGAGAAGTATGTCGAGTTCGGCGGCCCCTCCGGCGGCAATGGTGGCCGCGGCGGCGACGTCATCATCGAAGTCGTCGATGGGCTCAACACCCTGATCGACTACCGCTATCAGCAGCATTTCAAGGCCCAGAAGGGCACCAATGGCATGGGCAAGGACCGCCATGGTGCCAACGGCAAGGACATCGTGCTCAAGGTGCCGGTTGGCACGCAGATCTTCGACGAAGACAGAACGACGCTAATTCACGATTTCACCGCGCTCGGCGAGAAGTTCGTGCTGGCGGAAGGCGGCAATGGCGGCTTCGGCAATGCGCATTTCAAGTCCTCCACCAATCGCGCCCCGCGCAACGCCAATCCCGGGGAAGTCGGCGAGGAGCGCTGGATCTGGCTGCGGCTGAAGCTGATCGCGGACGCCGGGCTGGTGGGGCTGCCCAACGCCGGCAAGTCGACATTCCTCTCCAAGGTCAGCGCCGCACGGCCGAAGATCGCCGACTATCCTTTCACCACGTTGCATCCGCAGCTTGGTGTCGTGAATGCGGACGGCCGCGAGTTCGTGCTCGCCGATATTCCAGGACTGATCGAGGGCGCCCATGAGGGCGCAGGCCTCGGCGACCGTTTCCTTGGTCATGTCGAGCGCTGCCGCGTCCTGTTGCATCTGGTCGATGCGACCAGCGAACATGCCGGCAAGGCCTACAAGACCGTGCGCAACGAGCTTGAGGCCTATGAAGGCCAGCTCGCCGAGAAAATCGAGATCGTCGCCTTGAACAAGATCGACGCAGTGACACCTGACGAATTGAAGAAGCAAAAGGATCGGCTGAAACGCGCCGCGAGGAAAGCGCCCCTGTTGATGTCGGCCGCTACCGGCGAAGGCGTCCCTGCGGCGCTGCGCGCGCTCGCGGAGGTGATCGGGGAAGCCCCGGTCTCGGGCAAGGCGAAGGGTGCGGCGCTGGCCGAGCCGTGGGCGAACCCGACCGGCTAGTACGGCGAATTTGAAGTTCCTAATCATGCGAACTTCGGAATCGGAACTCTGGTAAACTAAACCAGCCTGTACTGCCGCACCGTCTAGTTGTAACAATTTTCGAAACTCCGCCGCAAAATCCAAGATGCCATGGCCCGCCCAAGCTTAAAAAACTTTCGCCGCATCGTCGTCAAGGTCGGCTCGTCGCTGTTGATCGATTCCAGTGCCGGCGAGGTGCGCACGCCCTGGCTCTCGGCGCTCGCGGGCGACCTTGCAAAGCTGCACGGCGAGGGACGCGAAGTGCTGGTCGTCTCCTCCGGCTCGATTGCACTTGGACGCAGCCGCCTGAAGTTACCGCGTGGCCCGCTCAAGCTCGAAGAGAGCCAGGGCGCCGCCGCAGTCGGACAGATTGCGCTGGCGCGCATCTGGTCGGAAGTCCTGGGAGCCCACGGCATCGACTCCGGGCAGGTTCTGGTAACCCTGCAGGACACCGAGGAGCGCCGCCGCTATCTCAACGCGCGCTCCACCATCGCCAAGCTTCTGGAATGGCGCGCGGTGCCGATCATCAACGAGAACGACACCGTCGCCACCAACGAAATCCGCTACGGCGACAACGATCGCCTCGCCGCCCGCGTCGCCACCATGGCAAGCGCCGATCTTCTGATCCTGCTCTCCGATATCGACGGCCTCTACGACGCGCCGCCTGCCGCCAATCCCAACGCCAAGCTGATCCCGATCGTGGAGTCCGTCACGTCGGAAATCGAGGCGATGGCGGGTGCAGCCGAATCCGAATTGTCGCGCGGCGGCATGTACACCAAGATCGAGGCGGCCAAGATCGCGACCACCGCCGGCACGCACATGCTGATCGCCTCCGGCAAGATCGAACATCCGCTGCAAGCGATCGCCGACGGCGGACGCTGCACCTGGTTTTTGACGCCCGCCAATCCCGTCACCGCGCGCAAGCGATGGATTGCCGGATCGCTCGAACCGAAGGGCACGCTGACCATCGATGCCGGCGCGGTGAACGCACTGCGCGCCGGCAAAAGTCTGCTGCCGGCCGGCGTGATCCGGGTCGATGGTCAATTCGCCCGCGGCGATGCCGTGGTGGTGCGCGGTCCCGATACCCATGAGATCGGCCGCGGCCTTGTCGCCTACGACGCCGACGATGCCGACAAGATCAAGGGGCGCTCGTCGCCGGATGTCATGACCATTTTGGGTGTCAGCGGCCGCGCCGAGATGATCCATCGCGACGATCTCGTCATCGGCCCGAGCGGGTCGCTGCCGGCGGGATAGCCTCTTGTGAGCTGACCGAGACTGCGATTTTGGTCCGCATGCGGGTAATTAAAGCTCAAAACCGAGCTGAATCGATGGCACTGATTTCACAACTTCCAGAGCAAGGTCACCCGCGCGTGGGGGCGCCATACCGCCGAGGCCAATGGCCGACCGATTTCGGTCGGCTCGCCAGCCGCGCCGGCCTTCGCAAGAAGCGGATTTTCATGCTAAAGCATGATCTTAATCCGTGCTGGGAATTTGACAAACCGACATGACCGCGCCGCTGAAGGCCGTCGACGGCAACGATCTGACCGAACTGATGAACGCGCTCGCTTCCCGCGCGCGCGACGCCGCGCGGGCGCTGGCGCTCGCTTCGGCCGAGCAGAAGAATAAGGCGCTCGACGCCATCGAGCGCGCCATCCGCGCCAATGCCGCCGCGATCCTTGCTGCAAATGCCGACGACCTCGCCGAGGCTCGCGCCAGCGGCGCCACCGCCGCTTTCATCGACCGTCTGACGCTGACCCAAAGCCGCATCGACGCCATGGCCGACGGCGTTGCGACTGTGCGCGCGATCGAGGATCCGATTGGCGTTGTGACCGAGCGCTGGCAGCGCCCCAACGGCATGACCATCGAACGCGTTCGCGTGCCGCTCGGCGTCATTGCGGTCATCTTCGAGAGCCGCCCCAATGTTGCGGCCGACGCCGGCGTGCTTTGTCTGAAATCGGGCAATGCCGTGATCCTGCGCGGCGGCTCCGACAGTTTCCGCTCCTGCCGCGCGATCCACGATTGCCTGGTGCAGGGCTTGCGCGCGGCCGGTCTTCCCGAAGCCGCCATCACGCTGGTGCCGACGCGCGATCGTGCTGCAGTCGGACTGTTGTTGACGGGACTTGGTCGTCGCCATCGACGTGATCGTGCCGCGCGGCGGCAAGAGCCTGGTCGAGCGCGTCGAGGCGGAAGCGCGCGTGCCCGTGTTCGCGCATCTCGAAGGCGTCAACCACGTCTATGTCGATCACGCCGCCAATCTGGAAATGGCGAAATCGATTGTGTTGAACGCCAAGATGCGGCGGCCCGGGGTTTGCGGCGCGGCCGAGACCTTGCTGGTCGATCGCAAGGGCGCGCCGACATTGCTCCAGCCGCTGATCGGGATGCTGCTCGATGCAGGCTGCGAGGTGCGCGGCGACGATAGCGTCCAGCGAACCGACGCGCGGGTGAAACCGGCCTCCGAGGAAGACTGGGACACCGAATATGAGGCGGCGATTATCGCAGCCAAGGTCGTCGGCGGCCTCGACGAGGCGATCGCCCATATTCACAATCACGGATCGCACCACACCGACGCGATCGTGACCGAGGACCCGGTCGCGGCCGGCAAATTCCTTGACGAGGTCAATTCCGCCATCGTGTTGCACAACGCCTCGACCCAGTTCGCCGATGGCGGCGAGTTCGGCTTTGGCGCGGAGATCGGAATTGCCACGGGCAGATTTCACGCCCGCGGTCCGGTGGGCGCAGAGCAATTGACGAGCTTCAAATATCGCGTTCATGGCACCGGGCAGACCCGGCCGTGAGGCAAGCGCTGCCAATGCGTCGGGACGTGTACAAGCGGTGGCGCCATTGAAGGTGAACAAGGCTTCTTGCGCCTCGCCATCGGTCGCCTCCACCCTTCCGCCCTATGTCAACGGCATGCGTATCGGTCTGCTCGGCGGCTCCTTCGATCCGCCGCATTTGGCCCATCGCGCCATCAGCCTGTTCGCGATCAAGCGCCTGAAGCTCGACCGTGTGTGGTGGCTGGTCACGCCGGGCAATCCGCTCAAGACCGCCGAACGCCGCATGATCTTGCCGAGCGCATGGAGGCCGCGCGGCAAGTCGCGCACGATCCGCGCATCGACGTAAGCTGTCTCGAATCCGTCATCGGAACGCGCTACACTGCCGACACGATCAGATACTTGTGCCGCCGCGCTTCCGGCCTGCACTTTGTCTGGATCATGGGGGCGGACAACCTTGCGCAATTTCACCGCTGGCATCATTGGCGGCGCATCGCATCCGAGGTGCCGCTCGCTGTGATCGACCGTCCGCCGCAAAGCTTACGCGCCCTTGCATCGCCGGCCGCTCAGGCCCTGACACGCTACCGTCTGCCCGAAAATCAGGCCGCAAGTCTCGCCAGTCAGCAAACGCCGGCCTGGGTTTTTCTCACCGGCATGAAAATGCGCCTGTCATCGACGGGCTTGCGGAACCAGGATGGAAGCTGGAGGACGGATTGAGGCCGCAGCACGGCTCTGCCAGCATGAAATTACCGGCAATCCCGCATTTTTCCGAAGTTCTTGTCGGCGATGGCTGGAAGCAAACTTTCGAACTTCGGAAACGCAGCTCCGGGGCTACCAGTGTGGTGGATTTGACATTCGCTACGGTGTCGCGGCGAGCGGGTAAAGCGAATATCACATCCAAATCCACACTGGAATCTTATATTTGCCAGTGTCCCTTTGGTTCTGACATTCGTAACCTCACCCGCCGCGATAAATACGAATGTCAGAACCGGGACACTGGATATTGAAACCGTTAACCCCACATGCATAGAATGGTAGCGGGCTTCCGAAAGATTCGGTGCCCGCGATACAGTGAAAGGAATGGTCCCTGGCCACGTCTGTATTGTCCAAGTCTGTTTTACCCAAGGCAGCCAAACCCGCGCGTAAAACATCGACCCAAGCTGCGGCCTTGAAGGCGCAACCTGACGCCGACAAGACGCTGAATATGATCCTCTCCCGCCTCGACGATATGAAGGCGGAAGACACGGTCACCATCGACCTTCGCGGCAAATCTGCATTTACCGACTACATGGTCGTCACTACGGGCCGGGTGAACCGGCACGTCGGTGCGATCGCGGAAAATGTTGCCAAAGGTCTCAAAGAGAGTGGAGTCACCGGCCCGCATGTCGAAGGCTTGCCCAATTGCGATTGGGTGCTGATCGATTCGGGTGACGTGATTGTCCACATCTTCAGACCCGAGGTCCGCGAATTCTACAATCTTGAAAGATTGTGGACGCAGGGTCCGGCGTCCGCGAAGGCGATCTAGCCTTTGGGTCGATAGAGGAGTTTGGAGTCCGGCATTTTTCCTGGGCCTCGTCCCCGGAGGATGGCGGATGTCAGCTTGGCGCCACAGGCTTGAGGCGAGCCCGCTGGACGCCAGCCCAAATCCGCGGCAGCTTGGCCTGATCATGCGCCTCCTCGTCATTGCCATCGGGCGGCTCAAGCAGGGGCCGGAGCGAGAACTCGCCGAACGCTATCGCGAGCGGTTCGACGACATCGGCCGCAAGCTCGGATTTCGCGGCCTTGAGATTCAAGAATTGGCCGAAAGCCGCGCACGCGACGCGAATTCCCGAATAGCCGAGGAGGCGGCGACGATTTCTGCGGCAATCCCGCCGAAATCCGTGCTGGTCGCGCTCGACGAGCGGGGCGACAACATCGACAGCGGCGCGTTTGCCCGCCATCTTGGCCGCTGGCGCGACGACCAGGTTGCCAACACTATTTTTGCAATCGGCGGCGCGGACGGACTTTCGCCCGAATTGCGGCGCATGGCACGGTTGAGGATGGCATTCGGTTCTGCGACCTGGCCGCATCAGTTGGTGCGGGTCATGCTTCTTGAGCAGGTCTATCGCGCCGCGACCATTCTGGCTGGACACCCCTACCACCGCGCGTAAAAGGCGAGCAATGCTCGCGCAAGGCACGACAGGCTTGATGCAATCGCGGAATATTTCTCCCTGTCAGGGCGCCTCTCGCGGCGAAATCGCTCTCGCTTGCCCGCCTTTCCGTCATGTTGCTTTCCGCAAGTTTCGTCTCCGCCAGCGTCTCGGCATCGGCTCAGGTCGCCGCGCCCGGCACCGCAGACAGCCGCCGCCTCGCCTGACGCCATCAAGCAGCGCGAGCAGGAGCTGGAAGCGACACGGGCACAGCAGAAAAGCTCGACCGAGCTTCAGCAGCAACTCAAGGCCGAGGTCGCGGCGATCGGTCAGGACAGGAGCAAGCTCAACGCACAGCTGATCGACGTGGCGGCCCAGGTTCGAGCCGTCGAAACCAGAATCGGCGAGGCGGAAGCGCGGCTTCGCCCGCTTGACGAGCGTGAAAAGCAAATCAGAAGCTCGCTCGATTCGCGCCGTTCCGAAGTCGTGGAAGTGCTGGCGGCGTTGCAGCGCGCCGGACGGCGGACACCGCCGGCCCTGCTGGTCAGGCCGGAAGATGCATTGCAATCGCTTCGAACCGCCATATTGCTCGGCTCTGTCGTGCCCGAATTGCGCGCCCGCGCCGAAGCCCTCGCCAAGGACCTCGCTGAGCTCGTCGCCCTGCGCAAGGCCATCGGCTCCGAGCGCGACCGGCTTTCCGCCGACCGCGACAAGTCTGAGAGACGACCAGACCCGGCTCGCGGCACTGGTGGACGAGCGCCAGCGCAAGCAAAGCGGCGTCGAGAACGATCTTGCGGCGGAAAGCGCGCGCGCGATTGCCCTCTCCAAACAGGTCGACAGCCTTCAGGGCCTGATCAGCAAGATGGAACAGGACGTGAAGAGCGCGGCGAAGGCTGCTGCCGCCGCCAGCCAGCAGGGAACCCCCAGCCTGGCCGACGGAAAGCCCAACTTGGGCGGGCTGAAAAACCCGTCCCGGTTAAGTCCGGCGATCGCATTCGCCTCGGCCAAGGGCTTGCTCGCTTTGCCGGCCAATGGCGTCAAAATGCGTGAATTTGGCAGTTCCGACGGCGCCGGCGGCGTCGAAAAAGGCATTTCCTTGGCAACTCGCGCTGGCGCGCAGGTCACAACCCCGTGTGATGGCTGGGTCGTTTACGCTGGTCCCTTTCGCAGCTACGGACAACTCTTGATCCTCAATGCCGGGGGCGGGTATCATGTCCTGATCGCCGGAATGGGGCGCATTTCGGTTAACATCGGCCAGTTTGTACTTACGGGGGAGCCGGTCGCAACCATGGGAACGACATCCCAGGTTGCTTCGATACTGGCAGCGAACGCCAGCCAGCCCGTGCTCTATATCGAGTTCCGTAAGGACGGCACTCCCATTGATCCAGGCCCATGGTGGGCCGCAAATGAAGGCGAAAAGGTTCGCGGATGATGCGCAAGACTTCTCTTATTCTCCTCAGCGCCGCCACTGGCGCGGCATTGACGCTCTTCGTGACGCAGCCGCGTGCGGTGATGATGGGATCGAGCGCCCGTGCGTCGACCTCCGACACCTATCGCCAGCTCAATCTGTTCGGCGACGTGTTCGAACGGGTCCGCAGCGACTACGTGGAAAAGCCTGACGACAGCAAGCTCATCGAATCGGCAATCAGCGGAATGCTGAGCGGCCTCGATCCGCATTCGAGCTACATGGACGCCAAGAGCTTCCGCGACATGCAGGTGCAGACCCGCGGCGAATTTGGCGGCCTCGGCATCGAAGTCACCATGGAAGACGGTCTGATCAAGGTGGTGTCGCCGATCGACGACACGCCCGCTTCCAAGGCCGGTATCCTCGCCAACGACATCATCACCATGCTCGACGACGAACAGGTGCAGGGCCTGACGCTCAATCAGGCGGTCGAGAAGATGCGCGGCCCCGTCAACACCAAGATCCGGCTCAAGATCGTCCGCAAGGGCAAGGACAATCCGATCGACGTCACGCTGGTGCGCGACAATATCCGCGTCCGCTCGGTGCGCGCGCGCGTGGAAGACGACGATATTGCCTATATCCGCATCACCACCTTCAACGAGCAGACCACCGAAGGGCTGAAGAAGGAAATTGGCAACCTGCAGAATCAGATCGGTGACAAGCTGAAGGGCTATATCGTCGACCTGCGCAACAATCCCGGCGGTCTGCTGGAAGAGGCGGTGACGGTCTCCGACACATTCCTCGAGCGTGGCGAAATCGTTTCCACCCGCGGACGCAACGCCGAGGAAACCCAGCGCCGCTCGGCGCGTCCGGGCGATCTTACCAAGGGCAAGCCGGTGATCGTCCTGATCAACGGCGGATCGGCATCGGCCTCCGAGATCGTCGCGGGCGCATTGCAGGACCACAAGCGCGCGACGCTGGTCGGCACCCGTTCGTTCGGCAAGGGCTCGGTTCAGACCATCATCCCGCTTGGCGCCGGCAACGGTGCGCTGCGGCTCACCACGGCGCGCTATTACACGCCGTCCGGCAAATCGATCCAGGCCAAGGGCATCGTTCCCGACATCGAGGTGTTGCAGGACGTGCCGGACGAGCTGAAATCGCGGACCGATACGAAGGGCGAAGCGTCGCTACGCGGTCACTTGAAGAATGACGGCGACGAGAAGACCGGTTCGCAGTCTTACGTCCCGCCGGACGCCAAGAACGACAAGGCGCTCAAGATGGCGGACGACCTGCTCCACGGCGTCAAGGTCAATGCCAGCGCGCCGGCATCCGACAACAAGGCGACCGACAAGGCCTCGGTCGGAGAAGCCTTCCAACAAGGAAGCCAACTGACCGGAATGGAAGCGTTGATTCGAAACGGGCGGCCGCAACGGCCGCCCTTTTTATTTGCGGACTCCGTCATTTCCCGCGCGGCGCGCACCTCGCCGCGAAAAGGTACGGAAATGAGGGATTTCAGTCCTGCCGCCGAAGACATCGGTTCCACCCTGCCGTTGCCTCGGGCCGCCGTGGTATCTTTGCTCCGATTGATTCGGGGAATTCGATGGCAGAGGCCACCGACGAGCTGAGTGCTCCGCTTGGACGGGATGGTATGCGCGGCAAGCGGCGCTTTCGGCTGCCTTTCACGCCCATCCAGGCGCTGGCGGCGATGCTCGGTCTGTTTCTGGCCGCGTTTGCCGGTTTTGCCCTGTTCAATGATGACCCGCTCGGCGGCGAGCCGCTGACACGAATCGCCATCGCCCCCTCGCCCGGTGGCGACAAAGCCGGCGCAAAGACCAGCGAGACAGCCGGCCGAGAAGCCCGGCCGCGCACGGCACTGAAGCGCCCTCGAACACGGCCCATCCTGTCGTACCCGGCGAACAACGGACGGTCACCATCATCGACGGCTCCAGCGGCGCACGCCACGACGTGGCGATCGCTGGCGAAGGTTCAGAGAAAGCGGCGGCCGCACCGGGCGTGATGCCCGGGATCGACCCGCGGCTCCTGGAGAAATCCCGCTACGGCATGATCCCGACGGCGGCCGACGGCTTACGGCCCTTCACGGCCTATGCCGGCGAGGCCGACCGGGCCAAGGCGGCGAAGATGCCGGTCGTGGCCATCGTGGTGGGCGGCCTTGGCGTAGGCGCCGCCAAAACCGTCGATGCCATATTGAGGTTGCCGGCCGCGGTGACGCTGGCCTTCACCCCTTACGGATCGGATCCGGCCAAGCTTGTCGAACGGGCCCGCGCGCAGCATCACGAGATTCTGCTGCAAATTCCGATGGAACCGTATGACTATCCAGACAACGATCCGGGGCCGCAGACCCTTTTGACCGCCCTGGCGCCCGAACAGAATATCGATCGCCTCTATTGGCACCTCAGCCGGTTCCAAGGATATGCAGGGATCGCCAATTTCATGGGCGCACGCTTTGTGGCGACCGATACTGCGATGGCGCCGATCGTCAAGGAGGCCGCCAAGCGCGGCCTCGGCTACTTCGACGATGGATCTGCGCGCAGCGTCGCCCCCTCGCTGATGGCGGCCCAGGCGGTGCCCTTCGCCAAGGCCGACGTCACCATCGATGCGGTGCCGACATCAGCGGAAATCGACCGGGCGTTGGCCAAACTCGAGGGATTGGCGAAAGAGCGCGGGATCGCGGTCGGTGTCGCCTCGGCGCTGCCGATTTCGATCGAGCGGATTAGCGCCTGGACCAAAACGCTTGACAGCCATGGCCTGCTGCTCGTGCCATTGACAACGGCGATGATGAAATCAAAATCGAGCTGAAGCTAACCTCTCGCCGTGCGACCCCCCGCAGGAGACCTCGACGGAATGGCGCGTTACGAAGATCTGCCCTATCGAACGTGCGTCGGCATGATGCTGATCAACGCAGCCGGGCTCGTCTTCATCGGTCGCCGCGCCGGCGGCGTCGAACATGTCGACGAATCCCATGTCTGGCAAATGCCGCAAGGCGGCGTCGATCCCGGCGAGGACACCTGGGAAGCCGCCAAGCGCGAACTCTACGAGGAAACCAGCGTCCGCTCGGTCGAGAAGCTTGCCGAAGTCGGCGACTGGCTGATTTATGATATTCCGCGCACCATCGCCGGCCGGGCCTGGAAGGGCCGCTACCGCGGCCAGCGGCAGAAATGGTACGCGGTGCGCTTCACCGGCGAGGATCGCGAGATCAATGTCGCCAACCCCGGCGGCGGTGGACACAAGGCCGAGTTTGTCGGCTGGCGCTGGGAGCCGATGAAAAATCTTCCGGACCTGATCGTTCCGTTCAAGCGCCCGGTCTACGAGCGCGTGGTCAAGGAATTCGCCAAACTCGCGAGCGGTTGAGTTCACTCCTTTCCGGGCGAGATGCCAGCGCCATCAACAACGCGAGCATTCTCCTTCATGACAAAGCCTTACCGTCCCAATGTCGGCATTGCGCTGTTCAATGCCGTCGGCCAGGTCCTGATCGGCCGGCGATTCAGGGACGACGGTCCGGAGATCATTGTTCCCGGCCTGGAGTGGCAAATGCCGCAAGGCGGAATCGACGCCGAGGAAAATCCGCGTCAGGCAGTGATGCGCGAGCTCTGGGAAGAGACCGGCGTGAAGAGCGCCGACTATCTCGGCGAGACCGATTGGCTGACTTACGAATTCCCGCCCTATGCGGGACCTCAATCGCACCGGCTCGCGCGATTTCGCGGCCAGCGGCAAAAATGGTTCGCGCTGCGCTTCACCGGCTCAGAGCAGGAAATCGATCCCCTGACCCCGCGCAACGGACAAGCCCCCGAATTCGATCAATGGCGGTGGGAGCGGCTTGATCGCGTCGCCGATCTCGTGGTGCCGTTCCGGCGCGACGTCTACCGGGCCGTCGCACAGCAATTCGCAAATTTTTCCGCGACACCGGCGGATTAATTCGGCGCGACCGGAAACGGTCCGATTGCGATGACGTGGCACTCGCTGTCACGCCCAAGCGCGGCGCAGGATGCGCACCTAATGCAGCGCCGTCGTATTGAGCTCGTGCTGGATGCTCTTGTAGTGATCGAGCCGCTCGATCGCATGATCGAGCTCGGAGCCTTCCTTTTCGGCGAGCTTGGTCTCCATTTCGGAGATCGTTTCGGCAAACTCGGCGCGATCAAGTTCGTCGAGCGATGTCGCGACATCGGCCAGCACCGTGAGGCCCTTCTCGGAGACTTCCGCAAGACCGCCGAGCACGATGATCTTCTGCTTCGACCCGCCCGATATCACCGTCAGGATGCCCGGCCGGATGGCGGCCACGACCGGCGCATGCCCGGCCAGCACGCCGAAATCGCCCTCGAGCCCGGGGACGTCGACCTGGTCGACATCGCCCGAGAAGGCCATTTTTTCGGGCGAGACGAGATCAAAGTGGAAGGTGGCCATTGGGCGCCCGTGATTCAGAGTGACTTCAATGGAGAAGGGCGAATGGCGAATGGCGAGTAGTAGCGAATGCTACGCGTCGTTCTTCCCTTTTCGCCACTCCCTGTTCGCTATTCGCCGACTTACGCCGCTTCAGCCGCGAGCTTCTTGCCTCTTTCGACCGCCTCTTCGATGGTTCCGACCATGTAGAAGGCCGCTTCCGGCAGATGGTCGTACTTGCCTTCGCACAACTCGCGAAAACCTTTGATGGTGTCGGCGAGGTCGACGAACTTGCCGGGCGAACCGGTGAAGACTTCGGCGACGAAGAATGGCTGCGACAGGAAACGCTCGACCTTGCGGGCGCGCGCGACCGTGATCTTGTCCTCTTCCGACAATTCGTCCATGCCGAGAATGGCGATGATGTCCTGCAGCGATTTATATTTCTGCAGCACCTGCTGCACCATGCGCGCGGTATTGTAATGTTCCTCACCGACGACCAGCGGCGATAGCATGCGCGAGGTCGAGTCGAGCGGGTCCACCGCCGGGTAGATGCCCTTTTCCGAGATCGCGCGGTTCAACACCGTGGTCGCGTCCAAATGGGCGAAGGAGGTCGCGGGTGCGGGGTCGGTCAGGTCGTCGGCCGGCACGTAGATCGCCTGCACGGAAGTAATCGATCCCTTGTGCGTCGTCGTGATGCGTTCCTGCAGCGCGCCCATGTCGGTGGCAAGCGTCGGCTGGTAACCCACCGCCGAAGGAATACGCCCGAGCAGCGCCGACACTTCGGAGCCGGCCTGCGTGAAGCGGAAGATGTTGTCGACGAAGAACAGCACGTCCTGGCCCTGATCGCGGAAGTGCTCGGCGACCGTGAGGCCCGTGAGGCCGACGCGGGCGCGCGCGCCCGGCGGTTCGTTCATCTGGCCGAACACCAGCGCGCACTTCGACTTCACGCTCGGATCGGGGTGGTGCGGATCGGCGTTGACCTTGGATTCGATAAACTCGTGATAGAGGTCGTTGCCTTCGCGGGTGCGCTCGCCGACACCGGCGAACACGGAATAGCCGCCGTGCGCCTTGGCGACGTTGTTGATCAGTTCCTGGATCAGCACGGTCTTGCCGACGCCGGCGCCGCCGAACAGGCCGACCTTGCCGCCCTTGGCGTAGGGCGCGAGCAGGTCGACGACCTTGATGCCGGTAACGAGAATTTCGGCTTCGGTGGACTGATCGGTATAGAGCGGTGCTTCCTGGTGGATGGCGCGCATGTCCTCGGCCTGAACCGGGCCCGCTTCGTCGATTGGCTCACCGATGACGTTGATGATGCGCCCGAGCGTGCCGGCGCCGACCGGAACCTTGATCGGCGCGCCGGTATCGGAGACTTCCTGACCGCGGACCAGACCTTCGGTGGTATCCATGGCGATGGTGCGGACGGTGGACTCGCCGAGATGCTGGGCGACTTCCAGCACCAGGCGGTTGCCGGCGTTCTTGGTCTCCAGCGCATTGTAGATCGCCGGAAGGGGGCCTTCGAACTGCACGTCGACGACGGCGCCCATGACCTGGGTGACGCGACCGACCTGGTTGGCTGCTGTAGCCATTGACTGTCTCCTTCGATCCGAATTTTGTTCCCGGTCAGACTGCTTCCGCACCGGAGATGATTTCGATGAGTTCCTTGGTGATCATGGCCTGACGCGTACGGTTGTAGACCAGCGTCTGCTTGCGGATCATATCGCCGGCGTTGCGGGTCGCGTTGTCCATCGCGCTCATCTGGGCGCCGTAGAACGAGGCGTTGTTCTCCAAAAGCGCGCGGAAGATCTGCACCGCGATATTGCGCGGCAGCAGCCGCGGCAGGATCTCGTCTTCTTCCGGCTCGTATTCGTAGGCAACGGCGGGGGCGGCATTCGCCGCGGGCGCTTCCACGACCAGCGGGATGATCTGCTGGGCGGTCGGGATCTGGGCGATCACCGAGCGGAAGCGCGAATAGAACAGCGTGCAGACGTCGAATTCGCCATTGTTGAAGCGCGCGATGACCTTCTTGGCGATGTCTTCGGCGTTGACGAAGCCAAGCTGGCGAACCGAGCGCAGCTCGACGCTTTCCACGATTTGCTTTTCGAAGGTGCGGCGAAGCTGCTCCAGCCCCTTGCGGCCGACGCAGAAGAACTTGACCTCTTTCCCCTGGGCAGTCAGCTTTAACGCGTGCTCGCGGGCGAGCCGGACGATCGACGAGTTGAAGGCGCCCGAAAGACCGCGCTCACCGGTGCATACCAGCAGCAGGTGCACCTGATCCTTGCCGGTTCCGGCAAGCAGCGCCGGCGCTCCGGGCGAGCTTGCGGCCGCTTCCGCAATATCGGAGATCACCGCGTCCATCTTTTCCGCATAAGGCCGCGCGGCTTCGGCCGCGGTCTGTGCGCGTCGCAGCTTCGATGCGGCGACCATCTGCATCGCCTTGGTGATCTTTTGCGTCGCCCTGGTCGAGGCGATGCGGACCCGCATGTCTTTAAGTGAAGGCATTCTTCGTTCACCCTGGCGACCTGATCTTGATCCGGCCGCGAACCCCTCGTTTCGTCATGCCCGGCCTCGTGCCGGGCAGCCACGTCTTGTTTTCACCCACGCCCCCTAGACGTGGATGGCCGGGCATAGGCTAGCGTAAGCGACGCCGTCCTTCGGACGACTATGCTCGGCCATGACGGCTTCATCAAGCAAGCGTCTTGGCGAAACCCTCGACCACGCTCTTCAGCTTGGCCGCGGTATCGTCGCTGAGATCGCGGCTGTCACGAATGGTGTTGAGGATCTCGACGTTCTTGCCGCGAAGCGTCGACAACAGCCCGTCCTCGAACGCCCGCACCTTGTTGAGCGGGAGCGCGTCGAGATAGCCATTGGTGCCGGCCCAGATCACGCAGACCTGCTCTTCCATCTTCAGCGGCGAGAACTGCGGCTGCTTGAGAAGTTCGGTCAGGCGCGAGCCGCGGTTGAGCAGGCGCTGGGTCGAGGCGTCGAGGTCGGAGCCGAATTGCGCGAACGCCGCCATTTCGCGGTATTGCGCGAGCTCGCCCTTGATCTTGCCGGCGACCTTTTTCATCGCCTTGGTTTGCGCCGACGATCCGACGCGCGACACCGACAGACCGACGTTCACGGCAGGACGGATGCCCTGGAAGAACAGATCGGTTTCGAGAAAGATCTGGCCGTCGGTAATCGAAATCACGTTGGTCGGAATATAGGCCGATACGTCGTTGGCCTGGGTTTCGATGACCGGCAACGCCGTCAGCGATCCCGAACCATGGTCCTTGTTGAGCTTGGCGGCGCGCTCGAGCAGGCGCGAATGCAGATAGAACACGTCACCGGGATAGGCTTCGCGGCCCGGCGGACGGCGCAGCAACAGCGACATCTGGCGGTAGGCGACGGCCTGCTTGGACAAGTCGTCATAGATGATGACCGCGTGCATGCCGTTGTCGCGGAAATATTCGCCCATCGTGCAGCCGGTGAACGGCGCGATGTATTGCATCGGTGCCGGATCGGACGCGGTGGCCGCGACCACGATCGAATATTCCAGCGCGCCCTGCTCTTCCAAAACCTTCACGAACTGCGCGACGGTGGAACGCTTCTGGCCGATCGCGACGTAAACGCAATAGAGCTTGATGTTCTCGTCCGGCTGCGCGTTGAGCGGCTTCTGATTGAGAATGGTGTCGAGCGCGATCGCGGTCTTGCCGGTCTGACGGTCGCCGATGATCAGCTCGCGCTGGCCGCGGCCGATCGGAATCAGCGCATCGATCGCCTTCAGCCCGGTCGCCATCGGCTCGTTGACCGACTTGCGCGGAATGATGCCCGGCGCCTTGACGTCGACGCGCATGCGCTTGTCCGCCTTGATCGGGCCCTTGCCGTCGATCGGATTGCCGAGCGCGTCAACGACGCGGCCGAGCAGGCCCTTGCCGACCGGCGTATCGACGATGGCGCGGGTGCGCTTGACGGTCTGGCCTTCCTTGATTTCGCGGTCGGCACCGAAAATCACGATACCGACGTTGTCGGTTTCAAGGTTCAGCGCCATGCCGCGCGTGCCGTTCTCGAACTCGACCATTTCGCCGGCCTGGACATTGTCGAGGCCGAAGACGCGGGCGATGCCGTCGCCGACGGACAACACCTGTCCGACTTCGGAGACCTCGGCCTCCTGGCCAAAATTCTTGATCTGGTCCTTGAGGATCGCGGAAATTTCCGCGGCGCGGATGTCCATCAGCCTGCCTCTTTCATCGCGTGCTTGATCGAATTGAGTTTGGTGCGAAGCGAACTATCGACCATGCGGCTGCCGAGTTTGACAACGAGGCCGCCGATGATCGACGGATCGACATTCACGTTGAGAGAAACGTCCTTGCCCGTCACCGACTTCAGCGCGGTCTTGAGGGCATCGAGATTCTTGTCGCTGAGCTGTTCGGCGACCGTCACCTCGGCGGTCGCCTCGCCCTTGAACTTCGCTACCAGCGCGCGGAAGGCGCGGATCACCTGATCCACGGCGAACAGCCGCCGATTGACGGTAAGGACTTTCAGGAAATTGGCGGAAATGCCGGAAATGCCGGCCTTGTCGAGCACTGCCGACAGCGCCTTCACTTGCGTTTCGGCGGAAAAAACCGGACTGCGCACCAGACGTTTCAGATCAGCGCTGTCCGCCAGCATCGCATCGAATTTGTCGAGATCGGCCCTGACCGCATCGATCGATCGTTCATCACGCGCCAATTCGAACAGGGCCGTGGCATAACGACCGGACACTCCCGAAACGGACGGATTTTCAGCCACGAGCGCGCTCTTTATTGCTGTCAAACTCGCAAGGGAAAAACCGTCGCCAAAAATGCGGCGCCTAGCGATCCAAGCCCTTGGAGTTCAAGCGGGACTTCGATTTTCGACCGGCTCAGGCTGCGCCGGGACCGTTAAAATCGCGGCTTTGCTAACATAGCGAGAGTGCAGGTGCAATATGACGGCGAGTGCTGTTGATGTCGTGCCGCCGCTTGGTTCTGCTGACGAGTCATTCAACGTTTTCTCAACCTTTTCTGCCGGTGCAGGCCGCCCATCTTCGACGCTCGGTGCAGCCGAATTCTCCGCCGTTCTCACCCTGGCTATCGCCCCGACGGGCCGACTGCTGTCCCCGCATTGTTGCATAGCAGCATGCGCTGGCCGGGATTGAGCGGTCGCAGCCCGCCAAACCGTTCCACAGTTGCAATACTTGGGAAAGTCCGGGCCTCCATCCTGAAGACTTCCGTGACCAGTAACCATAAGTATATGATTGGTTAATAATTGGTTAATTCCAAGTATATAGAAAATTCGATGGATTAGTGTTCCATGTAACAAGATGTTTCAGGCAGAGACAAACCCGATCTACTGCCCATTTTATGCCTCATTGCGCAACCAAACGGCGGTCCTTCAACCTGGAGCGGGGGTTCCACTTGCCACAGATGTGGCATTACTGACTGAGGGACTAATATAATGCTGAAATTCACCAAGCAGGCACTGGGAAACGTAATCCAGTCGCGTACGGCGCTCATCCTTTTTGCCGCAGCTGCTTTGACTGGTGGTACCGCCTCTGAGGCCTCGGCGAGGGCCTACCGGCACCATCATCATCACCACCATTATTCCCATCATGCTGCCCGGGCCGTCAGTTCGTCCTGGCGGGAGGCCAATGCGTCGTTCACCGCGCCCTCGTTCAGTTCGGGGCGGACGCTTCTCGGGGATGGCCTCCTTCTACGGCAATGAGTCCGGCCACAAGACCGCCTCGGGCCAGCGCTTCAACCAGGAAGCCATGACTGCGGCCCACCGCAGCCTGCCGTTCGGCACCAAGCTCAGGGTCACCCACGGCGGCAGGAGCGTCATCGTAACCATCAACGACCGCGGCCCGTTCATTCGCGGCCGGGTGCTTGACCTGTCCACGGGCGCGGCCCGCGCGATCGGCCTGACGAGCGCCGGCGTCGGCCGTGTCGTCGCCGAGGTCGTTTCGTAACGGCGTTTCGAGAAGGCCTGCCGTCAGAAATGGCTGCGGGCTTTTTTTTGCCAACCCCTCAGCCGTCATTCGGGGACGCGCCGCTCGGCGCGGGCCCGGAATCCATACTCCCGATGGTGGTTATGGATTCGCGGGCTCGCTCGCGCCGCGGAACGACGGGAGCATTTACAAAAAACTCTGTGGATCGACGTCGATCTCGAGCTTGAGATTGCCCCTGGTCTTCGGACCTGCAGCCAGCCACTCGCGCAAATATTCCGACAGATCGACATTACGCTGCGACTTCAGCAGAAGCCGAAAGCGATAGCGCCCCTTGATGACCGCCAGCGGCGCCTCGGCAGGTCCCAGCACCTTGATCCGCTCATCGATCGGGGCGATCGCGGCAAGCTTGCGCGCAAAGCCCTCCGCCGTGGGGCGATCGCCGGCGGACACGATCAGGCTCGCCAGCCGCCCGAACGGCGGATAGCCGCTTCTCTCCCGCATCTCGATTTCGCTGGCATAGAACGCCTCGCGATCGCAGGCCACCAGCGCTTTCATCACGGGATGTTCCACCTGATGGGTCTGCAGATAGCCGACGCCCCTGCCCTGATCGCGCCCGGCGCGGCCGATGACCTGATTGAGCAATTGCCAGGTGCGCTCGGCGGCGCGCGGATCGCCGTTGCTTAAGCCAAGATCGGCGTCCACCACCCCGACCAGATTGAGCCGCGGGAAATGATGACCCTTGGCCACCAGTTGGGTGCCGATGATGATATCCACGCGGCCTTCGGCGATCTCGTTCAACTCGCTGCGCATGGTCTCGATCGAGGTAATGAGATCGCTCGACAGCACCATGGTCCGCGCCTCCGGGAACAGACTGGCCGCCTCCTCCTGCAAGCGTTCGACGCCGGGACCGACCGCCACCAGCGATTCCTCCGCCGAGCAATGGGGGCAGAGATGCGGGCGCGGCATCGAGAAGCCGCAATGGTGACAGACCAGCCGCTGGCGGAAGCGGTGATCGACCAGCCAGGCATCGCAGATGGTGCAGGCGAAGCGATGCCCGCAGGCGCGGCATAGAGTCAGCGGCGCATAGCCGCGGCGGTTGAGGAACAACAGCGCCTGCTCGCGCCGTTCGATCGCAAAACGAATTTGCTCGGCAAGCAATGGTGAGATGAAGCGGCCGCGCGGCGGGGCATTACGCCTGAGATCGATCGCCTCGATATGCGGCATGTGCTGGCCGCCGAACCGCGACGGCAACAGGATGCGCTGATAGCGGCCCTTGCGCGCATTCACTTCGGTTTCCACCGATGGCGTGGCGGAGGCCAGCACAACCGGAATTTTAGCGATATGGGCGCGCACCACCGCCATGTCGCGCGCATGGTAATGCGCGCCATCGTCCTGCTTGTAGGCCTGGTCGTGCTCCTCATCGACGACGATGAGACCCAGATCCGCATAGGGCATGAACAGCGCCGAGCGGGCGCCGACCACGACCGGCGCTTCGCCGCTGGCGATCGCGGCCCAATTGCGTTGCCGCGTGCGCGGGGTCAATTCGGAATGCCATTCCAGCGGCCGCACGCCGAAGCGCCTCGCGAAGCGATCCAGGAACTGACCGGTCAATGCAATTTCCGGCATCAGGATCAGTGACTGTTTGCCGCGGCGGATCACTTCCGCGATCGCCTCGAAATAGACTTCGGTCTTGCCCGAGCCGGTGACGCCATCGAGCAGGGCGACGTGGAAGGTGCCGTTGGCGGCGAGCGCGCGCATCGAATCGACGGCGGTGCGCTGCTGTCGAGAAAATTCGGGCACCGCAAAATCAGGGTCCGGCGCCGGTGGCGCGGGCGGTCGCGGCATCGCTTCGACCGCGAGCGTGCCTTCATCGACCAGGCCATCGACGACGCCGACGCTGACGCCGGCTTCCCTCGCCGCATCGGCCTTGCCGTGCAACAGTCCATCGGACAACAGCTCGATCAATCGCCGCCGCGCCGGCGTCATCCGTTGCGGCGGCGGGCCTGCCAGACGCACGCCGATCCGCACCCGCTCGGGTCCGAGATCTTCGCCCATGCGCAGGCACATTCGCAGCACCATGCCGCGCGCCGACAATGTGTAGTTGGCGACCCAATCGACGAGCGCGCGCAATTCCGGTTTGAGCGGCGGAACGTCGAGCTTCTCGCCGACATCCTTCAGGCGGTTGTGCAGGCGCGGGTCGGGACTTGCGTTCTCGGCCCAGACCACGCCGACGACCTCGCGCGGCCCAAGCGGCACGCACACCACGTCCCCGGGCTTGAGGTCGAGTTCCCGCGGCACGCGGTAGGAATAGGCTCGATCCAGCGCAACAGGCACCAGCACATCGACGACTCCAGTCGACGATGATGGCGAGGTGGCGGAGCGCGTCGCGTGGTCCATCGGAGAATCAGTCTCGGGTGCCGCAGAAGCGAATTAACTTAGGACCGCGTGCGGGTCAGGACCAGTGTCCCGCGCCGCCGAGAGCCTCAATTAGCGAAGGGTAAACGAAAGGGATGCGATATAATGATCGGAATCATCCGCGGGTGTCTGGACCTTGAGGCCATGGCAAAACCGGCTGTTGCGATCGCACCGATCGAACTCGACTGCGCCGACGCCTCGATCGCGGGCGCGATGACGCATTGGCTGGCCTATTTGCGCGCCGAGCGGCGCCTGTCGCCAAAAACGTCGGAGGCCTATGCCCGCGATGTGCGTCAGTTCCTTGAATTTCTTGGTCAGCACTGGCAAGCGCGGGTGACGCTGGCGAGTTTCTCCGCCCTTGAGGCCAGTGACGTCAGGGCTTTCATGGCAAAGCGGCGCGCTGAGGAAATCGGCAGTCGCTCGCTGATGCGGGCGCTCGCCGGCCTGCGCTCCTTCGGACGCTTCCTCGAACGCGAAGGCCGCGGCAAGGTCGGTGCGCTATCGGCGATCCGCGCGCCCAAGGTCGGGAAAAGCCTGCCGAAGCCGTTGCCGATGGCGGCCGCCAGGCGCCTTGCGGACGCCGAGGAACGCGCCGGCGAAGACCGCGATCCCTGGATCTGGGCGCGCGATGCCGCGGTCATGGCGCTGCTCTATGGCTCGGGCCTGCGCATCTCCGAAGCGCTGGGACTGAAGCGCCGCGATGTGCCGCCGCCGGGCGAAGGCGACGTCCTGGTGGTCACCGGCAAAGGCAACAAGACGCGGATGGTGCCGGTGCTGCAAAATGTCCTGACGTTGATTCAGGATTACGCGGCGATGTGCCCATATCCCCTGCCGCCCGAAGGGCCGATATTCGTCGGCGCCCGCGGCGGACCTTTAAGCCCTCGCATCATTCAGCTCACCATGGCGCGATTGCGAGGCGCACTTGGCCTGCCCGACAGCGCGACACCGCATGCGCTGCGGCATTCCTTTGCCACGCATCTGTTGTCACGCGGCGGCGATTTGCGTGCGATCCAGGAATTGCTCGGCCATGCTTCGCTCTCGACCACCCAGATTTATACCGGGATCGACAGCGAGCGGCTTCTGGAAGTGTATCGAAGCGCGCATCCCCGCGCCTGAACCCTTGCACTCGCCATATTGTTCGTCCATCGTTGTCTCCCTGGACAGGGGGACAAGAGTCATGAGCGCCCAGGAAAGCATGGAGCACGCAGAACACGCCGAGCATGCCTCGGGGGAAAACAAGAAGATTGCGCTCCTGATTGCGGTGATCGCGCTGTGCCTGGCGCTGTCGGAAACGCTGGGCAAGGGCGCGCAGACGGAATCCATTGCCAAGAATGTCGAGGCTTCGAACCTGTGGGCATTCTTCCAGGCGAAAAGCATTCGCCGCACCACGGTACAGACCGCGGCTGAGCAGGCCAAGATCGCATTGCCAAGCGATGAGGCCGCGAAAGCGGCAGCGCAAAAGCAGATCGATGACTGGCAGAAGACCGCGGCGCGCTACCGCTCCGAACCGGAAACCGGCGAAGGCACCGAGCAATTATCCGAGCGCGCCAAGCATGCCGAAGAAGAGCGCGACTTGGCCACCGCGAAATATCATCATTTCGAACTCGCCTCGGCGGCCTTCCAGATCGGCATCGTGCTCGCGTCCGCGACCATCATCACCGGGATGATTGGGCTCGCCTGGATTTCCGGCCTGCTGATGCTCGCGGGCATCGGCTTCACCGCGCTCGGCATGTTCGCGCCGCACGCCCTGCATCTGGCATTGTGAGGATCTAGCGCGCTTCGTGCACGCTCTTGCGGAAGCGCTGGATCAGCCGCAGCATTCGTGACGACCAGCGGTCGCCGTTGCCGCGCAACATTTCCAGGATGCGCTGCTTGATCGGCTCGACCAGGGCTTTCGCCTCGGCGCGCAGCGTCATGACGAATTCATAGAGCGTTTCGAACCATCCCATCTCCAGCAACTTCGGCCGCGTCACGTCAAAGACAAAGGCGGTGACGCCGACGCCGACAAGCTTGGCGAAGATGATAGTCGCGGCGGCACTGAGCCAATATTCATGGGCGAGCAGCCAGAAGCCGATCAGCTTCAGCGGGAACAGCGGAATCACCGGCACGATGAAAACAATCAACGTCATCGCCGGCGACAGCGTATCGACGCGCTCGGCCAGCCAATGCTTGAAGGATTGCAGCGGGATCTTCGCGACCACCCAGGCCACGATCGGCTCGAGATGATCCCACAGCCACGCCTCGATCAGAAAGATGACCGCGAGCAGCACCCAGATCGGTTGAAGAAGGCGGCGTAACATCGAGGTCATCCTAACCCGACTCGGAACTCGGGTCGGGCAAGGATCACATATGGATGGCGCGTTTGCCAACCGCAAGCGCAGCTTCTTTTATCGCTTCCGAGCGCGTCGGATGGGCGTGGCAAGTACGGGCCAGATCCTCGGCGGAACCGCCGAACTCCATCAAAACGCAGGCTTCATGGATCATTTCGCCGGCTTCCCGCCCCACGATATGCACACCCAGCACCCGATCGGTTTTCGCATCTGCGAGAATCTTCACGAACCCGTCAGTGGTCTGGTTCACCTTGGAGCGCCCGTTGGCCGTGAACGGGAATTTACCGGTGGTGTAGGCCACGCCGGCCTGCTTCAGCTCTTCCTCGGTCTTGCCGACGGAAGAAACCTCGGGCGTTGTATACACAACGCCAGGGATGACGTCGTAATTCACGTGGCCCGCCTGGCCGGCCAGAATTTCCGCAACGGCGACGCCCTCATCCTCGGCCTTGTGCGCCAGCATCGGACCGGCCACGACGTCGCCGATCGCATAGACGCCGTTCAGGCTGGTGGCAAAGTGCGCATCGATCTGCACGCGGCCGCGATTGTCGAGCGCAACGCCGGCTTCCTTCAGGCCGAGACCCTCGGTGTAGGGAACGCGTCCGATGCAGACCAGCACAACATCGGCTTCGATCTTTTCCGATGGCCCGCCGGCAGCCGGCTCGACCTGCGCGATCAACGTCTTGCCAGCGCTATCAACGCCCGTGACCTTGGCGCCGAGCTTGAACGCAAAGCCCTGCTTCTCGAGGATGCGCTGGAATTGTTTGGCGACTTCGCCGTCCATGCCGGGCAGGATGCGGTCGAGAAATTCCACCACGGTGACTTGCGCGCCCAGCCGGTGCCACACCGAGCCCAGTTCGAGCCCGATCACACCGGCGCCGACGATCAGCAACTTTCCCGGCACCTTGTCGAGTTCGAGCGCGCCTGTCGAAGAGACAATGCGCTTTTCGTCGATCTCGATGCCCTTCAACTTTGCGACGTCCGAGCCGGTGGCGATGACGATGTTCTTGGTCTCGACGGTTTGCGTCTTGCCGTCATTGCCTGCGACTTCGATCCTGCCGGTGCCGAGAATTTTTGCCTTGCCTGCGATGACGTCGATCTTGTTCTTTTTCATCAGGAACTCGACGCCCTTGACGTTGCCGTCGATGCCCTGCTGCTTGAAGGTCATCATCGACGGCAGATCGAGCTTGGGCGCGGAGATGCCGACGCCCATCTTGGCGAAGGAATGCCCGGCTTCCTCGAACATTTCGGAGGCGTAGAGCAGCGCTTTCGACGGCATGCATCCGACATTGAGGCAGGTGCCGCCGAGGGTCGCGTTTTTCTCGACTACCGCGACCTTCATGCCGAGCTGTGCGGCGCGGATTGCGCAGACGTACCCGCCGGGACCGGTGCCGATAACAACAAGATCGTAAGTGGCCATGATCGAACCCTGTAGCTTAAATATGCGACGCTGAAGTCATGATCTATTGAGCATGATCTCCGCGCAAACGCGTTCCGCGTTTGTCGCGAGGGAAAACCGGTCTCCACTTTTCCGGATCATGCTCTAGCGCCCGCCCGACACGTCAAGAATGGCGCTGGTGACATAAGAGGCCTCGTCCGACATCAGCCAGACGATGGCGTTGGCAATCTCGTCCGCTGTGCCGATCCGCTTCATCGGCACCACATGCGCGAGCCGGTGCGCGCGATCAGGCTCGCCGCCCGAGGCATGGATTTCCGTATCGATGAGGCCGGGCCGGATCCCGGCAACGCGGATACCTTCACCTGCGACTTCGTATCCGAGGCCAACGGTAAAGGAATCGATCGCGCCCTTGGAGGCCGCATAATCGACATAGGTGTTGGGCGAACCGAGTTTCGCCGCGACCGACGACAGGTTGACGATGACGCCGCCTTGGCCGCCGTGTTTGGTCGACATCCGCTTTACCGCCTCGCGGGCGCAAAGCATGCTGCCGGTGACGTTGACCGCCATCATGCGCTGGATGCGCTCGGCGGACATGGCGTCGACACGCATCGTGGGGCCGACGATGCCGGCGTTGTTCACCAGCGCACCTAACGTGCCGAAGGCATCCGCGGCCTTGAACAATGCAAGAATGTCGGCCTCGATCCCGACGTCGCATTTCACCGCAATGGCCTTGCCGTTCCTGGCTTCGATCCGGGCGACCACTTCGTCGGCGGCGTTCTGGTTGCTGGCATAGCCGACGACGACGCGAAACCCGCGTGCCGCGGCGGCAAGCGCGGTAGCGCGGCCGATGCCGCGGCTACCACCGGTGATGATTGCAACTTTGTCGATCAAGAAACACCTCTACGATACAAGCCTGTCTACTCGAAGCGCCGCAGCATCACGGCGACGCGCCGAACTGTCTCGCTGCCGATTGATCAGAGATCCAATACCAGCCGCGCCGGGTCTTCCAGACTCTCCTTCACCCGCACCAGGAAGGTCACCGCGTCCTTGCCGTCGATGACGCGGTGATCGTAGGAGAGCGCCAGATACATCATCGGCCGAATCTCGACCTTGCCGCCGATCGCCATCGGCCGTTCCTGGATCTTGTGCATGCCGAGAATGGCCGACTGCGGCGCATTGAGGATCGGCGTCGACATCAGCGAACCGTAGATGCCGCCATTGGTGATGGTGAAGGTGCCGCCCTGCATCTCGTCGATCTTGAGCTGGCCGTCGCGGGCGCGGCGTCCGAAATCGGCGATGCTCTTTTCGATTTCCGCAATCGACTTGTGGTCGCAATCGCGCACCACGGGTACGACGAGACCCTTGTCGGTGCCGACGGCGACGCCGATGTGATAGTAGTTCTTGTAGATCAGGTCGGTGCCGTCGATCTCGGCATTGGCGGCAGGAATGTCCTTCAACGCCTGCACGCAGGCCTTGGTGAAGAAGCCCATAAATCCGAGCTTACTTCCGTGCTTCTTCTCGAACACATCCTTGTAGTGCGCGCGCAACGCCATGACGTTGGTCATGTCGACCTCGTTGAAGGTCGTGAGCATCGCAGCCGTGTTCTGCACGTCCTTCAGGCGCCGCGCGATGGTCTGGCGCAGCCGCGTCATCTTTACCCGCTCTTCGCGCGCCGCGTCGTCCGCCGGCGAAGGCGCGCGGACCTGCACCGCTGCGGCCGGCTGATTGACCGGCGTTGGCGCGGAAGCGGCCTTTTCGATCGCCGCCAGCATGTCGCCCTTGGTGACGCGGCCGTCCTTGCCGGAACCCGGAACGGTTGCGGCATCAATGCCGCTTTCGGCGGAAAGTTTGCGCACCGACGGCGCCAGCGGGGCGTCCGCGGGCGGCACCTTGGCGGTCGGCGCAGGGGGCGCGGCTGCAGGCGGTGGCGCTGCCGGCGATGCCGCCCTGGCGGGAGCGGCAGCAGGCTTTGCGGCCGCACCCGCTGCACCCTCGGTGATCTGCCCCAGCAGTGCGCCGACGGCGACGGTCTCACCATCCTTGGCGCTGATCTCGCCGAGCACGCCCGCCGACGGCGCCGGGACTTCGATCGTCACCTTGTCGGTCTCTAACTCCACCAGGGGTTCATCGACGGCCACGCTGTCGCCGGCCTTCTTGAACCAACGGCCGATGGTGGCTTCGGTCACGGATTCGCCGAGCGTCGGCACGCGAATTTCGGTCATGGCTTTGCTCTCTCCAAATGCCCTGTACGGCGATATTCCCTTGCTGTCATCCTCCGCGAAAGCGGAGGATCCAGTAGTCCGCGATGGTCGTTGTCAAAATAAGCGGTGCGCCTTACTGAATGCCCCGCTTTCGCGGGGCATGACGACTTGATAAATGTTAGTTCAGTGCCTCATCCAGCAGCGCCTTGAGCTGCGCCAGATGTTTCGACATCAAGCCCGGTTGCCGTGGCCGCAGCCGCCGCGCGTCCCGCATAACGCGGGCGCTTATAGGTGGCGTTGACCTGGTTCAGCACCCATTCGAGATAGGGCTCGATGAAGTGCCACGCACCCATGTTGCGCGGCTCTTCCTGGCACCAGACAACCTCGGCACCCCTGAAGCGGGTCAGTTCGGTAACCAGCGCCTTCAGCGGCACCGGATAAAGCTGCTCGATACGCATCAGATAGATATCGTCGACGCCGCGCTTCTCGCGCTCCTCGTAAAGGTCGTAATAGACCTTGCCCGAGCACAGCACGACACGCTTGATCTTGTCGTCGGCGACCAGCTTGATATTCTCGTCCGGCAGCATCTGGGCGTCATCGTAGAGAATGCGATGGAACGTCGTTCCGTCGCTTAGCTCGTCGAGCCGCGAGACGGCGCGCTTGTGCCGCAGCAGCGACTTCGGCGTCATCAGGATCAGCGGCTTGCGGATTTCGCGGTGCAGCTGCCGCCGCAGCACGTGGAAATAGTTGGCCGGCGTCGTCGGATAGACCACCTGCATGTTGTCTTCGGCGCACATCTGCAAGAAGCGCTCGAGGCGCGCGGAGGAATGCTCCGGCCCCTGCCCTTCGTAACCATGCGGCAACAGGCAGACGAGGCCTGACATGCGCAGCCACTTGCGTTCGCCCGAGGAAATGAACTGGTCGAACAACACCTGGGCGCCATTGGCGAAGTCGCCGAACTGCGCCTCCCACATCGCGAGCGCATTGGGCTCGGCGAGCGAATAACCGTACTCGAACCCGAGCACCGCTTCTTCCGACAGCAACGAGTTGATGACCTCGTAGTGGCCCTGATCGCCGCCCAGATGATTGAACGGCGTATAGCGGCTCTCGTCTTCCTGATCGATCAGCACCGAATGGCGCTGCGAGAACGTGCCGCGCTCGGAATCCTGCCCCGAAAGCCGTACGTGGCGGCCTTCCTCCAGCAGCGAACAAAACGCCAGCGCCTCGCCAGTCGCCCAGTCGATGCCGATGCCGGTGTCGATCGCCTTGGCGCGGTTGTCGAGGAAGCGCTGGATGGTACGGTGAACCCGAAACCCATCGGGCACCTTGGTAATCTTGCGGCCGATGTCCTTCAGCACCGCTACATCGACGCCGGTGACACCGCGGCGTGCATCCTCTTCCTGATCGGCGGACTTGAAGCCCGCCCACTTGCCGTCGAGCCAATCGGCCTTGTTGGGCCTGTAGCCGGTGCCCGCCTCGAGTTCGGCGTCGAGGCGCGCGCGCCAGTCGGCCTTGGCCTTGTCCACTTCGCCTTCGGTCATCACGCCGTCGGCAATCAGCCGCCTGGCATAGACCTCGAGCGTGGTCGGATGTGAGCCGATCTTCTTGTACATCACCGGCTGGGTGAACGCCGGCTCGTCGCCCTCGTTATGGCCGTGACGGCGATAGCAGAACATGTCGATGACGACCGGCTTGTGGAATTTCTGCCGGAACTCGATCGCCACCTTGGCCGCGAATACCACGGCCTCCGGATCGTCGCCGTTCACATGGAAGATCGGCGCGTCGATCATCTTCGCCACATCGGACGGATATGGCGAGGAACGCGAATAGCGCGGATAAGTGGTGAAGCCGATCTGGTTGTTGACGATGAAGTGCAGCGAGCCGCCAGTGCGATAACCCTTCAGATCCGACAGGCTGAAGCATTCCGCGACCACGCCCTGGCCGGCAAAGGCCGCGTCGCCGTGCATCAATAACGGCAACACCGAAATCCGCATGTCCGGCGGATCGCCGTGCTGGTCCTGCTTGGCGCGCACCTTGCCGAGCACGACGGGATCGACGATTTCCAGATGCGACGGATTGGCGGTCAGCGACAGATGGATCTTGTTGTTGTCGAACTCGCGGTCCGACGAGGCGCCGAGGTGATATTTGACGTCGCCGGAGCCTTCGACCGCGTCGGGATTGGCCGAGCCGCCCTTGAATTCGTGAAACAGCGCGCGGTGCGGCTTGCCCATCACCTGCGTCAGCACGTTGAGGCGGCCGCGATGCGGCATGCCGACGACGATTTCCTTCACGCCGAGATTGCCGCCGCGCTTGATGATCTGCTCCAGCGCCGGGATCAACGATTCGGCGCCGTCGAGACCAAAGCGCTTGGTGCCGGTGAATTTGAGATCGCAGAACTTTTCGAAACCTTCGGCTTCGACCAGCTTGTTGAGGATCGCGCGGCGGCCTTCACGGGTGAAGGAGATTTCCTTGTCCGGCCCCTCGATCCGTTCCTGAATCCACGCCTTCTGCGCGGCATTCGAGATATGCATGAACTCGACGCCGAGCGTCTGGCAGTAGGTGCGTTCGCAGATTGCGACGATCTCGCGAAGCGAGCCGTATTCGAGGCCGAGCACATGGTCGAGAAAGATCTTCCGGTCGAAATCGGCTTCGGTGAAGCCGTAAGAGCGCGGGTCGAGTTCTTCGCGATCGCGCGGCGCTTCAATGCCGAGGGGATCGAGCTTGGCGTGAAAATGCCCGCGCATCCGGTAGGCGCGGATCAGCATCAGCGCGCGCACGGAATCGCGTGTGGCCTGATGCACGTCGGTTGAGGCGAGTTCGCCGCCGGCGTCCTGCGCCTTGGCCGCGAGTTTTTTGCCGACCGCCCTCTCGACTTCCGCCCAGTTGCCGTCGAGCGCCGAGGTTAGGTCGTCGCGCGGGGTGACGGGCCAGTTGTCATGGCCCCACGAGGGCCCTTCCGCGTTCTTGCGAACGTCGGCGGGCGTATCTTTCAGGCTTTTGAAGAACTCCTGCCACTCGGCATCGACCGAGGCGGGATCGTTCTCGTAGCGGGCGTAGATTTCGTCGATGTAGGTGGCGTTTGTGCCCTGCAAAAAAGACGAAAGGGCAAAAGCAGCGTTCGCATCCTGGCGAGACATGGGAGCGTCCTGATAATTTTCGTCATCGCGCGTAACAGACGGCGCGGGCCGGGCCGCGAATGCGCAGCCCGGCAGGTTCAGAACCTCTACCTTATTTAGGTGGAAACTTCGCCCCGAAAAGAACCAAGGAGTGAATTACGACTTCAATTTTTCTACAAGGGTCTTTCCGAGCCGTGCCGGGGACGGAGACACGGTAATTCCGGCCGATTCCATGGCCGCGGTCTTGGAACCGGCGTCGCCCTTGCCGCCGGAAATGATCGCGCCGGCATGGCCCATGCGCCGTCCGGGAGGTGCCGTGACGCCGGCGATGAAGCCGACCATCGGCTTCTTGCGGCCGCGCTTGGCTTCGTCCTTCAGGAACTGGGCGGCGTCTTCCTCGGCCGAACCGCCGATCTCTCCGATCATAACGATCGAGGTGGTCTTGGGATCGGCCAGGAACATCTCCAACACGTCGATAAATTCGGTTCCCTTGACCGGGTCGCCCCCGATCCCGACCGCGGTGGTCTGGCCGAGGCCTTCCTGGGTCGTCTGGAACACTGCCTCATAGGTCAGCGTGCCCGAGCGCGACACGATGCCGACATTGCCGGGTTTGAAGATATTCGCCGGCATGATGCCGATCTTGCATTCGCCCGCCGTCATGACGCCCGGGCAGTTCGGTCCGATCAGCCGCGACTTCGAGCCCGAGAGCGAACGCTTCACCCGCACCATGTCAAGCACCGGAATGCCTTCGGTGATGCATACGATCAGCGGAATTTCCGCATCGATCGCTTCACAGATCGCGTCGGCCGCGCCCGGCGGCGGCACGTAGATCACAGACGCGTCGGCGCCGGTTTTCTCGCGCGCCTCAGCGACCGTATCGAACACCGGCAGGCCGAGATGCGTCGATCCGCCTTTGCCGGGCGAGGTGCCGCCGACCATCTTGGTGCCGTAAGCGGCGGCGGCTTCCGAATGGAAGGTGCCGTTCTTGCCGGTAAAACCCTGGCAGATGACCTTGGTATTCTTGTCGATCAGGATGGACATGGGTGAGACTGCTTTCGCGAGACAATCGGTGAGGGTTCAGGAAATCCGCCGGTAGACGCCGGTGAGCACATCGGCCCACCCTTCGGCATCGGGCGAGAACTGGATCTTCATGGAATAGTTATTGTCGTCGATCACTTCGTAGACATGGCGCGCATTGCCGCGCAGCGAGCCGCGCACAAGAATGAGCGACTTGCCGGACCAGCCGCCGGACGCCGGCGATGGCGGATAGTAACCGAGCGAGTCGTGCCAGAATAATTTGTAGAGACGGTCGTCGCGGTCATAGGTGAACACGCCGTGGGTGGCGAAGCTTTCCTTGCCGTCGCGGCTCTGGCGCGTGTCCTGGATGAGATAGAAGCCGTTGAGATCGATGCGGGCCGAGACCGTTGCAGTTGCCGGCCCGCCTTCGGTCCAGCGCGAGGGAAAGACCATCTCCTCGCCTGTCCACTCGCCCGCGAACACCGCAAGCTTGCGGTGTTCTTCGAGCGGCGTCGGCGCTGCGAGATGATCGGCAGCCATCGGCTCAGCTTCCCTTGACGGCCTTGACGATCTTTTGCGCGGCGTCGTCGAGATTGTCGGCCGGCAACACGTTGAGGCCAGATGTGCTGATGATCTTCTTGCCGGCGTCGACATTGGTGCCTTCGAGCCGCACCACGAGCGGCACCTTGAGGCCGACTTCCTTCACCGCGGCGACCACGCCCTCGGCGATGACGTCGCACTTCATGATGCCGCCGAAGATGTTGACCAGAATGCCCTTCACGTTGGGATCGGCGGTGATGATCTTGAAGGCGGCCGCGACCTTTTCCTTGCTGGCGCTGCCGCCGACGTCGAGGAAGTTCGCCGGCGCCATGCCGTAGAGCTTGATGATGTCCATCGTCGCCATGGCGAGGCCGGCGCCGTTGACCATGCAGCCGATCGTGCCGTCGAGCGCGACGTAGTTGAGATCGTATTTCGACGCTTCGATTTCCTTGGCGTCTTCCTCGGTCTCGTCGCGCAGCGTGGCGACCTCGGGATGACGGAACAGCGCGTTGTCGTCGAACGACACCTTCGCATCGAGCACGCGGAGCTGGCCCTGCTTGGTGACGACCAGCGGATTGATTTCCAGCATCGCCATGTCCTTGGCGGTGAAGGCGGCGTAGAGCTGGGACACCAGCTTCTCGGCCTGCTTGGCGAGATCGCCGGTCAGGTTCAGCGCCTTGGCAACGGTGCGGCCGTGATGGCCCATGATGCCGGTCGCCGGATCGACCGAGAAGGAGACGATCTTCTCGGGCGTTTTGTGCGCGACGTCCTCGATGTTGACGCCGCCTTCGGTCGACACCACGAACGACACTTCGGAGGTTTCGCGGTTGACCAGGATCGAGAGATAGAACTCCTTGTCGATGTCGGAGCCATCCTCGATGTAGAGGCGGTTGACCTGCTTGCCGTGCGGCCCGGTCTGCACCGTGACCAGCGTAGCGCCCAGCATCTGCTTGGCGAATTCGTTGACCTCGGCGACCGACTTCGCGATCCGCACGCCGCCTTTGCCGCCGGCGGACGCTTCCTTGAAGGTGCCCTTGCCGCGGCCGCCGGCATGGATCTGGCTTTTCACCACCCAGACCGGACCCGGAAGGGTTTTCGCGGCGGCGTCGGAATCGGCGGCCCGAAGAACCGGCACGCCTTTCGAGATCGGCACGCCGAACTCGTGCAGCAACGCCTTGGCCTGATATTCATGGATATTCATGTCGACGCTCTCCCCGAATCCTGTTCCGCCGTAATCGGCAGCGACATCCGATCTTGCTTTGGTATGCCAAATACCATATGCCACGCCAAGGGCAACCCCAAAATCAAACGCCATTCCGTTTCGTTAGCGAACCCCAATCCCGGCGCTCGAAAAGACACGGTTTTCGGCCGGAATGGGGCGGCTGCGGGTTGATCGTACGCCCCTCAAGCCCAAAGCTCACATCAGCGGCCGAGCAGATCCGGTGCGATCTTCTTGCAGGCCTCGACCAGGCCCTGTACGGCACCGACCGACTTGTCGAAGGCTTCGCGGTCCTTGCCGGCGAGTTCGATCTCGACAATGCGCTCGACGCCCTTCGACCCGATCACGACGGGCACGCCGACATACATGTCCTTCACGTTGTATTCGCCGTTGAGGTACGCGGCGCAGGGCAGCACGCGCTTCTTGTCCTTGAGATAACTCTCGGCCATCGCGATCGCGGACGCGGCCGGTGCATAGAATGCCGAGCCGGTCTTCAGGAGGTTGACGATCTCGGCGCCGCCATTACGGGTGCGATCGACGATCTCGTCAATGCGCGCCTGCGAGGTCCAGCCCATCTTGACGAGATCGGGCAGCGGAATGCCGGCCACCGTCGAATAGCGCACCAGCGGCACCATGGTGTCGCCATGGCCGCCCAGAACGAACGCGGTGACGTCCTCGACCGAGACGTTGAACTCGTCGGCGAGGAAATAGCGGAAGCGCGAGGAATCCAGCACGCCGGCCATGCCCACCACCTTCTTGTGCGGCATTCCGGAAGCCTTCTGCAGCGCCCAGACCATCGCATCGAGCGGATTGGTGATGCAGATGACGAAGGCGTCGGGCGCGTACTTCTTGATGCCGGCGCCGACCTGCTCCATCACCTTGAGATTGATGGAGAGGAGATCGTCCCGGCTCATGCCGGGCTTGCGCGGCACGCCGGCGGTGACGATGCAGACCTTGGCATGGTCGAGCGCTTCATAGGAATTGGCGCCGGTGAAATTGGCATCGAAGCCGTCCACGGGCGAGGATTGCGCGATGTCGAGCGACTTGCCCTGCGGCACGCCCTCGGCAATGTCGAACATGACGACGTCGCCGAGTTCCTTCAGGCCGATGAGATGGGCCAGCGTTCCGCCGATCTGGCCGGAGCCAATCAAAGCAATCTTGTCGCGTGCCATGGGAATTGTCCTTTGAACCGATGGAGGTGGATGAAAGCCGTTTGAGGCTGGTTATCCCTTTCGACCCGCCCGTTCAAGCCGCAGCCTGCTCAATTGTCGGCCTGCTTTGTTGCCTATCTCGGCAGCGTCCGACGGCGCTTACGTCTCCACCAGCCCCGTGGTTGAGCCACTGGCCGCCGAATCCTTGTGGCCGTGCGGCCGCGCCAGATAGGATTCCGAGCCCATTTCGATCAGTCGCGACGACGTCCGCTTGAACTCGTTGGCCTCGTTGCCTTCGCTCGCCAGATAGAGCGACAGCGGCTCGGCATCGGCCGACGCCATCAGTTTCACACCGTTGTCGTACAGCGTATCGATCAAGGTGATGAACCGCTTGGCGGCGTTGCGCTCGGAATAATCCATGGCCGGAATGCGGTCGATCATGAGGGTGTGATAGTCGCGGGCAAGCCTGAGATAGTCGGATGCGGCGAGCGGCTGTTCGCAGATGTCGGCGAAAGTAAACCGCGCCACGCCATTCGCCGAGCACGGCACATGGAGATTGCGGCCCTTGATCGAGATATCGCGCGCCTTGCACGCTGCATTGCCGGTCATGCGGGCCCAGGCATTATCGAGCGCCGATGCGGCAGCCGCGTCCGGCGGCACCAGCCACATTTTCACGCCGGCGAGTTTTTCCAGCCGGAAATCGGTGCGGGCATCGAGCCGCAGCACGGTCATATGCTCCGTGATCTGCGCGATGAAGGGCAGAAAAAGCGACCGGTTCAGCCCGCCTTTGTAGAGGTCGTCCGGCGCCACGTTGGACGTCGCAACCACCACGGTGCCGAGTTCGAACAGGCGGGCAAACAGCCGTCCCAGGATCATGGCATCCGCAATATCCGTGACGTGAAATTCGTCGAAGCACAACAGCCATGCCTGCTCGAAGATCGCATTGGCCGTGAGACCAATCACGTCTTCATCAGGAATCCTGCCGCGCGCGATGTCCTGGCGAAAGCCGTAAATCCGCTCATGCACCTCGGCCATGAATTCGTGAAAGTGAGCGCGGCGCTTGTGCTCGACCGGGCAGGCCTGGAAAAACAGGTCCATCAGCATGGTCTTGCCGCGACCGACATCGCCGTGAACATAGAGGCCGCGCGGCGGCGCATCTTCCTTGTCGGCAAACAGCCGACCCAGCAGGCCCTGCTTGCGCAGCGGCTTGTAGCGCGAAAGCAGTTGATCGAGATCGCCAAAGGCTTCCGCGACCTCGCGCTGCGCGGCGTCCGGCTCGATCGCGCCTGATGAGACGAGCGCCTCGTAATGGGCGAGAAAGGAGGAGGGGGGCGGAGGAGACAACATGGCCCTACTTTACGGCCCTAGCGTGAAGAAAAATGCAAGTCGGGAGTTGAGGCAACAGGCACGCCCCTTTCACCACCCCACGGGAAGGATGGCGGATGTTACGCGCTCAGCGCGTAGGAATCCTCGACCACGTAGGGCCCGCCGCCGGTCGAGGCGCGGGAGGAAAACAACACAAAACGCGAGGCGGTGAACACCTTGGTCGGAAAGTAGCCCCGCACCGAAAGATAGTCCGCGACGTCCTGGGTGGAGGCGTCGCGCAGCCGCGCCAGCGTGACATGCGGGGTGAATTTTCGCCCCTCCGGATCGAGCCCGATCCGCTGCATCAACCGCTCGAGTTCGGCCTGCAATTCGATCAGTGGCCGGGTAGGGGCAATATTGGCGACCACCGCACGCGGCTTTTTGCTGCCGAAGCTGGAGAGACCCTGGACTGCGACCTCGAACGGCTTGCGATTGACGCGAAACAGCATGGAGGCGATCTCATTGGCGGAGACGCCGTCGATGTCGCCGATGAATCGCAAGGTGACGTGATAATTTTCGGGGTCGATCCAGCGCGCGCCTGGCAGTCCGCCACGCAAAGAGGAGAGGGTCTGGCCGATCTCGGCCGGAATTTCCAGTCCCGTGAACAAACGCGGCATCGCAAGACTCCCGATGCTGGAACATGATTCGGGAAAGAAGATAGCAGCTTTCCTAAAAGATCATGGTCGCCGACAGATTCCGGTGACGAATCACCGGCAATTATTTTTTAGCGTAGTTATATGACTCTGCGAAGCATCTCGCATTAACCGGTCAGAAAGGTTAGGTGGCCCTGACGCGCCATGGCCTTGCTGTCCGGTTTTCAGCTCGCACGCTTCGATATCGCGCCGAGAAACGCCTCGACGGCAGGCAAGATGTTTTTGACGATGATGTCCACTCCCTCCGCGGTTGGATGCAGGCCGTCGGCCTGGTTCAGTTTGGGATTAGCTGCTACCCCGTCAAGAAAAAAAGGGTATAGCGGCACGGCATACGATTTGGCGATATCCGGATAGATCGAATTGAAGCGGGCGGCGAAATCGGCGCCGTAGTTGGGCGGTGCGACCATGCCGCACAACATCACCGCGATGCCGCGCCCCTTCAATTGCCTGACGATGTCGGTCAACGCGGCGCGGGTGACGGCAGGATCGATCCCGCGCAAGGCGTCATTGGCTCCCAGTTCGACGATGACGGCCTGCGTGCCTTGCGGCACCGACCAGTCGAGCCGGTCACGGCCGCCGGTTGAGGTGTCGCCGGAAACCCCCGCATTGGTCATATCGACCGATATACCTTTGTTTTTCAAGGCATTTTTTAACTTGGCCGGGAACGCGTCCGGACCGGACAACCCGAGCCCCGCGCTCAAGGAATCGCCCAGTACCACCATCTTGATCGTGGCGCCGCCAGAGGCAACGGAAGACTGGGCAAAGCCTGGCTGCGAAGCGGTTAGCAACAAGCTCCACACGAGCATGTGCTTGAACAGCGACGACAGTACCGCCGATCTGAAGTCCCTGCAGCGCAAGCGGCGGGCCATTCCCAGGGACTTCAGATCGAAAAGCGGTACTAGAACCATTAATTTGCTAGTGCCCATGACTTTCCGAAGTTCGCGCAAAGGTGCTGCTGAGACGGATCGCGAACTTCGGAAAGTGGGCGCTAGCCTCTCGACCACGCTGCCGGAAGTACCATATGACCAAACCATGGACAGTCTCATCGAACCCTCATCCTTGTCCGGCCTTGCACCGGACAGCATTTCCATCTCCAACATCAACCTCTCGCTCGGATCGGGGGCGGCGCGTGTCCATATTCTCAAGGACATCAGCCTGCGTGTCGCTTCCGGCGAAGCGCTTGGCCTGATCGGCCCGTCGGGTTCGGGGAAGTCCACACTCCTCATGGTGATGGCGGGGCTGGAGCGTCCCGACAGTGGAGAGGTGGTGGTAAGTGGCACCCCTTTCAATGCCCTCGATGAGGATGCGCTGGCGCGCTTTCGCGGCCGCCAGGTCGGCATCGTCTTCCAGTCGTTTCATTTGATCCCGACCATGACCGCGCTGGAGAATGTCGCGGTCCCGCTCGAGCTCGCCGGGAATCCCGACGCCGCAGAGCGCGCCGGGCAAGAACTCGCCTCCGTCGGGTTAGGCGATCGGCTGCATCACTATCCCACCCAACTATCGGGCGGCGAACAACAGCGCGTCGCGCTCGCCCGCGCCCTCGCGCCAGATCCGGCCATTCTGGTGGCCGACGAACCCACCGGCAACCTTGATGAAGCCACCGGAAAGCAAATTGTCGATTTGCTGTTCACCAAACATGCCGAGCGCGGCATGACGCTGGTGCTGGTGACCCACGACGTCTCGCTGGCACAACGTTGCGACCGCGTCGTGCGATTGCGCTCGGGCCGCATCGATGCGCAGAAGGCGCAACGCGACGCGGCCTCATGACGATCGTTTCCGAAACCGCGGCAGCCAATAGCCGGCCGGCTTCCATTCCGCTGCGCTATGCCTTGCGCGAACTGCGTGGGGGCTTACGCGGATTCTACGTGTTCATCGCCTGCATCGCACTCGGCGTCATGACGATCTCCGGAGTTGGTTCGGTCGCCGCAAGCCTCGGCGACGGATTGGCGCGGGAAGGCCGCACGCTGCTCGGCGGCGATGTTGCTTTCTCGCTGTTTCAGCGCGAGGCCAAGCCCGACGAACTCGCCTTTCTGCGCGCCCGAGGCGACGTCTCCGCCATCGCTTCGCTGCGCGGCATGGCGCGCGCAGCCGATGGCCGCCTGGCGCTGGTCGAGATCAAGGCGGTCGACGACGCCTACCCGATGCTGGGCCAGCTCTCGCTCGAGCCAGACATGCGGGTCGCCGATCTGCTTGCCGAGCACGACGGCGCATTTGGCGCTGCAGCCGATCAGACGCTGTTGACGCGGCTCGACCTGAAGCTCGGCGATCGCATCCATGTCGGCAGCGCGACCTTCGAGATCCGCAGCATCGACAATGGCGAGCCGGACAAGCTTTCGGGCGGCCTCGGATTCGCGCCGCGATTCCTGATCAGCCAGGCCGCCCTTCACGCCACGCAACTGCTGCAGCCCGGCAGCCTGGTGCGCTGGACCTATCGGGTCAAACTGCCTGACGATGCCGCCAACGGCGGCAATACGGAGCGGCTGGTCGACGATACGCGGCAGGCGCTCCCTCACGCCGGCTGGGAGATCCGTTCCCGCGACAATGCTTCGCCGCAGCTCGAACGCACGATCAGCCGCTTCACCCAATTTCTGACGCTCGTGGGACTTGCGGCGCTTCTGGTCGGCGGCGTCGGCGTCGCCAACGCGGTGAAGAGCCATATCGATCGACGCCGCGACGTGATTGCAACCTTCAAGGCCGTCGGCGCCACCGGCCGCGACGTGTTTGCGATCTACCTGACGCAAGTGATCGTGCTGGCCGTGATCGGCTCGATCGTTGGGCTGGCGGCCGGCGCCGCGCTGCCATTTGTCATCGTCGACCTGTTTGGCAAAATATTGCCGCTGCCGGTCGAGCCCGCGCTCCATCCCGATGAACTCGCGCTGTCGCTCGTCTATGGCCTGTTGACCGCGCTCGCCTTCGGCCTCTGGCCGCTCGGCCGCGTGCACGACGTGCCGGTCGCGGCACTGTTTCGAGAAACCGTCTCGAGCGTCTGGCATCGTCCACGCTGGCGCTATCTGCTCTCGATGGCGGGCGTGGTTGCCTTGCTTATCGCCGTGATCATTGGCCTCGCCTACGACAAGCGGGTCGCGGCGACCTTTGTTGTTTCGGCAATCGCCGTCTTCATCCTGTTGCGCGCCATCGCCGCCGCACTGATGGCGCTGGCGCGCCGCTTGCCGCGGTCGCGGATCACCATGCTGCGGCTTGCGGTCACCAACATCTACCGTCCCGGCGCGCTGACGCCGTCGGTCGTGATGTCGCTCGGCCTCGGTCTTGCCGTGCTGGTCACGATCACGCAGATCGACGGCAATCTGCGGCGGCAATTCATGGCGGCGTTGCCGGAACGTGCGCCGTCGTTTTATTTCATCGACATTCCCTCGACCGAAGCCGATCGATTCACCGCGTTTCTGAAACAGACCTCGCCGGGGTCGACCGTGGAAGAAGTGCCGATGTTGCGCGGGCGCATCGTCGCGGCGCGCGGCGTGAGGGCCGAGGACCTCCACCCCACGAGCGACAGCGAATGGGTGCTGCAAAGCGACCGCGGGCTGAGTTCGACAGGCGAAATTCCCAAAGGCTCCAAGATCGTCGAAGGCCAATGGTGGGGCGCCGACTATAGCGGGCCGCCGCTGGTTTCGATCGAGAAGAAGATCGCCGACGGGCTCAAGCTCAAGCTCGGAGACGAGATCGTCGTCAACGTGCTTGGGCGCGACATTTCCGCCAAAATCGGCAACATGCGCACGATCGACTGGCAGGGTCTCGGCATCAACTTCGTGCTGGTGTTTTCGCCCAATGCCTTCCGGGGCGCCCCTCATACACATATAGCAACATTGACCGAGACCCATCCGAATCCCGCCGGCGATGCCGCGATCGTCAAATCGGTTGCGTCAGCATTCCCCATGGTCACGAGCGTGCGGGTTCGCGAAGCACTGGAGACCATCGGCACGGTCGTTACCAACCTCGTGCTGGCGATCCGCGGCGCGAGCTCCGTGACCCTGGTTTCGGCCATATTGGTGCTTGGCGGAGCGCTTGCCGCCGGCCATCGCCACCGGGTCTATGATGCGGTCATTCTCAAGACCTTGGGAGCCACAAGAGGGCGCTTGCTCGGCGCCTACGCCCTCGAATACCTCTTGATCGGCTTGGCCACCGCCATCTTCGGCGTGGTTGCCGGTTCGATTGCGGCCTGGCTGATCGTGACCCGGCTGATGACCCTGAGCTTCGTCTGGCAGGCGGGTAGCGCGGCCGGCGTGGTGACATCCGCGCTCATTGTCACGGTGGGATTGGGACTGGCCGGAACACTGCTGGCCCTCAATCAAAAGCCGGCTGCGGTGCTGAGAAACCTCTAGTGGAGTGGATTTGGCATTCGCCACCACCCCGCCGCGAGGTCGTCAAGCAATGTCAAATCCAAAACTCCACTAGAAACCTGTATTTGCTGATGGTCCTCCTGATTCCACCATTCGCAAAAGTGGAAGCTGCGCCGGGATGCGAATGTTGGAATCGGACCGCTTAGTATATAAATTGTGTATAATTCGAGCGTCTGCCGGAGCGGCCTCGCGACATTCAGCCGCGCATGAACGCTTGCAGCGGATGTGCTAGTTTCCCAGATATCAGACCAAAGGCCAGATACTGTTCATGACGCAAAATTAATGTCGGTGAACAGAGATATCTGGGTTAATTCTGGCAGGCGAGACGAGACACTCGAGACCTTATTGTCTGCCAGACAACCAATGGGAATTCGACCATGTCGGACCTAGACCGCAACTATGCTTCTCCTTTCGGCCGGGCCGCCGGGCGCGTGGACGCCGCGACCGTCGACGCCGGTCTGCGCGCCTACATGCTGCGCATCTACAACTATATGAGCATCGGCCTCGCCATTACGGGGTTGGCCGCGCTTGGCATCTACATGGCTGCCGTGACCAACGACCCCACGGGTGCGGCCGCCAAAATCGGCAGCGCGTTCCTGACGCCGTTCGGCTACGCGATGTTTGTCAGCCCGCTGAAGTGGCTGTTCATTCTGGCGCCGCTGGCCATGGTATTTGCGCTTTCCGCCGGCATCGCCCGGATGCGCCCGGCGACCGCCCAGATGATGTTCTGGGTGTTTTCGGCGCTGATGGGCGTTTCGCTGTCGTCGATCTTCCTGGTGTATACGCACACCTCGATCGTCAGGGTGTTCTTCATCACCGCAGCTACCTTTGGCGCGCTCAGCCTCTACGGCTACACCACCAAGCGTGACATGAGCGGCATCGGATCGTTCCTGTTCATGGGCCTGATCGGCGTCGTCATCGCCAGCCTTGTTAACATCTTCCTCGCCAGCTCGATGCTGCAGTTCCTGGTGTCGGTGGTCGGCGTGCTGGTGTTTGCCGGCCTTACTGCCTACGATACCCAGCGGCTGAAGAACGATTACATCTACGGCTATGCCCAGGCAGGCGGCGATGTGGCGGAACGCGCGGCGATTACCGGCGCCCTGTCGCTCTACCTGAACTTCATCAACCTGTTCACCCTGCTGTTGCAGCTGCTCGGTCAGCGCGACTGACGCCAAAGAGCGGAGCCATCAATCCGAGAAGCCCCGGCCGCAACGCCGGGGCTTTTCTTTTGGGCGGGGTGAAAATAATCTTCGTCCATGTCTTCCCTTGAGATCAGGCCGGCAGATGTCGCCGACCTTCCCTTCGTTACCGAGATCTATGCGGATGCGGTTCGCTTCGGGACCGCGACCTTCGAGCTCGTTCCGCCCGACCTTGCGGAAATGACCCGTCGCTTTCAGCGGCTGATCGATGGCGGCTTTCCATACTTTGTCGCTGTGCTGGACGGAGGCGTGATTGGATACGCCTATGCGGGCGCCTACCGCCCGCGACCGGCCTATCGCTTCACCGTGGAGAATTCGGTCTATCTGCAGCCCGCCATCCACCGCCGCGGGATCGGCCGGCAATTGCTGCAACGCTTGATTGCCGAGTGCGAAGCCCGCGGCTTTCGTCAGATGATCGCGGTGATCGGAGATTCCGCCAATGCCGGCTCCATCGGCGTGCATGCAAAATGCGGGTTTCAGATGATCGGAACCCACCCCAGTGTCGGCCTCAAGTTCGGCCGCTGGCTCGACACGGTGATGATGCAGCGCGCACTTGGCGAAGGGGCCTCGACGGTGCCTTCGATGGATCGCTAGTACCGCCGATCCGAAGTCCCTGCACTGCAAGCGGCGAGTTTGATCAGGGACTTCGGATCGATAAAGCGGTACTAGATTCAATAAGTTTGCTAGTGCCCATGACTTTCCGAAGTTCGTGGCGGTGGGCGCTGCGATGGAGCACGAACTTCGGAAAGTGGGCACTAGACAACCGCCAGCTTGCGGTCGATCACCAGCAACACGCGATCCAGCTCATGGCCGCGGCGCAGGATCAGGCCGCTTGCGGAGATCACGCTGTACATGCCCTGCTTGCGCGCCAATCGCGGATCCTTCTCGATCCGGTAAATTGGAACTTCCGACGCGCGGCGGAATATCGAGAAAACGGCGCGGTCGCGCAGGAAGTCGATGGCATAGTCGCGCCATTCGCCGTCAGCGACCATGCGTCCGTACAAATTCAGAATGCGATTGAGTTCGAGACGATTGAACGTCACCCGGTTCGACGAAGCGCTCGCAGTCGCCTGACGCGCCGCGGCGCGGGCCTCGCTTGGGTCGGCATCCTCCGAGATCAAACTCATGGAACATCTCCTGTCGTTTGGCCGACATGATTGCGCCGACCGGAGCGCTCTGCAAGAGGCGGAGTTCCCGCACCCCTGCCTCCTCCCACCCGCCGGCTTGCGATTTTCGGCCGAATCGGACCGTCAAACGCCGTCACGGGATCGTTAGTTGAATCATAATACCGCCCCACTTCTGCCAAGCGGGTGCCCTGCTAGGTTGCGAAAAGAATCACCTACGTTGGCCCGGTCCTTTCGATACCGGATTCCTCAGCCCCCAGCCCCCCGGGGTCGTCGGGACCGGGTCTATCGTAGAATAATTGATCCGTGACTGGACCAACGTGAGTTGGTCCTTTTTCTTTTTTCGGATCATTTTTCATTCAGCACGGAAATGGAATGACAAGATCGCGCGTCGGCTCACGGCCGCGATTGATTCGATGCAGGTGAAATCTCTGGAAGTCTCTTAGTGCAGCGACGTATACGCCGCGCCGAGCATCGGGCCCGGCCGATCGCGGCTGCCATCCTGGACGAACACCGCCGCGGCATCGATGCCTTCACGGGAAATGTTTTCCAGCGGCACCGTCCAGCTCCCGGCACTACCGTTCCAATCGCCAACCTTCAACACGTTGCGAACGACGTTGTAGTAGGTCAATTCGCGTCCGCGATTCTCGCCGCGTCCGATCGCTATCGGTACTGCCTTGGAGACGGAGTAAATCCAGACTTCGCCATGCATGGCCGCCGGCGACTTGCTGGCGTCGGCGACCGACACCGTGATGTGGCCGCCCGAGAGCTTCATCGAAACCGGCACCGACATCACGCCATCACTCTTTCGGGTGGCGCCGATCGCCCGCTCGATGCCAGCGCGATCGCTGCCGATCACATGGGCCTCGCCGTTGACGATCGCTTGCGGCGTGTAGACATCGCGATCACCGCGCATCAGCGAATAGGCCTTCTGGCGAGCCGAGAAGCGCGAATCCGCCAGCGTATCCTTCCAACCGAGATAGTCCCAGTAATCGATCGGCATGCTCAGCGCGATGACCGAGGGATCCTTGGCCAGCTCGCCGATAATCTTGTCGGCCGGTGGGCAGGACGAGCAGCCTTGCGATGTGAAGAGTTCAACGACCGCGCGAGGCTCGGCCACAGCGGGCCGGACTATTGCAACGACGGCGCAGACACTCAGCGCGCCCGACCATCGTGAAATAGAACCATGAGCCATCATCGTCATACTGAGACCAGGGAAATTGTGTTGCCGGTTCTCGCCGCTAGCACCCAAGGGAGCATCAAGCCATACGGCTTTCGGACAGGGCAAAAGCAGCTCTTTTCTAGGCTGCCTTCCCCATAGCCGCTACTCACTTCGCGGTGAGCCGCCGATCACAATCACGCGGCCAGCCTGCGCAGGACGTACTGCAGAATGCCGCCGTTTCGGTAGTAATCCAGCTCATCGAGCGTATCGATCCTGCACAGCAGGGAAATACGCTGCAACGCACCGTCACTCGATACGATGTCGGCCGTCAGCTTTTGACGCGGCTTCAGGTCGCCCTGCAATCCGCGTATGGTTACTGTCTCGTCGCCCTTCAGTCCGATCGATTGCCACGACGCTCCGTCCTCGAAGGTCAACGGCAACACACCCATGCCAACCAGGTTGGAGCGATGGATGCGCTCGAAGCTCTGGCAAATCACGGCGCGTACGCCGAGCAGACGAGTTCCCTTCGCAGCCCAGTCACGCGATGAGCCGTTGCCGTACTCGGCGCCGGCAAACACCACCAGCGGCACGTTCTCGGCCTGATACTTCATCGCGGCGTCGTAGATCGACATCTGTTCGCCGTCGGGCCAGTGCTTGGTCATGCCACCTTCGGGGATATTGCCGTCGGCGCCCTTCAACATGAAGTTCTTGATGCGGATGTTGGCGAAGGTGCCGCGCATCATGATTTCATGGTTACCGCGCCGTGTGCCGTATTGGTTAAAATCGGCCGGGCGCACCTGATGCTCGCTGAGGAATTTTCCGGCCGGCGACGTCAGCTTGATGGAGCCGGCGGGCGAGATATGATCGGTCGTGATCTTGTCGCCGAACATCGCAAGAATCCGCGCGTCGACCACGTCGGCGATCGGCTCCGGCTCCTTCTTCATGCCTTCGAAGTAAGGCGGGTTCTGCACATAGGTCGAACTCATGTTCCAGCGGAAGGTCTCGCTCTCGACCGTCTTGATCTTGCGCCAGTTGGTGTCGCCCTTGAACACGTCGGCATATTTCTTCTTGAAGATCGTCGCGGTGACGAACTTCTTCATCAAGGCGTTGATCTCCTTGGCGGTGGGCCAGATGTCCTTCAGATAGACCGGCTTGCCGTCCTTGCCGTTTCCGATCGGTTCGACTGCCAGATCCTTCGTGACCGTTCCGGCCAGCGCGTAAGCGACGACCAGAGGCGGCGACGCCAGATAGTTTGCCTGCACGTCGGGCGAGACGCGGCCTTCGAAATTGCGATTGCCCGACAACACCGCGGCCGCGACGATGCCGTTGTCGTTGACCGATTTCGAAATCTCTTCCGGCAGCGGCCCGGAATTGCCGATGCAGGTGGTGCAGCCGAAGCCGACCAGGTTGAAGCCGACCTTGTCGAGATCGCTCTGCAATCCGGAATTGGCGAGATATTCCGCAACCACCTGGCTGCCCGGAGCCAACGAGGTCTTCACCCAGGGCTTGGCTTTCAATCCCTTGGCCGCCGCCTTGCGGGCCAGCAAGCCTGCGCCGATCAGCACGCTCGGATTGGACGTGTTGGTGCAGGAGGTGATCGCTGCGATCACGACGTCGCCGTGACCGAGATCGAAGTCGCGACTTTCGACCGGATAGCGTGTCGCAGCATCCGCGGTCTTCTTGTATTCGCTGGCGAGCGCGCCGGCGAAACCTTCCGCGACCGCCGGCAGGGCAACGCGGCCCTCGGGGCGTTTCGGCCCGGCCATCGACGGCACCACGTCCTTGAGATCGAGCGCCAACGTCGCGGTGAAAACCGGATCAGCTGACTTTGCGGTTCGGAACAGGCCTTGCGCCTTGGCATAGGCCGACACCAATGCGACGCGATCGGCCTTGCGACCCGAAGTCTTGAGATAATCGATGGTGGCGGCATCGACCGGGAAGAAGCCGCAGGTCGCGCCATATTCCGGCGCCATGTTGCCGATGGTCGCCTTGTCCGCGACCGACAGATAGTCGAGACCGGGACCGAAGAATTCGACGAATTTTCCGACCACGCCCTGCCTGCGCAGCATCTGCGTGACCGTGAGCACGAGGTCGGTCGCAGTGACACCTTCCCTGAGTTGTCCCTTCAGCTTGAAGCCGACCACTTCCGGCAGCAGCATCGACAGCGGCTGGCCGAGCATGCAGGCTTCCGCCTCGATGCCACCGACCCCCCAGCCGAGCACGGCCAAGCCGTTCACCATCGTGGTGTGCGAGTCGGTGCCGACCAGCGAGTCCGGATAGGCGACCTCGAAGGTGCCGGTCTTCTTGCCGATCTTCATCTTCTCCTTTTTGGTCCAGACCGTTTGCGCGAGATATTCGAGATTGACCTGGTGACAGATGCCCGTGCCGGGCGGCACCACGGAGAAATTCGAAAACGCCTTCTGGCCCCATTTCAGGAATTCGTAGCGCTCCTGATTCTGCTTGTATTCCTCGACCACATTCTTGCCGAATGCCTTGTTGTCGCCGAAGAAGTTCACGATCACCGAGTGGTCGATCACGAGATCGACAGGCACCAGCGGATTGATCTTCTCTGCGTCACCGCCGAGACTCTGCATCGCGTTGCGCATCGCGGCGAGATCGACCACCGCAGGAACGCCGGTGAAGTCCTGCATCAGCACACGTGCCGGGCGGAAGGCAATCTCATGTTCGAGCGCGCGCTTCTTCAGCCATTTTGAGACCGCTACGATGTCGTCCTTCTTGACGGTGCGGCCGTCCTCGTTGCGCAGCAGATTCTCCAGCAGCACCTTCATGGAATAGGGAAGCTTGGCGATCCCCTTCAGACCGTTCTTCTCGGCGGCGGGCAGGCTGTAATAGACGTAGGTCTTGCCACCAACCTTGAGGGTCTTCTGGCATTTGAAGCTGTCGAGAGAGGTCATGTGAGGCAATCCCAAATTGTCGGTTCATACCCGGCGAGGGTACTATAGCACCAGCTAAAGCAGGTGGCCGGGCGGCGCGCCGCGTGGTGGATTGTGCGGCGAGTCAAGTTCCGGCTTATAGAATCTTTCAACAATCGCCGCCACACCGGACTAGTGGTCCGGTTCTAACATTCGCTTGCCTTCACGGCGGACACTTCTGCGAATGTCAGAATCAAAGGACCACCAGATTTATTGGATTGTAGTGGAGTTTGGGGTTTGACATGCGCCTTACGAACTTGCGGCCAGGCGGGGAGCGCATGTCAAACCCACTCCACTACTGGTTCGCAGCAATGCGCCACCCATAAATTCTAGTGCGCTACCCTCTGGATTTCTGGCGCCTCCTATTTGAAGTTCCTCCGCCACAAGCGGCGAATTGGGCTCGGGAACTTCAGATTGAAAGCGGAACCAGAATCATCTGTTTGCTAGTGCCCTGTTTTCGAAGTTCGTAAAAGGGGGCGCTGCGATGGAGTACGAACTTCGAAAAGAGGGCACTAGAGGGCTCTCGAAGGGGCAAGATGCGGCTCTCAGGACGGGAAGTCAGGTGCGTGCGGGGCGGCCGCGAGGTCTTTTCCGGGCTCAGTTTTGATGCCGCCTCCGGCGAGGCGCTGGCGGTGGTCGGTCCCAACGGCTCAGGCAAGACGTCGTTATTGCGCCTGATTGCCGGCGTGCTCGCCCCCGCCGGCGGCTCCATCGTGCTGGAAGGCGACGACGCCGAGCTGACGCTACCAGAGCAATCGCATTATCTCGGCCACCGCGATGCGCTCAAGCCGGCGCTGAGCGTGTCGGAAAACCTCACTTTCTGGCGCGATTTCCTCGGCGGGACGAGGTCGAGTCCTGCTGAAAGTCTCGCCATCGTCGAGCTCGATCATGCGGCCCGGTTGCCGGCCGCATATTTGTCGGCCGGACAGCGGCGAAGGCTTTCGATCGCCCGTTTGCTGACGGTGCAGCGGCCGGTCTGGCTGCTCGATGAACCCACCAATGCACTGGACACCGCCGGGCAAAAACTGTTCGCCACCCTGATGGGGGATCATCTGGCGCGCGGCGGCCTGATCATCGCGGCTACCCACGCGCCGCTGGGAGTTCCCACTCGCACGCTGCGCGTTGGAGATGCCTCGTGACCGCGCTTGGCGCCCTGATCCGCCGCGACATCCGGATCGCACTGCGCGTCGGCGGCGGCGCCTTGATCGGCGTGCTGTTCTTTCTCACCGTCGTGGTGCTGATGCCGTTCGCGATCGGGCCCGACCTCGCGCTGCTGAAGCGGCTTGGGCCTGCGATCCTCTGGCTCGGCGCGCTGCTCGCGAGTCTTTTGACCCTCGATCGCCTCTTCACGTCCGATCACGACGACGGCTCGCTCGATTTGATTGCGATGAGCCGGACAACGCTGGAACTGTCCTGCGCGGCCAAGGCACTGGCGCACTGGCTCGCCGCTGGATTGCCGCTTGTCATCGCAACGCCGGTCCTGGGGCTGCTGCTCAATCTCGACGCCAATGCAACCGCAGCCGTGGCGCTGACGCTGCTCGCCGGAACGCCGGCGCTGACCTTTACCGGCATGATTGGCGCCGCCCTTGCGGTGACGCTGCATCGCGGCGGCTTGCTGCTTGCCGTGTTGGTGCTGCCGCTGTCGATACCCGTGCTGATCTTTGGCGTAGCGGCGTCGGAAGCAGCCATCACCGAGCCGTCATCCTTCGGTGCGCCGTTCTCGATCCTGTGCGCACTGTCACTGTTTGGGCTCGTCATCGGGCCCTACGCAGCGGCCGCAAGCCTCCGGCACGGACTGGATTGATGTCTCATCAACTCTCGCTGAAATCGTGCATGCCGATTGCCTGCAACGACGTTCGACCATTAACAGGGTGCCATGACGCTGATCGATTTCGCCAATCCCACCCGGTTCCTCTCTTTCACCGCGCGGCTGTTGCCGTGGCTGGTGGCGGCGACCGCGATCCTGCTCACGGTCGGCCTCTACCAGTCGGCGATGGCGCCCGACGACTATCAGCAGGGCGCGACCGTGAAGATCATGTTCATTCACGTGCCGAACGCCTGGCTGTCGATGTTCGTCTGGGGCGTGATGAGCCTCGCCGCGCTCGGCACGCTGGTGTGGCGGCATCCGCTCGCCGACGTCGCCGCGAAGGCCGCGGCCCCGATCGGCGCTGCCTTCACCTTTCTCGCGCTGGTGACGGGTTCGCTGTGGGGCCGGCCGATGTGGGGAACCTATTGGGAGTGGGACGCACGGCTGACGTCGGTGCTGATCCTGTTTCTGATGTATCTCGGCCTGATCGCGCTGTGGCGCGCGGTCGAAGACCCCTCGCGGGCCGCGCGCGCCGCCGCGGTGCTGACGCTGGTCGGCGCCATCAATTTGCCGATCATCAAATTTTCGGTGGACTGGTGGAACACGCTGCATCAGCCGGCTTCGGTATTGCGAATGGGCGGGCCGACGCTCGACCGCGCCTTCCTGATTCCGCTGCTGGTGATGGCACTGGCGTTTTCGTTTCTGTTCATCACCCTGCACCTGGCGGCGATGCGCAACGAGATCCTGCGCCGCCGCGTGCGTGCGATGCAGATGATCCAGGTGGCGCAAGCCGGCCAGCGTCAGGCGTGACGTGATGTCGCTTGGCCCTTACACGACCTTCATCGTCACCTCCTATCTGGTGGTGCTGGCGGTCGTGGTGTTGCTGATCGCCTGGATTGCGATCGACTACCGCCGCCAGAAGCGGCGCTTGAGCGAACTTGAGTCCGAAGGGATTGGCCGCCGTTCCGGACGCAGCATGACGGACTAGTGCGGCGAATTTGAAGTTCCTATCGGTTTTGATGCGAGTACGTTATAGGAACTTCAAATTCAAAACCGCACTAGAAAACTTTATTTTGCTAGAGCTCCTTTGATTCCGAAGTTCGCATCGGAGGCGCCTCAATAGCTTGCGAACTTCGAATCGGAGCTCTAGTCATGAGCGCACCTGCATCCGACAATGCGCCGCGAAGCTCGCGCTGGCTGATGGCGCTGCCGCTCGTCGTCTTCGCAGCACTCGCGGCGATCTTCTGGTTCCGGCTCGGCGACGGCGACCCGTCGCGCATTCCATCCGCCCTGATCGGCCATCCCGCGCCACAAACCCCGTTGCCGCCGCTTCAGGGGCTTGCCAGCAATGGCGCGCCGATCCCTGGCCTCGATCCCGGCGTCTTCAAAGGCAAAGTGAGCCTCGTCAATGTCTGGGCGTCGTGGTGCGTACCTTGTCACGACGAAGCCCCGTTGCTGACCGAGCTTGGCCGTGACAGCCGGCTGCAAATTGTCGGCATCAACTACAAGGACTCCGCCGAGAATGCCCGCCGCTTTCTCGGCCGCTACGGCAACCCCTTCCGCATTGTCGGCGTCGACGCCAACGGCCGCGCGTCGATCGAATGGGGCGTCTATGGCGTACCGGAAACTTTCATCGTCGGGCGCGAAGGCACCATCGTCTACAAGCTGGTCGGCCCGGTAACGCCGGACAACCTCAACACCGTCCTTCGCACCGAGATCGACAAGGCGCTCAACGCTGGTTCCTGATTGCGCTAACCCGACTGGCCGGGCGATACCACCGACAAATTGTGGAACAACCGCCTGCTCACGAGGTGCAGGAAATAAAAGCCGAACTTGGGATCTTGTGCATAGAGTTGCTTGACGTGATCATAGCTGATCTGAAGCAACTCACCGCCCTCAACACATTCGACCGTGGCCGTCCGGGCCTGACCTGTATTCAACAATCCCAGTTCGCCAAATATCTCGCCGGTTTTAAGCTCCACATTCGGCTCTCTAACGCAGAAGCGGCCTGAAACGATAAAGAACATTTCGTCTGCGGGATCGCCACGGTGAAATACGACATCGCCAACCGCGACCGCCTTCGTCGAACTGAACGGTTTGACCCAATTCAGGTTCAGGTCATCCTTTGTCGCTTCCTCGATCTGTTTGATCAGCCGCAGCATCTGGCGCAGCCGGAGGATGTTGAGCGGCAGCAGAACCAGATGAAGGATCAGCACCGGATAGGCATCGAGGGCATATCCATAACCAATGAAGAGGAAATTGCTGACGATGCCCGCGATTCGAAGCGGCACCATGGTTTTCATGTAAAACGTCACGAAAACACATGCTGCGGCCGCATAACCTAGCAGTTCCGCGTGGGTCATTGATTGCCTTCTTGCGACACGGACAAACCGAATGCCGAAACGAAAGCAAACCTTGCCGAGGATTCTTGGAAATGCAAGGCGATCTCTTTAGGCCCGAGCCAATGGAGATCATCTGCCTGATATGGAACCGTCTGCTGCGCTTGCAGTGCAACAGGCAGGGACGAGATGAGCGCAGTCGAACGGACGGCGGCTCAATTGGTATCCCTGCTCACGTCGCCTTCCGCCGCGTCGCTGGCTTGCAGCGAGGCCGGTTCGACGTGGAAGCGCTTGATCAGCGGCATCTGGATGACCGCGAATGCCATCGTCAGCGGGATTACGCCGAACGCCTTGAAGCCGACCCAGAAATCGGTGCTCTGGGTGCGCCAGATGACTTCGTTCAGGATCGCCATCGCGAAAAAGAACAAGGCCCAGCGCAGCGTCAGAATGCGCCAGCCTTGCGGAGTCAGATTGAACACCTGATCGAACAGGATGGCGATGAAGGAACGGCCGAACAGAAGACCTCCGCCGAGGGTGAGCGCAAACAGGCTATAAATGATAGTGGGCTTGACCTTGATGAAGGTCTCGTCATGCAAAACCAGCGTCAGCGTGCCGAACACCAGCACGATGACGCCGGTGACGAGCGCCATCAGCGGCACGTGCCGCCTCACGACATAAGAGGCGATCATCGCCGCGACGATCGCCACCATGAAAGCGCCGGTCGCGACAAACAGATGAAACCTGGCATTCGCGACAAAGAAGACGAGCAAGGGTCCCAATTCGGTGGCGAGCTTGAACAGCGGATGCGGTTGGGTCTTGTCCATTATTGTTCCATCAGACCTATCGTTCTCATCCTTCGAGACGGCGCTTCGCGCCTCCTCAGGATGAGGACTTCCTGTTTATCTTCCCTCATCCTGAGGAGCGGCGCAGCCGCGTCTCGAAGGATGAGACCCTACTCGATGCCAGCGATGGCATTCGCGAAATCCCGTGCCGTGAAGGGCGCGAGATCATCGATGCCTTCGCCGACGCCGATGAAGTGCACCGGCAATTTATATTTCTCAGCGAGCGCCACCAGGATTCCTCCCCGCGCGGTGCCGTCGAGCTTGGTCATCACGAGGCCGGTGACGCCAGCGGTACGATGAAATGCCTCGACTTGCGAGAGCGCGTTTTGTCCCACCGTGGCATCAAGCACCAGCAGGACCGCATGCGGCGCCGAGTCGTCGACCTTCCGGATGACGCGAACGACCTTTTCAAGTTCGTTCATCAACTCGGCCTTGTTTTGCAGCCGCCCCGCGGTATCGACCAGCAGCACATCGCGCTTTTCGTCGCGCGCCGACGACAGCGCGTTGAAGGCAAGGCTTGCGGAATCTGAGCCTTGCGCGCCCGCGATAACCGGCGATTTGGTCCGTTCACCCCAGACCTTCAATTGTTCGATCGCGGCGGCGCGGAACGTGTCGCCCGCAGCCAGCATCACGTTGCGGCCCTCGGCCGAGAATTTCGCCGCCAGCTTGCCAATGGTGGTGGTCTTGCCGGAACCGTTGACGCCGATCACGAGGATCACAAATGGCTTTTTTGTTTCATCGATCGTCAAGGGCGTGGCCACCGGCGCCAGCACCTTTTCGACCTCGGTCGCGACCACCGCCTTCACTTCGTCGGCCGAGATCGACTTATCGTAACGACCGACGCCAACGGCCGTGGAAATTCGCGCAGCCACTTCGGTTCCGAGATCGGCGCGCAACAGCACATCCTCGATGTCCTCGAGCATGGCGCGATCGAGCTTGCGCTTGGTCACGAGATCGGCAACCGCCGTGCCGAGCGAACTCGAGGTGCGCTTCAATCCGCTGGATAGCCGCCGCCACCAGCTCTGTTTAGGTGCTTCCTCATTCATGGCGGGGTGTGTTAGCCGTTTAAAGCAATGAGTGAAAGTCTTGACCGCACGATTGACGTTCCCCAACTGACCGCGGAGGAAATCCTCGCCCGCGTACTTCACCGCGACGGGCTGATGCTGGTGATCGACAAGCCCGCGGGGCTTCCCGTCCATCGCGGGCCGAAAGGCGGCCCCAACCTCGAAGCCTCCTTCGATGCGTTGCGGTTTGGCCTGCCGCGCCCGCCGGTGCTGGCGCATCGGCTCGACAAGGACACGTCCGGCTGCCTGGTGCTCGGGCGCCACCGCAAGGCCACGGCCTCGCTCGGGCTTTTGTTCAAGCACGGCAAGATTTCAAAGACCTATTGGGCCATCGTCGAAGGCGGTCCGGCCCAGGATGAAGGCACCATCGACATGCCGCTCGGCCGGCTCAACGCCGAACGCGGCTGGTGGCAGAAGGTCGACCCCGAGGGACAACATGCCGTCACCAACTGGAAGGTGATGGGACGCGGCGACGGTCTCGCCTGGCTGGCGCTCGAACCCGTCACCGGCCGCACCCATCAATTGCGCGTGCATTCGGCGGCTCAGGGCTGGCCGATCGTCGGCGATAATATTTACGGTAGCGGCCCGCGCTTCGGCGAGCCGCGCCTGCATCTGCACTCCCGCGAGATCGGGATTCCCATTTCAAAGAACAAGGAGCCGGTACGTGTCACCGCACCGGCGCCGGAACACATGCGTGAGCGATTGCGCGCCTGCGGATGGAACGGCGAATAGCGCCGAGACCTAAAAACGCAGCGAAAGCGTCAGACGGCCAGCCGTGCGCCGTCGTGGCCCGTGATCGCAAGCCGCTGAACCAGTCCCGGCATTTCGCCGCTGATCGCAACCGGCAGGAAATGTTCGGTGCGCCCCTGCGTCGGGCTTTCAATCAAGACCTCGCGAACGCTGCCGATCTCGGCCTCAAGGCGTTTCCCCAAAGCAGCTTCGCCCGCGGCGCGCAACCGCCCGGCGCGATCCCTGATCAGGCCGCCCGCGACTTGCGGCATGCGTGAAGCCGGCGTGCCCGGGCGCGGCGAATAGGGAAATACGTGCAAGAAAGTCAGGCCGCATTCCTCGACGAGATCGAGCGAGCGGAGGAACATGTCTTCCGTCTCGGTTGGAAAGCCCGCGATGATATCGGCGCCGAGCGTGATGTCGGGCCGCAGGCGCCGCACCTCGGCGCAGAAATCGATCGCCTGTTGCCGGGAGTGGCGGCGCTTCATGCGCTTCAAAATCAGATCGTCGCCGGACTGCAGCGACAGATGCAAATGCGGCATCAGCCGCTCTTCCGCGGCGATCAGATCCAACAGATCGCGATCGACCTCGATCGAATCGACGGAAGAAATCCGCAACCGCTTCAGTTCCGGCACGTCCCGCAAAATCTGCCGGATCAACTGGCCAAGCTTCGGCGCGCCTTCGAGATCGGCGCCATAACTCGTCAGATCGACGCCGGTCAGCACGATTTCGGGGTGACCGCGCTCGACCGACGCGCGGACCTGCGCAGTCGCCGTCTTGATCGGCACCGAGCGCGAATTGCCGCGGCCGAAAGGAATGATGCAGAAGGTGCAGCGATGATCGCAGCCATTCTGGACTTGCACGAAGGCGCGCGGCAGGCCCTTCTGCAATCCTTCCAGAACAGGCGGCACCATCCGGCGGACCGACATGATGTCGGTGACCGCAATCTTGTCGCTTGTTTCGATCTTGCGCGCGCCAGCCCCCTCAAACGCCGCGCGTGCCCGCCGCCAGGCTTCGCCTCGCATCTTGTCGTCATTGCCGACGACCCGGTCGACCTCCGACATGCCGGCGAACATCTGTGCCTGCGTCTGCGCCGCGCAGCCGGTGACGACAATGCGCGATGAAGGCCGTTCGCGCTTCAGCCGGCGGATCGACTGCCGCGCTTGCGCCACTGCCTCATTGGTGACGGCGCAGCTATTGATGACGATGGTATCGGCAAGCCCGGCGCGCTCGGCCTCAAGCCGCATCACCTCGGATTCGAAGGCATTGAGCCGGCAGCCAAAGGTAACGACGCCGACGCTCATGCGAAAGACGCAAACAACGCCGGGTCGAACTGGCCTTCATATTCGAAAGCCACAGGCCCGGTCATCAGGACGTGGTCGTCGCGCTCGCGCCACTCGATGGCAAGATCGCCGCCGGGAAGCGTGATTTGCACGGTTCGGTTGGCGCGCTTCAACCGCGCGGCCGCAACCGCCGTGGCGCAGGCCGCCGAGCCGCAGGCCTTGGTCAGCCCCGCGCCCCGCTCCCAGGTGCGGATCGTGATGTGATCGCGATCGACGATCTGGGCGAGCGTGATATTGGCGCGCTCGGGAAAGATCGGGTGGTTTTCCAGCAGCGGGCCGAAGCGGCTGAGGTCATAGGCCTGCACGTCGTCGACCCAGAAGATCGCGTGCGGGTTGCCCATGCTGACGACGGACGGCGTGTGCAAGATCGGTGCATCGATCGGACCGATTTGCAGCTCGATGCCCCGCGTATCGCGAAACTCCTCGGCGAGCGGAATATCCTGCCAGCCGAATTTCGGCGCTCCCATATCCACCGTGTAGAGATCGGCCGACGGTCCCTGCCAGCAATTCAGGAGCCCGGCGCTGGTTTCGAAGCTGACGGCGTTTTGGCCGGAGGCCTCGAACACACGGCGCGCCACGCAACGCATTCCGTTGCCGCAGGCGCCGGCTTCCGAGCCGTCATTGTTGTAGATGCGGATGAAAGCTTCAGTGCCGTCAAGCCTCGGGGGCTGCAGCACCATCAACTGATCGAAGGGAACCCCCTTAGCGACCGCACGCGCCTCATCCGCCGTGACAGCGCCCGGCCGGTCGCGCAAATCGACCACGACGATCTCGTTGCCGATCCCGTTCATCTTCACAAAGCTATGGTTCGCCAGCGCGCTCATCGACCCATCCGGTAGGCTAGTTTATATGGCCAGTGAAGGCCGGTTAGCTAGATGTTGGTTTATCTGTGTCGCCGCCCCCTGCCCGGCGGGGAGGCCCATGAAATATCCGTAAGTATCTGCCATGGGACGGACGGCGCACCGGCGTGTTAGATAGCGAAGGCTTGCGAAGCGCCTTGCCGGCATGATCCCGGACATTTCAGACAAAAGCGCGCGGACGAAACGACGCCAAGGAGAATATCCCAATGAATTGCCTCCGCTTGTTCCGCTTTGCCCTGGCCCCTATGGCGGTGATCCTTGTGGGTATTGCCACTGCGCAAGCGCAAGCCCCCGCGCCGGCTCCGTCCGCGACCCCTGCCCCGCCGCCGGCCGAGACCAAATCTCCGGGGGATTTGCCGTCGACCGCGCCGCCGGCGCCCGCCCCCGCGCCGGTCCAGAAGGCGGACCCCTTCGGCGAGGAAATTACGCTGGCTCCGAAAACGGTGATCGTCACCAAGGGCACGGCGAACTGGGATACCGCGTTCGAGACGCTACTCGGATCGCTGAAAACGCTGTCGGCCGCGATCGAGAAGGATGGCGGCAAGGCAGCCGGCAACTCGATGATCGTCTACACTTCGACTGACGATACCGGTTTCAGCTATCTGGCGGAAATTCCAGTCGAAGCGGAACCGAAGAACCTGCCGAAGACAATCAGCGTCGCCAGGTCGCCCGAGGGCAAGGCGCTCAAATTCGTCCATCGCGGCTCGTATGACAATATGGACAACACTTACGAGGCCATCACCAATCATCTCGACGACAAGAAGCTCGAGGCCAAGGACACCTTCATCGAGGAATACATTACCGATCCCCTGAAGACGCAGGAGGATAAGCTGGTGATCAATGTCTACGTGCCGCTGAAGTGAACGCCATGAGAAAGCGTATTTTCCTTCACGCTTTCGGCCTCGCCGCCTTTGCCGCCGGTGCGCCGCTCATGGCACAGGCGCAGACTCCGGCGCCGCCGCCGGCTGTCATTTCGGTGACCGGCGAAGCCCGCATATCCGTGCCGCCCGATCTGGCCCAGATCAATGCCGGGGTGACCTCCGAGGCCAAGACGGCCCGCGAAGCTTCGGACGCCAACAACACCGCGATGGGCAAGGTGCTGCTGGCGCTGAAAGGTGCCGGCATCGACGAGAAGGATTATCAGACCTCGCGATTGTCGTTGCAGGCGCAGAGCTCGATGGCCAAGCCCGGCGTCCCTCCCACCATCACCGGCTATCGCGCGAGCAACGGGGTGACGATCCGCCTGCACGACGTCACCAAGGTTGCCAGTGTCCTTGATGCGCTGGTCACGGCCGGCGCCAACGACATCGGCGGCGTCAATTTCATGGTGTCGCAGGCATCGAAGCTGCTCGATGATGCGCGCGAGCAGGCGGTCGCCGATGCCCGCCGCAAGGCGGAGATCTATGCGAAAGCCGCCGGCGTCACGTTGGGCACTCCCTTGAGCATCTCCGAAGAAGGCGCGGCGCAACCACTGTTCCGCGCCAGGATGGCGGCACCGATGGCCGCCGCCGCAGTGCCGATCGCTCAAGGCGAAGAGACGCTGTCGATCACGGTCGGCATGGCCTGGGCAATCAAGCAGGGGCAGTAATCGGCTCTCGTGTCCCGGACGCGGCGCATTACGAAGTGATGCGACGCAGAGCCGGGACCTCTCCTACAAGCAACTGGGCCCCGGCTCAGCAGCGCATCGTCACGCTGCGCTGCGTCCGGCATGAGGGCCTCTCCAGACCGACAGCCGCTATATCTCGAATACCTGTCCCGGCTTGAGCGCGGCAAAACGCTCGGGCGGAATCCTCGCTTCATCCAGTGCCTGCGCGAGCGCGATCACCGGCGCATCGATCGCCTCGTCCGTCAACTGGAACGTGCCGTGATGATGGGCGAGTGCCTGCGCCGCGCCGCAATCGGCAAGCGCCTTGACGGCATCTGATGGATTCATGTGCTGGTCTTTCATGAACCAGCGCGGCTCATAGGCGCCGATCGGCAGAAGCGCCAGGCGCAACGGCCCGTGCATCCTTCCGACATCCCGGAAATGCTTGCCTCCGCCGTAACCGGAATCGCCAACGGCATAGATTTTTCCAGGCGGCGTCTCCAGCACGAAGCTCGCCCACAGGGATCGATTGCGGTCGAACAACCCGCGCGCCGACCAATGCCGCGTCGGCACCAGCGTGACCGCGACGCCGTTGCCGAGTTCGATGCGTTGCTGCCAGTCAAATGCCTCGGTGCGAATTTTGGGATCGGCATTTCGCATCGTCAGATCGTTGCCGAGCGGCGTGATCACGCGTGGAGAAAATCTGGCCGCGAGCCTTGAGAGTGTCGCGACATCGAGATGATCGTAGTGGCCGTGCGAGACCAGCACGACGTCGATCGTCGGCAAGGCATCAAAGGCGATGCCGGGATCGTTGTGGCGCTTCGGACCCGCAAAGGAAAAGGGCGAGGCCCGTTCCGACCAGACGGGATCGACGAGAATGTTCAGGCCCGCGGTCTGGATCAGCCAGCTGGCGTGGCCGACAAACGACAGCCGCGACCTTGTCGCCGTCGACGCGCGCAGGCGGGATATCGTTGTACGCGCTCGGCACCCATTCCGGCCACACCGCGCGCTCCCGATTACCGCCGAATTGCCAGCGCAGCACCTCGCGAAGCGATTTCGGCGGCATGCCATCGGGATCGAAGAAAATGCGGCCGTCGAAATGATCGGAGATGGGTCTCTTACTGGAACCGTGCATGAGAGGGATTGGCAGCAAAAAGGCCCGTCCGTGCAAGGGGCAAGCAAAGTCTCGCGGTTCACGAAACCGCCATTTGCGGCGTGACTTTCCTTGACTTTTCGTCCCCGGCGGCGTTTAAACCGCCGCAATTCATCGGAAAGAATTATCTTTTCGACCCGCCGACCGGCCCCGGAGGCCGGAGGCCAACGCCCGACAGCGCGATGCGCCCTCGGGCGCAAAGGTGTTTGGACGATCGTCTTGGCGTTGGCTGCCAAGGCACATAGGTCGTCATCACCCGCGAAAGCGGGGTATGACGGATAGTGATGAGACGCACGCCAAAAGGCGTAACAACAGGACGACGCACTTGTTCGACAATCTGTCGGAAAAGCTGGGTGGTATTCTCGATTCCCTGACGCGGCGCGGCGCGTTGACGGAAGCCGACGTCGATGCGGCGATGCGCGAGGTACGACGCGCGCTGCTTGAGGCCGACGTCTCGCTCGACGTGGTCCGCAGCTTTACCGAAAAGGTCCGCGAGCAGGCGATCGGCGCCACCGTGGTCAAGTCGGTCACCCCCGGTCAGATGGTGGTGAAGATCGTCCATGACGAACTGGTCGCCACGCTGGGCTCCGACGGCCAGAGCATCGACCTCAACGCGGTGCCGCCGGTCGCGATCATGATGGTCGGCCTGCAGGGTTCCGGCAAAACCACCACGACCGCAAAACTCGCCCGCCGCATGACCCAGCGCGACAAGCGCAAGGTGCTGATGGCCTCGCTCGACATCTATCGTCCGGCGGCGATGGAGCAACTCGCCGTGCTCGGCCGCGACCTCGATATTCCGACGCTGCCGATCGTCGCCGGGCAAAAGCCCGCGCAGATCGCCAAGCGTGCGCTCGAAGCCGGCAAGCTCGGCGGCTACGACGTGGTGCTGCTCGACACCGCCGGCCGCACCACGCTCGACGAAGAGATGATGAGCGAGGCGGCCGAGATCAAAGCGGTCGCCAATCCGCATGAAGTGCTGCTGGTGGCGGATTCGCTGACTGGACAGGACGCGGTGAATCTTGCGCGCGCGTTCGACCAGCGCGTCGGGCTGACCGGCATTGCGCTGACGCGCGTCGACGGCGACGGTCGCGGCGGTGCGGCGCTCTCGATGCGCGCGGTCACGGGAAAACCGATCAAGCTGATCGGCACCGGCGAAAAAACCGATGCGCTGGAGGATTTTCATCCGAGCCGCATCGCCGGCCGCATTCTCGGCATGGGCGACGTGGTGTCGCTGGTCGAGAAGGCCGCCGCCAATATCGACGCCGAAAAGGCCGCGCGCACCGCCGAGCGGATGCGCAAGGGCCAGTTCGATCTCTCCGACATGCGCGAGCAGTTGCTGCAAATGGCCAATATGGGCGGCATCGCGGGCCTGATGGGGATGATGCCCGGCGTTGCGAAAATGAAAAACCAGATCGCGAACGCCGGGATCGACGACAGGATTTTGAAGCGCCAGGTCGCGCTGATCGATTCGATGACGCGGCAGGAGCGAAAGAGTCCCGACGTTCTCAAAGCGAGCCGCAAGAAGCGGATCGCGGCCGGCGCCGGCGGCAAGGTCGAAGACCTCAACAAGCTCCTAAAGATGCACCGGAACATGGCCGACATGATGAAGGCCATGGGATCGGGCAAGCGCGGTCCGCTCGCGGGCATCGCGCAGGCCATGGGCTTTGGCGGCGGCATGCCGACGGCCGAACAGATGAAGGCGATGGCCGAGAAGATGCCGCAAGGCACAGGCCCCGGCGGCGTGCCCGCACTGCCGAAGGAACTTCCCGCCGGCCTTCGTACCGGCCTGCCGAATTTGCCGGGACTGACGGGCCTGCCCAACAAGCCGACCCTGCCGGGCCTTGGCGGCTTTCCCGGATTGGGGAAGAAGAAATAACCAAGAGATCAATTCACCCTTATTCGAACCGACACATCAAGGAGAATCCAATGTCCGTCGTTATCCGCCTCGCTCGCGCAGGCACCAAGAAGCGCCCCGTCTATCACGTCGTCGTTGCCGACTCGCGCTTTCCGCGCGACGGCCGCTTCATCGAACGTCTCGGCCATTTCAATCCGCTCTTGCCCAAGGACAACACCGAGCGGCTCAAGCTCGACATGGACAAGCTCAAGGCCTGGCTCGCCAAGGGCGCGCAGCCGTCGGACCGCGTGATGCGTTTCCTCGACGCCGCCGGCGTGAAGAAGCGCGAAAAGCGCAACAATCCGGAAAAGGCCGTGCCGCGCAAGGAGCGCAAGGCGCAGGCCGAAGCCGCCGCGAAGTCGGCGTAATTTTTTCGGGTGAGCAAGAGACAAGGCTCCGACAGCTCGGCAGGATCACCCTCTCCCCTCGTGGGAGAGGGTGGCGAACGCCACAGGCGTGAGCCGGGTGAGGGATTTGGTAGTCCTTCGAAACAGCACCCCTCACCCGCCCTCAATGCTCCGCATCTCGGGCACCCTCTCCCACCAGGGGAGAGGGTCATCTCGCGAGTTGAGAGAGAAATCTGCGTCGCCCGGATCGGCGCCGCGCATGGCGTGCGGGGCGACGTCAAACTATGGACCTTCACCGAAGATCCTTTCGCGGTGAAGGCTTACGGCCCGCTCTCGACCAAGGACGGCGCTCGCCAATTTGAAGTGACCAGCGCGCGCAAGGCCAAGGACCATCTGGTCGCGACCTTCAGGGGCGTCACGACCCGCGAAGAGGCCGAGCGACTCAACGGCGTCGAGCTTTATGTCGCGCGCGAGAAATTGCCCGCGACCGAAGAAGACGAATATTACCACGCCGACCTGATTGGCCTTGCCGCCGAAACGATCGCAGGCGTGATGCTCGGCCGCGTCGTCGCCATTCACAATTTCGGCGCCGGCGACATCATCGAGATCGCGGCGCCCAGCGGCGTGACGATGCTGCTGCCGTTCAGCAATGCGGTCGTGCCGACAGTCGACCTTGCCGGCGGTCGCGTCGTGATCGCACTGCCTGAAGAGGTCGACGGCGATGAGCTAGTGTCCCGGTTCTGACATTCGTATTGTTTCGCGGCAGGCACTTTTACGAATGTAAGAACCAAAGGGACACTAGCAACCATACGATGCTAGTGTGGCTTTGACTCTGACGTTCCTTCGAAGAACTCGCGGCGACACTGAAAGGAACGTCAGAGTTGCCACACTAGGCGCCGGCTGATCGCCACCTCCTTGCGAAATGGTAGCGATTGAAATGAAAAACACTCACAAGGCCTGGCGGCTGCACGCCCACAACGACCTCCGCTTCGATGTGGTTGAAACGCCTGCTCCGGCGCCGGACGGCGTGCTGGTTCGCATCGAGGCCGGCATGGTGCTTTCCTACATGGGGCGCGTGATGTCGGGTCAGGTGCCCTACAACCTGCCGCCGATGCCGTTCGTGCCCGGCACCAACGCGATTGGCCGCGTGATCGCAACCGGCGCGAATGTCGGACATGTTCGAGATGGCGATCGCGTCTTCCTCAGTCCGCATCTGCGCGGCGATGTGCCGAACTCGCAGCCGCCACAAATCCTGATCGGACTGACCGCAACGAGCCCAGCGCCGGATCCCTGGCATTGCAGGCCCGCTGGCGCGACGGCGTATTTGCCGAAATCGCCCATTGGCCGGCCGCCTGCGTGACACCGCTGGCCTTGCTCAACGACAAGCCAGCGACCGAGTTGATCGGGCTTGCCAAGCTGATCGTTCCGTTCGGCGGCTTGCAGCGCACTGGTCTGCGCGGCGGCCAGACCATTATCGTCTTGCAGGGTCTCGATCTGACCGCCGTGGTGCCATAATGGCGGATCGAGATTGTTGGCCGGATCAGTCGGCCGCGTGAAGGTGGTCAAGCCGCGTCAGGGAACCGCTCGACATAATTGTCGCCGGTGCGGCCGTAGTAGATAGCGCGACGGCCGGCGAGCGACACCATGTAGCCCACGCAACCGGCGCGGACGATCCGATCGCAGAATTCGCGATATTGAATCTTCTGCTGTTGGATGGCGCGGATCGCCGCTTCGACGCCCGTCGCCGCGAAGGCGGCAGCCGGCACCTCGGTGATCTGCACAGCGTTGAGGCGATGCGACTCGCCGGACGGTAGATAATAGGTTCGCTCTCCGCGCAGGAGATCGGCGTGATAGCGCTCAACCCCGGCGGCCGCGAGCTTCATCACCACTTCGGGAAAGGTGATGCGGTCCTGATCGGAGGCATCGGTACATTCCTGCAATACGGCGATGGTCTCGGATGTCATCTTCGCTCTCCAATCTGAGATGTTGAGGATTAGTCGATGGGCAACGCGCGCGGACCCAACCGGCGCACGATGCCCTGCATGATCTGCATGGTGGCGGCGCGGTCGGCCTCGCTGAGGTGGCCGAAAAACTCAGCGTCGTTGCGGTCGGCGAGTGCCGAAAGCTGCGGCACCAGCGCCCGGCCAGCCTCGGTGATCGCGAGTTCCTGCGTGCGGCGATCGCCCTTGCCGGCCGTCCGTATCATCAGGGCCTTGGCGACCAGCCGATCCGCGAGTTTGGTAATCGCGCCGCGCGTCATACCCATGCGATCGGCGAGTACGCTCGGAGCCAGCTCTTTTTCGTCGTACAGCACGCGCAGCATCACCCATTCCGCCACGGTCACTCCGCGCGCCTCCACTTTGCGGCTGAAGGCTTGCGAGACTTGGTTCGAGACGTAGCGCAGCCAATAGCCGACGTGGTCTTCGAGGTTGCTCACTCTTGACTTCGCCATTCGCGGGTTACCTTTAGTTGACTAGGAAACTATCGTAATCAGTTTCCTAGTCAACTAATTTTTTGCAGTTTGATTTCTCGCAGCCAACGCGCGACTGAGGCTTATGACCTCACCCTGGCACGCGACCATCCTGACCTTGTTTCCCGAGATGTTTCCCGGGCCGCTTGGCGTCAGCCTTGCGGGCAAGGCACTCGCCTCAGGCGTCTGGACACTGGAAACCCGCGACATCAGGGATTCCGCCACCGACCGGCATCGCAGCGTTGACGACACCCCCGCCGGCGGCGGCCCCGGCATGGTGCTTCGCGCCGATATACTCGCAACCGCGATCGATGCCGCCCAAATAGCGCCAGAGCGTCCCCGCCTGCTGATGAGCCCGCGGGGTCGGCCATTGACCCAGTCGCGCGTCCGGGAACTGGCGGCAGGACCGGGGCCACTGATCGTCTGCGGCCGTTTTGAGGGGGTCGACCAGCGGGTGATCGAGGCGCGGGCGCTCGAGGAGGTTTCGATCGGCGATTATGTGCTGTCGGGCGGTGAAATCGCCGCCATGGCGCTGGTCGATGCCTGCGTCCGGCTGCTGCCGGGTGTCATGGGGAAGGCGGAATCGGCCTCGGACGAGAGCTTTTCCGAATCCCTACTGGAATACCCTCAATATACGCGGCCCTCAGGCCTTCGAAGGGCAACCGATCCCCGAAACCCTTACTTCCGGCGACCATGCCAAGGTCGCGTCCTGGCGGCGCGCCGAAGCCGAGGCGTTGACGCGAACGCGGCGGCCCGATTTATGGGTTGCGTACGAAAGCGCGCCAAAAAGCCCGACAAAGGAGTGACAAAGCTCACCCTTTGCCTTATACGAGCGCCAATTCCGAGAAGAGACGGCATGGATCGCGAGCCCCCGGCTTGGCAGGGCGCGCCGCCGATGGAGATTTAAAATGAACCTCATCCAGCAGCTCGAAAAAGAGCAATTCGAAAAACTGTCCGCCAGCAAGGTCATTCCGGATTTCGGGCCCGGCGACACCTTGATCGTCAACGTCAAGGTGGTCGAAGGCGATCGTACCCGCGTGCAGGCCTATGAAGGCGTCTGCATCGGCCGCTCCGGCGGCGGGCTCAACGAGAGCTTCACCGTGCGCAAGATTTCCTACGGCGAAGGCGTCGAACGCGTCTTCCCGGTGATGTCGCCGATGATCAACTCGATCAAGGTGGTGCGCCGCGGCAAGGTGCGCCGCGCCAAGCTTTATTACCTGCGCAACCTGCGCGGCAAGTCGGCCCGCATCGTCGAGAAGTCCGAGCGCGCGACCGCCGTCAACGAGTAATAATTACCTGTTCTTAGGGTACGAAAAGCGCGGGGTCCGCCCCGCGCTTTTTTGTTGCCGCGAGCGATCATCTTTCGCAGAGCCGCCCGTCGTGAAGATGGCTCGCTTAGAGGCGCGCGCGTGCTATATACCATCTCAAATGCTTCTAAATCGCACCAGCTCGGTCTGCCGGCGTATCGTCATCGACGATCATTCGCGCCTGCCCGGCCGCTTCTTCGGCAGGTTTGCAACGTCGGCGACCTCGGAACTTACGCGCGCGCTTTGATGCTGCGCTTACCGCCGGTCTTTCGGCGCGATTCCGTCTCTCACGATTTCTATATTTCAGGAGCTTGCGCTCATGTCCAAACCGACAACCCTGTACGACAAGATCTGGAGCGATCACCTGGTTCACGAAGCCGATGACGGCACCTGCCTGCTCTATATCGACCGCCATCTGGTGCACGAAGTGACCTCGCCGCAGGCCTTCGAGGGCCTGCGCACCACGGGACGAAAGGTCCACGCGCCCGAGAAGACGCTCGCGGTCGTCGATCATAACGTGCCGACCTCCGATCGAACCAAACCCAATCCCGACCCCGAGAGCGCCGAGCAGATCGCCGTGCTGGCAGAGAACGCCAAGCATTTCGGCATCGAATATTACAACGAGTTCGATCGCCGTCAGGGCATCGTCCATGTGATCGGCCCGGAACAGGGCTTTACGCTGCCGGGCACCACCATTGTCTGCGGCGACAGCCACACCTCGACCCACGGCGCGTTCGGCGCGCTGGCGCACGGCATCGGCACCTCCGAGGTCGAGCATGTGCTGGCGACGCAAACCCTGATTCAGAAGAAGGCGAAAAACATGCGTGCGGTCGTCGACGGCAAATTGCCGGACGGCGTCACCGGCAAGGACATCATCCTGTCGATCATCGGCGAGATCGGCACCGCCGGCGGCACCGGCTATGTGCTCGAATATGCCGGTGAAGCCATCCGCGCGCTCTCGATGGAAGGCCGCATGACCGTCTGCAACATGTCGATCGAAGGCGGCGCGCGCGCCGGCATGATCGCACCGGACGAGAAGGCGTTTGAATTCCTGAAAGGCCGCCCGAAATCGCCGCAGGGTCCCGCCTGGGACGCCGCGATGCGTTATTGGGAGAGTTTGCGCAGCGACGAAGGCGCGCATTTCGACCACGAGATCCGGCTCGATGCCGCCAAGCTGCCGCCGATCGTCACCTGGGGCACCTCGCCGGAAGACGTGGCTTCGATCGCCGGCCTCGTGCCCGATCCCGACAAGATCGAGGATGAGGCCAAGCGGATCTCGAAGCACCGCGCGCTGAATTACATGGGGCTGAAGGCCGGAACGAAAATCACCGACATCAAGCTCGACCGCGTCTTCATCGGCTCCTGCACCAACGGCCGGATCGAGGATTTGCGCGCGGCGGCGAAAATCGCCGAGGGCAAGACGGTGAACGGCAACGTCTACGCCATGATCGTCCCCGGCTCGGGCATCGTGAAAGAGCAGGCCGAAGCCGAGGGCCTCGACAAGATTTTCATCAAGGCCGGATTCGACTGGCGCGAGCCCGGCTGCTCGATGTGCCTCGCGATGAACCCGGACAAGCTCAAGCCCGAGGAGCGCTGCGCCTCGACGTCCAACCGCAACTTCGAGGGCCGCCAGGGCTTTAAGGGCCGCACCCATCTGGTCTCGCCCGCCATGGCGGCGGCGGCGGCGATTGCCGGGCACTTCGTCGATATCCGGGAGTGGCGGTAAACCGTCCGTCGCCTCAACATCGAGATATCGTCGAAGGAAGTCGTTAAGCAGTTGGGAGCAGACTTGTCGGCCTGAGAAGGCATTCGCGTGTTGCGAGGAAAGCCCGTCATGGCCGACAAGCCCGAATTCGTCGATATGATCAGCGAGGCGACGCGGCAAGTGCGGCGGCGCGTGGTCATGCGCGCCAAGGAGCCGGTCGCCAAGGAAGCCTCGCGGATGGGCCACTGGCCGCCGGACCGCCTTGAGCAGTGGCGGATGGAAAATCTGACGCCGTGGAAGATCAAGCCCTGGAAGCTCAAGGACTGGGTTTGAAGCGGCCGTCGCGCGGCGCGTGATCGAGAGCAGCCGCGCCATCCCTCTGATACGTAGCAAAGGGATCAGGCGCCCCTTCGGGCGCCTGACTCACCTCACCTACCGTGTCTCGAACCTCAACGTTAGGCGCGATGATGTCTGCGGTGATGGTGGCGCCGATAGACACGGTGATGCCGTGCGGCGCGATGGTGACAGACGACGCGCGGGCCATGCACAGTCAACACCCTGCGGCAGCCTCCTCCAGCGACAAAAGCGGGGGCCGGATAGACGGGGGGATAATCGTAATAATCGGGATAGTCATACGGATAGTCGTCGTAATAGACGCCGCCGACAAAGACCCTGCCGAAGTGACGCCGATGGCCGAAACCGCGTCCGGCAAATCGGGGAGATCCTCCAACGGCCGCCGCTCCGGCGCCGACCGCGCCGCCGCGCACAACAGCGCCGCTCATGCCGCCAGCGCTGAAGCCACCAGCACCCCGGCCACCGCCCCAACCACCGCTTCCGCCGTGGCCGCCACCACCCCTCCGCCATGTCCGCCGCCGCGGACTTCGATCGTCCGTCCATCGGCAACCGCCTTGCTGACTGCAGTCATTCCCGGATTGACCGGCGACAGCGCTTCAGCGCGCTCGCCGGCAACGGCCGATATCATCAATAGTGCTGCAACCGCGCCCAACACGCGCAACGAACGCCGCGTGAGAACTGAAATCGCCAACATGGATATCGTCCTTCCGGGTTGCCGACAGCAAAACCAAAACTTTCAGGCGCCGGTCATCGGCGCTTTCAATGCGTCGTTTTCGACGTGCGGCGTTTTTAGCTGGATCGCGTTCTTGGTCTGAAATTAGGCACCGCAAGCTGAACGCGCCATGAATATACGGGCCACAGTTTTGAACCAATGCCGATGCGGCGCGCTCGCGTAAAAGCACATGATCGTCATCATATGCAGTTCAGGAATACGACGCGGCGGCACACAAAAAAACAGGCCCGCGTGTCGCGGGCCTGTTTGAACTCAAACGAGCTTACCAGTGGCGATGATGCCAATGGTGGTGCCAATGCCGATGCCAACGAACTTCGGTCGTCGAAACCTTGGAGCTTTCCTGGATCGCAGTGGCGGTGGCGGGATTTGCCAACGACAGCGCCTGGGCTTGCTGAGCCGGAGCGGCAAGGACCAATACCGCACCAATTGCAGCGAGGCCCAGAACTCTCGTCATCTTCATTATATCTCCCCTTCAGTGATCGGATGCCGTGCCAGCGGGCCACGCGACCGACGTAACTTGCCGCTCACCGCAGCGCAGACCGCAAGCTGGAGGTGGCGACGTCTATTGTTGGTGAATCCCTGCGCCAGCAACTTCAATGCATGGCTTGCCTTCGAGTTCCATACTTCAGTGCAAGATTTAATAGGCTGCTAAAAACCTAACCCGGCCGCCAGCCGTATCTCGCGGCAAACACAGGTGGAGATCGCGATGCGCTTTCCTGTTTTGTGGCAGTCACGTCACACCGCCGCGGCGCTATTCTTGCTGACGTTGATGTCTGCTTCTGCGGCGCTCGCCTCTCAAGGCCCAGGCGGAGGTCCCGGCGCTGCCAGTCCGTTGACGCAGCTCGTGATGGCGATCGTCGTTTACGGCGGCGCAGCCCTGCTGTTCGCCGCGGCGCTTATCGAATTGCTCAGACGAAAGTTCTAGAGAAGCGTTCAGCGCCACACGCACGTCATGTGCGGTACGATCACAGTGCCGCTCGGCCGGTATTCCTGACCATAGGATGCGTTGCAAACCCGAACGGCATTCGGTCCGGGATAATAGCGCGGATAAACACCGTCGGGCTCGGCCTGGGAGCGGGGATAAATGCGAAGCCGCCGCGGCGGACGGGCCGGCACCGCGAACGGATCGTCGGACGAGGTAGCCTGCGCGGTTCGCGTGGCTTGCGGCGCCGTCTGCGCGTCGGCGCCCGCCGCAAGCAGCAATACCGCGCCCGCAACGATCCCTTCTATTGCCCACTTCCCGATACGCATGATGGCGCCCGCCCCATTCATTGTGCGCTCCTACGGTCTCCGATTGCAGCGGCAACGTCAACCGGCAAGACGCGCCGTGCCCGCGGGCGCCGTCGTTGCCGCGCCGGGAAAAGCCGGTTCCAACGCCGCTGCGAAGATGCTCTAAACGGCCGCATGTGGACATCAGCCAAAGCGCCGTCGCTCGCCGAACTGGAGACGATGGCGCACGACATCCTGGCGCGGCTACCGAAAACTTTCCGCGACCTTTGCGCCGGCGTCGTCATCCGGGTGGAGGATTTCCCGACCGAAGAAATTCTCGACGAGATGGGCGCGGAGGGCGAATTCGACCTGCTCGGCCTGTTCCAGGGCACCGGCCTGCCGCATCAAAGCGATAGCGACATCGCCCGGCTGCCGAATCTGATCTGGCTCTACCGGCGGCCGATCCTGGACTACTAGTGCGGCGAATTTGAAGTTCCTATCGGTATCGCGGCAAGTTCGTAACAGGAACTTCAAATTCAAAGCCGCCCTAGAAATCAATAAGTTGCTAGAGCTCCTTTGATTCCGAAGTTCGCGTCAGACCTCGCCGCGATAGATTGCGAACTTCGGAATCGGAGCTCTAGGCCGAACACGACGAGGCGTTGGGGCGCATCGTTCGTCACGTGCTGATCCACGAGATCGGACATCATTTCGGGCTCTCCGACGACGACATGGCTGCCATCGAAGCATCGGTGGATTGATGCGGCTTTTTTGGCCTTTTATGCCGGCTGCATTCGCGATAAACCACGGCTCCCGAATTGCTTTTTGTCCATTCCAACCAAGAAGTGCACCGATGGAAAAGTTCACCACGCTGGAAGGCGGCGCGGCGCCGCTGAAGATCATCAATGTCGATACCGACATGATCATTCCGAAGCAGTATCTGAAAACCATCAAGCGCACCGGCCTTGGCAAGGGTCTGTTCTCGGAGCAGCGCTACAAGGACGACGGCAGCGAAAATCCGGATTTCATCCTCAACAAGCCCGCTTATCGCAACGCCAAGGTACTGGTCGCCGGCGACAATTTCGGCTGCGGCTCGAGCCGCGAGCACGCGCCATGGGCGTTGCTCGATTTCGGCATCCGCTGCGTGATCTCGACCTCGTTCGGCGACATCTTCTACAACAACTGCTTCAAGAACGGCATTCTGCCGATCCGCGTTGCCCAAGAAGATCTCGACAAGCTGTTCGACGACGCCGAACGTGGCGCCAATGCGACGCTGACCATCGATCTTGCCAATCAGGAAATCCGCGGACCCGACGGCGGCACGGTAAAATTCGAGATCGATCCGTTCCGCAAGCACTGCCTGATGAACGGGCTCGACGATATCGGCCTCACCATGGAAAAGAAGGCGTCGATCGATGCCTATGAGGCCAGGCTGAAAGAGCGCGCCTGGGCTTGATGCTTTTTGTCTGACGCGTTTTCTTTACGCGAACCGGCTTCCACTTCGCTTGAAAACGCTATGGTACGTCCCGAAATCGTCACCTTCTGGCACGGCCCGCTCGATAGCTTGCGACGGCTGTGCCTGCGCTCGCAGGTGGCCGCAGGCCACAAGGTAACCGTCTATAGTTTCGAACCGCTCGCGCAACTGCCTGACGGCGTCGCCAATGCGGAAGCCGAAGCGATCCTGCCGCACACATTTGCCGAACGGCTGCGTCCGACCGGCCCCGACGGGATCTGGCGCGACTGGACCACGCTGCAGTTTTCCGATTTTTTCCGGATGCGGCTGATGGCCGAAAATGCCGGCCTGTGGCTCGATGCCGACGTCCTGCTGCTCAAGCGTATCGAGATCGATCCCGCAAAACCCTATTTCGCCTGGGAGCGGCCGCGCCAGCTTGGCAATTCGGTTTTGTATCTGGCTGCGAACGACCCGATCGTCACCGCATTTGACGCCCTGATGGCGCAGGACGAGCTGACGCCGGACTGGCTTTCATTGCGGCACCGCCTGACCTTCATGGTGCACAGGTTGCGCGGATCGCACCGCGTCTCCGACGTGCGGCTGGCGATCTTCGGCCCGGCGGCGCTGACCGCGCTTGCCCAGCGCACTGGCGAATTGGGTTACGCGCTGCCGAAGAAGTCGTTCTACGCCGTGCACGCCGAGCCAAAATTGTTTTTTGAACCGCGCGATTTTTCAGCGCTGATCGATGACCCCGGCATCCTCGGGTTTCACATCTCGCCCAAGGGCCGCGGCAATCAGCAGCCCGTGCCCGGCAGCCTGCACGCCTGGGCGGCGGAGCGGTTCAAATAGCTAAACAGTCGCCCCCCGCGATGGCCGGGGCCCATAACCACAGGCCTCCGCGATTCGAGCGAGCTGCAGCTCCGGCTTCATTCCATATCCGGCACTGGTGGGTCCCGGCTCTGCGCGCGCAAGAGCTCGCCTGGCCGGGACGACGAGCGACACGCGTCTAGTGCGCCATCGCCGCAATCGAATCCGCCAGCGCGATCGTGCGGCGCGCCATATCGGCGTGCAGCCGCTCCACCATCTGGCCATCGAGCGAGATGGCGCCGCGCGAGGCGTTCTCCGGCCGCTCGAAGGCCGCGATGATCTTGCGCGCCCGCGCCACTTCTTCCTCCGGCGGCGTGAAGATGGCATTGCAGGCTTCGATCTGGCCGGGATGGATCAGCGTCTTGCCGTCGAAGCCGAGATCGCGCGCCTGCACGCATTCCTGATTGAAGCCGTCGATATTGCTGAAATCGCTGTAGGGCCCGTCGAGGATTTCGAGGCCATAGGCGCGGGTAGCGAGAATGCAGTGGATAATCATCGGCAGCATGATCGCGCGTCCCGGCTGCATGCGGATCCGCGTCTCGCGCGAGATGTCGTTCGGGCCGAACACGAAGCCTGCCAACCGCGGTTCGACGTCGCGCGAGGCCGCCGCAAGCTCCTCGGCATGCAGCACCGCGCGCGCGGTCTCGATCATGGCCCAGAGCCGTATCGACGGATCGGCCTGCGCGTCGCGCAAGGCCGTGGCGATGGTGGCAAGATCGCCGACGCTGGATACCTTCGGGACCAGGATGGCGTGGGGCTGCGCCTTGGCCGCCATCTTGACGTCATCGGCCCAGAAAGGCGTGTCGAGCGCATTGGTCCGGACCCAGATCTCGCGCTTGCCGAAGCCGCCGGCCGCGATCGCCTGCGCGATCTGGCCGCGCGCCAGCCCCTTGGCTTCCGGCGCCACCGAATCCTCCAGGTCCAGAATGATGGCATCGGCCGGGAGGATGCGCGCCTTTTCCAGCGCCCGCGTGTTCGAACCGGGCATGAACAGGAGGCTGCGGCGCGGATGGACCATGTTTCCGTTCCTTTTTTAATGACGAGCGCCTGACGGATGAAACCAGAACTGTCGTGGCCAATTGTTTGAGCGTGATCTTTTCACGGCTTAACATTTCAACCCACCGTTCGAAAGGCTTGTTCCAGCCTGCGGCATATGGTTAGCAATCGGCATGTCACCGTTTCCGCAACCCCTCCTTGACGGCTACCGGACTTTCCGGACGCAGCGGCTGCCGACCGAGCAATCGCGTTACCGCGAATTGGCCGAACGCGGCCAGTCGCCGGAAATCATGGTGATCGGTTGCTGCAATTCCCGCGTCTCGCCCGAAGTGATCTTCGATGCCGGGCCGGGCGAATTGTTCGTGATGCGCAATATCGCCAATCTGGTGCCGGTCTATCAACCGGACGCCAACGCGCATGGCGTGTCGGCGGCGCTGGAATTCGCGGTTTCAGTGCTTCGCGTAAAACACATCGTGGTGCTGGGCCACGCCCAATGCGGCGGCATCCGCGCCTTTATCAACAAGTCGGCGCCCCTGTCGCCCGGCGATTTCATCGGCAAATGGATGGCGATGTTCATCAAGCCGGGCGAGGTCGTCGAACAGCGCGACCGCGAGAGCCTGGCTGATTTCACGGTGCGGATCGAAAAGGCCGCGGTGTTCCGCAGCCTGGAGAACCTGATGACATTCCCCTTCGTCCGCGGCGCGGTCGAGCGCGGCGACATGCGTTTGCATGGCGCCTATTTCGGCGTGAAGGAAGGCTCGCTGTTCGTGCTCGATCAGGCGACGAAGGAATTCCGGAGTGTCGTCGAAGCGCTCTAAGCGGCCGCTTTTCCGGAGCATGCTCTCGTTTCTTACGCCGCCTTTTTCTTGGCGCTGAGCAGTTTCCGGTTGATCAGCACTTCGGCGATCTGGATCGCGTTTAGCGCCGCGCCCTTGCGCAGGTTGTCCGACACACACCACAGCACGATGCCGTTTTCCACCGTCGCATCCGCGCGGATGCGGCTGATATAGGTGGCGTCCTCGCCGGCGGCTTCGTATGGCGTGACGTAACCGCCTGGTTCGTGCTTGTCGATGACGAGGCATCCGGGCGAACGGCGCAGGATGTCGCGGGCCTCGTCCGGGCTGATCGGATTCTCGAACTCGATGGTGACGGCTTCCGAATGCCCGACGAAGACCGGCACGCGCACACAGGTGGCGGAAAGCTTGATCTTGGGATCAAGAATCTTCTTGGTCTCCATCATCATCTTCCACTCTTCCTTGGTGTAACCGTCCTCCATGAACACGTCGATCTCGGGGATGACGTTGAAGGCGATACGCTTGGGGAATTTCTTGTTGATGAGCTCGCTGTTGGTGTAGACGGCCTTGGTCTGCGAGAACAGTTCGTCCATCGCATCCTTGCCGGCGCCAGACACCGACTGATAGGTCGCAACCACGACGCGCTTGATGACGGCCTTGTCGTGCAGCGGCTTCAGCGCCACCACGAGCTGTGCGGTCGAGCAGTTCGGGTTCGCGATGATGTTCTTCTTGGCGAAGCCGGCGACCGCGTCCGCATTGACCTCGGGCACGATCAGCGGCACGTCCGGATCCATTCGCCAGGCGGAGGAGTTGTCGATCACCACCGTGCCGGCGGCGCCGATCTTCGGGGACCATTCCTTCGACACCGAACCGCCCGCCGACATCAGGCAGATGTCGACATCGGAGAAGTCGTAATTCTCGAGCGCTTTGACCTTCAGGGTGCGGTCGCCATAGGAGACTTCGACGCCCATGCTGCGGCGTGACGCCAGCGCCACGACCTCGTCAGCAGGGAATTTGCGCTCGTCCAGAATGTTGAGCATTTCCCGCCCCACATTGCCGGTCGCGCCGACCACTGCGACTTTGTAACCCATCGTTCACTCTCCGAAGAAAAAAGCCCGCCCCCCGCGCATGGCGGAAAGGGAAGAGGTAGTGGTCCGGTTCTAACATTCGCATCCCCTCGCGGCGGACACGCTTGCGAATGTTAGTACCAAAGGACCACTGCCAAATATTAATTTGCCGTGGAGTTTTGGATTTGACATTCGCCCGAAGGGGTCGCGGCTGGTTGGTCGCGAATGTCAAATCCACTCCACGGCGCTTCTATGCGAGAAACGCCGTTAAGACAACGTTAGACCGCGCCTCGCGTCTCTCGGCGCCCGGGCCTTTGATGCAACCAACTCCAGCCTATCACTCTGGCATCCACCCGGCACTGACCAGCTTTGCCGACGAATGCTGCGCTACGCTCGCGCGGCTGATTGCCTATGTGGGCGCGCTGGTCCTTTTTGCCATTGTTGGCCTGCATTTCTTCGACCAATGGCAGTTCGATACGGTCGCCGAACCGGCGGACCAGCCGGGCTTCGTCCTGGCTCAGCGCTCGCGCCCCGCGTTTGCCGTAAGTTCGCTTGATATTCCAGATAAATCAGAAGTCTTACGAGATATTCCGGCATCCGGCTGGTGGTCGCAAGGATGTTTTCCACTGGAGCCAGCCGGGGCAAAAACCGGTGGCCGAGCTCGAGATCTACCGCCCCGGCGGCGAGTTCGAACTCAACCGAGCCGCGGGCGGCAAATCTCGCGGCCCGCATGGCGCTGGACGTCTCCCAAGAGGGCGCGCCAACTTTAGAGGCGGCGGGCGTTATCGAGAGCAAATTCGGCATCGTGGCGCTGCTCCGCCATCCCGGCCGCGCGGATGAGGCAAGATCCTGCCTCGGCTTCATCAAGCATTTTGGCAATCCGGCGTTGCAGATCTCCGGATGGTCGTGCCAGGGCACCACGCTGGTCGCGCGGCGGTCCGCGATCGGCTGCATGCTCGACCGGCTGACGCTGCTTGCGTCCGGAAACGAACCCAAACTGGCCGAGCTGTTTGCCCGCGCCGAACTGAAGCGCAGCGGTTGCGGGCCTGCCAAGACCGTCTCGGTCGATTGGGTCACGGGGGTGGAAAATCCGCGCCTGCGAGGGCCCCTGTAACGGTCAGGTCCTGCCAAGGACTTATTTCCATGCAACTTTTTTGACCATTGCCGGCTTTTATTCTGTCCGAGTGTGGCCCGTTTGACCTTGTGACGGCAGCCCCTGCCGTTACAATGGCTCGCGAAACAAGGCGTGTTTGCCTGAAGAGGACCCGATGACCCCCAGAATTCCAGCCGCGAACAAAGTTGCGGTATTGTTTGCCGCTGTCGCCATTGGCGCCGTTGGTTTGACCGCCTCGCCGGCCGGCGCGCAGACGCCCACCCCGGCCCAGGCGCAAAAGAACGCCAAGCGCCAGTATGACAATCGCGGCCATCTCTACTACGGACCGAGCGGGCCGAACGTGTCTTATCAGCAGGGACCGCATACCCGCGTCTATATCACCAAGCGCTCATGGCTCGACGCCGGCGTCGAGGTTCTGCCGGGCGACCGCAAGTTCACCGATTACGCGTTCCCGCCGGAGCTCGGTTACCCGTCGTTCGCGCGCGAGAACAACAACCGCCCGATCGACCGCTCGCCGATGAATCCGCCGTCGGATATGGGCGGCTATCAACAGCGCATCCCGCTCCCATACTGAAGCTTTAAGGTCTTCTTCTTGGCACGTCCCTGCTCCGCAGGGACGGGCGTGCTCATGCGTGCAACGCCTGCAGCTCTTTAAGGATCGCCTCGCCCATTTGCGCGGTCGAGACCGCCGTGGTGCCTTCCGACCTGATGTCCGCGGTCCGCAGTCCCTTGGCGAGAACCGCCGCAATCGCCGCGTCGACCTTGTCGGCGAGCGCGCCGAGATCGAATGAATAGCGCAGCGCCATTCCGAACGAGGAGATCATCGCGATCGGATTGGCGAGCCCTTTGCCGGCAATATCGGGCGCCGAACCATGCACCGGCTCGAACAATGATTTACGCTTCTTGCTCTTGACGTCGATCTCGCCGAGCGAGGCCGACGGCAGCATGCCGAGCGATCCGGTCAGCATCGCGGCGATATCCGACAGCATGTCGCCGAACAGATTATCGGTGACGATGACGTCGAACTGCTTCGGCGATTTCACCAGATTCATGCCGCCGGAATCCGCGAGCTGATGTTCGAGCTGAACGTCCTTGTACTCGCGGCCGTGAACTTGCGTAACGACCTCGTTCCAGAGCACGCCGGATTTCATCACGTTGCGCTTTTCCATCGAGGTCACCTTGTTGCGGCGCTTGCGCGCCAGATCAAAGGCGACGCGCGCGATGCGCTCGATCTCGTAGGTGTCGTAGACCTGGGTATCGACCGCCCGCTTCTGGCCGTTGCCGAGATCGGTGATGGTTTTGGGTTCGCCGAAATAGACCCCGCCCGTGAGCTCGCGCACGATCATGATGTCGAGGCCTTCGACCACTTCACGCTTCAGGCTCGAGGCTTCCGCCAGTGCCGGATAGCAGACCGCAGGCCGCAGGTTGGCAAACAGCGCGAGATCCTTGCGCAGCCGCAACAGGCCGGCTTCGGGTCGAGCGTCGTAGGGAACGCTGTCCCATTTCGGCCCGCCGACCGCGCCGAAGATCACGGCATCGGCGGCCTTGGCCTGCGCCATGGTTGCGTCCGTGATGCTTTGCTTGCTCGCGTCATAAGCGGCGCCGCCGACCAGCCCTTCCTCGGTCGTGAAATGCGCAATGCCTTGCGCGTTGATCCAGCCGATCAGGCGCTTCACCTCGCCCATCACCTCGGGGCCGATGCCGTCGCCGGCAAGAAGCAGCAGTTTATGGGTCGCCATGGTCGAATGCCTTTTTGGGAAATAGCCGGTGCGCGCGGAGTGCTAATGCCGTGTTGCGCAGATGGCAAGACACCATTGCTTCGATCGGCAATGTGCAATCGCCTCGGCACCTGCCACATTGGCTTCCATGCCGGAGAATTCCTTGAAAACCCCCAACTCAGCGGCCCATCCCGCGCGGCTGATCCTCATTGTCTCGCTGGCGCCGATCATCGGGCTTGGCATCGGCCGCTTTGCCTATTCGCTGGTACTGCCGGACATGCGCGACACGCTGGGCTGGTCGTATTCGGTGGCCGGTTTCATGAATACCATCAACGCGGCCGGCTATCTCGGCGGGGCTTTGGCGGCCGCGCGGCTGATCCGATGGTTTGGGCTGTCCGCTTCGATCCGCTGGGGGACGCTCGCCTGCGTGCTTGCACTGGCGTTGAGCGCCATCTCGGGCAATCTCGTGGTCCTGAGCTTTTCCCGTCTGCTGGTAGGCGTCGGAGCCGCGCTCACTTTCGTCGCAGGTGCGGCATTGGCGGCGCAGATCGCCCAATCGCGTCCGGCGCGGGCCAGCTTCCTGCTGAGCCTGTTTTATGCCGGGCCCGGATTCGGCATCGTGACGTCCGGCCTGATCGCGCCCTTCGTGCTGGAGGTTTTCGGCCCGGGATCATGGTGGATCGTGTGGTGGGCAATGACGCTGCTGTCCGCCATGCTCACGATCCCGTTGTTCGCGGCGCCGATCGAGGCCGACAGTGGCCTCGATGATACCGTGCCGGCACCCTTTCCGATCCGGCCGATCCTGATCTATCTCGCCGGCTATTTCCTGTTTGGTGCGGGCTATATCGCCTACATGACCTTCATGATCGCCTATGTCCGCGACGCCGGCGGCGGCGCGGTGGCGCAAAGCGCCTTTTGGTGCCTGATCGGGCTGAGCGCATTCGTCACGCCCTGGGTGTGGCAACGTCTGTTGGCGCGCGACAATGGCGGGCTTTCCACCGCGATCATCCTCGGCGTCAATACCGTGGGCGCGGCGCTGCCGTTGCTTGGTCATTCGGTGTTGCTGTTGACCGTATCGGCGCTGGTGTTCGGCGTTTCCTTCTTCGCGATCGTCGGATCGACCACCGCTTTCGTGCGCTTCAACTCGCCGCCATCGGCGTGGCCCAAGGGAATTGCCGCGATGACCATCGCCTTTGGAATTGGCCAGACCCTCGGGCCGACCGCGGTCGGCGCCATCACCGATGCCTTCGGCAACCTCTCCTATGCGCTGAATGCGTCGGCCTTGCTGCTCGCCCTCGGAGCCTTGGCAGCGGCGTTTCAGCGCAAGCTCGCCAAGAGCGTCTGATGAGAACGCGAGGGCGGTCGTAAAGGGCTGCTAGCTGCCGCTGAACGAATTATAGCCCTGGTCTTCCCAGTAGCCACCCTTGTAGTCGTTGGTGACTTCCATCGAGATCACGTATTTCGGGTTCTTGAAGCCAAGCTTGGTCGGCACCCGGATCTTCATCGGATAGCCATAGATCCGCGGCAGGATCTGGTCGGCGAATTTGAACGTCATCTGGGTCTGCGGATGCAGCGCCGTCTCCATGTCCAGCGGGCTGTTGTAGCCATCGGAATCCGCGCACTGGAACCAGCAATATTTGGCGCGGGTGTCGGCGCCGATCAATTTAAGGAAATCGCGCAACGGTGTGCCGGTCCAGCTTCCGATCGCGCTCCAGCCCTCGACGCAGATATGGCGCGTCACCTGCTTGACCTGCGGCAGCTTGTAGAGCTCTTCCAGCGTCCAGGATTTCTTGTTGTCGACGAGCCCGCGCACCTCGAGCTTCCAGTCCTTGCCGTTGATGTCGGGCGCATCTTCCGGGTCGTAGTAGCCGTTGAACGGGAACGGTTTTGTTATCGCGCTTTCCGGAAAAGTCGGCGCCAGCGCATCCGGATTGAAAATAAAGGCCTGCACCGCGTCGTTGAACTTCGAGACCTTCTTCAGCATCTCCTCGGCGGAGGAAGAGTCCAGGACATCGCAGCCGGTCAGTAGCGTCAGTGCGCCAAGGCTCGCGCCCCCGGAAATCAACCGCCGGCGCATCAGGTCCGGCATCACCTTGGTCGCATCCTTGACCAGCAGTTTCTTGTCGACGCCGGGGATCAGAAGCTTGCGAAGTCGGCCCATGGCCTGTCTCCCTTACCCTTGTTCACCGCCCGATGATCATGGCGCGCAGGCTCTTCGGCACCAGAACCGCCAGCAGCACATGGACCGCGAGGAAGACGACTATCGCGGACATGCAGAAGAAGTGGACAAATCGCGCGGTATCATATCCGCCGAACAGCGCCGTCAGATATTGCAGCTGCACCGGCTTCCAGATGGATAATCCCGAAAGCACAATGACGACCCCGACTATGATAATGCCGGTGTAAAGCAATTTCTGCACCTGATTGTATTTGCTCAGGTCATTGTGCGACAGCTTGAAGGTCAGCGCCGCAACCGCATCGGAAATCACGCCGCGAGGCGAGATCGGCAACAGCTTCCTGGCAAAGCGGCCGCTGGCAAAGCCCGTGATGAGATAGGCGAGGCCATTGATCATCAACAGCCACATCGCCGCGAAATGCCAGAGCAGCGCACCGGCAAGCCAGCCGCCGAGCGTGATCGTGTGCGAGAATGTGAGCCATCGGAACAACGGCGAGGCGTTGTAGATCTGCAATCCCGACATGATCATCAGGATGATCGCGACCGCATTGATCCAGTGCATCACCCTCACCCAGGCCGGTTGAATGACCTTCGGGGCGGCGGAGGCGGAGGTGTGTTCCTCGGTGGCAGCAAGGCTGGACATGATCTTCCCGTCGCTGAAACGCAGATACCCCATATACGCTGAATATCGAGGCTTCGTTACCGCCAAAACACATCTTTGCGGCCAAGGTATCAATCAAATCCGCCGCGGCGAAGGGTCACAAAAATGCGAGCCGGGCTTCCACTGGCGCCCGCTTTCCGAAGTTGGCCCCGTCTCAGCAACACCCGTTTTGCGAACTTCGGAAAGCCATGGGCAGCAGCAACTCAATACTACGAGTCCCGCCTATCCGATCTGAAGACCCCGATCGGAACTCGCTGCTTACGCTGTCGGGGCTTCAGATCGGGGCGGTGCTCGCTCGCTTTGCGCCTCCCGACCGGGACGATCGGAGGCGCGTCCGCGCTGGACCTCAGGACGCCCGCATCAGGACGGCATCAGAACCGTGTCGATCACATGGATCACGCCGTTCGATTGATTGACGTTCGAGATGGTGATGGCGGCCTTATCGCCCTTGGCATCGACGATCCAGGTCTTGCCGTCGGCCTTTTTCACCGTCAGCTCTTCGCCTTCGACGGTCTTGAGCTTCTTGCCATCGGTCAGATCGGACGCTTCGAGCTTGCCGGGAACGACGTGGTAGGTGAGGATCTTGGTCAGCGTGGCCTTGTTCTCGGGCTTCACCAGATTATCGACCGTGCCGGCCGGCAGCTTGCCGAACGCAGCGTTGGTCGGCGCGAAAACGGTGAACGGCCCCTTGCCTTCCAGCGTGTTGACGAGGCCGGCGGCCTTTACCGCGGCAACGAGCGTCGTGTGATCCTTCGAGTTCACGGCGTTCTGGATGATGTTCTTCGAGGGGAACATCGCGGCGCCGCCGACCATGACGGTCTTTTCCTCCGCGCTAGCCGGCGCAACGATCGTCGTCGTCAGGGCAAGAGCGCCAAAGGCAACGGCAGAAAGCAGAGCAATACGCTTGGACATGGACACTTCTCCCGGTTTGTAGAGGCCCGCGGACATCCGCGGCCGATAAGGTCTAACGGCGACGGCCGGCCAAGGGGGTTGACTGCGTCGTCGTTAGCCTCAGCTACGGGAGGGCGGCGGGCGCGTTTCAGACAATAAATTTTCGCGGATTTGAAACTTTTTCAAACCGCCGACGTGCGCGTTTTGTGAAAGGTTTCAGGAATTCACGAGCGAGTCGTCCCCACCGGGAGGCAGATACGACTTGCCCGGAAAAATCGGTATCCCGATTGGCCGGCGTTTGAATAAAACCCCGGTTCCAGGTCGGACTGATCAGGATTTCGTTGACGCAGACCCGCGGCGGCAAGCTTGCGACAAAGGCGATGGTCCGGCCAATATCTTCCGGACCACCAGAAGATATGGGTTCCGGTGGAGTTTTGGATTTGACATTCGCTTGACGAACCCGCGGCCAGGTGGGTAGCGAATGTCAAATCCACTCCACTAGTGAAACCCCGATAGATATGAGATCATGGCGGCCGCCAGCGCCGCTCCTGCCGATCGGAAATGATGCATGAATGCGCCGCACACGACCATCATGAACGCCAATCTGTTTTCTCGCCTGTTCGACGGCCTCGACGATCCGAACCGTCTGGCGATCGAAACCCTCGACGGCGAGCACATCAGTTATGGCGATCTGATCGCGCGCGCCGGACAGGTCGCCAATGTGCTGGTCGATCGCGGCGTGAAGCCGGGCGACCGCGTCGCCGCCCAGACCGAGAAATCGGTGACGGGGCTCGTGCTTTATCTGGCCACGGTACGCGCCGGCGCGGTCTACCTGCCGCTCAACACCGCCTATACGCTCAACGAGCTTGAATATTTCATCACCGACGCCGAGCCGTCGCTCGTGGTATGCGACCCGTCGAAGGCTCCGGGTATCGGCGCTATAGCAGCCAAGGTCGGCGCCAAGGTCGAAACGCTCGGGTCCGACGGCAGGGGATCGCTGAGCGAAGCCGCCGACAAGGCCTCGCCGGCCTTTACCACCGTGCCGCGCGCCGACGACGATCTCGCCGCCATTCTCTACACGTCCGGAACTACCGGTCGTTCCAAGGGCGCGATGCTCAGCCACGATAATCTCGCGTCGAATTCGCTGACGCTGGTCGGCTATTGGGGCTTCACCGACAAGGACGTCCTGATCCACGCGCTGCCGATCTATCACACCCACGGTCTGTTCGTGGCCAGCAACGTCACGCTGTTTGCGCGCGGCTCGATGATCTTCCTGCCGAAGTTCGATCCCGAGCTGACTATCAAGCTGATGGCTCGCGCCACAGCATTGATGGGAGTGCCGACCTTCTACACGCGGCTGTTGCAAAACCCCGCGCTGAACAGGGAAACCACCAAACATATGCGGCTGTTCGTGTCGGGCTCGGCGCCACTGCTCGCCGATACCCATCGCGAATGGTTTGCCCGCACCGGCCATGCCGTGCTTGAGCGCTACGGCATGACCGAAACCAACATGAACACGTCGAATCCCTACGATGGCGAGCGCGTCCCCGGCGCGGTCGGCCATGCGTTGCCCGGCGTTTCGGTACGCGTCAGCGATCCGGAAACCGGCAAGGTTCTCGCCCCCGAGCGAAATCGGCGTGATCGAGGTCAAGGGCCCGAACGTCTTCAAGGGCTATTGGCGGATGCCGGAAAAGACCAAGGCCGAATTCCGCAACGACGGCTTCTTCATCACCGGCGACCTCGGCAAGATCGACGCCCAAGGCTATGTGCATATTCTCGGCCGCGGCAAGGATCTCGTGATCTCCGGCGGGTTCAACGTCTACCCGAAGGAAATCGAGAGCGAGATCGACGCCATGCCGGGCGTGATCGAATCTGCCGTGATCGGCGTGCCGCATGCGGATTTCGGTGAGGGCGTAACGGCCGTGCTGGTGTGCGACAAGAACGCCAAGGTCGATGAAGCCTCGGTCCTGCATGCGCTCGAAGGCCGGCTCGCCAAATTCAAGATGCCGAAGCGCGTGTTCGTGGTCGACGAATTGCCGCGCAACGCCATGGGCAAGGTGCAAAAGAATATTTTGCGCGAGGCTTATTCGAAGATTTATTCGAAATAACGCTGCCACTCCTCATGATGAGGTCAGCGTTTTATTCGATCACCTCGTCGGCAACGGAGAGAATGCTTGGCGGAATCGTAACGCCGAGCGCTTTGGCGGTCTTGAGGTTCACCACAAGTTCAAATTTGGTCGGCTGTTCGATGGGCAAGTCGGCAGGCCGAGCGCCTTTTAATATTTTGTCGACATAGTCGGCCGCGCGGCGGAATATCTGTCGTCGATCGACTCCATAGGAGATCAGCCCGCCCGCTTCCACGAATTCCCTGATTCCAAAGATCGTCGGTAACCGGGCGGCCGCGACACGCTCGACGATTTTCCGCATTTGCCCGATCAGCAGGGGATCTTCCAGCGTGAGCAAACCCGCCGCGCCGGCTTTAATCGCGGCTTCGATGCCGGTAGCGACTTCGTCAGGCGTTCTTGCCGCGAATACCGCAAGCGGCGGCTGATGTCTTTGCTCCGCCGCCGACCTCACCTCGCGAAGCGCCAACGCCGAAAAAGGCGTGTCCGGATTCAAAAGGATCGCGATCGTTTGGCGGCCTGGAAGAATATCTTCCAATATCTGAAGCCGTTTGGCCGAGACGTCGTTGGCCTGCGAACTGACGCCGGTCACATTGCCGCCGGGCCGGTTCAGACTGGCGACCAACCCCGTGCCGACGGGATCGCTGATCGAGGTGAAAACGATGGGGACGGATTTGGTGACGGCCGCGGTCGCCTTCACCGCGAGCGCTCCGAAACCGGCGACGATCACATCCGGATTGGATTGCATGAGCTCTGTCGCGAGCTGGCCAAGACGCTCGGGCCGGCCTTCGGCCGAGCGATATTCCAACATCAAATTCTTGCCTTCGCTGTAGCCGAGTTCTCGCAGCCGCTCCCTGAACGGTTTCGCCAAGGTCTCATCCTCGCCCGGAAGCAGCGCGAGGTAACTGACGCGATATGGTTTGTCCGAATGCTGCGCCCACGCCGCGAACGGCACGCTCGCCGCCGCGCCGCCAAGAGCCGCGATGAATTCGCGTCGCTTCATGCTGATGTCCCCAAACGACTTGTCGCGCGACACTTATCCAAATCGGGGCGGATTACAACGAATCGCCTACTGCCCATATAGCAGACTGATCGCAAAGCGCGTGCCGACGATCAAGAGATACGCGCCGTAACTGCGCTCCAGCGTTTTCGTCGATAGCGCGTGCGCAACCTTCACACCAAGCGGCGCGGTCAAAAGGCTGGTCGGCATCACGAGCACGCGCGCCGATCAGCGAGACGTAACCGAGCGCGAGCGGGAATTGCAGCGCCAGCACGTCAGGATAATGCGCGGCCGTGGGCCAGCCGGCATAGATGTAACCGAGCGCACCGGGAATCGAGACCAGCACCGCGATGGCGGATGAGGTCGCGACGCCCTGATGGATCGGGCGGCCGTAGAAGGTCATCAGCAGATTGGCAAATAGCCCGCCACCGACGCCCATCAGCGTCGCCAGGAGTCCGACAAAGAGGCCGAAGACGCGCATTAGCGGCCCCTTCGGGAGATCTTCGCCGAACTTCCAGCTCTCGTTGGCCGATAGCAGCCGCACGGCGGCGAACCACGCCACCATCACGAAAACGATCTTGAACAGCCGCTCAGGTGCGTAGCGCGCGATCACGCTGCCGGCGAGCACACCGACCAAAATCGGCAGCCACCAGGAGTGCAGGATCCCCTTGTCGATGGCGCCACGCGCGTGATGGGCGCGATAGGAACTGATCGAGGTCGGAATGATGACGGCGAGCGAGGTGCCGACGCAGAGCGGCATCCGCACATCGAGCGGCACCCCGGCCAGGCGAAAACACTCGTAAAACACCGGAACCAGGATAGCGCCACCGCCGATCCCGAAAAGGCCCGCAAGAAACCCCGAGAGCATCCCGACCGCCACCAGCAGAAAGGCCAGCTCGAGAACTTCCGAGACGTTGAGTCCGGCGATGGTCATCGTGCGCCCCGCCAATGCGGCGACCGGCTTGATGCGGATTCGCGGCGCGATGAGTTGCGCAAAACAGGATAGCGAGATGGCTTGAGAGAGCGAACCACGATGACCTCCGCAGAAAACCCGCCCGCGATCCTAGACTATTGTTGATTCCGGGAGTATTGGCACTAAAGGCAAATATCATTGCGAGAATTGGAAGGATCGAGTTAGTGCCGCGAATTTGAAGTTCCCGTCGGTTTCGCCGCGTATTCGTTCCGGGAACTTCAAATTCGAAGCCGCACTGGAATCCAGTTTTTGCCAGAGCTCCTTTGATGATTCCGAAGTTCGCATCAGAGGATGCCCCAATCGCTGGCGAACCTCGGAATCGGAGCTCAAGTGGATCGACTCGCGGCCCTGGCGACATTCGTGCGCGTCGTGGATGAGGGCAGCCTGTCCAGGGCGGCGCGATCGCTGCCGAGTTCGCTGGCGTCGGTCAGCCGCCAGCTCTCTGCCCTCGAGCAGCATTTCGGGACGCAATTCGTGCGGCGCACGACCCGTCGTCTCGCGCTGACGGACGAGGGCCGAATGCTCTATGAGCGGGCCAAGGCGATTCTTGCGGAACTCAAGCAGGTCGAGGCGGCACTATCGGCGAATCATCAGGAGCCGACAGGGCGGCTGCGTGTGAGCGTGCCAACACTGATCGGCCGTGCGTTGATCGCGCCGATATTGGCTGAGTTCCTGCGGCTCTACCCTTCGGTGTCGATCGACTTGCAACTCGTCGATCGAGCCGTGGACATGCTGGAGGAGGACATTCACGTCGCCCTTCGTATCGGACACCTTCCGAATTCCCAGCTCATCGTCCGTAAGCTCGCCGACATCCAGATGATCGTCTGCGCGGCGCCACCCTACTTGAAGCAGCGCGGCACACCGGCCACGCCCGCCGAATTGTCCAGGCATGAATGTCTCGCCTTTTCTGAGACACCGGGCGTCAGTGAATGGCGCTTTGGTACGGAAGCAAACTCACAATGCAATGTTGCGATCTCGGCAAGGCTCTGGATCAACAGTCTCGACGCGCTCGTGCTCGCCGCAGAGCAGGGCGCTGGCGTCGTCAGGGTCCCCTCCTGGCTGGTCGAGCGCGAACTCTCCGCGGGACGCCTCGTGCGCGTCCTGAAGGATTTCGAGCCGCCGCCCTCCTCCCTCAATGTACTATTTCAGCCGGCGAGATTGGCCTCTCCCAAGACCCGCGTCTTTGCCGATTATCTCGCCGAGCGATGGCGCCGCGTTGATCCTTTCGGGTCGCGACCGACGCGGCCTTCGGTCACGGATGAGCCACCGGCTGAACGTTCATGAATCGTGCTTCAGGTATACCAGCCACCATAGGCGCTCAGCGGGATCAATCCCCCAATAATGCAAGGCTCATCTGAAGCTATGAATTGACGTTCGCAGCCAGAAGGATTCGCCATTGCACTGGCTGTTTCGACTTCGTAAATAGGAATCGTCTACCGCGATCCCGAAAAAAGGGCTCCTCACGGAGGCCCGCCAACCTGCCAAAGCCACCGATGACCGCCAGGATCGAAAGACCGCTTTCACCGCACCTGCAAACCTATCGCTGGACCCTGACGATGGCGCTTTCCATCGTCCATCGCGCCACCGGTATGGCGCTGTATTTCGGCACGTTGTTGCTGGCCTGGTGGCTGATCGCGGCCGCCTCGGGCCCTACCCCCTACGCCTACGTTCATGCCTTTATCGCAAGCATCCTGGGCCGCCTGATCGTGTTCGGCTACACATGGGCCCTGATGCATCACCTGTTCAGCGGCATCCGGCATCTGGTCTGGGATCTCGGTTACGGCTTCAAGGCCAATGAACGCGAAGCCATGACCTGGGGCGCGCTGGTCGCCGGCATTTCGGCAACCGTGCTGCTCTGGATCGCGGCCTATGCGATACGATAGGAGGCCGTAGATGAGCGCGCCCAACAACGAGGTCGTGAAATCGATGCGCACGCCGCTCGGCCGCGTTCGCAGTCTCGGCGCCTCGCATTCCGGCACGACCGATTTCTGGCGCCAGCGCATCACCGCGGTCGCCATGGTGCTGTTGATGGTGCCTGTGATCTTGGTGGTGATGATGCTGCTCGGCAGCAACCACGCCGGCGCCGCGCAAATGCTCGGCTCGCCGCTCATCGCCATCATCCTTTTGCTGTTCATCATCGCGAGCACCTGGCACATGAAGATCGGCATGCAGGTGATCATCGAGGACTATGTGCACCACGAGCCGCTGAAGCTTGCGGCGATCATGGCCAATAACTTCTTCTGCTTCGCGGTCGCGCTCGCCTCGATCTACGCCATCCTCAAACTGTCATCTGGAGTGTAATGATGGCCGCTGGTGGAAACGGCCCGGCGAACGGCAAAGGCGGCCCTGCCAGCAACGGCCGCTCCTATCCGATCGAAGACCACATGTATGATGTCGTGGTGGTCGGCGCCGGCGGCGCGGGCCTGCGCGCGGTAGTCGGTTGCAGCGAGGCCGGCTTGCGTACCGCCTGCATCACCAAGGTATTTCCGACCCGCTCGCATACGGTGGCAGCCCAGGGCGGCATCTCGGCCGCGCTCGGCAACATGCATCCGGACGACTGGCGCTGGCATATGTACGACACGGTCAAGGGCTCCGACTGGCTCGGCGACCAGGACGCCATCGAATACATGGTGCGCAACGCGCCCGAAGCGGTTTACGAGCTCGAGCATTGGGGCGTGCCGTTCTCGCGCACCGAAGACGGCAAGATCTATCAGCGGCCGTTCGGCGGCATGACGCTGGACTATGGCAAGGGCCAGGCGCAACGCACCTGCGCCGCCGCCGACCGTACCGGCCACGCCATGCTGCACACCATGTACGGCCAGGCGCTGCGCCATTCGGCCGAATTCTACATCGAGTTCTTCGCCATCGACCTGATCATGGACGACCAGGGCGCCTGTCGCGGCGTGATCGCGCTGAAACTCGACGACGGCACGCTGCATCGCTTCCGCGCCCAGACCACGATTCTCGCGACCGGCGGGTATGGCCGCGCTTATGCTTCCTGCACCTCGGCGCATACCTGCACCGGCGACGGCGGCGGCATGACGTTGCGGGCCGGGCTGCCGCTGCAAGACATGGAGTTCGTGCAATTCCACCCGACCGGCATTTACGGTTCGGGCTGCCTCGTCACCGAGGGCGCGCGCGGCGAAGGCGGCTATCTCGTCAATTCGGAAGGCGAGCGCTTCATGGAGCGCTATGCGCCGTCCGCCAAGGACCTCGCGTCGCGCGACGTCGTTTCGCGTGCGATGACCATCGAAATCCGGGAAGGCCGCGGCGTCGGCAAGAAAAAGGATCACATCTTCCTGCACCTCGATCACCTCGATCCGAAGGTGCTGCACGAACGCCTGCCCGGCATTTCCGAATCGGCAAAGATCTTCGCCAATGTCGACGTCACGCGCGAGCCGATCCCGATCCTGCCGACGGTGCACTACAATATGGGCGGCATCCCGACCAACTATCATGCCGAGGTGCTGACCAAGAAGGATGGCGACGAGAATGCCGTCGTTCCTGGCCTGATGGCGATCGGCGAAGCGGCTTGCGTTTCGGTGCACGGCGCCAACCGGCTCGGCTCGAACTCGCTGATCGACCTCGTGGTGTTCGGCCGCGCGGCAGCGTTGCGCTGCGCGGAGAAAATCACAGCGAACGCCAAGCAGCCGGATTTGCCCGCCGACTCCGCCGACAAGGCGCTCGGCCGGCTCGACCATTATCGCCATGCCGCGGGCGGCACGCCGACCGCAAAGCTGCGCGAAGGCATGCAGCATGTGATGCAGAACAACTGCGCCGTGTTCCGCACCGGCGAGGTGCTGCACGAAGGGCAGAACCTGATTCACAAGGTGCACGGCGGGATCGGCGACGTTTCGGTCAGCGACCGCTCGCTGATCTGGAACTCGGACCTGGTCGAGACGCTCGAATTCGACAATCTGATCGTGCAGGCCGTGGTGACGATGGACTCGGCGGCCAACCGCACCGAGAGCCGCGGCGCGCATGCGCGGGAGGACTTTTCCGCGCGCGACGACCAGAACTGGATGAAGCACACGCTGGCCTGGATCGACGAGCAGGGCAAGACCGCGATCAACTACCGCCCGGTGCACGACTACACCATGACCAACGACGTTCAATACATCCCGCCGAAGGCGCGGGTGTATTAGTTAGGCGAGACAGATGGTTGAATTCGCACTTCCGAAGAATTCGAGAATATCGGGCGGCAAGGTCTGGCCGAAACCGGCCGGCGCCACCGAGACGCGCGAATTCAGGATCTATCGCTGGAATCCCGACGACGGCAAGAATCCGAGCATCGACACCTATTACATCGATACGCACGATTGCGGCCCGATGGTGCTCGACGGGCTGATCTGGATCAAGAACCACATCGATCCGACGCTGACCTTCCGCCGCTCCTGCCGCGAAGGCGTCTGCGGCTCCTGCGCGATGAATATCGACGGCCAGAACACGCTCGCCTGCACCACGTCGATGCACGACGTGAAGGAAGGCGCGGTGAAGATCAACCCGCTGCCGCATCAGCCGGTGGTCAAGGACCTGGTGCCTGACCTCACCAACTTCTATGCGCAATATGCCTCGATCGAGCCGTGGCTGAAGACAACCACGCCGACCCCGCAACGCGAATGGCGGCAAAGCCATGAGGACCGCGAAAAGCTCGACGGGCTTTACGAATGCATTCTTTGCGCCTGCTGCTCGACCTCATGCCCGAGCTACTGGTGGAACAGCGAACGCTTCCTGGGTCCGGCGGCCTTGCTGCAGGCGACGCGCTGGGTGACCGATTCACGCGACGAGGCAACCGGCGAGCGGCTCGACAATCTCGAAGATCCGTTCCGTCTCTATCGCTGTCACACCATCATGAACTGCGCCAAGGCCTGCCCCAAGGGCCTCAATCCCTCGGAAGCGATCGCCGAGCTCAAGCTGAAGATGGTCGAGCGGCAGGTCTGAGGCCGGCCTCAATCGCGCTCAAAGGAACATCGTTTCACCGGCATCGTTAGCTCTTCAGCAACGGCTGAAGAAAGTGGCGATGCGATGCCGATTGACCCGTCCGAAGACCCGCCAATCCAGCCGGGACAACCGGTCGAGCCGCCGCTGGAAAGTCCGCCTGGAAATCCGCGGCCCGAGGTTCCTCCGCCCGTGCGCGAGCCGGGCGAGCCGCAGCGGCCCGATGAATTGCCCGGCCATACGCCGGATGAATTGCCGGTGCGTGGGCCGCAAACGCCACCTCCGCCGCCCGCCCCGACCGATATTTGAAGCGCACGACGCTGTCGTCGCGAACGCACCGATCCAATTTCCAAGTTGGAATGACCCTCTGAATGCGTCATGAACAATCGCGCGGCCGAATTGTGTCAGAGGCGAAATAAATACGCGTTCCCGTTCGAAAGCCGCCACAATCCGGCCTAACGCCTGTTTGTTGATCGCCAGCGTTTGTTGAGCCAGCCCGAAGACTTCGTCACTCCTTATCTGAATCCCCAGGACCCAAAGCACATGACAAAACTACGACTAGCGCTGCTTGCCACGACTGCTCTGACAGCCATGCAACTGGCGACAACTCCATCGCACGCGCAGTCAGCGCCGACCGTGGTTGCGCAGCGGGAAGAGCTCGGTCCTGACGGAAAACCCAAGCAGGCGCCCAAGGAGGCCCCGAAGGGAGCTCCGCCGGCGCGACCGGGAGCTCCGCAGCCGCCACAACATCAGGCGCCGCCTCCACCTGCTCCGCCGGCGCAGCACCCGGCTGCGCCACCGCCGCCACAACATCCGGCAGCCCCACCGCCGCCCCCGCATCCGGCAGCCCCGCCGCCGCCTCCGCATCCGGCAGCCCCGCCGCCGCCTCAGCATCCGGCAGCCCCTCCACCGCCGCCGCCACAACATCCGGCCGCACCTCCTCCAGCGCCGCCTCAGCATCCGACTGCGCCGCCCCCACCGGCGCCCCCGCGTTCGGCGACGCCACCCGCACCGCCGTCTCCGCCGCCGGCCGCAGCGCCGCAGCAGGAAAGAGGCAGGGAGCTGGAGCGCGAAAAAATGGCGCCGCCCGCGCGAACCGGCCAGCCTCCCGCGGCACCAACGCCGCCGGCGGGCGCCGCTCCAGCCCAACGCACACCGGGCACAGCTGCGCCGAATTCCGCAGCACCCGGCGGAAGCCAGAGCTCGGCGGCACCCGCCGGCACGCCCATGGTGCGTCGTCCGCCGCCGGCCGTCGCCGCGCCGATTCCGGTGGTCCCGCGACCGGCGCAAGCCATGACCCCGATCGCCCCGGGCGCGGCAGCGCCGGGCCCGCGACGGCTTGAGGATTTCCGGGCCCAGCGCCAGGAAAGCGATCAAGGCGGCCGCAAGGTCTTCACCGAACCCGGTCGCGTGATCGTGGTCGACCCGAGCGGGCAGTCCTTCATTCGCCACGACGAAGACGAGCGCTTCCGCTTTGGCGCTCGCGATATTCAGACCCAGCGGGTCGGCAACGAAACCCGCACCATCGTGATTCGTCCCGACGGCTCGCAGATCATCACCGTCGTCGGCGCGGATGGACGATTACTGCGCCGGCTTCGCCGGGACCGTGAGGGTCGCGAGATCGTCATCATCGACAACAGCTTCCGCGATCCGTCCGCGGTCGGCAGCTTCTATGTCGACCTGCCGCCGCCGGTCATCCGGATTCCGTATGACCGCTACATTGTCGAAGCCGACACCGCGGCGCCGGACGCGATCTACGAGACGCTGGAAGCGCCGCCAGTGGATCGAATCGAGCGCCGCTTTACGCTCGATGAAATCCGCTACAGCCCGTCGGTGCGGATGCTGATGCCGAGCATCGACCTCAACACCATCACCTTCGAAACCGGGTCATGGGATATTCCACCGGACCAGGCGGCGAGGTTGCAGGTGATTGCCGAGGGCCTCAACCGGGCGATTGCCCGCAACCCGCGCGAAGTGTTTTTGATCGAGGGTCACACCGACGCGGTCGGCAATCCCGTCGATAATCTGTCGCTGTCGGATCGCCGCGCCGAATCCGCTGCCGAATTGCTGAGCCAGCAATTCGCAGTGCCGGCGGAAAACCTGACATCGCAAGGTTATGGCGCGCAGTATCCGAAAGAACAGGCCGACGGGCCGAGCCGCGTCAACCGCCGCGTCACCGTCCGCCGCATCACGCCACTGCTCAACGGCGGCGCCGGAGCTCCACCGCCGCGTTAATGCGAATCGCCCAAAATGCAAAATGGCCGGGCACAGGCGAGCGGAAGCGACGCCGTTCTTTGAACGGCTATGCCCGGCCATTTTTGTTAACTCGTCGTTGCGAGCGGGCTCAGTCCTTGTCGCTTTCGAGCCGGAGAATTGGCGAGCCCTCCCCGATCGAGATCATGCCGGCTTTTGCGTAGATATCGAGCTTGGCGCGGGTATCGGCGATGTCGAGGTTGCGCATCGTGAGTTGACCGATCCGGTCCGCCGGCGTGAACGCGGCGTCCTCCACCTTCTCCATGCTCAGCCGCTCCGGCTGATAGGTCAGGTTGGGGCTCTCGGTGTTCAGGATCGAGTAGTCGTTGCCGCGGCGCAGCTCAAGCGTCACCTCGCCGGTGATGGCGCGCGCCACCCAGCGCTGGGCGGTTTCGCGCAGCATCAGGGCCTGCGAATTGAACCACCGCCCCTGATAGAGCAACCGGCCAAGGCGCAGGCCGCCGATCCGGTATTCCTCGATGGTATCCTGGTTGTGGATGCCGGTGACCAGGCGCTCGTAGGCGATGTGCAGCAGCGCCATGGCGGGAGCTTCGTAAATGCCGCGGCTCTTGGCCTCGATGATCCGGTTCTCGATCTGATCGCTCGTGCCAAGGCCATGGCGGCCGCCGATGGCGTTGGCCTCAAGAAACAGTGCGACCGGGTCCGCGAACGTCTGCCCGTTCAGCGCGACGGGCTGACCTTCCTCGAAGCGCACGACGACCTTCTCCGCCTTGACGGCACAGTCGTCGCGCCAGAACGCCACGCCCATGATCGGATTGACGATCTTGATGCCGCTGTCGAGGCTCTCGAGATCCTTGGCCTCGTGGGTGGCGCCGAGAATGTTGCTGTCGGTCGAATAGGCCTTTTCGGCGCTCATCTTGTAGGCGAAACCGCTGGCGGTCAGGAATGCCGACATCTCGGCGCGGCCGCCGAGTTCGTCGATGAACTGCTGATCGAGCCAGGGCTTGTAGATTTTGAGGCCCGGATTGGTCAGCAGGCCGTAGCGATAGAACCGCTCGATGTCGTTGCCCTTGAAGGTCGAACCGTCACCCCAGATGTTGACGCCATCTTCCTTCATGGCCGACACCAGCATCGTGCCGGTCACGGCGCGACCGAGCGGCGTCGTGTTGAAATACGTCGCGCCGCCGGTCGAGATGTGAAAGGCGCCGGACTGAACGGCGGCAATGCCTTCGTGGACCAGCTGCGTGCGGCAATCCACCAGACGCGCCTTTTCGGCGCCGAACTCCAGCGCCTTGCGCGGAATCTCGTCGTAGTCGGATTCATCGGGCTGGCCGAGGTTGGCGGTATAGGCAAAGACGCGGGCGCCGTGTTGCTTCATCCACAACAGCGCGGCGCTGGTGTCGAGACCGCCCGAGAAAGCGATGCCGACTTTCTCGCCCTTGGGCAGGCTTTTCAGGATCGTACTCATCATGCTTCCAATCGGTCGAAATGGCTGATGTCGTTTGAGTGCCGCGAATATCAGAATCCGCGAATTTCGGCACGTGTTATCAGCGATTAAGGCTTACACGGACGGCTTTTCGCTGACCTCGCGGCCGCGCCAGCGTTGCAGTGCCCGATATCCCGGCCACGCCAGCCGGGTCAGCGCGGCGTCGACGCCGGCATCGGTCAGCCGGGTCGCGGGCCAGCGGTAGATATAGCCGTGGGCGAGCCAGATCACCAGAAAGGTCACGATCCCTGCGATGGCAACGTCGGTAAAGAAATGGCCGCCGAACGCCATCCTGAGCAGGCTCGTCGTGACGCCGAACACGGTTGCGGCGGCATAGGCCACGGGCCGCCACGCCGGCGGCGCCAGTGCCGCGGGCGCATAGGTCCAGAACGCGGTCGCGCCCTCACCGGAGAAGAACGAGCAGTTGCGCGCGCAGTGACCGCGCGGATCCCACCACGGCATAAAGGTCTGATCGCCGTTGAACTGCGTCACGGTGATCGGGCGCGGCCGGCCCCAATAGCTCTTGAAGGTGAGATTGGTCAGCACGCCGGCGGAAAGAACGAGCGTAAGCAGCAGGAAGACGACCGCGCGTCCCGGCATCAGCAGCGGCCGATCCGGCCGCGCCAGCTTCACGAGCAACGCAACAATCGCCGGTAGCGCCAGCGCCCAGGCGATCCACATCGCACCGTCGCGGGCGATCGCAGCCAGCGCATTGGACTTCAGCGGAAACGAGTGGGTCGGCGCGTCATAGAACAGCGCGGCGAGTTTCAGATCGAGTTCGGGATCGATTCCGAACAGCAATCCGACCACAAGCGCCAGCACCAGCGCGACAATCAATCCGGTCCGGTTCATGCCGCGCGGTTTAGCCGAGGCGGCAGACGATGAAAAGGCTTGGCCGAAGAGGTAACCTTCACGACGGCGGGGGCAACGGCGATTGTGACGGCAATGGCGGCGGCGACCGGAGCGGCGGCCGTGGAATGCGCCAGGCCCCCGCATTGCGGCCCGCGATGATCCAGTAGACCACGCCGGCGACAATTCCGGCCCCGGTCATGATTTCGAGATGCCGGCGCACGATGCCTTCGAAACGAAACTGCTCGGCGTCGAAGGGAACGAGACCCAGATAGCAGGCGAGGCCGACCAGCCCGCCGCCGACCGCATAGGTCAGCGCGCTGCGGATATAGAAGGCTTCCGTGATCGCCACCACGACCATCGCCGGCACCAGCGCAAATCCGCTGACAAAGACAAAGCCGAAACCGAGGATGATGTTCAGCACGCCGGGATCGACCGGTCCCGCGCCGAGATCGGAGAATTCGGGAAACATGATCGCGCCGACCACGACCATCCCCGCCACGAAGCACGCGGCGAGAAACCCAAACAAGATGACGAACAGCCGGCCGATTAGCGCCATACACAACACCCTGGTCATTCCGGGATGGTGCGCCAGCACCAGACCCGGAATCTCGAGATTCCGGATTCGATGCTGCGCATCGCTCCGGAATGACGTAACCGTCAATCCGTCATCGCCATCGCGCGGAGCGCCTGCCGCTCGCGCGCCGACAGTTTTTCGGTCTCCGACTTCAACTGGCCGCAGGCGGCCAGGATGTCGCGGCCGCGCGGGGTGCGCACCGGCGACGAATAACCGGCGTTGAAGATATATTCGGAGAATTTCTCGATCTGCTGCCAGTCCGAACATTCGTAAGCAGTGCCCGGCCAGGGATTGAACGGAATGAGATTGATCTTGGCCGGAATTCCCTTCAACAGCTTCACCAGCAATTTGGCATCATCAAGGGAGTCGTTGACGCCCTTGAGCATCACATACTCGAAGGTGATGCGACGCGCATTGGAGGCGCCGGGATAATCTCGGCAGGCCTGCAACAATTCGGCGATCGGATATTTGCGGTTGAGCGGCACCAGTTCGTTTCGCAACTCGTCGCGCACCGCATGCAGCGAGATCGCGAGCATCACGCCGATTTCCTCGCCGGTCCGCTTGATGTTGGGCACGACGCCCGAAGTCGACAACGTGATGCGGCGGCGCGAAATGCCGATGCCTTCGTTGTCGGCCCCAATCAGCAGCGCGTCGCGCACCGCCTCGAAATTATACAAGGGCTCGCCCATGCCCATCATCACGACATTGGTGACGAGACGGTTGCCATTCGGCGTCTCGCGGTCGATCCAGTCATTCAGCCGGTCACGCGCCACCATGATCTGGCCGACGATCTCGCCGGCCGTGAGGTTGCGCACCAGGCGCTGCGTGCCGGTATGGCAGAACGAGCAATTCAGCGTGCAGCCGACCTGCGACGAGACGCACAGCGTGCCGCGATCGGTCTCCGGAATATAGACGCACTCGACCTCATGCGCCTTTTCCAGTTTGTCGCCGCTCGGCAGCCGCAACAGCCATTTGCGGGTGCCGTCGTTGGAAATCTGCTCGGCTACCACTTCGGGCCGCGCGACCGTGAAATGCTGCTCGAGCTCCTTGCGCATGTCCTTGGAGATGCTGGTCATCGCCTCGAAGCTTTGCGCGCCGCGGACATAGATCCAGTGCCAGAGCTGTTGCACGCGCATCTTGCGCTGCGCAGGCGCGACGCCGATCTCGCCGAGCCTTGATGCGAGCTCCTCGCGCGAGAATCCGATCAGCGAGGGTTTTGCCGGCGGCACATAGGATTCGAGCGCGACCTTTTCCAAAGGTGCGCTGGCCAAGGCAATGGTCTCGATCGAATTGGCAGTCATTTCCGTTCTTGCGAGATATTTGACCTCATCCTGAGGAGCGGCGCTTACGCCGCGTCTCGAAGGATGTCAGCCGGGCCTCATGGTTTGAGACGACGCGATAGGCGTCTCCTCACCATGAGGTGCGATATCCATCAAATAGGCTTTCCTGATCTCCCAAACAACGCCATTTTGGCTCGCGTCGCGAATGTCAAATCCACTCCACTAGCGCCGGCAGTCCTGGGCGACCCGGTCGAGCGCCTGGGAAAGCCCTTTCAGCGAGAACACGTCGGTGGTCTCGGTCCCCTTGGCCGACATGCCCTTCACGGTGATATCGGCGGCCTTGCGCATGGCCTCGACCATCCGCTCCTCCTCGGCCGCGTTCTTGATCCAGAGGCCGTCGCCCTGCGTGTACATCGCGTAGGACGCGCCGCCGACTTCGAGGGTCGATTCCGAACCCGGCTTCAAGGCGTAGCCGATCATGATCGAGACCTCGTTGACGACCTTCTCGGCCGGACGCGTCGAGATGAAGGCATAGGCCGGATCGCGCGGCCGGTTCGGCGGATTGGTTTTCGAGGACGAAGGCTTCGCCAGCGCGAAGCACACCTTTTTGCCGTTCGGCATCGCCGCGTAGGCGCCCCAGGTGCCGAATTGGCCAATCAGGGTCGGCTCATTGCCGCCGATGGCGGCGGGTTCGGGTTTGGCCGCCGGTTTCGCGGCGCCCTTGCTCCCTTGCGCCTGCGCATGACTTGCACCGGCGCACAAAAGCGCAGCCGAAATCAAAGCTGTCAGCATACCCCGCACGGACATCGGCTGCTCTGGTCCCCTATCATTGTGACTGGAAGATGGCCCGGCAACGCACGATCGCAGACACGATGGATAAAGGGTAAACGGCTGATTCGGAAGGCTTTCGCCGTTGGTCCGGCGCGCTAGGTCCGGCGGTCGGCGCGTGCCGCTCGCTGGGCTTCCCATTGCGCCTCCGTCCAGGCGAGCAGGTCCTCTGTGCCGGAGGAGCGCAGATGCGCGCCGCCGTCCTGCACCACCATTTCGCCGTTGATATAACCGCCCGCATCCGAAATCAGGAAGCTTGCAAGATCGGCCAACTCGCGATGTTCGCCGGTGCGCCCCATTGGATTGCGCGCCGCCCAGTTTGGATCGCGCCCCTCGGGGCGAAGCTGGCCTGTTGCGCCTTGGGTCGGAAATGCGCCCGGCGCGATCGCCACGGTGCGGATGCCCTTGGGGCCCCACTCGACCGCGAGACTCCTGGTCATCGCCAGCAGCGCCGATTTCGCCATCGCGGACGGCACCGTGAAGGCGCGGCCGGTGATGGTCGAAGTGGAGAGGATGCTGAGCACCACGCCCTTGTGCCCGGCGTTGATCCAGCGTTTGCCGGCCGCCATCGTGCAGTACATCGTCCCGTGCAGCGTGGGGCCAAGGATCGCGTCCGCGGCGCGGAACGACAATTGCTCGGTGCGCGCGATGAAGGTCGCCGCCGCATTGTTGACGAGAATATCGAGCGGCGCTTCGCGCCAGACGGTCACCATCATGGCCTCGACCGCCGCACCGTCGCGAATGTCGCACTGGATCGCCAGCGCCTTGTTTCCGAACTCCTCACGAATTGCGGCCGCCGTCGTTTCCAGCAGGTCCAATCGGCGGCCGCAGATAATGAGTTCGGCGCCGAGTTCGGCGAACCGGCGGCCCATCGCGGCGCCCAGTCCGGAGCCGCCACCTGTGACGAGGATGCGCTTTCCCGCCAATAGTCCTTTTTCAAACATTGTTCTATTCCTCCCGGAAAGTCGTTGCGAGGAGCGTTAGCGACGAAGCGATCCGGAGGCTTTAGCGTTGCTCTGGTTGCTTCGCTGCGCTCGCAATGACAAGTTAGAGCCATCAACCCTGCGGCCGAAACCCGAGTGTGTCCATGAAAGCCATTCTTTGTTCGCAATATTGCGGTCCTGACGACCTCGTGCTGACCGAGGTGCCGGACCCCGTGGCCGGCCCCGGCGAAGCCGTGATTGCGATCAAATCCGCCGCGTTGAATTTCTTCGATCTGCTGATGATCCAGGGCAAATATCAGATCAAGCCGCCATTCCCGTTCTCACCGGCCGCCGAAGTGGCGGGCGTGATCGAAAGCGTGGGCAGTGGCGTGACCGACCTGAAGGCGGGCGATCGCGTGATCGCCTCCTGCGGCCACAACGGGGCGCGGGAAAAAATCGCGCTGCCCGCAAGTGCCGTCGTCAAGATTCCGGCCGGCCTCGACTTCGACCGCGCCGCGGGAATCATCATTACTTACGGCACGGCGCTGCATGCGCTGGAGGATCGCGCGAGCCTCAGGCGTGGGGAGACACTCGCCGTATTGGGCGCGGCCGGCGGCACGGGTCTTGCGGCTTGCGAACTCGGCAAGCTGCTTGGGCTGAAGGTGATCGCCTGCGCATCGTCAGAACAGAAACTCGAATTCGCCAAGGCCCACGGCGCCGAACTCGGCCTGAATTATGCGAGCGAGGATCTCAAGGAAGGCCTGCGTCGTCTCACCGGCGGCAAGGGTGTCGACATTATCTTTGATCCGGTCGGAAGCCACTTCGCCGAAGCAGCCTTGCGCTCGATCGCCTGGGAAGGCCGTTTCCTGGTCATCGGATTTGCCGCCGGCGAAATTCCCAAAATGCCGCTTAACCTCGCGCTGTTGAAGGGCTGCGACATCAGAGGCGTTTTCTGGGGCGCATGGGCGCGCATCAATCCCGACAAGAATCGCGCCAACCTTGAACGGCTCGTGCAATGGGCCGCCGAAGGCAAGATCTCCTCGCATGTCGATCGTACCTTCCCGCTGGCGCAAACCGCCGACGCGCTGAAAGTGCTTGCGGGTCGCAAGGCGATGGGCAAGGTGATCCTGCGTCCCTGACGCTGCGACGTTCGTGACGCTTCCATGACGCCACGTATTATGGTTAACTGGCGCAGCCGCGATGATTGACTGGCGCAGGCGCGTTTGGATGGCCATTTACGGCGCAAGTTGTGCCATCTTGCGTCATCTTCACGTCCAATCACGGGTTTTCCTCATTTAAGCCGCGGATAGGTCGCAAGGCGATCGGCGATCGCCGCGCCGGAATGCCCCAATAAAATCAAGATATCTCCCAAATCGAGATCATGAATGTCGCTTTTTGGTCGGATTCAAAATGCGATTTAGCAATCCTCAGTAACGGGCAGAGGCCGATGAACTGATGCCGGCGGGCCCGCTGTAGCGTAGTAACGGGAGGCATCACCATGGCGCAGGGGACACGGTACAGTCCGTACGAGACTCCGGATGAATCGGACTATGGTTCATACGAGAACCAGTATGCCGAACCGGTCGACCTCGACGCGCTCGGTTCGCAATTTAGATCGCGCCCTTCGCGGTCGGTCGCGACACGCGAGGAGTTCCTTCCTGAAGATTCCGTTCCGCTCTTTCTATCGGGCGCTGACGAAGAATTGCGATCGTCGAAATTCGCACGTCCACGGAAAGGCCGATCGCGGCTGTTCAAGGCCACCGCATTTGCGGTTGCGGCGTCGATCGCCACTTTCGTGGCCGTCAAAAATCCGTTCACCGTGTTTGCCAACGCGACCGCATCGTTGATGGGCGCCTCGGACGCCAAATCGACAACGCCGGTGGCGGAGGCGCCGCCGCCGCCGCGTCAGACCGTGGCGGCTGTTGCGGCCACCGCGCCGGTGCTGGCGCTGGCTCCGGCGGTACCGCCGTCACGCGATGAAATCGCGGTCGCGCTCAGGACGGCGCATCAAAGCCAGACACCGGCAGAGATCCAGCAGCCCGTGACAGCAGCAGCTGCGGCCGCACCCGTCGCCGTCGCGCCGCCGGCAAGACAGATCGACAGCGACGAACTCGCCATGCTGCTGAGCCGCGCAAAGGCGTTGCTTGCAACCGGCGATATTTCGCCTGCCCGCCTGCTGCTGGAGCGGGCTGCCGAGGCGCAGGACGCGAGTGCGGCATTGATGCTGGCGCAGACCTACGACCCGACGGTGCTGGGAACGCAGGATATCCGCAACATCACTCCGGATCCCGCGCAGGCACGCAGTTGGTATCAGCGCGCTGCCCAACTCGGCTCGGCCGACGCCCAGCGGCGGCTCAGTCAACTGCAATAATAGTCGTCTTCATTCAAGGGTAGGAAAAAATGCGACGTTTGATTGGTATGGCACTCGTTGCCACGATGATGGCGCTTGGCTTTGCGGCCCGTGCCGAAGACGGCGCGGTCGATCCGGCCAAGGTCTCTGACAGCCTCAAGGCCATCTTCCAGTTCGGCTCGGCACAGACCAAGCAGGCGCTGAACCAGAACACGGTGACGCTGATCACCGGGACCATTGGCGGCACCTATGTGCAAATCGGCGCCGACCTGGCCTCCGTGCTCGACGACGGAAACAAGTTGCGCGTACTTCCGATCGTCGGGCGCGGCTCCGTTCAAAGCGTCGCCGACATCCTGTTCCTGCAAGGCGTCGACATCGGCATCGTCCGCGCCGATACGCTCGACTATCTCGAGCGCAAGGGTTTCGCGAAGGACATCAAGAAGCAGTTCACCTATGTGACCAAGCTCTACAACGAAGAGATGCAGATCATCGCGCCGAAGGCCATCAACAGCCTGAGAGACCTTGAAGGCAAGACGGTCAGCGTCGACCTGCCGAACGGCAGCACCTTCGTCACCGTGCTCACGGTGGCCGAGCGGCTCGGGATAAAGGCGAACTGGGTCTATATCGAACAGCGTATCGCGATGGAGAAACTGAAGAAGGGCGAGGTCGACGCCGTGATCGTCGTCGGCGGCAAGCCCTACAAGTCGGTTTCAAACTTCAGCAACGACGGCCGCTTCCATCTGGTGAAGGTGGACTATGAAAAGCCGTTGCAGGGCGACTATCTGCCGGCCACCCTTACCTCGAAGGACTATCCCAACCTGATCGCCGAAGGTGAGTTGGTGGATACCATCGCGGTACCGGCCTTGCTCGCGGCCTATAACTGGGCGCCCAACACCGACCGCTACCGCAAGCTTACGAATTTCGTGGACGCCTTCTTCACGAAATTCCCGCAGTTCCAGCACCCGCCCTTCCACCCGAAATGGAAAGAGGTTTCGCTCGCGGCTCCGCTCGCTGGCTGGCAGCGCTTGCCGTATGCCCAGCAGTGGCTCGATTCGCACGGGATCGAACCGATCTCCCGCAGCCGGTTTAACGATTTCCTCAAGCAGAGCTCGGCGGCCGGAAAGATGCCGTCCGAAGCCGACAAGGAAGCGCTGTTCAAACAGTTCAAGGTCTGGGAGGCCGAACAGAACGCCCACGCCCAGGCAACACCTAGAGCGCGATAACGGCGCAAAACACAAATTAAAGGGAGAGCGACCAAGGGCCTGGCTGACGTCAGGCCCTTGGTGTTTGATCCATCCTGTCCGGGCAGCCCGGCTTCGGCGGCTCAAAGATTTCCTGACTGACGGCGACGCCCTTGAGTTGATGGCTGCCGAGCGAGCTGGCGGCGATGCCCCCTGCGGCGACGAAATCGGACGACAGCAATAGCGATCGGCCCAATGGCCGGCACATCGATTCGATGCGCGCCGTCAGATTGACCGCTGGGCCGATGACGGTGAAGTCCAGGCGGGTGTCGCTGCCGATATTGCCGTACATGACATCGCCGATATGCAATGCCAGCCCGTATTCGATTTGCGGCAAGCCCGATTCCCGGCGCCGGTCATTTTCCTCAAGCAGCGCGGATTGCGCGAGTTCGGCGGCCCGCAGCGCCGCGGCGCAGGTTTGCGCGGCATGGGTTCCAATCGGAAAAATCGCCAGCATCGCGTCGCCGATGAATTTCAGGACCTCGCCGCCTTGCGAAGCAACCGCATCGCACATCGGCCCGAAATAGCTGTTCAGAAGATCGATCAGCGCGTCGCGCGGCAGCGCCTCGGAAAGATTGGTGAAGCCGCGCAAGTCACAAAGCCAGATGACGGCCCGGATCGTTTCGCCGGTGCCGCGCCGGATCTGCCCTTCCAGCACGCGCCCTCCGGATTGCCGCCCGACATAGGTGTCCAGCAGGGTACGTGCCGTACGCCGCAGCGCCTGAACCTCGAGGTTGAACGCGACCGCCGGGATCATGGCGGCAAACAGCGCCGCCTCCCGGTCGTTAAAACCGCCGGGGCGTTTGGTGGCGAAAGACAATGCCTTGTGGCTGCCGTCGGCAAAGGGCACGGAGTGGACGATATAGTCCGTGTAATTCTCGGCGCGCAATTCGCCGAGAATGTCGAAATCGTTTGGTTGAGGCGCCGCGGTGAGATCGAAGCGGACGGGCCCGTTGCCTTCATAGGCGATCCGGATCGGGCTGTTCGCCATGACCGCACTCGCCTGCGGATCGGCGCGGTACAGACGCTCCGTCGTGCCCCGGCCGAGTTGCCAAAGCCCGCTGAAGGAAAAAATCTGCGGATGCAGCATCGGCACGCCGGTGGTGACGCGCGCCACATCGACGCCTGCGGCGAGCAGCTCCCCGGCAAAGGCCTCGATAAACTCGCTGGGGTCGATACGCTTGCGCGCTTCCGTCATCAGCCAGCGAATGACCGGATGGGTTTGATCCTCGTCGGCGGTTGGGTTCGGCACAGCCTTACAATCCAACCTCCGGCTCGACGATCCGCTTCAGCGCGGACCGCGCCGCCTCGCGATGCTCCGGCGTGATATGGGCAGCCACCAGCCGAATCGCGGTGGCGAGCACGGCAGCATCGTCGGTGAAGCCGAGCACCGGCAGCATGTCCGGGATGAAGTCGAACGGCAGGATGAAATAAGCGATCGCGCCAAGCAGCGCCGCCTGCACGTGGCGCGGCGTCTGGCGATCGAAGGCGCAATAGTAGGCGCTGAGCAGATCCTCGGCGAATGGCAGCCTTGCCGCGACCCGCCTGAACTTGGCCCAGAAACGTTTGCGCACGCTTTCGGGATCCTTGGCCAGCGTATCGGCCGGCTCAAATCCGATCGTACGTTCCGAAACCATTGTCCGCGCTCCCTGGGAAAACCCGCGCTAAACTGGGGACGTAGCCCCACTGCTGCAAGCTCCCCTGTTGGGGAGGACGGACGTTGATAACGTCAGCGGACCCCCATTTGCGCGGCGATCCCGTTCATGGCCTTGGCCAGTTCCACGTCGCGCGCGGTCACCCCACCGGCGTCATGGGTGGCGAGGACGACCTCGACCGTTTTGTAGACATTGCGCCATTCCGGGTGGTGGTCGCTTTTTTCAGCCACCAGAGCCGCGCGGCTCATGAAGCCGAACGCCTCATTGAAATCCTTGAACACAAAGGTGCGTTCGATCGCCTCCCGCCCGGCCACTTCCTTCCAGCCCGGCAAGCCTTTCAGCGCCGATTTCCGTGCTTCCGCCGACAGCCGCTCCGTCACGATCGCCTCCATGGTTCCAAGCAACCTCTATCTAACACCGAACCGGCCGCAACGATCCGCAAGAAACGGCCGCCGCCCTTAAAAAGGCGCTGTTGGATCAAACAGATGAGCCTGTGAACCCGGGCTGGCGGCCCGGGCATGGCTGACGATTCCGCGATAGCGCCGGTAACCATGACGGCGAAGTAACTCAAGAAAAGGCGCCAGATTTGCTACACTTCGGACCTCACCGGACGCGCAGACCCCCTTGGACCTGAATTTTTCCAGATCAATGGCAAGCGGTCCCGACGCGGCGCCGGCAACGCCGTCCTCCCGCCTCCCCGCGCGGAGGAGCGTGGTGTTCATTGTGCTGGCCGGCGTTCTCGCCATCATCGGCATTCTGGCGGCCGGCTATTACTTCGCGGTGCGCCCTGTCGCCTTGCGGATCGCCGTTGGGCCACCCGGCAGCGACGATCTCAAGGTCGTGCAGGCCCTGAGCCAGGCCTTCGTCCAGGCCCATAGCCAGATCCGTCTGCGGCCGATCCCGACCGAGGGCGCGACCGCCAGCGCGCAGATGATCGCCGAAGGAAAGGCCGACCTTGCCATCGTTCGCGGCGATCTGAGCGTGCCGAAAAATGCGCAAGCCGTGGCGACGCTGCGCAAGAACGTCGCGGTGTTGTGGGTGCCAGCCGCGATGAAAGGCAAGAAGACGGGGGCGAAAATCGCCAAGATTGCGCAGCTTGCCGGACGCCGCATCGGCGTCGTCGGCCGCACGGCCGCCAATGTCGATCTGCTCAAGGTGATCCTTCTGCAATATGGCGTGGACCCGAACAAGGTCGACGTCGTCCAGTTCCCGGTCAGCGAGGCCGCCGACGCGATCCGCAACCGGAAGGCCGAGGCCTATCTCGCCGCAGGCCCGGTCAACAGCAAGATCACGTCAGAGGCGATCGCGGCTTCGACGCATGACGGCAAGGCGCCGACTTTCCTGGCGATCAGATTCGGCAGAAGCCATCGCGCAGAACCATCCGATGTACGAGGCATCCGAAATTCCCGCCGGCGCGTTTGGCGGCTCGCCCGACCGCCCGGAGGACGAGGTCAAGACGATCAGCTTCTCGCACCATATTGTCGCCCGCAAGGATCTCTCGGATACCACGGTTGCTGCTTTCACGCGGCAGCTGTTCGCCATCCGGCAGACCGTGATGAACGAATTTCCGCTGGCGGCAAAGATCGAGACGCCCGATACCGACAAGGATGCGTTTATCCCGGTGCATCCTGGCGCGGCGGCCTTTGTCGATGGCGAGGAAAAGACTTTCCTCGACCGCTACAGCGATTTCATCTGGTGGGGCCTGATGGGGTTATCGGCCATGGGTTCGATCGGCGCATGGTTTGCAGGCTACCTGAAGAAGGACGAGCGCAGCAACAACTCGACGCTGCGCGAGCGCCTGCTTGAGATGATCGCAACCGCGCGCAGCAGCGATTCCACCGAAGAGCTCGACCAGATGCAGGCGGAGGCGGACAATATCCTGCGCGATACATTGCAATGTTTCGAGCATGGCGCCGATCGAGGAAGGCGCGCTGACCTCGTTCAACATCGCACTTTCGCAATTCCATCACGCGGTGGCCGACCGAAAGGCGCTTCTGATGATGGCCTCGCAGAATTTGCAGCGAGCGGGCGCGGCCTTGCGGGTGACTGGAACCTGAGCCGCGATCCATCACGCCAAGGTGTGCTACAGCAGCCTGCCAGCGGGAACGGAACCCTGCGGCGCCAAGTTGGCCTGCATGCCCTAAAGCGAGGAGACCATCATGCGAATGAAACTCGTTATCCCGGCGGTGGCGCTACTGGCCACGACGTTGGCTGCTCCGGCCTACGCGCAATACGCGTACGGTCCGGGCTACCAGGGCCCGGCCACTTACGGCCCCGCCTACCGAACCCGGGTCTTTCGTGGCGCGTACAATCGCGGGCCGGTGATTGAACCCCCGTTCTACGACGACGGTTGGGTGCCGGAGCCGATTTTCGATCATTCGAGAACCGGCGGCATTGACCCGAATATTCGCCCGCCGAGCTAACGTCGGGCGTTCTACCCAGGCGCCGCCGTTCCGAAGTTGGTGCTCGGCCGCAAGCCGGCCAGCTTTGGCGAACTTCGGAAAAGTTGCAGGCGACCTGTGGTTCTCAAGCCGGAAAAGCCTGCAGCGGCTTTCCGATGAAATCAACCTCTCCGCGCCGGGAGCAGGTGCAGCAACGAGGACGGCGGCATGGTCGATCAGCACGGCCGGATCTGATCCACGCCGATCAATGCCGATGCTCGGCGGGAGAAACTTGCACCACCATGTGATCGATGAAGCCGAGCCCGGACGGTAGAAATCGGAGATGTTCACGAGACCAGCGGTTAGTCGATCTCCGCAAGCTGTCATGGCCGACTCCATATCTCTTCATCGTCCCGATGCCGCCGGCATGGCGATGAAGGCGGCCGCGAGCTCGACCATCCGCTGCTTTCGGACATTCGCAAGGATGCGACGAACCGTGTGGCTAGCCGGGTCAGCTTCACCGCAGAGCGGGGCCGGCTGAGGCGCCTCGCCGAACGCGCCCTCCAGTGCACTGGCGGTGCAGGGTTTCGGCAATCTCGGCTTTTGCGCGAATGCGGCGGGAAGCGGGGCATCGGCGCCATACCCGGTAATAAAGGCAAAGGGAATGCCGAGCGCCTCCAGGCGTTCGGCGACCGCGAAGCTGTTCTCCTTCACCAGTCCGATATCCAATAGCGCAAACGACGGCGCGCGCTCGGCGATCAGCTGAAGCGCGCGGCTGACATTTCCCGCGGTGCGGACCGTCTTCACGCCGAAACCGACGATCGTGTCTTCCAGGTCCAGCGCGATGATCGCATCGTCCTCGACGATAAGGACATCGTTGGGAATGCCACCGCTCACAACATTGTCCATTGCGGGCCATGAATTGCGGCCAGGCGTTCTGCCGGAATGTGGTCGGAGGAGGTGCCGCTTGTTCCCCGAATGAAACCATCACATCGCTCGCCCGTTGTCTGTGCACTAGTGGACGGAACAGGGGAACCCGCGTCGGTATTGTGGGAGCCGGCGAGGGAATAGAGCGAGGAGTTGCAACCGATGATCTCACAGGGACGGCCCGAGCGCGGCAGCGACCGGCCGCACAACAATCTGCTGCGGCGGCTGAGCGAACCGGATTTCGCGTTGATCGCGCCACATCTTTCGACGGATGAGTCCGCTTCCGACGAGTTGTTTTACGATCCCGGTGACGACGTCGACACCGTGCACTTTCCCTGTGGCGCGAGCCTTGCGTCGTATCTCGTTGCCAACGAAGACGGCCGCGACATCGAGACCATCCTGGTCGGCCGCGAGGGCGCGGTCGGCGGCATCGTCAGCCTGGGCTACCTGCCCGCCTATACGCGGATCACGGTCAAGTTCGGCGGCCCGTTCGTACACCTGCCGATCGGCAAACTGGATGCAGCCAAGACCGCCTCAGTTTCGCTCCGCAACGTGTTCGCACGCTATGCCGACTGCCTGCTCGCGCAGATGTTTCAGTCGACCGCCTGCAACGCCATTCATTCGATCGAGCAGCGCACCGCGAAATGGATCATCTCGGCGATGGAGCGCGCCGACGGTGCCAACATCGTGCCGCTGACCCATGAGCAGCTTTCGACGCTACTGGGCGTCGGCCGCAGCTATGCCAGCCGGGTGATCCAGACCTTCAAGGCCGAAGGCGTCGTGGAGACCCGCCGCGGCGCCATCGTGGTGCGTGACCCCGAGGGACTACGGAGGCGGGCCTGCCAGTGTAATGAATCTGTCAAAAACCACTTCGAGCAGGTCCTGCGCGGGGTCTATCCGAGCGAAGCGGACCCCGGCAGCTGACGGCGCGCAAATTAACGCCAAATCGGCTAACCAAACGGCCAATAAGCGATTGTTTTTCGGCAATTCCTGACTATATTGCGCCGCAACGAGTAAGGCGTGCCCGGTCCTTTTGGCCGGGCTTCCTTTTTGGGCGCCGAAGCGCCCACCTCAACAGGGTTTTCGAGCGTGGTCCGGAAAAGTGGGTCCCGGTTTTCCGGTGAGATCGCGCTCCCTTATTGTCTGACGCAGAAGAAGCAAAAATGAACCTTCGTAACGTCGCCATCATCGCCCACGTCGACCACGGCAAGACCACGCTGGTCGACCGCCTGCTGCAGCAGTCCGGCGCCTTCCGCGACAACCAGCGCGTGGTCGAACGCGCGATGGATTCCAACGACCTGGAGCGCGAGCGCGGCATCACCATCCTGGCCAAGGCCGCCTCGGTGCAGTGGAAGGATACCCGCATCAACATCGTCGACACGCCGGGCCACGCCGATTTCGGCGGCGAGGTCGAGCGCATCCTCAACATGGTGGACGGCGCGCTGGTGCTGGTCGACGCCGCCGAAGGTCCGCTGCCGCAGACCAAGTTCGTGGTGTCCAAGGCGCTGCAAGGTTGGGTCTGAAGCCGATCGTCGTCATCAACAAGGTCGACCGGTCCGACGCGCGGCCGACCGAAGTCATCAACGAAGTGTTCGATCTGTTCGCGGCGCTCGACGCCAGCGAAGAGCAGCTCGATTTTCCGATTCTCTACGGCTCGGCCAAGCAGGGCTGGATGGCAGACGAGCTCGGAAGGTTCGCACGATGACGGCATGCAGCCGCTGTTCGACCTGATCCTGCAGCCACGTCGCAGCCTCCGACGGTCGAGGAAGGGCCGTTCCGCATGATCGGCACCATTCTGGAAGCCAACCCCTATCTCGGCCGCATCATCACCGGCCGCATCACGTCGGGCTCGATCAAGCCGAACCAGGCGGTCAAGGTGCTGAGCGGTGACGGCAAGCTGATCGAGACCGGTCGCATCACCAAGATGCTGGCTTTCCGCGGCATCGAGCGCACGCCGCTGGAGGAAGCCGAAGCCGGCGACATCGTCGCCATCGCCGGCCTGCCGAACGGCACCGTCGCCGACACCATCTGCGATCCCACCGTCGAAACGCCGATCGACAGGCGCAGCCGATCGATCCGCCGACCCTGGCGATGACGTTTCGTCGTCAACAACTCGCCGCTGGCCGGCACCGAAGGCGACAAGGTCACGAGCCGCATGATCCGCGACCGCCTGCTGCGCGAAGCCGAAGGCAATGTCGCGCTGCGGTTACGGAAGCCGACGACAAGGACGCGATGGAAGTCGTCGGGCCGCGGCGAATTGCAGCTCGGCGATCCTGATCGAGACCATGCGCCGCGAAGGCTTCGAGCTCTCGGTGTCGCGTCCGCGCGTCGTGCTGAAGAAGGACGATGCCACCGGCGATTGGCAGGAGCCGATCGAGGAAGTCGTGATCGACGTCGACGAGGAGCATTCCGGCGTCGTCGTGCAGAAGATGAGCGAACGCAAGGCCGAGATGATCGAGATGCGCCCCTCCGGCGGCCATCGCCTGCGGCTGGTGTTCTACGCGCCGACCCGCGGCCTGATCGGCTATCAGGGCGAACTGCTGACCGACACCCGCGGCACCGCGGTCATGAACCGCCTGTTCCATGGATACGCGCCCTACAAGGGCGAAATCCAGGGCCGCCGCAACGGCGTCCTGATCTCCAACGATCAGGGCGAAGCGGTGGCCTATGCGATGTTCAAGCTGGAAGACCGCGGGCCGATGATGATCGAGCCGGGCTGGAAGGTCTACAAGGGCATGATCGTCGGCGAGCACACCCGCGACAACGATCTCGAAATCAACGTGCTCAAGGGCAAGCAGCTCACCAACATCCGCACCACGTCCAAGGACGAAGCGGTGCGCCTGACCCCGCCGATCAAGATGACGCTGGAAAAGGCGCTGGCCTATATCGAGGACGACGAGCTGGTCGAGGTGACGCCGAAGTCGATCCGCCTGCGCAAGAAATTCCTCGACGCCAACGACCGCAAGCGCGCCGAAAAGGCCAAGCAGGCGGTGGCGTAAGAGAGGCGAATAGCGAATAGGGAGTAGCGAATAGCGGGCGTATCCCGTCCTGGCATTCGTCTTTCCTAGTACCCTACTCGCCATTCCGCTACTCACCATTCGCCATACACATGTCCCTCCCCTCGTCCATCGATGTCGCGATCATCGGCGCGGGCGCCGCGGGCCTTGGCGCCGCGCATGCGCTGGAGCGCTCCGGCCTTTCCGTGATCGTGCTGGAAGCACGCGACCGCGTCGGCGGCCGCGGCCACACCATCATGGCTGCGCCCGGCGTTACCTTCGACCTCGGCTGCGGCTGGCTGCATTCCGCCGACCAGCAACGCCTTCGTCAAAATCGCCGAAGCGCTTGATTTCGAGATCGACCGCAAGCTGCCGCCGTGGCGCGAGCGCGCCTGGGGCAAGGCGTTCCCGCCGGAAGATCGTGACGATTTCATCCGCTCACTCGATGAATTTTTCGACCGGCTGGAACAGGCGGCGACGAGGCGGCGATCGATCACCCGGCCAGTCTCTATCTGGAGAAAGGCAACCGCTGGAATCCGATGATCGATGCGATCTCGAGCTACATCAACGGCTGCGAGACCGATTCCCTGTCGATCCTCGATTTCGACGCCTATGAAGACAGCAGCCTCAACTGGCGGGTTCGCCGCGGCTACGGCGCGCTGATGGAAGCCTATGGCGCATCGCTGCCGCTCGCGCTCAATTGCGCGGTGACGCTGATCGATCACACCCGTAAGCGGCTGCGCATCGAGACCTCGCAAGGCACGCTTACCGCGGACAAGGTGATCGTTACCGTGCCGACCAATCTGATTGCGGATGAAGCGATCCGCTTTTTTCCCGCGCTGCCGGAAAAAGTCGATGCCGCGCGCGGCCTGCCGCTGGGTCTTGCCGACAAGGTGATGCTGGCGCTCGACGAACCGGATCTGTTGCCGGTTGACGGCAACCTGCGCGGCGCCACCATGCGCACCGAGATGGGGACCTATCATCTGCGCCCGTTCGGCCAACCCTGCATCGAGGGCTTTTTCGGCGGCCGGTTTGCGCAGGCGCTGGAAGACGCGGGCGATGGCGCCATCGCAGCGCACTCGATCGACGAGATCGTCTCGTTTCTCGGCAACGATTTTCGCCGCAGGCTGAGGCCGCTGAAGGAATCGCGCTGGGCGCACGATCCGTTTGCCCGCGGCTCCTATTCACATGCGCTGCCGGGACACGCCGGCAAAGCGCGCCGTGCTCGCCGCGCCTGTCGATGGCCGCCTGTTCTTTGCCGGAGAGGCCACCTCGCCGAACTTCTTCTCCACCGCCCACGGCGCGCAGGATTCGGGAGAGCGGGCGGCGAAAGAGGTGATACGGTTCAAGCTCGTCATTCCGGGAGGTGCGTAAGCACCAGACCCGGAATCGAGATCCCGGCTCGATGTTCTGCATCGCCCGGATGACGCATTCGGCGTCACTCCAGCACCCTCGCCCGCATATCCGCATCCGGCACAAAGCACGCCTCGTACTTTCCGAAAATCCGGTAGCGATTTTTCGCGACGAGATTGTAGACCGCGTTTCGCAGCGGCTTCGGCACAGCAAACAACAGCGCGCGTCCACCCCCAACCGGGCAGATGTGAAAGCACGGTCAAGGCCGCGTCGGATTTGAACCAGGCGACGCCGCCATGGATGACGGCGTTGGTGTCGGGATCATCGGGATCAATGCCGAAAGCCTGCGCCAGGCGCGTGCCGTAGGGCGACTGGATCTGGGTAAAACGAAAACGTTTTGCGTCGTCGCGAGAGGCGACGAAACGAATCCAGCGCGAGCAGAATATGCAGACGCCGTCATAGAGGATCACGTCGTCGTCGGGCCACATGCCGCTCACTTCGTTCGTCTCCATTCCTGACGCGTTTTTTCACGCGAACCGGCGTCCACTTCGCTTGCAAACGCTACCGGTTATCCAATGTGGCCAGCGCGACCAGCATGAGCACGATGGCAGGCCCGGTCTTGACCAGCGCGCCGAGCGGCTCGATCCAGAGATCCGGCGTCAGGATCGCCGCCCCCGCCATATACCCGAGCGATGCCAGAATTCCCCAGATCAGCCCGATGGCGCAAGTACGGCGGAACGCAATCAAAACGCCAACGCCGATATCCATCAGGCTGGTGAGGACCGTGATCGGCCCAACCAGAGACGGCGGAAAGACGGTGCGAACTCAAAATGCCGGCCGCGGCGTCATAGGAAACGAACAGCGCGATGAAGCCGGAGACGGTCCAGAACACGACGAGGCTCATGAGCACCAGCGCCTTGATCAGATAAAGCCGCGCGAACCATTTGTCCTGAATGGTCGCTGCATGCGGCGCCGTGCCGCCGAGCTCAGTCGGCACGATGCCGGTTGCGCTGATCCATGCCGAGGGATCGCCGGTCACGCCGCGGCGCAACTCGGCAACGGCCGTATGGCGCATCGGCGATTTCCAGCCAAGCCAGCCTGCGAGATCGGCCAATTTCACGCCGACATCGAGCAGGAAGCCGGGCAACCGGATGGAGAGCCAGTCGCGGGTGCCGAACGCGCCGCGAAACGAAGAGATCACTTCTCCCAATGTGAGCGGATTCTTCTGCATCAGATCCCAGGTCACGCCGGACAGGCTACTGTCCTCGATGTCGCGCGAGGCGAGCCAAGCCACCGTTGCCGCCACGTCTTCAATCATCACCGGCTGGAACGGCCTTGCGGATTCGGTTTCCGGAAGCGCGAACGGCAACGCCGCGAAGGCACGGATCATGGCGCTGCCACCGAAGGCAGCAGGCGCGATGACAAAACCGGGCCGGAGGATCGCGTAGCAAATGCCGGAGGCTGCGATCATCTGCTCGCCTTCGCGCTTGGTGGCGCTGAAAGCGGTGTGATCATCCTTCGCCAAACCCGGAATCGAAAAATGAATCAGACGAATAGGGCGGCCGCTGGTCTTGATCGCCTGCAGCAGGCGCTCGACAAAGTCGCGATGTACCGCGCGGACGTCGCTTCCTGGCCCATCCTGTAACACGCCGAGGCAATTGACGACGACATCGATCGCATGTTCGCCAAGCAGGCGCGCCAGTGCGGTCGCATCCATCGCCAGAAGGGGCCTTTCGAGATCGAGCGCCTGCGAAACCTGCGCGATGGCAAATTGTCGCGCGACCGCGACCACAGCGAAGCCTCGTTGGCGCAGGTCCTCGGTGATGAAGCGTCCGATCAGGCCGGATGCACCAAGGACCAGGATTTTCCTCGAACTATCCATGTTTCGGCATTACCCGGCCAGTTTTAAAAGTCCGGCTTGGCGATCATCAGCCAGAGAATGGTCATGACCGAACCAAAGCCGGGAATGCCGAACACCAGCCAGCGGCGAAACAGCGTGAGATAGCGCGCCGGCAATGGCTCACGGCGTTCGGTGGCCGCACGCGCCAGGTTTCGCATCTCGATCTGCATGAAAACCACGGGAATCCAGAACAGGCCGGCGAGCGCATAGAGCAAGAGCGAGGCGATGAGCCAACGCTCCTGAAAGCCGATGCCGTTCAGCGCCATCAATACCCCACCGCTGATCGGCTGCAGAATCACCGCGCTCAGCGTGAATATCATATCGGCGATCACGACCACTGCGGCCGTGCGCGCAATAAAGGCCGCATCTCCGCTGCGGTGAGCCATCACCATGAAAAACGCAATTCCGCTGCCCGTTCCCAGAATCACGACAGCGCCGAGGACGTGCAGATATTTGACGATCAAGTAGATCGTCATGGCTTTTTCGCCCGCGCCGACGGTGGTGGCGACAACCCCTTCAGCGCGCGATCGAGTTCGGATGCCGCGAATTTGACGCCATTCTCGGTCTCGGCCATCCAGTGGCCTTCGCCGTCATAGGCGGGCAGCACACGAAAATCGACCTTGCCGCCGCCGGCGCGAAACGCATCCGCGAGTTTTCGCGAGAAGTCCGGCGGGAAATAGCTGTCATTGGCGGCGACCAGCCAACTGACAGGGACGCGGGCGCCATGGGCGAATTCGCCGGCCGCCGCCAACAGCGTGTGCGGGGCGCAAATCTGGTTGGGAAAGCCGTTGGCATGACCGCCGCGGCCGGCCGCGAAAACGATGATGGAGGAGACCTCAGTCGGATCGGCGTTGGCGAGCGCCAGCGCTCCCCAACCGCCGGCGGAATGTCCGACGACCAATGCGCCGTCGTGCCGGATAAAAGGTTGCCCGCGCAAATAGGTCAGGGCTGCGGATATTTCTTCCGCAGTGACGCGCCCCGAACGGGCATAGTCGGCCTCGTCGCAGCCGTGCTGGTCTTCCAGATATTGGCCGCCGGTTGCGCCGTGGCCGGGACGTTCGGGCACCAGCACGGCATAATCGCGTGCCACCAGAAGCGCGGCCAGCGGCCGGTATTGGGGTTGCGGCATTTGCGCACGAAGCAGCACATTCTGGGTCGATGCATGCGCAATTACCGCCAGGCGAAACGGCCCCTCGCCCGGCGGCCTGAACAGCAGGGCATGCGATGCCACGCCCGGATCGGACGACGGCACCAGCCAGGCTTGCGCACGATTGGGTTCGCCTTCCGCCCCCTGCGGGCCGAAGCCGCCTGCTGCGGCGGCGTTTGCCGTCCACAGAGTTGTCAACAGCACCGGCACCAAAAAAGCCTTGAGCGACAGCATCAAGCCCCCATGACCGCGTAGCAAGCGAGATGCCGGAAATCGTTCACGGCGAATCAAATTCTGCGCCTCGTACTGTGATGGTCAACGTTAAGAACCTTTAGTGCTCCGATTCCGAAGTTCGCACGATATCGCGGCGACTTCAGATGCGAACTTCGGAATCGGGACACTAGCAAGCCTATTGATTCCAGTGCCGCTTTTCCATTTGGCGTCCTGGACGGAAATTTGCCGCTTGCGGTGCAGGAACGTCAAATGGGCGGCGCCAGCAGGCCGTCCATTCCGCAAAACGCAGCCCCAAATGCCTTTTACCTGTCCGCTTTCGGTACAGTTACCAAGTGATGCAGAAAATCCACAGGTTAACCGATAATTAACGATAGACCTTGAAGCCAGCCCGCCGACTTGCTTTGATCGGATCATGAGCACAACCCTGATCGAGGTCCGACCGGCCAAGGCTGCTGATGCGGCTGCGGTGGCGTCCACCCATGACGAAGCGTGGCGCGCGGCCTATCAGGGCATCATTCCCGGCGCTGAGCTGGAGAAACTGATCAACCGCCGTGGCCCGCATTGGTGGGATTCGGCGATCCGCAAAGGCAGCCGTGTCAGCGTGCTCGTGTTCAGCGACAAAGTCGCCGGCTATGCCAATTACGGGCGTAACCGGGCCCGCAGCCTGCATTTCGAAGGCGAGATTTACGAGCTTTACCTGCGCCCCGAATTTCAGGGCCTTGGCTTCGGCCGCCGGCTGTTTTCGGCTGCCCGGCGTGACCTCGTGCAAAGCGGCCTGAAGAGCATGGTGATCTGGGCGCTTTCCGATAACGAAGCGGCCACCGAATTCTACCGCGCGCTGGGCGGCCGCATGGTGGCGCGCTCCTCGGAGAAGTTCGGGCCCAAGTCGCTCGACAAGGTCGCCTTCGCCTGGACGAATTGAGAGCTGACTTCATCGTCGGCGCAATTCAGCCGTCATTGCCGAAAGATGTTCGCACGAAGTGTGATGGATACGCGGGCCAAGCCCGCGTATGACACGTGTGACGAACAAAGACATTCCAGGTCACGGAGCCATTCATGCGCGTTGAAGCGATCCCGATCGGCGTCGATCCCCCGCGCGAGGTCAATGTCATCATCGAAGTGCCGGTCGGGGGCGAGCCGATCAAGTATGAATTGGACAAGGAAGCCGGCACGCTGGTCGTGGACCGGTTCCTGTACACCGCGATGCGCTATCCCGGCAATTACGGCTTCATTCCGCACACGCTCTCCAACGACGGCGATCCCTGCGACGTGCTGGTCGCCAATACCCGCGCCATCGTTCCAGGTGCGGTCATGAGCGTGCGGCCGGTCGGCGTGCTGTTGATGGAAGACGAAGCCGGCGGCGACGAGAAGATCATCGCGGTGCCGTCGTCGAAGCTGACGCAGCGCTACGACAAGGTGAAGACCTATAGCGACCTGCCTGAAATCACCTTGCAGCAGATCCAGCACTTCTTCGAGCACTACAAGGATCTCGAACCCGGCAAATGGGTGAAGGTGTTGCGGTGGGGCGGCGCCGAAGATGCGCACCGGTTGATCGCCGAGGGCATCGCGCGGGCGAAGGGGAAATAGTTTCTCCGTCGTTCCGGGGCGCGCGTAGCGCGAACCCGGAACCCATAACCACAGGCCCTCGTGGTGCTCAGGACATTGTCAGCCTGCCGCTTTCAGAGATTCCGCGGTATGGGTCCCGGCTCTGCGCTCGCAAGAACGCGCTTGGCCGGGACGACGAGAAACTCACACCCCAGGCTTCGGCAAGCCCTCAATCGCGCAGGCCGCGCGTAACGTATTGACGAGAAGACAGGCCACGGTCATCTGGCCGACGCCGCCCGGCACCGGCGTGATCGCGCCCGCAACTTCGCGGACCTCGGTGAAAGCGACGTCGCCGACGAGACGGGTTTTGCCGTCGGCATCGGACAGCCGGTTGATCCCGACATCGATCACGGTCGCGCCCGGCTTGATCCAGTCGCCGCGCACCATTTCGGGGCGGCCCACGGCGGCGTAGACCAGATCGGCGCGGGCGCAGAGTGCTTTCAGGTCGCGCGAGCGCGAATGCGCGATCGTTACCGTGGCATTCTCATTGAGCAGCAATTGCACCAGCGGACGGCCGACCAGGTTGGAGCGGCCGATCACGATCGCATTCATGCCCTCGAGCGAGGCATGCACGCTCTTGCTCAGGATGATGCAGCCGAGCGGCGTGCAGGGCGAGAGCGCGGCAAATCCGGCGGCGAGCCGGCCGGCATTGTTCGGATGCAGCCCGTCGACATCCTTGGCCGGGTCGATCGCATTGATGACGGCTTCGGTGCTCAGGGTTTTCGGCAACGGCAATTGCACCAGAATGCCGTGCACCAGCGGATCGCGGTTGAGCCGCGCGATCAGCGCCAGCAAGTCGGCCTCTCCGACATCCTCCGGCAGCACGTGCTCGAAGGACGCCATGCCGGCTTCCTGCGATTGCTTGTGCTTGGAGCGGACATAGACCTGGCTCGCGGGATCGTGGCCGACCAGCACGACCGCGAGCCCCGGCGTCAGCGAACTTTCGCGTTTGACCAGCGCCACCTCGTCAGCGACGCGGGCACGCAGCTCGGAAGCAATACGTTTTCCATCGATGATCTGCGCCGTCATTCGTTCACGCGATCAGAAAACGTTTGGATAGATATAATACTGAATCACGCGCTCGATGAAGTAGATGATCAGGATCAGGATGATCGGCGAGATATCGAGCCCGCCGAGGTTGGGCATGAAGGAACGGATCGGCGCCAGCAGCGGCTCGGTGATCCGATACAGAAACTCTGCAATAGCCGACACGAGCTGATTGCGCGTGTTCACGACGTTGAAGGCGATCAGCCAGGATAGAATGGCGGCAGCGATCAACAACCAGACGTAAAGATCCAGAACGATGAGAATGATGTCGAGAACGGCACGCATGGTGGGACTGCTCGCAAAGGTGGTAGGCGGGATTGGGCCCTCGCTAAATATCGGTTCCGTCAGGGGCAAACAAGGGAAGTTCCCGGCTAGTGCCCACTTTCCGAAGTTCGTGCTCCATCGCAGCACCCACTTTCACGAACTTCGGAAAGTCATGGGAACTAGCAAACTTATTGAATCTAGTACCGCTTTGTCGATCTGAAGTCCCTGATCGAGCTCGCCGCCTGCAGTGCAGGGACTTCAGATCGGCGGTACCAGCGCCGAAAAAACAACGATTTCGCCGTTCTTGACTTGGCCTTGGCGCGGACTGTAAATGACGCCGATTGCTGGCGGTTTCGAGGCTTTTGACCGCTAGCTGAATGGGGCCATAGCTCAGCTGGGAGAGCGCGTCGTTCGCAATGACGAGGTCGGCGGTTCGATCCCGCCTGGCTCCACCAGCCTTCGCAGGCTACGCCTGCTTCGGCTAGGCAAGCCATTTCGTAGCGAAGGCTGCCACGCCGAAGCTCGAAGAGCGAAGACGGGCGTTATCTTCCGAAAACTTCGCGAGCTTCGGCTGGGCAAGCCCGGAAAGTCTCTCGTAGCGAAGTGAGCGAGGGCTGCCACGCCATAGCCCGAAGGGCGACGGCGGGCCTAGGCGAGCCAACCCGCAGCGAAGACGGGCTGATCGTCCCGCGCTACTCCGCCGCTTCCGCCATCACCACTTCCGGCACGCGACTCAGCCAGCCATCGAGAAAATGTTTCAGCCAGGCACGCTCGACGACGTCATAACAGGCGCGTCCGGCGAAATGCTGGTCGCGTGGATAGGCGCCCGGCATATCGAGGCGGTCGCCGCCGCAGGTGGTCCAGCGGCACATCATCGCGTAGGTCGCGTCGGGATGGAATTGAAAGCCGAAGGCATGCCCGAAACGGAATGCCTGCCTGGGGAAGTCGCCGCCTTCGGCCAGCAGTTCGCTGCACGCGGGAAGTTCAAATCCTTCGCGGTGCCAGTGATAGACCTGGTCGGGCCAACGCGGCGAGATCATCAATCCAGCTGGCGTGGGGCGGATCGGGTAATAGCCCATCTCGACGCGGCCGTGGGCATGCGGCGCCACACGGCCACCGAGATGCATCGCGAGCATCTGCGCACCGAGACAGATTCCGAGAAACGGCCGCTGTTCGAGCAGCGGGACCGCGATCCAGTCGATCTCGCGGCGCACATAGTCATCCGGGTCGTTGGCGCTCATCGGGCCGCCGAAAATGACGGCGCCGGCGTGCGCTGAAAGCGTTTCCGGCAATGGGTCGCCAAAGCGCGGACGCCGGATGTCGAGCGGATAGCCAAGCGCCCGCAGCGCGTTGCCGATGCGGCCCGGTGTCGAGGTTTCCTGGTGCAGGACGATCAGCACCGGCAGAAGGGAGGGCGACGCCAACCGAGGTCCCGCCACGACCGATGTGGCATCACGCACAAGACCGATTTTGGCGGAAGGCGACATTGATCCTTCTCTTCAGCAAGCCTGCGAGCATACCCAACAGATCGTTAATTTCAGGTGAGTTGGCGCCGGCTTCTTCAGCGGTGGCGCGTCTGAAAGCGGGCCACGGCCGACAGGATGAATCCGCGCGGGAACAGCCGCAACATGAACGGCACGATCTTGATGCCGAGGCCGGGCAGCACCGCGCGCCGGTTGGCCATCAGGCCGCGATAGGCTTCTTCGGCGACGCGCGCGGAGGAAACGTTGAGCACGGCCGAATCAAACCCGGGCTCGAAGCCGGCGCGGGTCTGAAATTCGGACGGGACCGGCCCCGGGCAAAGCGCGGTGACGCGGACGCCACGGGGTCCGAGCTCCCCGCGCAGCGCCTCGGTGAACGACAGCACATAGGCCTTGGAAGCGTAATACACCGCCATGCCCGGTCCCGGCAGGAAGCCGGCGATGGATGCGACGTTGAGGATCCCGCCGCGGTTTCGGATCAGTTGATCGGCAAACCGCAGCGACAGATCGGTCAGGGCGCGGATGTTCACCGCGATCATCCCAAGCTGCTCGTTGCGGTCGAGCTCGATGGCGCGGCCGAACAAACCGAAGCCGGCATTGTTGACGACGAATTCGACTTCGACCTCCGCGGCGGCCAAAGCGGCGGCGACCTTGTCGCCGGCATCTGCCTGTTCGAGATCGCAGGGGATCGCGATCGGGGCAGCCCAGCCTTTGGCCGCGATTTCCGCGGCCAGCGCCCGCAGCCGGTCCGATCGCCGCGCCACCATCGCGACGCGATGGCCGTTGGCAGCAAAGACGCGCACCAACTCGGCGCCAATCCCCGCCGACGCACCCGTAATCAGCGTCACCCGCTCAGTCACGATTTTCTTGCCCGCAGATAAATACCCACCCGACAAGCATACGCCTTAGGCGGGATACTGGCCGTGTGCAAGTATTTCGATCCTACCGCGGGCTCCCATCAGGCAGAAATGAGACGCGGCCAGAAACACGCAGCAATCCGCCGCCATGCGGCACCGGCGACATTAAAATGATTTTTATGTGGAGGCAGGCAAACCCGCGAACATGTTGGCGACATGCACGGATGGTGCAGTCAGTCACTAGTGGTCCGATTCTAACATTCGCATCCCTTCTCAGCAGTCACTTTTGCGAATGTTAGAATCAAAGGACCACTAGCAAATATATGTTCCTAGTGGAGTTTAGGATTTGACATTCGCTTGGCGAACTCGCGGCCAGGCGGGGAGCGAATGTCAAATCCACTCCACTAGCTGCCCGAAACCGGCGCGGAGTGTTTGGCGGCGATGCGGTGCTTGAGATCGATCCGGTCGCGCGAGGATACGGCCAATAAATCGGCAGCGCGCCAGACCACGTTGTCCTCGAACTCGCTGACCTGACCGTCGGCATAGACCATTTCCCACATCATCTCGACGATGCGCAACCGCCCGGCCTCGTCGACCGAGCGCATGATCACGCTGGTGAAATGATAGAGGTCGACGGCCTCGCCTTCGACCAGGGTTGCGGACGCGATCAGCTTGTCGGCCATCCCTCGATCGAGCGCGAAGCTGCTTTCGATCAGGCCGTGAAGCTTGCGCTTTTCGGCCTCGGAGGGTTCGCCGTCGAGCGAAATGACGTGGATGAGCAGCGCGGTCGCGGCCAGGCGATAATCGGTGTCGTCGAAATCGCGGGGTTCATGGACGGGAGAAATAACCTCTGCGATGAATTGGCGTAGCCCGTCGAGCATCATTTCCTTCCGGGGTCGTGTGAAACCTTGCCGCCGAAGAGGGCGGTTCATTACCACATATGGAGCCCAAAGCCGGCGCGCGCAATCCGAAATCGGGCCCCGCGCAGATTACGATTAGTCCATCTCAGGGCGTTTCGTACACCCTCAGGGTATTTCGTACACCAGAACCTTGTCGGCGATCCCGCGCAACGCCGCCCGCTTCTGGATCGGCTCGATCGCCTGTTTTTGCAGCATCGCCAATACCTCGGGCGTCTCGACCACGCCGCCGGTGACGTGGATCGATTGCGAGGTCGCAAGACCCTGAACCCGCGCCGCGATGTTGACGGTCTGGCCGAAATAATCCTGCCGTTCGTTGAGCATGACCGCAAGGCAGGGGCCTTCGTGAATGCCGATCTTGACCACGAGATCGCCGGTACCGCGCTCGGCGTTGAGCGCATCCATCGCCGCGCGCATCCGCAAGCCCGCGGCAATCGCATGCTCCGGCTTGATGAAGGTCGCCATCACGGCGTCGCCGATGGTCTTCACCACCGCGCCCTTCTCCGATGCAATGATCTCGAGCAGCGCCCGGAAATGGGCGCGCACCAGATCGAAGGCGGCAAGATCGCCGACGCGCTCGTAGAGCGCGGTCGAACCCTTCAGGTCGGTGAACAGGAAGGTGAGTGAGGTGATCTTCAGTCGCTGATCGATGTGGAGATTGTCGGCCTTGAAGACGTCTCGGAAGGTCTGGTTGGACAACATCCGCTTGGCGGTAAGAAACGGCCGGCGCTTGCCGAGCAACTCATGCAGCTCGTCCGCCGCGATGAAAACCGTCGGCAGCGTCCGCACGCCGGCCTGATTATCGATTGAAAGCCGCAACGGGCCCGGACGCAGCGTGATCGACCCGGTCGGCGGATGCGACTTGTTGTAGACCAGCGACAACTGCTGGCGTTCTTTTGTCGGCTCGCCCTGCACGTCGATGAAATGCGCCGAATGTGTCACCGGTTCGAACGCGATGACGAATTGCGGCGGCAGTTGCAGCGACAATACGGCCCGCTCGCCGGCCGGCAGCTCCAGCGAATCGATCGTCGCCTTGTCGGTCAGCGCGGTGAAGAACTCCTTGTTGAGATCGATGCCGGAACTCCAGAACACCTGCTTGTAGTATTCCCACAGCGGCAAGGTGTTCGGATCGTGGGCGGCAATCCGCCTGATCTTGGGACTGACCGTGAAGGCGACTTCCACCTGCTCGTCGACGGAAGGCTCATAGCCGCAGGCGCATAGACCGCAATGGTAGTCCTCGCTGCGCAGTGACTTCAGCGTGTCATAGGCATCGAGTACGCCGCTGCATCCGGGGCACAGCACGTTCCAGGTCAGATCGAACAGGCCGAGCCGCGAGGCGTGCAGGAACCCCGAGATCGCCTGCTCCTCGTCGAGGCCGTTGGCTCGCGAAAATTCCAGAACGTTGACGCGGTTGAGTTCGTGATCCTCGCCGTTCTCGATGAGACGCGCGATCGCATCCGCGACCGCCGGATCGGCGGTCTGCTTCAACACCGAAAACTGGGCCTTCAATTCGCTCATGGCTTCGGCCCTATCTAGGCTTTCCGGACGCGCGCGCAAGCCGCTTCAGTGTGGCGGTTCAATTCCGAAGTTCGTGCTCCATCGCAACACCCACTTTCACGAACCTCGGAAAGTCATGGGCACTAGCAAACTTATTGAATCCAGTACCGCTTTGCCGATCTGAAGTCCCTGATCGAGCTCGCCGCTTGCGGTGCAGGGACTTCAGATCGGCGGTACTAGCGCGGCGTGATCTGGAACCTCGGCGAGCGGTCCGGCTGCGTCGTGACCACCCCCATGGGCATGATGGGATCCTTGTCCAGAAGCGTGACGCGGAACGCTGCGATGATCCGGGCCAGCGCCAATGTCGCTTCCACCAGCGCGAAGTGGGCGCCGATGCACACCCGCGGGCCGGCGCCGAACGGCAGGTAGGCGAAGCGGTCGGGCGGCGGCGCCGGAGCCAGGAAACGTTCGGGCACGAACGCATTCGGATCGCGCCAGAGTTTTTCATGGCGATGCAGCAGCCATGGCGCGATCAGGATCACGTCATTTTTTGCGATCGGCATGCCCGCGACCTCATCGGCCCCCAGCGCCGAACGCGCGATCAGAAACGCGGGCGGGTAAAGCCGCATGGTTTCGTCGACCACGGCGCGGGTGAACTTCAGCCGATCGAGAGCCGCCTCGCCGTCGGCCTGCACCTGCCGCGCCTCGGCTGCGAGCTGTTCCTGCGCGACCGGATCGAGCGCCAGCAGATACAACGACCAGAACAGCGCCGTGGCGGTGGTCTCGTGGCCGGCGAGAATCATGGTCGCGACCTGATCGCCGAGCTGCGCGTCGCTGAACGCCTCGCTGGTTTCAGGGTCGCGCGCCGTTTCCATCAGATCGAACAGATCGCGTGCCGGCGCGCCCTGCAGCTTTCCGGCGGCGCGGCGCTCCGCCATCAGCTGGCCGATAAACTGGGTCCATCGCTTGCGGAAGCGCGCCCGCGAAAAATCCCGCGGCGCGGGCCAATTCAACGGCAATACCAGATCGAGAAAATGCGGCCGCGCCAGCCGGTCGCCATATTCCATCACGAAGTCGCGCAAGGTCGCGCCGTGGCGCTCCATGCCGAACGAAAACATGGTGCGGCCGGCGATCTCGAGCGTCATGCGCTGCATGGTCTCGCGCAGATCGACGGGACCATTGCTGATGCGCCGCAGGTTCGCGATCGTCTCGTCGGTGACCGCGACCATGTGCGGGACGAGCGTTCCGACCGCGCGCGGCGTAAAGGCCGGCGCCAGCGTGCGACGCTGATGTTTCCAGGCCCGGCCCTCGGCGATCAAGAGGCCCTCGCCCAGCATCGGACGCAGCACGCGGAACCCGGCCGGCGTGCGCGAATAATTCTCGTAATTGTCGACCAGCACATGGCGGATCGCATCCGGCGTATTGAGAATAAAGCTCGAATGCAGAAAGAAGCGGCCGCGGACAACGTCGTCCTCATAGGCGCGCTGACCCCAGGTTCCGATCGCGCTTTCGCGCATCGCCGCCAGCCGCTGGAGCATGGTCATGCTCTCCGGCGCCCGCGGGGGGCTCGGAGGAACCAGTCGCCGGCGCGTGGCCGGGGTGTCCCAGGCTTCGGCGATGCTCACGGATGTCGTCCTCGCAACTATGACAGGCGGGTTCAGCCCGTCCGCATTTCGACCATATCAGCTCCAAAATCCGGGCGCCATGAAGGCACCGGCTAGCGAGCCGGAGCTCCACAAATTGTGACGGCCCCAATTGTTTGCCCCGGCAAAACAGGGCCTTATCCCGGCCGCTACTGGACAGGCACCGAGGAGAGCAGGCATCACTGCTGCTTGAGGGAATCAAGCCGGCCGCAACGGAAGACGTCATGACCGAACAGCCAAAGCGCCCGATGTTTGCCACCGACGGTATCTCAGCGCCGCTGCGGCATCTCGCGTTCCGGCGGATCTGGTCGGCGAGCCTGTTGTCCAATCTCGGCCTGTTGATCCAGGCCGTCGGCGCTGCCTGGGCGATGACCCAGATGACCCCGTCCGCCGACAAGGTCGCGCTGGTGCAGACCGCGCTGATGCTGCCGGTGATGCTGATTGCGATGCCTGCCGGCGCCATCGCCGACATGTATGACCGCCGCATCGTCTCGCTGATTTCACTGTCGATCGCGCTCGTGGGCGCAACCGCGCTGACCGCGCTGGCGTGGCTCGGCCTCATGACGCCGAACAGCCTGCTGGCATTGTGCTTCGTCGTCGGCAGCGGCATGGCGCTGTTCGGTCCGGCCTGGCAATCGTCGGTCAGCGAACAGGTGCCGGCCGACATGCTGCCGGCCGCCGTGGCGCTGAACGGCATCAGCTACAACATCGCGCGCAGCTTCGGACCGGCAATCGGCGGCATCGTCGTCGCAACCGCGGGCGCGGTGGCGGCGTTCGCCGCCAATGCCTTCCTCTACATTCCGCTGGCGGTGGCGCTGTTTATCTGGCGCCGCGAGAGCGAACCGTCGCGGCTGCCGCGCGAACGCCTGAACCGCGCGATCGTCTCCGGCGTGCGCTACATCGCCAACTCCCCGTCGATCAAGATCGTGCTCGCGCGCACGCTCGTGACCGGCCTGATCGGCGGCTCCATATCGGCACTGATGCCGCTGGTGGTGCGCGACCTCCTGCACGGCGGCGCACAGACCTACGGCATCATGTTAGGGGCCTTCGGCATGGGCGCGGTGATCGGCGCGCTCAACATCAGCGAAGTGCGCAAACGTCTGAGCGGCGAGGCCGCGGTCCGCGCCTGCGCGCTGTCGATGGGCGGCGCCATCGCCGCGGTCGCGCTGAGCCATGAACCGGTGCTGACCGCAGCCGCCCTCGTGGTGGCCGGCGCGATGTGGATGCTGGCCGTCGCCCTGTTCAACATCGGTGTGCAGCTTTCGGCGCCGCGCTGGGTCGCGGGACGTTCGCTGGCGATTTTCCAGGCCTCGATCTCCGGCGGCATCGCGATCGGAAGCTGGGGCTGGGGACGGCTGACGGACGCCGCCGGCGTCGAAACCGCGCTGCTGGTTTCAGCAAGCTTGATGCTGCTCTCGCCGCTGCTCGGCTTCTGGCTGAAAATGCCGCGGGTCGGCGCGCGCAACGAGGACGCCGAGATGCTGGCCGATCCCGAAGTGCAGTTGTCGTTGACCGGGCGCAGCGGACCGCTGGTGGTCGAGATCGAATACCGCGTCGCGCAGGACAACGCCCGCGCCTTCCACAACGTCATGCAGGAAGTCCAGCTCTCGAGGCAGCGCAACGGCGCCTATGGCTGGTCGATCGCGCGCGACATCGCCGATCCCGAGCTATGGACCGAGCGCTACCATTGCCCGACCTGGTTCGATTACCTGCGCCAGCGCAGCCGCTCCACGCAGTCCGAACGCGCGCTGCATCAGAGCGCGATGGATTTCCATCTCGGACCGGACCCGGTGCGCGTCCGCCGCATGCTGGAGCGTCCGTTCGGTTCGGTGCGCTGGAAGGAAGACACGCCCGACCGCGCGGCCCACGAGGTGCTGCCGGTGGCATCCGCCGCCGCGGGCAGCAGCACCTGACGTTGGGACTACTGCCCGTTTTCGGTCAGCACCTTCTCGCAGGCTTTACTGAGCCGGGCGCGGTGCTGTTTCAGGCATTCCAGCACGACTGAATCGCCGTCGTTCATCTTGGCGCGGCAGAAACGCGAGACATCGCGCGCGCAGGCATCGTGACCTCGCTGGGCCGAGGCGTGCGACATCGCGAGAACCTGCGCCGCCATCAGCGCCGACAAAAACACAAGGGAGATTTTGAGCATCTGAGCGTGCCTTCATCCTTGCAATGCCGGGATGAAAGTCCGCTCGGCCCGTGATGTCAATAACGCGATCGGCGCGTCAGTTGACGCACTTGGCCGCACTATCGTGCGGCGACCGCGCTCGATTTTGAAGAAATATCCCGGTCCATCACCGCGCGGCAGCCCGGGCTGAGATCGGCGCGGCAACCGTCAGTGCAACCGCTGCCCGGCGAAACGTCGTTGCGAAGGACATCGTCATTTGGATGCCCGTCTTTGCGGCCGGGTCTGTGATGCCAGTCACTCAAGCCGCTGCAACATCGGGAAATGGCCCAATGTTGGGGGAGCGTTAACAACTCTTTCTCATAAATAACCCAGCGGGAGTTTTAGTTTTTGCGTTAAGGAAGCAGTAACCATGCGTAACGCGTTGGGCCTGATGTTGGTAAGTGTGGTCGCCGCCACGTTGCTCGCCGCAGGCGGTTGGTTCTGGACTTCGCCGACGGCGCGGCACTCGGCCGCGCCGCAAGCGATCGCCGCCGCGCAAGCCGCCCCTGCTCCCGCCAAGCTCGCAGCCGTCAGCCGTGATCCGATCGAGGTCACCGGCAGCATCGCGGAAAAAGCGCCGGTCGCTCCTCCGCCGCAGCCGAAACAGGCCTGCGCCAATCCCGACGCGCTCGGCGTCTCCCGCGTGGTCGAAATCGATACCACGGGCGGGCCGGGCTTCGGCTTCGAGCACTTCAAGCAGTTCGATTTCTTGGGCGACAAGGAAGTCGTGCTGACCTTCGATGACAGTCCCTGGCCCGTCAATACGCCCGCGGTGCTCAAGGCGCTCGCCGACCAGTGCACCAAGGCCGTGTTCTTCTCGATCGGCAAGCACGCGCTGTATCATCCGGAACTTCTCAAGCAGGTCGCTGCTGCCGGCAACACCGTCGGCACCCATACCTGGTCGCATGCCAATCTGAATTCGAAGAAGCTGACCGAGCAGATGGTCAAGGACGAGATCGAGAAAGGCAACAGCGCCGTCAAGTTCGCGCTCGGCACCGCGCCCGCGCCGTTCTTCCGCTTCCCGGAGTTGCAGCATAACCCGGCCGCGATGGCCTATCTCGGAACGCGCAACATCGCGATATTTTCCTGCGACCTCGACTCCTTCGACTTCCGCGCCAAGAATCCCGAGCAGGTGATCTCGAACGTGATGACCAAGCTCGACAAGCAAGGCAAGGGCATCATCCTGATGCACGACTTCCAGAAGCACACCGCCGAGGCGATGCCCGAATTGCTCCGCCGCCTGAAGGCCGGTGGCTACAAGATCGTGCTGATGAAGGCGAAGGCGCCGATGCAGACCTTGCCCGAATATGACGAGGCGCTGATCAAGGATCTGAAGCTGCCGGTGGCAAGCGCGCGTCCCATCGGCAACGTGGTCCAGACGGTCGCGCAGTAAACAGCTACGATCTCCGGCCTGAACTTGTCAGACGCTGCGGCCACAGGACGGCCGGTCCTTGACCGCCTGAAGCGAGTGGCTGCCGTCTGACATGAATTCAGACACGGCGGCCTCCGACGACCAGTTCAGATAGTAGACAAATGCGCCCGCCAGCGCGAGCAGCACCACAATTTCCAGAATGATAATTCGGACGATGGACGGCCAGGAGCCTTGCCAGAAATCCTGTTGCGAATCCCGATTTGTCGGGCTGTTATGGGCTGACGAGAACACGGGCGCCTCCTACCAATACAAAGAGGGTTGCACCCTGTTCTAGGCGCAGCGGAAGCCCCCCGCTGTGAAGGACTTCACAGATCCGCGCGATATTTCAGGGCTTGGGCGCCAGCAGGCACTCTGCGTTGATTAGCTCATTGGCCCCTTTCGACGACAGCTTTCGCCGGGAGACGTCCACGGTCTCATAGCCGTCTTTCGAGCAGGAAATCGTGACACTGTCGCCCGAGACCTCATCGCCGAAGTACGGAATCAGTTTGTAAACGCCTTCGCTATTGGTGCGAACCATGATCCGTCGATTGCCCACCTCGGCCTTGATCTGGACACCTGAAATCGGCGCCAGCGTTCCGGTCTCCCGGGCCGAACCGACGAAGGCGAGACCGACATCTTCATCCCGCTCGGAATCGAGTTGTCCTGAATAGGACGATCGGCATGGAAGCACGGCCGCTGCCAAAGCAGCGGCGCCGACAACCATTAAGCGGCGTTGCGAGTTTCTTGTCACGCTTATACCTTGAGTACTTATTTCCGAATTTCAGCGAAGAAACCAATCGCGAAACAAGTAGAAGACGCTGATGATGACGAGCAGCGGAACTGTCCACCCAAGCCAGTATTGCGTCGGCCGGTTTTTCAACAGTGGCCACGCTATCACGCTCACCGCCGTCGCCCCAAGCGTCGAAGTCACAAGCCAGCCATACCAGTACATCGTCGGGCCGTCTCTGGAGGGCTCCACGAGCCATCCCCATTGATGGGTTTTCGGATGATAGGTGAACAGCGCCCAGTTCAGTTCGACCGACACGATGTAGACCAGGGCAAACGCCGCCGAGAAAACCGGCGCGAGCTTTTCGATGTTGTTGCTATTCATAGCCCGAAAAAGCCCCTGATGTTGTTGAGGATGTGACCGACGATAAAGGCGAACCAGACGATGAAGCAAAGCATCAACGTCACGGCCGTGCGCGCGGACTGTCCGGCCGGTTCGGGACGGCGCCACACCAGCCAATAGAGCGGCAACAGGCCAAGACCGATTGCAATGAACTGCTCCTTGACCTCGAACGAACCCACGGCGGAAAACAGGCGCGCGTTTTCGAGATAGGTCCGCACCCAAACCCGGTAGGTCGGGTAGATCACAGCGCCGAGAGTGGCGACGACGATAAACAGGGCGATGTTGGCATTGACGTAAATCCTGCTCGAGACCCCGCGATAGGCGTTGGCGAATCCAATTTTGTTTCGCGAAGGCCAGACGACCGAGACCGCCTGATGCGTGATGCTGCCGAGCAGCGCAACCGCCAGGAGGCCGTGCAGGATAACCAGAAACGTCGCCATATTTCCCCTCAGGACCTCTGACGCCAAGGTCTCTTCATGTAACGCGCGCGAACTCTAGGCGCGATCATTTCTCGATGGAATGCGGGGGGCGCCTATTTTTGTTCTAATTGCATCTTCCTAAGCAGCGCATTCGTTTCGCGCTGGAAATGCCGACACTAACGCCGCGCCGCGTTGAGATCGGAAAATGGCCCCGCCGCATAAACGATCCGGCCGCCGACCATCGTCAACAGCGACTTGATTTTCGCGATGTGAGAAATCGGCACGGTAAAATAATCATCGCTCAGCACGGCGAGATCGGCCAGCATCCCCGGCATTAGACGGCCCCTGCGGTTTTCATCATGTGCAAACCAGACGCTTCCTTCCGTGTAGATGCGAAGCGCCTCTTCGCGGCTCGGTATTTCCGCCGGCCCTCGGGTTTCAATCCCGTCGACGGTCAGGCCGTCGAGCATCCAGCGCAGCGACACGAAGGGATTCTCGATCATCACGCGATTGGCATCGGTGCCGCCGCCGACCGGAATGCCAAGCCGGCGCGCCGAGACGATCGGCGGCGAGCGCTGCATTTGAGCTTGTCCGCGTTCCGCGATGTAGGAGGGCGCCGCGAAATAAAGCCCGTCCTGCATCAGCCAGCCGACGCCGAGCGCCTTCATCCGTTGCAATGACGCATCCGACGCATCGTGCAGATGCGCGATCGACCAGCGCAACGGCGCGATCGGCACCTCGCGGTTGACGCGTTCCAAAACATCGAGCAGATGGTGGACGGAGCGGTCGTTGTTCCAGTGCACCGTCAGCGTCATGCCATGATCGGCGGCCCAGCGTGCCACGCGATAGAACGCATCCTTGTCGGCCTCCGTGGGCGTGTCGTTGTTGTACATGCCCCAGGTGACGCATTCGCCGATGCCGTTGAAGCGCAGCCAGTCGTCGCCGGTGCCCATCGGCAGGAATTGCGTGGCGGCCTGAAAATCCGCAAGCTCCGTTCCCGGACGCGGCGCGAAGATGCTGTAGACCACGCGCAGCGGCAGTTCGTGCGCACGCCACAGGTGGAACAAGCGCCGCGTAATCCTCCGGCGCGAGATTATGGCCGCCGGGATCGATCACGCCGGTCAGCCCAAAGCTGCTCAGCTCGCGCAGGAATTGACGCGTGCCGTCGATCGCGTCGTGCATTTGCGGCTTGGGCAGCAGCGAATACAGCGCAACGATCGCGGGGCCCTTGCCGACGATCCATCCGGTGGCGTTGCCTTCATGGTCGTGCTCGAACGTCGCGCCCGCGGGTAAATCGCTCTCAGACTTCAGGCCGAGCCGGTCGCGGCCGTCGGCATTGATCAGCGCGTAGCCATAGAAGAGCTGAATGTAGACGGGATGGCCGGATGTCGCGGCCGCGATCTCGGCCTCGGTGGGCCGCCGGTTCTCGGCAAACTGGCGCGGCGTCCATCCGCCACCGACGATCAGCCAAGCATCCGGTCTGGCGCGAGCCGCCGCCGACCGAAGCCGCTCCAGCGCTTCGGTGAGGCTGGTTGCGCCCTCCCAGTTCACTTCGGTCGCAAAGCGAAAGCCGGCGCGAATGGCATGAATGTGGGAATCGACAAGACCGGGAATCACCGTGCGCCCGCCGAGATCGATGATTTTGGTGGAAGGGCCTGCGAGTTTGCGAAGTTCTTCCGAATTGCCCGTCGCGGCAATGTGGTCGCCTTCAATCGCGAGCGCCTCTTTCACCGACGCGGCGGCATCCTGGGCGATGATCTTGCCGTTGACGAGCAACAGATCGGCGGGGTTGGCGGAGGCTGGCGTGGCGCAGGCAGCGCTTAGCGCCCAGATCACGAAGAAACGTACCAATCGGCTTGATGCCTTATTCGGACGCATTCCAGACCTACGCGGCCATCGCTGACCGGCTACAGTTTATTGCTGCTTGCGGGGCCGGAAGACGGCCCGCCCGAGGCGACGAAAATTAGACTGAATCGGAGCTGCCGCAAGAGGCGCGGCGCTGAACATCAATCTCTTGCCTGCTGCTTCACGCGCTCGAGTTGTCGCAAAAGTTACGATTTCGAGGAACCGACAGGGAGCGCAACGGTTGGAATGCTGCCGCTCAATGTTCAGAACGCCGGCTGTCTGCTTTGCAGTTATTCAGCGGCATCGGATCGAACGACCGTGCCGAAGACCCTCAAAATCCATGATCGCGTAAGCTGGAATTCCGAGGCGGGGCGCGTCAGCGGCACGATCACCCGCGTGCATACTCGCGAATTCAAGGTCAAAGGCTTTACCCATCATGCGAGCGCAGACGACCCGCAATACGAGATCAAGAGCAGCAAGACGGACCATATCGCCTTTCACAAGGGTGCCGCGCTCACCAAACTTGACGATTGACGTCCCTAAAGTCAGGCACGCCGGATGATCGACAACGATTGGCCGATGCCAATGAACACAGAATCTTCCTCGGTCGAGCCGCTTCGTGCCAAGCTTAGCGATGCTGACGACCGCATCCGTCTCAATCACTGGATGCCGCCACAAAATGGAATTGCGCCTCGGATTCGCATTGGCCGGCGCTGGATCAACACGCTGTGGGGTCTGCCGATTGCGGCCGCGGCGCTGCTCTGCCTGATTGCCTTGGCTCAAAGCCTGCGTGAAATTCCTGGCATAGAAGCCTTTATCCGGCAGCATCCCGGCATTGCGCAGACCGCGCCGTCTGTCGATTCCGGGTTTCCGTGGTGGCTACAGCTTCAGCATTTCCTGAACATGTTCTTCATGCTGTTCATCATGCGGGCGGGCCTGCAAATCCTGGCCGACCATCCTCGGCTCTACTGGGGCCGCGATTGCACGCCGGGGACTGACTGGTTCCGCTTCCAGGTTCCGGTGCCAAAGGGGCGCGTCTGGACCGCCAAGGACGATTCCGTCACCTTGCCGACATGGCTTGGGATTCCCGGCCTGCGCCATACCCTGGGGCTGTCGCGCTGGTGGCATTTCTCGGTCAACTTGCTGTGGTTGATCAACGGCGTGGCTTTTTATGTGCTGCTGTTCTCAACCGACCAATGGCGCAGACTCGTACCGCTGACCTGGGAGGTCTTCCCCGCCGCGCTATCCACGGCGATCCAGTATGCGTCGCTGAACTTTCCGGTCGATCATAGCTGGACCCGCTATAATGGCCTCCAGCAGCTCAGCTATTTCATTACGGTCTTCGTCGCAGCGCCGGTCTCAATCGCGACCGGCTTGATGCAGAGCCCCGCGATCTCCAACGCGCTCGGATGGTTCGGCCGGCTGTTCAACCGGCAGGCGATGCGCTCGGTTCACTTCATCTCGTTCGCCTGGTTCGTGGGCTTCATTCTGGCACATGGCGCTATGGTGTTTGTTACCGGTATCCGACAGAACACCAACCACATGTTCGGCGGCGTGGACAACCCGTCCTGGACGGGGTTTCCGCTGTTCGTGCTGGCGATGGTTATTCTGACGATCGCGTGGCTTTTGGCTTCGCCCTATACCATCCGGCACGCCCGTTCAGTGCAGCGCGCCGGCGCGTTCATGATCGGCTGGATCATGGCGTTGGCTGAAGGCTGGGATCCTCGCTCACAGCTCACGAAGAAAGACATCTCCCCTTACTTTTGGCCAAACGGCACGATGCCCCACTCCAAGGAGTTTGATGATCTCGTCGCCGAGGAGTTCGCCAGCTACAGGCTGCGGATCAGCGGTTTGGTCGAGGCTCCGCGGGAATTCTCTCTTGCCCAACTCAAGGCGATGCCGAAACAGGAACAGATCACGACGCATTTCTGCATCCAGGGCTGGTCGGGCGTTGCCGAATGGGGCGGCGTTGCCATGCGCGATATGTTGAATCTCGTAAAACCGACGGCCGAGGCTCGCTACGCCGTGTTCTATTCGCTGGCCGACGGCGCTGATGGCGGGCGCTATTATGACGTCCACAAGATCGAGAACATGCGCCACGCGCTAACGATCCTCGCCTACGAGATGAATGGCGCGCCGGTCAGCGTGCTGCACGGCGCGCCCTTGCGGCTGCGATGCGAGAACGAGTTGGGTTTCAAGATGGTCAAATGGATCGCGGCGATCGAATTCGTTCGCGACTTCGCCGATCTTGGCGCGGGCCAGGGCGGCTATAACGAGGACCATGAGTTCTACGGCTATCGCATGCCAATCTGATCGCCGTGGGCCGTCGAGATTGGTTAGTGACGACATCAGGAGCCAAGCATGCCGCGAAAAAATTCCGACACCTCCAGCGAATGGAATCAGCGTCAACGCGCTCTGTCCAGGTGGGACAATGAAGGCGGCGCGGGTCCCGACGGGCCTGCCTCGCAGGCGCCGCTCGAAACCGCGCGAATTGCAATCCCGGATCTGACCAATGCCGAACTCGTGACGCTGCGTATCCGTGTCATCGCTTTGGAGAATCTGATGATTTCCCTGCTTGCAACAGCATCGGACGACCAACTCCGATTGGCTCGTGAAATGGCAGGTTATATCTCACCACGGCCCGGCTTTACCCTGCATCCTCTGACGATTCATGCGGCCGCCCACATGGTCGATCTCGTCGAGCGCGCCAATCATTTTCGAGACTTCTGAAATCTTGATTGATACTCTGCCATTTCCGCCGGGTGCCAACTTGTTCTTCCGAGGTAGATCAGCCAAGCAGCATCAGAGATTGATCGACAAGAGTGGCTACATGAAATTCGGTCAAGTCGATAGCATCCTTGCCGTGCCCGATGACACGCTCCACGACGAAGCAAAATAGTTGCCCTTGATTGCTTCGCGGGCGCTCGCAATGATCGTCTAGCGCGTCGCTGTTTGAAACATGAATCAGTCCTTGATCAGAAGCAGTGCAAAGCTTCTGGTGCCGCAAACAGGACTCGAACCTGTGACCCCGTCATTACGAATGACGTGCTCTACCAGCTGAGCTATTGCGGCGAACCATCAGTCCCGCTTCGAAGCGTCTTCTGGCGCGGCATCGCTGACGGCTATCGTCTGCAGGTTATCGTTTCTTCTTTTTCCGCGCGGCGTAGCGCGCGTCGCGCGCAACTTTCTGCTCGGCTTCGAGCGCTACTTGCCGTGCGACGACCCTTTCTTTTTCGTGCACGCGCTCGGCCGCGGCCGTGGCGGCCGCCTCCTCCTCAAGACGCTTCCGCTCGGCCTTGGCGGCCTCGCGCGCCAGGTTGGCTTTGGCACGCTCGGCAGCCAGCGCTTCGCGCTCCGCCTGCCGCGCCTTCACCGCGGGATCGTCAAGTCCGGGCTGGCTGCGAAACTTGTTCAGGATGTTCTTCCTGGCTTCCTGCGCCGTCTTCTGCCGGTCCGCGAAGCCAGGTTCCTTGAATCCGCTCATTGATAAGGCCTTGTCGTTTTCATGTTTATGATGAGGCCACTGGCTTTACGCCGACCTGCCGGCCGGGACAACCGCAAGCCACCGGGTGACGAGTGCTTACCTTTTAGATTGGGGCAAACTGGATATGGTGCCGCAAACAGGACTTCGAACCTGTGACCCCGTCATTACGAATGACGTGCTCTACCAACTGAGCTATTGCGGCGAACCATCAGTCCCGCGATCCAAGGCGTCTTCCCGGTTCAAGGACTAGCCATCACCGTCGGGTTCGCTTGAAAACGCCCGCACCTGATATCGGGCAGCGCTTCGCTTGGCAAGAAAAACGCGGGTCCCCCGACGCAATCCTCCTCTGAGCGGTCGCCATCCCCCTGTTTGGGCGTGATCTTTCGAAAATCGGCGGGCACCCGCCCCGGCAAGCAGCCTCGGAGCTGAGACGGATCTCGAATCAGGGGCGCATGCGGGAGAGGAAACCGCGCCACCCCCCGGCCTGGCCGCGCGACGGCGGCACCGACACCGCGAATTCGTCCGGGTCGGTTCGGTCATCGACGCCGGGATCGTCAGGGGCCCGCACGATCGGAATCACCGCCGGTATCGCAGGCGCCGGCTTCTCGGCGGCGGGTGGAATATCGGCGCGGGCGCGAAACAGCGGCGGGGCTGTGGCTGGGGCGGCAGCACCCGGCGGCGAAGGGGTGGCATCGGCTACCGGTGCATCTGCCGGCGCGTTGTCCTGCTCCACCAGCGGCGGCGCATCCGAGGACGGGCTCAGCGGCACCGCGCTGGCCGGCGCTGCCGCCAGCATCGCCTGTTCGAACGGCGAAGGTGTGAGCGCGCCGTCACCGGATGGCAGCGCCGACAACGGCATCTGCCACTGAAAGGCGTCGAGCCGCCCGGACACCGGCGACACCGGCCGCCAGCGGTCGGAAACATAGCCGTCGGCGGTCCAGACCGGATCGTGCAGCGCGCGCACCGCGCGCAGCGTCCAGGCCCGCGCCTTCCCGCTGTCGCCATGTTCGGTGCGCTCGATCTCCGCCATCAGCATCGCCACGCGTTGCGTCGGCGCCTCGATGAACGGCGCCAGCGCCTCGCGCGCTTTGGCAAACTCGGTGGCGTCGATCGCCGCGCGTGCCACCGCCAGCGCGCTTTCGAGATGACCCGGCGCCTTGGCCGACAGCGTCTCGACCCGCACCAGGCGCTGGCGCGCGGAATCGCCCAGTTTCACGTGGGCGTAGGCATCGGCGAGATCAGGATGCGGATGGGCGAGCCACGCCGCCTCGACAAGCCGCATGGCGCGGCGGATCTGATGCGCCTCGCTCTGATATTTGGCAGCCAGCACCGCGGCGGGCACCAGCGTCGGCGCCAGCTTGACCGCTTCCATCACGACCTCGCGCGATTGATCGCGGTCGATCGTCTCGAGCTCCAGCGCGCGCGCCGTCAGCAGCACGCCGCGCTGGCGCCGGTAGGTCTCCCTGTCGATCAGGCCGGAAGCGAGATTGTTGTCGAGGATGGCGAGCGCGCCGGTCCAGTCCGCCCTGGCGCAGCGGAAGCCGAGCACGGCCTGCGAGGCCCAGGTCGATGACGGCGAGGTTTTCAGCGCCTCTTCCGCAATCGCGACCGCGGCTCCGACATCGTCGGCGCGCTGCGCCTCGATGAACAATCCGCGCAACCCCAACAGCCGCGTGTCCTCGCGCGTCGCCATGGCCCGGAACGCCTCACGCGCGGCGGCGCGGTTGCCGTCGAGCTGCGCCGACTGGGCGTGCAACAATAGCGTCAGCGGATCGCCCGCGGCATGGCGGCGCGCCACATCGGCATGGAGGCGCGCGGCCGCCGAATCGCCGTGGCCGATCGCCAGCAACCCTTGCGTGATCGCGTGCCGGCCTCGCGCATGACGCCGCTCATGGCGAGCCCGTCGAACTTTTTCCGGCAGCCGCCATAAGCCACGCAGGACGCTCCAGGCGACCATCGCCGCAACGATGGCGATGCCGAGCACGAGCGCAAAGACCGGCAGCGCGGCATGCACCCGCCAGTCATGCCACGACAGCACGATATCGCCCGGCTGATCGGCGACCCATGCGGCGCCGGCCGCCGCCAGTGCGATCAGCAACAGGAATAGAATGATGCGGTACATGGTTTTGCGTCTACGGCGCAGGCTTGGCGAGCGCCGCCATGGCGTCGAGGGCGAATTTGCGCGAGGCTTTGAGCGCCGCGTCGCGTTCGCCGGCCTTGTCGAGCCACCCTTGTGCGGCGGCGCGGTCGGCGGGATCCAGCGAATTCAGTTCACGCCGCGCCTCGGAGACGTCGTTGCGCAAGGCGGCGGTGGTGAGGCGCGCGACAATGGCGCCGCGGTCGGTGCCGGCGGCATCCGTGCGCTCGATGCGGACGAGCTTGGCGGCCCCCGCCCTGAGATGCTCGACGATGCCGGTGCCCGTCGTGGCGTTTGCCGGCGCAGGCGGCTCCAGCTTCGGCACCAGCGTCAACAGCTCGCGGCAAAGGCTCGCCGGATTCGGCACGCCCGACGCCGCGAAATTCTCCAGCGGCTTGAACACCTGCGGATCGGACGACCAGCGTCTTCGCCGCCTTGAGCGCTTCCGTGAACGGCTCGCCCTGGCGCACCGAAATCTCCAGCATCGAGGCCACGACCAGACGCCGCAGCGCGGTATCGTCGGCCGGCTGGCTCGCGGCTTGCGCGATGCTGTCGCGCTCGGCGCGGCTGGCGCGCTCGACTTCGGCGAGACGTGATTCGATCGCCGTCAGATCTGGCGAAGCCGCCGCGCTCGTGGACGCCGGCGGCGCCGATTTCACCGCATCGAGTTCCGCGGCGAGTTTCTCCGACCGGGCGCGGGCGCCGGCGACGTCGCTCCGCAAGCCGGCGAGCGATTTTTCCAGCGCGTCCAGCCGCGACGACAGCGCGGCGTCCCGCGCCGCGGGCGTCGACGTCCGCCCCTCGAGTTCGCTGACGCGCGATGAAAGCGCCTCGATGGCACCGGTATTGATTTCGGCGATCGGCCGCGGCGTCTCAGACGGCCATCCCGCGGCCCAGGCGACGAATACCAACAGCGCGGCAGCGATCGCGCCGCTGGCGGCGGCGGCCACAAACGGGGGGATTGTGACAGACGACAGCCATGAGGCCCGCCCGGCCGGGCTTGCCGCCGCCAGCGTCCGCATCCGGCGACGTGACCTCGGACGCTTCCAGGTCGATGGTCGGCGGCGCGCGCTTGGGCCGGCCCGAATCCGGCGGCGTGGCGTCATCGGGCCTGTTGTCGTCCATGCGGGTTTCCTAGCTTCGATTGCCTGGCTTCGATTCCGGTCGATCGTTAGCAAGTTGCCGATTCCAGCGCCACAAATAAGGCGCCCTCGTCCGGCGACGAGGCGACGACCACCCGCGCTGCCCCGGCGTCGCGGACGACGGTGGCAATTCCCGCGGAAAGACAGCATTGCGGCAGCGAAAGCGCCGATATTTCAACGCCGGCCGCGCGAACGGCCTCGATGAAGGCCCGCGCGCTCCGCCTTGAATAATGCAGCACGGCCTCGACCTCGTCGGCGGCAAAAGCCTTGCGGGTTTCTTCCGGCAGGTTCGCCATCGCCACCATGCGATAGGTGGTCTGTGTGACAACGGTAAAGCCGCGCTCGCCGAGTTCCGCGGGCAAGTCGCGGGCCAGATCGGCGCCGGCCAGATAAAGCAGCGGACTGGTCTTCTTCAGCGTCTTCGCCTTGACGCTGGCCACGATGCGCTCGCGCAAGCCGGCGGCGTCGCTGTCGGCCGAGACAACTTTCGCAAACCCGGCCGCGCGCGCTGCGTCAGCGGTATGTTCGCCGACCGCAAACAGCGGCAGCTTGAGCCAGGGGCTGCCGTCAAGCCTGGTCTCGATCGCGCGCAGCGCATTGGCGCTGGTGACGATGACCGCGCCATAGGACGCATCGGAATCGTCCTGGAAGGGGACCGGTTCGAACCGCAGCATCGGCGCAAGCAGGACCACAAAGCCCTTCGCGCGCAGGGCGCTCGCGGTGGTCGCGCCGTCCGGCAGCGGACGCGTTACGAGAATGGCCATGCAATCGAACTTCCCACGTGGAACTCGCAATGCTACCGAATAGGGAAACGCCGGACTAGTGGAGCGGGTTCGACATTCGCTCCCACCCCGGCCGCAAGCGCCGAAAGCGAATGTCAAATCCAAAGCTCCACTAGATACCCATATTTGCTAGTGGTCCAACGATCCTAACATTCGCGATGGAGTACGAACTTCGAAAAGTGGGCACTGGATTGGCCGACGACCGTAGAACATTGGTGCTGGGGATCGAAACCACCTGCGACGAGACCGCGGCAGCCGTGGTCGAGCGCTTGAGCGACGGCACGGCCAACATCCTGTCGAACATCGTGCGGTCGCAGACCGAGGAGCATGCGATCTACGGCGGCGTGGTGCCGGAAATCGCCGCGCGCGCCCATGTCGATCTGCTCGACGGCATCGTCGACCGCGCGATGAAGGATGCGGACGTGGGCTATGCGCAGTTGTCGGCGGTGGCGGCCGCCGCCGGCCCCGGCCTGATCGGCGGGGTGATCGTCGGGCTGACCACGGCAAAGGCGATCGCGATGGTGCACGACACGCCGCTGATCGCGGTGAATCATCTGGAGGCCCACGCGCTGACGCCGCGGCTGACCTGCGCGCTGGCGTTTCCCTATTGCCTGTTTCTGGCTTCGGGCGGTCATACCCAGATCGTCGCGGTGATCGGGGTCGGCCAATATGTCCGGCTCGGCACCACCGTCGACGACGCGATCGGCGAGGCCTTCGACAAGGTCGCCAAGATGCTTGGGCTGCCCTATCCCGGTGGACCGGAGGTCGAGCGCGCCGCGCGCGGCGGCGACGCCACACGTTTTGCCCTGCCGCGGCCGATGCTCGGGCGCGACGATGCCAACTTTTCTCTCTCGGGCTTGAAGACGGCGGTACGCAACGAAGCTGCCCGGCTGATGCCACCGGACGCCCAGGACATCCGCGATCTCTGCGCCAGTTTTCAGGCCGCGGTGCTGGAATCGACCGCAGACCGGCTGAGCGTCGGATTGCGGCTGTTTCAGGAGCGGTTCGGTCCGCCGCGCGCGTTGGTTGCGGCAGGCGGGGTCGCCGCCAATCAAGCCATCCGCGGCGCACTGCAGCAGGTCGCGGCGAAGGCCGAGACCACGCTGATCATCCCGCCGCCTGCGCTCTGCACCGATAATGGCGCGATGATCGCCTGGGCCGGCGCCGAGCGGCTGGCGCTCGGCCTGACCGATACGATGGAGGCCGCGCCGCGCGCGCGCTGGCTGCTCGACGACAAGGCAACCTCACCGACCGGTCATCGCAATTCGCGTGCGGGGTTTTGAGGAATTTCATGGAACGCTTTCACATCGCACTCTCCTCTCATCTCCCCTTGAAAGGGGGAGATCGGCGAGCTCACCAAGAGCGAGCCGAGAGGGGGTCTATCTCGCCAAAGAATGCGCGCGCGCTGCTGACCCCCTCCCCAACCCTCCCTCTTTCAGGGGGAGGGAGTTACAGCATGGCTTCGCTCCGCGAGGTCCTCCCATGACCTCTTTCAACTCGATCGCTGTCGTCGGCGCCGGCGCATGGGGAACGGCGCTGGCAGGCGTGGCCGCCCGCGCCGGCCGCGACGTCATTCTTTGCGCGCGCAGCGCCGAGGCAGCCAAGGCCATCGCTGCCGCGCGCAGCAATCCCAAACTGCCTGATATCACGCTGCACGCCCGCATCGAGGTGACCGACGATATTTCTCGTGCGGCATCGGCGGACGCTGTTCTGATCGCGACGCCCGCGCAAAACCTTCGCGCCGCCACCGCCGCACTCGCCCCGCACCTTGCAAAGGGGACGCCGCTGGTCGCCTGCGCCAAGGGCATCGAGCGCGGCACGCACAAATTCATGACCGAGGTGATTGCGGAAGCCGCGCCAAAAGCCCGTCCGTCAATCCTGTCCGGGCCCGGTTTTGCCGAGGATGTGGCTCGCGGCCTCCCCACAGCGGTGACGCTCGCCGCATCCGACGAGGAGCTCGCCAGGCACCTGGTGCAGGCGCTCGGCTCGGCGACGTTCCGGCCCTACCACACCTCAGACGTCCGCGGCGTCGAGATCGGCGGCGCGGCCAAGAACGTGCTGGCGATCGCAGCGGGAATTGCGGTCGGCAAAAAACTTGGCGCCTCGGCGCAGGCGGCGCTGACCACGCGCGGCTTCTCGGAGCTCTCCCGTTTCGGCCGTGCTTTCGGCGCACGCGGCGAGACGCTGGTCGGCCTGTCGGGCCTCGGCGACCTGATCCTGAGCTGCTCGACGGCGCAATCGCGCAATTTCGCCTTGGGACAGGCGCTCGGGCGTGGCGAGGCCGCCCCGCAGGGCAAACTGGCCGAGGGGGCCTTCACGGCCCCGGTGCTGGTGGAACTCGCGGCGGCCGAGGGCGTCGAAATGCCGGTTTCGAATGCGGTAGCCGACATCCTGCGCGGGGCGGTCACGATCGATGATGCGGTGGAAGGTTTGCTGACACGCCCGTTCAGGGCAGAAGGTTAACGCCTCCCAAAACGCGGTCCAGCCCGTCCTTATCATCGCCCGCCAAGGTGGGATCCCAGGTCTCATGCAATTTGGCCATAAAACCCGCGCTTTCTTGGCCGGCGGGGTTTTTGCCTCCGGAAAACTGTGGTACGCAACAGCGCTATATCATGGAAGGGAACAGTTATGGCTACCGGTACGGTCAAGTGGTTTAACGGTCAAAAGGGTTTTGGATTCATTGCGCCGGATGACGGCGGAAATGACGTTTTCGTGCATATCAGCGCCGTCGAGCGCGCCGGCCTGTCCGGCTTGGCGGAAGGCCAGAAGATCTCCTACGAGGTCAAGGTAGATACCAAGCGAGGCAAGAGCAGCGCTGAAAATCTGCGGGTCTAATGGCCCGCAACCCGGATCCATCGCCGGCGCAAGCCGCCAGAGAAAACCGGTTGCGCCTTGCGAAAGAGGAAGGCGCGCGGGCGATGGAAGACGCGCAACGGTCAGCGCTCGCTGTCCGCAAGAACATGGATCGGCTTCGTGAGCTGAGACTGGCGAAGGAAGCCGAGGCGGCCCGGGAGCAAATCGCGACCGGAGCCCCCGCAAAAGCGAAACCGAAAAAACGATCCAAAGCGAAATAAGCCGCTTCGGTTCGAAGCGCCGCGAATATCCTGCGCGGTCAACGTTGCGGTCGAAAGCCAGCCAACGTTCGCATTCCAGGCGGCATCGAGGAGCGGGGTACGTCCCCCGTTCTCAGCCCAACACAAACTTCACCAGATCGGCCATGCCTGAACCGGCGCCGTCCGGCACCACGCCCAATTCCTCGACCGGCGTCTTGCCGCGATTGACCCAGAAGGTCGGATAGCCGAACCATTTGGCGCCGGCCGCATCCCAGCCGGCGAACGCGGCAAAGGCGATTTCCTCTTTCGGAAGCTTGAACGCGTCAGGGCCCATCTGGTAGGCGCGCGGATCGGGCTTGAAGACCTCCACGCGGTCGGTCGACAGATGCGGTTCGAAAAAGCCTTCGAGGCCGGAATTCCTTACCACGGCATCCAGCATCGTCTCGGTGAGATTGGCGAGGAAGGCCATGCGGATGCCGGCCGCCTTCAACTCTTTCAGCGCCGGCACGACATCGGGCCAGGCCTTCAGGCTGAGCCAGGTCTGCATCAAGGTCTCGCGCTGAGCGGCGGCCAGATCGATTCCCGATGCCTTGGCGGCGAAGGTCAGCGCTTGCTCGGTCACGTGCCAGAAATCGACGTAGTGCTGCCCGAGCGTTCGCAGCCACGTGTATTCGAACAGCCGCGTGCGCCAGGCCTCGCTTAAAGCGCGCCCCTTGCCGGGAAACAGTTCTTCGACCTTGGCAAAGACCGGGCGCGGGTCCGTGATGGGAAAGCCGTCAAACGCGATCGCCTTGATCGGGCGCGTCGCCGCAAATGCGGCCGGCGCGGCAAGCGTAGCCGCGGCCAGCGTGACGAACTTCCGGCGATTGACGGGCATATCGGCTTTCCCCTTGAACCGGCGCGTGCGCGCCCCCTTGACGGCGCTTATAGCTCTGTCGTTGTTTCGCGTGACGTCACAAGAACGAGATGGCTCAATGTCGTCATGGCCGGGCTTGACCAGGCTTGACCCGGCCATCTACGTCTTGCTTTCTTCATTGCGAGACAAAGACGTGGATGCCCGCGACATCTAGCGCTAAGACGCGCTTCGCGCTTTTGCGCGGGCACGACATGATGAGAGAGTCCCTCATGAATTACTGGCTGGTGAAATCCGAACCTTCGTCTTGGTCGTGGGATCAGCAGGTCGAAAAGGGCGCCAAGGGCGAGGCCTGGACTGGCGTGCGTAATTTCACCGCGCGACAAAACCTCGTGAACATGAAGAAGGGCGACAAGGCGTTCTTCTATCACTCCAACGAGGGGAAGGAGATCGTCGGCATCGCCGAGATCATCAAGGAGGCTTACCCCGATCCCACCGACAAGACCGGCAAGTTCGTCTGCGTGGACATCAAGGCCGACAAACCCCTGAAGACACCCGTGACGATGGCCGCGATCAAGGCCGACAAAAAGCTCGCCGACATGGCGCTGGTGAAATATTCACGGCTCTCGGTACAGCCGGTGACGGCGGAGGAATGGAAATACGTCTGCAAGATGGGCGGAGTGTAATTCCCCCAGGCTCGATTTCCCGTCCCACATAACCGCCGTCATTCCGGGGCGTCTGAAAGGCGAGCCCGGAATCCATTTCCGCCGCCAATCGTCTTGCCAAATGGATTCCGGACAGCCGCTACGCGGCTTCCGGAATGACAAACTGCTTTGCCCGTCGCGTTAATTTGCCGCAGCGCTTTTTGCTTGTGACGACGGGCAAATCACCGGCATTTTTCCGCGCGTCTTCTGCCCGCCTGAGGGGCGTTTCGCGATCGTCACAAAACGTTGGACGGAAGATGCGGTGGACGCAACAAGCGCACGAGACGAATGCGCCTGTCGCGGACGGCGAAGTCGTGGCGTCCTGATACCCCGACGCTGGTATCAAGCTCTTGAGAAGCTAACGCTTCTCAGGGGCGACGGAGGCAACAAGCCCGGCTCTCCGGGGAGACCACGAAGGAAACCGTTAAAACCATTGCGCGGGGAATGCCGGGTGTTTTCCGGTGTGACCGTGGTGACTACACTCGTATGCTCATTTTATTTTGCATGCGAGGCTGCGGGTGCATCGAGCGCCCGGCATTCCCTGCGCCCTCTGATTTCGAGGGACAAGATTTAGCAATCACCCAGGCGGAATTCCGTCGCGGGAATGCGGAGGTGTGTTTTTTCCTGGCATCGTCCCGGACAAGTGAGCTCTTGGCAACGCGAAGCGTTGTCCAAAGCGAGCGCGATCCGGAACCCATAACCACAGGAGCACGTTTTGATGCACGCCGGGGCTGCCAGCTCTGACCAACACCCAGGCTGGTGGTTATGGGTCCCCGCTTTCGCGGGGACGACGAGGGGATACCGCTTAGGCCGCCGTGGCCAGCACCACCTGGGCCAGAAGCTGCTCGCGCTTCTTCTGGGTGCGGTAGCCCTTCATGGTCGCGGCAAAACGCTCGAGGATACCGTCCTGAAACGCAGTGACGATGGTGTCGTGCACATAACTCTTGCGGCAGATCGCCGGCGTGTTGGAAAGCTGGTCGGCGGCGGCGCGGATCGCGTCCAGAACCTGGCGCTTGCGGCCGCGCTCGCTCGTCGCCGGAGAAATTCGCGACAGCGATTCCAGCACCACGGCGGACGCCATCAGGGTGCGAAAATCCTTCAGCGAAATCTTGATGCCGGCGATCTCGCGCAAGAACGAATTCACGGTGGTGGTGGAAACCGTGCGCACGATGCCGGAAGCGTCGCGATACTGGAACAGGCGCTTGCCCGGCAACTGGCGCAGGATCGGAATCGCCCGCACGAGCTTGGCCGCGTCGCATTCCTTGCGCACGGCCTTGCCGCCCTTGGCCTTGAAGGAGAGCACAAACGCATCGCCCTCCAGCGTGACGTTGGACTTCAACAAGGTGGTGGCGCCGCGGGTGCCGTTCAGCCGCGCATAGGATTCATTGCCGGGCCGGATCGCGGTGCGCGCGATCAGTTCGATCACCGCCGAGAGCGTGAATTCGCGCGTGGGCGCATCGCCCGCCAGATGCATCGAGACGTGGCGGCGGATTTTCGGCAGCGCCGCGACCAGCCGCGCCAGCCGGTGCGCCTTGCGGTGCTCGCGAATCTTTTCCCAGTCGACGTGATAGCGATATTGCAACCGACCGGCGGCATCGCGGCCCACGGCCTGCAAATGCGAACTCGGATCGGGCGAGTAACGCACTTCGGCATAGGCCGGCGGCACCGCCATCTTGTGCAGACGGCGGATCGTCTTGGAATCGCGGATGTGCGAGCCGTTGGCGCGCACGAACGAATAGTTCTTGCCGCGCTTGATGCGGCGGATGGTGAGCTGGTTCTGCTCGCCCAGCGTCAAACCATGTTCCTTGGCCAAAATTTCGATCGAGGGGGCGGTTGCTGGCGCGGCTTTGCGCGTCAACACGCCGGGTTTAGCGGGCGCCGGCTTGGGCCATTGTCCCAAGGCCTTGGCCAAAGCCACTTCAGGATCGGTCACGCCGGGCGGCGTTGTCTCAAAAATCTGCTGATCCATCATAGCTTTAGACGCCTTGCTCCAATGCCTGTCCTGCTAATGCCGGTCGCCTTGCGTTGTTCCGACACGGGGCTGACCACCCTGACCCGGCGATTTAGGGGGGATTGGCCGATCGCGCCAGCCCCTACCTTGGAGACAAGAGGTTTCAAATTACCTTTCAGGGTGCGATGCAGCCCTGCCCTGCGGCCTCCGGTCCGGCTGAAACCGAGTCTTGTCCGATGCTCCATACATGCCGGTCGCGCGTTGATGCTGCGCCGCCCGAAAGCCTCGCCGAAGGTCGTACTCGTTGCGCTTGTCGGCGCCATCGGCGCGAGCGCATAATCGATTTAAACAACGAAGACGGCGGCCCATCGCGTTCGCGGGCCGTATCGGTGGAGGAATCGCGATGTCCGACAAGATTTACGACGTACCGGCCGACTGGGCCAAGCGCGCCTGGGTGGATCAGGCCAAATACCGCGACATGTATGGGCATTCGGTCAAGGATCCCAACACCTTCTGGGCCGAGCAGGCCAAGCGCATCGGCTGGATGAAGCCTTTCACCAAGGTCGAGAACACCTCCTACGCCCCCGGCAAGATTTCGATCAAATGGTTCGAGGACGGCGTGCTCAACGTCGCCTGGAACTGCATCGACCGGCATCTGGAAAAGCGCGGCAACCAGACCGCCATCATCTGGGAGGGCGACGATCCGTCCGAAGTCCAGGCATATCACCTACAAGCAGCTCCATGACGAGGTCTGCAAGTTCGCCAACATCCTGCGCACCCGCAATGTGAAGAAGGGCGACCGCGTCACCATCTATCTGCCGATGATCCCGGAAGCGGCCTACGCGATGCTGGCCTGTGCGCGGATCGGCGCCATTCACTCGGTGGTGTTTGCGGGCTTCTCGCCCGACAGCCTGGCGCAGCGCATCAACGACTGCCAGTCCAAGATCGTCCTCACGGCCGATGAGGGCCTGCGCGGCGGCAAGAAAGTCCCGCTCAAGGCCAATGTCGATGCGGCGATTGCCAAAACCGGCGGCGTCGACTGGGTCGTCGTGGTCAAGCGCACCGGCGGCAAGGTCGACATGAACCCGACGCGCGACCTCTGGTACCACGAGGCCGCCGCTCTCGTGACGACCGAGTGCCCGTGCGAGCACATGCATGCGGAGGACCCGCTGTTCATTCTCTATACGTCGGGCTCGACCGGCCAGCCCAAGGGCGTGCTGCACACCTCAGGCGGCTATCTCGTCTTCGCCGCGATGACGCACCAATATGTGTTCGATTATCACGACGGCGATATCTACTGGTGCACGGCCGACGTCGGCTGGGTCACCGGTCACAGCTACATTCTCTATGGGCCGCTGGCGAACGGCGCGACCACGCTGATGTTCGAGGGTGTGCCGAATTACCCCGATAATTCGCGGTTCTGGAACGTCATCGACAAACACAAGGTCAATATCTTCTACACCGCGCCGACCGCGATCCGCGCGCTGATGCAGGCCGGCGACGCGCCGGTGACGAAGACCTCGCGCGCCTCGCTTCGTCTGCTCGGCTCGGTCGGCGAACCGATCAATCCGGAAGCCTGGGAATGGTATCACCGCGTGGTCGGCGACAACCGCTGCCCGATCGTCGATACCTGGTGGCAGACCGAGACCGGCGGCATCATGATCACGCCGCTGCCCGGCGCGACCAGGCTCAAGCCGGGTTCCGCGACGCAGCCGTTCTTCGGCGTGGTGCCGGAGATCGTCGATGCCGACGGCAAGGTGCTGGAAGGCGAATGTCAGGGCAATCTCTGCATCGCGAGGTCCTGGCCCGGGCAGATGCGCACCGTCTATGGCGATCACGCCCGTTTCGAGCAGACCTATTTCTCGACCTACAAGGGCAAATATTTCACCGGCGACGGATGCCGACGCGATGCCGACGGCTTCTACTGGATCACCGGACGCGTCGACGACGTCATCAACGTTTCCGGTCACCGCATGGGCACGGCCGAAGTCGAAAGCTCGCTGGTCGCACACGCCAAGGTGTCGGAAGCCGCCGTGGTCGGCTATCCGCACGACATCAAGGGTCAGGGCATCTATGCCTATGTCACGTTGATGGCCGGCACCGAGCCGAGCGACGATCTGCGCAAGGAGCTGGTGGCGTGGGTGCGCAAGGACATCGGCCCGATCGCTTCCCCGGACCAGATCCAGTTCGCGCCCGGCCTGCCCAAGACCCGCTCCGGCAAGATCATGCGCCGCATCCTGCGCAAGATCGCCGAGGACGAACCGGGCAGCCTGGGCGACACCTCGACGCTGGCCGATCCCGCGGTCGTGGACGATCTGGTCAAGCATCGCCAGAACCGGAAAGACAAAACCGCGTAAGCGGCGCAATCGGCGATGACAACTCGCAGCGCCGTTAGCGGCGCGTGCGCAGTTGACCGATAGGTAGACTCAACCTCATCTTCATCGCCGGTTCGAAGCGTTCGCGATCAACAATCGCCGATCGAGCAGAGACGCAGGAGAAGGCGAACGGCGTTTTCTTGCCGCCTGAAACGAGGAATCGCGACGCTTGCCTCACGTCATTGTCATCCGCGAGACGCAGCGCGCGCGGATGTTTCCCGAGCAGTGTGGTTTTCAGGTCATTTACTTTGATTCCAACATTTTCTTTGCTGCTTGCGGAAAAGCTCGTCCCGCCCGTGCGTGCAAAACGCGGGGTTAACGGATGCGGTTAAATATTTGGAACCAGCCCGGCTGTGTCGGTCTGGGCGGATTTGACTGCCGGATGTGACGAGTCGCGGACGTATTGGAGAGATCAATGTCTTTGAGGATTGCGGTGGCGGCGGCCACCATCGGCATCGGACTTCTGGCAGCCAATACCGCGCAGGCCCGGCCCGAGATGGTCGGCGTGAAGAGCAGCGAGTATTCGCCGGGGACGATCGTGGTGAAAACCAACGAACGCCGCCTCTATCTCATCCTCGATTCCGGCCACGCCGTGCGTTATCCCGTCGGCGTCGGCAAATACGGCAAGCAGTGGTCCGGCACCACGCAGATCAGCGGCAAATACCGCAATCCGGCCTGGGCCCCTCCCGCAGAAGTGAAGCACGACAAGCCCAACATTCCCGACCTGATTCCCGGCGGCTCGCCGCGCAACCCGATGGGCGTTGCCGCCATGACCTTGGCGGGTGGCGAATACGCGATTCACGGCACCAACATGCCGGGCTCGGTCGGCGGCTTCGTGTCCTATGGCTGTATCCGGATGCTCAACCCCGACATCACCGATCTGTATGAGCGGGTTTCCATCGGCACCACCGTGGTGGTGACGCGCTGATCGCTACTTGGCGAGGCACTCCGGAATAGATCTGACGTTCAAAAGTCCGAGGCGATGCCCTTGTTTTCCCAGTCGCCATATCGGGTCGGCTCGGGTCCCTTCGGGCCCTGAAGCTCTTTCGGGTGCGACTTGGCGTTGACGGCAGCCAGCCGCCGGCGCGCCTCGGCCTCGGCGAGCGCGCGTTGGGCCGCCGGGGAAAGCGTCTTCGGTTCCGGTGAGGTGATAGCTGTCGTCGGCTGCGAAGGATCATCCGCCATCGGAAACATCCATCTGTTGGAACGCCCGTTCGATCAATTTAACGAGCACGAGACGTCGCCTCGACTGTAAAGTCACACGACCGATTCTTACATTTGGCATATTCTCATGCCAAAGCGATTCCTTCTGCGCCGGCAGCACAGAAATGCGAATTGCCGGCCCCTATTGCAAGATGTTCCCGCTCCATGCCCCCGCAACGTTTCGCTCTGCCAACTGAAGCGCCCGGCCTCGCGGCGCGGCGGATCGCAGCCGACATTCTCGACGGCGTCCTGCACAAGCATCGTACGCTCGACGAACAACTCGATGGCCCCGCCGCCCATCCCGCGTTGAAGAGCCTTTCCGATCGCGACAGGGCGCTGATGCGGCGGCTGGTCGCGACGATCCTGCGCCGGTTGGGCACGTTGGGCCATGTTCTTTCACGGCTGCTTGACCGCGGCATTCCGACCGACGCCCCGCGCGCGCAAAGCGCGCTTTTGATAGGTGCGGCGCAAATTCTCTGGATGGATGTGCCCGACCACGCCGCGGTCGATCTATCCGTACGGCTGGTGCAGTCGGATCGGCGCGCCGCGAAATATGCCGGCCTCGTCAACGCCGTGCTGCGGCGTTGCGCGCGCGAAGGGCAGCCGCTGATCGACGAAGTGAAATCAAAACATCTCGACGTGGCGCCGTGGCTGCTGGCGCGCTGGTCCGCCCATTATGGCGAGGCGGTCGCCCGCGACATCGCGACCGCGATCGGACAGGAGCCGTCGCTCGATATCACCGTGAAGTCCGATCCCGAACAATGGGCGACGCGATTGCATGGCGAGACGCTGCCGACCGGATCTGTCCGCACGCTGTTGCAGGGATCGGTGACGATGCTGCCGGGTTTTTCCGAAGGACAGTGGTGGGTGCAGGACGCCGCCGCCGCACTTCCGGCGCGGCTGTTCGGTGACTTGGCGGGCAAGAACATCGTCGATCTCTGCGCCGCTCCCGGCGGCAAGACCGCGCAGCTCGTCCAAGGCAAAGCGCGCGTGACCGCGGTCGATCGATCGCCCGCCCGCATGGCGCGGCTGCGCGACAACCTGGCGCGGCTGTCACTGGACGCAGAGTTCGCCGTAGCCGACGGCGCCGAATGGCTCGGCCAGAATCACGGCGAAGGTTTCGACGGCATCCTGATCGATGCGCCCTGCACCTCGACCGGGACGATCAGGCGGCATCCCGATATCGGCTGGCTGCGGCAGGAATCCGATATTGCGCCGCTCGTGGCGGCCCAGAAGCGGCTGTTGCAAAGAGCGGTCGCGGCGTTAAAGCCGGGCGGAATGCTCGTCTACTGTACCTGCTCGCTCGAGCCGGAAGAGGGGGAGCTGGCGATCTCGGAGCTCTTGAGGTCCGAAACGGCGATGCAGCGCCTGCCGATCGGGGCCGATGAAGTTGCGGGCTTGAGCGAAATCCTGACCGCCGAGGGCGATTTACGCACCCTGCCCTGCCACCTCCCCCATCAGGACCCGAGGCTCGGAGGCCTCGACGGGTTTTACGCCGCGCGGCTGGTGCGGCGGCACTGAACCCGGACTCCCGGCTAAATCCTGATTTTGCACCGGTTTTTGACCCTGCTGCGCTGATTCGTACCGTTTCAAGGTGGTGTCTTGGCGACATTTCCGGATTAAAAGGAGCCGGAAAGAATCTCCCAACCAAGGCAGGGCGTGTCGGTCGCTCAACGCAGACGTATCTCGACGCTGATCCTGGGCCGCGTTGCACGCAACCTGATGGCGCGGGCAAGCGGTGGCACGGTCGCATTGTCGTCGCTGTGGCCGGGCCGTACCGACCGCCTCATCATCGCGCCGCACGATCTGCGCACGGCGGATGCAACCCGCGCGGCCGAAATCTATGCCGGCCGGTTTGTGTTCGCGGGCAAGATCGTCACCTGCCACGGCCGCTCGATCTTCGAGCTGGAACCGCCGTCGGATGATTGGGAAGTCGCGCTCCTCGGCTTCGGATGGCTCCGGCATCTGCGCGCGGCCGATACCGCAATTACCCGCGCCAATGCTCGCTCACTGGTCGACGACTGGCTTTCAAATCCCAACTACAAGCGGCCGCTGGCACGCCGTGCCGACGTGCTGGCGCGGCGTGTCATCTCGATGTTGTCGCAGGCCCCGCTTGTTCTCGGCGATACCGACGGCAAGTTCTATCGGCGGTACCTGCGCGGGCTTTCCCGCGAAATCCGTTACCTGCGCTACGCCATGATCGACATTGCCGACGGCGTGCCCCGGCTACAGGTGCTGATTGCGCTTTGTTACGCCTCGCTTTGTCTTGCCAACCAGGCAAGCCATATTCGCGCAGCCGCGCGCCGGCTCTCGGAAGAGCTGCAACGGCAGATCCTTCCCGACGGCGGCCACATCTCGCGCAACCCCGGCGCGCTGATCGAACTTCTGACCGATCTGTTGCCGCTGCGTCAGACCTTTGCGGCCCGCAACATCGCCCCGCCGCCGGCGTTGTTGAACGCGATCGACCGCATGATGCCGATGCTGCGGTTCTTCCGGCATGGCGATGGCAGCTTCGCGCTGTTCAACGGCATGAGCGGCACGCCTTCGGACGTGCTGGCCACCTTGCTTGCCTATGACGACACCCACGGCACGCCGATGTCCAACATGTCGCATACCGGCTTTCAAAGACTCGATGCCGGCAACACCGTTGTCATCATGGATTCCGGGCCGTCACCGCCGCCTGCCATCAGCCAGGACGCCCATGCCGGCTGCCTCTCGTTTGAACTATCCGCAGGAACGAGCCGGATCGTCATCAACTGCGGCATGCCGTCGACCGGCCGCGATAATTGGCGCAGCTTTGCCCGAGGCACCTCCGCGCATTCGACGTTGACCTATCACGACACATCTTCCTGCCAGTTCGTGGAATTTTCGGCGATGAAGCGGCTCTTGCAGGGAGCGCCCATCGTCCGTGGTCCGACCGAAGTCGAAAGCTATCGCGAGGCCGTCGCCAACGGCGTGCTGCTGACGACCTCGCATGATGGTTACGTCAACCGCTTCGGCGTGATCCATCGCCGGGTGTTGATGCTGGCGCCGGATGGTACGCGGCTCGATGGCGAGGACACGATCGCGGTGGCGCCCGACGCGCGAAACAAGGCGAACGAAATCGACTATGCGCTGCGGTTCCATCTGCACCCGGCGGTGAAAGCCAGTCGTCTCAGCGACGCCAGGGGCGTCATGCTGGTATTGCCCAGCCGCGACGTCTGGACCTTCGAGGCGCTCGACGACAAGGTCGAGCTTGAGGACAGCGTGTTTCTGGCCGGCAATGACGGCCCGCGTCGCACCTCCCAGATTGTGATCCGGCAGGATTCTCATCACGCTCCATCGATCCGCTGGAGCTTTGCGCGCTCGGCGTCCTCGCCGTCGGCGTCGGCCGCGAGGCGCCACGCCCGCCGCGAGCCGGAACTGCCGCTCTAACCTGGCCGTTGTGAACATCCCTGAAAACTGCTAACCAGCCGTCGCTCGCGCGACTGGCGACTTTGGATGGAGCACCATCGGGAAGCGTGAGAATATCTGCCGCGCGCCTGGGCAAAAGCACCCCTTGAACAAAGGATCTTGCCCATGACTGATCAACTTCGCCGCGTCACCCGCGCCCTGCTCTCCGTTTCCGACAAATCAGGGCTGATCGAATTCGCCCGCGCACTGGCTCTTCATGGCGTCGAACTTGTCTCCACCGGAGGCACCGCAAAGGCGATCGCGGAAGCCGGGTTGAAGGTCCGGGACGTCTCCGAACTGACCGGCTTTCCCGAGATGATGGATGGACGGGTCAAAACGCTGCATCCCAAGGTGCATGGCGGGTTGCTTGCGATCCGCAACAACGACGAACATGCGCGGGCGATGAAGAGCCATGGCATCGCGCCGATCGATCTTCTGGTCGTCAACCTCTATCCCTTTGAGGCGACCGTCGACAAAGGCGCAGACTTCGAGACCTGTATCGAGAACATCGACATCGGCGGCCCCGCCATGATCCGCGCCGCGGCCAAAAATCATGACGACGTCGCCGTCGTGGTCGACGTCAGCGACTACCAGGAGGTTCTCGATGAACTCAAGGCCAATCAGGGCGCGACCACGCTCTGGCTGCGACGACGTCTTGCGGCCACGGCCTTTGCCCGTTGCGCGGCCTATGACGCCGCGATCTCGAACTGGTTCGCCGGCGAACTCAATACCGAAGCACCGGAATTCCGCGCCTTGGGCGGACGCCTGATTCAAGCGCTGCGCTACGGCGAGAATCCGCATCAGAAGGCTGCGTTCTATCGCTTGCCGGACAGGCGGCCGGGCGTCTCCACTTTGCGCCAGTTGCAGGGCAAGGAACTGTCCTACAACAACATCAATGACACCGACGCCGCCTTCGAATGCGTCGCCGAGTTCGATCCCAGGCGCACGGCGGCCTGCGTCATCGTCAAGCACGCCAACCCCTGCGGCGTGGCCGAGGGCCCTGATCTTGCCACCGCCTACCGCCGGGCGCTCGCCTGCGATTCGACCTCGGCCTATGGCGGCATTATCGCGCTGAACCGTACGTTGGATGCCGAGACGGCAAGGGCCTGCACCGAAATCTTCACCGAAGTCATCATCGCGCCAGAGGCCAGCGACGATGCCATCGCCGTGGTCGCCAAACGCCGCAATCTACGACTGCTTCTGACCGGCGGTTTGCCGGATCCCCGTGCAATCGGACTGACGGCAAAGACCGTGGCCGGCGGGTTGCTGGTACAGAGCCGCGACAATGCCGTGATCGACGACATGACGCTGAAGGTTGCGACCAAGCGGGCACCGACGGAATCCGAGATGCGCGATCTGATGTTCGCATTCCGCGTCGTCAAGCATGTCAAATCGAACACGATCATTTATGCGAAAGACCTCGCCACCGTCGGCATCGGCGCGGGCCAGATGAGCCGGGTGGACTCGGCACGCATCGCCGCGCGCAAGGCCGAGGACGCCGCGCGGGAGTTGAAGCTTGCGGCCCCCCTCACCAGGGGCTCGGTTGTCGCATCCGATGCGTATTTCCCGTTCGCCGACGGCATGCTGGCCTGCATCGAAGCCGGCGCCACCGCGGTCATCCAGCCCGGCGGCTCGGTACGCGACAATGAAGTCATTGAGGCCGCCGACGCGCACGGCATCGCGATGGTATTTACCGGCGTGCGACACTTCCGGCATTGATGGCAGCAGCCACCGCACGCCGTCACCCCCTGAAGACGTGCACAAATATTCTTGAGCCTCGCCGGGAGGCATTTGTCTCCGCCGCTTAAACAGCTAGGCTTTCACCGCCTTTGCTGGCTCGACGGAGAATCCGGATGATCCCCTTCAGGATGACGTGGCGCGGAAGCCTGGCTGCGATCCTGCTCGTTCTCTCGTTTGCTGGTCTCGCAGCCGCGCAGGAACCGCGCCGCGGCTTTTACACACCGCTTTCTGCCGACGTCATCCACTCCGTCGTGGCCGAGCACGGCATGGTGGTGGCGCAGGAAAAAACGGCGGCGCGCATCGGCACTGACGTCCTGAAGCGCGGCGGCAACGCGGTCGATGCGGCGGTCGCGACCGGCTTTGCCATGGCGGTGAGTTATCCGCGCGCGGGAAATATCGGCGGCGGCGGTTTCATGGTCATTCATTCGGCGGATCGGCACGAAGATGTCGCGATCGACTATCGCGAGACGGCGCCGGCTGCGACCACATCGAGCATCTTCCTTGGGGCGGACGGCAAGCCGGACAACGCCAAATCGCGCGATTCGGCGCTCGGCATCGGCATTCCCGGCACGCCCGCGGGCCTCGCGCTGGCGCTCGAGAAATACGGTTCCGGAAAATTCACGCTCGCGGAGCTATTGAAGCCGGCCATCGATCTGGCCCGCAATGGCGTTGTGATCGCCGACGACGGCGCCGACACCCTGCCGGAGTGGCATCGGCGGCTGGCGCGCTGGCCTTCATCGGCAAAGATCTTTTCTCGTCCCGACGGATCGTCGCTGCGCGAGGGTGACACGCTGGTCCAGACCGACCTTGCCGTCACGCTCGAAGCCATCGCCGCGCAGGGGCCGCGAGGCTTCTATGAAGGGCCGGTGGCCGAGAAGCTCGCAAACGCGGTTCATGACGTCGGCGGGATCATGACCACGGACGATCTAAGGTCGTATCAGCCGGTCATTCGCGCACCCGTGCACGGCACCTATCGCGGTTACGACATCGTTTCGATGCCGCTGCCGTCGTCCGGCGGGATCGGGATTGTCGAGATCCTCAATATCCTTGAGGGATTCCCGATGAGCGAGATGAAGCAGGGCTCGGCGGCTTCGCTGCATGTTCTGATCGAAGCGATGAAACGCGCTTATGCCGATCGCGCACATTATCTCGGCGATCCCGCTTTCGTCAGCGCGCCGGTCGCATCGCTCACCACAAAGGACTACGCCGCCAAGCAGCGCGCCGGCATCGATCTCGATCACGCAACGCCATGGAGCGACGCGCTGGCGGCAGCACCGCCGCACGAAGGCAGCAACACCACGCATTTTTCGGTCGTAGACAGTTTTGGCAATGCGGTCAGCAACACCTATACGCTGAATTTCAGCTACGGCGTCGGTCTGGTCGCCGAAGGCACCGGCGTCCTGCTCAACAACGAACTGGACGATTTCACCGCAGCGCCGGGAGCCGCCAACGCCTATGGTCTGGTCGGCTATGAGGCCAATTTGCCCGGCCCCGGAAAACGGCCGCTGTCATCGATGTCACCGACCATCGTACTGAAGAATGGCAAGCCGGTATTGGTGACGGGTTCGCCCGGCGGGAGCCGCATCATTTCCACCGTGCTGCAGGTGATCGTCGACGTGCTCGACTATCATATGGACGTCGCGGCTGCCGTTGCCGCACCGCGACTGCACCATCAATGGCTTCCCGACGAAGTGCGAATTGAGCACGGCTTCACTGACGCCACGCTCGATGCGCTCCGTGCTAAAGGTCATCGCATTGTCGAGCCGATGGGTCAGACCTCGGCAAACTCGATTGCCGTGACGCCGAACGGGCTGCTCGGCGCTCCCGATCCGCGCACTCGCGGCGCCGAAGCGGCGGGCGAATAGAACTTCAGGAGCCTGGTTTCACCGGCCGACCGCGTAAGGCCCGCCTTTTTCGAGAGCGCGCTGGTAAGCGGGTCGCGCATGAATGCGCGCCAGAAACGCCATCGCCTTGGGATGACCCTGTTCAAGGCCGCCGCGCGCCGCTGCCGCTTCCAGCGGAAAGCTCATCTGAATGTCGGCAGCGGTGAAGGCATCGCCTGCGAACCACTCGCTCTTCGACAATTCGCTCTCCCAGAAGGCCATGTGCAACTTGAGTTGCGGATTGACGAGGCTGAGCAGCGCCTGATTGCAGACCTTGCGCACCAGCGGACGAAGCAGGGCCGGCGCCCGCTTCGGCATCAGCGTGAACAGCAGTTTCATCAGCAACGGCGGCATCGCCGAGCCTTCGGCATAGTGCAGCCAATAGGTGTAACGCAGCCGCTCCGGCGTATTCGGCGGCGGAATCAGTCGGCCGTCGCCATAGGTAGCGACCAGATATTCGGCGATCGCACCGGATTCCGCGATGGTTTTGCCGCCATCCGTGATGACGGGTGACTTTCCGAGCGGGTGAATGGCCCGAAGCTCTGCTGGCGCCCGCATGTCCGGCCGACGCTGATACCGCACGATGTCGTAGGGAACACCGAGCTCTTCCAGAAGCCACAGCACGCGTTGCGACCGCGAATTGTTGAGATGATGAACGACAAGCATCGCGCGATCCCGGTTGATGGTTCCTGAGCCGTGGCCTTCCGTAGCAGCGGAGCGTCGAACTCGCGATAGGTCGCAAATATTATACCCGGGTAATAGTGACTTCCATATTTTCTTCCAGGTATAAATCGCGAATAAAGTCGGGACTTCGCTGATGACACTCGCCAATTGCTTCACTGCCTTCGTTGGTCACCGCCGATTTACCTCCGGACCGCTGGCCGAGGTTGCTCTTGCGATCAAAAAAACGACGAAGCCGAGCGGGGCCGAACCGATCCGTACCATCCAAAGGCTGATTTGAGTGCGATTCAAAGAATTACGTTTATCATAAAATGGAGTGGACGCCCGACGATAGGCGCGCCACAATGGAGAGATCGAGAAACTCTCCGGGAGGCCGTCATGAGCCTTACAGCCCCGCAATTCATGTTCGACTTCGGCAGCCCCAATGCCTTTCTCAGCCATAAGGCGATCCCGGCGATCGAAAAACGGATCGGAGTGAAGTTCGAATATGTGCCGGTTCTGCTCGGCGGCATCTTCAAGGCCACCAACAACCGGTCCCCGGCCGAGGCATTGGCCGGGATCAAGAACAAGCGCGAATTCCAGACGATCGAAACCGACCGATTCCTGAAACGCTTTCACGTCAAGCCCTACACCTGGAATCCGTTCTTTCCCGTCAATACCCTCAACTTGATGCGCGCGGCGGTCGCGGCCCAGTTTGAAGGCGTGTTCGAAAAATATGTCGACGCGGCCTTTCATCATATGTGGGTCGAGCCGAAGAAGATGGATGACCCGGCCATTGCGCTCGCCGCGCTGACGGAGTCTGGACTTGATGCAGGACGGCTGTTCGAACGCGCGGGCGGGGCCGAGGTAAAGGCAAGACTGATCGAGAACACGCAATCCGCGGTCGAGCGCGGCGCTTTCGGCTCGCCCACATTCTTCGTCGGCAACGAAATATTCTTCGGCAAGGAGCAGCTGCGCGATGTCGAGGAGATGGTTCTTGGCAAATAGCTTCCGTCATTGCGAGGAGCAAAGCGACGAAACAGCCTGAGTGGAGTATCGATCAATGCAACAACGCAACGCCACCGTGGCCGTGATCGGCGCCGGCGACTACATCGGCGCCGAAATCGCCAAGAAATTTGCCGCGGAGGGTTTCACCGTCTTCGCCGGCCGGCGTGACGGCGCCAAACTTGAACCGCTGGTCAGGGAAATCGAAGCCGCAGGCGGATCGATCGTGGCGCGCGCGCTGGACGCCCGGAAGGAAGACGAAGTCGCGGCATTCCTTGACGATGCCGACAAGCACGCGCCGCTCGAGGTGACCATTTTCAACGTCGGCGCCAACGTCAATTTCCCGATCCTGGAAACCACCGATCGCGTGTTTCGCAAGGTGTGGGAGATGGCCTGCTGGGCCGGTTTTCTGGCAGGCCGCGAGTCGGCCCGGCTGATGCTACCGCGCGGCCAGGGCAATATCTTCTTCACTGGCGCCACGGCTTCGTTACGTGGCGGCAGCGGCTTTGCCGCCTTTGCCAGCGCCAAATTCGGGCTTCGGGCGGTGGCGCAATCGATGGCCCGCGAACTGGGTCCGAAAAACATCCATGTCGCCCATTTGATCATCGATTCCGGCGTCGATACCGCCTGGGTCCGCCAGCGCCGCGAACAGCTCTGGGGCAAGGAAGCGCTCAACAACCCGGACCTGCTGATGCCGCCCGCTTCGGTCGCCGCATCCTATTGGCAGCTTTATCAGCAGCCGCGCAGCGCCTGGACCTTCGAACTCGAGATACGTCCATTTGGCGAAAAGTGGTAAGCAAGCGAATGGTGAGTAGCGAATAGCGAATGGAAAACTGAAATATCTCTATTCGCTACTCTCTTATTCGCCATCCGCGATTTCACAACAACCAACACAACAACAAAAAGGATACCATTCCAATGCGCATCCTCGTGGTCGGAGCCGGAGCCATCGGCGGATATTTCGGCGGCCGAATGCTGCAGGCCGGATGTGACGTAACGTTCCTGGTTCGGTCGCGCCGCGCGAGCGAACTCGCTTCCGCCGGTCTCGTCATCAAAAGCCCGAACGGCGACGTGACCCTCGCCGCGCCGCCGACCGTGCAGGCGGACAAACTCGACAAGGCCTTCGATCTCGTTTTGTTGAGCTGCAAGGCGTTCGATCTCGAAGATGCGATCGCCTCGTTTGCGCCAGCCGTGGGGCCGAAGACCGCCATTCTTCCCCTTCTCAATGGCATGCGACACCTGGACGTGCTCGATCAACGGTTCGGATCAGGCGCGGTGTTGGGAGGACTGTGCGCGATTGCAGTCACCCTCAACGAGCACCGCGAGGTGGTCCAGCTCGCGCCGATGCAGTCGCTGGGATTCGGCGAGCGCGACGGCAAGATCTCGGACCGGGTGCGGGCCATAGCGGACGCCATGTCGCGCGGCAAGTTCGGCGCGGCCGCGAGCGCGCAAGTGATCCAGGACATGTGGGAGAAATGGGTTTTTCTCGCCTCGCTTGCCGCCTCGACCTGCGCGATGCGCGCACCGATCGGCCATATTCTGGCAGCGCCGGGAGGCATGGATTTCATCCTTGGCATTCTCGACGAATGCAGCGCGGTCGCCGCGGCCGAAGGCCATAGCCCCACCGGTCCGTTCTTCGAGCGCGCGCGGGGAATGTTGACCGCGGACGGTTCGCAACTCACCGCCTCGATGTTCCGCGACATCAAGGCGGGCGCGCGGGTCGAGGCCGATCACATCATCGGCGATCTGATTGCGCGCGGCGAAGCCGCCAAGGTGCCCGTACCGAAGCTCCGGACCGTCTACACGCACCTGAAGACGTATGAGAACCAGCAAACTTGAACTTCCGCATCGCGAGATGCCGCGCCGGCGCCTTATCTCTCGGGACGACCTTCAGAGATGCGCGAGATAATGCGCCAGCGCGGTGATTTCCTCTTCGCTCAAGGGGTAAGCGACATCGGCCATCGCCGCGCCGGCGCCACCGGATCGCACACCCGTCTTGTAGTCGTGCAGCGCTTTCACGAGATACTCTTCACGCTGCCCAGCGATGCGCGCGACCGCGTCCTTGCCGCCGAAGGTGTCGGTGTGGCAGTTGGCGCAGCGCCGTCCGGCGGCGGCCTGCGCGCCTTTCTTCGAAAGGTCAGGATTGTCGTCCGGCACTGTCGCCTTTGGCGGTGTCAGCGAGGCGAAATACGCACCAAGATTGCGAATATCGCTGTTGTCGATCTGCTCGGCGACCGGCTGCATCTGTTCGTTCTTGCGCGCGCCGCCGCGAAAGAACACCAGTTGCCACTGAATGAACTGATCTGGCTGTCCCGCCAGCGAGGGAATATTTTCCGTTTGCGAGATGCCGTTCTCGCCGTGACAGCCGGCGCAAAGTTCGGCCTTTTTCTTCGCATCCTCAAGATCAGCGGCGGACGACGCGACGGTCAAGGCCACAGCCGTCGCAATTGCGCACAAGGCGCTGAGAAAAAATTGGCGGCGCATGACCGGCTTCACCACGCTTCACTCCTCGCCTGAAAAAACAAAATCTGCGGCCGCCCTTTGACAGGCGGCCGCAGCATCGCGAGATTTTTCAGACCTTACTTGCTGTAGCTGATGCGATAAATCGCACCCGCCCAGTCATCGGCAACGAGGATCGATCCATCCTTGTCGAGGAGGATGTCGGCAGGACGACCGGTAAAGCTTTGGTCGCCATCGAGCCAGCCGTCGGCAAACACCGTTTGCTTGGCGTTCTTGCCGTCCGGATCGGCGGTAACGCGAACGATGCGCGCCCCCTGATACTTGTGCCGATTCCACGAGCCGTGTTCGGCGATCAGGATGGAGTCCTTGTACTCGGCCGGGAACTGGCTGCCGGTATAGAACTTCATGCCGAGGGGGGCGACGTGGGCGCCGAGCTTAAGCACCGGCGGGGTGAACTCCGAGCACTTGTGACCCATCGCGAACTTCGGATCCGGGATATCGCCCTCGTGGCAATAGGGATAGCCGAAGTGCTCGCCGAGCTTCGAGATCATATTGAGCTTGTCGCTTGGCGTATCGTCGCTCATCCAGTCGCGCGCATTTTCGGTGAACCAGTACTTGCCGGTCCGCGGATCGACGTCGCCGCCGACGCTGTTGCGGACGCCGAGCCCCACGAGTTCGGCATTCCCGGTCTTGGGATCGACGCGCCGGATCTGCGAGACGCTGGTCGGGGGAATTCCGATGTTGAAGGGAGGTCCAAAGGGAATATAGAACCAGCCATCCTTATCGGCCGCGAGATATTTCCAGCCATGTGCGGCGTAGGAAGGCATGTCGTCATAAACGACCTTGCCGTCGCCGAGCTTGTCGAGATTGGCTTCGGCGTTATCATAGCGGATCAACTTGTTGACGGCGATGACGTAGAGCGCGCCGTCCTTGAACGCCAGCCCCGTGGGCATCGTCAGCCCCTTGAGGATGGTCTTGACCTGTTTCTTGCCGCCATTGTCGGTGATGGCATAGACGTTGCCGAGGCCGAACGAGCCGACGAACAGCGTGCCCTTGTCGCCCCAGGCCATTTGCCGCGCCGCCAGAACGCCCGAGGCGTAGACTTCAATCTTGAAGCCCGGCGGCAGCTTGATCTTCTTGATCGTCGAAGCAAGCTCGGCATCTGACGAGCCGGTCGGCGGACCAGCCTTCGGCGTCAGGCCTTTCTGGGCCTCGGTCTCATCGCCGAGGAACCAGTCCTCCGGCGGATGGGTCCAGAACTCCTTGTTGCCGGACTCATATTTTTTCAGAGGCTTGTCCTGCGCATTGGCGAGGCCAGCCGACCCGACGGCAACGACTGCTGCGAGCGCAAGAATAGATCGATTGAAAGCCGATTTCATCGCGTCACTCTCCCTAACGCAGCCAGGCGGCTGCGATGCTGTTTTTTGATATGCCCCAGCGTGCGGATTCTTTACGAGGCGCAAAAATCCTAGCACATCGCCTGATGGAGAGAAATGCGCCGCATGTTCGCTCGGCGTGGACGTGAGATAAATTTTCTGCCCATTGCCCAAACCGTGGCAGAAAAAACCAAGGCCCGGACCGCGCCGGTGGCGCTCAGGTGTGCCGCGGGCCCGCTCCCGCAGCGTCTTGACGATCGGACCAAGCTCTCGCCCTTTGCCTGTAAGCATGGACTCCGCCCTCGGCGGATGCATGGAATAGAATTTCTGCTGAAGAACGCGGCCGCCGTCAGCTTCCTCGGCCGATCGGACAGGGTTTTCGGACTGATCGGAAAGCGGTGTTTCCAGATCGGCGAACTTGCGGCGGCCCTCCTGAAAGGGATACCGCGGAACCAGGATCGTCCATCGATCACCGATGATCGCGAGCGTTCCCACAACCAGGCAGGTCAGGTCGCATTGTGATAGCCATCTCTTTCCTGCCCGAGGCTGAACGCCGCATGAGACCGCCCAAAAGGGCCGTTCCCATCGCGCTCATGCTTCTTGGAAAGAAAACCTGGAGCGGGCGAAGGGATTCGAACCCTCGACCCCGACCTTGGCAAGGTCGTGCTCTACCCCTGAGCTACACCCGCATCCGTGGGAGCGTCGCTTGACTGTAACAGGCGACGGCAGAGCTATGCCAAATGCAGCCTGCGAATGCAACAGCCAGCAACGGATCATCGAAAACAGCTTAACAGACCGATATCGCTGCCATTTTGGCGAAATTGGCCCGAAAATGCCGCTACACGGCCGCCGAACCTGACACAGCCGGGAACTTCGCCGATTGCGGCCCGAGCGATTCACGCAACGATTGGAGCCATTTCCCAAACCAGCTTTGCAAGGTCTCCGCCAGCTCGTCACGGCGGGCAGGTTCGCAATCGAAATACGCCCACCATTCGACGAAAGCGCGATTGCCATCGATGACGGGGGTTACCCGCAGCGTTCCTTGAAAGCCGGTCATCGGCAATGTGGGCTCACCGCAGAACTCGTAGGTCTGCGAGCGCTCGAAGTCGGATTGAGCGAGCAAGCGCTGGCGAATGCGTCGCCCCCGATAGAGCACATTCCTGATCGCGCCGACCGTATCGCCTGACTTTCCGTCCTCGATCCTGCTCTCGCCGGCGCCCCCGACCCAGACCGGATAGTTATTGAAATCGCGAACGATTTTCCAGATGTCCTGGGCCGGCCACTCAAACACCGTGCTGTAATAGGCTCTTGCCATGGCTCGCCTCTCCTTTGGGGCCCGAAATGCTGCAGCACCTTGAACCGGCGAAAGACCCGCGCCCACCCGATCTCCGATGTCCTCGAAACCGCTGTCCTCGAAACCGCCCGGCCTCCTCCGGCCCGGACCCCGCCAGAGCCGATTGAAATTTCCCGGCCAGCCGCCATTTGAGGGAGAGAGCTTCTGAACCGCGACGCCGGATCGTGCTAGACAGGCCCGGCCGGCTGGAAAACTGGCAAGAAATCAGACGAGGATCCCCGTGACGATAGTAGAGCAGGGCAACGGAGCCGCACCGCAGGCAGCGCCCGATCTGATCAAGGAGACGACCACCCAGAGTTTCGTCAAGGACGTCATCGAGGAATCCAAGCGCCAGCCGGTGCTGATCGACTTCTGGGCGCCGTGGTGCGGCCCCTGCCGCCAGCTCACGCCGATTCTCGAAAAGGTCGTCCACGCCGCCAAGGGCAAGGTCAAGCTGGTCAAGATGAACATCGACGAGCATCCGGCGATCCCGGGCCAGATGGGCATCCAGTCGATCCCGGCTGTGATCGCCTTCGTCAACGGCCAGCCCGCCGACGGCTTCATGGGCGCGGTGCCGGAAAGCCAGGTCACCGCCTTCGTCAACAAGCTGACCGCCGGCATGCCCGGCGAGCCGAATATCGCCGAGGTCCTCAAAGAAGCCGAAACCTTGCTCGCCGAGGGCGATGCGGCCACCGCTGCCTCGGTCTACGCCGAAGTGCTCTCTGTCGATGCCACCAATATCGCTGCCTTGGCGGGACTGGCGAAATGCTACGCCACGACCGGCGCCATCGAACAGGCCAAGCAGACGCTGGCGATGGTCCCGGAATCCAAGCGTGGCGACACCGCGGTCAAGGCCGTGCAGGCCACGATCGATCTCGCCGAACAGGCAAGCTCTCTCGGCCCGCTGGCCGAGCTCGAACAGAAAGTCGCCGCAAACCCGCTTGATCATCAGGCGCGATTTGATCTGGCGACCGCGCTCAACGCCGCCGGCAAGCGCACTGAAGCGACCCAGCAGTTGCTCGAAATCGTCAAGCGTGACCGCAAGTGGAACGAAGATGGCGCCCGCAAGCAGCTGGTACAGTTCTTCGACGCGTGGGGCGCAACCGACGAAGCGACCGTTGAAGGAAGAAAGCGGCTGTCGACGATCTTGTTTTCGTAATCTCGATTTTGCCAGAACGGAGGCAGGCCGATGCTTGCACGATTGGGACGACGCGAATGGCGTGGGCTGACTGGTGTCCCGCTTCCGAGGTTCGTATCATTTTGCGGAGCCACGTTTGCGCACTTCGGAATCGACAGACACAAGCAAGCTTATTGATCTAGAGCTCCGATTCCGAAGTTCGCATGATATCGCAGCAACCTCTGATGCGAACTTCGGAATCAGGAGCTCTAGTAACTTCTTAATTCTAATGCGGCTTTGAATTTGAAGTTCCTGTAACGTACTTGCAGCGAAACTGCTAGGAACTTCAAATTCGCCGCATTAGTGGCACGATATGCGCTGGTGACCGCAATGCCGATCAATGCCGAATATCGCGGACCTGGAGACCTTCCCGAGACCATTCCGGTATTTCCGCTGCCCGGCGCGCTTTTGTTGCCGCGCGGGCAGATGCCGCTGAATATTTTCGAGCAACGCTATCTGGCGATGGTCGACGACGCGTTTCGGGACGGCCATCGCCTGATCGGAATGATCCAGCCCGACGTCTCCCATTCTCCGGATGAAGCTCATCCGAAACTGTTTCATGTCGGCTGTGTCGGGCGCATCACCCAGCTCGCCGAATCCGGCGACGGCCGTTATATCCTCGAACTCACGGGCATCGCCCGCTTCAAGGTGGTCATGGAAAAAGCCGTGCTGACGCCGTATCGGCAATGCCGGGTCGACTACTTTCCTTATCTCGGCGACTTCACCGCGCGAAAAGGCGAGGAAGCCGTCGATCGCGAAGCTCTGCTCGGCGCGCTGACGGAATTTCTGAAGGCCAACAACCTCAAGGTTGACTGGGAGGGAGTCGAAAACGCTCCCAACGAAGCGCTGGTCAATGCGCTCGCGATGATGTCGCCGTACGGGGTGCCGGAAAAACAGGCGATGCTGGAAGCGCCAGACCTCAAGACCCGCGCCGAAATCCTGGTTGCGATCACCGAGATGGATCTCGCCAAGAAACGCACCAGCAACGACACCGGCCTGCAATAGCCTTCGCCAAATTTAACCCAAATCCCGCCTGCCCAAATAGACGTGAAGCGGAAACAGCAGGCACAGGGTGATGCCGACCGCGATGTGGGTCCAGCTCAGCCATGGCCGAAGCGTCTCCGACCCCAGATAATAGAGCCCGAACGCGGTCGCAATCAGCACGGCATTGAATGTCGGCCATCACCGATCCCGAAATCCGATTTTTCCGGCTCCGCCAGGCGCGCATGATGTGCACCGGAATCAAGGCTCCGAGCAACAACAACACCGCCATCGCGGTGCCGCCGTGCGCCATCAGAAGATAGGCGATGCCCTGCTGCCAGATTTCGTCGCCGGAAATTTCCTTTTGCCAATCCGCGACCAGCCACCCGACGCCTGTCAGGAACAGGATCGCGAAAGCCGCGTAGATCGCATAGCGGAAGGAGGATTTAAGCCGCAAGGTGCACTGCGTGTTGCCAATCGGGGGTGATGTGGACGTCGCCGTCGCTCGCCATCAGTAGCGCACTTGCGTTGTACTGCTCAAGCAATCCGGCCGCGTCCGTTCCGGTGATCATGACGATTTTCGTGAGCGCATCCGCAATCATGCAAGACGGCGCGCGCACCGTTACACCGTCAACGAGGCCGGCAGGCATTTCGCTGCGCGGATCGATGACGGCCGACCTTGCCGTGTCCCTGGACCGGAAAATATCGAAGCGACGGGCCGTCGACGCAAGCGCTTCATTGGTGACCTCGACGTCGCAAATCAAACGGCCGGGGTCGCGCGGATCGCGAATATCGAACGGCATGAATTTTCGGCCCAAAACAAGCAAGGTCGCCGCCGGCATTGACGATTCCGCTCGCTACGCCCAATTGGCGCAAAGTCTCCAGTGCGCGATCGACCGCAAAGCCCTTTGCTATACCGCCGAGATCGATCCTGACGTCGGAATCGCGAAAGGAAATCATATTCGCGTCGAGAAGCTCAATGGCGTCAAACACGCGCGCTTTGGTTCCGATCGCAACATCGGCGTCGGTCCTCGGCAAAATCCCCTTGGCCTGCAGGATCGGCGCAACGGCAACATCAAAGATGCCATGTGACCTGCGCTGCATTTCGACGGCGGCTTTGAGGACTTCGAATGTCGAGGCGTCGACCTGAACCGGACGAACCCAAGCTTCCCGATTGAGACGGCTGACGTCGCTGTCCGGATCGTGGAAGCTCATCAATCGATGAATCCGGCAAACCGATTCGAAAGCGGCATCGATTGCCTCGTTCGTCCTGGATCTGAGCAGCACCAGCGGCTTCGATCTCCACGAAGGTCCCAAGCAGCGGCCTCGCACGGCGAATTTTATCTGAGACGGTTGCCATAGGCCGCCAAGATTCGTTTCACGCCTTCGGTGACGTGCGTTGATGAAAGTGTCGCGCCGGCGATATTTCTGATGTCGCCGTTGATCTTGAGCGAACTGCCGCTGGTTTTTCCGACGAACTGCGCCAGCCAGCTTGGGCTCCTGATTTCACCCCCATAGGACTCTCGGTATTGCAATATCTCGACGCTGTGCACGGCCCCGACCGGGGTCAGCGCAACGGCATAATCGATATAAAGATGCTTTCCGACCACCCGATCGAAGATGAAAAAGCCGATGGCGCGCCCTCCGGCCTCGGCTTTCCAGATCCGACCTGCTTGCACCTCGCTGAAATGCGTCGCTGACGGGAAGGCCTGCTTCTGTGCCTCATCGATCGACAGATACTGCATTGCATAGCCAGGCGAGGCGATCGACACGATCGCGGCGGCAGGCAGAGAAAGTCGGACCCATTGCGTCATCGTTCACCCAGTTTCATCTCGATCCGTCACTGCGGCCATTTCCCGCCAAGCGCGGCTTCCTTAAGCTTGTTCCGATCCCGATTAGAAGAAGAATCCAACCCCACCAAGATAAGAATCCGAAAGCGCCCCGGTGAGGCTCTTGTCTAGAACCCTCTGATAGGTGGCCTTCAACACCAGCTTCGGGGACGGAAACACCGCAACGCCAGCGGTGTGGAATTGGCGCTGGCCGGCACCGGTGGGCAGATTGGCATCGGTTCCGGCAAATCCGCCGGTCTGCAGATTTTCATAGGTATAGTTGTAAAACGGCACCGCTTCCCACTCGCTGCCCAGGATCGTCCCGAGCGGCACGTGATAGGCGATCTCGCCGTAATAACCGAACATCGACTTGCCGACATTGTTGGTCAGGATCGCTGTCATTATTGGCCCGCAGGTTCTCGGGGTTGCCGAATTCGACGCGCACATATTCGCCGCGGAGTTCGAGACCGTGTTCGGCACGCGATAGCGGAATTCGGCATCGAACATCGTCAGGCTCGATTTGCCGAGGAAGTTGCCAAAATCGTCATGGGCGCCACGTGGCGTCGTGTTCGGCGAGAAATAGGCGCTCACGCTGCCGGCAAAACCCGCAAGGAATGTCGGTGTGAAGTCGAGCCGGCCGGATACGGCGAGCGTATTGGAGAGCTGCTGGAAGTCGCCGAGCGGCGGGTTTGAGAATGCCAGGGCATTGAGCCCGTCGATGCCCGCGAAGTAAGGTGTACCGGGGAGAGGGACGGTCCTGGCGTCGGTGCGATTGTCGAAAGCATCGCCGAAGTCCTCGTTGGTGGCGCTGACCATCACCTGATATTTCAGACCATCCGCGATCGTGCCATAGACGCTGGTGCCGGGCACCTTCCAGGTCGACGGAATGATGCTGTTGTAGAGCTCAGGCCGGTTGACGCTGTAGAACTGCGTCGGTTCATGGTGCTGATTGATGTATCCGATCGGCACCAGGTCGACGCCGGGCGCACGCCAGTTGAACTGATCGACGATCTTGAAATCGATCCAGAGCTGCTCGATTTCGGCGGTGCCGTGCAGCTTGTCATCGTTGTCGAAGCCCGAGCCGGCGTGCTCGAATTCGATTTCGGCGTTGAAGATGATATTGTCGGTGATCGCATAGGTCGGCAACAAAACCATGCGCGCCGTGTCGAACCCGTTTTGCCACTGGCCGTTGGCCGCCGGATTTTGCATCGAACCGAATTTGATTTCGCCATAGGCACCGATGCTTAGTCCCGCCACCGGCGAAGGCGCGAGGCCAAGGATCGGGAGATCCGACGGCTTCGCCGACAGATCGAGCGACTTGGCCTTTGACGAAGTCTGTTCCTGGGGAGCCTTGGGTTGGTCCTTGGGTTGGTCCTTGGGCAGCTGCTTGGGCGGCTCGACCGGAGAGGCGCTTCCAGCGCTTTTGCCGGAATCCGCAGCCTGCGGCTTTTTGGGCGCTTTGTCCGGAGAAACCGAGTGCTTTTCGGCGATCGACGCTTGCTTCTCCGACGCCTTCTTTTGCTTGAGCTCGGTCTCGAGTGAGTGGATGCGCTCCTCCATGGCCTCCATCTTCTTCATCACCGCGTCATTGATGTCGCCTTCGGCCGCCCAGGCATTGCCAAGGCCAGCGATCGAAATCGCGGTTGCCGTGAGCCACGCCTTCGGCCTGAAGGCGTGACGCCGGTTGAATTTTGACGAGACCACGAACCGAGACAGCTGCGTTGACATAAGAGCCCCCAAATTCACGGAGATCGGAAGCTCCGCAATTTTTCCTGGGTCACCTATGAGCAATGCGAAATATTTTGGAAATCACAAACCAACGCGCCTGGCTGGAATCTCTCCACATTAGAATTAGAACAAAACTAAAGTGACGCGTTTCCGGTCGAAGCTATCCGGCGCCGAGCGCGACGGAGATGTTGTAGGTCACCAGGCTCGCCAGATAGGCCAGCACAAACATATAGGCAAAGGTGAGCACCATCCACTTGGTGCCGCCGGTTTCGCGCCGGATGACGGCAAGCGTCGAGGCGCATTGCGGGGCGAAGATGTACCAGGCCAGCAGCGACAGCGCCGTCGCAAGGCTCCATTTGGTGGCCAGCACTTGCCCGATCTGGTCGGCAGCTTCCTTCCCGCCTTCGATGGCATAGACGGTGCCCAGCGCTGCGACCGCGACTTCGCGTGCGGCCATGCCCGGAATCAGCGCCACCACGATTTGCCAGTTGAACCCCAGCGGGGCGAACAGCGGCGCCAGCGCATGGCCGACGATGGCGGCCAGGCTGTAATTGATGGCAGGCTCATCCGCGCCCGCCGGCGGCGTCGGAAATGACGCAAGAAACCAGATCAGCACCATCATCGAAAAGATCGTGGTGCCGGCCCGCTGCAGGAACATCTTCGCCCGGGTATAGATGCCGATCGCGACGCTCTTGATGCGAGGCAGTTTGTAGTCCGGCAATTCGAGCATGAACGGCGCGGGCGCATAATCCCGCAGCACGAAGAACTTGATCAGGAACGACACGCCCAGCGCACTGCCAATGCCGGCCGCATAGAGGCCGAACATCACGAGGCCTCGAAGATTGATCCACCCCCAAACCTGCTGCATCGGGAATGAAAGCCGAGATGATCAGGGTGTAGACGGGGATCCGCGCCGAGCAGGTCATCAACGGCGCGATCAGGATCGTCGTCAGCCGGTCTCGGCGATTGTCGATGACGCGGGTTGCCATGATTCCGGGAATGGCGCAGGCAAAACTTGAAAGCAGCGGAATGAAGGCCCGGCCGTGCAATCCGGCGCCGCCCATGATGCGGTCCATCAGGAACGCCGCGCGCGCCATGTAGCCGAAGTCCTCGAGCAGCAGGATAAACAGGAAGATGATGATGATCTGCGGCAGGAAGACGATGACGCTGCCGACACCGGAGATCACGCCGTTCTGAAGGAAGCTTTGCAATAGCCCCCCGGGCAGCGTGTAATGCACGAATTGACCGAGCGTCGAAAACGCCTCCGACAGAAGCTCCATCAGCGGCTGCGCCCACGCGAACACCGCCTGGAACATCACGAACAGCACCAGCGCGAGGATCGCAAGTCCGGCCACCGGATGCAGCACCACGGCGTCGATCCGCGTCGTCCAGGTGTCCGGTTTGGTCGGCAGGCCAACGGTCGCTCCGATGATGCGGTCCGCCTCGCGCTGGGTAGCGCGCAACTCGGCAACCGAAAGCGGCTGCCAAAGATTTTGCGAGGACGCCTGTGCTTGCACCGCGATTTCATCGGTCTTGCGCAAAAGCTCCGCGATACCGCTCTTGCGTACCGCAATCGACGTCACCACCGGCACGCCCAGCATCCCGGACATCCGCGAGGCGTCGACGGTCACGCCGCGCCTGGTCGCGATGTCGAACATGTTGAGCACGAGCATCAGCGGCCGACCGGTCCGCTTGAGTTCGAGCAGCAGGCGGATGGTCAGCCGCAGATTGGTCGAATCAGCCACGCACAACACGAGATCGGGAGCCATCTCGCCGACGGCGCGGCCCAAGACGAAATCGCGGGTTATTTCCTCGTCGGGGCTGCGGCCTCGCAATGAATAGGTGCCGGGCAGGTCGACCACCGACGCCTGCCGCCCGAGCGGCGTTACGAAAAAGCCTTCCTTGCGCTCGACGGTGACGCCGGGATAGTTCGCGACCTTCTGCCGGCTGCCCGTCAGCGCGTTGAACAGCGAGGTCTTGCCGCTATTGGGCGTACCCACCAAGGCAAGATGCATTAACGGTGCTTCCATGACGCCGTGTAGCCCAAAGCTTTGATTCCGAAGTTCGCAAGCTAGTGCGGGAGCCTCTGATGCGAACTTCGGAATCAAAGGAGCTTTGGAAATTATTGTTTCTGGTGCGGCTTTCGAATTTGAAGTTCCTATGACGAGATTGCAGCCACCATTGCCAGGAACTTCAAATCCGCCGCACCAGTCAGACGACAACGACGGCCATCGCCTCGCGCCGGCGCACCGCGACCGTGACGTTCTCGATACGAATGGCAATCGGGTCACGACCGACAATGCCTTCGTGGAGCACTTTAACCCTGGCTCCCTCGACGAAGCCGAGCTCAATCAGGCGGCTTTCGAGTTCGAGTGCGGGAAGCGAGGAATCCACCTCATCGGTGTCAAGATGGTGGATCACGCCGGAATAGCCGCGTTTGGCCAAGCCAAGTCGCATTTGCGGCGGCGCGTCGTTTTGATCAATGGCGGTCATGATGTGTATTTTCAACCGCGGGGGCAGAGGTCAAGCGCGGCCGCCGGAAATCGGAGTACCTTAGAGCGATTTTAAGATCGGTAAGCAATTTCGGCGTCTGCGACGCCCCCTGCACGCCCGGCTCAATTCCGGAGCGACGGGATGAACTATTCGTGAGACCGGCCGGCAAGTCCCGGCGAAATACGGATGTTGCATTGCGGCCGGGCTTCCGCAACGGGTGCAGCTTCTCCGCATGGTGAATGCTTTCAACTCTCATGCAATTGCCGCCGTCGCGCGATTGCCGGCCTCAACAGAAAGAGGCGCCGGCGGCTGCCTTCATCCCATCAGCCGGACAATTGAGCCGTTATTCCAAATTCGCGCGGGGCGGCTCGATATTGCCGTCGAAGACAATAACCTTGCGTTCACCATGCGGACAATTCGGCAGGCGGTCTGGCGCAAAGCCTTTGAGTTTCAAGCTGGCTTATACCTTTACGGCTTAGTCATCCCTAGAGACGAGCTTCTCTCGAAGCCCGTCCAGTAACACCTGCGTAACAGTAGATCGCGTATGAACATAGCCCGCATTGTCGTCCTAGCTATTGCTCTCAGCGCCGGCGCCGTCGCCGCCTATCTTGCCAGCGGGATCGACAGCAAGCAGCCCGCTGCGGTCCAGCCCGTCGCCCAGCTTCAGACCGCAGACATCCTCGTCGCCAAGACCGACATCAATCTTGGCCAGGCGCTGACAGCCAACGATATGATCTGGCAGAGCTGGCCGGCGTCAACGACGAGCGGCAGCTTCATTCGCCGCAGCGATCGCCCGGACGCCACCAACCAGATCGCAGGTTCGATCGCACGCGCCCCTTTCATTGCCGGCGAACCGATCCGGGAAGCGAAACTGGTGAAGGCCGATGGCTCCGGCTTCATGGCCGCGATCCTGCAGAGCGGATATCGCGCCGTATCGACGGAAATATCCGCGGAAACGGGGGCCGGCGGCTTCATTCTGCCCAATGACCACGTCGACGTTCTCATGACGCGACGCCTGAAGGATCAGACAAATCCGTCCGCCCCCGACGTCGTTCTTACCAACATCGTTCTGGCCAATATTCGCGTCCTCGCGATCGACCAGGCGCCGAAGGAAAAAGAAGGCACCAACAACGTCATCGGCCGGACGGTCACGCTTGAATTGAAGCCAGAGCAAACCGCCATACTCGCCTCGTCGCGACAGGCCGGAACGCTGTCGCTCGCGCTGCGCAGCATCGCCGACGTCAACCAGGTCGAGGTCAGCGCCAATGGCACAACTCAGCGCCCCGGTATCAACGTTGTCCGCTACGGCGTCACCCACCCGAGCACCACTGCGAAGTGACCAGAAGGCCAATGACCAGAAGGACGAAGAATATGGCTAGCAGGGGAAGCCGGACGTCTATCCGCACCTTACTCATCAGCGCCTTGTCGTTTTCAGCGGCCGCGCTCGCGCTGGTTTCCGGCCTTGCTCCGGTCGTGGCGGCCGAGAGCGAGACCGCGCCGGCGACCACGTCGAGCATCCCGAACGTCACGCCCAAGACCCGCTTTCTTTCGCTTGGCGTCGGCAAGTCGGCGATCGTCGACCTGCCGCGCGACGTCAAGGACGTGCTGGTGGCCGATCCGAAGATCGCAAATGCGGTCATCCGCTCGCCGCAGCGTGCTTACATCATCGGCTCGGCCGTCGGTCAAACCAACGTTGTGTTCTTCGATGCGGACGGCCAGCAGATCGCGGCCTATGACATCGCGATCAAGCGCGATCTCAACGGCGTTCGCGCGGCGTTGAAGCAGTTGTTGCCGGCAGCCGCGATCCAGGCCGAGGGCGTCGGAGAGGGCGTGATGCTGACCGGATCGGTATCCACCCCGATCGAGGCGCAGCAGGCCGGCGATGTCGTCGCGCGCCTGGTAGGCGGTGCGGACAAGGTCGTCAATTCCATCACGGTTCGCGGCCGCGATCAGGTGATGCTGAAGGTCAATGTGGCGGAGGTCCAACGCAGCATCATCAAGCAATTGGGCATCGATCTCAGCGCCAGCATGAATTACGGCACGGCGGTGGTGAACTTCAACAACTCCAATCCGTTTACCGCAAATGGACAGCCGCTTGTTGGTGGCAACTCCCTGCTCGCGTCGGCCGTCAACAAGGCCGGCTTGCCGACCGTAACCGCGACCTTGCGCGCCATGGAAAGCGCCGGCGTCGTTCGTACCCTCGCCGAACCCAATCTGACGGCCATTTCCGGCGAGTCCGCGACCTTCATCGTCGGCGGCGAATTCCCCTTTCCGACCGGCGTGACCTGTCAAACGACCGCGGCGGGCGCCGTCGGGCAGTGCGCCCCATCGATCGCTTTCAAGAAGTTCGGTATCTCGCTCAACTTCACGCCGATCGTGCTGACCGAAGGCAAGATCAGCCTCCGGGTGATGACGGAAGTCTCCGAAGTCTCGACCGACAATTCGATCAACATCAGCGGGGTGAATGTCCCCTCGATCAAGACCCGCCGCGCCGAAACCACGCTGGAGATTCCCTCCGGCGGCTCGCTTGCGATGGCCGGGCTCATTCAGGAGCAGACCAAACAGGCGGTCAACGGAATGCCCGGCGTTGATCAGATCCCCGTGCTCGGTCAGTTGTTCCGAAGCCAGGACTTCGTCAACAACCAGACGGAACTGATGGTCATCGTCACGCCCTATGTGGTGCGTGCAGTCGCGCAGAAAGAGCTGTCGCGGCCGGATGACGGATTTGCGCCGTCGTCGGATTCGCAATCGGCCCTGTTCGCACAGATCAACCGCATCTACGGCGTGCCGGCGCGCGTGGAACAGGTCGGAAGTTATCAGCCCAATTTCGGCTTCATTATCGACTGAGACGGCGTAGGCGGGGGAAGCACGATGACAAATGAGACGTCGCTCAATCGCTACAGAGGGCTCCGCTTGATCGGCGCGCTGTTCGGCCTATCGGTCGTCCTCGGGCGCCTGTTCTGAGACCACCGGAAGCGTCGCGACGACCGCGCATGTTCCGGAGGATTATCGCCTGCGGCATCCGATCACGGTCCAGGAAGCCAACCGCTCGATCGTTCTGTTTGTTGGCCATGCTCGCGGCGGGCTGTCGGCCACCCAGCGCTCCGATGTCGCGGGACTGGCGCGGAGCTGGGTCACCGAGGGAACCGGAGCCATCGTCGTTGACGTACCGGTGGATACGCCCAATGCGCGCGCGGCGGACAGCGCGTTCCACGAAGCAAGGGCGCTGCTCCAAGCGGGTGGCGTGCCGCCAAATGGCATCAAGCTGCACCGCTATACGCCTGACGATCCCAGAACGCTCGCTACCGTCCGCTTTACCTATCCACGGATGGCAGCCGTGGCCGGCCCCTGCGGGCTCTGGCCCGAGGACCTCGGACCTTCGATCAAGGATCCCAGCTATTTCGAGAACAAGTCCTATTACAATTTCGGCTGCGCCTATCAGCGTAACATGGCGGCGATGGTCGAAAATCCATCGGATCTCGTGCAGCCGCGCCCGGAAACGCCGGCCTATACCGCGCGGCGCAGCGAAGCCTTTGAGAAATATCGCAAGGGCACGCCCACCACGACCAATTATCCCGAAGCCGAAAAAGCCAAACTCAGCGATACAGGCAAATGATCTATTCGCGTGACGATTCCGACGAGCTGGACGTTCTGCCGCCGCTAAGCGACGATTACATCGCGCCGGCGCCGCGGGTGTCCGTGCAGGCCTTCTGCGAAACCACGACGACCGCCGATGCGGTGCAGTCGGCCGGTCTCGACCGGCGCCTGGCCAAGGCGCACCTGACGCTCAAGATGGGCGGCATGGAAGCCGCCATCGAGACCTATCACAGCGTCCCGACGCCAAACGTCATCATTCTGGAGACCAAGGTCGGCCACGATATCCTGGCCGGCCTCGACCAACTCGCGACCGTCTGCGACGCCGGAACGCGTGTGGTCGTGATCGGCAGCGAAGACGATGTCGCGCCCTATCGCGAACTGGTCCGTCGCGGCGTCAGCGATTATGTGATTGGTCCCGTCGAGACGCTCGACGTCGTCCGCGCGATCTGCGGTTTGTTCTCGGCGTCCGAAGCCGTTGCCGTCGGGCGCATCATTGCCGTTGTCGGCGCCAAGGGCGGCGTCGGCGCCTCCACCATCGCACACAATCTCGCATGGGCGATTGCGCGCGACCTGACGCTGGATTCGGTCGTCATCGACCTCGACCTCGCATTCGGTACCGCCAGCCTCGACTACAACAAGGATCCGCTGCAGGGCATCGCCAACGCGGTGTTCGCCAACGAACGGCCCGACAGCGCGTTCATCGAGCGTCTGATGGCGAGGTGCCACGACCACCTGAACCTGTTGGCCGCACCGGCAGCGCTCGACCGCGTCTATGATTTCGGCGCCGATGCCTTTGACGCGATTTTCGACACCTTGCGCCTGACGACGCCGGTGATCGTACTCGACATCCCTCACCAGTGGTCGGGTTGGACCCGCCGCGCGCTGGTCGGGGCTGACGACATCCTGATCGTCGCCGAACCCGACCTCGCCAACCTGCGCAACGCCAAGAACCTGCTGAGCTTGCTCAAGGCGGCGCGCCCCAATGACCGGCCTCCGCTTTATTGTCTCAGCCAGGTCGGCATGTCGAAACGGCCGGAAATTTCGCCGCGGGAATTCGCCAAAGCCATCGAAGGCCCGCCGATTGCCTCGATTCCGTTCGACCCGAAGATGTTCGGCGCCGCTGCCAATAACGGCCAGATGATCGCAGAGATTTCCGCCAACCATCGCATCAGCAAGACATTCGTGCAGATGGCGCGACAACTCACCGGCCGCGGCGAAGCCAAGAAGCCGCGCGGCTCGCTGCTTCGCGCCATTCATGAAGAAGCTTCGCACCAGTGGCTAGAACAGAGGGCCGGCCTAAACGCCGCGGCGGGTCGAAAGACCGGCGCTCAGTCCGTCTGTGCGGCGGCGCGAGGCGCGAGTTTCGCGGCGGCCTGCTTGGCCAATATTCGTTTCAAGTAAGCGACGTTGGCTGCCGCCTCCTCCGGCGGCCGGCCCTCCTTCGCAAGGCTTTCGGCCTCGGCCAAGTGCCCGCGCAAGCCAACCACGAGTGCAAGGTTCAGCCGCACGCGCGGATCGGCATCGGCGTGGCTATTGGCGAGGCGCAGGGTTTCCTCGGCCTTGGCGAGATCCTTTGAAAGAACGTAAGAGAGCGCAAGATTGGACAGAACCGACGGCTCGTCCGGCATGATGCGCAGCGCGCTCGCATAGTATTGACGGGCTTGCTCCCCGCGCCCGAGTTGATCAAGGACAGCGCCTTGGGCCGAGAGAATTCGCCAATCGGGATCTTCAGGCGAGTGGGCGTGCCCCAAAACCTCGAAGGCCTGCTCGAAATTGCCGTTGTCGGCGAGCGCCCGCCCGAAGCCAGCCATCAAGGCCTTGTCGCCGGGGTGGGCGATCGTGGCCTGTTCGAGGACAGCGACCGCCTGCGACCGCTGCCCGGCCGCACGGAGCGCTTTTCCGTAACTTAACGCCGCCTCGGCGTCGTTGGGATTGGCGTGATAGCGATCGTGGTAGAAATCGAGGCCGCGGGCGGAAGCCGTTTTTTCGGCTTTGTCGCCGAGCGACCCCGTAATGTCCGACAATCCGTCGGTCTGGCAGCCGCAAAGCCCGAGAAGCAGGACGGCCGACAACACCGGCACGGCACGGAATCTCGCAAGGCCGAGCGGCCGGGGCAATCGCGGGGACATTTCTGGAACCTGACGTGACAGTACTGTCCAGAAATGCTCACAGCTTAACCCTAAATTCCGGTTAAGCCGGCACGATCCGCGTCAACGAAGGCACGCGGCGCAAGCAGTATCTAGTCGACGAATTGGGCGCCGAATTCGTAGCCGATCCGCCATGCCAGCCGGCACTGGCGCGGCCGGCCCTGCGACATGATGATGGTGAACTCGGGAGGAACATCGAGATGCTCGGCGATGACCTTTAGACCACCGGACGAAATATCCGTGATCGTGCAGTCGCGCGGCAACGAGCCGGTCCCGAATTGAATTTTGGCAAAACTCCGGCATACCCGCCGTTCGCTCTGACGTCGATTTACAAACATGTCGATCCTTGCCCGCCCGGATTGTAGACTACTTGGTGCCTTGCGGTCTTACCGAAGAAATATTGGAATTCACCTATTAGTTCTGCTTGCAATTGATCGGATCTGTTCGAATTTCCTTTACCGCAATCCTTTTGCGGAAATGCCGCCTCCCAGGAGGCCTCGGCACGGCTACACGTTTCGGCCGAATATGGTACAGGGGTCGTCCTAGAACTCCGATTCCGAAGTTCGCATGATATCGCGGCAACTTCTGATGCGAACTTCGGAATCAAGGGAGCTCTAGTAACTTATTGATTTGAGTAGCGGCCTTGAATTTGAAGTTCCTATGACGAACCCGCCGCAACACTGATAGGAACTTCAAATTCGCCGCACTAGCGGTCCGATTCTAACATTCGCATCCCTTCTCGGCAGGCACGTGTGCGAATGTTAGAATCGCAGGACCACTAGCCAATATAAAATTCTAGGGGAGTTTAGGATTTGACATTCGCTTTCGCACCTGCTGCCGGGTGAAGAGCGAATGTCAAATCCACTCCACTAGCGGGTGCTCTGATTCCAGCACTCGTATTTACCCGGAGACCGCAGCATGACTGCCTTGCCCGAACGCCCCGAAGGCACCGTCGACCGCAAACTGCTGGAAATCCTGGTTTGCCCGATCACCAAAGGCCCGCTCGAATACGACGCAGCGCGGCAGGAGCTGATTTCGCGGGCCGCAAAGCTCGCTTATCCCATTCGTGACGGCATTCCGATCATGCTCCCCGAAGAGGCCAGAAAGATAGAATAGCCGTGCGCAGACGCGCTCTCCTCTTTGCGCTGGCTGTCATCGGTCTTGGCGGCGGGATCACCCATGCATCCGGCAACGAAACCCGGATTCGCGTCGGCAATATCGATGCATTTCTGACAACGCCGCCGGGCGTCGAACGGCCGCCGGTGGCGCTGTTGATCGCAGGTTCCGGATCGACCGATCATGACGGCAACGGGCCGCAGGCCAAACCCGCCACCCTGAAGAAACTCGCCGAGCAATTGGCGGAGCGGAAAATAGCGACGCTTCGCTACGACAAGCGCGGCGCCGGCGGATGGAAAGCGGAATTCGGAAAGCCTGAGGATTTTCGTTTCAAAGACTATGTCGACGACGCCGCATCGCTGGTGACTTACCTGAAGAGCAGCGGAAAATTCGCTCGCGTGGTCGTGGTCGGGCATAGCGAGGGTGGCCTGGTTGCGATCCTGACTGCACAGAAGGTCCCGATCGATCGGTTGGTTCTCCTGGTCACGGCGGCGCGTCGCCAAGGCGACCTTGTGAAGGCGCAACTCGAGAAAAAGCAGATTCCGCGAGAGATTCTCGACCCTATCTTGAGGGCCATCGACAGCATCATGGCCGGACAGATTGTCGATCCGCCGCCGCGGGGCCTGTCGATTGAGCCCTCGATGCAGCCGAGCCTGGCGTCGGCCTTCACCGTCGATCCGATCGATCCCTTGAAGTCGATTGACCGGCCAACGCTGATCGTCGGCGGCGGCCGTGATTTGCAGGTGGCACGATTGGATTTTATCGCGCTGGCCGCGGCCTCGCCGTTGGCCAAAACGCTTTGGCTGCCGGACATGAATCATGTGCTGGTCGATGTTACCGACGAGAGCGACAATCTTTCCGCTTACGATCAGCCGGAGCGCGCGATCGATCAGGCCCTGGTTGACGCGGTCGCCGCGTTCATTCAAGCCGACGATACGCGCTGAACTCCTAAAGGGCCTCGCCCTTCAGAAGCCGCGGAACTTCGCCGGCAAGTCCCGCAGCCTGGCGAATGAACAGTCCCTTCAGCGGTGGCGCGCGATCGACCAAACCGAGCCCGATATCGCGCACCGTGCGCAGCAGCGTCGATTCGTTGGAGAACAGGAAATTCAGCGAGTTGGTCGCCAGGCCCATCGCCATGGTGTCGAACCGCCGCCAGCGCTGATAACGCTCCAGCACGTCGGCCTGACCGGGATCGATGCCGAGCCGTGCCGCGTCGACGATGACTTCAGCGAGCGCGGCAACGTCCTTCAGGCCCATATTGAGCCCCTGCCCTGCGATCGGGTGAATCACGTGGGCCGCATCGCCGACCAGCGCCAGACGCTCGCCGATGAAGGAGCGCGCCACGAAGTAGCCAAGCGGAAAGGCACGCGGTTTGTCGAGCGCCCTCACCTCGCCGAGGTGCAGGCCAAATCGCCGTTCGAGTTCGCCGTGAAACTCCTCTTCGCCAAGCGCTAGAATCCGCGCCGCCTCGTCGCGCTTTTCCGTCCAGACCAGCGATGAGCGCTTTCCGGACAACGGCAGGATCGCAAAGGGCCCGGCGGGAAGGAAATGCTCTTCGGCGCGGCCCTGGTGATCGCGGTCGTGGCCGACCGTGACCACGATTCCGGATTGATCGTAGTCCCACCCATGCGTCGCTATGCCGGCGCGCTCGCGCAATTTCGATCGCGCGCCGTCGGCGGCCACCAGAAGACTTGCTTCGATCACGCTGCCGTCCGAAAGCGTGACATCGTTCCCGCCGCTGCGGGTGGCAAAATCGGAAACCGCCAATCCGCGAAGATCGATCCCCTCGGCGGTCGCGTGCTGAACCAGCGCGTCGATCAAATAGCGGTTCTCGACCATGTGCGCGAAGGGCTCGCCTGGTTCGACATGACCGGAAAATGTCAGGAATACCGGTCGCGTCGCGTCTTGCAGTTTCGAATCGGTGACAACCATGTCCAGAATCGGCTGCGCGCCGTCGGCGACATCGCTCCAGACGCCGATGGCCTCGAAAAGCCGGCGGCAGGCCGCAACGATGGCGGTCGCGCGTGGATCGCGGCTTGGTCTGATGTCGAGCGCGGGATCGGCAACGGTGATGGCAAAATCGGGCCCAAGGCCCTGACGCAGCGCCAATGCGAGCGCCAGTCCTGCAAACGCGCCGCCGCCAATGACAATGCCTCGCTGAACCGACATGCTGGACCTGCTCGAAGCTATAAAACTCGGCTTGCTACCTTATTATAGCTGGGCGAAACAGGCTCTATAAGCAAGGGGCCAAGTGTGATTCCGGGATCACCGCGAATTGACGAGAGAGATTGCTTCCGATGTCCAAAAGCCTGATCGACCTGATTTCCATCCTCGATCTCGAACCGATCGAGGTGAACTTGTTCCGCGGCAACAGCCCGAAGACCAGCTGGCAGCGGGTTTTCGGCGGCCAGGTGATCGGACAGGCCATGGTCGCGGCGTGCCGCACGGTCGAGGGTCGCCTGCCGCATTCTCTGCATTGCTATTTCATTTTGCCGGGCGATCCGCAGATCCCGATCATCTATGAGGTCGAGCGGTTGCGCGACGGCAAGAGCTATTCGACCCGGCGCGTGACCGCGATCCAGCATGGCCATGCGATCTTCTCGATCATGGTGTCGTTTCACGTCGAGGAACCCAGCGCGTTCGACCACCAGGACAAGATGCCGGACGTGCCGCCGCCGGAGAAACTCACCGCCGAGGAAATGGCCAAGCAGCCGATGTTTCGCGACATGCCGGAATTCATTCGCCGCTATTATGAATCGGACCGCCCGATCGAATTGCGGCCGGTCGAACTCGGCCGTTATTTCGGCCAGAAGATCGACGATGGCCGCATCCATGTCTGGATCAAGACAGCCGCGAAACTGCCGGACGATCCGGCGCTTCACATGTGCGCGCTCGCTTATGCCTCGGATTTCTCGCTGCTCGATGCGGTCATGGCGCGCTATGGCCGCACGCTGTTCGACAAGCGCATGATGCCGGCGAGCCTCGACCACGCGATGTGGTTTCATCGGCCGTTTCGCGCCGACGAATGGCTGCTTTATTCCCAGGATTCGCCGAGCGCGCAGGGTGGCCGCGGCCTGACCCGCGGCCTGATCTTCAAGCCAGATGGCACGCTGGTGGCTTCCGTCGCCCAGGAAGGCTCGGTGCGCGAGCGCAAATGATGCGCTTTCACGCGCCGGTGTGAGCGCCTCGCTCGATCAGCTCCAGCTGCGACACGAACCACTGAGCGTACCAACGGATCGCCCACGGAATCGGAATCAGGAAAACGCAGGCCACCACGAGGGCAAAGGTTCGCCAAAGGACCTCCAACCCGCTGCCCTTGAAAGCGAGTTCGCGCCGCGAACCACCGATGTTCCGGCAAATCCAGCGCAGCCAGGCCGTAATCACCCAAGCCCAGCCGACGATCGTGAGTATCGCAAGTACCATCAGCAACTGCCAACCGATGAAGCCCCACACGCTGCCATTGAATTCCAATCCGAGCAGCCGGCCGTTCGAGCTGAGGCTCGCGAGAACCCAGCGCAACAGCATCCATGAGAGTACTGCTTGTGCGACAAAAGCGATCAGCTGAAGGTAGTGATTGATCTGTCCGGCGTAACCCGACAGCGCCAACAACACGATGACGTACCAGATGTCGCCAACCTTCCCTTCAAACGCAAGATCAGGACGCCCCGGCACGTCAAAGCGCGGGAAGATCCAGCGGTAATAGCTCGTTGCGGTCCAAGGCGACGGAACGACCAGCAGATTTCCAACGACGAGCAGCAAGCAGCGCCCAAAGAACGGCCATAGTTGCAAATCAACCGAAAGCGCGCCTCCGCCGCTACCATCGGTGGCCATCGGCATGCCGCCCGCCACGGCTGGGGGCCTGCCGCCCCGGGACAACAGGCCGGGAATGTCCCCGGCCTTTTGCCAACTCGCCATGCCATCGGTCCAGACCAGCATGTCGGCGCGCACCCTGCCGCCGGTGATGAGGTCGCGGAACTGAGCATCCGTATAAGGTCCGTGCTGCTGGCCCTGATAGGCGCAGTACCATGATCGATCTGACATTCTTCCCCCCTGAGAAGAGCGTGCTGACCGCTGGTGCCACACGCCTCGTCTTGCAACGTCCGGCATAAAGACCGGATCAAAGCAAAAGTTTCAGATGCCGGTCTCCAAGGGGCCCCCCCCGTTCCCGTCATTGGCGGGTCCGGCCTTGGCAGATGACGCCCGTGCCGCTACACGGGACTATCGGCCGAAGCGGCAATTTCGCAATTGTTTTTCGGTCAGGCGGCCACTTATTGTGGGACGGGGGTGAAGGAGACGCCGGGCGGCTGTCGCATTCCTTCACGGTTTGACCGACCTTCGAAATCCGGGAAAGAAGGCCTGAACATGAAGCTTGTTGTTGCGATCATCAAACCATTCAAACTGGACGAAGTCCGGCAGGCGTTGACCGCGATCGGTGTGCACGGGATGACCGTCACCGAGGTCAAGGGCTACGGCCGGCAGAAGGGCCACACTGAAATCTATCGCGGCGCGGAATATGTCGTGAACTTCCTGCCCAAGCTGCGGATCGAGATCGCGGTCGCATCTGAGATCGCCGACAAGGCCGTCGAGGTGATTACCTCGAGCGCCCGCACTGGACAGATCGGCGACGGCAAGATCTTCGTGACGCCGATCGATCATGCGTTGCGGATACGAACCGGCGAGACCGACAGCGACGCGCTCTAGCGGTCGCAAGACTTCAATCGCACCCTGGCAACGGCGCCAGGCACTAGTGTGGCAACTCTGACGTTCCTTTCAGTTTTGCAGCGACCGCTTCGAAGGAACGCCAGAGTTAAAGCCACACTAGAAAGCCAGTATTTGCTAGTGTCCTTTTGGTTCTGACATTCGTAAAAGTGCTCGCTGCGACAGGATACGAATGTCAGAACCAGGACACTGGCGAACAACACTGATCTGGGTGGGGAATATAAATGGGGGCAAACTCTTGTCGTGCAGCGAAGCTGGCTGCGCCGGTTCTGCCGGCCGTCTTTTCATTCGCAACGCCGGCCTTCGCTGCAAACTCCGCCATCAGCGCCGCCGATACCGCCTGGATGATCGTTGCGACCGCGCTGGTCCTGATGATGACCATCCCGGGACTTGCCCTGTTTTATTCCGGCATGGTGCGAAAGAAGAACGTGCTTGGCACGATGGCGCAAAGCCTCGCTGCCGTAGCCTTGATCTCGATTCTCTGGGTGGCCTTCGGGTATTCGCTGGTTTTCGTCGGCGATGGCCCCCTGCTTGGCAGCCTCGATCGCTGGTTTCTCGCCGGCATGACCATGGACAGCGTCAATCCGGCGGCCAAGACGATTCCGGAAGGCCTGTTCATGCTCTACCAGATGACGTTTGCGATCATCACGGTGGCGCTGGTCGCGGGCTCCGTCGCAGACCGCATGCGGTTCTCGGCCTATCTGCTGTTTTCCGTCGGCTGGTTCATATTCGTCTACGTGCCGCTGGCGCACTGGGTGTGGGGCGGAGGTTTTCTCGGAGCCGCCGGCGTTCTCGATTTTGCCGGCGGCCTCGTGGTGCATCTCAGCGCCGGTGCGGGTGGCCTGGTGGCGGCGATGGTGGTCGGACGGCGGCGCGGTTACGGCACGGAAAATCTGTCGCCATTCGATCTGTCGCTGGCAGTGATGGGCACGGGCCTGTTGTGGGTCGGCTGGTTCGGCTTCAACGGTGGATCGGCACTGGCTGCCAACTCGCGCGCGGTGATGGCAATCACCGCCACGCATCTGGCAGCCTGCGCCGGCGCGCTGACCTGGGGCGCGATCGAATGGTCGGTTCAGCGCAAGCCGTCCGTACTGGGCATGATCTCGGGCGCGGTTGCGGGGCTCGGCACGATTACGCCCGCATCTGGATTCGTTGCGCCCTGGCACGGCATTCTGATCGGCGTGATCGCGGGTTGTGTGTGCTTCTGGGCCTGCACCTGGCTCAAGCGCCGCCTCAGCTACGACAATTCACTGGACGTGTTCGGCGTCCACGGCATCGGGGGCATGACCGGCATCCTCTCGACCGGGGTGTTTGCGACCGCCTCGATCGGCGGGACCTCCGGGCTGCTGGAAGGCAACCCCCATCTCTTGCTGACCCAGCTCTACGGTGTGGCCGTCACGCTGGGCTGGTCGGCGGTTGTGACCTACATCCTGCTCAAGCTGGTCGGCCTGTTCGTTCCGATCCGGGTTTCGATGCAGCAGGAGTTGGAGGGCCTCGATATCTCGCAGCACGGCGAGGCGCTTCAGTAAACTTATCCTACACCCAAATACCGCTCCCTGCCCGCGCTCTGGGCAACGGGACCGGGCGTGATTCCGCTATGCACAATCCATGAGCTATTCTGCCTAGGGTTTGGGCGGTCGTCGCTGGCATGGCCCCGCCTCCGCGCTCTGGGCGCCAAAAATCTCCGCGTTCAAAGAACTTTGCATAAGCAGCGGAACTGGCACGGCATTTGATTCTACTGCCCTTGGCTGTGCCCGCGTCGTGACCTCCCTCTGCGTGGTGAACCCAGTCGAGATTGCCCGGCCGCCGCTCGGCCGGGTCCAAGCGGGGATCAAGACCCATGAAAATCGTTATGGCGATCATCAAGCCATTCAAGCTCGAAGAAGTCCGTGATGCCCTCACCGCCATCGGCGTTCACGGTCTGACGGTCACCGAAGTCAAGGGGTATGGCCGCCAGAAGGGTCACACCGAGATCTATCGCGGCGCCGAATACGCGGTCAGTTTCCTGCCCAAGATCAAGATCGAAGTCGCGATCGCGACCGATCAGGTCGAGAAAACCATCGAGGCCATCACGACCGCCGCCAAAACCGGCCAGATCGGCGACGGCAAGATCTTCGTCATCAATCTCGATCACGCGGTTCGTATCCGGACCGGCGAATCCGACGCTGCGGCACTCTAGATCCTGCGCGCTCAACTTTTTCCAATCAGGAGTAAAACGAAATGACGTTCAAGCGTCGCTACAGCGCGGGACTGGCGGCTCTCGCCGTCGGCGTGTTCGCCGCTACCGCTGCTTATGCGGAACCAACCATCAACAAGGGCGACAACGCCTGGATGCTGACCTCGACAGTGCTGGTGCTGTTGATGACGATCCCGGGCCTCGCGCTGTTCTACGGCGGCCTGGTTCGCTCCAAGAACATGCTCTCGGTCCTGATGCAGGTGTTCTACACGGTCTGCATCGTCATCGTGATCTGGGCGGTCTATGGCTATAGCCTCGCTTTCACCGGCGGCAACGATTTCTTTGGCGGTCTCTCGAAAGTCTTTCTCTCGGGCGTAACGCCGGACTCCAAGGCCGCCACCTTCAGCGTCGACGCAAATATCTCCGAACTCGTCTACGTCTGCTTCCAGATGACCTTTGCGGCCATTACGCCGGCGCTCATTGTCGGCGCGTTCGCCGAACGCATGAAATTCGCGGCGGTGGCGCTGTTCATTCCGCTGTGGGTCACGCTGATCTATTTCCCGATCGCTCACATGGTCTGGTACTGGGCGGGTCCGGACGCGATCTCGGATGCCGTGAAAGCCATCGCAGCCGCGGGTAGCGACACGGCCGCCAAGGCCGCCGCAGAAGCCAAGCTCGCCGCGGTCACTGCCGACGCCGGCTGGATCTACAAGAAGGGCGCAATCGACTTCGCTGGCGGAACCGTCGTCCATATCAACGCCGGCATTGCCGGCCTCGTCGGCGCGCTGATCGTCGGCAAGCGCATCGGCTACGGCAAGGACCTGATGGCTCCCCACTCGCTGACCCTGTCCATGATCGGCGCTTCGCTGCTCTGGGTGGGCTGGTTCGGTTTCAACGCCGGCTCAAACCTCGAAGCCAATGGCGGCGCCGCGCTCGCCATGACCAACTCATTCGTCGCGACCGCAGCGGCGGCCTTGTCATGGATGTTCGCCGAGTGGACGCTCAAGGGTCATCCTTCAGTACTCGGAGTCATTTCAGGCGCAGTCGCGGGGCTCGTCGCGGTCACTCCGGCCGCCGGATATGCCGGCCCAATGGGCGCTATCGTGCTTGGCCTTGTGGTTGGCGTGGTCTGCCTGTTCTTCGTCACCGCGGTCAAGAACGCGCTCGGCTACGACGACTCGCTTGACGTCTTCGGCGTTCACTGCATCGGCGGAATCATCGGCGCCATCGGCACCGGCATTCTGGTCAACCCGGCGCTGGGCGGCACCGGCATCATGGATTACGCCACCGGCAAGATCGCCGACTATGAGTTCGGCTCGCAGCTGGTTTCCCAGATCTGGGGCGTCTGCACCACGCTGGTGTGGTCCGGTGTCGGCTCGGCGATTCTCTACAAGGTCGTCGATGTCATCGTCGGCTTGCGCACCAAAGTCGAAAGCGAACGTGAGGGCCTCGACCTCACCGAGCACACCGAACGCGCCTACAACATGTGAGTTCTCCCGAGGGCATTCTCTCCCCGGAGAGATGCCCAGAACTACGGTTTGAGCACATACCCGGCAATGCTCGGACCGTTGAGGGGCTTCAGCGCGAGCTGGAGCCCCTTCTTTTCTCTGGAATCCGGAAGATGGATTTCGCTGCCAGCTCCGATGGTTAATCGCGTCTTAACCTCGCCGTATCTATGGTGATTTGATCGACATCCCACCGGTCTCGAAACGCGATCGGCGGCATCACAAGTGCTGGCGCGACAAGTATGGCCATGACCGCATCATCCCGTGCCCCGCAGGGCGGCGGAAATCAGGAGGGCGAGCGCTCGCCGTTCTTGCGGGTCACCGAACTATTGGCACCCTATCAGCCGTCCAAGCCATTGATAACGCTGTCGTTGGGGGAGCCGCAGCACCCCGTTCCGGGTTTCGTGGGCCCGGTCCTGGCCCAGCACATCGCTGAATTTGGCCGCTATCCGATCGCCAAGGGTATCGAACCCTTCCGGCGCGCCGCAGCTACCTGGCTGTCCCGGCGTTTCGACCTGCCGCGCCCGATCGATCCCGAAACCGAAATTCTCGTGCTCTCAGGCAGCCGCGAAGGGCTGTTTTTCGCGGCGCTGGCCGCCGTCCGGTTTGTCGGCGAACGCAAGGGAAGGCCGGCGATCCTGATGCCCAATCCGTTCTACCCGGCCTACGGTGCCGGTGCGCGTGCCGCCGGTTGCGAGCCGGTCTACCTGCCGGCCACGGTCGCCAACGGATTCCTGCCTGACCTCGACACGCTCGATGAGGCCACACTGGCAAGGACGGTCGCGATGTACATCGCTTCGCCGGCCAATCCGCAAGGCGCAGTCGCCTCAAAGGAATATTTCCGCCGCCTGAAACAGCTCGCCGACCGTTTCGGCTTCATGATTTTCGCCGACGAATGCTATTCGGAAATCTACACACAGAAGGCGCCTGGCAGCATGCTTGAATGCGCAGGCGACGATTATGCCAATGTGGTCGCGTTCCAGTCGCTGTCGAAGCGCTCGAACCTGCCGGGCATGCGCGTCGGCTTTGCCGCCGGCGACAAGAAATTTCTGAGTGCGTTTCACGAGCTGCGAAATGTCGCCGCGCCCCAGGTACCGGTTCCGGTCCAGCACGTCGCGGTCGCCGCTTACAACGACGAGACCCATGTCGAGGAAAACCGCAGGCTGTACCGGATCAAGTTCGATCTGGCAGACCAGATTCTTGGGCATCGTTACGGCTATCGGCGCCCGGCCGGCGGCTTCTGTGTCTGGCTCGACGTCTCCGCCAGAGGCGGCGACGAGGCGGCGACCGTCACAGCTTTACAGAGACGCCGGCGTCCGGGTGATCCCGGGCAGCTACCTGGCGAGGCGGCAGCCGGACGGCAGCAATCCCGGCGCGGGCTTCATTCGCCTCGCGCTGGTCGCAGACAGTGAAACAACGGCCGAGGCATTGCATCGGCTGGTTCAGATTCTGGGCTAAGCATGACCCGACGAAACGAACCGATCTTTCCGAAGGCTTGAAGCGCATGCCGGCGATTGAACGCGTCATTCCCCTGGTCAACCAGTTGCCGACCGCAATCCGCGAGGCGCTGTTCCGCCGCCTGCGCGAGCTTGCAGGCCTTGGTCTGCTGACGCTGGCCACCGGCGCCGCAGCGGCTCTCATGACCTGGTCGGTGCAGGACCCAAGCCTGAGTCATGCGACGTCGCGCCCGATCCACAACATTGTCGGCTATGCTGGCGCGATCAGCGCCGACTTTCTGATGCAAATTCTCGGGCTCGGGGCGATCATGCTGATCCTGCCGATCGCCGTATGGGGCTGGCGCATGCTGACCCATCGCAGCTTCGATCGCGAGGCGCTGCGGCTCGGCTGCTGGCTATTGTGCACGGGGTTTGCCGCCGGTTTTGCCAGTTGCTGGCCGCATGGCGGCGCATGGCCGCTGCCGACCGGGCTCGGCGGCGTCGTCGGCGACGCGCTGGTGCGTGCGCCGGCGGTCGTGTTTGGACCACCCGGCTTTCTCTACAGCCTCGGGCTTGGAATACTCCTTGGCGTCGCCACGCTTGCGACATTCTTCGTCGCGAGCGGCATCGGTTCGCTTCAGCAGGAAGAAGATTCGTCGGCGGTCGAAGATGACGATGACGAAGTCCTCGACGAGGAGGACGGCGGCTCGATCTCGCTCGGCTGGGCCGTGCATGCTTTGATGAGCATGAAGGCGAGGCTCGCCTGGCTGCTGGGCGCGGCCTATCGCTGGCTGGTCTCGAGCGCGCCCGCCCAGCGCGCGTCGTCGTTCGATCGCCACGAGCCAAATCTCGGCGGCCGCGCCGCTCCTTCCCTCGCTCCGCAGGATGAAGACGAGCAAGACGACGAGGACGAAGAGGACGAGGAAGCGCCGGCCGCGCGCGCGCCTCGCAAGAAGGCTGCCTCCAAATCGCCCGCAAGGAGATCCGAGAAATGGGATTTCCCGGCGGTGTCGATGCTCGCCGCGCCCAAGGCGTCCGATCGCCAACCGCTCTCCAAGGCCGAACTCGAAGCCAATTCGCGCCGGCTTGAAGTCGTACTGCAGGACTTCGGCGTCCGCGGCGAAATCGTCAAAGCCAACCCGGGTCCTGTCGTCACGCTGTACGAGCTCGAGCCAGCGCCCGGCATCAAATCCTCGCGCGTGATCGGCTTGGCCGACGATATCGCACGCTCAATGAGCGCGCTCTCGGCACGCGTCGCTGTGGTGCCCGGCCGCAACGCCATCGGCATCGAATTGCCGAATGCGCATCGCGAGAAGGTTTACCTGCGCGAGATGCTCACCGCGAAGGAAACCCACGAGTCCGTCGCCAAGCTTCCGCTATGTCTCGGCAAGACCATCGGCGGCGATCCCGTTATCATCGACCTCGCCCGCACGCCGCACATGCTGATCGCCGGCACCACCGGCTCCGGCAAATCGGTCGCCATCAACACCATGATCCTCAGCCTCGTGTACCGGCTGCGACCGGACCAGTGCCGGCTGATCATGGTCGATCCCAAGATGCTCGAGCTCTCCGTCTATGACGGCATTCCGCATCTGCTGACGCCGGTCGTGACCGACCCCAAGAAAGCCGTGGTCGCGCTGAAATGGGCGGTGCGCGAGATGGAAGAGCGCTACAAGCGGATGTCCAAGCTCGGCGTGCGTAACATCGACGGCTACAATGCGCGCCTCGTCGAAGCCAAAGCCAAAGGCGAGGAGCTCACGCGCACGGTGCATACCGGTTTCGACAAGGAAACCGGCAAGGCGATCTATGAGGAAGAGAAGCTCGACCTCGAGCCATTGCCCTATATCGTCATCATCGTTGACGAAATGGCGGACCTGATGATGGTCGCCGGCAAGGACATCGAAGGCGCGGTGCAGCGCCTCGCACAGATGGCGCGTGCGGCGGGCCTGCACGTGATCCTGGCCACGCAACGCCCGTCGGTCGATGTCATTACCGGCACGATCAAGGCGAACTTCCCGACCCGTATCGCGTTCCAGGTTACTTCGAAGATCGACAGCCGCACCATTCTCGGCGAGATGGGCGCCGAGCAACTGCTTGGACAGGGCGACATGCTCTACATGGCGGGCGGCGGGCGCATCAGCCGCGTGCACGGCCCGTTCGCCTCGGACGAAGAGGTCGAGAAGGTGGTGCGTCATCTGAAGACGCAAGGATCCCCCGAATACCTCGAGGCGGTCACGGCCGAGGAACCCGCCGACGAAGACGGCGCGGTATTCGATTCCACCGGCATGGGCAGCGATAGTGCCGGCGACCTGTTCTCGCAGGCAGTCGCCATCGTCAAGCGCGACCGCAAGGCCTCGACCAGCTATATTCAGCGCCGGCTACAAATTGGCTACAATCGTGCGGCATCGCTCATGGAACGAATGGAACTCGAGGGCATCGTCGGACAGGCCAACCATGCCGGCAAACGCGAAATTCTCGTTGAGGAAGAGGAAGGCGGCTTCTGATTAGCCGCTGCGCGAGCCTCGAAAGCCCCACCAATTGCTATTCTTTTTCACGGAAAAACGATAGCCGCCCTGGCGCGAAGCACGATAAAAGGGCGGCGGACCACTGGGAAGATGCGTTGACTGGAAATCAGAAAAATCGAACGGCCGCACGATTCGCGCGGTCCTTCAGGCGCCTGACCTTAATGCGAGCCGCGGCGGCGTTTGCGCTCACGGCAGCCTCTAGCATGGTCGCGGCATCAGCTCTCGCCCAGACACCGATCCCGCCGCAAAGCATTCCGATGCCCAAGGCCGCACCGAAAGGCCGTGACGCGGCACAGGACGGACAAAAAAGCACGATGACCACCGGCGCGACCCAGGTGCCGAACCCCGTCATCCCCGATCCTCATCGCAACGTTCCCTTGAGTATTTTCGCGAGCTTCGACGACAAGCAAAAAGCGCAGGCCGCCAAGATCAGCAGCTACCTGTCGTCGCTGCAGACGCTGGTTGGAAATTTTGTCCAGGTCGGGCCCGACGGTAGCAAGACCAAGGGCCAGTTCTTTATCCAGAAGCCCGGCAAGGTGCGTTTCGAATATGAAGCGCCGAATCCGATCGCGATCGTCGCGGATGGATCGATGGTGGCCGTGCGCGACCGCAACCTTGCGACTCAGGACCTCTATCCACTGTCGCAAACGCCGCTGCGATATTTGCTGTCCGACCGCATCGACCTGATGAAGGATACCAATGTCGTCAGCGTGACTGCCGACGATCTCTTCGTCAGCGTCACCATCGAGGAACGGCAATTGCTGACGGGCACCAGCCGCCTGATGCTGATGGTCGGCGCCAAGGACGGCCAGCTCAAGCAATGGACCGTGACCGATCCGCAAGGCTACGACACCACGGTCGCGGTCTATAACCTGGATACGTCCAGGAAAATCGATCCGGGCATGTTCAAGATCGATATGACGGAGCGCACCTTTCCGCCGGGCTGAGCTTTCGAATCAGATTGCGTCGAACAATCCACACCTCCTTGCCGGATTTTGAAATTCATCCTTGATCGCAGGATGGAGACATGCGTCATCTTTTGACGCATCCTGTCTCGCGGTCCTCATGCGTCTTTCCCTGACAACCTGGAATATCAATTCGGTGCGCCTGCGCATCAACCTCGTTGCCAAATTCATCAAGTCGGTGAGGCCCGATGTCCTGTGCTTGCAGGAAACCAAGTGCATCGACGATGCATTTCCGGTGAAGCGCTTCAAACGTCTCGGCTACGAACACGTCGCCTTGAATGGCCAGAAGGGCTATCACGGCGTCGCCGTCATCTCTCGACTGCCGTTCGAGAAGACCGATATCCGGACGTTCTGCGACAAACTCGATTCACGCCACATCTCGGTTGAGTTCGGCGAACGCGCCCAACTCGCCAAGCCGCTGGTGTTGCATAATTTCTATGTGCCGGCCGGCGGCGACATTCCGGACCCCGCGCTCAATCCGAAATTCGATCACAAGCTTCGTTTTCTCGATGAAATGAAAGCGTGCGAACCGCTGCATCCGCGCGGTGACGATCATCACATCCTGGTCGGCGATCTCAATGTGGCGCCGCACGAGAATGACGTCTGGTCCCACAAGCAGCTCCTGAAAATTGTCTCGCACACTCCGATCGAATGCGAGAAGCTGCTGGCGGCCCAGAACCACGGCGAATGGGTTGACGTGGCGCGCGACCGCATCGCGTCGTCGGAGAAGGTTTATACCTGGTGGAGCTATCGCGCCGCCGACTGGACGGTGGGCGACCGCGGCCGAAGGCTCGACCACATCTGGGTCTCGCCTGCGCTCAAGGAGCGCGTCAGCGACTTTCGCATAGCGCGCGATGCCCGCGGCTGGGAGCGGCCATCCGACCACGTTCCCGTGACGGTCACGCTCGACGTCTGAACTGTCGCGGGAATTAGCGCCCTCATCCTGAGGAGCGGCGCTCGCGCCGCGTCTCGAAGGATGGCCTTAGATTGGAAATAGGTCTCATGGTTCGAGACGCGCGGAGCCTGTCATCGGTCCGTGCTTCGGACGGACCCGTTGGCGCTCCTCACCATGACGGTTTAGGTGCTGAGCTTGGCGCCCGCGATCAGAATGTCGCTGGCGATCTGGCTCGTGCGTTTGGCGAATTCATCACGCAGCCGGCGGGCGGCCGCCGGATCGCTTTCCAGCACCCGCTGAAACAGGCTGCGCGCCACCCGGATCACCGACGAATCTTCCTGCGCAATCGCGGTCGAAGGCCGCCGCGTCGCGTTGATCAGTGCAAGCTCGCCGATCAGTGCGCCGGGGCCGGCCACGAGCGCTGCGCCGCCGTCTTCGATGCGAAACGAACCGCGCTGAACGACGAAACCCGCATCCGCCTCATCGCCGGCATGGAAGAGCGCAGAGCCACGCGCGCAACTGCGTTGTTCGGAGCCGATTGCCAGCATGCGCAAAGCCGTCGTCCCCAGCACACGAAGGGTCGGGACACGCTCCAGCAGAGCAACATCATCCTCGATCGACATGAAAAACCAGTTGCGCGACGACGAATCGTTGACCGAATCGTATCACGGCACCAGCTTGTAGCCACCGGCTTCGGTCACCAATATCTCCGGATTGGCAGCGTCTTTTTCGATCTTCTGGCGCAGACGATAGATGTGGGTTTCCAGCGTGTGCGTGGTGACGCCGGAGTTATAGCCCCAGACTTCCTGCAACAGCGTTTCGCGCGATACCGGCAATTGGCCGGCGCGATACAGGAAGCGAAGAATGGCGGTTTCCTTTTCCGTCAGCCGGACTTTCCGCGCGTTCGCGCCCGTCAGCATCTTGGAGCCGGGACGGAAGCTATAAGGGCCAACCGAAAACACCGCATCTTCGCTGGCTTCGTGTTGACGGAGCTGCGCGCGGATCCGCGCCAGCAGCACTGCAAAACGAAACGGCTTGGCGACGTAGTCATTGGCGCCGGACTCGAGACCCAGGATCGTATCCGAATCCGTGTCATGACCGGTCAGCATGATGATGGGGGCCTTGAAGCCGCCCTTGCGCAAGGAGCGCACGACTTCGCGGCCATCGGTGTCGGGCAGTCCCACGTCCATCAGCACCAGATCGGGAGCATCGGTCTTGGCTGCCGTCGCACCCTTGGCGCCGGTATCGACAGCGGAAGCTTCGAATTCGTCGTGTAGCGATAATTGCTCCACCAGCGTATCGCGCAGATCGGTATCGTCATCTACGATCAGGATCTTGCGGGCATTGGCCATGGGTACAATCCTTTGAAGGCAGCGCGCGCGGCCCGGGGGGTGGGGGCGCGTCATATTGATCGAATGGGGTTCTTCTTGATCGAATGGGGTTCTTCAGGACTTTCGTCATGAGGTATGCGGCTGTTACGAATTCACAAGCCAAAACGCAATCTACCCCAGGATTCGCATGCATTTAGATGAATGTCCTGTAATGCGGCGGGTCGTATTGTCCCACGACAACCACTGAGGAGACTCCCGCGGCGCATGGATAATTCCCGTTTTTCAAATACTTACCGAAAAATGAAGCGCGCCCAGCCAGTTGCGTCGTTGCGGGTCCGCCCCGCCGCCGGTAACCCTCGCCGGGGCTGGCTTATCGTCGGCCCACACACGGTCCCGGTTGCCTTGGGGCGGGGTGGAATCATCGCCAACAAGCGCGAGGGCGACGGCGGGACCCCAAAGGGGACTTTCATGCCAAGGCGCTTGTGGTGGCGCGCCGACCGCCATCCAAGGCCGCAAACCTTCCTGCCTGTTCGCGTCATCCACCCCGACGACGCCTGGTGTGAAGACCCTGCCAGCCGGCATTACAATCGGCCGCTGAAACTCGGCCGCAACGATCATGGCGATCGGTTGAGGCGCGACGACCATCTCTACGATTTCATTATCGAGATCGATCACAACACCTCGCCGCGGATCGCCGGCCTTGGCAGCGCGGTGTTTCTCCATCTGGCGCGAGCGAATTTCTCGCCGACCGCCGGCTGCGTTTCGATGACGCGATCGGCGATGCTGCAGCTCTTGCGACAAATCGGGCCGCGGACAAAAATCATCATCGGCTAGTGGAGTGGATTTGACATTCGCTACCGGTAGCCGCGAATTCTCATAGCGCATGTCAAATGGGACAATAGATCCCGAGGAGGCACGATGCTCGACAACGCAAAAATCGCGGCCGCTGCCAAGACGCTCAACGATCACTGGCGCGCTGGCACCAAGCTTGAGAGCCTCGACGCCTCGATCCGGCCGAAAGACCGGACCGAGGGTTATGCGATCCAGGCGGCGCTCGCGGGGCATTCGACCGGCAAACTATTTGGCTGGAAGATCGCGGCGACGAGCGAAGCCGGACAAAAACACATCAACGTCAGCGGACCGCTCGCCGGGCGTATCCTCGCGGAGACCGTGATCGCCAGTGGCGGCACCGCATCGATGAAGGGTAACGAGATGCGTGTCGGCGAGGCTGAATTCGCCTTCCGCTTCGCGCGCGACTTGTCGCCGCGGGCAACCCCTTACTCGTTGCAGGAAGTGCTGGATGCGGTCGGCACGCTGCATCCGGCGATCGAAATTCCGGACTCGCGCTTTTCAAATTTTGCCCGCGCAGGCGAAGCCCAGTTGATCGCGGATAATGCCTGCGCGCATCTTTTTGTGCTGGGCGAAGCAACCAGCGCGGATTGGCGCGCTTGCGATCTCATTGAGGAGCGGCCGGTCGTCACGCTGCGCGACGAGAAACATATCGGCCATGGCAAGAACGTGCTCGGCGATCCCCGCGTGGCACTCGCCTGGTGCGCCAACGAACTGCGGGCGCTCGGAATCACGTTGTTGGCAGGCGAGGTCGTCACCACGGGAACGTGCTGCACGCCGCTGCCGATCCAGGCCGGTGACTTCTTCGCCGCCGATTTCGGCGCGTTCGGCAAGGTATCGGTCGGGTTCAGTTAACCCCTGTGTCCGAAAATCGCGGAGCCAACCCGGATGTGGGTCGCGCCCATCTGGATCGCGACGGCGAAATCCGCGCTCATGCCCATCGATAGATTTTCCAAGCTGTTTCGCGCGGCGATCTTGGCCGTCAGCGCGAAATGCGGTGCCGGGGCTTCATCGACCGGCGGAATGCACATCAAACCCGAAATCGGCAGGCCGTATTTTTCGCGACAGCTTGCAATGAAGCTGTCGGCATCAGTGGGCGCAATGCCGGCCTTTTGCGGTTCCTCGCCGGTGTTGAGCTGAACGAACAATTGCGGCCGTCGCGCCTGCGAACGGAATTCCTTGGCGAGTGCCTCGCAGAGACTCGGGCGATCGACCGAATGGATCGCATCGAACAGCGCGACCGCCTCCCTGGTCTTGTTGGATTGCAGCGGACCGATCAGATGCAGGGACAGGCCGGGATAAGCCGATATTAACCCTGGCCACTTGGCCTTGGCTTCCTGAACCCGGTTCTCTCCGAATACGCATTGCCCGGCCTTGATGATCGGCTCGATCGCACCCGCATCGAATGTTTTGGACACGGCAACCAGCGTCACCGACGCGCGATCCCGGCGCGCCTCCTTGCATGCCCGCGCGACGGCCTGTTCGACGGCGGCAAGTCCGGTTGGTAAATGTTCGGTTAGCCGCGAAGAGCCTTCGGTGGTCATGAGCGTTCGATCTTTGGGTGTTTGATCTGCCGATTTTGGAATTTTAGCGATAGTTCCATTTTTATGGAATCCAAGCAGGGCTTCTTGAACCCCACCCTGTAGCGTGGCCTTGGTGGGGACTAGCATGTCTGGCTTCGGCTTCAAGCGCAAAACAACCGAACTAAGCAAGCTGTTTGGAATCCGCGCGCGGCTTGCATTGCTGGCGCTGATCCTGGTGGCGCCTTTGATGCTGGACCGCGCCCGCTCGCTTGAGGAGACGCGCAACAAGCAGATCGCGCTCGCCTATTCCGAGTTCTCGCGGATCGCGCAACAAAGCGCCGATAGCGAGCGCGAAGCCATTTCTTCGGTCGAAACGGTACTGAAGTCGGCCGCTCATATCCAGGCGGCCAAGAGCGTTTCCGCCCCTGGCTGCGACACGCTCCAGGCCAGCCTCCCGGTCAAGCTGCCCTGGATCCGCAATCTGACGATCGTGGGCGGCGACGGCCGGATCAAATGTGCAACCCTCGATGAACTGATCGGTCTCGACCTCAGCGATCGAACTTATTTGAAGCGTGCGCGGCAAGCCCACGATCTCATCTTCAGCGATTTTCTGTCGTCCAAGTACGACAACGAGCCCATCGTGATCGCGGCCTATCCGGTTTCCGCAGTCAATCCCGAATCCGATCTCGTCATCGTGGCCAGCGTCAATCTGGACTGGATGTCGAAGGTCATGCACGAGCTCAGTGGCCGTCACGGCATCATGGCTTTTCTCGTCGACCGCGCGGGGACCGTGCTGGCAGCGCCAGCGGACCTCTCTCGCATGGTCGGCCGCCCCCTCGATAGCGTCCCGGCGCTGGCGACCGCCGTCACGAGGGCGATCAATCCGGATCAGCCGTCCGGATTGTTTTCGTTCCCGTCTCCGCTTGGCGCCAACCTCACATTGAGCTTTTCGCGCATACCCGGCACGGAATCGCGCCTGATCCTGATTGTCGACGAAGCCAGGGTGGCCGCGGATACCAACCACGACATTCGCAACGCCTATTTGCAGCTTGGATTGGTCTGCGTGATGGTGCTGCTCGGGGCGTTGTTCGCGGCCGAAAAGCTGATCATCCGGCCCATCCATACGCTGGTGGCGGTCGCACGGCGCTTCGGAGACGGCGATTGGTCGGTACGCGCGGCCAGCAGCCGACTGCCGACCGAATTCGCGCCGCTCGCCCGCGCGTTCGACAAGATGGCCAACCAGCTATTCGAGCGGGAGCGCGAATTGATCGCCTCCAACGACCGTCTGACCGTCATGGCCTCGATCGACATGCTGTCCGGCCTTGCCAATCGCCGCGGATTTCAGAGCCGGCTCGACTTTGAATGGGCAAAGGCTCGGCAGTGCAACGGCGAATTGGCGCTCCTGATGATCGACGTCGACCACTTCAAGCTGTTCAACGACACCTACGGCCATCCCGAAGGCGATGCCTGCCTGTCGCGTATCGGCCAGACGCTGGCCGGGCTGGCGACAGCGACCGCCGGGTTTGCCGCCCGTTACGGCGGTGAGGAATTCAGCCTGTTGCTGCCGGGTACCGACACCACCCGCGCGCGTCAGATCGGCGAGCTGGCGCGGGCCGCGGTGCAGGACCTGATGATACCCCACGCCACCTCCGACCATCGGGCGGTCACCGTCAGCGTGGGCGTGGCCGGAGTCAGGCCGAGTGAAGCGCTCAACCCGAGCGATCTCCTGGAAGCTGCGGATGCGAGCCTTTACGTCGCCAAACGCAGCGGCCGCAACATGGTCGCCGAGCACAGCCTCGGGCGAACGGCCGAGAATGCCAGCTCCGTCGCGCTGGCGAGTTAGCCGGTCCCTACCGACGAGAACGGTGCCCGGGATCGCAACCACGCCCCGTTGACCGGAAAGCTGATTTTGTGGCTAGTCCTTTGACGACAGCCCGAATCCACGAAAAGCCAAACGATTCCATGAGCTCCGAACGCTATAACGCCCGCGAAACCGAGCCCTATTGGCAGCGCCAGTGGGACGAAAAGGCGATTTTCGCCGCCAAGAACGACGACCCGCGGCCGAAATACTACGTCCTTGAGATGTTCCCCTACCCGTCGGGGCGGATTCATATCGGGCACGTCCGGAACTATACGCTTGGCGATGTGCTGGCGCGATTCATGCGCGCCAAGGGCTTCAACGTGCTGCATCCAATGGGCTGGGATGCGTTCGGGCTGCCGGCGGAAAACGCGGCGATCGAACGCAAGGTGGCGCCGAAGGCCTGGACCTACGACAACATCGCCGCGATGAAGAAGCAGTTGCGTTCGATCGGCCTGTCACTCGACTGGAGCCGCGAGTTCGCCACCTGCGACCCGTCCTACTACAAGCATCAGCAGAAGATGTTCAACGACTTCCTGCGTGCCGGATTGGCTGAACGCGAAAAGCGCAAGGTCAACTGGGATCCCGTGGACATGACGGTGCTCGCCAACGAACAGGTGATCGACGGCCGCGGCTGGCGTTCCGGTGCGGTGGTCGAACAGCGTGAGATGAACCAGTGGGTCTTCAAGATCACGAAGTACTCGCAGGAACTGCTGGACGCGCTCGATACGCTGGACCGCTGGCCCGACAAGGTGCGGCTGATGCAGCGCAATTGGATCGGACGCAGCGAAGGCCTTTTGATCCGGTTCGCGCTCGATACCGCGACGACACCGGCGGGCGAGACAGAATTGAAGATTTTCACGACCCGGCCGGACACGCTGTTCGGCGCGAAGTTCATGGCGATTTCAGCCGATCATCCGCTGGCGCAGGCAGCCGCCACGAAAAACCCCAAGCTCGCCGAATTCATCGCCGAGATCAAACGCATCGGAACCGCGCAGGAAGTCATCGACACCGCCGAAAAGCAGGGCTTTGACACCGGCATTCGCGCGGTTCACCCATTCGATCCCAATTGGAAGCTACCGGTCTATGTCGCCAACTTCGTGCTGATGGAATATGGCACCGGCGCGATCTTCGGCTGTCCTGCGCATGACCAGCGCGACCTCGACTTCGTCAACAAGTACAATCTCGGCAACACGCCGGTCGTCTGTCCGGAAGGCCAGGACCCGAAGACGTTCGTGATCACCGACGCCGCCTATGACGGCGACGGCCGCATGATCAATTCGCGTTTTCTCGACGGCATGACGATCGAGCAAGCCAAGGAAGAGGTCGCAAAAAGGCTGGAGGCGGAGCTGCGCGGCAGCGCGCCCGTCGGCGAACGGCAGGTGAATTTTCGTTTGCGCGATTGGGGGATTTCACGCCAGCGTTATTGGGGCTGTCCGATTCCGGTCATTCACTGCCCGAAATGCGACGTCGTGCCGGTGCCCGACAAGGACTTGCCGGTGGTGCTTCCCGAAGACGTGACATTCGACAAGCCCGGCAATGCGCTCGACCATCACCCGACCTGGAAGCACGTCAGTTGCCCGCAATGCGGGGGCAAAGCGCTGCGCGAAACCGACACCATGGACACTTTTGTCGATTCGTCCTGGTACTTCGCGCGCTTCACCGACCCCTGGAACGAGAATTCGCCGACCACGCCTGAAGTCGCCGATCGCCTGATGCCGGTCGATCAATATATCGGCGGCGTCGAGCATGCGATCCTGCACCTGCTCTATAGCCGCTTCTTCACCCGCGCGATGAAGGCGACGGGCCACGTCGACATGAAAGAACCGTTCGCCGGCATGTTCACCCAGGGCATGGTGGTTCACGAGACTTACCAGCAGACCGACGGCACGTATGTCACGCCGGCGGAAGTGAAGGTCGATAGCGTCGGCAGCGACCGCCGCGCCATACTGCTGTCAACAGGCGAGCAGGTTGCGATCGGCGCGATCGAAAAGATGTCGAAGTCGAAGAAAAACACGGTCGATCCCGACGACATCATCGCGACCTACGGCGCCGACGTGGCGCGCTGGTTCATGCTGTCGGACTCCCCGCCCGACCGCGACGTGATCTGGAGCGACGAGCGTGTTCAGGGCGCGTCCCGTTTTGTCCAGCGGCTTTGGCGGTTGGTCCATGAAGCCGCCGAAATCGGCGCCACCGCACCCGCGACGAGACCCGCCGCATTCGGTGCCGATGCGCTGGCGCTGCGAAAGGCCACCCACAGCGCTCTGGACAAGGTGTCGACCGGCATCGAACGGCTGCATTTCAATGTCTGCCTCGCCTATATCCGGGAGTTTTCCAACGCGCTGGGTGATGTCCTGGCCCGCGCCGGTCAGCCCGCCCCCGACCTGACCTGGTCCGTTCGGGAAGCCGCCGTCATTCTCGTGCAACTGTTCGCGCCAATGATGCCTCATCTGGCGGAAACGTGCTGGGGGGTGCTCGGTCAGTCAGGTCTGGTTTCAGAAGCAAATTGGCCCAAAATCGAACGAGATTTGCTGGTTGAAGAGACCGTGACGCTGGTGGTTCAGGTCAACGGCAAGAAACGCGGCGAGGTCACCGTGGCCCGCACGGCCCAGAACCCTGAAATAGAGGCTGCCGTTTTGGCCCTCGATGCGGTAAAACAGACCCTGGGGGACAAGCCCGTGCGAAAAGTAATTATCGTTCCCATGAGGATCGTGAATGTCGTTGGCTAGCATCCGGCTCCGGATCGCCGCTCGGTTTCTCGCCGTGGCTGCCCTCGCTGCCCTGACGGCGGGCTGCTTTCAGCCCATGTATGCCGAACATGCGGATGGCACACCGGGCCTGCGTGAAAAGTTGTTGGGGGTAGATCTCCCGCCGATCAACTTCCCGAATTCGTCGCGTGAGGCCAGGCTTGGGGTCGAAATTCGCAATGCTTTGGCGTTCAAGCTTTACGGCAACGCCACCGGAACGTCGCCAACCCATCGCCTGGAGATCAGGTTCACGACCACCCGTTCCTCGCTGATGACCGATGTAAACACAGGGCTGCCGACCAGCGAAAATTACGGCATCAACGCCCAGTTCAATTTGATCGATAACGCCACCAACAAATCGGTGATGACCGGAACCACTGCCTCGCGGGTCACCTACGATATCCCCGGCAGTTATCAGCGATTTGCCCGCGCCCGCGCCTTCCGCGACGCCGAGGATCGCGCCTGTCAGGAAATCGCCGAACGAATCCAGACGCGTCTCGCCTCGTTCTTCTATGCGGGTGCCTGAGGCGTCCTCTTACCGCGTTGCATAAAAGCGAAAGTCGGTAATTTTTCGAGACTGCCTTTGCAATTCCGATCGGGGCGGCTACGCCTATCCGAACAGCAAGCCCATGGCTTTCCGAAGTTCGTGAAAGGTGGGTGCTGAGGTCGAGCACGAACTTCGGAAAGTGGGCACTAGCGCGGCGAATTTGAAGTTCCGATCAGTTTCGACGCGAGTTGGTTGCAGGAACTTCAATTTCAAACGCCGCGCTAGAAACTGATTTTTGCTAGAGCTCCTTTGATTCCGAAGTTCGCATCAAAGGTAGCCCCAATAGTTTGCGAACTTCGGGATCGGAGCTCTAGTCCGGCCATGGTGGCGCTACGCGGAAAAGAAATCGATGCCTTTCTGGCAAGGCCGGATCCGGGGCGTCCCATCGTCCTGCTCTACGGTCCGGACGCAGGCCTCGTGCGCGAGCGCGCCGAGGCGTTGTTGGCGGCGGCGGTTGACGATCCCAGCGATCCATTTTCACTTGTGCGGCTGGACGGCGACGAGCTTTCGGCCGAACCATCGCGGTTGGTCGACGAGGCGCTGACGATCCCGCTGTTCGGCGGCCGGCGCGCTATTCGCGTTCGTGCCGGCTCGCGGAATTTTGCCGCCGGCGTCGACGCACTGGCGGAAACGCCGTTGAAGGATTGCCGCATCGTGATCGAGGCCGGCGAGTTGCGGGCTGAATCCCCGCTGCGAAAAACCTGCGAGCGCGCCAAAACGGCGGTCGCAATCGCCTGCTATCCAGACACCGAGCGCGACCTGGCCAAGCTGATCGACGATGAGCTCAAGCTCTCGAACCTGCGCATCGCGTCGGACGCCCGCGCCGTGTTGGTGACCTTACTTGGCGGCGACCGGCAGGCGTCCCGCAATGAATTGCGCAAGCTCACGCTCTATGCGCACGGCAAGAGCGAAGTGACACTCGACGACGTGATGGCGGTCGTGGCCGACGCGTCCGAGTTGAAGATTGATCCGATCGTCGATGGCGCCTTCGCCGGAAATCCGTCCGTGGTCGAGACCGAGTTTGCCAAGGCCATGGTAGCTGGCCTCTATCCGGGCTTGATTATCTCCGCGGCCCAGCGGCAGGCGGCATGGCTGCACAAATCCGCGGTTGCGATCGCGGAGGGAACACCGGCTTCCGCCGTGCTCGATGGAGGATTTCCAAGGCTGCATTTTTCGCGAAAGACGAATGTCGAGGCTGCACTGCGCAACTTCGATCCGGCGCGGCTGATGCTGGTGATCGATCAGCTCGCTACGGTTGCGCTTGAGATGCGCAAGCAGGCGGCACTCGGCGCCGTCATTGCGCAGCGTGCGTTGCTTTCGATTGCAGTGAATGCGAAGCGCCGGGGATGACCCCGACCGCCGTTCGACATCAATGACGCTGGCAAGACCCGGCGACGCCTTACGACTTCGAACTCAACTTTCGCACGATGTCATCGAGCTGATCGAGATCGCGATAGCGGATATGAACGATACCGCCGGAATCGCGATGATCGATGCTGACGGCAAGACCGAGCGCGTCGCTGACAGTTTTCTCCAGCGACACCGTGTTGGGATCCTTGGTCTTGGTCCCCCTCGCCTTTTGCGGCTTGCGCTCCGGAACGCCTTCGACATGGGCCAGCGCCTCGGCCTGGCGCACATTCAGCCCCTCTTCCACGATCCGCTTGGCGGCAGCAATGGGATCCGGAACGCCGATGAGGGCGCGGGCATGGCCGGCGGATAACTGGCCAAGCGCGATATAGGCCTGAACCTCGGCCGGCAATTTCGTCAGCCGCATCATATTGGCGACGTGGCTGCGGCTCTTGCCGACGATCTTGGCAATGTCTTCCTGGCTACGCTTGAATTCGTTGGCGAGTGCGTGATAGCCCTGCGCCTCTTCCATCGCGTTGAGGTCCTCGCGCTGGACGTTTTCAATGATCGCGATTTCAAGTGCATCGGAATCGGTGGCATCGACCGGCGCGATCGGAACCTCGTGCAGACCTGCGATCTGCGACGCCCGCCAGCGGCGCTCGCCGGCGATGATCTCATAGCGATCCTGCGCGCCGCGCACCGGCCGCACCACGATCGGCTGGATCACGCCGTGCTGCTTGATCGAATCGGCCAGCTCCTTGAGCTCGGCGTCGGCGAATTCCCGACGCGGGTTGCGCGGATTCGGTTTGAGGAATTCGATCGGGACCTTGCGCTGCGCCCGCGGCCGATCAAGATGCGCGGCCTCTCCGCCGACATCTCCGATCAGACTTGCAAGACCGCGCCCCAGTCGCGAACGCGCTTCGTCGGCCATCGCCAGCTCCCTTGGATTCAACTCAACCGCTCCCGTTTCGTGCTCAGCTAGTGCGCGAATTTGAAGTTCCTATCAGTCTTGCCGCGAGTTCATCATAGGAACTTCAAATTCAAAAGCGGCACTAGAAGCCATTTTTGTCAGAGCTCCTTTGATTTCCGAAGTTCGCATCAGAGGCTGCCCAATTAGCTTGCGAACTTCGGAATCGGAGCTCTGGATGACTTCGGCAAATTCAATGCGTGCGCAGCTCGCGTTCGCGCTGGATGACTTCCGTCGCGAGCTTGAGATAGGCTTCGCTGCCAACGCATTTGAGATCGTAAACCAGCACCGGCTTGCCGTAGGACGGTGCCTCGGAGATACGCACGTTGCGCGGGATCATGGTGTTGTAGACCTTGCTGCCCATGAACTGGCGGACGTCGGCGACGACCTGGTTCGACAGGTTGTTGCGGGAATCGAACATCGTCAGCACGATGCCGTGGATCGAGAGATTTGGATTGAGCGTGGAACGCACCTGCTCCACGGTTTGCAGCAGCTGCGACAATCCTTCGAGTGCAAAGAACTCGCACTGTAGCGGAACCAGGATCGCATCCGACGCCGCCATCGCGTTGACGGTCAAAAGATTGAGCGACGGCGGGCAGTCGATCAGAACGTAGGTGTAGTCGGCATCCGGCGAGACGTTGTGATTCAGCGCCGCGATGGCGTCGCGCAGGCGAAAGGCGCGGCCCGGAGTCGTTCCCAGCTCGAGCTCAAGGCCCGACAGATCCATGGTCGATGGAGCGATGTGCAAACGCGGCACCGCGGTCGGAACCACCGATTCGCGCAAGGCCGCTTCGCCAATCAGCACGTCGTAGGTCGAACAATTGCGATTGCGGCGGTCGATCCCGAGCCCGGTCGAGGCATTGCCCTGTGGGTCCAGGTCGACAATGAGCACCCGCTCGCCGATCGCCGCAAGCGCGGTACCGAGATTGATCGCTGTAGTGGTCTTGCCGACGCCGCCCTTTTGGTTGGCCAACGCCAGGATGCGCGGATGACCAGGCTGGGTTTCCAATCTATCATATTGAAATGTTTGATCTATTTCGGTCATAGCGGCCTGCCATCGACGCTTGGAGACGGGTTGCGGCGCTCGATCTCATCGAGTTCGACGATCCAGCCATGTCCCCCGGTGCGGCTGGAATGTAATTGAGGCTCAATTTTCCAATATTTAGTAGCTTCGGTCAATTCTACTTCTACATCTTGCCCCTTGAGAAACAGCGCTTTCGCCCCCCTTTTGACCAAGGGCTCGGCGAAACCGATCAACTGATTTAGCGGAGCCACTGCCCGTGCGGTGACGCAATTGATAGGACCCTCAAGCCTATCCACAGTATCCTCGATATCAGCGAGGTGAATCACTGCGGCCGCCCCCGTCACGCGCAGCGCCTCACGCAGAAAGGCCGCCTTCTTGCCGTTGCGCTCGATCAAGTGGACAAGGGCGCCGGGGGTATCGGCTAGCGCGCAGGCGAGGACCATTCCGGGAAAGCCGCCGCCGCTGCCAAAGTCCACCCAGGTCCCGGCAGCCGGTGCGAGGGTCAGAAGTTGCAGTGAGTCGGAGACGTGTCGGGTCCAAACCGTCGCTAGGGTTGAGGGCGCCACAAGATTGGTTTTGGCCTGCCATATCCCGAGAAGCTCGATGAAGCGATCTAACCGCGCTTCTGTTTCACGTGAAACAGGCGTGTTGGCCAGCGCGGTCGCCCGGTCGGCAGTGAGCTGCCGCTCCAACGAGCTTCCGGCCCGGGGTTTCGAATGTGGGGTAGCGGCGCTCATAGCGAATCGCTCTGTTTCACGTGAAACACCGTATGGACTTATGCGCCCGCGGACGAGACCCCTGCCATCGCCTTCCGCCGAGCTTCCCGCCGCAGATAAGCCGCCAGGATGCCGAGCGCGGCCGGCGTCATGCCATCCAGTCGACCAGCCTGACCGACCGTGCGCGGTTGCGCCGCCCGAAGCTTGGCGCGGGCTTCGTTGGACAGGCCCGGGACCTGATCGAAATTGACGCCGGTCAGAACCAGACTTTCGTCGCGCCGGAAGGCTTCGACGTCAGCGACCTGGCGCTTCAGATAGACATCGTATTTGGCGTCGATCTCGAGGTGGACGGCGATCCCTGGGTCAACGGCCGACAGCTCCGGCCAAATAGAGCGGACCTGTTCCCATCCGATCTCAGGATAGGCCAGCAGCTCGAAGGCTGAGCGGCGTTGGCCGTCTTTGTTGAGCGCCAGGCCGAAGCGTGCGGCCTCGTTCGGCGTCAAACTCAGCGATTGCGCCCTGGCCTTGGCGGCACTCAACGCGGCCATCTTGGCGCGGTGACGCGCGGAGCGCACTGACCCGACACACCCGAGCTCAACTCCCTTTTCGGTCAGGCGCCGATCGGCATTGTCGGCGCGCAATGTCAGACGATACTCGGCCCGCGAGGTGAACATCCGATAGGGTTCGGTGATCCCGCGGGTGACCAGATCGTCAATCATGACCCCGAGGTAGCCGTCGGCGCGATCGAATACGATTGGCTGTGAGCCACTGGCCGACAACGCTGCATTTAGTCCAGCCACCAGTCCTTGGGCAGCGGCTTCTTCATAGCCGGTGGTGCCGTTAATCTGGCCGGCCAGAAACAAGCCACCTAGCCGTTTGGCCTGCAGGGTCGGGTCGAGTTCTCGCGGGTCGACGTGGTCGTATTCGATCGCATAGCCTGGGCGAACCATCCGCACGCGCTCCAGCCCCGGGATCGAAGCCAGAATGCCGAGCTGGACTTCCTCCGGCAGCGAGGTCGAGATGCCGTTCGGATAAACCGTATTGTCGTCGAGCCCCTCCGGCTCCAGGAAAATCTGGTGCCCGTCGCGGTCGCCAAAGCGGACGATCTTGTCCTCGATCGACGGGCAATAGCGCGGCCCGCTGCTCTTGATCTGCCCCGAATACATCGGCGAGCGATGCACATTGGCCCGGATCACGTCGTGGGTCGCAGCCGTGGTCCGCGTAATGCCGCATTGGATTTGCGGCGTCGTGATCCGGTCGGTCATCACCGAAAACGGCTCGGGCGGATCGTCACCGGGCTGCATCTCGACCGCCGACCAATCGATCGTGGTACCGTCGAGGCGCGGCGGCGTGCCCGTCTTCAGCCGCCCCAACGTGAAGCCGATCTGTTCGAACGACGATGACAGACCAAGTGCCGGCGCCTCGCCGACTCGGCCAGCGGGCCAATTCTTTTCGCCCAGATGGATCAGGCCGCGCAGAAAAGTCCCGGTCGTGACGACCACCGCTCCGGCGGAGAGTTCGCGACCATCGGCGAGCCTGACGCCACGCAGTCGGCCCTCGGCAACCAGGAGCTCGTCCGCCTCGCCTTCGACCACCGTCAGATTGGCGGTCTCTCGGATCGCGGCCTGCATCGCAGCGGCATAGAGCTTGCGGTCCGCCTGGGCGCGCGGGCCTCGGACGGCCGGGCCCTTGCGGCGGTTGAGGACGCGAAACTGAATACCGCCGGCGTCGGCGGCGCGGCCCATCAGCCCGTCGAGCGCATCGACTTCGCGGACGAGGTGGCCCTTCCCCAAGCCGCCGATGGCGGGATTGCAGGACATCGCGCCGATGGTCGAAAAGCGGTGCGTCAGCAGCGCGGTTCGCGCACCCATCCGTGCGGCCGCACTCGCGGCCTCGCAGCCGGCATGGCCGCCGCCAATGACGATCACGTCGTATGAATTGGGGTGGAGGGTCATGCGGCATCTTCTATACCGCAGCGGTCAAACCCGGAAGTGACAAGGACGCCCTGTTTCACGTGAAACGCGAAAACCGGGTCGATCAAAATAATGAACTAATATTCACTACTTCCCGATGCAGAACTCACGGAAAATCTTGTCCAGGACGTCCTCGACATCGACCCGACCAAGCAACCGGCCGAGCGATTGGCCCGCCGCCCTCAGTTCTTCGGCCACGAGTTCGTCCCCCGCACCCACTACTGCCATGCAGCGTCGTAGCGCCTCCGCCGTCTCCCGCAACAATTTGCGCTGCCGCTCCCGGCCGATCAGGCCATCCTCACCCGACCCGAAATAATCCCGCGCAAAAGTTCTAAGCGCCGTCACCAACTCCGCAATCCCATCGCCACGGCCGGCCGAAATTCTGAAAGCCGTCTCGCTGCTCGGCCTTTGCAAACTCCGCGTCCCCGCCCCTGCCCGCCCATCGCCTGAGTCCAGGTCGATCTTGTTGCGGATCACCCACAGCGTCGCTTCCGCCGGCACCTCGAGTGGGCTCTCGTTCCATTCGTGCTCGCTGTCGGTCATCCAGAACACGAGCTCGGAGTCCGCGGCTCGCATGCGCGCACGACGCACGCCTTCCTGCTCCACGGGATCGTCGGTGTCGCGAATTCCGGCGGTGTCGATCACCGTCACGGGGTAGCCGTCCAGGTCAAGCTGAACCTCGATGAGGTCGCGCGTCGTGCCGGCATGCGGCGAAACGATCGCCACCTCCCGCCGCGCCAGCAAATTGACCAGAGTCGATTTGCCGACATTCGGCGGACCTGAAATCGCGACCGTCAGGCCGTCGCGCAGGCGTTCACTTCGCCCCGGCGCCGCCAGGGTTTCCTCGATTTCGTGAAGCAGTGATTTGATCGTCGCCAATGCCGGCGCCATCAACTCTGCTGACACATCGCCTTCGTCGGAGAAATCAATGCCGGCTTCGATCAGGGCCAACGCTTCGATCAGGCGCGCGCGCCAATCCCTCACTTTGTCCCCAAGCAATCCCTTGAGCTGACGCAACGCCTGGCGACGCTGACGATCGGTGTCGGCGTGAATCAGATCGTCGAGCGCCTCGGCTTCCGTGAGATCGAGCTTGCCATTCTCAAACCCGCGACGCGTGAATTCCCCGGGCTCTGCGGGACGGACATTTTCAAGGTCCGAAAGTGCTGCGAACAGCGCAGCCAGCACGGCGCGCCCACCATGAATGTGAAACTCGGCGACGTCTTCGCCGGTCGCGCTCGCGGGTCCCGGAAACCAGAGCACGACCGCATCGTCGATCGGCTGTTGATGGCTGTCGCGTAGCTGGATGCGCGTCGCGTTTCGGGGTTGCGGCGCCCTGCCCGCCAAGACTTCAAGCGCGACCCTCGCCTCCGGGCCCGACACCCGCACGATCGAAATCGCGCTCGGTGGCCTGCCCGACGACAGCGCAAAAATGGTCTGCTCACGTGGATGCATGCCCTATTTGGTCGCGAGCCATTGAAAATGCAATGAAATTTGAGTTAGGTTCGCTTGGACCGCAAAAGAACCGGCAAATCTTGCAGTTCTTGCTGCAACAAATACCGCAGCAAGACCCAGGGGTCCTGCAACTCACGCATCAATAAAAAGGCGCCCCTGCTCGCGCCGGGACGCCCGACCAGGCCAATGGCCTAGTTCGTTTACGTATTCATCGATTCGAAGAATTCCGCGTTGTTCTTGGTGTTGCGGAGCTTGTCGAGCAGGAAGTCGATAGCATCCATCGTTCCCATCGGATTGAGGATCCGCCGCAGCACGTACATCTTCTTCAGCACTTGCGGATCGGTGATCAGCTCTTCCTTACGGGTGCCGGAGCGGGAGATGTCGATAGCGGGGAACGTGCGTTTGTCAGAGACCTTGCGATCGAGAATCAGTTCGGAATTGCCGGTGCCCTTGAACTCTTCGAAGATCACTTCGTCCATGCGGCTACCGGTATCGACCAGAGCGGTCGCGATGATGGTCAGCGAACCGCCCTCCTCGATGTTACGCGCGGCACCGAAGAATCGCTTTGGACGTTGCAGCGCGTTAGCGTCGACGCCACCGGTCAGCACCTTGCCGGATGACGGCACCACCGTGTTGTAGGCGCGCCCAAGCCGCGTGATCGAATCGAGCAGGATGACGACGTCTCGGCCATGCTCGACCAGTCGCTTGGCTTTTTCGATCACCATCTCGGCGACCTGAACGTGACGCACGGCGGGCTCGTCGAAGGTCGAGGATACGACCTCACCCTTCACGGAGCGCTGCATGTCCGTCACTTCTTCCGGCCGCTCGTCGATCAGAAGCACGATCAAATAGCATTCGGGATGATTCGCGGTGATCGAGTGCGCGATATTTTGCATCAGCACGGTTTTGCCGGTGCGAGGCGGCGCCACGATCAGCGCGCGCTGGCCCTTGCCGATTGGGGCGACGATGTCGATCACCCTTGCAGAAAGGTCTTTTCTGGTGGGGTCTTCAAGCTCGAGGCGGAAACGTTCGTCCGGAAACAGCGGCGTCAGGTTGTCGAAATTGACCTTGTGCTTGGATTTTTCCGGATCTTCGAAATTCAGCGTGTTGACTTTCAACAGCGCGAAATAACGCTCGCCTTCTTTCGGGCTTCGGATGTGGCCTTCGATGGTGTCGCCGGTGCGAAGTCCGAACCGGCGAATCTGCGACGGTGAAACGTAAATATCGTCTGGGCCGGGCAGGTAGTTCGCATCAGGCGATCGTAAAAATCCGAAGCCGTCGGAGAGTACCTCGACAACGCCTTCGCCGATGATGTCGGTTTCCTGGATCGCGAGCTGCTTGAGAATGGCAAACATCAGCTCCTGCTTGCGCATCGTGCTGGCGTTTTCGACCCCTTTTTCCTCCGCAAACGAAACGAGTTCCGCCGGCGTCTGGGCTTTGAGGTCTTGAAGTTTTATTTCCCGCATTGGGATGGTCCTGTGGAGTGCTTAAGGGGGAGGGAATGCAAGGTGGCTTCTTGGAAATGCGGACGTGAGATCGAGGAAGTCCGCAGGTCTGAGCAAGGAAAGCGCCGGAAAGGCTTCAAACCTGATGCGGCGGCCGGTCCAACAAGGAAACCGGGACGCGACCACATCCGCCTGCGTAGGGTGGGATGGCCGCAATATAGAAAATCAGCCAACCTTTCGCAAGATGGCGTCAGCGAGCTCTGGCATCGACGGTGTTACCTAAAACGGCTTGACCACCACAAGAATAACGATGCCGATCATCAAGACGGTCGGTACCTCATTGATTGCACGATAAAATTTCTGTGACCGTCGATTCCGGTCAGCCGCGAAATCCTTCACGCAACGGGCAAAAAATCCGTGGACGCCCGAAAGCGCCAGCACCAGCAAAAGTTTTCCGTGCAACCAGTGGGCCGAAAACCAATGACCGGCCCATGCAAGGTAAAGCCCGGCCAACCAGGTCACGATCATCGCCGGATTGATGATCGCTTTCAGCAGCCGGCGTTCCATTACCTTGAACGTTTCGGACTGCTTTGAGCCCGCCTCGGCCTCACAATGATAGACGAATAGCCGCGGCAAATAGAGCATGCCGGCCATCCACGAGATGACGGCGATGACATGCAGCGCCTTGATCCATTCGTACATCGGGTCTCATGCCATCCGAACTGAGTTCAAACCTTCCAAGCTTCTCTTGCTTGCCGGCGAACGAGACATATCCGCAAGCGGCTCTTATCTAAACTAATAATTTTAGAATCTTAGGTTTGAGTCTGCGTAGCGGTGGATTTGACTCGTACAAAAAAGCCAAGCCGTTCTCCCGCGGTTCCTCACATCTATCGACAATCGCGGCACGAATTCCGTCGGTCACCATTACGCCAAACGTTTCAGTCATTTGGCAGGCCGGCCCGGCAGTTTATAAAGAGACAAATCCACAAAACCTCACTAACGTCGGTGGTGCGGAACAGACTTATCCTCGTCGAGAGTTGTGTGAAGAAAACGGCGGGTTATCCCGGCAGGGGCGCCACGGCCGAAAATCTCTGAGATATGCTCCACAAGGATTCACAGATCACACAGGGTTTTACGTGTCCACGACCAGCAATTATTTCCACCTGCATCTGATCTCCGATTCGACCGGCGAGACGCTGATCACAGTGGCGCGCGCGGTGGCCGCGCAATATGCCAACGTGACGCCCGTCGAACATGTCTATCCGCTGGTCCGGAGCCAAAAGCAGCTTGATCGGGTGCTGAGTGAAATCGAGGAAGCACCGGGCATTGTGCTGTTTACGCTCCTGGAGAAGGATCTCGTCTCCAAGCTTCAGTCCAAGTGCCAGGAAATCAACATTCCGAGTCTGTCGATCATTGGTCCGGTAATGCAATTATTCCAGGCCTATCTTGGCGCGCCGACTTCGGGCCGGGTAGGGGCCCAGCACACGCTCAATGCCGAATATTTCAAGCGGATCGATGCGCTGAACTACACCATGATGCATGACGACGGTCAGCACGTCGAAGGTCTCGAGGAGGCCGACGTGATTTTGGTCGGCGTATCCCGCACGTCGAAGACGCCGACCTCGATCTATCTTGCCAACCGCGGCATCCGCACCGCCAACGTGCCGCTGGTGCCAGGCATTCCGCTTCCACATCAGTTGGAAGTCTTGACCAGACCGCTGGTTGTCAGTCTGCACGCCACGCCGGAACGCCTGATTCAGGTCAGGCAAAATCGGCTATTGAGCATGGGCGATCGCGACAACGACACTTATATCGACCGGCAGTCCGTTGCAGACGAGGTGGCGTTTGCCCGGCGGTTGAGCGCCAAGTTTAATTGGGCGCAACTGGACGTCACCCGCCGTTCGATCGAGGAGACCGCGGCTGCGATCATGAAGCTCTTCAGCGACCGCCAAAGGCAGCGGCTGCCCGAATGACGGTGTGGCGCGGCAAAGAGCCATTGGTATTGGCTTCACAAAGCAAAGCGCGGCAAACTTTGCTTGGCAACGCCGGCATCAAATTTGAGAGCGCCCCGGCTGAAATCGACGAGCGGGCGATCCAGGCCAGGTCAGGTCTTTCGGCGCCGGGTGATATCGCTAGCCTCTTGGCTCGCGAGAAAGCCCGTGTCGTGTCGGTCCGGCGGCAAGGTCGTTACGTTGTAGGGGCCGATCAGACGCTGGCGTTGGGATCGCGGATTTTCAACAAGCCCTCCGGTCGGGCACAAGCCGCCGACCAGTTGCGCGTACTTTCGAGCCATTGCCATGAACTTCATACCGCAGTTGCCGTGGCGCGCGATGGCAAGCTACTCTTCGAACATGTTGCGAGCGCGCGCATGACGATGCGGCGATTGAGTGATGCCGAGATCGACAGTTATCTTGAGGAGGCTGGCGACGCCGTGACGTCCAGCGTCGGCGCCTATCAGCTTGAAGGGCTTGGCGTTCATTTATTCGAGCGGATCGAAGGCGATCACTTCACCATTCTCGGTTTGCCGCTGCTGGCGCTATTGGCCTTTCTGCGCGGCGAGCATTTGCTGGGCGTCTAGTGCTGCCCATTTGAAGTTCCTGCACCCCGAGCGGCAAATTCCATCTAGGAACTTCAAATGGAAAAGCAGCACTAGAATCACAAAATTTGCTAGTGCCCATGACTTTCCGAAGTTCGTGAAAGGTGGTCGCTGAGGCAGAGCACGAACTTCGGAAAGTGGGCACTAGTATGATCGTCCTTGGACTGACCGGCTCGATCGGGATGGGAAAGTCGACCACCGCGACGTTATTTGCGGAAGCCGGCGTGCCGGTTTATGACGCGGATGCCGCCGTCCACCTGCTCTACGAAGGCGAGGCGGTCGCCGCGATCGAGGCCGCGTTTCCGGGCACGACAGCCAATGGCAAGGTCAATCGCAACCGGCTTTCGGCGCGCGTGGTGCACGATCCCGCCGCCATGAGCAAGCTCGAGGAAATCGTTCACCCGATGCTGGGCGCTTCGCGGCAGAAATTTCTTCGCGACGCCGAACAGTCTGGTGCACCGGTTGCGGTGGTCGATGTGCCGCTGCTGTTCGAAACCGGCGGCGAAAAGCGCGTTGATGCCGTGGTCGTGGTGACGACGTCCGCGGAACTTCAGCGCGAGCGAATTCTCGCCCGTCCCGACATGACCGAGGAAAAGCTTGCGGCCATCCTGGCGCGGCAAATGCCCGACGCTGAAAAGCGAAAACGCGCGCATTTCGTGGTGGATACCTCTCACGGTCTTGATCCCGTGCGCGCGCGAATCAAGGACATTCTGGCCGAGGCTGTTAAACTAAAGCCCGGACAATTCTGATTCGGTTTTTCTCGGCGGTTCATTTTCATGCGCGAAATCATTCTCGATACCGAAACCACCGGCCTTGATCCGCTGCGCGGCGATCGGCTGGTCGAAATCGGCTGCGTCGAGATTTTCAACCGCATGCCGACCGGGCAGACCTTTCATCGCCATTTCAATCCCGAACGGGACATGCCGGCGGAAGCCTTCGCCGTGCATGGATTATCCAGCGAATTTCTTTCCACCAAGCCGTTGTTTGCAGAGGAGGTCGAGGATTTCCTGGCGTTCATAGGCGACGCGCCACTTGTGATCCACAATGCGTCGTTCGACATCGGCTTCATCAATATGGAGCTCGATCGGATCAAGCGGCCTGCGATTTTGAGGGAGCGGCTGGTCGATACCTTGCTGCTGGCGCGGCGCAAGCACCCGGGCGTCTCCAACCGCCTCGACGATCTATGCTCGCGTTATCAGATCGACAATTCCCGACGTACCAAGCACGGCGCGCTGCTGGACGCTGAACTACTTGCCGAGGTGTATATCGATCTGATCGGGGCGCGGCAGTCGCAGCTTATTCTCGCGTCCGAATCCCGCGACACACGGGCTTCCGGATATGGCGAAATGCCGCGACGTCAGCGCGAGTTTCCGCTCGCGCCGCGGGTCACCGAGGCCGACCGCGCCGCGCATCGGGATTTTGTCCAAACCCTCGGCGACAAGCCGATCTGGAACGAGTTTCTGCCGGCGGCCTAAAGCATGATCCGGACCCGAAGGGCCGCGTTAGCGCAAAGTGTGTCGCGGTTTTCCCTCGCGGCAAACGCAATAGCGTTGCGCGGAGATCATGCTCGATTGAGACCAGCTCAGCTCGGCTTGACCTGTGAGGCCTGCATCTGCGCCGCCTGGCGCTCCATGTTCTGGCGGTAGAGGCCGACGAAATCGACCGGGTCCAGCATCAAGGGCGGGAAACCGCCGTCGCGAACCGCGGTTGCGATGATCTCGCGGGCGAACGGGAACAGCAGACGCGGGCATTCGATCATGACCAGCGGATGCAGATTTTCCTTCGGCACGTTGACAATCCGGAACACGCCGGCATAGGCGAGCTCGAAGCTGAACATCAGCTTGCCGACGCTTTCCGCCTTGCCTTCGACCGATAGCGTTACTTCGTAGTCGGTTTCGGTGACGTTGTTGGCGCTGACGTTGATCTGGATATTGATCGCGGGCTGCTGCTGTTGCGGCGCCAACGAAGCCGGCGCATTCGGGTTTTCAAACGACAGGTCCTTGGTGTACTGCGCCAACACGTTCAGCTGGGGAGGAGGGGCCGCCTCGGGAGGCGTGCCGTTACCGTTGGTCATACGAATTCTCCTGGAACGGTGGGGCGAGCAGAGCCATTTGTCGCAGCCGAATTCGCCCAAAAGGGGAAGCGAAAGGCCTTGTTGGGGCGAGTGGCTAACATGGCCCTGCCTCTTTCCACAAGGATGACCATCGAGGCCGATCGTCAAAGCGGCCCGATTTGACTAATTGCGCCGGGCCGAGGAACGGGAGGCACCTCTAAACGATTGAATGTACGCGATTTATAGCCATCGCGGGGTTTCCCCCCACGCTCGAAACGCGCTAAAACTCGATTTCTGACAAACGGGCGGAAGCCAGAGGTTAGCCGGTTCGTAGTCATCCGCTGTTTCTTGTCGGCAGATGCCATTGGCCGGCCAAGGTTTCGTGCTTACATGCGGCTGACCCGTCCATGATGTAACATCGACCAGTACCGCCTATTTGAAGTTCCTGCGCTACAAGCGGCTAAACCGGTTCAGGAACTTCAAATAGAAAAGCGGCACCGGAATCAGTAAGTTTGCTAGTGCCCATACTTTCCGAAGTTCGTGAAAGGTAGTTGCTGAGCTGGTAGCACGAACTTCGGAAAGCGGACACTAGGCCCCCAAAAAAGGGCCCTCTACCGCCGGGTCCACTGCCGGCGCCTAGAATCAGAAAGCGAATTTGACGTGGATATTTATACCATCATCTTCCTGGCGTTGGCGGTGTTCATCTTTCTCCGTTTGCGCAACGTCCTCGGCCAGCGCACCGGAAACGAACGGCCGCCTTACGATCGCGCGGCGCGCAACGTTGTTCAGGGTGCGCCGGACAGCAACGCCGTTCCGATACCCGGAACCGTGATCGACCAGACGCCGCTCGCGCCGTCGGCCGACGTGACGCCTCCCACGGATCGCTGGAAGGAGATTGCCGAACCCGGAACGGCGCTCGCTCAGGGTCTCGATGCGATCGTCGCCCAGGACTTCTTCGTTCGATCCCCGCCATTTCCTCAGCGGCGCGCGAAGCGCCTACGAAATGATCGTTCTGGCGTTTGCCAATGGCGACCGTCGCTCGCTGAAAGACCTGCTCTCGGCCGAGGTCTATGAGAGTTTTGAGGCCGCGATCAAGGATCGGGAGCGGCAGGAGCGCAAGATCGAGACGCGCTTTGTGTCAATCGACAAGGCCGAAATTGTCGGCGCCGAAGCGCGCGACCGCACCGCACAGCTTACCGTTCGCTTTGTCTCGCAGATGATCTCGGTCACCCGGGACAAGGCCGGCGCCATTGTCGACGGTAACCCGGACAAGGTCGCCGATATCACCGATGTCTGGACATTCGCCCGCGACCCGACCTCGCGCGATCCGAACTGGAAGCTGGTTGGCACTGGCAGCGCCCATTGATCGAGTACGGCGCTATGCCGCCGCGTTCGGTGTGGTGGTTCTGGCGCTGATGGTGATCCCGCTTGCGGCGATGGGCGCGCGCAAAGTGCATTCATCCCTCTCGCATTCTCGAGCTTCCGGCCCCGCGCCAGATTCCTTATCCAAGGCTTGAATGGCCGATCATGATCAATGGCGGTCAATATACGCCGTTGGCGTGGAATGACATCACCGGCTGGGCCGCGGACAATCATGTGCAGGCCTACAAGGCCTTTCGCGTCAGCTGTGCCTCGATCGCCATGCAACGAGGTCCGCCGGACGATTCCAAGGCGCTCGGCGCCTCGCTACGTGAACCTTGCCGCGCCGCCAAGGCGCTCGAGATCACCGACGACGCCAAGGCCCGCGCCTTCTTCGAAGAAAAATTCCTGCCTTTGCAGATCTCGCGGCTCGGCGAAGACGCCGGCTTTGTCACTGGCTATTACGAGCCGATCGTCGACGGATCACGGACCCAGACCGATGTTTACAACGTGCCGGTCTACCGCCGCCCTTCCAACTTGTTTGTCCGGGGATTCAAGCAGGATTCGCCCAGCCTGCCCAACAAGGGCCAGGTGTTTCGCAAGATTGGACGCCGCAAGCTCGTGCCCTATTACGATCGGGCGGAGATCGAGGACGGCGCGATCGCAGGGCGCGGCCTCGAAATCTGCTGGCTCAAGGATCAGACCGATCTGCTGTTTGCGCAAATCCAGGGATCGGCGCGGGTTCGTCTTCAGGACGGCTCGACGATCCGCATCAATTACGATTCGCATAATGGTTATCCCTATACGGCCGTTGGCCGCATCCTGATCGACCGTGGCATCATTCCGAAGGAACAGATGTCGATGCAGAAGATCAGGGAATGGATGGAGCAAAATCCCGATGGGGCAAACGAGTTGCGACGGCAAAACCGGGCCTATGTGTTCTTTCACGAAGTACCGCTCTCCGACAAGGATGAAGCCGTGGGTGCACAAGGTGTACCGCTGACGCCGGGTCGGTCGATCGCGGTCGACAACTCGCTTCACGTCTACGGCACATTGTTTTTCATCGAAGGCGAACTGCCGATCGAATCGGCGCAATCGAAAACGCCGTTTCGACGGTTGATGGTGGCGCAGGACACTGGCTCCGCGATCACCGGTCCGGCGCGCGCCGACATTTATTACGGTGCCGGACCTGAGGCAGGACGCATATCCGGCCGTTTTCGCCAGAACATGCGCTTTGTCATGCTGGTCCCGAAGAGTCTTGATCCGGTGGCGCGGGGGCGCAAGATGCCGTTGCCGGACCCGCGGCCCTCGGAGAAAATCGCCAAACTGTTCCCACAAACGGATCCCGCGAAAGACAAGCCAAATGAGCCGGCAAACGGTGCAACGCCGATACCGGCTTCAACCGTCGCGCCGCCAGCCGCCGAAGCCAAGGTACCGCTGCCGCAGGCGCGCCCGGCGATTGCAGCCGAGAACACGCGCCGCCGTTATCGCCGAACCTATCGTTACCATCGATAGAACATGAAGCGACCGCCTACGATACCGGACCCACCGCGCCGCAAGCGAGCCCTAAGCGAGGAGGAACGCAGCGTTGTGGGACAGCGTCGCCCGGCAAGCCAGGCCACTGCGAAACAAACACCGGGTCACGACTTCGCACGCGGCTTTGCCAAAAACCGAGACTGCCGACGGCAAAGCCGTGGTTCAGTCAAAGTTGACGATCGCCGTTGGCGCTCCGCCGCCAAAAAAGCCGGTCGTGCCACCACTGGCGCCGCTCGGCCGGCGCGAGCGCTCGCAACTGTCGAAGGGAAAGAAGGAAATCGAAGCCCGTCTCGATCTGCACGGCATGACGCAGGCGCGGGCGCATCGCGCGCTATCGGGCTTTCTGCACCGGGCGCATGGTGACGGCCTGACCTTCGTGCTCATCATCACCGGCAAGGGCAAGATCGGTGCGGAATCCGAGCGCGGCGTGCTGCGCCGTCAGGTGCCGCAATGGTTGAGCCAGCCGGAATTTCGCCACGTCGTGGTGGGCTTTGAAGAAGCTCATATCGGCCATGGCGGCGCGGGCGCACTCTATGTTCGTATCCGGCGGGTGCGGACCTGATTGCTCAAAGCGCGTTCGCAAAGCATGCCCTCGGACGTGATCCGTGGGTGGATACCGGTTCGCGAAGAAAACGCGTCGAACCAAAGAATCAAAACGGCCGGATAACGCCGACGCGCGGGATCACCGTCACGATCCAGCCGAGGATGCCGGTCTTGCGGTCGCTACCAGCGATTGGCGGAACGTCTCGTGCGGATGGCAAGATCTTGACGGCGTGCAGGATCAAAAACAGGCACACCGCCCAGTTCGAGATCCACCGCGAATAGTCAAACACCATCGCAAACATGATCAGATAGGCTGCGGTCACGCCGATGATGCCGGCAATGACGACCTGGCGATGGAAATCGCTGGCGAGCGACCGGATCAGGCCGGAAAAATATCGCCAGAGCGGCGAATGCAGCCAGATCAGGAGCACGAAGACCGGCACGCCCAGGATGTTGGAGGGCAGGCGCGCCCAGGTGTCGCTGATTTCCTTCGCAAGCGGCTGGTACCAGATGTAACTGAAGCTCAACAGATCAGTGCGGGCGGGATCGGCCATCCGGGTCTTGAGATAGGCGACGAACTCGGCCTCTGGAATCGGCATCGTTCCCCAGAACTGCAAGGCCAGAAACAGCCCGCCGAGCGCAAGAACGGAAATCACTCCGACCCCGAGATTCAACCGGCCTATTCCGGCAGTCAGATAATGTCTGAGCCAAACGATCACGATGATGGTCGGCACATACATCAGAAGATGGATGTGGTGAATCAGGATCAGGACGATCGAGAACAACGCCGCCAGCAGTACGAAGCCGAGTCCCTGTGCGGGGATGAGAAGAAGAATGATCGAAAACAAACAGCCGTAGATATCGAAATGCCCGAGCGTATGCATGAAATTCTTCAGGAAGAACGGCGAGCCTGCGGTGAAGACGAACAGCGGCATGTGGGCCGCGTCAAAGCCAAACGTGCGCCGGAACAGTTTGACGAACAACAATGCGGTCATGACCCAAACCGCGCCGCCGAGCGCAAACACCAGCCATACCGGCACCTTTTGGGTGAACAGCGATACGGCCGCGCCGATCAAGGCGCGTTTGACGAAGCCGAAGTGATAATCAACGAGCAGGTGGATGTAGGGGACGTAAGGCGGCAGCGTGATCTTATGGACGAGGACCCCTGCCATCACGGCGACGTTGACGGCGAGCATCACGCGCCAGGGATTTTGCCACGCACGAAGGCTTGTGAGCCTCTCGATGTCGTCCCGGCCAGGCGAGCACTGGCGAACGCGAGCCGCGACCCATAACCACCAATGTTGGTATTGCGCCAAGGCTGGAGCTGCTTTTCGTTTGCAACGGGCGTTTGTGGTGATGGGGCCCCGCGTGCGCGGGGACGACAACCGTAATGACACTATTTACAAAATGAACCGGCTCAAATCGGCGTTCTTGGCGAGATCGCCGACATGCTTCTGAACATATTCGGCGTCGATCCGGATGGTTTCGCCGGGACGATCGGGAGCGGCAAAGGAAATTTCATCCAGCACGCGCTCCATCACGGTTTGCAGACGCCGGGCGCCGATATTTTCGACCGTTGAATTAACGGCAACCGCAATGTCGGCGAGCGCGTCGATGGCACTGTCGGCGATGTCCAAGGTGACGCCCTCTGTCTGCATCAGCGCAATATATTGCTTGATCAGCGAGGCCTCCGGCTCGGTCAGGATCCGGCGCATGTCGTCGCGACTGAGCGCCGCCAGTTCGACGCGGATCGGCAAACGACCCTGCAACTCCGGCAACAGATCCGACGGTTTGGCGATATGGAACGCGCCGGAAGCGATGAACAGGATATGGTCGGTCTTCACCGCGCCGTGCTTGGTCGAGACTGTCGTCCCTTCGATCAACGGCAGGAGATCGCGCTGCACGCCTTCGCGCGATACGTCGCCGCCGGCGCGGCCGTCGCGCACGCAGATCTTGTCGATCTCGTCGAGGAACACGATGCCGTTGTTCTCGACCGCCGCGATCGCTTCGAGCACCAGTTGGTCGGTGTCGAGCAGCTTGTCCGATTCTTCGTTGACGAGAATTTCGTGGGAGCCTTCGACCGTCAGCCGGCGCGTCTTGGTGCGGCCGCCCAGCTTGCCGAAGATGTCGCCGATCGAAATCGCGCCCATCTGTGCGCCGGGCATGCCGGGAATCTCGAACATCGGCATTCCACCCGAGGACTGCGTCTCGATCTCGATTTCCTTGTCGTTGAGTTCGCCGGCGCGCAGCTTCTTGCGAAAGGAATCGCGCGTCGCCACGCTGGAATTGGCGCCGACCAGTGCATCGAGCACGCGATCCTCGGCGGCAAGTTGGGCTCTCGCCTGAACGTCCTTGCGCTTTCGCTCGCGAGTTTGCGAGATCGCGACCTCGACGAGATCGCGAACGATCTGCTCGACGTCACGGCCGACATAGCCGACCTCGGTGAATTTCGTGGCTTCAACCTTGATAAAGGGCGCGCCGGCAAGTTTCGCCAGCCGCCGCGCGATCTCGGTTTTGCCGACGCCCGTGGGCCCGATCATGAGAATGTTTTTCGGCAGCACTTCCTCGCGCAGGCCGTCGGCGAGTTGCAGGCGCCGCCAGCGATTGCGCAAGGCGATGGAAACCGCACGTTTGGCGTCGGTCTGGCCGACGATAAAGCGGTCGAGTTCGGAGACGATTTCACGGGGAGAAAAGTCGGTCATGGGTCCTAGGTAATCTCAATTGTGGACGGCACAAGTTGCATCAGATGATTGGCGGTCCGGCCTGCCAGTGTTTGATCGCCTCGAAAGGATGGATCAGCATAATGATGTTCAAGGTGAGATTGTCGCGAATATGAAGTCCCACCAGAATCTCGAATGCAAGCCCGAGCGCGATCGTTAGTGCGAGCGGCAGCTTTCGTGCCAGCAGAAATCCTACAATCATCGAAAGCGTATCCGACACCGAATTGACGATACTGTCGCCAAAATAATCCAGCGATATGGTGGCGCTCCGATAGCGCTCGATGATCCAGTTCGAGTTTTCGACGATTTCCCAACCGCCTTCGACCAGCATCGCCAGAATGAGGCGGCCGGGCCAGGCGAAGCGAGGCAGTACGAGCCATGTCGCGCCGTAGAACAGGAAGCCGTGAATGACGTGCGAGAACGTATACCAATCGGTGATGTGCTGTGAATTCTCGGAACTCTGCACAACGCCGTGCCAGAATTTCACGTAACCGCAGGCACAGATAGGGCGGCGCCCCATCGCCAGCAAGATCGACGCTTGGAGCGCAATGAGAAGCGCCGCAACCAGAGTCCATTGCCATGCCGAAACACCGGTTGATGTGACGGGCGCGGTGCGCGTAGGCGTCATGGATCGCGAACCATCAACAACGCGGCCCCGTCGGGGGTTTCGACGACGCGGTCACGACGAAACCCGGCTTTTTCATAGGCCTGGATCGCCCGCGTGTTGGCGGGATCCGGATCGGTCACGACCCGGGGCGTTCCGGCAGCCAACAACCGGTCGGCAAAGGCGCGAACGAATGCCGAGCCGTGACCGCGTCCAATCATGCCGGCTTCGCCGATAAATTGATCGAGCCCGCGGGTGCCGTCGGGCTGCGGTCCAAAACCGGAATTCCAGGCGCTCAGATCATAGCACTGCAGATAAGCGAACTCTTTTCCGTCCGCCGCGACGATGAACTGCGTCATATCGGGATGATCAAGATCGTCGCTCACGAGTTCGAACTGTTCGGCCGGATCATGCCACCATTCGCTGACGTGGGGCGTCTCCAGCCAGCGTTTGATCGTCGGCAGGTCGTTGGCTGACATCGGGCGGAACGCATAGGCCGTCATGGCTAGTCCGCTCCACTAACCGCCTTGCAGGGTCTCGATCGTCACGTTGCGGTTGGTGTAGACGCAAATATCCGCCGCAATATCGAGCGACCGGCGCACGATCGCCTCGGCATCCTTGTCGGTTTCGATCAAGGCGCGCGCCGCGGCCAAGGCATAATTGCCGCCCGAGCCGATCGCCATCACGCCGGCCTCCGGCTCGAGAACGTCGCCGGTGCCGGTCAGAACCAGGGAAACGTCCTTGTCGGCAACGATCATCATCGCCTCCAGCCGCCGCAGATAGCGGTCGGTTCGCCAGTCCTTGGCGAGTTCGACCGCGGCGCGGGTCAATTGTCCCGGATATTGCTCGAGCTTGCTTTCCAGCCGCTCAAACAACGTAAAGGCGTCCGCCGTGGCGCCTGCGAAGCCGCCGATGACGTCGCCCTTGCCGAGTTTACGGACCTTTTTGGCGTTGGATTTGATGACGGTCTGTCCGATCGAGACCTGGCCGTCGCCGCCAATCACGACCTTGCCGCCTTTGCGGACCGTCAAAATGGTGGTGCCGTGCCAGACCGGCGTCTCGGGGGCTGAAGAATGCATGGAATACCTCTTATCTCCGGCCAGATTTAGGGGCAGGCGCGGACGGTTACAACACGGCGCCTTCAACCGGGTAACCTCCGGGCTCTGCGAGGGGCCGGATTTCGGTCACCATAGGCTGAAGTGGGGCCTCCAAAACGGTATCCCGCAGTGGCGAAGCCTGAGGCGGCCTGTTAAAAGAACCGCGTTTTCGGCCAATGGTTTGGCCCAGTGTCCCGATTCCGAAGTACGGAGCCAAGTTTCGAACTTCGGAAATCGAAAGGACACTGGCAAACCTATTATTCTGGTGTGGCTTTGGTTCAGAAGTCCGCATGACGAACCTGCGGCACAAATGATGCGGACTTCTGAACCGCCACACTGGAGAAGGATGTTCATGCGCAGCGCCACCATCACGCGCAAGACCAAGGAAACCGACATCGAGGTGACGGTCAATCTCGATGGCACGGGCGTGTCCAGCGTCGCCACCGGAATCGGCTTCTTCGACCATATGCTGGATCTCCTGGCGCGCCATTCGCGCATCGATATCACTGTGAAGGCCGCTGGCGATCTCCACGTCGACCACCACCACACGACCGAAGATGTCGGCATTGCGCTGGGACAGGCCGTGAAACAGGCGCTCGGCACCATGGCCGGCATCACCCGCTATGCCAGCGTCCATATGCCGATGGACGAGACGTTGTCGCGGGTCGTGATCGATATTTCCGGCCGGCCGGTGCTGGTGTTCAAGGTTGAGTTCCCGCGCGACAAGGTCGGTCAGTTTGACACGGAGCTGGTGCGCGAGTGGTTCAACGCTTTCGCCATCAATGCCGGCGTGACTTTGCATGTCGAAACCCTATATGGCGAGAATAGCCATCATATCGCCGAGTCCTGTTTCAAGGGCCTGGCGAGGGCGTTGCGGGCAGCAGTTGCCATCGACCCGCGCGCGGCAGGCGAGGTGCCGTCCACCAAGGGTCAGCTCGGCGGCTGATCTGATCTTTGGACGGCGCGCGACGAACTTCGGAAACGAGGGCACTACATGCCGGTCTATACAGTTCATGCGCCCGTGATCAGCAACCTGGATTTTCGCGCGACCGATCGCTTTGCCTTCGTTCGTGACGGGTTTCATCTGTGGGCCGCCATCTTTGGCGTGATCTGGCTTGCCTGGAATCGTCTTTGGCTGGCGCTGATCGGCTGGATCGTGCTGATGACGGCCATCGATATCGCGATGGTCCGGCTTGGCGTGGACGGCGGGACTGTCTTTCTTGTCGATGCCTTGTTGGCGCTGTTGCTGGGTTTTGAGGCGGCAAGCCTGAAGCGCTGGACGCTGTCGCGGCGGAAATGGCGGCAGCTCGACATCGTGGTGGCTGACGACGAGGAGGCTGCCGAGCGTCGCTTCTTCGATCGCTGGACCGCGAGGCAACGCGTGCCGAGCAACGACCAGCCGGCGGTTGATCGCGGCGGGCCGCCGCCGACCCGGGATGTGCCGGGCCAGCCTTTTTCACGTCCGCCATCGCCGCCGCGTGACGACATCATCGGTCTGTTTCCTGAACCGGGAGCGCCGCGGTGAGCGTTGCGATCATCGACTACGGCTCCGGCAACCTGCATTCGGCGGCGAAAGCGTTCGAGCGCGCCAGCCGCAGCATGGAGACGCCCGACACAATCGTCGTCACGCGCGATCCCGACGTGGTGTTTCGCGCCGACCGGATCGTGCTGCCCGGTGTCGGCGCCTTCGCCGATTGCCGCCGCGGCCTCGACGCGCTCGACGGCATGGTCGATGCCCTGACGGAAGCCGTGCGGCATAAGGCGCGACCGTTTTTCGGCATCTGCGTCGGCATGCAACTGATGGCGACGCGCGGCAAGGAATACGTCACGACCGAGGGATTCAACTGGATCGCCGGCGACGTTGAAAAGATCTTGCCGCACGACGAGGGCTTGAAGATTCCGCATATGGGGTGGAACACCCTCGATTTGGTGCGCGAACATGCCGTGCTTGAGCGACTGCCGCTGGGGCCAAAAGGCCGTCACGCTTATTTCGTGCACTCCTATCATCTCAACGCCGCCAATGAGGCGGATGTGCTGGCGCGCGCTGACTATGGCGGGCCGGTGACTGCGATCGTCGCCCGCGACACCGCGATTGGAACGCAATTCCACCCGGAGAAGAGCCAACGCTTCGGGCTCGCCCTGATTTCCAATTTCCTGAAGTGGAAGCCGTGATTCTTTTTCCTGCCATTGACCTGAAGAACGGGCAGTGCGTACGCCTCGAACAGGGCGACATGGCGCGCGCCACCGTGTTCAATCTCGATCCTTCGGCGCAAGCCGCCCGCTTCGCCGCGCAAGGGTTCGAATATCTGCACGTCGTCGATCTCGATGGCGCCTTTGCCGGAAAGCCGGTCAACGCGCACGCGGTCGAGGCGATGCTTGCCAAGGTCGCGATGCCGGTACAACTTGGCGGCGGCATCCGCGATTTGAAGACGATCGAAGCCTGGCTCGCCAAGGGAATTACGCGCGTCATCATCGGTACGGCTGCGGTGCGCGATCCCGAGCTGGTCAAGAGCGCGGCCAGGAAATTCCCCGGTCGCGTGGCCGTGGGTCTCGATGCGCGCGACGGCAAGGTCGCCGTCGAGGGCTGGGCTGCGACGTCGGAGGTGACCGCGCTCGAGATCGCGCAGCGGTTCGAGGATGCGGGTGTTGGCGCCATCATCTTTACCGACATTGCACGCGACGGCCTGTTGAAGGGACTCAACCTCGAGGCCACCATTGCATTGGCTGACCGCATTTCCATTCCCGTCATCGCGTCCGGCGGATTTGCGTCGATCGACGACGTGAAGGCGCTGCTCGCGCCTGCCGCCCGCAAATTGGCCGGCGCCATTGTCGGCCGCGCGCTCTATGACGGCCGCCTCGATCCTGATGCTGCGCTGGCGCTGATCCGCAGCGCGCGGGCAGCTGCTTAGGAGTTTTTATGTTCAAGGTCCGCGTGATCCCCTGTCTCGATGTCAAAGATGGGCGTGTGGTCAAAGGCGTCAACTTCGTCGATCTGCGCGACGCCGGCGATCCCGTCGAAGCGGCGATCGCATATGATGCGGCCGGCGCCGACGAGCTTTGTTTTCTCGACATCACGGCGACCCATGAAAATCGCGGCATCATGCTGGACGTGGTGCGGCGTACCGCGGAGGCCTGCTTCATGCCGCTCACGGTCGGCGGTGGCGTGCGCACGGTCGACGACATCAGGACGTTGCTGCGATCGGGTGCCGACAAGGTCTCGATCAATTCCGCCGCCGTCAGCCGCCGCGAATTCGTCAAGGAAGCCGCCGAAAAATTCGGCGACCAGTGTATCGTGGTCGCGATCGACGCCAAGCGGGTGAAACGCGGCGGCGGCTCGGACCGTTGGGAAATCTTCACCCACGGCGGGCGCAATTCCACCGGCATCGACGCCATCGAATATGCGCAGGAAGTGGTTTCGCTCGGCGCCGGCGAAATCCTTTTGACCTCGATGGATCGCGACGGCACCCGCCAGGGGTTCGACCTGCCGCTGACCCGCGCGATCGCCGACAGCGTCGCCGTTCCCGTTATCGCTTCCGGTGGCGTCGGCAATCTCGACCATCTGGTCGATGGCGTCCGCGAGGGGCGCGCGACCGGCGTGCTGGCCGCCTCGATCTTCCACTTTGGCGAATTTACCATACGACAGGCCAAGGACCACATGGCCCGCGCCGGCTTAGCCATGCGGCTCGATCCCTGACGACTCTTTATGACGGAAGTGCTACATCTTGAAGCGTGTTTGGTGTTCGCCCGCGGACCGCATGTGAGTTTGAAGTAGAGTTTACAGTGATGTCGCGTTTTTCGCTTCCCGACCTCGTCAACATCATCGACGCCCGTGCCGCCTCGGGCGGCGAGGCCTCGTATACCCGCAAACTCCTGGACAAGGGGCCGGAGCATTGCGCCAAGAAGTTCGGCGAGGAAGCGGTGGAAACCGTGATCGCCGCGGTTGGCAATAACCGTGACCATCTCATCGCGGAGAGCGCGGATGTATTGTTTCACCTGCTCGTGCTGTTGAAGTCGCGTGGCGTCAGGCTTGAGGAAGTCGAGGCCGTGCTGGCGCAGCGCACCAGCATGTCCGGCCTTGAAGAGAAGGCCGCGCGCAAGCGCGACTAACTTAACATCCCGCGGAGCGAGATAGGCGGCGTTATGGATATTCGGGCACCGGAACAGCAGTATAACCCTTATCGGGTCTTCTCCCGGGAGCAATGGGCGCATCTGCGCGACGATACCCCGATGACGCTGGAGCCCGGTGAGTTCGATCGCCTCCGCTCGCTGCACGACCGCCTTGACATCAGAGAGGTCGAGGAAATCTATCTGCCGCTGTCGCGGCTGTTGTCGATTTATGTCGATGCCGCGCAGCGGCTTTATTATTCGCAGCGCCAGTTCCTGGGCATCCGCGACCGTAAGATGCCCTACATCATCGGCATCGCCGGCTCGGTTGCGGGCGGCAAGTCGACTACGGCGCGCGTGCTCCAGGCGTTGCTGGCGCGCTGGTCGCCGCGGCCGAAGGTCGATCTGGTGACAACTGACGGCTTCCTTCATCCCAACGCGGTGCTCGAACGGTTGGGTTTGATACAGAAGAAGGGTTTTCCGGCGAGCTACGATCAGTCGTTGTTGCTGTCGTTCTTGAGCGACATCAAGGCCGGCCGGCGGCATGTGCGCGCGCCGGTCTATTCGCATTTGAGCTGGGACATCGTTCCGAGCCAGTGGCAAGAGGTCGACCAGCCCGACATTCTGATCGTCGAGGGCGTCAACGTGCTGCAAACCGGCCGGCTGCCGCGCGACGGCAAGGCGGTACCTGTTGTCTCCGACTTCTTCGATTTCTCCGTCTATATCGATGCGGAAGAGACCGTGCTTCGCGACTGGTATGTCCGCCGCTTCCTCGCCCTTCGCGACACCGCCTTCCACGATCCCCGGTCTTACTTCCACCGCTACGCGCTGCTCTCCGACGAGGAAGCTACCGCGACGGCGCTCGCGATCTGGGAGCGCACCAACCTTGCCAACCTCGAGGATAATATCCTGCCGACGCGGCCGCGCGCGACGCTGATCCTCAAGAAAGGCGCCGACCACGTCGTCGAAACCGTGGCGCTGCGCCGGCTCTGATTTCCGCGACACTTATTCTTCAAAAAAGAAAAAATCGGCAAAGCCTGCGTTGACGCGCCAGTTGCCGACAGGCTCGATGGAATCAGCCATCCCTGTCAAGAGCCGCGATCCGTGCCGCGCTTCAGGCGGCGAGATGCGGCGAGGCGCCTAGCGCCTCGGCGAGTTTGTCGCGATCGAGCGGCTTGACCAGAAATCCGTCCATGCCGGCTTCGAAGCAGGCATAGCGGTCCTCAACCAGCGTATTCGCCGTCAAGGCGAGGATCGGGGTCCGGCGTCCGGCGCCTGCTGCTTCGTGGACGCGAATGCGCTTGGTGGCCTCGATACCGTCGAGACCCGGCATCTGGATATCCATCAGAACCAGATCATAAGGCGTGCCGGCGGATTTTGCGGCGAGCCAGGATTCCAGCGCTTCTTCGCCGTTGGTGGCGATGACGGCTTGGTGCCCGAGCCGGGTCAACAGCGAGCGCATCAACAGCGCATTGATCTCGTTGTCTTCGGCGACCAGCACGGAAAGGCCGCGCGATCTCACTGCAGGCGCCGCCTCAGCGGTTGCAGCAGCGTCCATCAAGGCCTCATCGACCATGCTCGGCGCGGCCACTTCCGGCGGACCGGCAAGACGGGCTGCGAGCGAAGCCGCGCGCAACGGCTTGACCAGATAGGCCGTCAGTGCCGAAACGCCGCCCGACTGCAATTCCTGCCGCGTGGCAGGCGTTACCAGCACGATCCGCTGCGGCGCGAACGGCTTTGCGGCTTCCGCCAGCGCCTCGACTTCCGTTGTGCCGAGCGCATGGTCGAGCAGGACCGCGTGCCAGCTCCGTTCCGGCAACAGCGCCCGCGCCACGTTCACGTCGGAAACCACACAGGTCTGGCCGCCCCAGCGCTCCAGCCGCCGCTCGATCAGCGACGCCTCGATGCTTTGTGGTGCCACCAGCATTACCGAGCGGCCGCCGAGGTCGGGCGTCGCGAGCGGCGGAGAGGCGTCGTGGCAGGCCGCCAGCGGAAGACTGACTTCGAAGGTCGAGCCCTCGCCGGGCGTGCTTTCGAGCGCGATGCGGCCGCCCATGCGCTTGACGATGCGCTCGGAAATGCTCAGGCCCAATCCGGTGCCGCCATAGCTCCGCGCAATGCGATCGTCGGCCTGTTCGAATTCGCGGAAAATGCGCTGGCGAGCCTCGGGCGCGATGCCGATGCCGGTGTCGCGCACCAGGAACGAGATTTCGTTGGGCCAGATGCCGGGCTCGACGATCAACGCCACGCCGCCGGTCGCGGTGAACTTGATTGCATTGCCGGCGAGGTTGAGCAGCACCTGCCGCAGCCGCGCGGCATCGCCGATCACCTGCGACGGCAACCGCTCATCGATGAAGGCCGCGATTTCAAGCTTTCGCGCCTGCGCCCGCGGCGCCAGCAATTCGGTGATGTCCTCGATCAAAGCGGCGAGCGCAAACGGGCGCGATTCCAGGTCGATCTTGCCAGCCTCGATCTTGGAATAGTCAAGCAACTCCTCGATCAGCGCGAGCAGCGCATCGCCTGACGTCTTCACCGCCTTGGCATAGGTCATTTGCTCGGGCGTCAGCGGGGTGTCGAGCAGCAGGCCGCTCATGCCGATGATGCCGTTCAGCGGCGTGCGGATTTCGTGGCTCGCCATCGCGAGGAAGCGCGACTTGGCGCGGTTGGCGGCATCCGCCTGATCGCGGGCCTCGGAAAGCGCGCGCTCGGTTTCGGTGCGGTCGGTGACGTCGCGGCCGATACATTGCATTTCGGCGGGCGCGCCGGCATCGAAGCGAACCAGCGCCTCGCGCCAGGCGATCCAGCGCGCGCCCAGCGCGGTTTCGATTCGCTGGTCGTGAATCCGCGTGCCGTTGGATTCGATCGCGCTTTCGCCCTGTTCGAGCACGGTGAACTGAAAGCGGCCGCCGATCAGCTCAGTGCGCTCCTTGCGGGCCAGTTCGCAATAGGCGTCGTTGACGAAGGTGATCTTGCCTTCGCCGTCGCGCAGCACGATCAGGTCGCCCTGCGATTCGAACAGGCTGCGCGCGCGATCCTCGGCCTCCTGCAATTCCCAATTGCGGTCGGCCAGCGCCTCGTTATGCAGCGCGATCTTGCGCATTTTCCGGCGCAGGAAACGCAGCCGCATGCTGACGGTCGCCAGCGCCAGGCACGCGACCGCAAACAGGAAGCTGGCGCCGATCGCAAAATTGTTGGGATCGTAGCCGGAATGGTCGGACCGGCTGCCGGCGATGAAGCCGTAGGCGCCGCCGAAGGCCGCGGAGAAGATCACAAACGAACGAACGGCGAGCGTGATCCACGGATGTCGCCGCGACAGCCGGCGCAGGTGCAATTTGATCCGGATCATCCGCCCCATCGCCGATCACCTAATGATTTTGCGCATCGTTGATTTGGCGATGAAGATGCCGCTTGCGATCTTGCGAAGTGCTTGAGGGCATGCTGGTTCCGTCGGCGGCGTGCGAACATGGTTGATGAAGTGTTAATCGCGCCGGCGATGCCCGTGAGGATAGATCAGAGCGAGGCGGCTTGTTGCGAGCGGCCGGTGATGCCGGCGCCGACGACGAGAGCGGCGGCGTCGCGCTGCGAGAAGGTCTTCGAGCGAACGAAGATTCGATAATCGGCAGGACCTTCATGCGAGAGATAGATGACGGGCATGCCAGTCGCGGCCGCTTCCGAAATCGAGACGGCGCGGGTGGCCGGATTGGCCTCGCAGGCGCCGGCCTCTGAGGTGTCGGCGTCGTCGACCAGCGCAAAGTCGGCTGCTTCGGCGCTCTCGGTGATCTGCACCCGCACGGTGGCCGCAGCCGGATCGTCGGTGAAGGCGACATGGAGGTCGGCATGCCAGGGCAGGCCGGCGATCTCCACTGACGTGTTTGATATCGCGATACAGGGGTGCGGACCCGGCAGTAGTCCGCCGCGCGCGAAGAATGCGGCGACGAGAAGAGGAATAGCCGAGGCCAGGATCTTGAAACGCAACATGGAACCGCCCGCCCATCCCCAAGCCTTCGGAGCTGAGGGCTTATGGTTGGCGGAGTGTAAATAAAACAGGTTACCGCCGGGTTGACGGACAACGGAAGCGCTGCGCACTTGCGATCATTTTATGCAGCGGCTTCTTCCTTCGCAGACTATCTCGACAGCGATAGTATGCACTCTCTCCCACAAGGGGAGAGGGGAAGGGCGCGCTGTACGCGTCGATTTGAATGTCAAACAGCCGGTACCGTCGCTGTCGCTCGCAACGACGCGAGTCTACGATCTCGCGGCGCTTGTACGCCCGAGCTATGCACGAACCTTTCGCGTCCCGGTGAGAGGGCGCAGGGAATGCCGGGCGCACGATGCGCCCGCAGCCTCGGGTGCAAATGAAAAAAGCACACCGAGCAAGTCACCGCAGGAACACACCGGATTCACCCGGCATTCCCTACGCGGCTGGTTTTAACGGTTTCCTTCGTGGTCTCCCCGGAGAGCCGGGCTTGTTGCCTCCGTCGCCCCTGAGAAGCGTTAGCTTCTTGAGAGCTTGATACCAGCGTCGGGGTATCAGGACGCCACGACTTCGCCGTCCGCGACAGGCGCATTCGTCTCGTGCGCTTGTTGCGTCCACCGCATCTTCCGCCCCACGTTTTGTGACGATCGCGAAACGCCCCTCAGGCGGGCAGAAGACGCGCGGAAAAATGCCGGTGATTTGCCCGTCGTCACAAGCGAAAAGGCCTGCGACAAATTAACACGACGGGCAAATCAGGTGACGCGTGGAAAAGGTGTCAAGTCTTGTCATCGTTCCGGATAGCCGCTGCGCGGCTTCCGGAATGACGAAGGCGATGCCTTCACACCGCGCGCTGCAAGCCATCGGCGGGCGCTAGTTGCACACCGTCTCCAGCATCATCCCGAACCGCGCCGTCTGACAGTGGGGCTGTCGAGTTGTTGTGTTTTGAAGCTGTGGCGTACCGGGTTGAACGACAGGAGCAGGCTGGCCGATGGCACCCGTAGTGCTGACGTCCGGTGCAACCGGTCGCGTCGCAGCCGCCGTTTTGGCCAGTTGGCGGCGCCCAAACTCGGTCACGATTTGCGAATGAAGCTGCGCCTTGACCGCTTTCATCTCGATCAACGTCATCCTGCCCTTCTGCACCTTCTCGGCCAGCATCAGATTATTGGCCAGTTCCTGGTCCATGAGATCCGGGTACACCATCGACGGTCTCAGCAATTCCATGTTCCGGTTTTCGCACGTGGCGTACGCCATGGCCTGCTTGATCGGATCCGGATACTTGCGCTTGCATTCCTCGTTCGCGGCCTGAATTTTGTTCAGGAGAGGCGCGGGCGGATTTTGCTGGGCCCGGACTTGAGCCTGGACTTCGCGAGATCCCACGGAAACCGCGGCGGTCAGCAGCATCAGAAAAACGCATATTTTCCCCGCTGGGTTCATGAGTGCGCCTTGTCCCGTCCAGTGATTCGTTGGAGTGAACAGAATCGCGCGATTTGACGCATGCGACAAGGACGGATGTCGTCGCCGACGCCGACGAGCTGCCGGATTTAACGGCCGTCATTGCGATGACGGCGAGCTACGCCGCGCGCTGCAGATCGTCGGCGAGTGCGCGGTAGGACAAGGCTTCGGCCAGATGCAGCCGCGTGATTTTCTCAGCAGCATCGAGATCGGCGAGGGTGCGCGCCACCCGCAGCACGCGGTGATAGGCGCGCGCCGAGAGCCGCATGGTCTCGGAGGCCTCGCGCAACAGCTTCGTGCCTGCCGCATCTGTTTGCGCGATCGTCTCCAGCACGGAGGCCGGCGCCTCCGCATTGGTGCGAATGTTCGCCAGCCCAAGCGCCGCATAACGGGCGGTTTGGATATCGCGCGCGGCCGCCACGCGCGCGGCGACCTCGGCCGAGCCTTCCGCCGGCGGCGGCAGGATCAAATCGGCCGCGCTCACCGCCGGCACCTCGATGCGCAGATCGATCCGGTCCATCAGCGGTCCGGAGATGCGCGTCTGGTAATCGGCGGTGCAGCGCTCGATGCGGTTGCGTTTACACGAGAAGCCGGGCTCGAAGGCGTGGCCGCAACGGCACGGATTCATCGCGGCGATCAGCATGAAGCGCGCCGGATAGGTGACGCGGTGATTGGCGCGGGATACCGAGACCTCGCCGTTTTCGAGCGGCTGGCGCAGCGAATCGAGCACGCGCGGATCGAACTCCGGCAATTCGTCGAGGAACAGCACGCCGTGATGGCTGAGCGAGATCTCGCCGGGCTTGGCGCGCAATCCTCCACCAGTCAGCGCCGCCATGCTCGCGGAATGATGCGGCGAGCGGAACGGGCGTTGTGCCGTCAAGGCGCCGTCGCGGATTTCGCCCGCGACCGAGGCAATCATCGAGACTTCCAGAAGCTCGGAGGGTGACAGCGGCGGCAGGATCGAGGGCAGCCGCGCGGCCAGCATCGACTTGCCCGCGCCGGGAGAGCCCATCATGAGAAGGTGATGCCCGCCGGCGGCCGCGATTTCGAGCGCGCGCTTGGCGCTCTCCTGGCCCTTGATGTCGCGCAGATCGAGCGCGCTTGCGGGGGCGGCGTGTACCTTGGGCGAAGGCCGCGACAATACCTGGCTCCCGCGAAAATGATTGGCGATCTGGATCAGCGAGTGTCGCGGCCACGATCTGGATGTCCGGGCTCGCCCAGGCGGCTTCCGCGCCGCAGGCCGCCGGGCAGATCAGGCCCTCTTCCCGCGCGTTGGCCCCGATCGCGGCCGGCAGCACGCCGGCCACCGGCGCAATCGAGCCGTCGAGGCCGAGTTCGCCGAGCACCGTGAAGCCGGACAAGGCATCGGGCGGAATAGCCCCGATCGCCGCCATCAGGCCGAGCGCGATCGGCAGATCGTAGTGGCTGCCTTCCTTCGGCAGATCGGCCGGCGCGAGATTGACGGTGATGCGGCGCGCCGGCAGCGCGAGGCCCGAGGCGATCAGCGCCGAGCGCACCCGTTCGCGCGCTTCCGACACCGCCTTGTCGGGCAGGCCGACGATGGCAAAGGCCGGCAAACCCGGCGCGACCTGCACCTGCACGTCGACGGCGCGCGCCTCGATGCCCTCAAACGCGACGGTTGAAACCCGTTGGACCATTCAGCCCCCTCCGGGAACCAAGGCTAGCGGAAGGCGAGCGTTTGGGCAAGAACATTAAGGGAACAAAAGATCGCGCCGACCAGTGGCCGGGCTCAAGAAATGCCTGCCACGTCGAATTCACAGCTTTCTCGCGTTCATATACGCTGCCACCAGGGCGATCAGCAGAGCGGCCGAAAACAGCGCGGGCACTGGCAAAATGAAACGCCACGCGATAACGCCGCTCGCCAGGGTGGCGAGCGCAAACGCCGCTATCATTGGCCGCACCTGCGCTGCGTTCGAGCGCGCCAGAGAGGCCAGTTGCCATAGCAGCGCGGACTGCAACAGCAAGGCGATGCTGAGAGACCAGCCAAACCCCATGAAGAAATCGAGATAAGACCGGTTCGCGCCCATGGTATCGAATTGAACACTCTCCATCGCCTTGAGCACCTCGTTTTCTCCCATCGGCGACCATCGCTTTATGCCGCCCAGCGAATGACCGATCGCAAACAGCAGTGAAATGACGGCAGAGATTCTCAGAAGTACGGCGGTCGTCATGATAATCATCCCCAATGCTCCATCGGGTCTTATTGTCTATTCGAACGTTGTTGCCGGCATCAAGTGCAAATGAAACTTCTCGGATCCTCGGAGGGTGAGATGACCGAACGACCACCTGACGGCTTCGCGCTGATCAAGCCGGGCCAGACCTATTTCGGCAAGCAGGGAATCACTTACGGCGCCGGCGCTTCCGCCGAGACGGTCGGCGCCGAAAAGATCTGCATGAACGTCATGCCGATGCCGCCGGGCGCGGTCGCGAAAGCGCATTACCATAAAGACATCGAGACGATTGCCTACATGCTCGAAGGCGAGTGCGCCGTCTATTACGGCGATCACCTCGAGAAGCGCGTCGATGTGCGGCAGGGCGAGCAGTGCTTCTGCGCCGCCAACATCCCGCACGCGCCGCGCAACGAGAGCGGCAAGCCGTGCACATGGATCGTGGTGCATTCATCCGGCAGCGACCAGGACGGCATCGTGCTGTTGCCGGAGCTCGACAAGGAGCTTGCGGAGCGGCTGGCTCCACGAAGTAGAGACCTGACGAACGTTCGGGGCGGACGTTATTAGCCCGCCCCGGCAAGCTCATCTTCTCAAATCGTGATCGCCTCGGGGATGTAATGGAAACCCTCGGCGGTCTTGGCGATATGGCCGGTGCCGGGCCAGGGATAGTGATAGGCGAGCACCGGAATCTTGTTCGCTGCCAGCATGTCCAGCATCTTCACGCGGCTGTTCGCCGCCTGTTTCGGATCGGTGTCGAAGGAAAACTCCATCCGCGGCTTTTCCATCAGCAGGATCGGATGGTGGGTGAGGTCGGCAGTGTAGCAGAACGATTTGCCTCCCGACGAGATCACGAAGATGGTGTGGCCGACGGTATGGCCCGGCGCCGCCAGCGCGTGAATGCCGGGCAGGAATTCCTGGTCGTCCTTGTAGAACACCAGGCGGTCGCGCACCGGCGTCAGGTTCTTCCTGGCGTGGTCGACGAAATCCTTCAGCTTCGGGCCGGCCTTGTCGTAATCGGTCCAGTAGTTGAAGTCGCTCTCGGCGATGTAGAACTGCGCGTTGGGGAACAGCACCTTGTTGTTTTCGTCCACCACGCCGCCGATGTGGTCGATATGGCCGTGCGAGAACACCACGGCGTCGATGTCTTCCGCCTTGATGCCGGCCTCCTTCAGGCTCTTTTGCTGGCGCCCGGTGGTGGCGCCGAACATCTTGTTCGTGCCCATGCCGGTGTCGAACAGCACGAGCTTGTCGCCGAGGTTCACGACCGGAGAATTCTGCTCCAGCACGACATCGCTCGGCGACAGGAAGTTGTCGGTGAGCATCTTGCTCATCTCGTCGTCGGACACGCCGGTGAAGGTGCCCTTCGGATTGCCGAGGTCGAGCGCGCCGTCCGCCACGACCGTCACTTCGGCGTCGCCGACGTTGAAGCGGTAGAAGTATTGCGGCGCCGGTCCGAGTTTTGGCGCCTTCGCCAGCGCCATGTTGCCCATCATGGCCGATGTGCCGAGACCTGCGCCCAGCGCAAGCAGCGACCTTCGCGAAACATCCAATGTCATGCGTCTTCCTCCACTGTTGATGTGATGGATCGTCTTCTGACGGCGATCTTGAGCTTGTTATGCGTGATCTCCGCGCAAACGCTTATGCGTTTGTCGCGAGGTCCTGCCCAGCTAATCGCAAAGCTGCGACCGCTTTTTGACATTTGGAAGGCGGCGCAACTTCCGCACGAGAGATTCGGTTTGATAGATCAGCTCGTCATGGCCGGACATGACGTCCTCAGGGACAAAGTTATCCCCGCCTGGCTTCGATGACGTCCCAGATTTTCGCAGCGATATCAGCGCCACCGAGGTTGGCGATGGCGCGGATCCCCGTCGGCGAGGTCACGTTGATTTCGGTCAGGTAGTCGTCGATCACATCGATGCCGACGAACAGAAGACCCCGCTTGCGCAGCGCCGGGCCCAGCGTGGTGCAGATTTCGCGCTCGCGGTCGGTGAGTTCGGTGGCCTTTGCCGCGCCGCCACGCACCATGTTGGAGCGCAGGTCGTCGGTCGCCGGTACGCGGTTGACGGCACCGGCGAATTCGCCGTCGACCAGGATGATGCGCTTGTCGCCGCGCTTCACCTCGGGGAGGAAGCGCTGGATCACCCAGGCTTCCTTGAAAGTCACGGAAAACATATCGAACAGCGAGCCGAAATTCATGTCCTGCGGCATGACGCGAAACACCGCTGCTCCGCCATGGCCGTGCAGCGGCTTCATCACCACGGCGCCATACTCGTCACGAAAGGCGTTGATCTCGTCGAGATCGCGCGAGATCAGCGTCGGCGGCATCAGTTCTGGGAAATCCATCACGAACAGCTTTTCCGGCGCGTTGCGCACCGCGGCCGGATCATTCACCACCAGCGTCTTCGGCTGCAGCCGCTCCAGCAGATGCGTCGAGGTGATGTAGGCAAGATCGAACGGCGGGTCCTGCCGCAAGAGGATGACGTCGAAAGCCGAAAGCGGCTCGCGGTGGGGCTCGCCGAGGGTGAAGTGATCGCCGACGTCGTCGCGCACGGAAAGCACCTGCACCGGCGCCACCACTTCGTTGCCCTTCTGGGAGAGCTTGTCGGGCGTGTAATAGGACAGCCCGTGCCCGCGCTTTTGCGCTTCCAACAGCAGCGCGAAGGTGGAATCGCCGCGGACGTTGATGCGCGCGATCGGGTCCATCTGGACGGCGACGTTCAATTTCATGGGCGGGATCCGTCGGTGTCGGTAAGTTGGCGGGCTTCGTCCTTCGAGACGCGCGCATATGCGCGCTCCTCAGGATGAGGACCGAGACCCTCATGGTGAGGAGGCGCCACGCACCCGAGCAGGCCGAGCGATAGCGAGGCGGTAGCGAACGGTGCAAACGGATGAGCGCCGTCTCGAACCATGTGGCCAATCTGTATCACAAGATTCATTCCAGGGTTATCTTCAAGGGCTCGCATCGAAGGCCGCCATCAGATGGTGCGGCAGACGGCGCGGCGCAATCAGCATGGCGTCGAAGCGCAGATCATATCCGGCGTGTTCGGGATGCGCCATCAGCCACATTTGCGCGGCGGCAATGATGCGCGCCTGCTGGCGCGGCGTCACCGCATAGGCGGCGTCATCGAGGGTTTCGCGCGCCTTGACCTCGACAAAGGCCAATAGATTGCGTCGCCGCGCCACGATGTCGATTTCGCCATGCGGCGTGCGAAAGCGCCGGGCGAGGATGCGGTAGCCTTTGACGATCAGGACCGCGGCTGCGCGCGATTCCGCCGAGAGACCGGTGCGGAAGGCTTCAAGGCGCGCCGGCGAGGCCGCCTTGGCGCGGCGGGCCGTCTTGTCGGGGTCAGTCATGGCCTTGACGATCTGCCGGTTTGGCGAGTTCAAGCGCGCGGGCATAGATTTCGCGGCGCGGCCGCCCGGAAACTTCCACCGCATGCGCGACCGCGTCCTTGACGCTGTCATGCGCGAGGCGCTCGCGCAGCAGACGATCCACCTCGTCCGCGGTCATGGCTTCGGCGCCTTCGGGCTGCGGCCCGATCACCAGCACGAATTCGCCGCGCGTTTCCAAGGTGGCGGCCGATTGCGCCAGTTCGGAAAGGGTGCTGCGGTTGATCTCTTCATGGAGCTTGGTCATCTCGCGGCAGATTGCCGCATCGCGCGCGCCCATGATGGCGGCGAGATCGGCGAGTGTCTCCTGCACCCGGTTGCCGGATTCGAACAGCACGAGCGTCGCATCAAGGCGCGCCAACTCGGTTATCCGCGCGCGGCGCGCGGCCTGCTTCGGCGGCAGAAATCCCTCGAAGAAGAATCGATTCGTAGGCAGCGCCGCGACCGACAACGCCGCCAGCACGGATGAGGGTCCGGGCAGCGCGACCACGCGATGCCCTGCGGCCGAGACCTCGCGCACCAGTTTGAAGCCGGGGTCGGAAATCAGCGGCGTTCCAGCATCGGAGACGAGTGCGATCGACGCGCCTTGCGCCAGCTGCGCCAGAATTTTTGGCCGCATCTCGGCCGCGTTGTGCTCGTGATAGGGCTTGAGCTGAGCCGTTACTCCGTAACGCTCGGTCAGGCGGCGGGTGATCCTGGTATCCTCGCAGGCGATGAGGTCGACGCCGGCCAGCACCTCCAGTGCCCGCAATGTGATATCGCCGAGGTTGCCGATCGGGGTGGCGACGAGATAAAGGCCGGGTGCGGCTTTTGGCGCGGCGAGCCGCTCGCCGCCGACGGCGTAGGTCCGTGCGGCCGCCTGCTCTGAGACGTCAGGCGTATTGGTGGAAACGGCTTTTGCGCGCATAATAGTACTCTAGCACGGCGACAAAGCGTGCGAACCGCGGCGAGGGGTTCGCGCTAGTGCCGCCGATCTGAAGTCCCTGCACCCCAGCGGCTGGTCCGTACCAGGGACTTCAGATCGAAAGCGGCACTAGAATCATAGATTTGCTAGCGCCCTTGGCTTTCCGAAGTTCGTGCAAGAGGGTGCGGCGATGTATCACGAACTTCGGAAAGAGGGCACTAGGATGGGTCAGAAACAGGCGGGGTCTTATCGCGCGGCGAAGCGGTGAACCTGCGACTAACCCTCAAGCCGGGAGATCAAATCCCTTTGTTTTGGTTAACTATTCGCCGACAATATGCCTGAATCCACCCCTCCTGATCGTTCAGGCAGGGCGAAGTCCTGGCCTTTATGGGCCGGACAAGAAAAGAGATGCGATGGTGGGTGCGTTCGATCCCAGATTTCAACCCAAGACTTTCGGAAGCAAGACTTCCGGAAATAAGACGTCCGGAACCCAGGAGTCCGGCACCGGCAAATCCGGGATTTTCGATTCCAGGGCGAGCCGGCGGAGCGCGCTGGGGCTCATTCTGGGCGCGCCGCTGCTTGGCGCCTGCGCCGGCGTCCAGCAGAGCATCAGCCAGTTTTCGGTGCCGAACCCGTTCAGCTCGTCGTCGCCACCGCCGGAGGGCCCGGCCGGTTCGCCGCAGCAATCGGTTGCGGTCGGCCATGGCAACGTCAAGGTCGCAATGATCCTGCCACTGTCGGCCGGCGGCAATGCCGGCGTCGCAGCGCAGTCGATGAAGAATGCATCCGAAATGGCGCTGGCGGAATTCCTCAGTCCCAACCTTCAGCTCCTGATCAAGGACGACGCCGGCTCGCCGCAAGGCGCGCAGCAAGCCGCCCAGCAGGCGGTTGACGAAGGCGCGGAAATCATTCTGGGGCCGCTGTTCGCCGCCTCGGTGCCGGCAGTCGCGCAGGTGGCGCGGTCGCGGAATATTTCCGTGATCGCGTTCTCGACCGATTCGAGCGTCGCCAGCCGCGGCGTCTATCTGCTCAGCTTCCTGCCGGAATCGGACGTCAACCGGATCGTCGAGTACGCCGCCGGCATCGGCAAACGCTCCTTCGTGGCGATGCTGCCCGAGAATGCCTACGGCAATGTGGTCGAGGCCGCCTTCAAGCAGGCGGTGCCAAAGCGCGGAGGCCGCGTCGTCGCGTTCGAGAAATACGGCGCCGATCGCGGCACCGCGACACGCAACGTGGTGGCGGCGCTGGGGCAGGCCGATTCGCTGCTGCTCGCCGACGATGGCGACGCCGTCGTGTCGGTGGCGGATGGACTGGCCGCGGCCGGCGCCAATCTGAAGAACGTGCAACTGCTTGGCACGGGCCTGTGGGACAATCCGCGCGTGTTCGGCAGTTCCACCATGCAGGGCGGCCTTTACGCGGCGCCCGATCCCGCGGGTTTTCGCGCCTTCTCTGCCCGATATCGCACCAAGTATGGCGCCGCGCCGGTGCGAACGGCGACCCTTGCCTATGACGCGGTGGCGCTGGTCGCAGCGTTGTCGCGTACCCAGGGCGGCAAGCGTTTCACTTCGGAAGTGCTGCTCAATTCGTCGGGCTTTGCCGGCATCGACGGGCTGTTCCGGTTCCGCGCCGAGGGCACCAACGAACGCGGCCTCGCCGTGATGAAGGTCGTCTCCGCCGGTCCGACGGCGGTTGCGGGTTCGCCGAGAAGCTTTGGCGCGTAATTAAGCCGCGAGATCCGCAACCACGGCATCGAGCACCGGAAAACCGGCTTGCGTCACGCGAAGCCGCCCCTGGCTATCGACGGCAATGGCGCCTTCCTCGCGCAACAGCGCGATGCGGCGCGGATCAAGCGGCCGGCCCGACAAAGCCAGATAGCGGCGCGGATCGATTCCTTCCGCAAGCCGCAGTCCCATCAAGAGAAACTCGTCAGCGCGCTCCTCGCTGTTGAGGAGATCATCGACCACGACGCCGTGGCCGCTCGCTTCCACGCGCATCAGCCACGCTTCGGGACGCTTCTCGGTCGAGATCGCGTGCCTCGTGCCATCGATATCAAGACGGCCATGCGCACCGGGGCCGATCCCGGCATATTGCTGGCCCCGCCAGTAGACGAGATTGTGCCGGCATTCCGCGCCTGAGCGCGCGTGATTGGAGATTTCGTAAGCGTTCAAGCCGTGGTGGTCGCAGACTTCCTGCGTCACGTCATAGAGCGTGCGCGCCAGCGCTTCGTCCGGCGTCTTGAGCTTGCCGGCCGCATGCAGACCGAAAAACGGCGTGCCTTCTTCGATCGTCAATTGATAAAGCGAGAGATGCTCGGCCGCTTCCTCGATCGCAAGCTTCAACTCGCTGGTCCAGGCCTCAGCGGTCTGATCGGGACGGGCGTAGATCAGATCGAAGGAATAGCGATCGAACGAGCGGCGCGCGATCGCGACCGCATCGAGCGCCTCGCGCGCCGAATGCAGGCGTCCGAGCATCTTCAACGACACATCGTCCAGCGCCTGCACGCCGAGCGACACGCGGTTGACGCCGGCGGCGCGGTAACCTGCAAAGCGCGTCGCCTCGACGCTGGTGGGATTGGCTTCCAGCGTCACTTCGGCGTCAGCAGCGACGCGCCAGTTCTTGCCGATCGCGTCCAGGATTGCGCCGACGGTCTTTGGCTGCATCAGCGAGGGCGTGCCGCCGCCGAGGAAAATCGACGTGACCTCGCGACCGGGCGCACGATTGGCCGTAGTCTCGATCTCGCGCGTAAAGGCGCGCGCAAAGCGATCCTCGTCGATCGCGGCGTGCCGGACATGGCTGTTGAAATCGCAATAGGGGCATTTCGAAAGGCAAAACGGCCAATGCACGTAAACGCCGAAGGCTTCTTTCTCGCTGGCGGCACTAGTCAAGGCAGCGCTCCGCCAGTTTGACGAAGGCACGTGCCCTGTGAGAGAGCCCTTTGCCGATCGGCGGCAGGCCATGCTTTTCGATCGAGGGCATCTCGCCGAAGGTGCGCGCGTGGCCGTCGGGCAGGAACATCGGATCGTAGCCGAAACCGGCCGTGCCGCGCGGCGGCCAAACCAATGTGCCGTCGACACGCGCCTCGACTTCCTCGATGTGACCATCGGGCCAGGCGACGCAAAGCGCGGAAACGAAATGCGCCTTGCGTTTGGCAGGCGCGGTCGCGCCGCGCTCGGCGAGCAGCCGCTCGATCTGGCTCATTGCGGCATTGAAATCTTTTGACGGACCGGCCCAGCGCGCCGAATAGATTCCGGGTGCGCCGTCAAGCGCGTCGACGGCGAGGCCGGAATCGTCGGCAAAGGCAGGAAGTTTTGCAGCAGTGGCGGCGGCGACTGCCTTGATCTTCGCGTTTGCCGCAAAGCTGTCGCCGGTCTCCTCCGGCTCGGCGAGGCCGAGGTCGCTGGCCGATATTGCGATGACGCCGTGCGGCGACAGCAATTCGCGCATCTCGGCGAGCTTGCCGGGATTGTGGGTCGCGATCACAAGCTGGCCACTGATGCGACGGGGCATTGCTTCAATAGTCCATCAAATGAGAGGGCCTTACCCCACCGCCATTTTCTGCAAGTCCACAAGCTTGGATACGCCCTTCTGCGCCAGCGCCATCAGCGCCAGGAATTCGGCTTGCGAGAATGGCGTCTTCTCCGCCGTGCCCTGCACCTCGATGATGCGCCCGTCGCCGGTCATGACGAAATTGGCGTCGGTCTCGGCGTTCGAATCCTCGGCGTAATCGAGATCGAGCACCGGCGTCCCGTTATAGATGCCGCAGGAGATCGCGGCGACATGGTCGCGCAGCACGTCGGTCTTGATCATGTTGCGCGCCTTCATCCATCCGATGCAATCGGCGAGCGCGACCCAGGCGCCGGTGATCGAAGCCGTCCGTGTGCCGCCGTCGGCCTGCAGCACGTCGCAGTCCACCGTGATCTGACGCTCGCCGAGCGCTTCGAGGTCGAGGGTAGCACGCAGCGAACGCCCGATCAGGCGCTGGATTTCGACGGTGCGGCCGCTTTGCTTGCCACTGGAGGCTTCGCGCCGGGTGCGTTCCAGCGTCGCCCGCGGCAGCATGCCGTATTCGGCCGTCACCCAGCCGCGGCCCTGACCCTTGAGCCAGGGCGGCAGGCGCTCTTCCAGCGTGGCTGTCACCAGAACATGCGTGTCGCCGAACTTAACGAGGCACGAGCCTTCGGCATATTTGACCACGCCGCGTTCCAGCGACACGGCGCGCAGTTCATCCGGCGCACGGCGGCTTGGCCGCATGAAAAACCTCCAATTTTAACTATTCGAGTGGCCTAGTGCGGCGAATTTGAAGTTCCTATCAGTTTCGCTGCAAGGACGTTACAGGAACTTCAAATTCAAAGCCGCCACTCAAATCAATCAGTTACTAGAGCTCCTTTGATTCCGAAGTTCGCATCAGAGGTTGCTGCGATATCATGCGAACTTCGGAATCGGAGCTCTAGTGCCCACTTTCCGAAGTTCGCGCTCCATCCGGCACGCACCTTTCACGAACTTCGGAAAGTCATGGGCACTAGCAAACTTATGTTTCCAGTGCCGCTTATCCATTTGAAGTTCCTGAACAGAATTTGCCGCTTGTGGTGCAGGAACTTCAAATGGGCGGCGCTGGCCGTGCTTGTAGGTGCGGGAGCGGGCAGCGGCAAGGGCTTTGGCCTTTGTTTGGCGATCATTGTGTGCTTGTCACCGGCCTCCCACAGGGACAAAATCGGGCTCAGGAGTTTAACCTTGGCTCACCACGAACCGATCGGCCTGATCTCGTCGCATACCGGGCTCGCCCAGCTCAACGAGCGCTCGCGGGATATCTTTCGCCAGATCGTCGAGAGCTACCTGGCGACCGGCGAGCCGGTTGGCTCGCGCAATATTTCGCGCCTGATCGCGGTCCCGCTGTCGCCGGCCTCGGTCCGCAATGTCATGGCCGATCTCGAGGCGCTCGGGCTGATCTATGCGCCGCATACCTCGGCGGGCCGGCTGCCGACCGAAATCGGCCTGCGGTTCTTTGTCGATGCGTTGATGCAGGTCGGCGATCTCACCGAGGCGGAACGCCAATCGATCCAGACCCAGCTCGCTTCCGTCGGCAAGGCGCAGTCGGTCGAGGCGGCGTTGGGCGAGGCGCTGACCCGGCTTTCCGGTCTCACGCGCGCCGCATCCGTGGTGCTGACCGGCAAATCCAATTCGCGCCTGAAGCACATCGAGTTCGTTCGCCTGGAGCCGGAGCGGGCGCTGGTCGTGCTGGTCGGCGAGGACGGCCAGGTCGAAAACCGCGTGCTCGGCTTGCCGCCGGGCGTTCCTTCTTCGGCGCTGACCGAAGCGACCAATTTCCTGAATGCGCGGATCAGGGGGCGAACGCTCGCCGAAGCGCGCCTCGAACTCGAAACCGCGCTGGCACAAGGCCGCGCCGAGCTCGATCAGTTGACCCAGAAGGTCATTGCGGCGGGGATCGCGAGCTGGTCCGGCGGCGAAAGCGAAGATCGGCAACTGATCGTGCGCGGTCATGCCAATCTGCTCGAAGACCTCCACGCGCTCGAGGATCTCGAACGCGTCCGCCTGCTGTTCGACGATCTCGAGACCAAGCGCGGCGTCATCGATCTGCTCGGCCGCGCCGAAAGCGCCGAGGGTGTTCGGATTTTCATCGGATCGGAGAACAAGCTGTTTTCGCTGTCGGGCTCGTCCACCATCATCGCGCCCTACCGGGACGGCGCTGGCAAGATCGTCGGCGTGCTCGGGGTGATCGGACCGACCCGGCTCAACTATGCCCGCGTGATCCCGACGGTGGATTACGCGGCACGGATCGTCAGCCGCATGCTCGGCGGGTGATCGCAGCAGGTTTGGTCCCGCAGCACGCTTGATTTTCGGCGGCTAAAGCACGATATCCCGGCCAGCAATCCGAGCAACTTTACCCAAAAGACGATTTTTAAGAAGGTAGCCGCATGACCGATCCCAACGGGCCAAAGGACAACCCGGCGAATGACGCCGAGCCAGTCGTTTCCAAGCCCTACATCATGCCGGACGATCCGGAAGAAGGGTCAGTGGAGGCGCTCGCCAGGGAGCTGGCCGAGGCGCGCGACAAGACGTTGCGCACGCTGGCCGAGATGGAAAATCTTCGTCAGCGCACCCGGCGTGAGGTTGCCGATTCCAAGGTCTACGGAATTACCGGCTTCGCCCGCGACGTGCTCGACATTGCCGACAGCCTTCAGCGTGCGCTCGATGCGGTCCCCGTGGAAACGCGCGAATTGGCCGATCCGATGCTGAAGACCTTGATCGAAGGCGTCGAACTGACCGAGCGCTCCCTGCTCAATGCGCTGGAGAAAAACGGCGTCAAGAAATTCGATCCCACAGGCGAAAAGTTCAATCCGAATTTCCAGCAGGCGATGTACGAGGTTCCTGATGCTTCCGTGCCGTCGGGCACGGTGGTTCAGGTGGTTCAGGCCGGCTACACGATCGGCGAGCGGGTGTTGCGCCCCGCGCTGGTCGGCGTTTCCAAGGGCGGCGTGAAGGCGACCGCCGCCAACAGCAACGAGCCGAATAGCTAGCGGGCCTGGTTCTAATCCTTACGGCTCTCGATCCTCGCCATGAGGATCGAACTGGCCTCACACCGCAATATCGCTCGACTGGATTCGCTTGACGCCGGCCGTGGCCATGTCCGCCCATGCCTTGGCGAGCGAGCCGTGGGTGTCGATGCCGCGGCAGGCATCCTCGATTACATAGGCGTCAAAGCCCGCCTTGCGTGCATCCAGCGCCGTCCACGCCACACAGAAGTCGGTGGCAAGGCCGGCGATGAAGAGGCGTTGCAGCTTGCGTGCCTTGAGATAGGCGGCAAGCCCCGTCGTCGTCTTGCCGTCGGCCTCGGTGAAGGCTGAATAGCTGTCGACGTCCTTGTGATAGCCTTTGCGGATGACGAGTTCGGCTTGCGGGATCGACAGATCCTTCGAGAGCGAAGCGCCGTCGGTGCCCTGGACGCAGTGATCGGGCCACAGCACCTGCTTGCCGTAGGCGAGGTCGATGGTCTCGAACGGCTTCTTGCCGGGGTGCGATGAGGCGAAGGAAACGTGGCCGACGGTGTGCCAGTCCTGCGTCATCACGACGTTGGTAAAACCCTTGGCGAGCCGGTTGATGACCGGCACGACCTGATCGCCATCCTTCACGGCAAGGCTGCCGCCCGGCAGGAAGCAGTTCTGCACGTCGATCACGAGCAGCGCCGAAGCGTCGTCGATCTTGAGGGAGGCCGCCGCCCGGGCTGGCCGCGAGGCGATCGCGGTCACAGCCAGGCTGCCTAACGCTGCGAGGGTCTGCCTTCGGTTCCGCATGTCGCATCTCCTTCTTGCTGGGATAATGTTAGCAAATCAGGTTGGTGACGGAAGGTCAAAGAAGCAGCAACCCCTAGTGGTCCAATTCTAACATTCGCATCCCTTCTCAGCGGCGACTGTTGCGAATGTCAGATCCACTCCACTAGCGCGGCTCGATCCCGTCGCGGACCGCGCGAAACCGCGGAAATGCCTGCTCCCATTGATCGCGCGGCGCGCTGCCGATGATCCGCAGCGAGCCCTGGCTGCCGAATCGCAGCCACTGCACCAGCGTGACCGGCGTATCCTTCCGGCCGCTGGTGGCATCGATCCGCGTCTCGTACCCGGCCATGCCCTCGATGCGGACAGGTTCGGACATCGTAATCCGCCCGGTGTGCATTCCGGGAATCGACCGCGCGGCCTGCTCGGCAAAACGGGCACGATCGTCGGGCTGTGTGGGCACTGCCCCCATCACGCCGATCACCATGAAGGGCGCGATCTCAAAGCCGCCGGTCTCATCGCCATCGGAAAGCAGCAGGGCGCCGGTCGCCCCCAGGGCACGCACATTCTTGAAGTTGCCGAGATCGGCGACCTTGAATGGCATGAGAGCGAGTTGCTCGGCGACAGGGACTTCCTTGCGAATCACGGCCGAGGCAAGCATCTGCCGGACCGCATCGTCGCTGTAGATCTTGGTGGCGTTTTCGGGGACCTGGACGTCGACATAGCCGGAGAAGGTGCCGCCCGGCAGGATCATGGAATAGTGGCGAAAGACAACTGAGCCTCTTTTGGCGGTTTCGGCGGTGTAATAGGCCGTGCCGGCCGATGTCTCGAGGCTCTCCGGCTTGGCGCCCGTGGCGATCGCCGGACTGGTCTTGAAGGCGTTCATGACCTCGCCGTAGGCGGCCGTCGGCAGCTCGGCGATCAGCACCTTGACGCTCTGATCCTCCGTCTCGAAGCCGGTAAAGGCCCTGGCGGGCACAAGACCCACCAGCGGCGTGATCCCGATCCGGGCCCCCGGGGGAAAGACCGGGTCGGCGGCCAAAGCGCTGACAGAGGCGCCAGCCATGGTGACGACGAGCAAAGCGAGGGCGGAAAACAGTCGGAAATGCTTCATCGGCGATTTTCTCGGATCATGATTGAGGCCGTTCGATGGGGACGTCGGCGGGGGCCGCTTCCCCTTGGCGGGTTCTGTCGCGCTTTTAACGGTTTTGCCGCTCGGGCAACAGCGGCATGGCGGCAAGGATGGTGGCAAGAATGGTGGCAAGGGTCGGGGCAAGCCTTGCCTGCCCTGGAGGCAGTCAGGCCATAGCCCCGCCTCGAAACTATCTTTAAAGGTTGAGGGGTTTTGCGGACGAAGGTTGCGCCAACCTCCTTGCGGGCCATGCACCCCCTCCTATATGAGGCTCACCGTCGCAATATCGCGAGTATTTGATCGTTGGGGGTCCGGATCAGGGCGCCGTCAGGGCCCAGCCGACCTGCCGCAAAAAGAAGGATATGAGGACCATGGGAAAGGTCATTGGGATCGATCTCGGCACCACGAATTCGTGCGTTGCCGTCATGGATGGCAAAAACGCCAAAGTTATCGAAAATGCCGAGGGCATGCGGACGACCCCGTCGATCGTCGCCTTTAGTGACGACGGCGAACGCCTCGTCGGCCAGCCGGCCAAGCGCCAGGCGGTGACCAATCCCGAGCGGACCTTCTTTGCAGTGAAGCGTCTTGTCGGCCGTCGTTACGACGATCCGATGGTGGAAAAGGACAAGAAGCTCGTCCCCTACAAGATCGTCAAGGCGTCCAACGGCGATGCCTGGGTCGAAGCCGACAGCAAGACCTACTCTCCTTCGCAGATTTCCGCCTTCATCCTGCAGAAGATGAAAGAGACCGCGGAGGCCCATCTCGGCCAAAAGGTCGACCAGGCCGTCATCACGGTTCCCGCTTACTTCAACGACGCGCAACGTCAGGCCACCAAGGACGCCGGCAAGATCGCCGGTCTTGAAGTGCTGCGCATCATCAACGAGCCGACCGCGGCCGCGCTCGCCTACGGTCTCGACAAGACCAAGTCCGGCACCATTGCGGTGTACGACCTCGGCGGCGGCACGTTCGATATTTCGATTCTCGAAATCGGCGACGGCGTGTTCGAGGTGAAGTCGACCAATGGCGACACCTTCCTCGGCGGCGAAGACTTCGACATGCGGTTGGTCGGCTATCTCGCCGATGAGTTCCAGAAGGAACAGGGCATCAACCTGCGCAACGACAAGCTCGCGCTGCAGCGCCTGAAAGAGGCGGCCGAGAAGGCCAAGATCGAGCTGTCGTCGACCACGCAGACCGAGATCAACCTGCCGTTCATCACGGCGGACCAGACCGGTCCGAAGCATCTGACGATGAAACTGACGCGCGCCAAGTTCGAGGCGCTGGTCGACGATCTCGTGCAGAAGACCATCGAGCCGTGCCGCAAGGCGCTGAAGGATGCCGGCCTCACCGCCGGCGAAATCGGCGAAGTGGTGCTGGTCGGCGGCATGACCCGCATGCCGAAGGTGCAGGAAGTCGTGAAGCAGTTGTTCGGCAAGGAGCCGCACAAGGGCGTCAACCCGGACGAAGTCGTGGCGATCGGTGCTGCGATCCAGGCCGGCGTGCTGCAAGGCGACGTCAAGGACGTGCTGCTGCTCGACGTGACGCCGCTGTCGCTCGGCATCGAGACGCTGGGTGGCGTTTTCACCCGCATTATCGACCGCAACACCACGATCCCGACCAAGAAGAGCCAGGTGTTCTCGACCGCCGAGGATAACCAGAATGCGGTGACCATCCGCGTCTTCCAGGGCGAGCGCGAAATGGCGGCCGACAACAAGATACTCGGCCAGTTCGACCTGATGGGTATTCCGCCGGCGCCGCGCGGCATGCCGCAGATCGAGGTGACCTTCGACATCGACGCCAACGGCATCGTCAACGTCTCCGCCAAGGACAAGGCGACCGGCAAGGAACAGCAGATCCGGATCCAGGCATCCGGCGGCCTGTCCGAATCCGACATCGACAAGATGGTCAAGGACGCCGAGGCCAATGCCGCCGAGGACAAGAAGCGACGCGAAGCCGTCGATGCCAAGAACCACGCCGACGCGCTGGTGCATTCCACCGAGAAGGCGCTCGCCGAGCATGGCTCGAAGGTCGCCGATACCGAGCGCCGCGCCATCGAGGATGCGGTCAGCGATTTGAAGGAAGCGCTGAAGGGCGATGATGCCGAAGCGATCAAGGCCAAGAGCAGCACGCTGGCGCAGGTCTCGATGAAGCTCGGCGAGGCCATGTACAAGCAGCAGGCCGAGGCCGATGCGGCCAAGGATGCCGCAAAGGACGACGTGGTCGACGCGGAATTTACCGAAGTCGACGACGACAAGAACAACAAGAAATCTGCTTGAGGCGACGAGTCATGACCCCCACTTCTTACGAGCGCGAACGATGGCGTCTCGAAAGAGTGGGGGTTATTTTTCGTTAAGCCGGAGGCGGCATTGTAAGCCGCATTCCTTCGGGATCGGTGTGGTGGATGACAGTCGATTCGGTGTCGCGGCGAATTCTCAAAGCGAATGTCAAATCCAACCGCACTGGAATCTAAATTTGCTGGTGTCCCTTTGGTGCTGACATTCGTAAACGAACCCCCCGCGACAGGGTACGAATGTCAGAACCGGGACACCAGGATGAACTTCGGGCGGGTTTGACGGATGTCTACCAAGCGCTGTTACTACGAGACCCTTGAAGTCGACCGAAACGCGGACGAATCCAAACTCAAGGCGGCCTTTCGCAAGCTTGCGATGAAATGGCATCCGGACAAGAATCCGGGCGATGCCACCAGCGAAATCCGTTTCAAGGAAATCAACGAGGCCTACGAGGTTCTCAAAGACGGCGATAAGCGCGCTGCTTACGACCGGTTCGGTCATGCCGCCTTCGAACAGGGCGGCGGCGCCGGCCCGGGCTTCGGCGCCGGCTTTGCCTCTTCGTTCTCCGATATTTTCGAAGACCTGTTCGGCATGGCCGGCCAACGCGCCCGCGGCGGCCGCGAGCGTGGCGCGGACCTGCGCTACAATATGGAAATCAGCCTGGAAGAAGCCTTTCAGGGCAAGACCGCGCAGATCGAAATTCCGGTCTCGGTGACTTGCGAATCCTGTTCGGGCATCGGCGCGAAGGCCGGCACCAAGCCGAAGACCTGCGGGATGTGCGGCGGCGCAGGCCGGGTGCGGCAGGCGCAAGGATTTTTCACGCTGGAGCGGACCTGTCCGGGCTGCCAGGGCCGCGGCCAGATGATCGAGGATCCCTGTCCGTCCTGTGTCGGCTCGGGCCGGGTGACGCGCGAGCGCACGCTTTCGGTCAATATTCCGCAAGGCGTCGAAGACGGCACGCGCATTCGCCTGGCCGGCGAAGGCGAGGCCGGACTGCGCGGCGGACCGCCGGGCGATCTCTATATTTTCCTGTCGCTGACGGCGCACGAATTCTTCCAGCGCGATGGCGCCGACCTGCATTGCCGCGTGCCGATCTCCATGGTGACCGCGGCACTCGGCGGCGAATTCGACGTGCCGACCATCGACAAGGGCAAGACCAAGGTGAGGATACCTTCGGGAACCCAGTCGGGCCGCCGCTTCCGCATTGCATCAAAGGGGATGCCGGTGCTGCGCTCGCGCCAGACCGGCGACATGTATGTTCAGGTCGTCGTCGAAACGCCGCAGAACCTGACCAAGAAGCAGCAGGAATTGCTCGCCGAGTTCGAAAAATTATCCTCCGGTGCAACCCATCCTGAAGCTGCGGGTTTCTTCGCCAAGGTTAAGGATTTCTTCGGCAACCGCGCCAGCACGTAGATCGCGCTGGCGTGTTTTCGATCGTGCGCAAAACGACAGCGAGTGCAGAGCCTTATTGCCAGGCCGGCGGTGTTCTGAAAGACGCGCGAAAGCGCGTTTGGCTTGACCGGATCGCTGGCTACCTATACCTCTTTGTGACTATTTTCTGACACGCCGCGAAAGCGGTCCCGCCTGGTAGCGACAATGCCACTGCAATCGTCCGCGCGTGCGTTGAAAAAGCCCCTTCGTCTCGATGACGAAGTCCGTTTCCTCAGATCGTGGATTGAAAAGCCGCTTCACATGGGAGCGGTCATGCCGTCGGGCCGCATGCTGGCGCGCACCATGGCGCAGTATGTCGATGTCGATTCAAAAGGCCCTGTCGTCGAACTCGGCCCCGGGACGGGTGCGATCACCAATGCGCTGATCGAGCGCGGCATCGACCAGAAGCGCCTGGTGCTGGTCGAGTACAATCCGGGTTTCTGCGCCTTGCTGCGTGACCGTTATCCGCACGCCAGGGTGGTTCAGGCCGATGCCTATCGGCTGCGCGACTCGCTGCGCCAGGTGCTGGCTCAGCCTGCCTGCGCGGTCGTGTCCGGCCTGCCGCTGGTGACCAAGCCGATGCAGACGCGGCTCCGGCTCATTCGCGATGCTTTTCTGGCGCTGGCGCCCGGAGCTCCCTTCGTGCAGTTCACCTATTCGGTGGCGCCGCCGATTCCCAAGTCGCTGCCCGGCGTTTCCACCGAGGCCTCCGAGCGGGTCTGGATGAACCTTCCGCCGGCCCGCGTCTGGGTGTATCGCAAGGGCTAGTGGCGTCTATTTGCCGACGGTTTGGGCTGAACCGATTTAAATCATGGCTGCGCTGAAAATACTGGTGATTCCCGGATCGCTGCGAACCGGCTCGCTGAACGCGAAGCTTGCCGCCGTGGCCGCCCATCAATTTGCGCAAACCGGCACCGAGGTGACGCGGCTTTCGCTCGCCGACTTTCCGCTGCCGATCTATGACGGCGACCTGCAGTCGAAGTCGGGTGTGCCGAAGAACGCCGTCGATCTCAAGCGCATGATCGGCGCCCATCACGGCGTGCTGTTCGTGACGCCGGAATACAACTCGTCGGTCCCTCCGCTGCTCAAGAACGCCATCGATTGGGTCAGTCGCGTTCAGGATGCGCATGAAAGCCGCGGGCAGGTCTTTCGTGACCGCGCCTTTGCGATTGCCGGTGCCTCGCGCAACCGGCTCGGCGGCTCGCGGGCGCTGGCGGCGCTGCGGCTGATCCTTTCGGCCTGTCAGGCGTTGGTGATACCGAACCAGCTTGCGCTTGCCTTCGCCGATGAGGCTTATGACGACAGGGATCGCCTGAAACATCCGCCCGACATCGAGGCGCTCGGTGCAATGGTGCGGCAGCTGATCGACGTCTCCCAACGCCTGATGTGAGGTAATATGCCACTGTCCGCGATCGCGCCTGAAGACCGGCTGATTGTATCACTCGATCTGCCGGCGCTTGAACCCGCAGAAGCGATGATCGCGCGGCTTGGCGACAGCGTGACGTTCTACAAGATCGGCTACCATCTGGTGTATGCGGGAGGCCTGTCGCTCGCGCGCCAACTCCGCGCCGCCGGCAAGAAGGTGTTCATCGACGTCAAATTGCACGACATCGGCAACACCGTGACACGCGGCGTCGAAAGCCTGTCGACGCTCGGCGCGACGTTCCTGACGGTGCATGCCTATCCGCAGACCATGAAGGCGGCGGTCGAGGGGCGCGGCGACGCCGGCTTGAAGATTCTCGCGGTGACGGTGCTGACATCCTACAACGAGGAGGATGCGCAGGAAGCCGGCTACCGGCACACCATCGCCGACCTCGTGGCGATCCGCGCCCGCCAGGCCAAGGCGCTTGGCGTCGATGGTCTCGTGTGTTCGCCGGAGGAAGTGGCCGCCTTGCGTGCCATCGTGGGCGATCAGATGAGCCTCGTGACGCCCGGCATCCGCCCCGCCGGCAGCTCGCTTGGCGATCAGAAACGTTTCATGACGCCCTCCCGCGCCATTGCGGCGGGTGCCGACTATCTCGTCGTCGGCCGGCCGGTGATGGAAGCGGCTGATCCGAAGGCGGCGGCGGAGTCCATTCAAGCGGAGATCGCTCAAGCGCTCAGGTGAAGGTTTGATAGATCAGTATCTCCACATCGGAAGTGTGCTCCCTCTCCCGTGGGGAGAGGTGACCGGGTGGGTGCTTCGGTAATTTCCGCAAGAAAAGGAGACGCAGATGGCAAAAGGCTACTGGATCGCCCGCATCGACGTGCACAATCCCGACGGCTACAAGGAATATGTCGCGCAGAACGGCGCGGTGTTCGCGAAATATGGCGGCAAGTTTCTGGTGCGCGCCGGCCGGCATGTCGCCAAGGAGGGCTCCGCGCGGACCCGCAATGTGGTGATCGAGTTCAGGGATTATGAGACGGCGATCGCCTGCTACAATTCGCCCGAATATGTCCGCCTCGTCGCGCTGCGCAAGCCCCATTCCGAAGGCGATCTCGTGATCATCGAGGGCTATGACGGCCCGCAGCCGGGAGAGTGACCGGCGCTCTCGCGGCCTGATCGGTTGCCGAAACTCCCCATGGCAGCTAATACGGCGGTGAGAGGTATTGCCATGTCCGACATGCGGTTGATCGTTGCAGGAGCCGGCGGCCGGATGGGCCGCGCGCTGACGCGGGTCATTGCCGAGACCAAAGGCGCGGTGCTGGCCGGTGCGCTGGAGGCGCCGGGTTCGGAACTGCTCGGCAAGGACGCCGGCGTGCTCGCGGGCCTGCCTGCCAACGGCGTCGAGCTGTCCGCCGATCTCTGGACGATGTCGGCCAATGCCGACGGCATTCTCGACTTCACGGTGCCGGCCGCCACCATCGCCAATGTCGCGATCGCCGCACAACGTGGCCTCGTCCACGTCATCGGCACCACGGGGCTTTCCGACGACGACGATGCCGTGATCAAGAGCGTCACATCGCGCGCGGTCGTGGTGAAGTCGGGCAATATGAGCCTCGGCATCAACCTGCTTGTCGCGCTGGTCAAGCGCGTGGCGCAAGCGCTGGATGAAGGTTTCGACATCGAAATTCTCGAAATGCACCACCGCGCCAAAATCGATGCGCCCTCCGGCACCGCCTTGATGCTCGGCGAGGCCGCGGCCGCCGGCCGCAAGGTTGCGCTCGACGCGCATTCGGCGCGTGGCCGCGACGGCCACACCGGCGCGCGGCGAACGGGCGACATCGGCTTCGCTTCATTGCGCGGCGGCACCGTCACCGGCGATCACAGCGTGATCTTCTCGGGCGCGATGGAGCGCATCGAACTCATCCACCGCGCCGAAGACCGCACGATGTTTGCGCAAGGCGCGGTGAAGGCGGCGCTGTGGGCCCGCGACAAGAAGCCCGGCTTCTACACCATGGCCGACGTGCTCGGGCTCAATAACTTCTGATCGGTTCAATCAAACGGAAGCTTTCATATGAGCGATCGTCTTCTCGTGCTGGTACGTCACGGCCAAAGCGAATGGAATCTGAAAAATCTCTTCACCGGCTGGAAGGACCCCGATCTCTCGGAGCAGGGCGTCGCGGAGGCGAACGAGGCCGGCCGCAAGCTGAAGGCGCAGGGCCTGGTCTTCGACATCGCCTTTACCTCGGTGCTGACGCGGGCCCAGCACACGCTTGATCTGATGCTGGCCCAGCTCGGCCAGACCAAGCTTCCGGTGCACAAAGACCTCGCGCTCAACGAACGCGACTATGGCGATCTCTCCGGCCTCAACAAGGACGACGCCCGCAAGAAATGGGGCGAGGATCAGGTGCTGATCTGGCGCCGCTCCTATGACGTGCCGCCGCCCGGCGGCGAAAGCCTGAAAGATACGCTGGCGCGCACGCTGCCTTATTACGTGCAGGAAATTCTTCCTTGCGTGCTGCGTGGCGAGCGCACGCTGGTCTCAGCCCACGGCAATTCGCTGCGCGCGCTGATCATGGTGCTGGAGAAGCTGTCGCCGGAAGGCATTTTAAAGCGCGAGCTCGCCACCGGCGCGCCGATCATCTATCGCCTGAACGCGGATGCGACCGTCGCTTCCAAGCTCGATCTGGCGGCGTGAGCGGAAGCGAGCGCTGCAAAACGGCGCCTTGAGAAACAGCTACTGCATCCCGACCTGGCCGGCTTCCCAGCCGATCATCGCCTGCTTGCGGGTGATGCCCCAGTGATAGCCGGTCAGCGCGCCGCTCTTGCCGAGTGCACGATGGCACGGCACCACGAAGGAGATCGGGTTCTTGCCGACCGCAGCACCCACCGCGCGCGAGGCTTTCGGACTTTCGATTTTCCTGGCGATGTCCGAATAGCAGACGGCGTGGCCCATCGGGACCTTCAGCAGTGTCTCCCACACCCGGACCTCGAAGTCGGTGCCGATCAAGGTGACGCGCAAGGGCTGGTCCGGCCGCCACAGCTTCTTGTCGAAGATGCGTTGGGCCAGCGGCGCGGTGGCTAGATAATCCTCGATGTAGTTTGCCCGCGGCCAGCGTCCCGTCATGTCGGCGAGTGCTGCCTTCTCCTCGCCGGCATCGGCAAAGGCGAGGCCCGCAAGGCCCCGCTCGCTCGCCATCACCAGCGCGGTGCCGAACGGCGAGGGATGGAAGCCGTAGCGCAGCGTCATGCCGTCGCCGCCGGTCTTCCATTCGCCCGGCGACATCGCCTCATGGGTCACGAACAGATCGTGCAGCCGGCCGGGGCCCGACAGGCCTGAGTCGAGCGCCGCGTCGAGCACGCTGGCGGAATCGCGCAACAGGTTCTTGGCGTGGTCGAGCGTCAGCGCCTGCATGAAGCCTTTCGGCGTCAGGCCGGCCCAGCGGCGAAACAGATGGTGCAGTTCATCCGGCGTGACGCTCGCGGCGTCCGCCATCGCTTCGATGGTCGGCTGCGCGCGCCATTGTTCCGAGATGAAGGCGATCGCGCGGCGCACGGAATCATAGTCGCGCAACGCGGCGTTTTGGGTGCCCGGCTTGGCCAGGCGAAGGTCGTCGATGGCGAGGTTCATGGTGTCATTCATGGCTGATTTGATCATGCCACGGATGTAGGACCGCCGTGTCGTCCCAACCACCCGATTCCCGACGAGTGTGGTCGGGACACTTGGGCCTAATTAATGGGGTTATAGGTCACCCCGCGTCGGGCGGTCTGGAGCGCTGCCATCAAGGCCTTGGAAAAACTTGCCTTTTCATCGGCGCCCAGGAAGCTGCCGATGGAGATGCGGCGGCCTTTCGAGACCAGATAGAGCCGCTCGATGCCGAATTCCGCATGCGTCTTGCGGTCGAGCTGCACCCATAGCGGATTGAAGGTGAATTCGACCACATGGCCGCGGTGGCTGACCCGCCGCACATAAAGCTCTGAGGGCGTCAGGTGAATTTCCTCATATGCCCTGGCGTGGCGAAAGCTGATCCGGAACGCCCAATAGATCGCGAGCGCATCGAGGCCGAAAAAGCCGAACACGGGCCACGCGCCCATCAGCAGAAAGACGACGCCGGCGGCAAAGCTCAACACGCTGACAATGGCCATCAGCACCAGAAAGCCGGTGCGGTTGAGCGAGCGATGCGGCGTCAGCCGTGCCGAGAATAACTCGGGCTGATCATCGGGATCAAAATCATTGCCTGCGGTCATGACATTTCACTATACCCGGACCATGCCAAAAATCATCCGCCGCGCTGTCTCCAAATCCAAGCCCAAATCCCGCCCTAAGACCGTGTCGCGCGAAACAAAATCCGGCGGGCGGAAGAAGGCGAGCCCGCAACGCGCAACCGCTGCCAAAAAGCTCAAACCCTGGACGCCGGCCGAGGTGCGCGAGGCGTTCGAACGCTTTCGCAAAGCCAATCCGGAGCCAAAGGGCGAATTGGAACATCTCAATCCCTACACGCTCCTGGTCGCGGTGGTGCTGTCGGCGCAGGCGACAGATGCCGGCGTCAACCGCGCAACGCGGAGCTTGTTCCAGGTTGCCGACACGCCGCAAAAAATGCTCGCGCTCGGTGAGGAAAAGTTGCGCGACACCATCAGGACGATTGGGCTTTACCGCACCAAGGCGAAAAACGTCATCGCTCTTTCGGAGAAATTGATCCGCGAATTCGGCGGCGAGGTGCCGCGCACCCGTGCGGAAATCGAATCGCTGCCTGGCGCCGGACGCAAGACCGCCAACGTCGTGCTCAACATGGCCTTCGGCGAACGCACCATGGCGGTGGATACCCATGTGTTTCGTGTCGGCAATCGCACGGGGCTCGCGCCGGGCAAGACGCCGCTGGAAGTAGAGATCGGGCTCGAGCGCGTGATCCCGGGCGAATTCATGCTGCACGCGCATCACTGGCTGATCCTGCACGGCCGCTATACCTGCCTCGCGCGCCAGCCGCGCTGCGAGGTCTGCCTGATCAACGATCTGTGCCGCTGGCCGGAAAAGACGGTGTGAAAACCCAACCGGCGCGGTATCTCGAAGGATGGGCAATATCCCACATGGTTGGAGACAAACGAAAGGCGCGCTCCTCGCCATGGAGGATCACTCAACCATCGTGAGGTTCTTGTTTCCCGGCGAACCGCAGCCTAGGCTTGCTCCCAAAGCGCCAAAGCCGATCAATGGCGGCGCATCAAAGGGGAGTGACGCCATGCGACGATGGCTTGTGCTTGTTTCGGCGCTGCTCGTCAGCGGCCTTGCGCATCATGCGCAGGCGCAAATTTCCGACGACGTCGTCAAGATCGGCGTCCTCAACGATCAGACCGGCCTCTATGCCGATCTCGGCGGTCCGGGTTCGGTGGTGGCGGCCAAGATGGCGGTCGAGGATTTCGGCGGCAAGGTGCTCGGCAAGCCGATCGAGATCGTCTCCGGCGACCATCAGAACAAGTCCGACGTTGGCGCGGCCATCGCGCGGGAATGGTTCGACGTCGGCAAGGTCGACATGGCAATCGGGTTTGACCATTCGGCGGTCGCGCTCGCCGTCTCGCAATTGGCCGCCGAGAAGAACCGTATCGCAATCGCGGGCGCGGTCGGCAGCACGGCCTTTACCGGCAAGTCATGCACGCCAACCGAGGCCTCCTGGATCTACGACAGCTATGCGCTGACCACGAGTCTGGCGAAGGCGGTGGTGGCAGAAGGACGGGATAGCTGGTTCTTCCTCACGGTCGATTACACCTTCGGCCATTCGCTGGAGGCGGATGCGACCGCCGCGGTCAAGGCCGCGGGCGGCAAGGTGCTCGGAAGCGTGCGCCATCCGCTCAACACCGCGGATTTCAGTTCCTATCTTTTGCAGGCGCAGGCTTCCGGCGCGAAGGTCATCGCTTTCGCCAATGGCGGCGGCGACATGGTCAACGCCACCAAGCAGGCCAACGAATTTGGCCTGACGAAAAACCAGACCATCGTTTCGCTGCTCGTGTTCATCTCCGATGTTCACAGCATGCAGCTTCAAGCTGCCCAGGGGCTGAAGTTCGTCACGGCATTTTATTGGGACCGCAACCAAGAAACCCGTGCCTGGTCGAAGCGGTTCTTTGAACGGTTCGGGAAGATGCCGACCATGCCGCAAGCGGCGGTCTATTCGGCCATCAACCACTATCTCGGCGCGATTGCGGCGGCCGGCACCGATGAGGCCAAGGCCGTGATGGCGAAAATGCGCGAACGGCCGGTCAACGATTTCTACGTCAAGAACGGGCGGCTGCGCGAAGACGGCCGGCTGGTGCACGACATGTACCTGGCGCAGGTGAAGACGCCGCAGGAATCCAAGGGGCCGTGGGATTACTACAAAATACTCTCCACCATCCCGGGCGATCAGGCGTTTCGGTCATTGGCGGACGGCGGCTGCCCGCTGGTGGCGCACCAAAACTAGTGTGGCTTTGGTTCAGAAGTCCGCATCACTGTTGCCGCAGGTTCATTGTGCGGACTTCTGAACCAAAGCCACACTGGATCAATAAGTTTGCTAGTGCCCATGACTTTCCGAAGTTCGTGAAAGGTGCGCGCTGAGGTGTAACACGAACTTCGGAAAGTGGGCGCTAGCGCGATTACGCCATCGGCAGACGCGCCTTTCGCGCCGGATCAATCAGTTCCGGCCTCGGCCCGCTCAGCCGCTTGTGCATGTGAACCATGAAGGCCATGCCGAACAACGGTGTCGCCAGATTGACGATCGGGATCGAGACAAAGGCGGCAATGAAAAGTCCCGCCGTGAACACCGTTGCGGCGTTGTCCTTGCGCATCGCCTTGGCTTCCTGCGGGCTGCGAAACCGCATCGCCGCGAGTTCGAAATATTCCCGCCCGAGAAGCCATGCGGTGGCGATGAAGAAGAAGATGAAGCCGGCGCCGGCAAACAGCACGAAAGGCAGCGCGACCAGATAGACGAGGATGGTCAGCGACGCGGTCTTGACGCCTTCGCTGACCGCCAGCGGAAGCGGCAGGGCTGCGCCGGGCCGCTCCGCCGGGTAATGTTCACGCTCGACATGGTCGGCGACTTCGTCGACGAAAAAGCTCGCCACGAGCGAGGTGATGGCCGGCATCAAAAACACCGCGCCGAATACGACGCCGAACCCGGCGGCGATCGAAATGATCCAGGCAAGGATATCGAGCGGCGTCTGGAACGAAGGACCGAGAAAGGTTTCGGCCCAGACTTCGCCCGAGGTTGCAAGCCAGCTCAACAGGCGTTGCAGCCCGATCGCCAGCACCACGATCAGCACCAGCGCCAGACCGATCGATCGCCACAGGATCGATCGCATCGGCGGCGACAGAATTTGCGACAATGCCTTGATGGCCGCATCGAGCATCGGTTCTTTCTCCGCATCAGCCGTGCGGAGAGGTAGACATGCGCGGCAGCGTTCGGCAAGTCCCCTTGGCCCGATACGGTTATGTCAGCGTGAGGAGAGGCGACGTTGTGACGGCGTGCGTCACCGCGGCTGGGTGCTACTTACGCAGTTGGAAGCGGCGCTTCCTCGTCAGTCGCTTCAGGAGCAAGCGGCGGCGCGACTGCTTCTGGAAACACGCCGAACTGGCCCGCTACCTCCTGGAGCGGCTTTTGTTTGTCGGCCCAGTGCAGAGCGGTGTAGTCGAAACCGGTCACAATGGTCGGCTTGACGATTTCGAAATAGGGCGAGATGTCGAAGTCGCGCGGCATATAAAGCGAGGAGTCGCGAATATGCAGGATTTCGCGACGCGCTTGCCGTGAACCGGCGAGCGTCACCCTGGGCAGGATCGGATAACGCACAGCGTCGAAGGCCTGTGCGATCAGGGCCGAACAGATGATCTTGGTGGGATCGCCCGAGCCGAACGCAATCATCCGCCGCCGCCAGCGCTGCGGGATCGGCAACGGAATCAGGAAGCGCATCAGGTCGAGAATGTTCTTGGTGTCGTAGCCAAAGCCGATCCGGTTGATGGCATAGCGGCACACGGTGTAGCGGTCCTCATACATCAGGCCGACCGGCCGGCACAGCCGTGTATGATAGGTGAAATATTTCGACAGCGGCGCTGACGTCACGCCCTCGCCGATATTGGCCTCGATCAGCACATGCGGTTCACCGTCGGCTTCTACGGCGCCGTCGATCGGCCCGACGAACAATGCGGCATGCGACCAGGTCGACTGGGTCAGATATTTGATGATGCCGGAAATGCGGTTGTTGCCCTCGACCAGCAGCACGTCGCCAGGCTGCATGATGCCGCTCAGATGGCCGGGGTCGCTCGGCGTGAACGGCTCATAGCCCGGCACTTCCTTCTGAAGATAGGAAGCGAGCCACTTGCCGACGGTATCGAGCATTACGCCCACGATGGATTCCCCCAGCGAATTTGCCGAGCCGTTCCAGGCCCATCTATCCGCTTTTTTTCGCCCCTTACCTTGACCGAAAGCCGTTGCAATTTAGTTCATGCAAACGGCCGGTCAATCATGATTGATTTACCATGACGGTTGCCGCATCCCGCTGGATACGGCAAGCTGGGAAATTCCGACACCAGTGGAGCGGATTTGCATTCGCCAGCCCGTACGCATCGAGTTCGAGCAGCGAATGTCAAATCCGAAACTCCACTGGAAACATGCATTTGCTGGTGGTCCCATGATTATAACTTTGGCAAAACGGCCTGCTGAAAAGGGATGCGAACGTTAGAATCGGACTACCAGTTGTTCACTCTGTTGCCAAAATTGCGGAATCCATGACATGGCGATGACGCGGCGCGATCTCCTTGCGGCATCTGCCGCCGCCGTAATTTTACCGGGGTTCGGTAGCCGGGCGTGGGGCGCCCCCTTGCCGCGCGAGGCCGACATTGTCGTGATCGGCGCCGGTGCGGCCGGCATTGCCGCGGCGCGGCGCATCCAGTCAGCCAATCGCAAGGTGATCGTGCTGGAGGCCGATGCCCGCCTCGGCGGGCGCTGCTGGACCGATAGCGCCGCTTTCGATGTTCCGTTCGATCGTGGTGCGCGCTGGCTGCACAATCCCGAGACCAATCCGATGGTCAAGCTCGCCCGCAATGCCGGGCTCGATATCTCGGCGGCTCCTCTCGGACAGAAAATCCGCATCGGCCGGCGCTATGCACGCGCCGGCGAAACCGAGGAGTTCCTGGCCGCGCTGGTCCGCGCCAACCGCGCCATCGATGAGGCCTCGCGCGGCAAGGCCGATGTGGCCTGCGCCTCGGTATTGCCGAAAGATCTCGGCGACTGGGCGGGCACGGCGGAATTCGTGCTCGGCGCCAACAGCACGGGCAAGGATCTGCGGGATGTTTCGGTCGTGGACAAGGCGCGCGCGCAGGACCGCACCGCCGCGATCGGTTGTCGTCAGGGCGTCGGCGCACTGGTCGCCAAACTCGGCGAGCAACTGCCGGTGGCCTTGTCGACCCCGGCCAATCATATCGTCTGGAACAACCGTGACGTGAGCGTGGAAACGTCGGCGGGCAAGATCGCCGCGCGCGCCGTGATCGTCACGGTGTCAAGCAACGTGCTGGCGGCGGGCAACATCAAATTCACGCCCGACATCCCCAGGCGCCAGCTCGATGCCGCGGCAAAGCTGTCGCTCGGCAGCTATGATCGCATCGCCCTGCAATTGTCGGGCAATCCGCTCGGCCTCGCGCGCGACGACGCCCTCATCGAGCAGAGCAATTCCACCCGCACGGCGCTGTTGTCGGCCAACATCGCCGGCTCTCCGTTATGCGTGGTCGATGTCGCCGGTTCCTTCGGGCGCGACCTTTCCGGCCAGGGCGAGAAGGCCATGGTGGCGTTCGCAGTGGAGTGGCTGAAAAAGCTGTTTGGCAGCGATATCGCCGTCACCGTGAAGAAATCGAGCGTGACGCGGTGGAACGCCTCGCCCTTTGCGTTGGGCGCGATGTCGGTCGCCCCGCCCGGCGGGCAAGGCTCGCGCAAGATTCTCACCGAACCAACAGGCAATCTGTTCTTCGCCGGCGAAGCCACCCACGAGACCCTCTGGGGCACGGTCGATGGCGCCTGGGAAAGCGGTGAGCGCGCCGCCGAAGCGGCGTTGAGAAAAATCGGTGCGCTCAAGGAGCCGGCGACCGGGCCGGCGCGTACGCCCGGGCAACGCCGCCGCACCCGCGGGACACGATCGTCATCGCTGCGGTAGGGCACCGGCGAGATATCTACGATTGAGAGGCAGACATGAGTGTTCGATTTCAAAAGACGCCGCGTGGTGAAGTCGCAATCCTTCCAAGAAAGGATTACGAGCTCCTGGCGGCCAAGGCGTCAGAGTTTGATGAAGACGCAGGTACGGCGCGTATTGTTGCTCGCGCGAAAAAGGAAGTCTCCAGTGGAGGCCCTTTATTGCCAAAGGATGTCGTGGATCGGTTGGCCAACGGAGAAAATCCCCTGCGGGTGCTGCGCGAATGGCGTGGCGAAACGCAGATGTACCTGTCCTCCAAGACAGATCTGAGCCAAGGGTATATCTCGGATATCGAGAACGGCCGACGGGTCGGAACCGTGGAGGCCCTTCGGCTCATCGCAAATGTCTTAAACGTGCCGCTAGACCTGCTAGCCCAGTAAGTTTGGGCGCTTCAGCGCAACACGCCGCCGGTCTTCTTGTTGACCTCCGCCACGATTTTCGCCGCGACCGCCTCGATCTCCTGGTCGGTCATGGTCTTCTCGCGCGGCTGCAGCGTCACCGCAATCGCGACGGATTTTTTGCCGTCCTCAACGCCCTTGCCTTCGTAGACGTCGAACACCGTCACGCCGGTGATGAGCTTCCTGTCGACGTTTTGCGCGGCGCGCAGGATGTCGCCGGCCTTCACGGTGCGATCGACGATGAAGGCAAAATCCCGCGACACCGGCTGGAACGCCGACAGTTCGATCGAAGGTTTGGCGCGCGTCGGCCGCTGCTTGGCGTCGGGAAGAGAATTGAGAATCACCTCAAAGGCGATCATCGGACCATCGGCGCCGAGTTGTTCCAGCGCACGCGGATGCAGCTCGCCAAAATACCCCAGCACGTTTTGCGGGCCGATCTGAATGGTGCCGGAGCGCCCGGGATGCAGCCACGCAGCGCCGCCGGGAACCACTTGCAGCGCCTGGATCGGCGCGCCGGCCGCCGACAGCACCGCAAAGGCGTCGGCTTTGGCGTCGAACACATTCGCCGTCGCCGAGCCGGACCAATTGCGCCCAAGCCCCGCAGACGACGAAAAGCCGTGACGAACGCCGGCAGCCGCCGTGAACTGATCTTCCGGCCTGTCGCCTTTGAACACCTGACCGACCTCGAACAACGCGACGTCGGCAAAGCCGCGGTCGGAATTGGCCTGCGCCGCGGCGACCAGGCCCGGCAGCAGGCTCGGCCGCATGTCGGACAAATCGGCCGCGATCGGATTGGCGAGCGCGAGCTCGGCCTTGCCGCCGCCGAACAGTTCGGCGTGCGGCTTGGAAATGAACGACCACGTCACCGCTTCGACCATGCCGCGCGCAGCCAGCGCGCGCTTGGCGCGACGGGTGCGAAGTTGCAACGGCTTGAGCACTGGTTTTCGCGGCGCCTCGCCGCGTTCGAACGGCGTCATCGGCACCTGATCGACACCGACGATGCGCACGATCTCCTCGACGATATCGGCCTTGCCGTGCACGTCCGATCGCCACGAGGGGATCGCGACCTTCACCGTCGAACCCTGACCTGCCACCATGAAGCCGAGATGGGTAAGGATGCGCTTGGCTTCCGGAAACGCCACGTCGATGCCGGCAAGGCGTTTCACCTCGTGAAGCGGAAAATCGATCACGCGGTCGTCGCCAAAGGCGTTGCCGACCACGACGTTTTCCGACGGCGCGCCGCCGCAGATTTCCATCACCAGCCTCGTCGCCATTTCCAGCCCCGGCACCATGAAGGCCGGATCGACGCCGCGCTCAAAGCGATAGCGGGCGTCGGAATTGATGCCGAGCTTGCGGCCGGTCTGGGCGATATTGATCTCGTTCCACAGCGCCGATTCGATCAGCACGTCGGCGGTCGTCTCCGAGCAGCCGGAAGCCTCGCCGCCCATGATGCCGGCGAGCGACTCAACGCCGTGGTCGTCGGCGATGACGCAGATCGAACTGTCGAGCGTATAGGTGCGGCCGTCGAGCGCGAGCAGCGTCTCACTGTTGCGGCCGCGGCGCACCGTGAGATTACCCTTCACTTTTGCCGCGTCGAACACGTGCAGCGGCCGGGCGCGATCGTAGGTCATGAAGTTGGTGATATCGACCAGCGCATTGATCGGCCGCAAGCCGATCGAGGTCAGGCGTTTCTGCAGCCATTCCGGCGACGGACCGTTCTTGACGCCGCGCACCAGTCGCAGCGCAAAGCCGGGACAGAGGCTCTGGTCTTCGACCGTCACCTTCACCGGACAGGGGAATTCGCCCTTGATCGGCTTGATGCCGGGGTCTTTGAACTTGCCCATGTCGGCGGCGGCGAGGTCGCGCGCAATGCCGTGCACGCCGGTGCAGTCCTGCCGGTTCGGCGTCAGGTTGATTTCAAGCACGGGATCGCCGAATGCCGCCCATTGCACGTATGGCGTGCCGATCGGCGCATCGGCCGGCAGCTCCATGATGCCGTCATGGTCTTCGGAGATTTTCATTTCAGCCGCCGAGCACAGCATGCCGCGGCTCTCGACGCCTCTGATGGTGCCGATGCCGAGCGTGATGTCCTTGCCGGGAATGTAGGTGCCCGGGGCCGAGAACACGCTGACGAGGCCGGCGCGCGCGTTCGGCGCGCCGCAGACGACCTGCACGGGAGCTGCGCCATTGCCGGTGTCGACCATGCAGACGCGCAGGCGATCGGCATTCGGATGCTGCTCGGCCGTGATCACGCGGGCAATGGTAAAGGGCGCGAGCGCCTTGGCCTTGTCCTCGATGCTCTCGACCTCAAGCCCGATCATGGTGAGCTTGTCGGCGAGTTTTTCGAGCGGCTCGTCGGTGTCGAGATGTTCTTTCAGCCAGGAGAGCGTGAATTTCATGACGAGATGTCCGGGCTTGCTTCACCTCCCCCTTGAGGGGGAGGTCGGTCGGCTTTGCCGACCGGGAGGGGGGGTACCGATTGCGTAATCGTACCGATAATCGTTTCCAACACCAACTCGCGATGGCGCAAAACGTCGGAATTCCAGAATCGAAGGACACGATAGCCCTTCGTGTTCAACCAAGCTTGTCGCATCTGATCATGCCGAGCTTCTCGATCAGAGGCGTGCTGACCTCCGTCAAGCTCGATGATGAGTCGGCGTTCATGACACACGAAGTCGACAATGAATGAGCCAATCGGAACCTGGCGACGAAAACTCAACCCATTTAGGCGATGGGCGCGTAGTTGAGACCAAAGGACGCGTTCAGCGTCGGTCATCCCTGACCGCATCGATTTGGCTCGGAGCCGATTGATGTGTGCAATCGGCCTATGAGCGGGCGTGCCACCCCCCTCCCGGTTCGCTGCGCGAACCGACCTCCCCCTCAAGGGGGGAGGTGATTCCCCGTGCGTCACCATCGAACCGACCTCACGCGCTCAGCCCTCCCGCCAGCGTGGGAATGTCGAGCGGCTTGAAGCCGTAGTGGGCGAGCCAGCGAACGTCGCTGTCGAAGAGTTGCCGCAAATCCGACATGCCGTATTTCAGCATCGCGATGCGGTCGATGCCCATGCCCCAGGCAAAGCCCTGATAGACGTCAGGATCGATGCCGCAGGCGCGCAGCACGTTGGGATGCACCATGCCGCAGCCGAGAATCTCCAGCCAGTCCTCGCCCTCGCCGAAGCGGATCTCGCCTTTGTCGCGCCGGCACTGGATGTCGACCTCGAGCGACGGCTCGGTGAACGGAAAGAACGAGGGCCGGAATCGCATGTTGATGTGATCGACCTCGAAGAACGCCTTGCAGAACTCGTGCAGAATCCATTTGAGGTGACCGAGATGCGAGCCCTTGTCGATGACGAGGCCCTCGACCTGGTGAAACTGCGGCGTGTGGGTGGCGTCGGAATCGATGCGATAAGTTCGCCCCGGGCAGATCACGCGGATCGGCGGCTTCTGGGTCAGCATGGTGCGCACCTGCACCGGTGAGGTGTGGGTGCGCAACAGCATGCGCGAGCCGTCTTCCTTCGGATTGAAGAAGAACGTGTCGTGCATTTCCCGCGCCGGGTGGCCTTCCGGGAAATTCAGTTTGGTGAAATTGTAGTCGTCGGTTTCGATGTCCGGGCCTTCGGCGATGGAAAATCCCATGTCGGCGAAGATCGTGTTGACCTCCTCGAAGACCTGGCTCAAGGGGTGGATGCGGCCGGCTTCAGTCGGCGCCTCGCGCAAGGGAAGCGTGACGTCGACGGTCTCGGACGCGAGCCGGGCGTCCAGCGCGGCCGACTTCAAGACGTCACGCCGCGCGCTCAAGGCCTCGGTCACCTTGTCCTTGGCGAGATTGATCGCAGCCCCTTGCGTCTTGCGCTCGTCGGGCGACATTTTGCCAAGCGTTGCGAGCAGCGCCGAGATCGAGCCTTTCTTGCCGAGCGCCGAGACGCGTACGGCTTCGAGCGCGGCCTCGTCGCCGGCGGCGGCGATCTGGCCGAGGATTTCTTGTTCAAGCGTTGCGAGGTCGGACATGGCCACCGTGACCTTTTGGGATTGCATGCGCAATCCAGCGATTGCCGTCATCATCCGCGAAAGCGGATGATCCAGTAACCCCCGGGGTCAAGAATGAAGTCGGTGGCTACTGGATGCTCCGCTTTCGCGGAGCATGACACCGGAGTTTGCGGGAGGCTACGCGGGAACGCGAACTTACGCCGCGAGTGCAGCCTTGGCCGTCTCGGCGATCGCCTGGAACGCGGCCGGCTCGTGGATCGCGAGATCCGACAGCACCTTGCGGTCGACCGTGATGCCCGACTTGGACAAGCCGTTGATAAACACGCTGTAGGTCATGCCGAACGGGCGGACGGCGGCGTTGAGACGCTGGATCCACAGCGCACGGAAGGTGCGCTTCTTCCGCTTGCGATCGCGGAAAGCATATTGCCCGGCCTTTTCGACCGCGGGCTTGGCGGCGCGGATCGTGTTCTTGCGGCGACCGCGATAACCCTTGGCGGCCTTGTAGACTTTCTTGTGCTTGGCGTGAGAGGTCACACCGCGTTTGACGCGAGCCATGACAGATCTCCTTCATCTTGCGAAAAAATTGAATGACGGTCGCCGCGCGGACGCGGCGAGAGCGGAAGCAGCGCGCGATCAGGCGTTCGGCAGGAAGTACTTCTTGATGTTGTCGCCGTCGGTCTTGAACAGCACGCGGGTGCCGCGCAGCTGCCTGATCTGCTTCTTCGTTCGCTTGATCATGCCATGGCGCTTGCCGCGCTGGGCGTGCAGCACTTTGCCAGTGGCGGTTACCTTGAAGCGCTTTTTAGCGCCCGACTTGGTCTTCAGCTTGGGCATTTGGCTCTCCTAATTGCCACGGAAAATCCCGCCGCAAACGGCGTCTTCCCGGCTAAAATGCTCGTTAGAGCGTTGAAAGTGCTCAGGTTTATCTATCAACGGACAAACCCGCACAGCCATCGCCACGGCAGCCCTTGTTCAGCCGGGCGATGAAGGTCGCGCTTATGGCAGAACAAGCCCCTTTTGGCAACGATGAACCGTCAAATCGGCTGTCCCCGCGAAGGCGGGGACAACGAACCGTCAGCTTTTTGCGAATCGGTGATTAACGCGGCGCCAGAACCATGACGACCTGACGGCCTTCGAAGCGGGCGTCCTGCTCGACCTTGGCATATTCCGCGACGTCGTTTTTGAGCTTGTCGAGAAGCTTGGTGCCGATTTCCTGGTGCGCCATTTCACGGCCGCGGTAGCGCAAGGTCACCTTGACCTTGTCGCCTTCCTCGAAGAAACGCTGCATCGCGCGCATCTTCACGTCGTAATCATGGTCGTCGATCATCGGCCGGAGCTTGATCTCCTTGATCTCGACGGTCTTCTGTTTCTTGCGGGCTTCTGCCGCTTTCTTCTGCGCCGAATATTTGTACTTCCCGTAGTCCATGATTTTGCAGACGGGAGGATTGTTGTTCGGCGAAATCTCCACAAGGTCCATTCCGGCATCGATCGCCATCTTGATGGCGGCGATCGTCTCGACCGTGCCGTGGTTCGTGCCGTTGTGGTCGATCAACTGAATCGTTGCGTTGCGGATTTCATCGTTGGTGCGCGGCCCGTCTTTGGCGGCGGCGGGCGGGGCTCTGTTGGGACGGCGAATGGTGTCTTCTCCAGGTTGTGAACGAAGGTTGTAGTTTGAAGGATTAAGGCTTTGCGGGCAAGCGAACTTGCTCGGACGAAGCGAAAAAGCATCAAATGCGAGGCATTTTGGCCACGACATAGGGCGCAAGGACAGGTTCCGCAAGCATCATAACGCGGCTGGTGTCGCGGTTCCGACACTCGTATCAGGTCGGGGCTCGTTCGTTTACGAATGTCGGAACCAGAGGGACACCAGCAAATATAGGATTTTAGCGCGGTTTGGGATTCTGACATTCGCTCATCGGGGAGTCGCGGCGGTACTGGAGCGAATGTCAGAATCTACCGCACTGGCGGCATTTGGTTGACGGACCTGATCCGCTCACGCACAGAAGGTTGAAGGGAATGACGATCTGATGACCAGTTCCGCGGCCGGCCCGCAAAACCCCGTGTTGATCGAGGTCGGTGCGCCAGCCGCGAAGCGCCGCATCGCGGTCCGTGCCCGCGAAGGCGATTTTCCGGGGCTGTTTTGGCTCGGCGGCTTCAAATCGGACATGCAAGGCACCAAGGCGGTGGCGCTGGATGCGTGGGCGGCCGAGCGCAAGCGCGCCTGTGTCCGGTTCGACTATTCCGGCCACGGCGAATCCGGCGGCGATTTCGTCGAGGGCACCATCGGCCGCTGGCTGGAAGAAAGCGTCGCGGTATTCGAGCGGTTTTGCGCAGGTCCACAGGTGGTGATCGGCTCCTCGATGGGCGGGTGGATGGCGCTGCTCTTGGCGCGCGAACTGGCCCGCCGCTCTGCCTCCCGCGCCTCGCTCAAAGGCCTCGTGTTGATCGCGCCCGCGCCCGATTTCACCGAAGAGCTGATGTGGAAGGGATTTTCGCCCGAAGCCCGGCAGCAGATCGAAACCACGGGCGTTTGGCTGCGCCCGTCCGAGTATGGCGACCCCTACCCGATCTCCCGCAACCTGATCGAGGAAGGCCGCAAGCACCTGTTACTCGGCAGTGCGATCGAGGTCGGCTGCCCCGTGCATATCCTGCAAGGCGCGCGCGATCCCGACGTGCCGTGGAAGCATGCGTTTGCGCTTGCCCATCGGCTGCCGGCCGACGACGTGGTGCTGACCATGATCCAGGACGGCGATCACCGGCTGTCGCGGCCGCAGGACATCGCGCGGATTCTGGCAGCCGTTGCGGAGATGGGCTGACGGCCGCCTCACCTCTTCCGGAGATTTTCGAAACGGTCTCGCTAATCAGATCAGAAATCGAGATCCACATAGGTCCGCGACGCCGGCACGCCCGCCAGCCATTCGCTCAGCAGCGGACGGAACGAGGGCCGGGATTTGACCCGCGCATACCAGGCCTTTGCCGCGTCGTCCTCGATCCACGGCACATCGCCGAGATAGTCGATCGCCGACAGATGCGCGGCCGCGGCGAGATCCGCATAGGTGAGCCGGTCGCCGGCGAGATAATTTCGCGTCCCCGCCAGCCAGCCGATATAGGCCAGATGATAGCGCACATTCGCTTTCGCCGCGCGGATCACATCGGCCGACGGCGCGCCGCCGCCGTCCTCTTCGCTCATGAAGCGTTTATAGATGCGCTCGGTGACCAGCGGATTGGACGCTTCCTCGAAAAATTTTTCGTTGAACCACGCCATCAGCCGCCGCACTTCGATGCGCTCGGCTGACGAACTCGGTAACAGCCGGCGCTCGGCCATCCCGGCGCCGAAAGTCTCATCGATGTATTCCGCAATAATACCGGCGCCGGGAATCGCGCCCTCGCTTTCGGTAATCAGGACCGGCGTGGTGCCCGCGGGGTTGAGCGCGAGAAAGGCTTCGCGCCGCTCCCATGCCCGTTCTTCCGCGAGTTGCAGATCGGCGCCGAGTTCGCCGAGCACGAGGCGAACGAAGCGCGAATGCGGACAGAAGGGGTGATGGAACAGCGTAAACATGAAGGCCTGAACGAAGGAGAAATTGCGCCGCCAACCTACCGAAGCTTTCGACCGAGGCAACCCTACCAGTGGTCCGATTCTAACATTCGCACCCCTTCGCAGCGGGCACCTTTGCGAATGTTAGAATCAAAGGATCACTGGCAAATATGAGTTTCTAGTGGAGTTTAGGATTTGACATTCGCTGTCTGAGCTTGTGGCTAGGTGGGTAGCGAATGTCAAATCCACTCCACTAGCGTTTTTGCGCTTTTGCCGTTGCGGCATGCAAACGAATAAGCGAGAAGAATCCGGCTGTTTTTGGCCCTTGCCGCTCACCGCGGTCGCCAATGGATCGCCGTCGTGTCACCAAGCTTAAAATGAGGGCGCTAGATCATGCTGTCTGATTCGTTGCGGGCGGTAATTCTCGGCATTGTCGAGGGCATCACCGAATTTTTGCCGGTTTCGTCGACCGGCCACATGCTGCTCGTGAAGCGCTTCTTCGGTCTTGGCGAGGGTGCCTTCTGGGACAGTTTTGTCGTGCTGATTCAACTCGGCGCGATTCTCGCGATCGTGGTGATCTATTTCGCCAAACTGTGGAAGATCGCGCTCGGCATGTTTTCCAACCCCGACGACCGCCGTTTTGTCATCGGCGTGCTGGTGGCGTTTTTACCGGCGGTGATCATCGGGCTCATTGCCGGCAAATACATCAAGGAAGTTCTGTTCAATCCGTGGGTGGTCTGCTTCTCGCTGATCGTCGGCGGCGCCATTCTGTTGTGGGTCGACCAGATCGATCACAAACCGCATGAACACGACGCCACCAAATTTCCGCTGCTCACCTACCTGTGGATCGGCGTCGCGCAATGCCTGGCGATGATTCCCGGCGTTTCCCGCTCCGGCGCCAGCATCGTCGCGGCGATGCTGCTGGGGGCCGACAAGCGTGCGGCGGCGGAATTCTCGTTCTTCCTGGCGATACCGACCATGATCGGCGCGTTCGCGTATGATTTTTACAAGAACCGCGCCGAGATGACGTCCGATCACCTCGGCACCGTCGCGATCGGCTTCGTGGTGTCGTTCGTGGTTGCGATCGTCGTGGTGAAAGCGTTTCTCGGTTACGTCAGCCGACGCGGGTTCACGCTGTTTGCGTGGTGGCGCGTCGTGGTCGGCACGCTCGGCCTGATCGCACTGGCGATGGGACGGTGAGTCTTGTGTCCCGGACGCGGTGCGGCGTTCTCCCGGCGATGCCAACGGGTCGCGCGAATGCGCGCGCCCGATGACAGGCTCCGCAACGTCCGGTACGCTGCTCCGCAGAGCCGGGACCTCTCGCGGACAATGAGGAATATAGACCCCGGATCAGCAGCGCACCGCCATAGCGCTGCGCAGCGTCCGGGGAACGCCAGCGCCTAAGCGTCCTTCTGCGCGAACTGGCCGGCTTTGCGGAACCGCCAGAGATACTGTGGCGCGACCGCCTCGAGCGAATCCGGTGCGATGCCGAGCCCTTCCAGGGTGAGGCCGGCAGCCTTCGCCGGCTCCGACACGACATTGTCGCTGCGCAGAAGTTCGACCTGATCGGGCGTCAGCTTGAAAGCCCCGGGCGCAAATTGCAGCAACAGCGCCTGCAATTTTGCCAGAGCAAACGGCAGCGTCACCAGCATGCGGTCGCGTTCGGTGGTCGCCAGAATGAATTCCATGATCTCGCGCATCGAGAGCACTTCCGGTCCGCCGAGCTCGTAGGTCGCCCCTGCTTTGGTCATGCCGTCTACCGCCTCTGCGACGGCTGTGGCGACGTCGCCGACATAGACCGGCTGCAATTTGGTCGCCCCGCCGCCGATCAGCGGCAGCGCCGGCGAAATTCGCGCAAGCGCCGCGAAGCGGTTGGTGAAGTCGTCCTCCGGGCCGAACACGACCGATGGGCCGCAGGATGGTGGCGGAGGGAACGGCCGCCAGCACTGCGTGCTCACCGGCTGCCTTGCTGCGCCCATAGTGCGAGGTGGAATTGGCGTCGGCGCCGATGGCCGAAACATGGACCATGCGCGCGCCTGCCGCGGCGGCCGCTTTTGCGACCGTGCCCGCGCCTTCCGCCTGCACGGCGTCAAACGTCTGCGCGCCTGACGGCGCCAGGATGCCGACGAGATTGATGGCGACGTCAGCGCCGCGCATCGCGGCCTCGACGGAAGCCGGGTAACGCAGATTGGCCTGGACCGCATGGATCTGGCCAACCTTGCCGAGCGGCTGGAGGTGACCCGCGAGCTCCGGCCGCCGCACCGCCACGCGGATACGATAGTCGCGCTTGCACAGCGCCCGCACGACGCTTCGGCCGACAAAACCGGACCCGCCGAAAACCGTCACCAGGGTTTCTAGGTTCGATGCCATGTTTGATGCCATGTTTGATGCCCTGGGTGAATTCCGGGGGCCGATTTTGCGGGGGCGGATTCGGTCGAAGGAGCGGATATTTCGACGATTTGCCGATACGCCATCGCCCGATTTCTGTACAGCCCATTTCAATAGCTTATTGCAGCCGGGGGCTCGGCAATTTGACAAGCGCGCGACCGAACCTTAACTAGCGGCCCCATGCCCAGGTGGCGGAATTGGTAGACGCGCTGGCTTCAGGTGCCAGTGACCTAACAGTCGTGAAGGTTCGAGTCCTTTCCTGGGCACCATCGTGCAAATGGCGGAATGGTAGCGCGTCCCGCGCGCGACCAGCGGGTTTGGCTCAGGCCAGCGCCACTAACGGCTGAAGCCGGTCGGCTATCCTGTGAAGCGTATTCGGGCTGTCACTCATCAACGAGAGATAGCTCAGCGAGTGCTCGTAATAGATACCGATTTCGTCATCGCCGAACCGAAGCACGCCTTCGACATCATCTTCCATGGCGTCGTAGCCGGGCAATTCGACGGACGCGGGTGCTTCGTGGTTCAGGACGGTGGCGATTTCGCTCAGCATTTCCCGGAACGGGGTCGAATAGTCGAAAGCATCGCCTGTCCACAAGACAAGCTCCCATCCGCTCTTGCGATGGCGTTCGATGACTGGCCGGGAATGGACCTTGATCATGGGGCAAGGTGCGTGATGCGTCTCGATCATGGCGACAAGCGTATCACGCGCTGACGCTCGCGCTTTTGCAGTCTGCAAAACCGGTACAAAACCAGTGACCGGGATGGTTCAAAAACTCCGCAAAACTGCAGTTAGTTTTTCCGACGATGCTAATTTCCGACATCCGTCTCCGGATCGCCTCGCCTGTGGCCGTCCGGACCACGGCTGAAGATGCCGTAATTGCTGGATTTCATGCTGTTAGACGCCTCCGGCGCGGCAACCGTCAGCCCAAGTTTCAAAAGCTCGCGAACAGCCGCCGCGCGGGTCGGCATCCGGTGCTTGAACCGGAAATCGTCGACCGCCGCCAATTCTTGCGGTCCCAGCATGACCTGTAATCGCTCGCCGCGCATATCGTTCATGGGAATGACCCAAAATGAGATGGTTGAGTGGCTTACTCAATGCCCCAATTCGGCAGAGGTTCCGACATTCAAGTCAAATTAGTATAATACTTCAATTAAAACAATCAGTTAGATATTGATATCAGGCCGGCAGAGGCGCATGCTTTTCTTGAGGGAGAGCCGCCATGACGGACTATATCAAGCTGCCCCGCCTGCTTTCGAAAGGAGCCGGACGCGTCCAAGCCGCTGCGCCCGAGCCATCAGAAAATCATCGAAAACCTGGATCGCTGGGCCAACAGCCGCGAGCTCCAGCCGCCGAAAATGCCGGACCGCGGGAGGGCCTGATCCCGTCGTTCGAGCACACCTGAGTGGCTCCGCTTTCGAAAGCGAACTGCCTCGCGGTATTTTGCTGACGAAAGCTGTGCTCCGCCGCTCGCCTCGTGCGGTATTGGGCGTTAGGTTAGGTTGATTTTCCGAATCGACCAGAGGCCCTGTATTGATGACCGTACGCCAGCATCGCGGCGACCTGCCCGACCTCAGCCCTTATACCGACTCGGTCGCGATCGATACCGAGACCATGGGGCTCAATCCGCATCGCGACCGGCTTTGCGTGGTGCAGCTGTCGAACGGCGATGGCAGCGCCGATGTCGTCCAGATCCCGCGCGATCACGGACAGGGTCCGGCCGACGCACCAAATCTGAAGGCGCTCCTCGCCAATCCCAAAATCACCAAGATCTTTCACTTCGCCCGCTTCGATCTTGCCGCGCTCTATAACGCGTTCGGCGTGATGCCCGAGCCGGTCTATTGCACCAAGATTGCCTCGCGGCTTTGCCGCACCTACACCGACCGCCATGGCTTGAAGGATCTGGTGCGCGAGGTGCTCAATATCGATCTGTCGAAGCAGCAGCAATCGAGCGACTGGGGCGCGCCCACCCTCACCGAAGCCCAGCTCGCTTACGCGGCCTCCGATGTGCTGCATCTGCATGCGTTGCGCGAACGCCTCGACGCGATGCTCGCGCGCGAAGACCGCCTCGGTCTGGCGCAGGCCTGCTTCGCCTTCCTGCCGACGCGAGCCAAGCTCGACCTGCAGGGCTGGGAAGCCGAAGACATTTTCGCCCATTCGTGAGGCGATTGCGCTCGGAGCCGTTAACGCCCGTTCCGGTCACCGCCTCGTTTCAGACAAACTCCTCACACGAGGTCCCTTTGCGGGTGGGCGATCCGATCATCTCGGGGTAAAATGATCTGGCGTCGTCGGTCTTTACCCAGGAGTAGCGGTGAATTCGGTTCAGAATGCTGCTTATCATGCCGGAATGGAGGCGCGCTTTGCGGTTGCGGCGCGCCACAGCCGGATGGTGCGCATCCTGCGGATCGCGGTTCCGGCCGCCGTGATCCTCTCTCTCGCTGCCATCGTCCTGGTGTCGGTTTTCAATCCGTTCCGGATGCTGTTGCCGAAGCTGCCGGTGGACATGAGCAATCTTGTCATTTCCGGCACCAAGATCACGATGGAATCGCCGCACATGGCAGGCTATTCGCAGGATCAACGCCCTTACGAGGTCTGGGCCAATACCGCGACCCAGGATGTGACCGATCCGGATCATGTCGAGTTGCACACGTTGCGGGGCAAGGTGCTGATGCAGGATCAATCGACGGTTACGCTCGAGGCGGTCAAGGGACTGATGGACACCAAGCAGCAACTGCTCGACCTGCATAAGGACATCTATGTGCAAACCACTGCAGGTTATGAAGCGTGGCTCAGCCAGGCCTTCGTCGATATGAACAAGGGGACGGTGACGTCCGACGAACACGTCGACGTCAAATGGGCGGACGGAAAAATTTCCGCCGACACGATGAAGGTCACCGGCGGCGGCGAAGTCGTTCGCTTTGACGGCCACGTCGTGATGAACATCGACAAGCTGCCGCCGCCCGCCGATGCCGAGCCGGTGGCCGAGCCTCCTCCGCCCGCGCGGCCTGCGAAATCGCGCGCGAGCGTGAAATCCTCCAGCGCGAAATGATCCAATGAAAATGTTTCGCCGGAATAACCTCAAGGCCAGCATCGCCGTCAGCGCGGCGTATGCGCTCTTTTGTTTTGCGATGCTGGTCGCTGCGGCCGACGCGAGGGCCCAGAGCTCGGCGACCGGCGTGCCCAATGCGATGCAGGGCTTTTCGCAGAATCGCGACCAGCCGATTCAGATCGAGGCGGCTTCGCTCGAGATGCGCGACAAGAAAAAGGAGGCGACCTTCACCGGCAACGTCAAGGTGGTGCAGGGCGACACCACCATGACGTCGAAGGTTCTGGTCGTCTTCTACGAATCGAAGGATCAGAACGCGCCGCCTCCCGCCGCCAATGCCAAAGGCGCAAAGTCGGCCCCTGCCCCGATGCCGGCGGCTGCGCCCGGCCCCGGCGGATCGTCATCGATCAAGCGGCTCGAGGCCAAAGGCAACGTGGTGGTGACCCAGAAAGATCAGGTCGTGACCGGCGAGACGGCCGTGTTCGACACCAAGACCAACCTGATCACCATGTCAGGCGGCGTGGTGCTGACCCAGTGTCAAAATGTCTTGAGAGGCGACCGGCTGCTGGTGGACATGACCACCGGCGTTTCCCGGGTCGAATCGGATAGCGGCAAGGTGAACGGCTTGTTTCTCAATCAGTCTTCGAGTCAGGGCTGCGCGCAGGCATCCCCGGGGGCCGCTTCGCCGCTCGCGCTGCCCGGCTCGTCAGGTAAACCAAAGTAATGTCAATATCTTAATGTAAATCCGGCCGGAACAAGGTTGAAGCTTGGGTTCCGAGCCTGTATCTAGCCAGCGTCGGAAACGTGACGCCGGTCCGCTGGGCAAGGGGCATCGGCTCATTCATGCTGGACGGGCGAATCAGCGCTTTGCGAACGTGTGGCTACTTCGGTAGCGACTATCAAAATCCACGAAGGGCTCGGACGAAGCGGGGATGGTGGACCTACTCAGCATGTTCCGGCGACGCCCTGCAAAACGCGGCAAGGCTGGCTTTGCACGGCCGCGCGAGGACATCACCGCGCTTGGCGACACCATGGGGGGGATGCTGACGAACCCCGTGCGCGATGCGCCGCCGCTCGCCCGCACCGCGCCCTCGCCTGCGCTGGAATTGCCGCGCGTCGAAAATCCGCCGCCCCGCCCGGCTGCCGCCAGGCCCGCGACCACGTCCAGGCCTGCGGCAACGCCCAAGCCTGCGCCCAGGACCAACGGCGCGGCCGCGCCGCGTCTGGCGCAACGCGCGGGATATCTGGCGGTGCACAGCGTGGAAAAGAGCTTCGGCACCCGCCAGGTCGTGCGCGGGGTCAGCATCTATGTCCGGCGTGGCGAGGCCGTGGGCCTGCTGGGACCGAACGGCGCCGGCAAGACGACGGTGTTCTACATGATCACCGGCCTGATCAAAGCCGATCGCGGCGCCATCGAGCTCGACGGCCACGACGTCACCAAGCTGCCGATGTACCAGCGCGCCCGGCTCGGCATCGGCTATCTGCCGCAGGAAGCGTCGATTTTTCGCGGCCTCACGGTGGAGCAGAATATCCGCGCGGTGCTCGAGGTTGTCGAACCCTCGCGCAAGAAACGCGAGGCCGAACTCAATTCCCTGCTCGATGAATTCAACATCACGCGGCTTCGAAAGACGCCTTCGATTGCGTTGTCGGGCGGCGAGCGTCGCCGCGTGGAAATCGCGCGCGCCTTGGCGACGCGGCCTAACTACATGCTGCTCGATGAGCCCTTCGCAGGCATCGACCCGATCGCGGTTGGCGACATTCAGGACCTGGTCCGCCACCTCACCAACCGCGGTATCGGCGTCCTGATCACCGACCACAATGTGCGGGAAACGCTCGGGCTGACCGACCGCGCCTATATCGTTTATGCCGGCGAGATCCTGACCGAAGGCAGTCCCGAGGAGATCGTCAGCGATCCGGACGTGCGAAGGCTTTATCTTGGCGAGGAATTCCGCCTCTGACGGGGGCACGACCCCGGTCTTTTTTCCGCGAAGTCAAGCCGTATACATCAGCTCGGGAGTAGTTTAAGCAAGAATCGGACCAAGTTTTTCGGGAATCGGTTCTTGCCTCCATGGCACTGACGCAGAGACTAGAATTCCGCCAGTCGCAGTCGCTGGTGATGACGCCGCAGCTGATGCAGGCGATCAAGCTGCTTCAGCTGTCCAACCTCGACCTGTCGGCCTTCGTCGAGGAGGAATTGGAGCGGAATCCGCTGCTTGAGCGCGAGAGCGAGGGCCCCGAGATACCCGTGGCGGGCGAGCCGGCCGCGGCCCTTGAGGCGTCCGACGGCGGTTTTGGCGAGGAATCGGCAGGCGATTTCACCGATTCGGGCGCCGACAGCTTCGAACCGGTCCAGGAAGAATGGATGAATCGCGACCTCGGCAGCCGCACCGAGATCGAACAGACCCTCGATACCCCCCTCGACAACGTATTTTCGGAAGAACCCGCGGAAGCGGCCGCCCGCACCGCGCAGGATGCGGCACCCAGCACCTATACCGAATGGGGCGGCGGCGCCTCCAACGACGACGGCTACAATCTGGAAGCCTTTGCGGCGGCCGAAGTGACGCTGTCTGGTCATCTGGCCGAGCAATTGGCGGTGGCTTTCGCCGCGCCCGCCCGGCGCATGATCGGCCAGTACCTCATCGATCTGGTCGATGAGGCCGGTTATTTGCCGTCCGATCTCGGACAGGCCGCGGAGCGGCTCGGCGCTTCCGAGGGCGATGTCGAGGCGGTGCTCGCCGTGTTGCAGAAATTCGATCCGCCCGGAGTTTGCGCGCGTTCTCTGAGCGAATGCCTGGCGATCCAGTTGCGCGACCTCAACCGCTACGATCCCGCGATGCAGGCGCTGGTGGAAAATCTCGAACTGCTGGCCAAGCGCGATATCGCGGCTTTGCGAAAGCTATGCGGCGTCGACGACGAGGACATCACCGACATGATCGGCGAAATCCGAAGGCTCGATCCGAAGCCGGGCCTCAAGTTCGGCTCGTCGCGCACGCAAACCGTGGTGCCGGACGTCTATGTGCGGCCGGGACCGGACGGCGGATGGCATGTCGAACTCAACAGCGAAACGCTGCCACGCGTGTTGGTCAACCAGACCTATTACACCGAACTGTCGAAGACGATTCGGAAAGATGGCGACAAATCCTACTTCAGCGATTGCCTGCAGAACGCGACCTGGCTGGTTCGCGCCCTCGACCAGCGCGCCCGCACCATCCTGAAAGTTGCGACCGAAATCGTCCGCCAGCAGGACGGCTTCTTCACGCACGGCGTTGCCCACTTGAGGCCGCTTAACCTGAAGGCGGTTGCCGACGCGATCCAGATGCATGAATCGACGGTCTCGCGCGTCACCGCCAACAAGTACATGGCGACCAATCGCGGCATCTTCGAACTGAAATACTTCTTTACCGCCTCGATCGCGTCGGCCGATGGCGGCGAAGCCCACTCGGCGGAGGCGGTGCGCCATCACATCAAGCAACTGATCGATGCGGAAGACCCCGCGCTTATCCTCTCCGACGACACCATCGTGGAACGATTGCGCGCAACCGGCATTGATATCGCCCGTCGTACCGTCGCGAAGTACCGCGAGGCCATGCGGATTCCATCGTCGGTGCAGCGGCGACGCGACAAACAAAGTATGCTTGGCCATGCCCTTTCAGCGCCCGCCGCATCCCGGGATCCTCAGCCCGCTTGATTGCGTCCCGCAGGAATCGGAATAGTGTCGGTGTGCGCATTCGAAATTTCCGGGCACCAGAGCTCCGATTCCGAAGTTCGCAAGCTATCGCGGCAACCTCTGATGCGAACTTCGGGATCAAAGGGGCTCTCGTAAGCGGGACACTAGGAATCGAGGCACCCCATGACTTCTCCGGATCTCAGGAAAAAGCATCTCGGTCGGCGACGCCTTGCGCGGACGGGTGAGCGAACGCACCAACGAAGTGCTGCGCAAATATTTCGACGGCAATTATTCCGGCCATATCACGCTGAGCAAGGACGGCTCCGGCTTCCGTACCGATTGCGCGCTGCATCTTGATTCAGGCATCACGCTGGAAGCGGATTGCAGCGCAGCCGATGCTTACGCCAGCGCCGACCAGGCGCTGCTGATGATCGAGAAGCGCCTGCGCCGCTACAAAAGCCGCCTGAAGGATCGCTCGGTGCGCAAGGCCCATGCGGCCTCTGAAGCGCTGGCGGGGATGGTCGCGCCGACACTTGACGCGCCGAGCTATGTGATCGAGGCGCCAGGCGAGAGCGATGAAGAGTTGACCGGCTATAGCCCCGTCATCATTGCCGAGGCGACCACTTCGTTGAAACGCCTTTCGGTCTCCGAAGCGGTCATGGAACTGGACCTGACCGGAGCGGCCTGTTTGGTGTTCCAGCACGGTTCGAGCGGCCGGGTAAACATCATCTACCGCCGTGTGGACGGCAATGTCGGATGGATCGACCCCCCGGCGGTGAACGCTGTGGGCTAACGGCAAAAAATCGCGGGCGAGGTGCAAGATCGGAAGCCGATTTTGCGAAAAGATGATGACGAAACAACGAGCTAAAGCGTCATGGCGATTCGGATGGAACCCATCCGACCGGGGTCCAATCGGGACAAAATCGGCATTGACGAGCGGGGGGACCCTCCCTATGTTCCGCGCCCTTGACGAAAGGGGCTGGCGGTATCTTTACGGGTGTTGGCACCGCTCTTGCGTTGGAGTAGAAGCCCTCCCACTTGGCACCGGCGTGGTGGGCGGCCGCCTTTCCCACCTCATTCGCCCGCCGACGTCTATTCGCAACCTGAAGATCAACTTACCTCGCAATTTACCTCGGAACGCTCCATGACGATTACCGATCTGGTCGCACCCGAGGCGATTCTCCCGGCATTGAAAGTCAACAGCAAGAAGCAGGCGCTGCAGGAACTGGCAGCGCGGGCAGCCCAGCTGACCGGACAGAACGAGCGCGCGGTCTTTGAGGTGCTGTTGCAGCGGGAGAAGCTGGGCACCACCGCGGTCGGATACGGCGTTGCGATCCCGCACGGCAAACTTCCCAAGCTGGAAAAAATCTTCGGCCTGTTCGCGAGGCTGGAGCGTCCGATCGATTTCGAGGCGATGGACGGCCAACCGGTCGATCTCGTGTTTCTGCTGCTGGCGCCGGAAGGGGCGGGCGCCGATCACCTGAAAGCGCTGGCGCGAATCGCTCGGCTGTTGCGCGATCAGGATGTGGCGAAGAAGCTGCGCGCCTCACGCGAGGCCCAGGCGATCTATTCGGTGCTGGCGCTGCCGCCCGCAAGCGCAGCGTAATCCTGCTCCCACTAAAAACGCGGACTGCCCCCGATAGCTTGCGGGAACAATTCCGCGTTTGAATCGATCCATCTGCCGCGATGCGTCGGCGGCAGCCGCGCCGTCAGTGCACGCTCACGGCTTGCAGTTCGTTGCTCCAGGCATTCGCGATCGCCGCTTCGCGCGAATCGGTCAACATGATCGGCGTGCCGTCGGCGGCGTGAAGCGCAAATAGTTTCAATCCCGGTGCGATCTTCGGCGCTTGCGGAAACAGGCCCGGCACGTCCTCGGAACGGATCTGCTTCACATAGGCGATATGGCCTTCGCCCAGGCTCGCCAACGCCTCCAGGGAGACGCGAGGCTCTAACGCAAGATTAACTTCAGTCATGGTCTCGACTCCTTCTGAGTCCAAGCGGTCGAGTCCGCTACTCGTTCCATTATTCGTGCTCATTGATAGCAATTGTCTTAACGACCCTTTCCGGCTCAGGCCGGGCGAGATCGATCGACAACAGCCCGTTTTTCAGGTCCGCGCCCAGCACCTGCATCCCCTCCGCCAGCACGAAGGTGCGCTGGAAGTGGCGCGCGGCGATGCCGCGATGGATGTATTGCCGGGCCTTGTCGTCCTGCTGGCGTCCGCGGATGACGAGCTGATTTTCCTCAGTGGTTACATCGAGTTGGTCGCGGGTAAATCCGGCCACCGCGAGCGTGATGCGCAGCCTTTCCGGCTGCCCATTGCTGCGGTCGCAACGCTCGATGTTGTAGGGAGGATAGCCGTCAGCGCCTTTGACGACGCGATCGAGCGCACGCTCGATTTCGTCGAATCCCAGCAGAAACGGACTCGATAACGAGGGAACACGAGACATATTTGCAAAGTCCTCTCGAAGCGACTTTGAAGTTTCGGGGCCCTTGCGGCACCCCCAACATGACCTGAAGGCCGATTCACCTCCGAGTCAGAGGTCAATATGGGCATAATTCAGGGGTGTTCAAGCGCCGTATACCGGGGTTGCGAAGCCTTTCCCCCAAAGGCTTTCCGAAGCGTTACCTAGTGCCGCCTTGAAGTTCCTGAACTGAATTTGCGGCTTGCTGTGCAGGAACTTCAAATGGGCTAGTGGTCCGATTCTAACATTCGCATCCCTTCTCAGCAGTCACTTTTGCGAATGTTAGAATCAAAGGACCACCTAGCAAATGTATGTTTCTAGTGGAGTTCAGGATTTGACATTCGCTTGGCGAACTCGCGGCCAGGTGGGTAGCGAATGTCAAATCCACTCCACTAGGTGCGGCCGCTGGGTTAGCGGCGCCGTTCGGTGCAGATTACGCCCGCAGCCGTCAGGGCCTCGATCTCGGAGGTCGAGTAGCCGAATTCGGCGAGCACCTCGGCAGTGTGCTGGCCGAAGGTGGGCGGGACGCTGCGCAGGCTCGCTTTGCTGCGATCGAGCCGGATCGGCGAAGCCACCCCTTTGTACCAATCCTTCTCGACGACATCGCCGCGATAGGCGGTGTGGGCGCTGGCCAAGGCCTGGGCGATCGACTGCACCGGACCTGCCGGCAGACCAGCGGCCAACAGGCGATCGCAGAGCGGCTCGGCGTCATGCTGGCTGAAGACGGCGGCGAGCTCTTCGCGCAACGCCTCGCGGTTGGCGACGCGATCCCGGTTGCGGGCAAAGCGTGGATCGCTGCCGAGTTCTTCCTTGCCGATCTCTTTGCAGAGCTTGCGGAACGTGCCGTCATTGCCGACGCCGATAAAGATGTTGTCGGTGCGCGTCGGGAAGATCGCATAGGGCACGAGGTTCGGATGCTCGTTGCCGGTCAGCGAGGGCGGCTTGCCATGCATGAAATAATTCGCCGCATGCGGATGCATGACCGATAGCCCGGTCTCGAACAGCGTGGTTTCGAGAAACTGCCCCTGGCCTGAGCGTTGCCGCTCCGACAGCGCCATCAGGATGCCGATCGCGGCGTAAAGGCCGGTGGTGATGTCGACGACGGGGACGCCGATCCGCATCGGGCCCGATTGCGGCGAGCCGGTCGCCATGATCATGCCGGTCATGGCCTGGATAATCGCGTCATAGCCGGGATTGCCGCCGCGCGGGCCGTCGGCGCCAAAGCCGGAAATGCGGCAGTGAATCAGTCTCGGGAATTTCGCGCGCAGGGTCTCGTTGCCGATGCCCCACTTGTCGAGCGTGCCGGGCTTGAAATTCTCGATCAGGACGTCAGCGCCCTCGAGCAGCTTCATCAGAACGGCGCGGCCGCCTTCGGAAGCGAGGTCCAGCCCGATCGAGCGCTTGTTGCGGTTGATGCCGACGAAGTAGGCCGCGTCCTCGCCGTGGAAGGGCGGTCCCCAGTCGCGCACTTCGTCACCGGCCGGCGGCTCGACCTTGATCACGTTGGCGCCGTGGTCGGCGAGAATCTGCGTGCAGTAGGGTCCGCCGAGAACGCGCGTGAGGTCGATCACGCGCAAGCCCGTCATCGCGCCCGAACCAGTCTCAGTCATCGAAACCTTTGCTCTCATCCATAGGCGAGGATTTCAGAGCTAGCGGGCTTCGCTAGAGCTCCAATTCCGAAGTTCGCAAAGTACTGCGGCGACCTCTGATGCGAACTTCGGAATCAAAGGAGCTCTAGTAAGTATTGGTTTGTAGCGCGGCTTCGAATTTGAAGTTCCTATAACGAACTTGCCGCGGTAGCGATAGGAACTTCAAATTCGCCGCACTAGCCGTATCAATGCTTTTTCCAGCAAGCGACCCGCGCACCGATGCGGTGGGCCGCTCGCTGAATTTGCGTCAGACGACCGTCAGGCGGACATCGACGTTGTTGCGCGTGGCATTGGAATAGGGGCACACCTGATGCGCCTTGGCCACCAGCGCCTCGGCGTCCGCGCGGGCCAGTCCCGGAAGGGAAACTTCAAGCGCGATATCGAGGCCGAATCCGCCTTCCGACCGCGGGCCGATGCCGACCGTCGACGTCACCGCTGCATCGGCGGGAACTTTTGGGCCGCCTTGCGAGGAGACGAATTTCATCGCGCCGATGAAGCAGGCGGCATAGCCGGCGGCGAAAAGCTGTTCGGGATTGTTGCCGGCGCCGCCTCCGCCGCCGAGCTCTTTCGGCGTGGTGAGCTTGACGTCGAGCGCGCCATCCAGCGTCGCAGCATGGCCGTCACGGCCTCCGGTGGCCTTGGCCTGGGTCTTGTAGAGCACGTTCACAGACATTGGGGCTCTCCTTTGTTTGTTGCTTTCAGCGGTCTCTGTATTGCAAACAATTAGATTGTGCACAATATAAAAAGCACGACCTCACATTTAATTGTCCGCAATTGAATGCGGCGTCCACGCGGCCCACAATGGCCGCCAATTGTGACGAAGGTGATGAAATGGCCCGAAAACTGCCGGCCGCCGACCAGATGCTGCGGCTCGACAACCAGATTTGCTTTGCGGTCTATTCGGCCGCGCATGCGTTCAACCGCGTCTACAAGCCGCTGCTCGATCGGCTGGACCTGACCTATCCGCAATATCTGGTCATGCTGGTGCTGTGGGAGCGCGACGGCGTGCCCCTCAAGGAAATCGGCGAGCGGCTATTCCTGGATTCCGGCACGCTGACCCCGCTGCTCAAGCGGCTGGAGCAAGCGGGGCTCGTCAAGCGCACGCGTTCGACCGAGGACGAACGGCAGGTGCTGATCGGCCTGACCGCGCACGGTCAGGCGCTAAAGGACAAAGCGCGGTCGGTGCCGCCCTCGATCCTCGCCGCCTCGCAATGCTCGGTCGCGGAACTATCGGCGATGAAGAATGAAATCGTTGCGCTGCGCGATCGGCTCAATGCGTTGGTCGAGGGGTAGATTCTAACGGCAGAAGTGTCATAGCCGCTTCTTGGCAAAGGCGCGGCCGGAATGAGATTTGAGGTATTTCTCGAATTCCAGTGCCTTGTATTTATCACGGAAGGCACAGTACCAAACCAACTCCCACGGCTTGAATTTTGCGGTGTGAGACGATTTTCCAGCGTTATGTTCCGACAATCGCCGTTTCAAATCCGCGGTTGCACCGACGTATTCTTGTTCAGGAAAGCTTGCGCTGCGGATGACGTAGACGTACCACATCGTTTGCCTTGGCCCGTCGTCGCCCTGCGGGCTATGCCGGGCACCCCTTCGCCCTTCGGGTCTTACGTGGCTGCGCCACGCGAAGCCCGAAGGGCGAAGCGTGGTGGAGCCAGGCGGGATCGAACCGCCGACCTCTTGCATGCCATGCAAGCGCTCTCCCAGCTGAGCTATGGCCCCGTTACACCAACTTTTAGCATGATCTTCGCGCAACCGCTTAAGCGTTTGTCGCGAGCGAAAGCCGAAAACTACTCTTTCCGGGTCATGCCGCCGCGCGGCTTGGGTGACGCGCGTCGTCTTCAAGACCCTGAACCATAGTTCAGGGCCGATCTCAAGTCTCCTCGTCGCCGCCGACGTCGCCGATGATGTCGGTGACGTCCTCGTCGCCTTCTTCTTCGTCGGCGATGAAGGTGGAGTCGTCGTCTTCGCCGTCTTCGATCGTCTCGTCGATTTCGATGTCGTCCTCGGATTCAGGAACGACCGCCTTGACCTTGCCGGTATTCTCCTCGGCATCGGCTTCCTCGAGCGGCACCAACTCTTCGGCCTCCATCGGCTCCGCCACCGCTTCGGCGGGGGCAGCCGCAGCGCTGGCACGCGCGGCGTCGCCGCGAGCCGCCCGGGGCGGCGCCACCGGCGCGATCGGCACGACCTCGCCCGTATAGGGCGATATCACCGGGCTCTTGTTGAGGTCGTAAAATTTCTTACCCGTCGTTGGGCAAATGCGTTTGGTTCCGAGATCGGATTTGGCCACGTGTGGAATCCTGGGAATCTTTCGAAAAGCGGTGCTTCACTTGGCTAGTTGGCAGGCCGCTGTCAATAGTGCTTTGCGGAAGAGGGGCCGAGCCCGTGACGCGGCGCGGCTGCCGGTGCTAGAACCCCGGGCCTGTCGGGCCTTTGAGGACACAATCTTGACCCATTCGGATCGCGTTGCCGATCATAAAGTCCCCCTGGAATCCCGCAGCAGCGGCCCGCTGACCGGGCGGGCCCGCGTTCCCGGCGACAAGTCGATCTCCCACCGTGCCCTGATTTTGGGTGCGCTGGCGGTCGGGGAAACCCGAATATCGGGCCTGCTCGAGGGCGAAGACGTCCTCAATACCGCCAAGTCGATGCGCGCAATGGGTGCAAGGGTCGAGCGATCCGGCGATTTCGCCTGGAAGGTCACCGGGGTGGGGGTGACGGGCCTTGCCGAGCCCGAAGGTCCGCTCGATTTCGGCAATTCCGGAACCGGCTGCCGCCTGGTGATGGGGGCGGTCGCCGGCTGCCCGATCACGGCGGTGTTCGACGGCGACGCTTCGCTCCGTTCGAGGCCGATGCGGCGGGTGCTCGACCCCCTCGAATTGATGGGCGCCCGGGTCGGCGATAGCGGCGAGGGCGGCCGGCTGCCGTTGACGCTGGCAGGCGCCCGCGACCCCTTGCCGATCCTCTACCGAACGCCGGTCGCCTCCGCCCAGATCAAATCCGCCGTGTTGCTCGCTGGCCTCGCCGCGCCGGGCGTGACCACCGTGATCGAAAACGAGGCGAGCCGCGACCATACCGAACTCATGCTGCGGCATTTCGGAGCCGAGATCGTCTCGACGCGGGAAGGCCGGCACGGCCGCAAGATCGCACTCACCGGCCAGCCCGAACTGCATGGCGAAAAAGTCGTCGTGCCCGCCGATCCATCCTCGGCGGCGTTTCCGATCGTGGCGGCGCTGATCGTCGAAGGCTCGGATCTCATTCTGCCCGACGTCATGACCAATCCGCTGCGCACCGGGCTGTTCACGACCTTGCGCGAAATGGGCGGGGTGATCGAGGAGCGCGAGGTGCGTACCGACGCCGGCGAGCCGATGGCGGAGATTCGCGTGCGCGGCTCAAAGCTCCGCGGCGTCGAAGTCCCGCCGGAACGCGCGCCTTCGATGATCGACGAATATCTGGTGCTGGCGGTCGCGGCGAGTTTTGCCGAAGGCACCACCGTCATGCGGGGCTTGAGTGAATTGCGGGTCAAGGAATCCGACCGGCTTGCCGCCACCGCCGCCATGCTCCGCGTCAACGGCGTCAAGGTCGAGATATCGGGCGACGACCTGATCGTGGAAGGCAAGGGTCACGTCCCCGGAGGCGGCCTCGTTGCCACCCATATGGATCATCGGATCGCAATGTCGGCGCTGGTGATGGGGCTCGCCTCCGACAAGCCGGTCAGGGTCGACGACACCGCTTTCATCGCTACCAGCTTTCCGGACTTCATTCCGATGATGCGGGCGATGGGAGCGGAGTTCGCTTAGCCCTGTTCCTATAGCCAGAACCGGGATCACCGATTATATTGGCTATTAAGCAGCGATTTGGAAGGATTGTATGCCGTGACCAATGTAGTGGTTACCAAAATTGCCCCTCGCAAACGTCGAGTCCGGAATGGATCGGTTGTCGAGAAGCGCAAGCGTTCTGCGGATGGTCAGTTTGTGCAATTCTTTACCATCGATGGTGACAGCGCGACACTTAATGACGATTTAACTCATGTGTTCATGAGAAATATCAAGCACGTTCGTCGTGAAAACCAGAAGCTTTTCGGCTCGGTCAATGGACCGCGGAAAAAGTGATGCTCCGACATTCTGGATAATCGCAGGACCGAATGGGTCGGGCAAAAGCAGTCTTTACGGGTCCAATCGCGACAATATCTATGGCAATACAAGCATCCTCGATTTCTTTCGCTCGTTCTGGATTATAAATCCGGACCTGCTGGCGTCGCGGATTCGGTTCAACGAGAAGCTCGGGCAGCGCGCAGCAAATCTTGAAGCGGTAAGGCGGATCGAGGCGTGGCTGGATGCCTCAATCAAAGCTCATCAATCAGTTGGCGTGGAAACCGTCCTTTCGACCGACAAATATCGAAGACTTGTCAGGATTGCCAAAAAGCGAGGTTTTGAAGTCAGGCTTGTCTATGTGATTTTGCAGACGCCGGAACTCAACGTTGATCGAGTACGTCTGCGCGTCAGAAAAGGCGGCCATCGCGTGCCAATTGGCAAGATAAAGGAACGCTGGACGAGATCGTTAAAGCAACTGCCCTGGTTTTTAAATCAGGCTGACGCCGCGCTCATATTTGACAACTCTTCCAACCTGCGACTTGTGGGCCGGAAAGAGAACGGGACGATTCAATTCGATCCCGAAACTCCCGATGCTCTTAAGCAAGCGCTGCCAAAGTTTCCCTGGCACAGGTCGATTAAACAGAAAAAGCTATGATTATCGCGATCGACGGGCCGGCTGCCTCCGGCAAGGGGACACTCGCCAAGCGCCTGGCCGCGCATTATGGCTACCATCATCTCGATACCGGCGTGATCTATCGCGCCGTCGCCCATGCCTTGATCGGCCAGGGTGCCAGTCTTGAGGACAAGGCTGCGGCCGTCGATGCAGCGAAGGGGCTCGACCCCGCGATTTTCGACAATCCGGCGCTGAAATCGCATCAGGTTGGCACAGCCGCCTCCGTGGTCTCCGCAATCCCCGAGGTGCGGGCAGTGCTGGTCGAGTTCCAGCGCCAATTCGCAGGCACCCCGCCCGGCGCCGTTCTCGACGGCCGGGATATCGGCACCGTGATTTGTCCGAATGCGGAGGTGAAGATTTTCGTGGTCGCCGACCCCAAGGTGCGCGCCCATCGCCGGACCCTCGAAGCCCGTGCTCGTGGCGAAGCCGCAGATGAGGCCGCCATCCTGGCCGATATCCTGGCCCGCGATGAACGCGACCGGAACCGGGCCGTATCGCCTTTAAAGGCAGCTGAAGATGCTTACTTGCTCGACAACTCCCATTTGGATATAGAAGGCGGCGTCCGGGCCGCCATCGACATTATCGAGGCCGTTCGAGCGGGCCGGCGTGAGGTTTGAACCTCTGCCGTCATTGGAGGAAAGCCCGCTCCGTCAGCTTTGGAAGTCGATATCTCGAACAGAATATTCGAGACCATTCGTCTCCGGACACAACTCAACGTATCGAACATGCAGGCCAGCAGCCGGCCCGCCCGCACATTTTTTGCGGAGCGGTCGTCAGTAGTTTGCGGAACCCTGACCCTGTGCGTCCGATACGCCCACTAACCCGAACGGCCGGCAATTCCCGCATCTGGAGAACAAATGGCTTCGACTGCTAGTTCGTATAATCCCACCCGCGACGATTTCGCCGCGATGCTCGATGAGTCCTTTGCGGGCGGCAACCTTCAGGAAAGCTCTGTCATCAAGGGCAAGGTTGTTGCGATCGAGAAAGACATGGCCGTCATCGACGTCGGCCTGAAGACCGAAGGCCGCGTGGCGCTGCGCGAATTCGCCGGGCCGGGCCGTGAAAGCGACCTCAAGGTCGGCGACGAAGTCGAGGTGTTTCTCGACCGGATCGAGAATGCGCTCGGCGAAGCCGTGCTGTCGCGCGACAAGGCGCGCCGCGAAGAGAGCTGGGGCAAGCTCGAGAAGGCCTTCAACAACAACGAAAAGGTTCACGGCGTCATCTTCAACCAGGTCAAGGGCGGCTTTACCGTCGATCTCGACGGTGCGGTGGCCTTCCTGCCGCGTTCGCAGGTCGATATCCGTCCGATCCGCGATGTCGCGCCGCTGATGAACAATTCCCAGCCGTTCCAGATCCTCAAGATGGATCGCCGCCGCGGCAACATCGTGGTGTCGCGCCGCACGGTTCTGGAAGAGACCCGCGCCGAACAGCGCCAGGAGCTGGTGCAGAACCTCGAAGAGGGTCAGGTGATCGACGGTGTGGTCAAGAACATCACCGACTACGGTGCGTTCGTCGACCTCGGCGGCATCGACGGCCTGCTGCACGTCACCGACATCGCCTGGCGGCGCGTCAATCACCCGACCGAGGTGCTGGCCATCGGCCAGACGGTGAAGGTCAAGATCATCAAGATCAACCACGAGACCCACCGTATCTCGCTCGGCATGAAGCAGCTGCTGGACGATCCGTGGCAGGGCATCGAGGCAAAGTATCCGCTCAATGCGCGCTTTACCGGCCGCGTCACCAACATCACCGACTACGGCGCGTTCGTTGAACTCGAGCCGGGCATCGAAGGCCTGATCCACGTCTCGGAGATGTCGTGGACCAAGAAGAACATGCATCCCGGCAAAATCGTCTCGACCTCGCAGGAAGTCGAGGTGCAGGTGTTAGAAGTCGATTCGGTCAAGCGCCGGATTTCGCTCGGTCTCAAGCAGACCATGCGCAACCCCTGGGAAGTGTTCGTCGAGAAATTCCCGGTCGGCTCCACGGTCGAGGGCGAGGTCAAGAACAAGACCGAGTTCGGCCTGTTCCTCGGGCTCGAAGGCGACGTCGACGGCATGGTCCATCTCTCCGACCTGGACTGGAAGCAGCCCGGCGAGCAGGTGATCGACAACTTCAAGAAGGGCGACATGGTCAAGGCCGTCGTGCTCGATGTCGATGTCGAAAAGGAGCGCATCTCGCTCGGCGTCAAGCAGCTCGAAGGCGACCCCTTCGCCGAGCCGGGCGACGTCAAGAAGGGCGCGGTCGTGACCTGCGAAGTGCTCGACGTGAAGGAAGGCGGCATCGACGTCAAGATCGTCGGCACCGACTTCACCACCTTCATCAAGCGTTCCGAACTTGCCCGTGACCGCAACGATCAGCGCGCCGAGCGTTTCGCCGTCGGCGAAAAGGTCGATGCGCGCGTGATCCAGTTCGACAAGAAGGCCCGCAAGGTGCAGGTCTCGATCAAGGCGCTCGAAGTTGCCGAAGAAAAGGAAGCCATCGCCCAATATGGCTCATCCGATTCGGGTGCGACGCTCGGCGACATTCTCGGCACCGCGCTCAAGCAGCGCACCGACAAGTAGGCCGTTTGGCTTGTCGGTCAGAAACAAAAGGCCCCGGTTTCGACCGGGGCCTTTTTCTTGATTGCTTTCCTCTCCCCACGAAAGGGGAAGGCTGGTTGAGCCTTGTTTTCTTCAAATTGGGCCGCAATTGATGTAATCAGGGCACGGGATTTTTAGGGGTATGAAGCGAAGACGGCATACCTCGCTCAAGGCCTGCTTTTCGGGAGAGTTTCGATGTCGCTTGACTCAGATGTCATCGTCGATCGCCGCAGGATACGGCGCAAGCTGACGTTCTGGCGCGTGGTCGCGGCGTTGATTGCGATTGCGGCGGTCGTCACCGTCGGCCTGATCGCCACGCCCGGCGGCCGAGGCTTGACGTCGGCGGGCTCGATTGCCCGCATCAATATCGAGGGCCTGATCCGCAGCGACCAGGAACGGGTCGAGGCGCTGGAGCGGCTGGAAAAATCGAAAGCCGCAGCCGTCATCGTCCACATCAATTCGCCCGGCGGCACCACGGCCGGTTCCGAGCAGCTCTACGATGCCCTGACGAGCCTGAAAGCCAAGAAGCCGCTGGTCGTGGTGGTCGAAGGCCTGGCCGCCTCCGGCGGTTACATCACCGCGATCGCCGCCGATCATATCGTCGCCCAGCAGAGCTCGCTGGTGGGATCGATCGGCGTGCTGTTTCAATTTCCGAATTTTACCGAGCTGTTGAAGACCGTCGGCGTCAAGGTCGAAGAGGTGAAGTCCTCGCCGCTCAAGGCCGCGCCCAACGGGTTTGAACCGACCAGTCCGGAGGCGCGCGCTGCGCTGGACGCGCTGGTGAAGGATTCCTACGCCTGGTTTCGCGGCCTCGTGAAGCAACGGCGGGGCATGGACGACGCGCTGCTGGAAAAGGTTTCCGACGGGCGCGTGTTCACCGGCCGTCAGGCGATCGAACTCAAATTGATCGATCAGTTGGGCGACGAGAAAACCGCTCTGGCCTGGCTCGTCGCGCAAAAAGGGGTCAAGGCCGACCTGCCGGTGCGCGACTACAAGCTCACGCCGCGCTTTGGCGACCTGACTTTTCTGCGGACGGCGGCTGCCATCACGCTCGATGCGCTGGGCTTGAGCGCGGTGGCACGGCAGATCGAGCAAACGGGGGTGGCGCAGGCCGCCGACCGTCTCGGCCTGGAGGGCATGCTTGCTCTGTGGCACCCCGCGGGGGCGAATTGAGCCATTGGTGGCCTGATTCTAACATTTGCATGCCGGTGCGGCAGGCACTTTTGCAAATGTCAAAATCAGAGGACCACCAATAAATATGGGTTCTTCCAGTGGCGTTTAGGATTTGACGTTCGCTTACGAACCGGGGGGCTAAGGGGGCGCGAACGTCAAATCCGCTCCATTTGGTGGAATTTCCGCACTGCGATTTCGGGGTGCGGGCACTGTCACCATACGGCATCAGGCCACTTGTCACGTGATTTCGCCCGCGCCAAATTTCATTTAGCGGCTTGACAGTTCAAGGTATTTTCACGGAAATGCGGGTCCGTATGCTCCCGGGTCCCCGTGTCGATGATCAAATCCGAACTCGTTCAGCGTATCGCCGAGCACAACCCGCACCTCTATCAGCGGGATGTCGAGAACATTGTGAACGCGATTCTCGATGAAATCGTCGCAGCCTTGGCGCGTGGCGACCGGGTCGAGTTGCGCGGTTTTGGCGCCTTCTCGGTCAAGCATCGGCCGGCCCGCGCGGGGCGCAATCCGCGCACGGGCGCGCATGTCCCGGTCGATCAGAAGAGCGTGCCGTTCTTCAAGACCGGCAAGGAAATGCGCGAACGGCTGAACCGCGATGGCGGAGGAACGGACGCCGGCGCTTAACGCCGATCCGTTCGCGTTCATCCCCGCGGTCCAATTCCAATCCACTCCGTTGGCGAGAGAGGATCATGCGCAGGTTTTTCAACGCGGTCGTCTTGATCCCGCTGGCCGTGATCTTTGTGATCTTTGCGGTGGCCAATCGTCACCTGGTGAGGGTGTCTTTCGACCCCTTCAATTCGCACGATCCTGCGCTTAGCTTCGAACTGCCGCTCTTCGTGGTCATCATCGCGGTCGCCATTTTGGGGGTCGTGGCCGGCGGCCTGGCGACCTGGTTCGGCCAGCGCCGCTGGCGCCGCGCGGCGCGCCGGCACGAGGCGGATGCGCGCGAGATGCGGGCGCAACTGGCCGATTGGCGTGACCGCGCCGCCATGTCCCAGCGGCCGGATCAGGCGCCGCCGGCCGCAGTCCCGCAGGTCGGATATCGGCGAGACAACCAGGGCGCGACGTTGTAGAACCCGCGCCAAACGCCCTTTCGGGCGCTCTGCCTCTCTTAACCATTGCCTTTGAACCCATGTCCTTGATCGTCAAAATTTGCGGCCTGTCCACGCGCGAGACGCTCGACGTCGCGCTGGATTCCGGTGCGGACATGGTGGGCTTCGTGTTCTTTCCGCCATCGCCGCGGCACCTCAGCCTCGCCGTGGCGCGCGATCTCGGCGAGGCCGTCAAACGCCGTGCGGCAAAGGTGGCACTCACGGTCGATGCGGACGATGCGACCCTCGGCGGCATCATCGAGGCACTGCAGCCTGACCTCTTGCAGCTGCATGGTCACGAGACTGCGGCGCGGCTGCGCGACATCAAGCGCAAATTTGCGCTGCCCGTGATGAAGGCCCTGCCTGTTGAAACCGCGGCTGATCTTGCAGCCGTGCCCGGCTACGCTGAAGCGGCGGACCGCATCCTGTTTGACGCCCGTGCGCCGAAAGAGGCCACCCGGCCCGGCGGTCTGGGCGCGGTGTTCGACTGGCATGTGCTGGAAAATCTCGATCTGAAGCTGCCGTTCATGGTCTCCGGCGGTCTTCACGCGGGCAACGTCGCTGAGGCCATCCACGTCACCCGCGCCGGCGGCGTCGATGTTTCCTCCGGCGTGGAAAGCATCCCCGGCCGCAAGGATCCCGAGATGATCCGCGCCTTTATTCGCGCCGCGCGCGCAACTGAAGAGCTGATGGTTCGATGACCAAGCCGATCCCCAATTCCTTCCGCAGCGGCCCCGACGAGCACGGGCATTTCGGCATTTTCGGCGGCCGGTTTGTCGCGGAAACCCTGATGCCGCTGATCCTCGATCTGGAGAAGGCCTATGCCGACGCCAAGGCCGACCCGGCGTTTCACGCGGAAATGAACGGCTACCTGAAGGACTATGTCGGCCGCCCGTCACCGCTTTATTTCGCCGAGCGGCTTACCGAGCACCTCGGCGGCGCCAAGATCTTCTTCAAGCGCGAGGAGCTCAATCACACCGGCTCCCACAAGGTCAACAATGTGCTTGGCCAGATCATGGTGGCGCGGCGCATGGGCAAGAAGCGGATCATCGCGGAGACCGGCGCCGGCCAGCACGGCGTGGCCACCGCAACGTTGTGTGCACGCTTCGGGCTCGAATGCCTGGTCTATATGGGGGCGGTGGACGTCGAACGGCAGCAGCCCAATGTCATTCGCATGGAGATGCTGGGGGCCAAGGTGATCCCGGTGCAGTCCGGCACGCGCACGCTGAAGGATGCGATGAACGAGGCGCTGCGCGACTGGGTCACCAACGTGCACAACACTTTCTACTGCATCGGCACGGTGGCAGGACCGCATCCCTATCCGATGATGGTACGCGACTTCCAGTCGGTGATTGGGGAAGAAACCCGCAAGCAGATGCAGGAAGCGGAAGGCCGCTTGCCGGATTCATTGATCGCCTGCATCGGCGGCGGCTCCAATGCGATGGGCCTGTTCCACCCATTTCTCGACGATCCCTCCGTCGAAATCTTCGGCGTCGAAGCGGCGGGGCATGGCCTGACGCAATTACATGCGGCGTCGATCGCGGGCGGGCGTCCGGGTGTGCTGCACGGCAACCGGACCTATTTGCTGATGGATGACGACGGCCAGATCCAGGACGCGCATTCGATTTCGGCAGGCCTGGATTACCCGGGCATCGGGCCGGAGCATTCCTGGCTGCATGAGATCGGCCGGGTCAAATATCTGTCGGCGACCGACGAGGAAGCCCTGGCCGCGTTTCAACTGCTGTCGCGCCTCGAAGGTATCATTCCCGCGCTCGAACCGGCGCATGCCATCGCCAAGGTCATGGAGCTCGCGCCAGCGCGGCCGAAGGATCATCTGATGGTGGTCAATCTCTCCGGCCGCGGCGACAAGGACGTGCCGCAGGTCGGCGATATTCTGCGGGGGAAGAAGTGAGGAGTGAGCTGCGCTCTCTCCCATACCTCTCCCCTGTGGGGAGAGGTCGGCTGCGAAGCAGCCGGGTGAGGGGTCTCTCCTCTCAATCGAATCGAAGTGTGCCCGCGATCATCTCGATCACCCCCTCGAGATTGTCATACACGTCGGTGTTCGACACACGCACGACGAGGAAGCCGAAAGCCTCTAGTGCCTTCGTTCGCTCCTCATCCCGCGCGATGTTTGCCGGCTCAGCATGCGTCACGCCGTCGACCTCCACGATCAGCTTTCCTGCCAGGCTGACAAAATCCACGACGTATCGATCGATGGCATGCTGTCGCCGGAACTTCCAGTGCGCGAGCTGCCGATTGCGCAGCGCCTGCCAAAGCTTCGCTTCGGCGCTGGTCTGCGAAGCGCGAAGGTTTCGTGCCCTGGTTCTAAACCTGTCCATTCCCCTCACCCGGATCGCATCTTGCGATGCGATCCGACCTCTCCCCTCTGGGGAGAGGTATACCGCAACGTGTGCCGCATTATGACGACCCGCATTGACGCATTGTTCGCGAAGCTCAAGCGCGAGGGCCGCTCCGCCTTTGTCACTTACCTGATGGCGGGCGATCCCGATCCGGAAACCTCGCTTGACGTCATCAAGGCGCTGCCGAAAGCGGGTGCGGACATCATTGAAATCGGCATGCCGTTTACCGATCCGATGGCCGATGGTCCGTCCATCCAGGCCGCGGGCCTGCGCGCGCTCAAGGCCGGCATGACGCTGAAGAAGACGCTCGCGCTGGTGCGCGAATTTCGCAAGGGCGACGACGTCACACCGCTGGTGCTGATGGGATACTACAACCCGATCTATATCTACGGCGTCGACAAGTTCCTGAGCGACGCAAAGGCCGCCGGCCTCGATGGCTTGATCGTGGTCGATCTTCCGCCGGAAGAGGATTCCGAATTGTGCGTGCCTGCGCTGAAGGCGGGGTTGAACTTTATTCGCCTCGCGACGCCCACCACCGACGACAAGCGCCTGCCGGCCGTGCTCGCCAATACGTCCGGCTTTGTCTATTACGTCTCGGTCACCGGCATCACCGGCAGCGCCAGCGCCGACTCGAAGGTCGTCGGTGAGGCAGTGACGCGGATCAAACGGCACACAGCGCTACCGGTCTGTGTCGGCTTTGGCATTCGCACGCCGCAAGCGGCCCGCGCCATTGCATCGAACGCCGACGGCGCCGCGGTCGGCACTGCGCTTGTCGAGGCCTTGCGCGGAAGTCTTGATTCGGATGGTAAAGCGACGGCCAGGACCGTTGGCGCGGTGGCCGAATTGGCTACCGCGCTGGCGGCGGGCGTCAGGGGCACGAAATAGGCCGCGTTTTCAGGAATGATGCGTGAGGCGCGCCTTGCCGGGTCCTCCCGGGGAGGCCATATACTGAGAGGAATGAAGGCAAGTCGGAGCGCAACATGAATTGGCTCACCAACGTGGTCCGGCCGAAGATTCGCAATATTCTGCGCCGTGAGACGCCGGAGAATTTGTGGATCAAGTGCCCGGACTTCGGCCAACTCGTATTCTACAAGGATGTCGAGGCCAATCAGTTCGTCATTCCCGGTTCGAACTATCACATGCGCATGGGCGCGGTGGCGCGCCTGAAGTCGATCTTCGACAACGAAACCTGGTACGACGTGGCGCTCCCGGAAGTGCAGGCCGATCCGCTTCGATTTCGCGACGAGCGCAAATATGCCGATCGCGTCAAGGACGCCCGCACCCGGACCGGGCTCAACGATGCCGTCAAGGTCGGCTACGGCAGGCTCGAGGGCGCCGCTGTCGTCGTCGCCGTGCAGGATTTCGATTTCATGGGCGGTTCGCTCGGCATGGCGGCCGGCGAGGCCATCGTGCGCGGGCTTGAACTCGCGGTCGAGAAGAAATCGCCATTCATCGTGTTCGCCGCTTCCGGCGGCGCCCGCATGCAGGAAGGCATCCTGTCGTTGATGCAGATGCCGCGAACCACGGTCGCAATCCAGATGCTGCGTGAAGCGAAGCTGCCCTATATCGTCGTGCTGACCAATCCGACGACCGGCGGCGTCACGGCATCCTATGCGATGCTGGGCGATGTGCAGATCGCGGAGCCCGGCGCCTTGATCGGCTTTGCCGGCGCGCGGGTGATCGAACAAACCATTCGCGAAAAATTGCCGGACGGCTTTCAGCGCGCCGAATATCTCAAGGACCATGGCATGGTCGATATGGTCGTGCATCGCCACGAGCTGCGCCCAACGCTGGCGCGGCTCTGCCGTCTCTTGACCAAATCGCCGGCGCTGGATACCGCGACGAAACCGGCGGCACAGGTCGCGACATCAGCCACGATTCCCTCGGCAGCGGAAATGGCGCCGGCTGTACCTCCCGCGTGAACGGTGTTCCTGACAAGTCACGCAGGCTCAGCGATCTGATCGCGCGGCTGTCTACCCTCCATTCGGCGCGCATCGATCTTGGCCTGGAGCGGATGCAGCGCCTGCTGCAAGCGCTTGACCATCCTGAACGCAAGCTGGCGCCGGTCATTCACGTCGCCGGCACCAACGGCAAGGGCTCTACCGTCGCTTATCTGCGCGCGATTCTGGAAGCCGCAGGATATCGCGTCCACGCCTTCACCTCGCCATATCTCGTGAGGCTCAACGAATGCTATCGGCTTGGCCGGCCCGGTGGCGGCGTCCTCGTTGACGACGAGGAATTGGCTGCCACGCTCGAGCGTTGTGAAACGGCCAACGCCGGCGCGCCGATCACTCTCTTTGAAATCGAAACCGCGGCGGCGTTTGATCTGTTCGCGGGGCACCCGGCCGATGCCGTGCTGCTCGAGGTCGGCCTTGGCGGAAGGCTCGATTCGACCAACGTGATCGAGCAGCCTGCGGCAAGCGTGATCTCGCCCATCGGCATCGATCACAGCGAATTTCTGGGCAACTCGCTGCAATCGATTGCAACTGAGAAGGCAGGAATCATCAAGCGCGGCGTGCCGGTGGTTTGCGCCGAGCAGGCCGCGGAGGCGATGGCAGCGATCGAACAGCGGGCGCGGCAAGTGCGAGCGCCGCTGCATGTCGCGGGCGAGGGCTGGCATGTCAGCGTCGAGCACGGCCGCTTGGTCTACCAGGACGATCGCGGCTTGATGGATCTGACGGCGCCACGACTTTTCGGGCGCCATCAATTCGACAATGCCGGCCTTGCCATTGCGGCGCTGCGCGCGGCAGATGCTTTCACGATCGAGACTTCCGCGTATGAGGCCGGCATCGTCAACGCCGAATGGCCGGCGCGGATGCAGCGGCTGGGATCGGGCCCGTTGGTCGATCAAGGACCGGTCGGCGGCGAAATCTGGCTCGATGGCGGTCACAATGCCGAAGGCGGCCGGGTTGTGGCGGCCGCGCTGGGTGACCTCGAGGAGCGGGTGTCGCGCCCGCTGATCGTCATTGTCGGCATGATGGCGAACAAGGATGCCGCGAGCTTTCTGGCCAATTTCGCTGGCCTGACCCGCCACATCATCGCGGTCACGATACCCGATCGCGAAGGGGCGATGCCGCTTGACCGTCTGATGGACGCCGCGCGTGCGCTGGGCATGCGCGTGGAAAGTGCGGCCAGTGTCGAAGCCGCGCTGCGCGCGGTCGCTCGCCTTGCCTACGAAGTACCGCCGCGAATTCTGATTACGGGATCGCTGTATTTGGCCGGCCGCGTGCTTTCTGCCAACGGTACGGTGCCCACCTAACCGTCAACGCAAACGGCCGGCAAATTGCCGGCCGCTTTTCAGCACTATTCGGAGAACGATCAGACCGCGGCGGTGATCCACTGCTGCAACTTTGCCTTCGGCGCAGCGCCGACCTGGCGGGAAGCCATCTCGCCGCCCTTGAAGATCATCAGCGTCGGGATCGACATCACCCCGTACTTCGATGCCGTCTTCGGGCTCTCGTCGACGTTCAGCTTGACGATCTTGACCTTGTCGCCCATGACGCCGGCAATCTCGTCCAACGCGGGCGCAATCATGCGGCACGGGCCGCACCATTCGGCCCAGAAATCGACCACGACCGGGCCTTGCGCCTTGAGCACTTCGGCTTCGAAATCGGTGTCGGAAACCTTGCCAACGGACATTGTAATACCTCGTTCAGTTCGGGACGGAGCGGCGTCTACAAGGGAATTGCCGCGTTAATCATGCAATGCAAACTATGAACGCGCCCTTGCCGGGTCAAGCTTTGATGTCCCAGCCGTGATGGATGCCAGTTCGGCTTCCAGCGCGGGAGGTAAAATCTCCATCAATTCAGGGGCTTCGGTCCAAAGCAACGCGGTCCGGATGGTGCGCTGGGGATAAAGTTTTTGCAGCAGCGCGCGGTAGAGCGCGAGCTGCCGCACATAGGCCGTCGGCGCCTCGCTGGCCGAACCCGGTGGGTTCTGGTTGGTCTTGAAATCGACGATCAGCACTTCGCTATCGGTCACCACCAGACGGTCGATCTGCCCGGAGACCAACACCGATACGCCATCCGGTCGTTCGAGCCGGCCCACGATCGGCACTTCGGCGCGGCTGCCGTCAGCGAATACGGCCGCGAACTGTTGATCGGAGATCAAGCCAAGGATCTTTGCGCTGAGCGCTTCGCGGTCGCCTTCGGTCCAGTCGCCGGCATTGCGGCTGAGAAAATTCAGCGCCGCATCGCGTCGCCGCTCGGCCGCGACGTCGGGCAAGGATTGCAGCAAACGATGCACCAGCGTGCCGCGCCGCAAGGCTTGCGTCCGCTGCCCGACCGATTCGCTCGCTCTGGCGCGCCGCGCTTTGTCGTCGCTGGAGTCGGACGGACGCAGCAGGTCAGCGGTAGTCGTCCGGGCCGGCAGCGATGTCCGCAACCAGGCGGGCAGAACGCGTTGCGCGCCCGCTGTGTCCGCAACGGCGCCGGCCGCCTGAACGCTGTCTTCCGGCCGCATGTAGCGTTTGATCTTGCCATCGTCCGTTTCGATGATCTCTTCGCGCAGGCCGGAGGCGGCGAGGCCTTTTTCGACCAAGTCGTACCAGCAGGACTTGCGTAAGTTTTTCGAATTGCCGGGCTTGATGCCCGCGACGATCAGCCGGTCGGCGGCCCGCGTCATCGCCACATAAAGCAGCCGGCGATACTCGTCCTCGGTATCGTCAAGCATGGCGGCTCTCGCCGCCGCGACGGGTGAGGGATCGTCGGCCTTTTTGCCGGCCCAGACCGTGACCTCGCCGCCGTTGCCGCGTGGCACCTGGATCAGCCGCAACCGCTGCGTATCCGAGGGCGACGACGTGGTGTCGACCATGATAACGACCGAGGCTTCCAGGCCCTTGGCGCCATGCACGGTCATGACGCGGACTTCGTTGCGCGAGATTTCCATGTCGCGTTTCACCTCGGTGTCGGCCGAGCGCAGCCACGCCATGAATCCCTGCAACGAGGCGGGTGCCTTGCGCTCGTAATTCAGCGCGAGCTCGAGGAATTCGTCGAGCGCATCGTTGGCTTCGTGACCGAGCCGCCGGAGCATGCGTTGCCTTCCGCCATCGCCGCCCAAGAGCCAGGCGTAGAACGCAAACGGCGTCTCATGCTTGAAACGACGTTCGCATTCTTCCAGCCGCCTTAGCGCCTCCTGAATGTGTGGCTTTGTCTCGGCTTGCTTCGACAGCGCCTCGCGTAGGGATCCCTTGCGGTCGAAGGCGAGCACAAACAGGTCTTCCTCGTCGAGCCCAAACAGCGGGCTTTTCAGCGCGACGGCAAGCGCAAGGTCGTCCTGCGGCAACAGCAGCGCATCGGCGAGATTCATCAGGTCGATGATGGCGATGTGTTCGGTCAGTTTCAGCCGGTCGGCGCCGGCGACCGGGATGCTCGCATGCTTCAGCGCCTGAATCACCGCGTCGAAAATATTGCCGCGGCGGCGGACCAGCACCAGCACGTCGCCATATGTGAGCCGCCGGCGCGCGCCTTCGGGACCGGTCATGGTGCCGCTGGTGACCAGCCGCTTGATCTCGGCCTGAATGCGTCTTGAGAGTTTTACCTCTGGGCTCGTCACCGAAACGCCATCGAACGGTGCGCGCCAGCCTTCGATGTCTTCGCGGTCGTCGGCCTGCGCGAGCGGCCAGAGCTCGATCAGGCCAGGTCCAGCGTCGGCGAGCGCCTCGTGCCGGGGCATGCCGTCTTGATCGGTGGTGATGCTCCGGTAGACGTCCGGCAATTGGAAGGCGCTTTCCACTGCCCGCAGCACGGCCGCGCCGGAGCGGAACGAATAGGTGAAGGAGATCGAACTCGAAATCGAGCCCCGCGGCCTTGAAGTCTGAACTCAAGCGTGCCCGGTGCTCGGCGAATTCGAGGGGTGCGGCGCCCTGGAACGAGAAGATCGACTGCTTTTCGTCGCCGACCGCAAACACGGTGCGCGTGACGCCGTCGCGCGCGCCATGGCCTGCGGCAAATTCGGAAATGATGTGCTCGACAATGTCCCACTGTCGCGGACTGGTGTCCTGCGCCTCGTCGATCAGGACATGGTCGAGGCCGCGGTCAAGCTTGTAATGTACCCAGCCCGCCGAGATCTTGTTCAGCATCGCCAGCGTCTTGTCGATCAGATCGTCATAATCGAGCAGGCCGCGCTCTTGCTTTTCGCGCCGGTAGTTTGCTGCCGCCGCCATTGCGATATGCAGCAAGGCTGCGGTGCGGTCGCGCGTAATCACGGCGCGGCGTCTTTCGATCAGGGGCGCAAGACGCAACATCTCCGCCTCGAACAGGCGGGCGACCGACGGATTGTCGCGGACGAATGCCTTGGTCAGGACGGACGCACGCGGCGACTTGTTGTCGGTGAGAAAGATGCAGAGATATTCGTCGACCTGAGCGCTGCCGGTAAACCCCAGGGAAGCGCGCAATTGCTCTGCTTGGTTTTGGTCCGACTTGCTGCTGCCGTCGAGTGCGGCCGCGATTTCCAGCCAGCGCCTGCGCGGGAGATAAGGGCCATCGACGATTTCGCGCTCGACGTCTTCGAGGCTGTCGTCGTTGCCTACGCCAAGCACGGCCGACATCTCGGCCGCCGCGGCCTCCGCGCTGCCGGCGGCGTCGGTCCAGGCCATGAAATGGTCGCGGCTCAGGCAAGCCTCGCGAACGACGTCCTTGAACGTAACATCAGCGGCGTTCGCCATAGAGGTCTGGAGTGCGCGGCCGAGCACGCTGTCGGGCGCGTTCGAGGCTTCCAGAAATACCCTGAGGTTGGCGCGCTCCATCATGTCGGCCTGGTCGCGCTCGTCGAGCACCGCAAAACGCGCCGGCACGTTGGCCTCGAACGGGAATTGCTGCAAAAGCCGTGTACACAGCGCGTGAATGGTTTGCACCTTCAGTCCGCCCGGCGTTTCCAGCGCCCGCGCAAACAGTTCGCGCGCGACCTTGCGCAGCTTTCGGTCGGGGTGGGGGACGCCGGCGTCGCGGATCGCGTCGTCGAGTGCGGCATCGTCGAGTGTCACCCAGTGACCAAGCGTCGTGAATACGCGCTCCGCCATGTTGGCGGCCGCCGCCTTGGTGAAGGTGATGCAGAGGATTTTTTCCGGCGCCACGCCGGTGAGCAGCAGCCGGATCACGCGTTGCACCAGCACGTGCGTCTTGCCGGAGCCGGCATTGGCCGAGACGAACGCGGACGAGGCCGGGTTCGAGGCGCTGGCCTGCTTGTCGCGGACCGCGCCGGGGATGGGGCGCATGGTTTTCACCATTCGGGCAGCCCCAAACCGCCGGCCGCGGACCATTCCTTGATCCGCGCGAGATCGTCATAGCTGCCGTAGCGGTTGGTCCACATCGGCAGGTTCAACGAGCGGTAAGGCTCACTCTCGTTCTCGAATTTTCGGATCAGCGCTTCGAGCTGCGTTCGCGCGTAATCGGCGGCCTCGTCAGGCGGCTGCGGCGTCTCGTTCTTGATTCTCAGTTTCAGCGCCGTGTGCTCCCCCGGCGGATTGTTGCCGCTGATACGCACATAAGCGAGTTCGCCGACCGATGAGCCCGCGTCGATGCCTTCGAAGCCGCCCGCGCGCAGGATCGCCGCCTCCAGCGTCAGTTGCGGCGACAAACCCATCCGCACCTGTTTGCCGGTCGGCGGCTGACCGGTTTTGTAGTCGAGGATGACGAAGCGGCCGTCGGCGCGGCGCTCAATCCGGTCGGCCCGTGCGGAGAGATGGAACGTGCGTCCATTGTCGAGATTTATCGTGATTTCGCCGCGGATCTCGGCTTCGATCGCCACGATACCGCCGCGTCGTGCCGTCTCCCATTCGGAAAACCATCTGATAATGCGCTGAAAGCGCGGCCACCACAGCGCACGCGCCTCGGGGCGCTCCATCAGCGGCGCAAAATATTTTTGACCGATCTCGCGTAGTACGCGGATCGGATCCGCAGGCAAATCCCTGGCGAAGTTCTTGGTGAAGTCACCAAGGGCATCGTGAATCGCCGAGCCGCGATCGGCCGCCGACAGCGGCATATCGACAGGATCGAGCGGCTCCAGCTTGAGGATATGCTTGGCATAGATGGTGTAGGGATCGCGCAGCCAGTCCTCGATTGCGGTGACGGACAATTTCAGCGGCCGTGTAGCGACAGGCGGTCTTGGCTCTGGCTGGCCGACCGGCTTCACCTCGTCGGGGGCGTCGAGCGCCAGCGCGAAACGGACATATTGTTCGCCCGCCTGCTTGGCTGCTTGCCAGCGCGCTTCGCCGGCGACGGCTTCCAACCGATGCAGGAAGCGCGAGGCGACCGCGGGCGCGCCGCCGGCCTTGGCGGAATGGCTGAGGATCACGTCCTCGGCGCCAAGCAGCTGTGCAAAGTCGTGCGCGGAAAGGCCGATGCGCCGCTCTGGCAAATCGAGGCCGAGTTGATGCCGCATCGGCCGGCTCAGCCAGGGATCGGTGCGCGGCGTCGGCGGCCAAACCCCTTCGATCAATCCGCCGGCAATGACGCGGTCAGCCTGCATCAATCGTGATTCCAGCGGGCCGTAGATGTGAAGCGTCGCGCCCGGTCGTTCCGGGCGCCGCACCGCGCGATCGGCGAACGCGGTCTGAAACACTTCGGGATAATCGGGCAGCGTGACCGACAGACCGCTTTGTCTCTGCTCGGCGAGCAGGTCGTCGAAGGCCGAGGCAAGCGCAAGGCCGTCCTGCCCTTCGAACGCCGCCGCAATGCCGTCGGCGTCCTCCGACAGGGCGACCAGCACCTCGCGATGCCGCGTGGCGATCTCGGTCAAATCGTAGGGCCGCGTCGAGGAGAGACTTTCCATCGGCGCGAGCGCCGCCTGCAACTTACCGATCAGTGCCTGAACGCGATCGAGCTGCGAATCTTTCAGCCGCGCGCGCTTCTCCGATCCGTGCAGCGAGGACATTTCCTTGTTGCGAAGCTTGGCGAGTTCGTCGCGGAAACGTGCGAAATCCTGGGCCAGACCCTGGGTGCCGGCTTGCGGGCGTGTGCCGCGCAGCAGCGCGAGTTCGAACGCTTCGACGGCGGCCGCGTGAGCGCCAGGTCCGCCGCCGAGCCGGCACAGCGGATGTTTGAGCAAAGCGAGCAACGTCGGCGGCTCCAGTCCGTTTGCGACGGCCTCTGCCGCCAGGCGCGCGAAGATTCCAGCCGAGGTTTCGATCAGCGCATCGCCGCCGGAATCATCGAAATCGAGATTCCAGCGCGCCAGCGCCGCCATCACCCGCCGCGCCAGCGCGCGGTCCGGCGTCACCAGCGCTGCCGATTTCTGCAAATGCCGCGCCTCGCGCATCGCGATTGCGATCGCCAGTGCCTCCATTTCAGGATTGGGCGCCTCGATCACCGCGAGATTTGTCATGCCGTCTGCAACCTGCGCGGCAATTTCCGGCTGGGCCAGGCGATCACGCCACTGCGCCGTCGCATTGGATGGACGCATCGTCTCCGACAGCAGCACGTCACGTCCGCTGGCCGTGGCGGCTTTGAGAATCTCGACATCGAGGCGGCCGATGCCAAAGCGATCGAGAAGCGCGTGCATGGCATATTGCGGATGGCTCGCCACGGGATGCTCGGTAAACCGGCCTTCGCCGTTGCGCTCGCCGCCGATGCTTTGCCAGGCCGCCTCGTCGAGATCGGTATCGAGTCCCGGTAGAATGACCGCGCCTTGCGGCAGCGATGCCACCACATGCAGGAACTTCGCGGTTGCCGGCATCGATCCGGTTGAGCCCGCCGCGATCACCGGGCCCGCGTGGTGCGCGGCGAGGCGTTTGGCTTCTGCGTCAATCAGGCGATCGCGCCGTTCTGCCGGCTCGATTCTGCCGATCTCCGCAAGATAGGCCGGCCAGGCTTCTCGCGCGATTTGCAGAAACTGAAGCGTGAATTGCCAGTATTGATCGAACGAATCCGGCACCAGCCCGTCGAGGGCTTCCCAGCCGACGCCGCGGGTGACCATGTCGTCCATCAGCCGCGCGAGGTCGCCCGCCAACGCCAGCGTCGAGGCCGGGCCGCCGACGACGAGCGAAGCGGAATCCGGGCTCTTCGCCCAAGCCGCCACCAGTCTTGCCAGCGTCAGCCGGCGCTCCAGTTCGCCGAGTTTGGCCGGAAGCTCCAGCGCGGCCGCCCCGCCATAGGAATTGTCCTGTTCGGCGAAAGCGAGTTCATCTTCGTCGATGTCGCCCAATGCAACGATGCGGGGCAGCAGCACGGCCTGTGCGCGGAGTTCTTCCAGAAAGATTTCCCGCACCAGCCGCACCGAGCGCCGGGTCGGAAGGTAGAGCGTGGCTTCTGTCAGCCTCTCCGGTCGCGCGCGCGCTTCAAAACCCTCGACCAGCCGGCCATCGAGCAGCGCCGCGACGACGGTGCGCAAAAACGCCACGGATGAGGGAACGCTGAGAACGCGCATGAGCTGCCTGATTCGATGTCAGGCTGTATCATGGCATGGGCCGTTTTTGGGCGCGAATCCGCCAAGCCAGAAAAGTTGGAGCCCCTTACGCCACGCTTTCGAGAAACGCCTCTTCGGCGGCGCCGATGGCCTCCGGCGTTCCGACATGCATCCAGGTGCCGTCGAGCCGCAAGCCGAACAGCCGCTCCTGTTCGTTGGCGGCGTCAAACATTTTGGTCAGCGAAAATGTGCCATCGGGTGCGCCGGCGAAGATGGCCGGCGACATGATCGCCACGCCGGCATAGACGAACGGAACGACCTGATGCTCCCTGCGCTTGCGCAGCGCGCCGTCAGGCAGCATCGCATAATCGCCGTTGCCCTCATATCCGATGCTGCTCGCGGTCGGCGCCATCAAAAGCAAGATGTCCATCCGCGCCGGATCGAATGCTTCGGCCAGCCGCGTCAGGTTTGGCCTCACGCCGTCGATCCACAGCGTATCGGCATTGAGGTGGAAGAACGGCGCCTCGCCCAATTGCGGCAGCGCCTTGACGACGCCGCCTCCGGTGCCGAGCACCTCGTTGCGCTCGTCCGAGATGATCACGTGGGGCCGTTTGCGCCCCGCCACATGCTCGATGATCTGGTCGGGCAGATAGTGGACGTTGACGATCGCCTCGCCGACGCTGGCCTCGCCGAGTTTGTCGAGCACGTGGTCGAGCAGCGGACGGCCTGCCACGGACACCAGCGGCTTCGGCATCCGATCTGTCAAAGGACGCATCCGCACGCCGAGACCGGCAGCGAGGATCATGGCTTTGTCGGGCTTGACGGGCATTCTAGGGGTCCGATTCTAACATTTGCATCCCTTCACAGCAGCCACTTTTGCAAATGTTAGAATCAAAAGGACCGTTAGCAAATCTATGTTTCTGGTGGAGTTTCGGATTTGACATCCGCTTTTCAGGTTTGCGGCTAGATTGGTAGCGAATGTCAAATCCACTCCACCAGACGGCTCTCAAATTCTTCGCTCTGGCGGTTTCCGCCAGCGACAATTCCTCGAATCATATCACGGCGATTCGGGCGGCGCAGTATTGGCCGACCGTCATATTCGCCCGATATGACGGTGGTAAGACGGCGATGAGGGTCTAGGCTTCGGCCGTCCTGCGCGACTTTTTCTTCTTGTCGCCGGTCTTGAGAAAATTGACGCCGATCTGGTCGCCATTCACCCAGGCGAGTTCGCATCGGCGATAGGCGAGGCCCGTCGACGACAGCAGCAGGAAGAATTCCTTCAGATGCAATCCTTCGACCGAACCCTCGATGGTCAGCTTGGCGCCGGTCTCGGAGACATCTTCCATGACGCAATCGCGGCGCCACGTGCCGTCGATGCCCATCATGTGGGCAGAAAATCCACGCTCAAATATGATGCGTTCGCCTCTGCGCCGCTCGGTCACCATCGTACTCCGTCCTTAAGCAGCCGCCCCCCGCGAGTATGACCATGGCCATGCTTGCAGGCAGGAGCATCCGACAGAATAGACGGGAGATGGCTAATATCAGGTAAATCAGGAGCTAGATGTCGGCGGCGGGACGTGGGCGTCGTACCACCCACGGAGGCCGGCAAGCACCGGATGCCCCAATGACCGCGTCAGATAGGTCCAGATCCGGGGTTGATGCCGCAGATATTGCGGTTTGCCGTCGCGCCGGTTGAGGCGGGCGAAGGTGCCGAGCAGCCGCGTGTTCCGCTGTGCCGACATGATCGCGTAGCTTTCGGCAAAACCGGCCGGGTCGAACGTATTGTCGGATGCGTGCCGCGCCTTGATATAGCGGGTCAGCAGCGCCAGCTCGAGCTGTTCCGGAACATCGATCCGCGCGTCCTGCAGAAGCGAAACCAGGTCGTAAGCGGCCGGTCCCAGCACCGCGTCCTGGAAATCGATCACGCCAACTTTCGAAATCCCCGATCGCTCGGCGAGCCAGATCAGGTTCGGGGAATGAAAATCCCGCAGCGCCCAGGTTTTGGGCAGGGCGGCGGTCTTGCCGAGCAGGTCACGCCATTGCGTCACGAACTCATCGCGCGCGGCGTCCGGCGGCGCTGTGCCGCGATCCGGCAGATACCATTCGAGCATCAACCCGATTTCGACCATCATCGCGTCGATGTCGAAGACAGGAATCGCGTAGCTGATCTGCGGCGCGACCGGCAGGACGTCTGGAAGCGGATCGCGATGCAAGATGGCGAGCGTATCGGTCGCGGCCTCGTAGCGTTCGGCGATCGGGCCCGGCGGCTCACCCTCGACAAAAATTTCGCGGCCGAAATCTTCGGTGATCAGGAAGCCTGCATCGAGGTCGGCGCGGTGAATGGCGGGCGCTGAAAGCCCGCGTTCGCGCAGGCCGTTGGCGATCGCCACGAACGGCTTGACGTCTTCGGCCAGATGCACCGCGGCGCTATAGGATTTGCCATCGTAGATCGCCGGCCCATCGGGTCGCCGCGGCGAATTCATGAGAATGACCGCGTTGTCGTCCCGGTATAGCCGCGCATAGGATCGCGTCGAGGCGTCGCCGGGCATGCGCTGTCGTTTCGCGTCGATAAAGCCGGCGAGGTTAAGGAACTGACGCAGCACCTCTAACCGCGCGACCTGGGCTGCGGCGTTGCCGTGGCCGGTGATTTCGGCCGCGCGCGCCGTCGAGCCCAGCGCCGGGCGATGGCTGAGCGCGATGTCGATCCGGTCCGGCGGCAACGCGGAAGGCGCGCGTTCCGGCCATTCGATCAGCGTCACGACGCCCTCCGGCAAGGGCGACAGTCCGATCTCTTCCAATTCGGTCGCATCGTTGATGCGATAAAGATCAGCATGGATCAGCGGAAATGGGGCGAGGTCGTAGCTCTGCGCCAGCGTGAAGGTCGGGCTTGGAACTTCGATTGCAGGATCGTCGGCGAGATAACGGATCAGCGCGCGGGCAGCGGCCGTCTTGCCGGCGCCGAGGTCGCCCGAAAGCGTGATGACGTCGCCGGCGCCGATCAACAGCGCAAGATCGGCCATGAGATTCGCGGTCGCGGTCTCGTTTGCCAGCGCCAACGAGAATGTCGAAGGGCTGGTCATTCCGCGGCGCTGCGTTGCGCCGCCTGCTCGACCGGGAAATCGCAGGTCACGGTCGTTCCCCTGTCGATGATCGAATCGACGCGCACCCGGCCTCCGTGCAGCTCAACAAAGGATTTCACCAGCGGCATGCCGAGTTCAGCGCCACGGTGCCGCGATCCATTCGAATGGCTCTCGAACCAGTCGAAGACCTTGTCCTTGACGTCGGGCGAGATGCCCGGGCCGCGATCGGTCACGGCGAAGGTTACGTGATGATCGGTACGCATGGCGCTCAGCGTAATCACGGAATCCTGCGGTGAAAAGCCAACGGCGTTGGCGAGCAGGTTATAGAGCACCTGCACCACGCGTCCGCCGTCCGCGACGAAGGTTCCGATATTCGGATCGACGTCGATCTTGAGTTCGATGTGGTCGCGGGCCAGCCGATCCTGAATGCCTTCGGCAGCATTGTCGATCGCTTTGCGGATGTCGACCGGGCCGATTTCCAGTGTCATCGCGCCGGCGTCGATGCTGGCGAGATCGAGAATGTTGTTGATGAGGGCGAACAGCGAATTGGTCGAGGCGGTGATGTAGTTGAGATAATCGGCCTGCTTGGGCATCAGCGGCCCGGTGGTGGGGTCGTTCAGGAGGTGCGCAAACCCGATGATGGTGGTCAGCGGCGAGCGCAGTTCGTAGGAAACGTGGTGGACGAAATCCACCTTCATCTGGTCGGCGGTCTCCAGCGCCTCGTTGCGCTCGCGCAGCGCCCGCTCGACGTTTTCGGTGTCGGTGATGTCCTGGAACGTCAGCATGGTGGCGCCGTCGGGCAGCGGCATGGTCATGCAGTCCAGCACGCTGCCGTCCTTGCGTTCAAGCTTGAGCGGTACCGCGACCCGGTTGCCGATCCGGGTCACCGCCTCACGAATGACGCGCCAGGTCGCCGCATCGTCGAACAGCGGCTTGCACCAGGTTTCCACGGTATCGATATGCGGCTGTTCGCCGAGTGCCTCCGGCGAGAGTTTCCACATGCCGGCGAAAGCAGGATTGAACAGTTGCGCGCGGCCGTTGCTGCCGAACACGGCGACGGCTTCGGCGAGATTATCCAGCGTTTCGCGCTGGACGCGGATCAGGCCGTCGAACCGCCGCGCGAGATCCAGGCTTTCGGTGACATCGTCGAACAGATAGGTGACGCCGCCTTCCGGATTGGGCGTGGTGACGACGCTGAGAGCGCGGCCATCGGGCAGATACCAGGTGTCCTTTTCTGCGTCGACGGCGCGATAGGCCTCATGCAGCCTCGCCTTCCAGGCCCGGAAATCCGGCTGCTCCGGTAATTTGCGCGCGGCACGAAGCCGGTCGAGCACGCTTGAATTGTCGGGATTGCCGTCGAGAAAGACGCGGTCGAGGTCCCACAGCCGGCGATAGGAATCGTTATAGAACGCGAGGCGTCTGCGGCCGTCGAAGACCGCAACGCCTGACGACAATTGATCGAGCGTGCGGCGATGGCCTTCCGCCATCCGCACCAGCGCTTCGCTCAACGCATTGGCTTCCGAGGCGTCGATCGCCATGCCGACGCTGCCGCCGCCGACGTTGAGCGCCTGCACGTCGTAAAAGCGCCGCTCGCCGCCGACCACGATAGGCAGTCGCGCGTTGAATGCCGCCGTTTCGTACAGTGCGCGCTCCATGTCGCTGCGGTCGCCGCTGTCGAGCAGTTCGAGGTTGCGTTCGATCGCATCCCGGCTGTCGGCGGCGTCCGCCGCCTTGGCATAGGCGCTGTTGGCATATTGCAGGCCGCCATCGAGACGTTTGGCCCAGATTGGCCAGGGCGCGGCCTGGGCGAAGCCGCGAAGCATCTCGGTCTCTTGCAGCAGGGCCTTGTGCCGGAGATTGGTCTCGGCCAGCTCCCGCCGCACGCCGGACAATTCGCGAATCCGTACAATGGCCTGGCCGCCGATGGCGCGGCCGAGGGCTTCCACGACGTGCCCGCTCGAGGTGGTCAGGTTAAGCAGAAAGCCTTCGCCGCTCTCGCGCAAAATGCCGATCGCGCGGTCCATTTCCTGCGCCGGCGCCGGTGGTAGCCAGGTTCCGAACGCCAGGATGCGCTGCGGCGATTCCTGGGCGGTGAGCGAGACGACGTCGCCGCTGATCTGCGGCCGATCCTCGCCCGCGGGCCAGGCGATCAGGACCTGGGGTTCCGCAAACAGCAGCGAGCGGTAGCGGTCGGCTTCGTTGTGCAGGCGCTGGATTTCGCTGCGCAGGCCGGTCTCGTTCTGTGCCGCGCGCAGGCGCGTTCGCATCAAGAGGATGGCGGCGACGACCGAAAAGCCGAGCAACGACAGCGCCGCCGTCAGCGCCGCGAACTCCTGATGGTTCAGGTCGGCGAGGACGGCCGTCATGGCGTGCAGGAAAGACACGTCGGCCGCCTGTGCCGGCTGGGCAAGGCCCAGCGCGGCAGCGCCAACGAAAGTTCCCAAGGCTGCCCGTCCGCCGCGTGCGAGGAATGTGCACGACAGCAGGGTCCGGCGCATCGCCGCGACTACGCCTGACATGATTACCCCAATCCGCACGACATCAAGCCCGGCGAATCCCCCGCCGTGCGCGAATCAAACGACAATATCGCCAAGGGGACTTAACGGGTAAGAGTCCAGATCGTGAACGTAAATCGTGCCACCAAAAAATGACGGATTAGCTTGGCGTCCGAGCGGTCTTTTAAGAAAATGCCCCGGGCTAGTGCGGCGAATTTGAAGTTCCCAGCAGTTTCGCTGCAAGTACGTTATAGGAACTTCAAATTCAAAGCCGCTACCCAAAACCTATATTTGCTAGAACTCCTTTGATTCCGACGTTCGCATCAGAGGTTGCTGCGATCGCTTGCGAACTTCGGAATCGGAGTTCTAGCGGCCGGTTGAGCCAAAACCGCCGCTGCCGCGCGCGGTGGTGGATAGCGTTGTCACCGGGACCAGTTCCGCCTGGACTACGGGCGCAATCACCATCTGCGCGATGCGCTCGCCGCGCCGGACCGTAAACGGCGCCTCGCCGTGATTGATCAGGGGTACGCCGATTTCGCCGCGATAATCTGCGTCCACCGTCCCAGGCGCGTTCAGAACGGTAACTCCATGCCTCGCCGCAAGCCCTGAGCGCGGCCGAACCTGCGCCTCGTAACCCGGCGGCAGCGCGATCGCGAGCCCGGTGGGAACCAGGGCATATTTTCCCGGCGCGAGAATGACCGGCGCGTCTTCTGGAATTGCGGCGAGCAGGTCGAGGCCCGCGGCCAGCGCGCTTTGGTAGGCCGGCAGAGCGAGGCCGGCGCCGTTCGGCAACTGCAGTACTTCGATCTTCACTGCCTCACTCATGATGATTGGCCCACAGCCTTGGCGACATGTGCAATCAATTCGGATGCAACCTCTTCCTTGGTCATGACGGGCCAGGAATCGACATCGATATTGTCGCCATGGCGGGTCAGTAGATGAACCGTATTGCGATCGCCGCCCATCACGCCGGTGGCTGGCGAGACGTCGTTGGCGACAATCCAGTCACAGCCCTTGCGGGCGAGTTTGGTTTTGGCGTTCTCGATCAGATGTTCGGTTTCGGCGGCAAATCCAATGACGAGCGGCGGCCGCCCGTCTTTTCGGTGTGAGATGGTCGCCAGAATATCCGGATTTTCGATGAGCTGGAGCGGCGGCATGCCGGTCGCCGTCTTTTTCAATTTTTGCTCCCCCTCATGGGCGACGCGCCAATCGGCGACCGCTGCAGCAAAGATCGCAATATCGACCGGGAGTGCGGCTTCCACCTGCTGCAGCATGTCGCGCGCCGATTCCACCGAAATCACCCTGACGCCGGCCGGATGATCGAGTTCGACCGGGCCCGAAACCAGGATGACCTCGGCGCCGGCGGCGTGGGCGGCGGCGGCGATCGCAAAACCCTGCTTGCCGGAGGAGCGGTTGGCGATGTAGCGCACGGGGTCGATCGGTTCATGTGTCGGCCCGGCCGTGATCAGGATGCGCTTTCCGGCCAGCGGTTTTGGCTGCGGCGGATGCCACAGGCGCTCGACGGCGGCGGCAATTTCCAAAGGCTCCGCCATCCGGCCGATTCCGGCCTCGCCCGCTTCGGCCATTTCGCCGGCGTTCGGCCCGATCATGGCGATGCCATCGCGTTGAAGCGTCGCGACATTGCGTCTGGTCGCGGCATTGTTCCACATCAGCGGATTCATCGCCGGCGCGATCAAGATCGGCGCATCTGAGGCGAGCAGGATGGCGCTGGCGAGGTCATCAGCCGCACCATGCGCCATCTTGGCCATCAGGTCGGCGGTCGCCGGAGCCACTACGATCAGGTCGGCCTCGCGCGCGAGCCGAATATGTCCGGCGTCGAACTCGCTCTCGGGATCGAACAAATCCGTGTAGCAGCGCTCGTTCGACAGCGCGCTGGCGGTGAGCGGCGTGACGAAATGCTGCGCGGCCCGGGTCAGGACGCAGCGAACGTGAATGCGCCGTTCCTTCAGTCGCCGGATCAGGTCCAGCGCCTTATAGGCCGCAATCCCGCCACCGATGATCAGGGTGACCCGCGACCGCATTCCGTCGGCGCTCGTGGAAGGTGATGTTGAAGCGGCCGGCGTCGTGGCGCGTGGAGCGGCCGCGGGCGCCGCGGAAGCGCCCTCCTGCGCGGCCTCGCGCAGGATCACCCGAACCTCGTCTTCGACCGAACGGCCGCTGCGCGCGGCCCGCAGCCGCAAGGCGTCGCGAATCGCATCGTCGAGTTTTCGAATGGTCAGGCTCGCCATTCCTGGCTCCCTTAGCCAAAAGATTGATAGCGATGCTATCAATAGAATGATTGCATTGCAATCAAAGTTGGCGAATGGCGAAGAGAATTCCGATGAAAGTCAGGGCGATGATCCAGAGCGCCAGTGCCCGCCAGCGGCTCTTGCGGCCCTCAGTCCGCCCCATGGCCGCGATGGTCTCGGCCGACAGCGTCAGGCCCTCCCGCGTCATGGTCTCCAACTGCTCCAGCACGGTCACCGCCCGGGTCGCCAGCGAAGGCAGGCTGGCGGCGACACGGCCAAGCTCGCCGGCGCCTGCCATGGCGCCCTGGATGCGGCCAATCGGGCCAAGGTTGCGCTCGATCCATTCGCGGACCACGGGATCGGCGACCTTCCAGATATCGAGTTTCGGGTCGAAGCCGCGCGCCACACCTTCCACCACCACCATGGTTTTTTGCAGCAGGATCAGTTCGGGGCGCGTGCGCATGTCGAACAGGCCGGTGACCTCGAGCAGCAAGGTCAACAGCTTCGCCATCGAGATTTCCTCCGCCGTGCGGTTATGGATCGGCTCGCCGATGGCGCGGATGGCCTGCGCGAAATTGTCGACCGAATGATGCGACGGCACGTAACCGGCCTCGAAGTGCACCTCGGCGACGCGCCGATAGTCGCGGGTGATGAAACCCAAAAGAATTTCGGCCAGGAAGCGCCGCTCCTTCAGGCCCAGGCGGCCCATGATGCCGAAGTCGACGGCGACCAGCCGGCCTTCGCTGTCGAGGAACAGATTGCCGGGATGCATGTCGGCGTGGAAAAAACCGTCGCGCAGCGCGTGGCGCAGAAAGCTCTGGATCACCTTGCGGCCGAGGTCCGCCAAGTCGATCTTCGATTGCGCGAGCCGGACGTGGTCGGAGAGCGCGATGCCGTCGATCCACTCCATGGTCAGGACATTATGGGTGGTGCGATCCCAGTCGACCGTAGGCACGCGGAAGTCCGGATCGTCGCGGGTGTTCTCCGCCATCTCCGACATCGCCGCCGCCTCGAGGCGCAGGTCCATCTCCATCGTGACCGAGCGCGACATGGTGTTGATGACTTCAACCAGCCGCAGCCGTCGCGCTTCGGCCGAATAGATTTCGGCCTGATGCGCGACAAAGAAGAAATCGGTGAGATCGCGGCGGAAACGCGCGGCCACATCGGGCCTCAGCACCTTCACCGCGACCGCGCGGTGGATGCCATTGTAGGTAACTTTGCCGCGATGCACCTGCGCGATCGAGGCGGCTGCGACCGCCGGGCCCAGGTTCACAAACGCCTGTTTGATAGAGCGTTCGAGCGAGGTCGCGATCACGGCCTCCGCCTCGTCCTGCGGGAATGGTGGCAGACGGTCCTGCAAGCTTTCGAGATCGCGCGCCAGCACGACGCCGACCACGTCGGGCCGAGTGGCAAGAAATTGTCCGAGCTTGAGGTAAGCCGGACCAAGACGAGTCAGCGCGCGCGACAGCCGCGGGCCTGATTTGGCGCCGGGGCGCTCCAGTATCCGGGCCAGGCGCAACGCCAGTTGCCCGGAGGGTGGCACCAGAGACGGATCGACAGCGCCGAAGACGCCTTCACGCGCAAACACAAACGCGGCGCGGACGAGCCGCGCGATGTGGAACGTTGCTGAAATCACAGACGCCAGCCCGAATGCAAGGCCACGATCCCGCCCGAAAAGCTCTGCCAGGTGACGCGGGAAAAGCCGGCGTGGCCAATCATCTCCGCGAAAGCGCCGGGCTTCGGAAATTGGCGGATCGATTCCACGAGATATTGATAGGACTCGGCGTCGCCGGTCACGGCGCGGCCGAGCGGCGGGATCACCTTGAACGAAAACAGATCGTAGATCCGATCGAGCCCCGGCACGTCGACGGTCGAGAATTCAAGACACAGAAATCGGCTGCCCGGCCGCAGCACGCGAAACGCCTCTCCCAGCGCGCGATCGATCCGCGGCACGTTGCGAATGCCAAAGGCGATGGTGTAGGCATCGAAGGTCGCATTCGGAAACGCAAGCTCCTCGGCATTGCCTTCGACAAACGACACCCGGTCGTCGAGATGGCGTGTCGCGGCGCGTTCGCGGCCGACCGCCAGCATCTCGGAGTTGATGTCGCACACGGTCGCCTTGAAGTTGGGTCCGGCCGCTTTCGCGGCGCGGAAAGCAATATCACCGGTGCCGCCGGCGACGTCGAGCAGTGCAAAGGGCGTCGCGGAGCGTGGCGGATTGAGCGCGTTGATCATCAGGTCTTTCCAGACGCGATGCAGCCCGGCCGACATCAGGTCGTTCATCAGGTCGTAGCGCCGCGCCACGCTGTGAAAGACGTCGTTGACCAGTGTCTGCTTGCCGCCCAGGGGCACATCCCTGAAGCCAAAATGCGTGGTTTCGTCCGGTTGGTTCATCCACTTCTCTCCATTTCGGGACCATAGCGCGGCTGGTTGGAGCGCGCTACAAGCAGAGCCGCATGATCGTTAAAGGGACTGCACGGCGTGCGGTTTGGTTAATCTTGCCAGGCAGTCATGCGGTCACAATTCGTGCGGATCGTTCTTGAGAATCTTCGACCGCCGATCCCTTCTATAATCGCCTTCAGTGCAGCGAACCTCGCAGCGAAATTGTGTCGGCCTAGCCGCGGAAATCCACCGATATGCCCGAACTACCTGAAGTCGAAACCGTCCGCCGCGGCCTGCAGCCGGCCATGGAAGGTGCCAAAATCGTGAGGGCCGAAGTCCGGCGCAAGGATCTGCGGTTTCCGTTCCAGAAGGATTTTGTCGCGCGCCTTGAGGCCCAAACCGTGACCGGCCTCGGCCGCCGCGCCAAATACCTGATGGCTGATCTCTCCTCCGGCGATGTGCTTCTGATGCATCTGGGCATGTCCGGATCTTTCCGTGTCGTCAACGACGGCAACGGCCATACGCCGGGCGAGTTTCATCATCCCCGAGCTGAGGATCGCGCCCACGATCACGTGGTGTTTCACATGTCATCGGGCGCTGTAATCGTGTTCAACGATCCACGCCGGTTCGGCTACATGAAAATCATTGGCCGCCGGGCGATCGAGGAGGAGCCGCTGCTGAAGGGCCTCGGCCCCGAACCGCTCGGCAATGAGTTCGATGCCGACATGCTGGCGCGCTCCTGCGCCAACAAGAAGACCAGCCTGAAGGCGGCGTTGCTGGACCAGCGCGTCGTCGCGGGCCTCGGCAACATCTACGTCTGCGAGGCGTTGTTTCGCGCGCATCTGTCGCCGCGGCGTCTGGCCGCGACGCTCGCCACCAAAAAGGGCGAGACGACCGATCACGCGCGACGCCTGGTGGAGGCGATTCACGCCGTGCTCAATCAGGCCATCAAAGCAGGCGGCTCGTCGCTGCGGGATCATCGCCAGACCACCGGCGAGCTCGGCTATTTCCAGCACTCGTTCCAGGTCTACGACCGCGAAGGCGAAAAATGCCAGAGCAAAGGCTGCGGCGGCATCGTCCGCAGGTTCACCCAGAACGGACGGTCAACGTTCTGGTGCCCGAAGTGCCAGAAGTGATCTCGAAAACCTGAAACGTAACGTTGATTACTTCCTGGCGCAGATCACCCGCACCACGGACGCGGCTGCATCCGGCGATCCGCCGGCCGCGGTGACGCCATTCGCCTTCAGGAAATCACGCACCGTTTCGGCCGGCACCAGCACGGACTGCGCCGGAGCTGTCGTGGCGGAGCCTGCGACCACCGCCGGCTTCAACAGCGCGAGGCCCGCAAACGTGCCGCCTTCGTCGCGCGCGGCCGCGCCGGAAAAGCCGATCGCCGGGGTCGGCGAAAGGGCAACGTCGCCGCCGCCCGCGACCGGCGTCATCGCTGCCCTGACGGTGGTCGCGAGACGACCGCCGGCCTGATTTTGCGGGTCGGAGATGCCGGTCAATTCGACGTTTGCCCTGTCGGACGGATTGGAGGCAAGACCAAGCGGCTTCAATCCGCGCACGCCATAGAGGCGCAACAGCGCCAGATCGTGATCCTTGTCCTCGGCAACGCGGTCGGCATTGCCGAACGGCGGAATTGTAATGGCGATGCAGCCGTCGGTGATCTGGCGGTCGGTCACGATCGCGCCATCCTCGGTCACCACCACGCCGGTGCCGTAGTCGACGGTCTTGCGCGGCGGTGGGCCGGCATTGGCCGGGAAGGGATTGAAGGCGCTCGACATCGCGATCACGACGGGCTCGACCGTGTTCTCGGTTGCCTGATCGTAAAGGAGGGTGAGGATACGGACCTCATCGCCCTTGAAGGTGCCGCGCACATAGAATTTTTTCTGACCCTGCAAACCCGACAGCACGAAGAACTCCGGCTTGACCACCGTGTAGTCGACGGTACGCCCGGCGGGCTCCTTCTTTTCCCGGTCGGCGAGCTTGGCCGTGGTCGGGTTGGCTTCCTTGCGTCGCGTCAGCAGAACCTGGATGGTCCCGGTCGGCGAACTCCATTTCGTGCCGTTGGCGTCGGAGATCTGCTGCGGCACCAGTTTGGTCGGGATGCCCAACCGCGCGCCGGTCGGCGCATCGGTCACGATTTTCCAGCCGGCATTTTCCCGCCGCCGCCGCCCGGTCTCGGCCAGCACACTGCGTTCCTTCGGATTGAGCACGCCGGTCGGCTTGCCGCCGCCGGCCTTCTGGAATTCCTTGATCGCCTCGACCATCCGCTCGCTGACGTCGCCGGATATCGCGCCGTTGTACTGGCCGACCCAGGCGAGGTCGGACTGGATTGCGAGGCGTTCGCCCTGGCCCAGCGCATTGGCCGTATCGGCAGGAGATTGCAGGGCAGGGCGGGTTGCGGCCTGCCTCGATTTGGCGGCCGGCGTCACTTGGGCCGCCGCGGAGGCTATCGCAGCCACGAATATCAATGTTGCGGTCAGCATCGATCTCATGACAATTCTCAAATCCATTGACGCAGGCCGAATTAAGCACATCTGTTGGGTCGGCACCAACGGCCGAGCGGTTCAACCAATTGGGGTTCAGCAAATTTGAGGGTTCAGCAAAAGACGGCCGGAGCAAAGGGCAGATTGACGCCATGTTGAGTTCTGAAGAACTCGAACGCTATGCCCGCCATATCGTGCTGCGCGAGGTTGGCGGGCCCGGCCAGCTTGCCTTGAAGGAGGCCTCCGTTCTGGTGATCGGCGCGGGCGGACTTGGCGCGCCGGCGCTGATGTATCTGGCGGCTGCGGGCGTCGGCACCCTGGGCGTGGTCGATGACGACGCCGTGTCGCTCTCCAATCTGCAGCGCCAGATCATTCACGACACCTTCGATGTCGGCAAGCAGAAAGTCGATAGCGCCGCCGAGCGCATCGCCGACCTCAATCCCCATGTCAAATTTGCCGCGCACGCCACGCGATTGAACGCGACCAATGCGCTCGAACTGATCGGCAGTTACGATCTGGTGCTCGATGGCTCCGACAATTTCGACACCCGCTATCTCGTTTCCGATGCGTGCTTCCTGGCGGGCAAGCCGTTGATCACGGCGGCGCTGGGCATGTTCGACGGCTCGCTGACGACGCTTCGCGCGCATGAGAAAAACGCCGACGGAGAATTCAATCCGACCTATCGCTGCCTGTTTCCGGAGCCGCCGCCGCCGGGCACGGTGCCGACCTGCGCGGAGGCCGGCGTGATGGGCGCGCTCGCCGGCATGCTCGGTTCGATGATGGCGCTGGAAGCAATTCGCGAAATCGTCGGTTTCGGCGAGGGGCTGGTCGGGCGGCTGTTGATGGTGGATGCGCGATCGATGCGGTTCGAAACGCTGCGCTACGCGCGCGATCCGCTCAATCCGCTCAACGGCGATGCGCTTGTGATCACCGATTTGAGCGCACATCGTTGATGGGTGATCAGGTTGGGTGGCTGATCTAGCGTAGGTGCACTTCCTCTCCCTGAAAGGGGTCCTGAAAGGGGGAGGGTCGGGGAGGGTTGGTACGCGCCGTTTCCCGGACCGTTTCTGTATTACCCGAGCCGGCGCCAGCCGCCTTCACTGCGTTTGTCGGTGAATGGCGCAAGCGCGAACGAAGCGAGTCGAGATAGCGATCGGCGTCAAACCCAGGCCGTCACAGCATGCTGGGCAGCACGCGATCCGGCGGCTTGTGATTGTCGAGGAAGGTGCGGATGTTGATGATCACCTTCTCGCCCATTTCGACGCGGCCTTCGATGGTGGCTGAGCCCATGTGCGGCATCAGCGTCACCTTGCCTGCTTTCGCCAGCCGAACCAGTTTCGGACTGACCGCGGGTTCATGCTCGAACACGTCGAGGCCGGCGCCGGCGATCTCGCCGCCCTCGATCAGCTTGGTCAGCGTCTCCTCGTCGATCACCTCGCCGCGCGCGGTGTTGACGATGTAGGCGTCCTTGCGGATCAGCTTCAGTCGTCGCGCCGAGAGCAGGTGGAATGTCGCCGGCGTGTGCGGACAATTCACCGAGATGATGTCCATCCGCGCCAGCATCTGGTCGAGGCTTTCCCAATAGGTCGCGCCGAGTTCCTCGGCGATGCGCGGGGCGACCGGGCGGCGGTTGTGATAGTGGATCTGCAGGCCGAAAGCGTGGGCGCGGCGTGCGACGGCCTGTCCGATCCGGCCCATGCCGACGATGCCGAGCCGCTTGCCGCCGAGGCGATGGCCGAGCATCCAGGTCGGCGACCAGCCCGCCCAATTCTTGCCGTCGGTGAGAATGGAAGCGCCCTCGATCATCCGGCGCGGCACAGCCAGGATCAGGGCCATGGTCATATCGGCGGTGTCTTCGGTTAGTACCTTCGGCGTATTGGTCACGGTAATGCCGCGCGCATGCGCTGCCGTGACGTCGATATTGTCGACGCCATTGCCGAAATTGGCGATCAGCTTCAGCCGGGAATCCGGCTGGTTGAGCACGTCTTCATTGATGTGGTCGGTGACAGTCGGAACCAGGATATCGGCGGCGCGGACCGCGTCGACCAACTGCTCCTGCGTCAGCGGCGTATCGTCGAGATTGAGCCGCGCGTCGAACAGTTCGCGCATCCGGGTCTCGATCGAGTCCGGAAGCTTGCGCGTGACGACAACGAGAGGCTTTTTCCTAACAGACATGTCCTGCTCTCATGAGGTTTGTTCAGACCTCATTAACCCGGGTGTTCGACACTGCCGCTGCCACGTAGTCCGGGCGTTTCCTTAAAGCTTCCCGGCGGGCTCTCTGTGTCGTGCCTTTCGGTCCTCTCTAGCAGAAGACCGGGCCAAAACAAGAACCCGCGAGGTGAGGCCGGAATTTAAGCCCGGGGTAAGCGGGTCGGCAGCGGGGTTTGGGGTCGGCGGCTCGAAGAATTTGAGCCGATGGGGTGTCGGAGACGCGTTGATGGAGTTGGGGCGTTTTTGTTCGCAGGCGCTTTTTGTTGGCCTGCTCTGCGTGTCGGGTATCGTCGCCGCTTCGGCCAAGGATTCCGCGCTGACGACCAGCGGGTTGCCAGTGCCGCGTTACGTCAGCCTCAAATCCGACCATGTGAATGTCCGCGCCGGTCCGACCAAGGACAATGACGTAGCCTGGGTCTACACCCGCTCGGGCTTGCCGGTCGAGATCACGGCCGAGTTCGAGAACTGGCGCCGGGTTCGCGATTCCGAGGGCGCCGAGGGGTGGGTCTATCACTCGCTGCTGTCGGGCCGCCGCACCGCGGTCATCACCATGAAGAACAAGGACGACCTCGCCTCGCTCTACGAGCGGGCCGATACGACCAGCGCCGTGACCGCCCGCCTGCAGGCCGGCGTGGTCGCGCAGGTCAAGCATTGTGCGGCCGGCTGGTGTCACGTCGCCGGCAACGGCTTCGATGGCTGGATCGAACAGCAGCGCCTCTGGGGCGTCTACGCCGACGAAAAGGTGGATTGAGTTGTTCTCACGTCGTCGCTGCGGAAGCAGGAACCCATACGCCGTGCCTCTTCGATCGGGCAAGCGGTCGGGCGCCTTTCTCGAACAATCGGCATTTGTGGTTATGGATCCTGGCTCGCGCGGAGCCTGTCATCGGGCGCGCATTCGCGCGATCCGGTGGCTTGGCCAGGATGACGATTAGCGCTTCTTGCGCAGGCGCACGACCATGTCGATCCGCGCGATCTCGTAGCCCTCGGGCACCTCGGGCATCTTCTGCAGCACCAGATGCGGGTCTTCGATATCGACCAGCTCGTGGTTGTTCTCGAGATAGAAGTGATGATGCGCCGACACGTTGGTGTCGAAATAGGTCTTGGTGCCATCGACGCTGACCTGGCGCAGCAGGCCTGCATCGGTCAACTGGTTGAGCGTGTTGTAGACGGTGGCCAGCGACACCGGAACCTTCGCCAGCGTCGCTTCTTCGTAGAGCATTTCGGCGGTCAGGTGGCGTGCACCCTTGCCAAACAACAGCCAGCCCAGCGCCATCCGCTGGCGGGTCGGCCGCAGGCCGGCAGCCTGCAACATTTCATTGACGTCATGCCACGGACAGCCGGTCAACATCGGCTCGCGCCCGGTCGCCCTGGGCTCGGTACCCGCGGATTCGCCATTCAAAAGTGGACCGTTGTCGCTCATTTTCAACGTCAAACTCTGTCAAGAACCGCAATATTCTCTCGAAATATAAGGAGGATCGGCCGCAGATGCAAGTTTTTCGCAACTAGAAAGCTGAGGGGCAGACCTGCGTAAGGGGTCTGCAAGCGGGCCTGCAAGCGGCTATTTGCCTCGGCCGCCTGCTTTGCCGTCCGCAGGCCCTGTGTTAGAGAGCGGCCGCCTTCGGTTAACACCGGATTGGCATCGGCAAACGCCGGCTGCCGCAGGGTTTCCCGGCCTGCGGAGAGTTAAGGGCCAATCCGCACAACAGGCGCCGATTCCCCGCCTCGACGGGTTCGTTTAGCCTTATGCTTCATCGAGAATTTTGACAAAGGCTGGCATCATGCTGGATCGGCGCGGCGGTTACGAATACGAGGATTTGCTGGCATGCGCCCGTGGCGAGCTGTTCGGCCCCGGGAACGCCCAGCTGCCGTTGCCGCCGATGCTGATGTTCGATCGCATCACCGAAATCACCGAAACGGGCGGCGAATTCGGCAAGGGCCTGATCCGCGCGGAACTCGACGTCAAGTCGGATCTCTGGTTCTTCGGGTGCCACTTCAAGAACGACCCTGTGATGCCCGGCTGCCTTGGCCTCGACGCGATGTGGCAGATGGTCGGCTTCTACCTCGGCTGGTGCGGCGGCGAAGGGCGCGGCCGGGCGCTCGGGCTCGGCGAGTTGAAGCTCGCCGGCCAGGTGCTGCCGAACGTCCGCAAGGTTGTGTACAACATCGACATCAAGCGCGTGATGCGATCGAAGCTGGTGCTGGGGATCGCCGACGGCTGGCTTTCCATGGATGGCGAGATTATCTATCGCGCCAAGGATCTGAAGGTCGGGCTGTTCAAGCAGGATGCCACGGTGCAGCCCGGAACATGAACTTTTTATTGGGTCGAGAAGACCTTTAGTAGTTTGGCCACAGACGTCGCAGAAGAGACAACGTTTATAGGGTGAGGCGGTCATGAGGCGGGTTGTGATCACGGGGATGGGCATCGTCTCATCGATCGGAAACAACACCCAGGAAGTGCTTTCGAGCCTGCACGAGGCCAGGTCGGGAATCACGCGCGCGGAAAAATACGCCGAGATGGGCTTCCGTTCGCAGGTGCAGGGCGCACCCACGCTCGACCCGGCCGGCGTGATCGACCGGCGCGCGATGCGTTTTCTGGCGGAAGGTGCGGCCTGGAATCATGTCGCGATGGAGCAGGCGATCCAGGATGCGGGCCTTGATCCGTCCGATGTCTCCAATGTGCGCACCGGCATCATCATGGGTTCGGGCGGCCCGTCGGCGCGTACCATCGTCGAATCGGCCGATGTCACGCGCACCAAGGGACCGAAGCGCGTCGGTCCGTTCGCCGTGCCGAAGGCGATGTCCTCGACGGCATCCGCGACGCTCGCCACCTGGTTCAAGATCAAGGGCGTGAACTATTCGATCTCGTCGGCCTGCGCGACCTCAAATCATTGTATCGGCAACGCCTACGAAACCATCCAGATCGGCAAGCAGGACATCATTTTTGCCGGCGGCTGCGAGGAACTGGACTGGAGCCTGTCGGTGCTGTTCGACGCGATGGGCGCGATGTCGTCGAAATACAACGACACGCCCGCAACCGCCTCGCGGCCCTACGACATCAGTCGCGACGGATTCGTCATCGCCGGCGGCGCCGGCGTGGTGGTGCTGGAAGAACTCGAGCACGCCAAGGCGCGCGGCGCGCGCGTCTACGGCGAAATCGTCGGCTATGGCGCCACATCGGACGGTTACGACATGGTCGCGCCGTCCGGCGAAGGCGCCGAGCGCTGCATGCGGATGGCGCTTTCGACCGTCAAAACCAAGATCGACTACATCAATCCCCACGCCACCTCGACGCCGGCCGGCGACCCGCCGGAGATCGAGGCCATCCGCAAGGTATTCGGGACCGGCGAGAAATGCCCGCCGATTTCCGCAACCAAGGCGCTGACCGGCCATTCGCTCGGCGCGACCGGAGTACAGGAAGCGATCTATGCGCTGCTGATGATGAACAACGGCTTCATCTGCGAAAGCGCCCATATCACCGAGCTCGATCCGATTTTCGCCGACATGCCGATCGTGCGCAAGCGCATCGATAACGCCAAGCTCGGCACCGTCTTGTCGAATTCCTTTGGCTTCGGCGGCACCAACGCGACCCTGGTGTTCAAGCGGCTGGATGCGTGATTCGCGATTCAAAACGGGGCTAGTGGTCCGATTCTAACATTCGCATCCCGTCTCAGCAGCCATTTTTGCGAATGTTAGAATCAAAAGGACCACTAGCAAAGATAGGTTTCTAGTGGAGTTTTGGATTTGACATTCGCTTGACGAACTTGCGGCCAGATGGGTAGCGAATGTCAAATCCACTCCACTAGTGCCGCCTATTTGAAGTTCCTGCACCACAAGCGGCGAGTTCGATCCAGGAACTTCAAATAGAAAAGCGGCACTAGAATTGATATGTCTTGCTAGTGCCCATGACTTTCCGAAGTTCGTGAAAGTGGGTGCTGCGATGGAGCACGAACTTCGGAAAGTGGGCACTACTATGATTATTGAACCGCGCGTGCGAGGCTTTATCTGCACGACCGCACATCCTGTCGGCTGCGCCAAGAATGTCCGCGAGCAAATCGCTTATGTTCTCCGCCAGGGCCCCATAACGGAGTGCCCCAGGCGCGTTGCCGTGCTGGGCTGCTCGACAGGATATGGCCTCGCGAGCCGCATCGTCGCGACCTTCGCAGGCGGCGCGGAGACCATCGGCGTGTCGTTGGAGCGCGAGCCGACAGCAAATCGAACCGGCAGCGCCGGCTGGTACAACAACCGCGCGTTCGAGATCGAAGCCGGGAAGATCGGACGGTCTCCCCTCACCTTGGAGGGCGACGCCTTCTCCGACGAGGTGAAGAAAGACTTCATCGACCGTGTCCGCGAAAAATTCGGACAGCTGGATATGCTGGTCTACAGCATGGCCGCGCCAGTCCGGACAGATCCGGAGACTGGCAAGACCTATCGCTCGGTCATCAAGCCGCTGGGCGCTCCGGTCGAGATCAAGACCCTCGACACCGAGACCGGCGAGGTCTTTCGAGACGACCCTGGAGCCTGCGAGCGAGGATCAAGCGACGGCCACGGTCGCGGTGATGGGCGGCGATGACTGGAAGCGCTGGATCGACCGGCTTGCCGATGCCGGTGTCCTTGCCCCTGGTTTTCGGACGCTCAATTACACCTATATCGGCAGCGAGCTGACCTGGCCGATCTACTGGAATGGCACACTCGGTCGCGCCAAGGCCGATCTCGACAGCAAGGCGGAAGCGATCCGTGGACGGCTCGGCCCGGACGCGGCCCGAGTGGTGGCGCTGAAGGCGGTGGTTACCCAGGCGAGTTCAGCCATTCCGGTGGTGCCGCTCTATGGCACAGTGCTGTTTAGGGTGATGAAGCAACTCGGGCTCCACGAAGGCTGCATCGAGCAGATCGATCGCCTGTTCAGGACACGCCTCGGCCCGGGTGTCGAACTTGACGAGGCGCAGCGCGTCAGGGTCGACGACTGGGAACTCTCGCCCGACGTCCAGGCGGAAGTACGCCGACGCTGGCCTTTGCTCTCCACCGAAACGCTCGCCGAACTGGCGGACCTCGCGGAATACAAGCGCCAATTCCTCCGCCTGTTCGGATTCGGCATTGAAGGCGTCGACTACGCGCAGGACGTGGATCCCCGCGTCGTCCCAGGCTAGGTAGCTCCCTTCGGGCTGGTCGTCATCCCGCCGCGAGCGCGGTCGCGCGCTGAAAGGCCGGCCTGCCTGCGCAGGCGTCGAGATAGCGGTCGAAGGACGGGCGCGTCGGCATCATCTTGAACTGCCGGATCGAGAAATTCAGCCCTGAGCCGATCACGATGTCGGCCGCGGAAAAATTCTCGCCGAGAATCCACGGTCCCTTTTCCAGCGCGGTGTCGAGCACGTCGTAGACCCGTTGCGCATTGCCCCAGCCGGCGGCGACCGGATTCAACTCGATCTTGGTTGCCACCTGCACCATCGCCGGCTCGACGCAGCCCGGCCCAAAAAACAGCCAGTAGAGATATTTCGCGCGCAGGGGATCGCCGACAGGCGGCGCGAGCTTGGCCTGCGGATAGCGCTCGGCGACATAGGCGCAGATCGCGGCGGCTTCCGCGAGCGTGGCCTCGCCGTCCCTTAGCGCCGGCACCTTGCCCATCGGATTGATCGCGAGATATTCCGGCGTCTTTTGCGCCCCTTTGGTGATGTCGGTCAGCACGCGCTCATAGGGCTGGCCGGTTTCTTCCATCAGCCAAAGCGCGGAAAACGACCGCGAGCGCGGCGACCAATAGAGTTTCATCATGACCTGGCCTCCCGTTGATTGGACGCAGTCTATTCGTCAATAGGCCACGAGCAAGGCAGCCGGATAGCCCGTCCTCTTCGCTGCTCTAAAGCGTGCAGGATGCTACCGCAAGACGAGCGATGGATTTATGTCGCCTTCTTCCATCGATAATATTTCATCATACGGTTGATCGCCGGTTCTGGCGCCTCGCGCTCGAATACAAAGCCTTCGCGCTCGTACCAGTGCCAGGCCTTTTCGTTTTCGCGGACGCAGCGCAGCCATATTTCGTCCGGCAATTGCGTTCGCGTGAAAGCCAGCAATCGGCGGCCGAGCGAGCGCCCCTGATATTCCGGCGCGACGAAAAGCTGATCGAGGTACATCTTCGGCAGATGCAGCGCCAGCATGGCGGCGATGGAGCCGCCACCGGCGGCGACAAAAAGGCTCCAGCCTTTCTCGATCTCCTGCGGAATCCGCGTGCGCAGATTTGCAAGCAGCCCATCGCTTGCCGTATCGAGCCCGGTCGAGACCCAGCTCTCCATCCAGACACGGCCGATCTCGTCGTATTCGCTCCTCACAGCAGGGCGGATCGCAAGGTCTTGTATCATCATGACGTTCAAGCCGTGACGCGGCGCGAAACAGGTTCGCTCACCTGCCGCCCGCGCTTCTTGCCGGCCGAGAGGCATACGACGTCGGAGATTTGCAGGAGCTGCCGCGCCAATGGACTGGTCTTACGCCAGACCATGCCGATGGTGCGCGAGGGCTGCGGATTCTTGAAATGCGCGACGGAGACGGAGGCGGAGCGTGTTTCGACTTCCACGGCCATTTCTGGAATCAAAGTCACGCCGATGCCGGCGCCCACCATCTGAACCAGCGTCGACAGCGAGCTTGCGTCGAGCACCTCCCTCGGCGGCGAGGTGCGCATGTTGCAGAACGACAGCGCCTGATCGCGGAAACAGTGACCCTCTTCCAGCAGCAGCAGCTTCATTTCGCGCAAGGTCTCGCGGCTCGGCACCGGCATACCCTCCTGCTCGCCGGGCCGGACCAGCAGGAAATTTTCCCGGAACAAGGCGATCTCGGTCAGCGAAGGTTCGGACACCGGCAGCGCTACGATGGCGGTATCAAGCCGGCCTTCGGCGACTTCTGTGACCAGCTTCGCCGTCAGCGTCTCGCGGACGTGAATGTCGAGTTCCGGGTGCAGACGCGCCAGGTTCTCGACGATCTTGGGCAACAGATAGGGCGCGACCGTTGGAATCATGCCGACGCGCAACCGTCCCGCAAGCCGGTCGCGTGTGGCGCGCGCGAAGTCGCCGAGCTCGTCGACCGACCGCAGGATATCGCGGACGCGGAGCAACAGCTCCTCGCCGAACGTGGTCAACGCGATCTGTCGCGCGCTGCGCTCCAGCAGCACGCCGCCGAGGGCTTCCTCCATTTCCTTGATCTGCATCGACAGGGCCGGCTGCGAGATTGCGCAGGCTTCTGCCGCCCGGCCGAAATGGCCGTGACGTGCCAGGGCGTCGAAATAGCGAAGCTGCCGCATCGTGATGTTGATCATCAGATTATCCTATCGCTGCCATCATTAAACTCTACTTTACCTGATGGAAAGGGCTGCGTAGAGTTGAATTTGGATGGCTCAGGGCGAAACTCCCGGACCACAAGAGGAGACGATCATGGACGACAAAACGAAGTGCCCGTTTACGGGCGGGACACACGGCCACTTTAACCGTGACTGGTGGCCGGACACGCTGGACATTTCCGTTCTGCATCGGAATTCCACCTTGTCGGATCCGATGGGCAAGGCGTTCGATTACGCCAAGGAATTCAAGTCGCTCGATCTGAACGCCGTGATCAAGGACCTGCAGGCGTTGATGACGACCTCGCAGGACTGGTGGCCGGCTGACTTCGGTCACTATGGCGGCCTGATGATCCGTATGGCCTGGCACAGCGCGGGCACCTATCGCACCACCGACGGCCGCGGCGGCGCCGGCGCCGGTCAGCAGCGCTTCGCGCCGCTCAACAGCTGGCCCGACAATGCCAACCTCGACAAGGCGCGCCGGCTGCTGTGGCCGATCAAGCAGAAGTACGGCCGCAAGATTTCGTGGGCCGACCTGATGGTTCTGGCAGGCAACGTCGCGCTGGAGACCATGGGCTTCAAGACCTTCGGCTTTGCCGGCGGCCGCGCCGACGTTTGGGAGCCCGAAGAACTCTACTGGGGCCCCGAGGGCACATGGCTCGGTGATGAACGTTACAGCGGCGAACGCCAGCTCGCCGAACCGCTCGGTGCCGTGCAGATGGGGCTCATCTACGTCAATCCGGAAGGCCCGAACGGCAATCCGGACCCGGTCGCAGCCGCCAAGGACATCCGCGAAACGTTCTTCCGCATGGCGATGAACGACGAGGAAACCGTCGCGCTGATCGCCGGCGGCCACTCCTTTGGCAAGACCCACGGCGCCGGCGATCCTTCGCTGGTGGGAGCGGCCCCGGAAGGTGGCGCCCTCGAAGATCAGGGCCTGGGGTGGAAGAGCACGCACGGCACCGGCGTCGGAGCCCACGCCATCACCGGCGGGCCGGAAGTCACCTGGACGCAGACGCCAACGAAATGGAGCAATGCCTTCTTCGACAACCTGTTCAAATACGAGTGGGAACTGACGAAGAGCCCGGCCGGCGCCAAGCAGTGGCAGGCCAAGGGTGCCGAGGCCACCATCCCCGACGCCTACGACAATTCGAAGAAGCATGTGCCGACCATGCTGACCACCGACCTGTCGCTGCGTTTCGATCCCGCCTACGAGAAGATCTCGCGGCGTTTCCATCAGCATCCGGACCAGTTCGCCGACGCCTTCGCGCGGGCGTGGTTCAAGCTCACGCACCGCGACATGGGTCCGATCGCGCGCTACCTCGGCCCGCTGGTGCCGAAGGAAACGCTGATCTGGCAGGATCCGATTCCGGCCGTCGATCATCCGCCGATCGGGGAACAGGACGTTGCCGCGCTGAAGACGAAGATTCTTGGCTCAGGCCTGTCGGTGCCGCAGTTGGTCTCGACCGCATGGGCGTCGGCATCGACGTTCCGCGGCTCCGACAAGCGCGGTGGCGCAAACGGCGCGCGTATTCGGCTGAGCCCGCAGAAGGACTGGGAGGTCAACCAGCCGGCCGAGCTCAAGACTGTTCTCGGAAAACTCGAAGCGATCCAGAAGGAGTTCGGCAAGAAGGTTTCCCTTGCCGATCTGATCGTTCTCGGCGGCTGTGCGGCGATCGAAAAAGCCGCCAAGGACGCCGGTATCGACGTGAAGGTTCCGTTCACGCCGGGCCGCGCGGATGCTTCGCAGGATCAGACCGATGTCGAGTCCTTTGCTCCGCTCGAACCGCGGGCCGACGCCTTCCGCAACTACATCGGCGCGAAGCAGCAGTTCATGGCGCCGGAGGAGGCGCTGGTGGACCGCGCGCAATTGCTCAGGCTGACCGGGCCCGAGATGACGGTTCTCGTCGGCGGCCTTCGTGTGCTCGGCGCCAATACCGGCCAGTCGAAGCATGGCGTCTTCACCCAGAAGCCGGGCACGCTGAGCAACGACTTCTTCGTCAACCTGCTCGACATGGCGCACGGTCTGGCAGCCGGCCGCCGACGGCACCTACGAAGGCCGCGACCGCAAGACCAAAGCGGCCAAGTGGACCGGCACGCGTGTCGATCTGATTTTCGGCTCGCATTCGCAGTTGAGGGCGTTCGCCGAGGTCTATGCGAGCACCGACGCCAAGGAGAAGTTCGCCAGGGATTTCGTGGCGGCCTGGACCAAGGTCATGAACGCCGACCGGTTCGACATCGCGGCGTAATCAGATCGCCAACCAAAACAAAAGGGCGGCCGAAAAGCCGCCCTTTTTTATTGCGTCCCGTTTCAGGATCTACTCGCCGGCGGCCTGCGCGGGGACCGCCTCTGGCTTCTGCCTGGCTTCAAGGTCCTCGCCGGTCGTCTGATCGACGGCCTTCATCGACAGCCGCGTCTTGCCGCGATCGTCGAAGCCGAGCAGCTTGACCTTGACCTTGTCGCCTTCCTTGACGACGTCGGAGGTCTTCTGCACGCGGCTGGACGGCGAGCTGGCTGATGTGGACGAGACCGTCCTTGGCGCCGAAGAAGTTCACGAACGCGCCGAACTCCATCACCTTGACCACGGTGCCTTCGTAGATCTGGCCAACTTCCGGATCGGAAGCGATCGACTTGATCCACTTGATGGCGGCCTTCATCGCCTCGCCGTCGTTGGAGGCGACCTTGACGGTGCCGTCGTCCTCGATGTTGACCTTGGCGCCGGTCTTCTCGACGATCTCGCGGATCACCTTGCCGCCGGTGCCGATCACTTCGCGGATCTTGTCGGTGGCGATCTTGAAGGTCTCGATGCGCGGCGCGTACTCGCCGAGCTCGGCGCGGGCGGCCGTGAGCGCCTTCGACATCTCACCCAGAATATGGATGCGGCCTTCCTTGGCCTGTCCGAGCGCGACCTTCATGATCTCTTCGGTGATGCCCTCGATCTTGATGTCCATCTGGAGCGAGGTGATGCCGTTCTCGGTGCCGGCGACCTTGAAATCCATGTCGCCGAGATGATCCTCGTCGCCGAGGATGTCCGACAACACCGCAAAGCGCTTGTCTTCGAGGATCAGGCCCATCGCGATACCCGCGGTCGGCCGCTTCAGGGGAACGCCGGCATCCATCAGCGCGAGCGAGGCGCCGCACACCGAAGCCATCGACGACGAGCCGTTGGATTCGGTGATCTCCGAGACCACGCGCACCGTATAGGGGAACTCGTGGTGCGGCGGCAGCACGGGGTGAATCGCGCGCCAGGCGAGCTTGCCGTGACCGATTTCACGCCGCTTGGTGCCGCCGAGACGGCCGGTCTCACCGACCGAGTAGGGAGGGAAGTTGTAGTGCAGCAGGAACGTCTCTTTGTACGTTCCCGACAGCGCATCGATGTACTGCTCATCCTCGCCCGTGCCGAGCGTGGTCACGACCATCGCCTGGGTTTCGCCGCGGGTGAACAGGGCCGAGCCGTGGGCGCGCGGCAGCACGCCGACTTCGGCGACGATGTTGCGCACGGTCTTGACGTCGCGGCCGTCGATGCGCTTGCCAGTGTCGAGAATGTTCCAGCGGACGATCTTGGCTTCCAGTTCCTTGAACACGCCGGCGACGCGGAGCTTGTCGTATTTGGGCTCCTGGCCTTCGGGGAAGAAGTGCGCCATCGCCTTTTCCTTGACGGCGCCGACGGCGGCATAACGTTCCTGCTTGACCGGGATCGCGTAGGCCTTGCGCAGATCCTGTTCGACCAGACCGAGCATTTCCTTTTCGATTGCGGCATTGTCGATCGCGGTGACTTCGCGCGGCTCCTTCGCCGCCTTCTCGGCAAGCTCGATGATCGCCTTGATCACGGGCTGGAAGTGGCGGTGGCCGAACATCACGGCCCCGAGCATCACGTCCTCGTTGAGTTCCTTGGCTTCCGATTCCACCATCAGCACGGCGTCCGCCGTGCCGGCGACGACGAGGTCGAGCTGCGTCTCGGTCATCTCGTCCAGTGTCGGATTGAGGATGAACTCGTCGTTGGCGAAGCCGACGCGCGCTGCCCCGATCGGGCCCTTGAACGGTGCGCCGGACAACGTCAGCGCGGCGGATGACGCCACCAACGCCACGATGTCGGGATCGTTCTCCATGTCGTGCGACAGCACGGTGACGATCACCTGGGTCTCGTTACGCCAGCCATCGACGAACAGCGGACGGATCGGGCGGTCGATCAGGCGGGACACCAGCGTTTCCTTTTCGGTGGGCCGGCCTTCGCGCTTGAAATAGCCGCCGGGGATGCGGCCCGCGGCATAGGTCTTTTCCTGATAGTCGACGGTCAGGGGCAGGAAGTCGACGCCCTCGCGCGGCGTTTTGGCGGCGACGACGGTGGCGAGCACGATCGTCTCGCCGTAAGTTGCGAGAACAGCGCCATCGGCCTGTCGCGCGACTTTTCCGGTTTCAAGTTTGAGGGGACGCCCACCCCAGTCGATCTCGACGGAATGCTTATTGAACATTGTGGTCTTCTTTCATGAGTTCACGAAAGAGGAGACGCCACAAAACAAAAAACCATGCGCAAGATGGCGGGATGCTGGGCGCTTTGCGGCGTCAGCATCCGGCGATCCTGCCATGGTTTCTGGTTTTAGGATGGCGTCCATCCTTTCGCATTAAGTCACGGGCACCTTGCCCGTTTTGCCCAGCGAGCCGGATTGCTGCTGGACGCTCTTGTTCAGGCCCGATCCCTTCGGGAAACCGTTTCCCGCTTGTTTCGGATCGTGCCCGAGGACATGACGGCTTCTGCCTTATGCCCTTGCGCACCATCGGTTCGAGGAGCCGAACAAAAACTGGCTCTCGATCGATCATGCAAAAACGCGCGCCAAACGACGCGCGCGTACTTCACTAAAAGCTCAACGCCGAATGTTGTGCTTTTCGAGCAGCGCGAGGTAACGCGCCTCGTCCTTCTTCTTGAGATAGTCGAGAAGCGAGCGGCGCGTGGCAACCATTTTCAACAGCCCGCGACGCGAATGGTTGTCCTTCACGTGGCTCTTGAAATGCCCGGTGAGGTTGTTGATGCGTTCCGACAGGATCGCGACCTGGACCTCAGGCGAGCCGGTGTCGCCGGCCTTGTTGGCATTCGTCTTGATGACTTCCGCTTTGCGTTCTGCGGTAATCGACATCGTCAGATACTTTCATTGTTGCGAGCCGGACTGGCAGTCAGCCCGGTCAGGTTGAACACGCGCTTGGGGATGAGTTCGCCATTGCCAATTTCAGCAAGCGCGAGAAGCCGGCCTGCCACCGTGACATAGACTGTGCCGCTACAATTGGGCGCATCCCGTCCGCGCAACAAAACGGCCTGGCCCCTGTGGAGCCTTGCCGCATCAGCCCGAGTGACGGCCAGTGCCGGGATGTCGTCCAGCGCGGTCTCAACGGGCAAAAGCGCGTCGGCGAGGCTACCCTCGCCGGACGCGGCTCTATCGCATAAAGCCTCCAACTGTTCCAGTGGAATCATGTCGTTTTCGACGAACGGGCCGACCAGCGTCCGCCGCAGCGCGCTGATATGGCCGAAACAGCCGAGAATCCGCCCGACGTCGCGGGCCAGCGCGCGGACATAGGTACCCTTGCCGCACTCCGCTTCGAGCACGGAATGGGCATTATCTATCTGCTCTATAAGGGTTAATTGATGAATTTCGACCGGGCGCGGCTTCAATTCGACGGTCTCCCCGTCTCGCGCCAGGTCATAGGCCCGCTCGCCTTGAACCTTGATCGCGGAATATTGCGGCGGGATCTGCTCGATCAGGCCGGTGAAGCGGGGCAGCAGCGCTGCGATCGCCTCGGGCGACGGGCGGAGATCGCTGGTTCTTGTGACGCGGCCTTCGGTGTCGTCGGTGTCGCGTTCCTCGCCCCAGGTTACCGTGAAGCGATAGCGCTTGCGGCCATCCATCACGAAGGGAACCGTCTTGGTGGCTTCGCCGATCGCGATCGGCAAACCGCCTGACGCGAGCGGATCAAGGGTGCCGGCGTGGCCGGCGCGCTTGGCCGAAAACAGCCGCTTGACGACCGCGACCGCGTGGGTCGACGTCATGCCGATGGGCTTGTCGAGCACAACCCAGCCGTGGACGTCGCGCTTTTCGCGGCGGGGCTGGTTGTTCTGCTTCGGCTGCTTCTGACGCGGGTCGTTGTTGACGCGCCTGACCTCGTCGCGCGGCTCAGAAAAAATATTTTCTTCCGCCGCCGCCGAATCGTCATTCTGCGATTCGGCTGCAGGGTTCGCCGTGGTCACATTCATCATTCATCGTCCGAATCGGGTGCGAGATCTCTCTGCACCTCAGGTGTTCGCAGTAATTTCTCGATACGTTCCGCTTCGTCGAATCGGTCGTCGATACGGAAGCGAAGATCAGGCGCAAATTTCAGGTTAACGCGGTGGGCCACTTCACCACGCAGGAACTTCTTGTTGCGATTGAGCGCTTCGATCACGACGTCGGAGTCTCGGCCGCCGAGCGGCATCACATAGATGGTCGCAAGCTTGAGGTCGGGCGACATCTTCACCTCGGGCACGGTGATGATATGGCCTTCAAGATCGGGGTCGTGAACGTTGCCCTGCGCCAGAATCTCGGCAACCGCATGGCGCACGGTCTCGCCGACGCGCAGTTGGCGCTGCGAGCCGCCGGCAGCGGAGGTCTTTTTGTGATGATGGGGCATTGTCGTCTCTCAAACCCGTCATGCCCGCGCTTGTCGCGGGCATCCACGTCTTTCTTGTCGAATTAGCCAGTACGTGGATGGCCGGCATAGCCGTTCGAAGAACGGCGTCGCTTCGCTCGCCTATGCCCGGCCATCACGTCGCATTTTCAGTCAACAGAATCCACGCGCTTTGTGAGATTTGGACTCACAGCGAGCGCTGGATCGATTCGACACGGTAGCATTCGATGACATCGCCGACCCGCATGTCGCCGTAATTCTCGAACGCCATGCCGCATTCCTGGCCGGCTTGCACTTCCTTCACTTCGTCCTTGAAGCGCTTCAGCGTCGACAGCTTGCCTTCGTGCACGACGACGTTGTCGCGGATCAAACGCACATTGGCGCCGCGTTCCACGGTGCCGTCGGTGACGCGGCAACCGGCGACCTTGCCGACCTTGGAAATGTTGAACACTTCCAGGATCTGGGCATTGCCGAGCATGGTTTCGCGCAGCGTCGGCGCGAGCAGGCCGCTCATCGCCTTCTTCACGTCATCCACGAGGTCGTAGATGATGTTGTAGTAGCGGATCTCGATGCCGTTGCGCTTGGCGGCCGCCGCCGCTTCCTTGTTGGCCCGGACGGAGAAGCCGATGATCGCGGCATTGAAGCCTTCCGCGAGCGTCACGTCGGATTCCGAGATGCCGCCGACGCCTGCATGCAGGATGCGGGCGGCGACTTCGTCGGTGCCGAGCTTTTCCAGCGATCCGAGAATTGCTTCCAGCGAGCCCTGCACGTCGGCCTTGATGACCAGCGGAAACTCCTTGCGGCCGGATGTCTTGAGCTGCGACATCATCTGCTCGAGCGAGCCGCGCATGCCGGAAATGCTGGCAGCGGCATTCTCGCGCTTCTGGTGCGCGCGATAGCTCGTGATCTGGCGGGCGCGGGCTTCGTTCTCGACCACGGCGAGCCGATCGCCGGCCTCCGGCGGTCCATTGAAGCCGAGAACCTCGACCGGCACGGAGGGACCGGCTTCCTCGACGGTGTCGCCCTGATCCGAAATCAGCGCGCGCACGCGGCCCATCTCGGCGCCGGCAACGACGATATCGCCGACCTTCAAGGTACCGCGCTGCACCAGCACGGTTGCCACCGGGCCGCGGCCGCGGTCGAGCTTGGCCTCGATCACGGTGCCTTCGGCAGGACGCGACGAATTGGTCTTGAGGTCGAGGATTTCGGCCTGCAACGCGATCATCTCGAGCAGCCTGTCGAGATTGGTCTTGTTCTTGGCGGAAACCTCGACATCGACGACGTCGCCGCCGAGCGATTCGACCTGAACCTCGTGTTGCAGCAATTCGGTGCGCACACGCTCGGGCTTGGCGTCGGCCTTGTCGATCTTGTTGATGGCGACGATCATCGGCACCTTCGCCGCCTTGGCGTGATTGATCGCTTCCACCGTCTGCGGCATGACGCCGTCATCGGCAGCCACCACCAGCACCACGATGTCGGTAACCTTGGCGCCGCGCGCGCGCATCGCGGTGAATGCGGCGTGGCCGGGCGTATCGATGAAGGTGATCTTCTTGCCGCTCTCGGGCGAGGTTACCTGATAGGCGCCGATATGCTGGGTGATGCCGCCGGCTTCGCCGGAAACCACGTTGGCATGGCGCAGTGCATCGAGCAGCGAGGTCTTGCCGTGGTCGACGTGACCCATCACGGTCACGACCGGAGAACGCGGCTCGGTGTCGGTGGAATCGTCGACGACGTCGAACAGGCCTTCTTCGACGTCGGAAGCCGCCACGCGCTTGACGGTGTGGCCGAGTTCCTCGGCGATCAGCTGCGCGGTGTCGGCATCGATCACGTCGGTGATCTTGTGCATCGCGCCCTGCTTCATCAGCAGGCGGATGACGTCGACCGCGCGTTCCGACATGCGGTTGGCGAGTTCCTGGATGTTGATCGCTTCCGGGATAACGACCTCGCGGATCAGCTTTTCCTTCGGCTCGTTGGCCTGATGACCCTTGAGACGCTGGGTGCGGCGGCGGAACGATGCGATCGAGCGCTCGCGGACGTCATCCGCATTGAGCGCGGTGACCAGCGTCAACCGGCCGCGTTGCTTCTGCGGCGACGGCTTTGCGGTTGTCTTCGGGGGTGCCGCCGGACGCAAGGCGCCGCCCGGGCCACGGCGCATCGGGCGCGGGCCTTCGTCCTCGTCGGTAATGTCGGCCGCGATTCCCGGGGCGCGGGCGACCGGTATCGCGGAACGGGCCGCCGCTGCGGCCGCAGTGGGGCGCGCTTCGGCCTCGCCAAAACGCTTCTTGGCTTCAAGTTCGGCCTTGCGCTTGGCTTCTTCGTCCTGACGGTGGCGCTCTTCCTCGGCCTTGCGGCGGGCTTCGGCCGCTTCGCGTTCGGCTTGCTCGATGCCTTCGCGGCTCGAACGGCGCTTGGCTTCTTCCTCCGCAATGCGCCGCTCTTCGACGTCGCGCAGTTTGGCGTCGGCAAGCGCGCTGGCGCGCGCCGAGCGCTCGTCTTCGGTGAGGGTACGCAGCACCACACCGGAATTGTTGCGCGGGGCTGCAGGCGGCGCAGCGGGACGGGCCGCCGGCGCCGGCGTTGCTGCCTTGGGGGCGACGGGCTCGGGGGCACGGGTCTCAGCGGCGGGGGCGTCGCCGCCGACGCGGCGCTTGCCACGCTTTTCCACCACGACCTGCTTGGTCCGGCCGTGGCTGAAGCTCTGGCGCACGGTTCCGGTTTCGACCCGCGGCTTGAGCGTCAAGGTCTTGGTCGGCACACTGAGCGTCTTGTCGCCAGGCGTTTTGGTATCAACCATTCAGCAGTCCTAATCCTGTCTAGTCGTGCGTGTCCGCACGGGTCTGTATCTGCAAATTCTTGGCCGCGGTTCTGTCGTCGTCCGCCATCCGGTATCGGACCAGCAACTGGCTACGTGACAGGAACGTGTCGCTCGCCGGGCCCGCGAGCAGGGCAGCATGTATCACATTTGACCGCCCAAGTGCCAAATCCAATTGCTCGGAGGTCAGCACATTAACTATGAGAATTTCGGCCGGGTTGCCGCCATTCCTGCCGTTTTGCCCGACCAGAGCGTCCAATTTGCGGATTCCGTCGGCAGCACCGTCGCTGGCATGGATCAGGGCCCTGACCGGACCATGGGCCTGCCGTTCGAGGGCATCTGCAACCTTGGTGAAACCGGAGATGACCTGTCCCGCTTTGGCGGCAACGCCGAGGGCCTCGACGGCAAACCGCTCCAGCAAGGCCTCGGTATCGGTCGCAAGCGTGGCCGCCACACGGACGTCGCGCTTGAATCCCTTGCTGAAATGGTGACGCCGCGCCGCTTCCGCAACAGCCTGACGGGAGGCGGAAACCCAAAGGCCGCGGCCGGGAAGCTTGCGCTTGAGGTCCGGGATCACCTCCCCGGAGGGGGCGACCACAAAACGGATCAGTTCGTCGATCGGCCGCACGTCCCTGCTGACCGCGCACATCCGCATGGTCGCGGACCTGTGGGTCCGCGGTCCATCGTCGAGTTCGGGGGCGGCAATAGCGAGCATACGGGCGACATCGCTCCGATCGTCAGGCTGGCTGATCTTCGGGGCTTGATGCCTCCTCGGTCTTCTTGTCGAGATCAGCCTGGGTGATCCAGCCGGCGAGCACACGCGCCTGCATGATCATGGCTTCCGCATCGTCGCGGGAAACGTCGTTGCCGTCGAGGATGCCTGCATGCTTGGTCTGTTCGCCGCCTTCCTTGCGCTCGGTCCAGCCGACCAGGTCGTCGGTGGCGCAACCGGCGAGGTCTTCGACGGTCTTGATGTCGTTCTCCCCGAACTTCACCAGCATCTTCGAGCTGACGCCGGGCACCTGTTTCAGATCGTCCGCCACGCCGAGTTCCTTCCGCTTGTTTTCGAGTTCGCTCTCGAGCTGATCCAGATATTCCTTGGCGCGGTTCTGCAACTCGGTCGCCGTTTCGTCGTCAAAGCCTTCGATTCCGGCCAGTTCCCGGACATCGACCATGGCGAGTTCCTCGACCGATGTGAAACCTTCCGAGGCGAGCAACTGGCCGACGACTTCGTCGACATTGAGCGCTTCCATGAAGACGCGCGTCGAATTTTCGAAGTCGGCCTGGCGGCGCTCGGATTCTTCCTGTTCGGTGAGAATGTCGATGTCCCAGCCGGTCAGTTGCGAGGCCAGGCGCACGTTCTGGCCGCGCCGGCCGATCGCGAGCGACAACTGGTTGTTGGTGTCGGGCACCACGACTTCGATCCGCTCGCGGTCTTCGTCGATCACGACCTTGGAGACTTCGGCCGGCGCCAGTGCGTTGACTACGAAGGTCGCGATGTCGGGCGACCAGGGAATGATGTCGATCTTCTCGCCCTGCAATTCGTTGACCACGGCCTGCACGCGCGATCCGCGCATGCCGACGCAGGCGCCGACCGGATCGACCGAAGAATCCCGCGAAATCACGCCGATTTTTGCGCGCGAACCGGGATCGCGGGCGACCGCCTTGATCTCGACGATGCCGTCATAGATTTCCGGCACTTCCTGCGCGAACAGTTTCGCCATGAACTGCGGATGGGTGCGGGAGAGGAAAATCTGCGGACCGCGGGTTTCGCGCCGCACATCGAAGATATAGGCGCGGACGCGGTCGCCGTTGCGGAATACTTCACGCGGCAGCATTTCGTCCCGCCGCACGATGGCTTCGCCGCGGCCGAGATCGACGATCACGCTGCCATATTCGACGCGCTTGACGATGCCGTTGACGATATCGCCGATGCGGTCCTTGAATTCCTGATACTGCCGGTCGCGCTCGGCCTCGCGCACCTTCTGCACGATCACCTGCTTGGCCGATTGCGCCGCGATGCGGCCATATTCCAGCGGGGGCAGCGTGTCGGCGATGGTGTCGCCGATCTGCGCACCGGGGTTGGCGCGGCGGGCATCCTCCAGAGAAATCTGGTTCGAGGAGTTCTCGACCTGCTCGACCACCAGCATGTGGCGGGACAGTCGCAACTCGCCCTTCTTGGCGTCGATCTCGGCGTGAACGTCGGTTTCGCTGCCGTAACGGGCGCGTGCGGCCTTGGCGATCGCATCTTCCATCGCCGAGATGACGATGCTGCGGTCGATCGACTTCTCGCGCGCAACCGCGTCCGCGATTTGCAGCAATTCGAGCTTATTGGCGCTGACAGCCATGGCTTAGTCTCCTCTATCAGGATCGATGTCACCTCGACGCGTCCTGTCGGCGGCGAGGCGATGCTGTTTGGTGTTCTTCGGGACCGGTTTCCTTGACGGCTTCGTTTTGTGGCTGCCGGCGTGCGGCGCGGGCGGCGGCTCAAGACCAAGGCTGCGCTTCAATTCGCGCTCGGCGGCCTTGCCGCGTCGCATCGATTCCGCGATCAATTCGTCGGTCAGCACGAGGCGTGCTTCGGCGATATCTTCCATCACGAGCAGCGTGTCGGGATCTTCGTCCGCCTTGACGTCGTCGCGGGTGAGACGTACCGCATCGCCCTCGACGCCGGCCAGCGTTCCGCGGAACCGCTTGCGGCCCTGATGGGGAACCGCCATCTCGATTTTCACAAGGTGACCCGTAAAACGCTCGAAGTCCGAGCGGCGCACCAGCGGGCGGTCGATCCCGGGCGAAGAAATTTCCAGCCGGTAGGCGCGGTCGATCGGATCGGCGATATCGAGTACCGGGGAGAGCGCCCGCGAGACCGCCTCGCAATCCTCAATCTGCATCGAACCGTCAGGCCGTTCCGCCATGATCTGGACCGTGCAGCCGGCCTCGCCCGAAATCTTGATCCGAACCAGCCGATAGCCCATGCCCTGCAAGACCGGCGCAGCCACCGCCGACACGCGCGCGGCCGCACCCGGCTCGACAACGAGGCGCGGCTCGGCGAGCAGGTCGGTTTCAACGGAACCAGGCGTTGGATCGGTCATATCCAGGGTCAAAAGTGGCCTTTTGGGCGGTCTTGCTTGGGCTGGTCCAGCGGCCGGCGGGTCAAGCTGTCCGTCCGACCGGTCAGTCTCTAGTCGATCCCTGGCGATCGCATCTCGCCAGGTCGGTTCAGGTAATAAAAAAGAGCGGGTCCCGGAGGGGCCCACTCTCACTACGCGATCGTATATGAGAACCGTAAGTTGAGGGCGATATAGCGGTTTTCCGCCGATCCGGCAAGGCCCGCCGCGCCCGATGCGGCGAATTTTCCGGGGCTGCGGACCGCGCTTCGCCTAACCCTTCCTTCACCATCAGAACATTAAGTGTGTTCCATGACAGCCGCCGCCTCGCTGATCCCTGGTGCCGCCCATTTGAAGTTCCTGCACCACAAGCGGCAAATTCCGTTCAGGAACTTCAAATGGAAAAGCGGCACTGGAGCAGGCTTGCTAGTGCCCATGACTTTCCGAAGTTCGTGAACGGTGGGTGCTGAGGTGGAACACGAACTTCGGAAAGTGGGCACCAGCCTCGACGAGATCGTCAAGCGCGGCGATCCCAAGCGCCTCGCAGAAGTCACGCGCGGCATCGCGGAGCTGTTCGTGCAGGGGGCTGCTGGTTTCAAGCCCGCCCATATTGGCCTGTTCGATCATCTATTGACCGGGATCGTGCCGCAAACGGAAACGGCCGCCCGCGCCGATCTTGCCGAGCGCATGTCAGGCATCGCCAACGCGCCGCCGAGCTTGATCGGGCAACTCGCGCGCGAAGACGACATCTCCGTTGCAGGTCCCATCCTGCGCCGCTCGCCGGTGTTGGAAGATCAGGTGCTCGTCGAAATTGCGCACGCGAAAGGCCAGGATCATCTGCTCGCGATGACCGAGCGGCCGAAATTGTCGCCCGATCTCACCGATGTCATGGTGCGCAAGGGCGAGCGCGACGTGATCCGGCGTGCGGCCGCCAACAAGGGCGCGATGTTTTCGACCGTCGGCTATTCGGCGCTGGTCAAACGCGCCGCCAGGGACGGCGTTCTGACGATCACCGTCGGGCAGCGCAACGATCTGCCGGATCGGCTGTTGAAGGAGCTCCTGACGGGATCGGTCGATGTCGTGCGCCGCCGCTTGTTCGACATGGCGGACCCTGCGAAGCAGGCCGCGGTTGCGCGAGCCATGAGCGAGATTTCCGCCAAACCGCTGTCGCCCGACAAGCAACGGGATTTTACACCGGCGCAACGCAAGATCCTTTCGTTGTATCGGGCCGGCGATCTGGACGAGTCGGCGCTGCTTGGTTTTGCCAAGGCCTACCGATACAGCGAAGCCGTTGCCGCGCTGTCGGCGATGTCGGGCGTGCCGATCTCCGTGGTCGATCGCCTGATGTCGGGCGATCGCCATGATCCGCTCCTGATCATTGCGAAAGCGATCGGGCTTGAATGGCCGACCGTACGCGCATTGGTTCTGCTGCGGCTTGGGCCGGCGCGAATGCCGGCCGCAGCCGATATCGAGAATGTGCGAACGAACTTCACGCGGCTGATGCCATCGACCGCGGAGCGCGTGGTGACCTTCTGGCGGACGCGCGAGACGGCGTAACCTCGGCGGGGCAACAGCTCCGGTTGAAGCCTTGCCGTCATTGCGAGGAGCGCGAGCTCCGAAGCAATCCAGCCATCCTTTGATCAACAGAGATGGATCGCTTCGCTCGCGCTCGCAATGACGGGATCGCTAGCTTGCCGATGCGAAGCTGGCCGCCTTAGCCGGTCTTCCTAAACACCAGATATGCCGCCGTGCGGCCTTCGCGCTCGGCCTTGCGGCCGTATCGCGTCATCGTGTAGTCGGGCCATGGCTCGCGCCAATCGGATGCGCGCTCCGCGGTCCAGAGAAAATCGGGCGCGCGCATGAAATGCGAAAGCGTCCAGGCGCAGTAGTCGCTGATGTCGCTGACAAAGCGAAACTCGCCGCCGCGCGCCAACGCGCGCGCCATGGCGGCGATGGTCGCGTCCTGCACGAAGCGCCGCTTCCAGTGCCGCCGTTTCGGCCACGGATCAGGATGGATCAAATCGATCCGCGTTAGCGACCGCGCCGGCAGGAAGGCCAGCAATTCGGAAGCATCGCCGGCGAACAGCCGGACGTTGCTGATGTCGCCGGCTTCGATCAGCGCGAGGATTTTCGCCATGCCGTTGACATAGGGCTCGCAGCCGATGAAGCCGGTGTTCGGAAAAGCTCGCGCTTCCGCGATCAGATGTTCGCCGCCGCCGAAGCCGATTTCGAGCCGGATATTGTCGACGGGCATGTCGAACAGTCCGCCCAGGTCGGTCATGGGTGGCCCGGCGAGGTCGAGTGCAAGCCGCGGCAGCAATTGCGCGATCAGATCGGCCTGATGGGAGCGCAGTTTGTGGCCTTTGCGGCGGCCGAAAAAAGCACGTTGAGCGGTCGTATCGGCCGAGGGCGCCCTGCGATTTTCGTGATCGCCGTTTCGCTCGTTCATCGCAGCGTCTGGTAAAGCCGATGCAGCAGTCGGGTTCGCGGCTCGATCGATGAGATATACATCTGTTCGTAGTGGGTATGCGCGCCCTGTCCATCGACCCCGAGGCCATCGAGGGTTGCAGTAAAGGGTGCGGTGAAATTGCCGTCGGATCCGCCGCCGGTATAGCTGTCGACGAGTTCAAAGCCGATTTCGGCGGCGAGACTCCTGGCATGCTCGAACAGCGCGGCGCCCGCGTTGCTCTTCTCATAGGGCGGACGATTCAACTCGCCGGTGACCTTGACGCTGACGCCCTCGGTCCGCGACGTCAGGCCCAATATTCTGGGCACCAGTTCGTCGGCGTCGGCAAGGGTGGGAACGCGCATATCGACTTCGGCATAGGCCTCTTCGGGAATGACGTTCGGCTTGGTGCCGCCTTTGACAACGCCCACATTCACCGTCACGCCGCGCCCAAGATCGTTCATCGCTTCGAGCGTTTGAATGATATTGGCGAGTTCGCGGATCGCGCTCCGGCCATCCGCAGGCCGCGTGCCGGCATGGGACGGCACGCCCTTGATAAACACTTCGAAGCGCGCGACGCCCTTGCGGCTGGTGACGATCTTGCCGCCGTCGCGTGCCGGCTCCGTCACCAGAACATATTTTGCCTTGCGCCCTTGCGCCTCGATCAGCGCGCGCGAGGTGGGGCTGCCGATCTCTTCGTCGGAGACGTAAAGGTGGGTTATGCCGAGCGGCGAATGTTCGCCGCTGGCGCAGAGTTCGCGGAACGCATGAAACGCCAGATAGGCTCCCCCCTTCATGTCGTAGATGCCCGGACCGAAGGCGCTATCGCCTTTGACGTGAAACGGCAGCCGCTCGATGAACCGAAGCGGATGCACCGTATCGAGATGGCTCAGCACGAGAATTCCTGGATGCTCCTGACCCCATGACGATCGCGCCACGATGTGATCGCCAGATCCGGAATGCCCCGCGATGCGCTCGATGGTTGCCGGCAAGCCGCGGTAACCGTCGGCGACCACGGTCGCAAGTTTGTTGACCTGATCGGGCGCATCGGTCGGCGTCTCGATCTCGACCCAGCGGCGGATGCCATCGAGGATCACATCGGTGTCGAAGAAGCGGGCGGACGCCGTCGGCATGTTGCGGCCTTGTTTGATTTGAACTGCGCGCTCCTGCGCGAGCGCCGAAGCGAATATCCGTTCGATAGCAGGCTCGTTCCATAGCATTATTGTTCACGGCCGCAACCGGCGAACTAGAGATTCCGAAGTTCGCAAGCCCTTGCGGCACCACTGATGCGAACTTCGGAATCACAGAAACTCTGGCAATTATTAGTTTCTAGTGCGGCTTTGAATTTGAAGTTCCTATGGCGAATTCGCCGCGGCATTGATAGGAATTTCAAATTCGCCGCACTAGCGAAAGGGATCCGTCGCGGTGGCTTAATCAGCGCTTGTCGGTAGTCTCATGGGCGACGATCTGCTCGACCAGTTCGACGATGCTGCGCCGAAGTTTGGCGTCGCTGATGCGCGTGAAGGCGCGGGTCAGCGCCAACCCCTCGGATGTCGCCAGAAAATCCGAGACATAGGATGGAGAGGGGCCTTCGGCGAAGCCCTCCGCGTTTGCCGTGCCGCTCGGGCCGCCCTCGAACAGGAACGATACCGGGATCTGAAGTATTTCGGAGATCTGCTGGATGCGGCTCGCGCCGACTCGATTGGTGCCCTTCTCGTATTTCTGCACCTGCTGGAAGGTAAGGCCGAGGGCCTCGCCGAGTTTTTCCTGGCTCATGCCGAGCATGATGCGCCGCATGCGCACCCGGCTGCCAACATATTTGTCAACAGGGTTGGGCGCTTTGGTCGACATTGCCAACGCTCCTCAGAACCACAGTGCGGCAAGAACTTATCGCGGATTATGCCTGAGGTGCCGATCCCGTCAAACCCCGCGCTTGCCGATGTCTTGGACGAAATGACGCTGCCGGGCCTATTTTGCGCTGCGACGCCGGATCACGAAGAGCCATGCGGCCGCGAGGATGATCACCGCCGGAAGATCGCCCGCGCGCGCGTAAGGCGTCGGCGGGATCGCGGCAGGCAGATTTGAATCCAGCACGCCTTCCAAGCCGAGCCCTAATCGCGCGACCACGCGGCCTAACGGGTCGATCACTGCGGAGATACCGGTATTTGCAGCCCGAACCAGCGGCAGCCCTTGCTCGACGGCGCGCAGCCGCGCCTGCTGCAGATGCTGATAGGGGCCGGTGGAAATTCCAAACCAGCCGTCGTTGGTGAGGTTGACGATCCAGCCCGGCCGATCGTTGCGTGCGACAACATCACCGGGAAACACAGCTTCATAGCATATCAGAGGTAGCATTCGAGGCGCATTCGGCACGTCCATGCTGCGCCGGTGTCTGCCCGGAATGAATCCGCCCTGAACCTTGGTCAGCTGCTCAAGGCCGATTTTTTCCATCCAGTCCTGGAACGGGAGAAATTCGCCAAACGGCACCAGATGCAGCTTGTCGTAGACCGACAGCACGTTGCCCTCGTGGTCGATGACATAGATCGAATTATAGGCGCGCCTGATCCGCGTGCCCGGCGGCACGTCGGGAGCGCGGACCGAGCCGGTGACCAAAACCGTTCCCTTGGGCAACAGGTCGGCGATCTGCGCCATCGCGTCGGCTTCACGGGTCAGGAAAAACGGGAACGCCGATTCCGGCCAGATCAGGATGTTGACGTCGCGCACGCCGGTCGATTGCGGACCCGACGCGCGATCGGACAACGTCAGATATTTCTTCATCACCTCCGCCTTGGCGGAGTAATTGAATCTCGCATCCTGCTGCAGGTTGGGCTGCATGATCCGCAGCCTGGTATTGAGCATGACGGTCGGCTGCCGGCTGAGACGCACCGCGCCGAAGGTCGTCATGGCGAGCAGCACGACGAGCGCCAGGGCCGGGGCGATCCAGGGCTTTCGTCCGCGCGACGTGCCGTCGATCAGGACCGCGGGGCTTGCGAAAATCGCAACCGCCAGAAATGTCAGGCCCCATAATCCAATCAACGATGCCGTTTGCGCGAGCGCCAGCGGTTCGGTCAGGGCGTAGCCGAGCGTATTCCAGGGAAAGCCCGTCAGCACGTGGCCGCGCAGCCATTCGCTCATCGTAAGACTGGCAGCGAGCGCGATCACGCGCGACGCATCGCGGGTCCAGAACAGCCGCGCCAGCCCAAAGCCGAGCGCCGTGAACAGCGCGAGATAGGCCGGCAGTCCCAGGATTGCGAACGGCAATAGCCAGGCGAAGGTCGATGCATCGACCAGAAAGGCGTAGCCGATCCAGTAAAGCCCCGGCACGAAATAGCCGAGGCCGAACCACCAGCCGGTCATTGCGGCGGCGGGCACGCCGCGCCAGCGTCCGGCGCCTGCGCCGTCGATCTGCCAGACCGCGATCGGGAACGTCAGAAACAGAACGGGCCAGGCGTTGAACGGCGCCATCGACAGCGAGGAAAACGCTCCGGCGACGAGTGCGATCGCTGCACGCTTCCAGCCCCATGCCAGGATGATCGAAAGACCAACCGCGCGAAGTCTGCTTGAAATCGTCACGAAGAGGCAGCTCCATCGCCGGGCGGATTGGTCGGATCACCCGGCTGCGCGCCGTCGGATGTCGTCTCGCGGCGGCGGCTTTCGCGCTGGGTTCGTGGCGCCGTGCGTTCCTTCCGCGTGGCGATGCGCAGACGCTTGACGCGCCGCGGATCGGCATCAAGCACCTCGATTTCGAAATTGCCCGGTCCGGAAATGACTTCGCCGCGTACCGGCAGGCGGCCGACATGGGTGACCAGAAAGCCGCCCAGCGTTTCGACTTCCTCGCCGGCTTCGCCGGTCACGAAATCTTCGCCAATGACGGAGCGAACATCGTCGAGGCGGGCACGCGCATCCGCGATAAAGGAATTGTCCGCCTGCCGCACGATCGCCGGCGGATCGTCGCTGTCGTGTTCGTCGTCGATCTCGCCGACGATCTGCTCGACGATGTCCTCGATCGAAACCAGCCCGTCGGTCCCGCCATATTCGTCGACGACCAGCGCCAGATGGATACGCGAGGCCTGCATCTGCGCGAGCAGATCGATCGCCCGCATCGACGGCGGCACGAACAGCAATTTGCGGATGATGTTGGCCTCCGACAGCGGCAGCGCGAGATCGACCGCGCGCAGATCGAGACCGGCAGGAAGCGGCTTCTTGGTCTTGGCCTTGCTTTTGGGTTTAGCCGCCCGCGCCGTCATGAATGCTAGAAGATCGCGGATGTGGACGATGCCCTCGGGATCGTCGAGGGTTTCGTTGTAGACCACGAGGCGCGAATGCGCGGCGCTTTCGAACAGGCTCATCAGGTCGCCGAGCGGAATGTCGCGCTTGACCGCGACGATGTCGGCGCGATGGATCATGACGTCCGCAATCCGCCGCTCATGCAGGGAAAGGATGTTGCGCAACATGGTGCGCTCGACCGCGGAGAAACCGACCTCGTCGGGCGTAGAGGTGTCGAGCACGACCTGCAGATCGTCGCGGACCGATCCCGGTTTCCAGCCGAACAGCGTGCGGATCGCGCGCGTCAGCCAATTGTCCGCCGCCGGGCGCATGACCTCGCCCCCCCGCACGACGGCAGGCAGGTTGCGCGTGTTGCGCGGGTTGTCGTGGATCGGATCAGAAGTCCGGCATGTTTCAATCCGCTCGTCCCGCATAGGGATCGGGAATGCCAAGTTGCGACAGGATTTCCCGCTCCAGCGATTCCATGGTCTCGGCTTCCTGATCCTTTTCGTGATCATGGCCAATCAGGTGCAGGAAACCGTGAACCGCAAGATGGCTGAGATGATGATCGAACGGCTTCTGTTCCTCGTCGGCCTCTTTGCGGGTCGTCTCATAGGCAATCGCAATATCTCCGAGCATCCGCGGCGCATCGTCTGCCTCGCGTGGGCCGCGCGGCTGCAGCGCCGGAAACGACAGCACGTTGGTCGGCTTGTCGATGCCGCGCCAGTTGCGGTTCAGCGTCCGGATGCCGGCGTCGTCGGTCAGCATGATCGCAAGTTCGCTATCGCCGACGTCGGCCGTAACAAATTCGGCGGCCGCCGCTATGGCGCGATTGATCGTGGCCTCCGCCTCAGGCTCGGCCTGCCAGCAGTCGGCGACGACAAGAATTTCGGTGATCGGAAGCGCAGACGGTGTCATCAGTTCGGAGTTCTGTAGGCGACAGTAGTTCTAGGCCGCGTGTTCGTCACGTCTTGCCGGCCGCCGGTCGTTGCGGCTTTCCTTCATAGGCCGCCACGATCCGCGCCACCAGTTCATGGCGGATCACATCTTCGGCGGTGAAATGGACCTGGGCAATGCCCGTGACCCCGTCGAGCAACCTGCCGGCTTCCGCAAGCCCGGAGGTCTGACCGTTCGGCAGGTCGACCTGGGACGGGTCGCCGGTGACAATCATGCGGCTGTTTTCGCCGAGCCGCGTCAGGAACATCTTCATCTGCATGGATGTGGTGTTCTGCGCCTCGTCGAGAATGATGACGGCGTTGGTCAGCGTGCGGCCGCGCATGAAAGCGAGCGGCGCGATTTCGATTTCACCGGTTTGCAGCGCGCGTTCGACAATGCGGGAATCCATCAGGTCGTAGAGCGCATCGTAAATCGGCCGCAAGTATGGATCGACCTTCTCGCGCAGATCGCCGGGCAGGAAGCCCAGTCGTTCGCCGGCTTCGACGGCGGGACGCGACAGGATGATGCGATCGACTTCCTTGCGTTCGAACAATTGCGCGGCGTGCGCGACCGCAAGCCAGGTCTTGCCGGTGCCCGCCGGGCCGATGCCGAACACCAGTTCGTGGCGTTTCAGCGCGCGGATGTAGGAGTCCTGCGCGGCAGTACGCGCCCGCACCGGACGTTTGCGCAGATTGATGGTCTCGAACGACGTTTTGGCGGCCTTCGGATCGAATTCGAACAACGAGCCTTGCGCGATCACGGCGCGGATGGCGCCTTCGACGTCGCCTTGCGCGATATCCTGCCCCTTGATCGCCTGGCCATAAAGCGTCTCCAGTACGCGCCGCGCGGCATCGCAACCGTCGCGCGAACCGGCAACCGTGATGTGGTTGCCGCGCGAATCCACGACGACGCCGAGCCGCCGCTCGATCAGTGCGAGATTTTGTCCGTAAGGTCCGACCAGCGCCGAAGCCGCGCGGTTGTCATCGAAGTCGATGACGAATTGAGTCTCGGGCGGAACTTGCATGTCGCGGCTGCGGTTGGGAACGAGCGAAGGCGAATCCGATGCGCTTTTTGGCAAGGGTTCAGGCTCCCATTCGCGTTTCAGATGAATTGATGATGGGCTGCGTGCCCTGCGCGGTCGCCAGCGTTGGCAGAGGGACCGCAAGCTCGCCGAGCAGGCTGTAGCGCTCGAGGCTTTCGATTCTCACCGGCAGGACCTGTCCGATGATGGTTTCGGGCGCCATCACATGCGCCGGCTGAAGATAGGCGGTGCGGCCGACGATCTGGCCCTGATTGCGGGCCGAGCGCTCGAACAGCACATCGACGGTGGTCCCAATCGAGGCCCTGTTGAAGGCCGATTGCTGGCTGTCGATCAATTCCTGAAGCCGCGCCAATCGCTCGTCCATCTCTTCCGCTGGCACCATCTCCTGCATTTCCGCCGCCGGCGTGCCGGGCCGCGGCGAGTACTTGAACGAATAAGCGCCAGCGTATCCGATTTGTGTGACCAGAGCGAGGGTGGCCCGAAAATCTTCTTCGGTCTCGCCGGGAAAACCAACGATAAAATCCGATGAAAATGCAACGTCTTGACGAGCGGCGCGGAATCGATCGATGGCGCGCCGGTAATCTCCAGCGGTATGTTTGCGGTTCATGGCGGCCAGCACCCGATCCGAGCCCGATTGCACCGGCAAGTGCACGAACGGCATTACGGCGGGGATGTCGCGGTGCGCCTCGATCAGCGTTTCGTCGATATCGCGGGGATGGCTTGTCGAGTAGCGCAGGCGAACGATGCCGGGAACCCGCGCCAAGTGATGGAGCAGCGTGCCGAGCGGCCACGCACGGCCATCGGGTCCTTCGCCATGATAGGCATTGACGTTCTGGCCGATCAGGGTGATTTCGCGCACGCCGTGATCGGCCAGCCGATTCACATCGTCGATGATTCTTCGCGACGGGCCGCGAGACTTCGGCGCCGCGTGTATAGGGCACCACGCAGAAGGTGCAGAATTTGTCGCAGCCTTCCTGAATGGTGACGAACGAAGAGATGCCCCGCGCGCGAATGGCGGCCGGCTTCGGCGGCGGCAGAAAAGCGAATTTGTCCTCGGCGGGGAACTCGGTCTCCAGCGCGTGGCCGTTTTGTTCGGCGCGGGCGAGCAGTTCCGGCAGGTGATGATAGCTCTGCGGGCCGACCACGACGTCAACCACGGGTGCCCGGTTGATGATCTCCTGGCCCTCAGCCTGCGCCACACAGCCGGCGACGGCGATGTTCATGCGGCGCCCCTGGCGCGCGGCTTCGTCTTTTGCGGCGCGGAGCCGACCGAGTTCGGAATACACCTTCTCGGAAGCCTTCTCGCGGATGTGGCAGGTGTTGAGGATGACGAGATCGGCCTCCTCGACACTGGCGGTCTCGACAAAGCCCTCGCCAGCCAGCGTGTCCACCATGCGCTGCGCATCGTAGACGTTCATCTGACAGCCATATGACTTGATATGGAGTTTGCGGGGCAGTTTCATCAAAACCAGAATGTTGGGTCGAAGCGGCGTCGCTACCGCCGGCTCAGGATTTGTCGTCGTCCAGCGGGACGCAGTAAAGCTCCAGCCGGTGATCGACCAGCTTGTAGCCGAGCTTGCGCGCGATCTCGGCCTGCAGCTTCTCGATCTCCTCGGAGGTGAATTCGATCACCTTGCCGTCGCGCAGGTTGATGAGATGGTCGTGGTGGCTGTCGCGCATCTGCTCGTAGCGGGCGCGGCCCTCGCGAAAATCGTGCCGTTCGATAATACCGGCATCCTCGAACAGCTTGACCGTGCGATAAACCGTCGAGATCGAGATCTTGTCGTCGACGGCGACACAGCGGCGGTACAGTTCCTCGACGTCGGGATGATCCTCCGCTTCCGCCAGCACGCGCGCAATGACGCGGCGCTGTTCGGTCATGCGCATGCCGGTCGCCGCACAACGCGCTTCGATGCCGGTAGCCGTGAGCGCAGGATTGGATTTGAGCGCGGTCATTTCGGGAGGTCACCAGGATATTTTGGGCTGCTATTGCTGATCATAACACGTTCTGCCATCGCGCAAATGTCACGACAAGTCACGCCGCATCAGGAGCGCATTCAGGGCCTCGCCGCCGCTCTGCTGGTAATAGCGCTCGCGGCGTCCGACGACGCTAAATCCGGCACGCTGGTAGAGCCGCCGGGCCGGCTGGTTATTTTCTTCCACTTCCAGAAACACCGTCCGGATCCCCCGGCCGGCGAGGTGGCCCAGATGGGTCAGCAGCAGGGTGTGCGAAAGCCCGCGGCCACGGTAGGTTCCGGCTACCGCGATCGACAGGAGTTCGGCCTCGTCGGCGGCCATCCGCGACACCGAAAAACCGATGGTTTTCCGCCCCATTCTCAGGCGGTGGACCAGTGTGTTGCGCTCGATCAGCATGCGTTCGAATTCGTCTTCGCCCCAGCCCCGATGAAAGGAAGCGCCGTGAATCTGGGCCAGTGCCGCCGCGTCGCGCTGACTGGCGGGTTCGACCACGGCCGGACTTTCGCCCCATAGTCCGGAGAACCATGACCTCATGGGGAGGCAGGTGGCGCAGAGCCGGCGAGCTGCTCCCTGGCCGGCTTGGCATCGGGCGCGCGCAGATAAAACGGCCGGGCCGGCGCCGTATTCGGGCTGACCGCTGCGCCAAGCCATCCCACCCAGGAAATATCAGGCGCCGGCTGCATGTCGACGTTGACCGGCGGAACGGCGTGCGAAGGCCAGCGCTCGGCGAGCAGGCTTGCGGCATTGCCCACCAGAACCGGCGCGCCGAACCGGCAGGCGTCGAGGGCTTCCTCCATGGGCGCGACGCGTGGCCGGACCAGCGCGCTCCCATTGCCGCTGACGACCTGAAGATAGACATGATCGTGCCGGGCATCGATCGCGGAAACCACGGGGTGTTCGGCGTTCTGACTGACGACGGGGGCCGCGTAGGCCGCCAGCGTCGTGACACCGACGACGGGAATGTTGGCCGCAAGCGCGATCCCACGTGCGGCCGACAGACCGACCCGAAGCCCGGTAAAACTCCCGGGGCCTGTGGTGACCGCGATGCGGCCGAGGCTGGTGAAAGCCTTTCCCGATGCTGCGACCACGCGTCCGATCAGCGGCATCAGCGCTTCGGCGTGGCCGCGCTTCATGGCTTGCGATTCCTGCGCGATCAGTTCGCCCGCCTCGGTGTCGAGCACCCCGGCCGCGCAGGCATCAAGCGCTGTGTCGATGGCGAGGATCAGCATCAGGAAGCGAATAGCGAATAGTGAATAGCGAATGGAAGGTCAGAGCCACGCATCTCTATTCGCCATTCGCTACTCCCCATTCGCCCCTCTCACATCGGCCGCACTTCGGTCACCTCGGGCACGAAATGCCGCAACAGGTTCTGGATGCCGTGCTGCAAGGTCGCCGTGGAGGAGGGACAGCCCGCGCACGAACCCTTCATATTGAGGTAGACGATGCCGTCCTTGAAGCCGCGGAACGTGATGTCGCCACCATCATTGGCGACCGCCGGCCGCACCCGCGTTTCGATCAGGTCCTTGATCATTCCGACCGTTTCGGCGTCGGCCTCGTTGAAGAACTCATCGGCCTCATCGGTTGCCTCGTCGCTGTTCGCGCTGCCGTCGGCGAGCAACGGGGCGCCCGACATGTAGTGTTCCATGATCGCGCCGAGGATCGCCGGCTTGAGGTGCTGCCAGTCGCTGTCGTCCTTGGTCACGGTCACGAAGTCGGAGCCATAAAAGACGCTCGTCACGCCCGGCACGCTGAACAGCCTTTCGGCGAGCGGCGAGCGGCTGGCGGCTTCACGCGTGGAAAACTCCAAGGTGCCGTTGTCCAGCACGGGGCGCCCCGGAATGAACTTCAGGGTCGCGGGATTGGGGGTGGCTTCAGTCTGAATAAACATCGTTTTCTCCGGCATCACCGGTTAAAGGCCGGCGTGTGAGGTCTGTCTATCAGATGGCGACGGGAAAGGCACGGTCAAGGGAGAAAATCGAGGCCTGTCAGGGCTTTCGACCCGCTGAATATTTACGAAAGCGCGTCGATTTCGGCGTCGCTGAGGTCGCCCGGAACGATCACGATGGGAATCGGGAAGGTGCCGACGGCAGCGGCCATCGCGCTGATGAGCGGTCCCGGGCCCTCAGGGCCCGGGTTCGCCGCCAGGACCAGCATCGCGATATCGACATCCTTCTCGATCACGTCGATCACCTGCTCGGTCGGGTCGCCCTCGCGGATCACCCTCTCGGGCGTGATCGCGGCTATGCCGTTGGCGCGGCCGGAGGCGCGATCGAGCGCTGCGTTGGCATCCTCCATGGCCTCGGCGCGCATGATATCGGCAACCCCCAGCCATTGCTGATTTTGGTCTTCGATCTCGACGATGCGGAGCATCACCACGCCGCCGGCGGCCCTTATCGCCCAGCGACTCGCGTAATAGACCGCGCGATCCCATTCGGCGGTGTCGTCAACGATGACCAGGCATTTCGGCTTGTGACCCGTCTCGTAGCTACGTCGCTTGGTGGTCATGCATGTTCCGAAGCTGCAACAAGCACACTAGTGGTCCGATTCTAACATTCGCATCCCTTCTCAGCAGGCACTTTTGCGAATGTTAGAATCAAAGGGCCACTAGCAAATATAGGTCTCTAGTGGAGTTTAGGATTTGACATTCGCTTTCCGAGTTTGCGGCTAGGTGGCTTGCGAATGTCAAATCCACTCCACTAGTATGCTGCCACGGCGCAGCCATCCCCGACAAGCGGAGAGGGCGGCGCGGCCTGGCTAAAATTCGGATTTGTTTTTGCCATGGCGTTCAGAGTGCGTCGCGGCATTTTTGATGCCTAGAGCTCCGATTCCGAAGTTCGCATAGTATCGCAGCAACCTCTAAGGCGAACTTCGGAATCAAAGGAGCTCTAGCAGCTTATTGATTTGAGTAGCGGCCTTGAATTTGAAGTTCCTATAACGAACTTGCCGCAACACTGATAGGAACTTCAACTTCGCCGCACTAATATGGAACTAATGCTTCCGGACAAAGCCGACGATGTCTCTTGTGAGCTTCATCGTTTCGTCGGCGATGGCCCGCGCACGGTCGGCGCCCTCGACCAGGATGCTGTCGACGTGACCGGGGTCGGCCACCAGCCGTTTCATTTCGGATGCGATCGGCGACAGTTTTGTAACGCAAAGCTCGACCAGCGAGGTTTTGAAGCTGGAGAATTGTCCGCCGCCGAATTCGCGGAGGATGTCGGCCTTGGCGCGACCGGCCAAGGCAGCATAAATCCCGACCAGATTGTCGGCCTCGGGCCTGCTCTCGAGGCCTTTTTCTTCCGACGGTAACGGCTCCGGGTCGGTCTTGGCTTTACGGATCTTCTGCGCAATCGTCTCGGCATCATCGGTGAGGTTGATCCGCGAATAGTCCGACGCATCGGACTTCGACATCTTCTTGGTGCCGTCGCGCAGGCTCATTACCCGCGTGGCCGGACCGGTGATCAGCGGCTCGGGCTGCGGGAAGAACAAGCCTGCATTGAAGCCATGGCCGCGGATCGAATCGCCGAAGTCGTTGTTGAACTTCTGGGCGATGTCGCGTGACAGTTCGAGATGCTGCTTCTGGTCCTCGCCGACAGGCACGTGGGTGGCGCGATACAGAAGAATGTCTGCGGCCATCAGCACCGGATAGTCGTAAAGGCCCACCGAAGCGTTCTCGCGGTCCTTGCCTGCCTTCTCCTTGAACTGGGTCATGCGGTTGAGCCAGCCGACGCGCGCGACGCAATTTAAGATCCAGGCAAGCTCGGCATGGCCGGTGACCTGGCTCTGGTTGAACACCATGTGCTTCTTCGGATCGATGCCCGCCGCAATGAAGGCCGCGGTGACCTCGCGGGTGTTGCGCGCGAGCTCGGTCGGTCCGCCCCAGACGTCGATGCCCTGCGTGATCGCGTGCAGATCGACGACGCAATAGAGACAGTTATACGTCTCCTGCAGCTTCACGAAATTGACGATCGCGCCGAGGTAATTGCCGAGATGCAGATTACCGGTCGGCTGCACGCCTGAAAAAACCCGTTCAACGATCGCCATGGTCCGTTTCCGAAAAGCCTTTGTGTCGATATCGCGCTGTTCGCCGCCGCAAGCGGCGCTTGGCGCCGTCCAATGCCATGCAAGTCTCAGCCGCGCAAGCTTTCAGGCTCCGGTTTGGCGGAGCGCATGGATCGCGTCAACCCAGCGGATCACGCCGAGCAGGGTCAGAAACAGGCCATAAATTGCGGTTCCACCTGCGATCAGCGCGGCCGTCAGAAAGAGGTGCAATGGCCCCGACTCATTTCCACCCCAGGCCTGCACAAACGGTGCCGATAACCATAATAGGCCGCCCATGACGAGCGCTGCCGCCACGATGCGCGGCAGCCGGTTTCGCGCCACGACGTCGATCGAGAAGCCGAATGTGGTGAGGCCGTGCCGGATCAACAGCAACGCGCTGCTCCAGCCGCCGAACGTGATGGCGGCCGCGATGCCGCGAACGCCGAACAATCGGCCGAGCACGATCGCCGAGACGACCGTTACCGCCAGGCCCTTGAGGGTCGCCCAAAGCGGCGTGACGGTGTCGCCGCGGGCGAAGAATGCCGGCGACAACGCCTTGATCAGCACCTGGGCCGGCAGGGCGAGCGCAAGCCATACCAGCGCCTGCGCGGTGCCTGCGGTATCGGCGGCCCTAAACGCACCATGCTCGAACAAAAGCTGCACCACCGGTTCGCTCAGCGCCATCAGTCCGAGTGTCGCCGGCAGAGCGACGCCTATCGCGAGTTCGAGGCCGCGCGATTGGGCGTGTGTCGTCGCATTCCGATCGTCGGTGTGAACCGTGCGCGCCAGTTCGGGCACCAGCACGGCGCCGACGGCGGCACCGACGATGCCGAGCGGCAGTTCGATCAGGCGATTGGCGAAATAAAGCCACGACACCGCCGAGGGCGAGCTTGATGCGACGATGGCGCCGGCCACGATCAGCAGTTGCGGTCCGGCGCCGGCGACCATGCCGGGGATGGCCTTGGCGAGAAAGCCGCGCATCTCGGAATCGAATGTCACGCGCAGCGGCGTGGCGAAATGGCTGTCGCGCGATCGCAGGATCAGGATGAACAATTGCAGCAGTCCCGCAACCCCAACCGTGGCGGCGATCGCAAGCGCCGCATCCGGCGCATCCGTTCGATGAAAGATCAGGACGATCATCACCGCGATCAAGGCGCCATTGAACAACAGCGGCGCAAATGCCGTCAGCGCGAACCGGCCTTGTGCGTTCAACAGCGCCATCGTCACGGTGGCTGGCCCCGCAAAAGCCAGATACGGCAGCATCAAACGGGCGTCGTCCACCGCAAGATGCAACGCCGCTTCGCCGGCAAAACCAGGCGCCAATGCCGTGATGATCCAAGGCATCGAAAAGCCGGCCAGCACGGTTGCCACAATCAGCGCCGCGCTGACGGTGCCGAGCACGCGGCCGGCAAAGGCGCTGGCGGCGGCCGGACCTTTGGTCTCCTTCACGGAGAGCCAAATCGGCACCAGCGCATTGTTCAAGGCGCCTTCCGTCAACAGCCGCCGGACGACATTCACCAGTTGAAACGCCACCAGAAAGGCGTCGGCGACGGGACCCGCGCCCAGCAAGCCTGCGACCATGGCATCGCGCGCAAAGCCAAGCAGGCGCGAGGCCAGCGTCCCCGTCGATACCGTGACGAATGATCGAATCATGGGCTCCAATCTATAGCAGAGCCGTGGATTTGAGTTTGCTATCGGCGTTGGGATCGTGATAGGCGGCTACCATCTACCAACCGCTTTGGATGCCTCGGCAGGACAGATACATGACCTCAGCGAAATACGACGTGCTCGGAATCGGCAATGCCATTTTCGATGTGCTGGTGCAGACCGATGAGGGCTTCCTGAGCCGTCATGGCATGACCAAGGGCGGCATGTCGCTGATCGATCAGAATCGCGCGGCGGCGATCTATAGCGATATGGGACCTGCGACCAAGATGTCGGGCGGCTCTGCGGCCAATACCATTGTCGGTATTGCGAGCCTGGGCGGGCGCGCCGCTTACGTCGGCAAGGTCAGGGACGACGAGATCGGCCGTCTGTACACGCACGATATCCGCGCCGCGGGCATCGCGTTCGAAACCAGGCCCGCAGGTAACGGCCCCGCGACCGGCTGTTCCTACATTCTGGTGACGCCCGACGGCGAGCGCACGATGAACACCTATCTCGGCGCGGCGCAGGAATTGATGCCGGCCGACATCGATGCCGACCAGATCGCCGCTTCCGCCCTTGTTTATCTGGAAGGCTATTTGTGGGATCCCAAGAGCGCCAAGGAAGCCTTTGTGAAGGCGGCGACGATTGCGCACAACGCAAATCGCCGGGTCGCGCTCACGCTTTCGGATTCGTTTTGCGTCGACCGCTATCGCGGCGAGTTTCTCGACCTGATGCGCAACGGCACGGTCGATCTGGTCTTCGCCAATGAGGCCGAGCTGCATTCCCTGTATCAAACGTCTGACTTCGAAACCGCGCTGACGCAATTGCGTAATGACATCGCCCTTGGCGTGGTGACGCGAAGCGAAAAGGGTTGTGTCGTGGCCTCAAAGGAAGGCGTGACAGCGGTTCCGGCGTTTCCGATCGAGAAAATCGTCGATAGCACCGGCGCGGGCGATCTGTTCGCGGCCGGTTTCCTGTTCGGTCTTTCGCGCGACGTCGGTCACAAGAGTGCCGGGCGCCTCGGCGCGCTCGCCGCGGCTGAGGTCATTCAGCACATCGGCGCGCGGCCGCAGGTCTCGCTGAAGGAACTGGCGCGGCAAAACGGCCTGCCGGTTTGAGGCATCGTTTCCTCTCCCCACTTGAGAGCGGGGAGAGGAAAAATAAAGTCACGCTGCCTTTTTGCCGGCGGCATCAAGTCCGTCATAGACGCTGCGTTCGAAGCCGGCAAAAGCCTCCAGGCATTTTCCGTCGGCAAACGGCAACACCTGCATCAGGATCACCCCGGCCACGTCGCGCCCCGGATCGATCCAGAAATAGGTATTGGCAAGACCCGCCCAGGCGAGGCTGCCTGCGCTGCGGCCTTCGGGGGTCTTGGCTGTGTTGATCAGGAAGGAAAGACCCCATTTCTTGACCATGCCCGGATAGAGATCGACATCGTTGGTGTAAGGCGGCGCTGCCGAAATCAGCTTGGTCACGACAAGATCGCCGATGTGGTTCTGGCTCATGGTGGCGACGTTTCGGGCTTGAGCACCTGGTTGCCGTTGCCGCGGCCCTTGTTGAGGATCATCTGGGTGAATTTGATGTAGTCGCCGGCCGTGCCGTAGAGGCCGCCGCCACCCATGTGGAATTCGGGATTCTGCTCGAGTTCAAACTCCATCGACGATAGCGCGCCATCCGCCCCGCGGGCATGCATGCCGACGAGCCGCTTTCGCATGGAATCCGTCAACTTGAAGCCCGTGTCGTTCATGCCGAGCGGCATGAACAGATGGTCGCGCAGATAGGCGTCGAGCTTCTTGCCGCTGACCGCCTCCACCGCCTTGCCGACAAAATCGATGTTGGTGCCGTATTCCCAGCGCGTGCCGGGGTCTGAGGCAATCGGGGTCTTCAGCGCGGCGTTCAGGCAGCTGATGATGCCCGGGGTGCCGGTCTTGGCCAGGTAGGTCGCCATGTCGCCGTTCCACAAATCGTAACAGAAGCCGGCGGTATGGGTCATGAGCTGGCGCAGCGTGATCGCACTCCTGGCGGGCCGCAGTTTTGGTTCGCCCTTGGCATCGAACCCTTCCAGCACTTGCGGCTTGGCAAGATCGGGCAGCAGTTTGCCGATTGGCGCCTCAAGGGAGAGCTTGCCTTGCTCGACGAGCTGCATCGCGGCTGCCGTCGTGATCGCCTTGGTCATCGAGGCGATCCAGAACACGCTATCCGTGGTCATGTTGTCGGGCTTGGACAGGTCGCGCTTGCCGAACGCGCCCTGATAGATCATCTCCTCGCCGCTGGCGGCTACGGCGACGACGCCGGGAATTTCCACGGCATCGCTTTTCTGGCGCAAGATCTGGTCGATCTGGGCTTTGCTGTGCATCGGGTTCCTCCAGGTTATTTTTTGAAGCGGTTAATCTTCCTCCCGGGGATTTCATGCCGCAAGTGCGCTGGAACCAGGTCGCGATCTCGTGACCGTCGTTCGGCCAGTCTGGGGATCAAGGCAAAGCGTGCCATAATTTTCGACGAATCTGGCCGCATCGTTGACGATATCAGGTTGCCAGCCACCATCGCTATGGCGGACCGCGAACCAAACCCCCAGTAATGCGTTCAGATCAAAGCAAAAATGCAGCACCAATGTTGCATTCCGCCCTCGACGGGACCAAATAAACCCAGGGAGCGGTGGCGTAAAAGGAAACGTGATGATCTCGACCTGGAGCGACTGGAAGCGGTACCCGCGCGTTGGGCGCGGCGAAAACCTTGAGGCCCCGATCTCGCCCGGTATTTACGAAGTTCGCTTTGCCGCAACCGGCGCGCTGCATTCTTTCGGTGCCGTCGATAACGTGGCTCAGGCACTCGCGCTGCTGCCCGCCGGTTCCAGATCGTGGTTTGGCCGCCGCGGGCCCGCAGAAACGCCTGACCTCGAATATCGCACCTGCGCAACGTCTACCAAGGCGGACGCCAAGGCGGCGGCGGACCGCATGATCGGGCGGCGCGAAACCTATATGAGCGGCGCGGCCTGATTGGGGCTCCCTCAGCCGCTTCGCGATCTCTCCGTTATTGCCTTGCAAATTTGTTTGATGCCGCCCGCCTGGGTGCAGGCGGTGCATCGCGGCAGGTTTGGGCCTATATTGGCGTCCAACATCCAAAAATCCGATCCGAGGAGTAACGCCATGACCCCGACTGCCGCTGCCCGCGCATCGCAACCCTCTGCCGCGACATTGCGAGATCGTCTGAAAGACCCCTCGCTGCTGCACGAGCAGTGCTACATCGACGGCGCCTGGGTCGGAACGCCGGCCACGCCCGTGACCAATCCGGTCAACGGCGTCGAGCTTGCGAAGGTGCCGAAGATGAGCACGGCGGAAGCGACCCAGGCGGTGGAAGCCGCCGAGCGGGCGTTTCCGGCCTGGGCCAAGCTCACCGCCAAGCAGCGTTCCAACATCCTGCGCAAATGGTTCGATCTGATTGTCGCCAACCGCGAAGATCTCGCACTGATCCTGACCTCGGAGCAGGGCAAACCGCTGTTCGAATCGCTCGGCGAGGTCGATATCGGCGGCGCCTATGTCGAATTTTTCGCGGAAGAGGCGCGGCGCGTCTATGGCGAAACCATTCCGACGCAGCGGCCGGACGCGCGGCTGTTGGCGATCCGTCAGCCGATCGGCGTTTGCGGCGCCATTACCCCGTGGAACTTCCCGAATTCGATGATCACCCGCAAAGTGTCGCCGGCGCTCGCTGCGGGGTGCACGGTGGTGCTCAAGCCCGCCAATGAAACGCCGCTTTCCGCCTTGGCGCTGGTGGCGCTCGCCGAGAAGGCCGGCGTGCCGAAAGGCGTGTTCAATATCCTGACCGGCAACTCGTCCGCAATCGGCAAGGTTTTGTGCGAACACCCCGCGGTGCGTTTTGTCGGCTTCACCGGCTCGACCGAGGTCGGCAAGATCCTCTACCAGCAGGCTTCCGTCGGGGTGAAGAAGCTCGGACTCGAACTCGGCGGCAACGCGCCGTTCGTGGTATTCGACGACGCCGATATCGACGCCGCGGTCGAGGGCGCGATGGTCTCGAAGTACCGCAACATGGGCCAGACCTGCGTCTGCGCCAACCGCATCTACGCCCAGGACAAGATCTACGATCAGTTCGTCGAGAAGCTCTCGAAGAAGGTCGCGGCGATGAAGATTGGCGACGGCACCGAACAGGGCGTCATGCAGGGACCGTTGATCAACATGGAGGCGATCGACAAGGTCGAGCGGCATATCGCGGACGCTGTCAAAGGCGGCGCCAAGATCGTGACCGGCGGAAAGCGCCACTCGCTCGGCCGCACGTTCTTCGAGCCCACCGTGCTCTCCGGCGTGAAGCCGGATGCGCTGGTGTCGCGCGAGGAAACTTTCGGGCCGCTTGCACCCGTGATCCGCTTCAAGGATGAAGCCGACGTGATTGCGATGTGCAACAAATCGCCGTTTGGGCTCGCGTCCTATTTCTATGCCCGCGACCTCGGCCGCGTCTGGCGGGTGGCGGAAGCGCTGGAATCCGGCATGGTTGGCGTCAACTCTGGCCTGATCACGACCGAAGTCGCACCCTTCGGCGGTGTCAAGGAATCCGGCCTCGGCCGCGAAGGTTCGCACCACGGCATGGAAGAATATCTCGAGATCAAATACGTGATGATGGCGGGCATCTGACGGCTTTTGCCGAGGGCGAGGCTGCATCAGGCTCAAAGCCCTAACGTCACTTCCGCCCAGTGCACGATGACCTCGCTGTTGAGGAACTCGATGACACTGGGCTCGAGCGCCTTGGGACCGTCGTGAGCGATGGCCACCGTGGCGACGATGGCATCGCAGCGATCGTTGAACGCAATTGCCAGCACCGAACTTGGCGCGTGATAGGGCTCCGTGACGGAGTAAGCGCGGCTGCGGCCTTTCATCCACGCGATCTTGATCTCGTGGCCGGGACCCAAAACCGCAGGCTTGTCGCCCATCAGGTTGAAGTCGCTCAGGCGATCGAGTTCGTTGTCGTCGGAGACGCCGGTGAGACAGTTGCAAAAGCCGATCTTGGCGCGGATGTAAACGCCGACTTCCACGCCGCAGTCGGCGGCCGCGCAGCGGAACGCCTTGCCCGCGCCCCACTCGTCGGTCGGAAACGGCCACCGCACCTCGGCAAACTTCGGATGGCTAGGCGGCGCCAACGCCTTGCTGTGAACCGACGTCGGCCATCCGAAGAACGCGGATAGTCCCGCGAGCGCGCCGAGCGTGAGCCCGGCGATCACGGCAACAACGGTGATTCGGCTTCCGCTCATGTGTTAGTTGCTCGCGACAAAGGTGCGCGCCGCGACAAGCGCCGGCCGATCGGAGTCCGAACCTGATGCAAGCGCAATCAACTTTTCATAGTTCGTCTTCGCGGTCGCCGTGTCGCCAAGTGCCTGAGCCGCCTTGGCCGCGCCGGCATAGCCGTTGAAGCGGTTCGGCTCCTTCGCTTTTGTCGCTTCGAACGCCGCCAGCGCGTCCTTTGCCATGCCGCGATCCAACAGCATGGAGCCATACAACTCACGTGCCGGTGTCAGCGACCCCGGGGTGACCGGCGACTTTTCCGACTTGTCTTCCGCATCGGCGGCGGCGCTCATGGCCTTCAGCGCGTCGTCATATTTGCCGTCAGCATAAAGCACCCATGCGTTCGCCGTCTGCATTTGGATGTCAACCTGCTCCGCCCAATAGTCGCTCTTCGCTTGACGCAGACCATCGCGGATTGCGACAAGCTTGGCGATTTCGGCCCTGGCGGCGGCCGGATCGCCCGAGCGGGCGGCGCCGAGCGCGCGCGCGAAGTACGAAATCGCCATGGCCTGCGGAAATTTGCTCGGCTTGACGTCCAGACTGGCCGCGCCCTTCCAGTCGCCACGTTCCACCATGTAGCGCGCCGGCGAGGCGGCGCGCGCATAGGCGCCGGCGAATGAATTGGCGTCAGGCTGCGTTGCCTCGACGTTGCCGATCACATGCCGCGCCGCATTGTCCTGACCTAGTTGCAGATACGCGTAGACGAGATAGTCCTGCCCGTGGAGCTGATCGCTGCCTTCGCTGCTGGCCTTTGCGGCACTGACCGAAGCGAGATTCGCCGCAATCGATTCTTTCCAATAACCCACGCGCGTAAAAATGTGCGACGGCATGTGCTGGGCATGCGGCGCATTCGGCGCGATCTTGGAGTAGCGCAATGCCGCGGGGATGCCTTTGTCGGCGATCCCCGGATAGTCATATAGATGAATCAGATAATGAGCGACGCCGGGATGCATTGGCTGCCGCTTCCAGATCGGTTCCAGGATGGCTGCGCCCTTGAGCTGATTGGCGTAGGTCTTGTCGGCGGGCGACGCCGAAACATTCAGGGTAATCGCGTAGAAGATCTGTGCCTCGTCGTCGTCTGGGTATTTTGCCGCCAGCGCCTCCATCTTCTTCAGATAGGATTGCACGCGCGCCTGTTGCGGAGTTTTGTCGTAATCGACATACATCACTGCCAGCGCATCGATATAATCACGCTCGCGATCGCTCTTCGCGCCGACCGCCTTGGCTTTCTCGATCGCGGCGAGACCCAGCGGAAGATTGGGTGCGGGAGTCGGAATGTGCGGATTACTGAGCAGCGCCAGCGCCATGCCCCAATAGGCGATCGCGCAATCGGGGTCGGCCTTGATCGCCTCCTCATAAATCTCCTTCGACTCGGCATACCAGAATGAATGCTGGTAACGCATGGCGCGGTCGAATCGCCGCTGCGCGACCTCGTTGCAGGTTGTCGCGAAATGCACCTTGCCCAGTTTCTGGTCCGCTTCGTCTTGCGCCAGTGCGGGCGAGCAGGCTCCGAACGCCGCGCTGGCGGCAAGGGTCGCGGCAAACAAAAATTGACGCATGATGTTCTCCGTCGCTCGAAGGGAGCCCGAAAAATTGGACCCGGAATGCGTCCTGCGATCATAGTCCGCAACGGCCGGGTACTCAACGCGCTGGAGCGGACGTTGGGACCGAACCTAGCGCCGGAGCACGCCGATCAGCCGATTGGCAAAGGTCAGCCGCTCGGCCATCACCAGCACGAAAAACGTCAGCAGTTTCTGGCTGAGCACCGGGTTCTCGGTCTTGATCGCCTCGAACTGATTGACGCTCAGGACATAAAGCACGCTTGCGACCTCGGCCTGGATGGTGGCGTTGCGTGGGGCGCGCGCCACGAGCCCCATCTCGCCGATGGTCGTGTAACGGCCAAGGCTTCGTACCCGTGTCAGGCCGCCGTCGCCCGACCGGATCATGACGCCAACGCGCCCGTCGAGAATGAAATGCATGGAATGGGCGGCGTCCCCGGCGTTGACGATAATCTCGCCGGCACGGACCTCCAGTCGCTCGCAACGATGGATCAATTCCATCGCGTCTTCCTCGGATCCGACAAGGCGCACAAACCAGTCCCGCAACGAGGCTTCCTCGTCGCTGTGGCCTTCATGCTGCGTTATGAGTTCGTTCTCGCACCACTCCAGGGCATGATCGAGCTCCGGTATGATGCTGACGTCGGTCGAGACGAACTCGCTCGATCGCAGCGTCTTTTCCGTCGCCGCCTGAAGGTTCACCAGGACAAGCCTGATGCCGCGGTCGCTCGCCGTGCGCTTGATCTGGGCAAAACTGTAGGCGGCGGAGGAGTTGATACCGGTCACCAGCTTGAAGTCGAACAGCAGGAAGCGGCATTCCGGGTGACGCGCCAGCAGCGCCTTCACATGCTGGTAGAGGCGATTGGCAGAGCCGAAGAACAGATAGCTTTGCAGGTTCAGGCCCTGGATGTTGCCGCCGTGCGCGGCAAGCACCGCCAGCTCCTCGCGGGAGCGATCCAGCGAACTTCGGTATTCGGAACCGTCGAAACTGAATTTGATGGAATCGATGCGCGAGGCGCTCAAGGCAAACGTCGCGCAGCCGATGACGACGCCGATCAGGATGCCGGCAATAAAACCCCATTGCACGATGATGACGATGATCGCCAGCAGCGACAGATATTCGGCAATGGAAAGCCGCCGCCGCGACTGAACGGTCCATTTGTGGAGCCCGTCGGCGCCGAGATAAATCAACAGGCCGCCGAGCACGAATTTCGGCATGTAGCCGAGCAGCGAGGGCGCGAAGACCAGCATCAACAGCGAGATCGCAGCGACCGTCAGCCCCGACAACGGGCCGGTGCCGCCGCTGTTGAAGTTCAGCACGGATCGGCCGATGGAGATGCAGCCCGGATAGCCGCCGAAGGCGCCCGTGAGCATATTGGCCAGGCCGGTGACGTTGAGCTCGCGCTCCAGGTTGGCCTCGCGATGCGTCGCGACTTCGATGCCGGTGGTATTGAACAGCGTGGATGATGCCGTCACGAAGATGACGGCAACCAGATTGCCCGAAAGATCCGGCAACAGATGCCAGGGATAGTTGCGAAGCCCATCGACGCTCCATGGCAGCATGAAGGTCACACTGGGTGGCGGCTGAAAGGTCCAGCCGGCGGCCTGTGCCTCGACCGGTGACAGGCCGGCCAGCCAGAACGCGACGTGAGCCGCGATCACGCCGCCGATGAGAATCGCCGGCAGCCCAAACGACGAGCGCGAGCGGTGCCAGGTCATATAGAGAATGAGCGCCATGACGCAGGCGGCCGCGAGCTTGGACAGCGTGAGGATATCTTCGAACTGACCGAGCGTCGCAAATTGCAGACGCTGGCCGGTGATGACGCGAACCGCGCCGAGCAGGATCAGGCAGCCGGTGGCGCCGAGAAACCCGCCGACCACCGGATACGGCACATAGCGGATCGCGCGGCCCATGCGCGTCATGCCGAAGACGCACAGCACGAGGCCGGTCAGAATGGTCGCGAGCGCGAGCGTGATCAGCACCGGAGCAAGCAACGGCGCGGATGGATTGGCCGCCACGATGCGCTCCACCATCGACGAGGCCAGAATGCCCGTCATGGCCGCGGTCGAGCTTTCAGGCCCGGAAACGGCGAAGGGCAGCGAACTTCCGGCCGCGATCACGCCGGCGAGAATGGCGGATGCGATGAATGTCGCGGCAACGCCGTAAGACAGATAGGGCGCGAGCGGCCCGGCGAAGATCAGGAGCGCGTACGACAATCCGAAGGTCACGGTCAAAACGCTGGCGGCGCTGCCGCCCAGAATATCCTTGAGCATCGCGCGTAGCGGCAGCTTCGGACGGAGACTGATCGACTGAGTGGTCATATCCTGAGATCGCTGCCGGTGACGCGGCGATAGGCTTCGAGATAGCGGGCGCTGGTCGCGTCCACCACGCTTGCCGGCAACGGCGGCGGCGGAGCCTCGCCGTTCCAGCGGCCGGCGCGGCGTTCGCTGTCGAGGTAGTCGCGCAGCGGCTGCTTGTCGAAGCTCGGCTGCGGTTGACCGGGTTTGTAGACATCCAACGCCCAGAATCGTGAACTGTCGGGGGTCATGACTTCGTCGATCAGGATGATGCGGCCTTCGGCATCGCGGCCAAATTCGAATTTGGTGTCGGCGATGATGATGCCGTGCTCGCGGCTCAAGCGTTCGCCGAGCGTGTAGACCGCGCGCGTCATGTGCTCCAGTGCATTCGCGGCTTCATCGCCGATGATCTCGCGCATTCGTGCTACAGTGATGTTTTCGTCGTGACCGGTTTCGGCCTTGGTGGCCGGGCTGAAGATGGCCGGCTCAAGTTTGCCGCTCTCGAGCAGGCCGGCGGTCAGCTTTTCGCCCGCCAGCGTGCCATGCGCGGCGTATTCCTTCCAGGCCGAGCCGGAGAGATAGCCGCGGATCACGCATTCGATCGGAAAGACCGTTGTGCGCTTGCATAACATCGCCCTTCCCTCAAGCGAGGCACGGTGGTCCTTCAACGCAGGCACCTCGCCGATAATGACGTCGGCCTCGGCGCTGATCATGTGATGCGGCACCACGGAGCCGAGCTGGTTGAACCACCAGGCGCTGATCTGGGTCAGCACCGCGCCCTTCATCGGGATCGTCTCGGCCATGACGACGTCAAAGGCCGAGATGCGGTCGGTGGTCAAGAGCAGCACGCGATCCTCGCCGACGGCATAGATATCGCGGACTTTGCCGCGGCCGATCCGTGGCAAAGGCAGGTCGCTCGCAAGCATGGTCGTCATGAATCTTTACTTTCGAAGGCGGCCACACGCGGGAGAAGCGGCCACAAGACCAGGATGGAGACGGGCTCACTCCGGCAGCGGAATGAATTCGTGCTCGTTGGGGACGGCGGCAAAGCGGCCGGACTTCCAGTCCTGCTTGGCCTGCTCGATCCGCTCTTTACTGGATGACACGAAATTCCACCAGATATGACGTGGCCCTTCGAGGGCATCTCCACCGAGAAACATCATCCGCGTTGGCTTCAGCGCCTTGACCGTGATGCGGTCGCCGGGGCGAAATACCAGAAGGCGCGGACCTTCATAGCGTTCATTGGCGATTTCGACCTCGCCATCGACGATATAGATGGCGCGCTCTTCGTGATCGGCATCGAGCGGCACGCTGGCGCCTTGCTCGGCCGTCACCTCGACATAGAACCACGGCGAGACCATCGCGACCGGCGATGTGGCGCCGAAGGAACTGCCTGCGATCACGCGCGCGGTGAGGCCGCGATCGCTGACGACGGGAAGATCGGACGCCGCATAGTGCTGGAAGGTCGGCGCGATTTCTTCCTTGCCGGCGGGAAGCGCGATCCAGCTTTGCAAACCAAGCATGCGCTGTCCGGCCTGGCGTTGCAGGTCCGGCGTGCGCTCGGAATGGGCGATGCCGCGGCCCGCCGTCATCAGGTTCATCGCGCCGGGCTGGATTTCCCGGACGTTGCCCTCGCTGTCGCGGTGCATGATGCTGCCGTCGAACAGATAGCTGACGGTCGCCAATCCGATATGCGGATGCGGCCGCACATCCATACCCTTGCCGGACACGAACTGCACCGGTCCGAAATGATCGAAGAAAATGAACGGGCCGACCATCTGCCGCTTGCCGTGCGGCAGCGCGCGCCGGACTTCAAATCCGTCGCCGAGGTCGCGGGTGCGCGGCACGATGACAAGCTCCAGCGCGTCGCAAGATAGAGGATCGCCAAGGATCGGATCGTTGGAGGGCTGCCAGCTCATGAGTTTTTCCTTGTTTTATGAGTGCCCTGGTTGGATCGCTTGCTTTCTTTTGCCTGCCCCACGCTTTCGCGGGGGAGGGATCAAGCTAATCTTGTCGCACATCTTCATTCCGCCGCGGCGGTGCGCGGCCGGCCGACATAACCGGTCGCATCGCCAAACCGCTCGACCATCACGGCCGGCAGGTCCTTGGCCTTGTGCGTCACGCAGCCGCCGGAGCGTACCGCGCAGCGATCCTGATGCGCCAGATGCGAAGGTGGCGTGCCCGCCTGCAGCGCGCGCGCCGTATCCATGATCAGCTTGCGAAAATGCATGATGCCGAGATCGGTCGGGCCGAGATGCTCGCGGGTGCGGTCGGCGATCGGGCCCTGGCTGTCCTGCACCGCGGCGTCCTGCTCCGACACGCCCTGGATGCCGGTATAGCTGTTGGTCTTCTGAAGCTTGCGATCGATCAGGTAGTTGTTGGACTTATTGCGCAGCGGCACGTAGTTCTCGTCGACCACGGCCATCACGCCGTTGCCATTGGCATAGCCTTCGCGCTCGGCCCCGGTCAACGGGCGCTCCGGATTCCAGGCATAGGTGTAGATCCAGCAATTGGTGTCGGTGACGGGAATAAAACTCTGGCCGAAAATATTCTCGCCCGGCATCGAGCTCGGCGCATAGCTATGCACCGGCATCAGGTATTGGGCGATGCGCCAGTAGATATCGTCGCTGCCGGTGAGCCGGCCGCCCGCGATCGCAAGCCCCGCATCATGGGGAATTGTCTTGATGACGGGGCGCGGATCTTCGGCGATCCAGCGCATCTGGTCGGTGTTCATGCGCGCGAGTGGATTGACGAAGTGCTTCTTGATTTCGAGGATTTCGTTCGCTTCCTTGTCGAAACTCAAATGCGCGAAGGTGAAGTGCGCGGTGTCGATCGAGCCTTCCAGCGCCTGGACCCAGTTGCAGTCCTGCCATTTCTTGGTGACGTAGCGGTGCGAGGGCGGCACCAGCGCCATCTCCAGCTCGGGCAATTCCGGCACCGCGCCTGCCGGCCCCATATAGGCCCAGACCATGTCGCCCCATTCGCGCACCGGGTAGGACTTGATGCGGATCAGATCCCTGGCGTCGAGATCGGGGTAGGAGGTCGGCATGTCGACGCAACGGCCGTCGGTGTCGAATTTCCATCCGTGATAGACGCAGCGGATGCCGCATTCCTCGTTCCGGCCGAGCCAAAGATTGGCGCCGCGATGCGGGCAATGCTGATCGATGACGCCGACCACGCCCCGGCTGTCGCGGAAGGCCAGCAGTTCCTCACCCATCACCACGATCTTCTTCGGCGCACCATCAGCTTCGGGCAGCTCTTCCGAGAGCAACACCGGCAGCCAGAACCGCCGCAGCAGTTCGCCCATGGGTGTTCCCGCGCCGCTTTCGGTGAGGAACCTGTTGTCTTCCGCGCGGAGCATGGGGGCTTCCTCCGGGAAATTTGCTTTGGCACAAGCTTGGCGCAGGCAAGGCAAAGCGTCAACGCAACTTGTTCTCGCGGCGCGAACGGCGTCCGAGTTGTGCTTGGTCCGGTCCGCCCCGAATACAGAGGGCGTGGGGAATGCCGGGTGCCTGATGCACCCGCGGCCTCGCGTGGAAAAGTAAAAAACCACACGAGTTAGTCACCACGGTCGCGCCGGACCAACCCGGCATTCCCGCACGCGAATGGTTTACGGTTTTCTTCGTGCTCTCTCTGGTGATCGGGCTTTCTTGCCACCATCGCCGGCGGATTTCCCGCCGACTTGACGCCAGCGTCGAGGCGTCAAGACCACACGACTTCGCCGTCCGCTTGCTGGCGCATTCGTCCATGCGTCAGCCCGCGTCCATCGCATCCCGCGCCAACGTTTCGTGACGACCGCGAAGCGTCCCTCTTGATGGGCACGGGATGGCGCGGGCTTCTAAAGGTGATTTGCCCGACATCACAAGCGAAAAATGTTTCGAAATGGGGCTGGACATGCTCGCCGGTGACTCGTCGGGCAAATCACCGCGTTCCCGTGGCCGGGCCGGTCAACCCGGCTCCATGCCTTTTGCCGTGATGACGGCCAGCGCCGGCGGTGCGACGAGAAATTTGATGAAGGCCTTGGCCACGTCGGCTTCCTTGCTCGCCACTGAGGCGGCGGCAGAGAAATAAGTGTAGGACTGAATGTCCGGCGGCAGCGGTCCGACAAGCTCGGCGCCGGGATATGGCAAAATCTCGCTGATCTGAGTCATGCCGATTTCGACGTCGCCCTTTGCGGCGGCCTCGCCGGCCGGACCCGGCAATGGTTTGAGCTTGGCGTCCAGCTTATCCTCGATACCAAGCCTCACGAACAACGTCTTGAGATAGGCGCCGGTAGCACCTGCGGCTGTAAAGCCGATGGACTTGGCATGGAGGAGCGTCTGCTTGAATGCCTCGGTCGTGCCGATATCGGGCTTTGGGGCACCTTTGCGAATCGCAACACCGATCCCCGAATGCGCGACAATGGTCCGCGCCATATCGATCTTCCCGACAAGGCTATCCGTGACCGGCACGGTAAGGACGGCGACGTCGAATGCCGCGCCATCGTCGATTTTCGCCTTCAAGGCCGCCGCCGGTCCAAAGGTAATGTCGACTTTATTGCCGGTCGCTTTCTCGAATTGCGGTGCGAGCTCCTCCAGCGTCGTCTTCACCGCCGTCGAAGCCAGAACCTTGATCTCCGCCGCTTGCGCCCCGTTCGCCAGCAGCGCCAGTGCCGACCCGGCGACCAGAGCGATCGCGCGTTGAATTTTCATCGTTTCCTCCCGTGGGCTGGCGTTAAGCCCTTCAGTGCCGTCGTCTATTGCGATCCGGACAGGCCGGGCAGAGCGGTGCTGGAGCCGGATAGCCGAGAAGGCTCGCTTACGCCCATCATCCTCGCGGCCATCTCCGCGGTGATAGGCGCTGCGCTTCTGGCGTTCTTCATCAAGGTCGGGTTCGATTGACGCCGAAGGCATCGTCAGCAAGGCCGCTTACAGAGGCGCGCGGAGATTACTCCGCAGCCGCGGTCGGTTTGGCGGTCGCGCCGTAGCGCTGATCGATATAGTCGATCACCAGTGCCTTGAAGTCGGTGGCAATGGTCGGTCCGCGCAGGGTGCGGAATTTCTTGCCGTCAACGAACACGGGTGCGGCCGGCGCTTCGCCGGTGCCGGGCAGCGAGATGCCGATATTGGCATGCTTGGATTCGCCGGGGCCGTTGACGATGCAGCCCATGACCGCGACGTTGAGTTCTTCGACGCCAGGATAGCGCGTCTTCCAGCCCGGCATTTCGTCGCGGATGAAATCCTGGATCGAGCGCGCCAGTTCCTGGAAGGTGGTCGAGGTGGTGCGACCGCAGCCGGGGCATGCCGCGACCAGCGGCACGAAGGTGCGGAAGCCCATGGTCTGCAGCAGTTCCTGCGCCACCTGCACTTCCAGCGTGCGATCGCCGCCGGGTTCGGGTGTCAGCGAAATGCGGATAGTGTCGCCGATGCCGTCCTGCAGCAGGATGCCAAGCGCGGCGGATGAGGCGACGATGCCCTTCGAGCCCATGCCGGCTTCGGTCAGACCGAGGTGGATCGCGTAATCCGAGCGGCGCGCGAGTTCCTGATAGACCGCGATCAGATCCTGCACGGCGGAAACCTTCGCCGACAGGATCATCTTGTTCTTGGGCATGCCGAGTTCTTGCGCGCGCGCCGCCGACAACAGCGCCGACTGCACCATGGCTTCGCGGGTCACCGCGCGCGCATCGCGCGGGTTGGCGGAAGCGGTGTTCTCGTCCATCAGCTTGGTCAGCAGTTCCTGATCGAGCGAGCCCCAGTTGGCGCCGATGCGCACCGGCTTGTTGTTCTTGTTCGCGATCTCGATGATGTCCGCGAATTGCGTGTCGCGCTTGTTCTTGAAGCCGACATTGCCCGGATTGATGCGGTACTTGTCGAGGGCCTCGGCGCAGGCGGGATATTCCGCCAGCAGCTTGTGGCCGATGTAATGGAAATCGCCGATCAACGGCGTGGTGATGCCGCGCTTGCGCAGGCCGTCGCGAATGTGCGGAACGGCGGCGGCGGCTTCCTCGCGGTCGACCGTGATGCGCACCATTTCCGAGCCCGCGCGAGACAGCGCTGCGACCTGGGCGACCGTGCCCTCGATATCGGCGGTGTCGGTATTGGTCATCGACTGCACGACAATCGGCGCGCCGCCACCGACGGCGACATTGCCGACCATGACCTGGGTGGTTTTATGCCGGGGATTCGGACCGGCGACGTCGTTCTCGGGCGGTTTTACGGGCTGGTTCATGGCGTCTCGAATATCAGGTTTTGGTGACGGTCAGCAACGGATCAGTGACAGTCGGAACCTCCGGATTGGGCCGATTCACGAGGTAAAGACCCGCAATCACCAGAAGTGCCGCGGCGCCGAATACCGGGGTCAACGTATCATGCAGGATGAAATAGCTAGCCACGACGCCAAACAAAGGGGTGATGAAGGTAAATGCCGACAATTTGCTGGCCGAATAGGTCTTGACCAGCCCAAACCAGAGCAAAAACGTTAATCCGACCACCCAGGCGGCCTGATAAACCATCAGAGACACCGCCAGGGGGCCGGGAAAGCGGGTCATGGTTTCGCCGGAAATGAACGCGGCGAGGGCCAGAATCGGGATCGATGTTGCCACTTGATAAATCAGCGCTTTTTCCGGCGGCGCGTGGATCAGCCGGGTTGCCTTGACGAGCAAGGTGGTGGCCGCCCACAGCGCGCCGCCCCCGACAATCAGAAGATCGCCCCAGAGCACGTCGGCATCGACATTGGCCTGGGGAACGCCGATCGCGAGCGCGACGCCTGCAAAGCTCAACGCCAGTCCCGCCCATTGCGAGGCTCGCAACCGCTCGCCCAGCCAACGATACGAGCCCAGCGCAACGAAGAACGGCGCGGTATAGAGAAACACCACCGCGCGCGACGCCGACGTCAACAGCAGCCCGCGGTAGATCAGCACGAATTCGAAGCCGAACAGCAGGCCCGCGAACAGGCCGGCGTAAAGCGTGCCGTCATGGGTGAAGAGTTTCACGCCGCGGACGCGGGCGATCAGCAGCAGCACGGGCAGCGCGCCGATGGAACGTATCGTGCCTTGCAGGAGCGGCGGGATGTCGGGCAACGCCAGCTTGACGGCGATCTGGTTGAATCCCCAGCTCACGCACAGCATCAGCATCAACGCAACCGCGTTCGGGCTGAGCGAACGCTCCGCCGAGACGAGTGGAGTGGATTTGACATTCGCTATCATCTAGCCGCGAGTCCGATAAGCGAATGTCAAATCCAAAACTCCACTCGAATCCATTATTTGCTGGTGGTCCTCTGATTCTAACATTCGCAAAGGCGCCCGCTGCAAAGGGGAGCGAATGTTGGAATTGGACCACCAGCCGGCAAGTTTTTTGAAGTCATGGATCTCCGTGCCGGCCTTCTCGCGGTCTTCTCAATTCTGACAGTGCGCGCAAACGCCGGTGATTTCGACAATCGACATTCGCGGCGCAAATCCGGTCGCGTGCGCCGAGGTTTGAAGGCTTTGCGCGATCGGCGCCACCGGTAATTCACCGACCAAACCGCAACGCTCGCATATCAGGAATGCCACCATCGCGGTCTCGTCGTGGTCATGCGCGCAGGCGAGGAACGCGTTGCGGCTTTCGATGCGATGGACGAGGCCGTTCTCCATCAGGAAATCGAGCGCGCGATAGACCGTGATCGGCGCCGGCCGCGGCATGGTTTTCGCCAACGCCTCGATGATCTCATAGGCGCCGAGCGGCCGGTGGCTGGACAGCAGCGCTTTCAGTACTTGACGCCGGATCGGTGTAAATTTTTGCGAGCGCCGCGCGCACACCCGTTCGGCGTGCTGCAAGGCATCCGCCGTGCAGCGGCCGTGATCGTGGTCGGGGGCGGGAAATGTCGGTTTGGCCAGCCTCATGCGCTCAACCTAGCATTTTTGCAGGGTGAACCAAAATCCCGGGCTATTGAGAACCTCGTGGCGACATCGCCTTGCGAGGTTCCTTAGCCATGCCGATTTGAGGGGGCAGGGCCGCAATGTCGTATCCATGAAAAATTCATAAGCAAGCTTATTATATCGGAAGCTTATGATGAGGCGGGGCAGCCAAAAAGGAGCCGCACGCCTCAGGAACCTGAAAGAGGTGCGCCATCATGCCCCGCGGGCCGGTGGATATGAACTTTCTGTTCACGCTCGGCGAGTTGCAGCGGCTGGTGCGCGCCTATGCCGACCGCCAGGCGGCGCGCTACGGCATCACCCGCGCGCAATGGGCGGTGCTGGCCAAGGTCGAGCGTTTCGAGGGCATGAAGCAGTCGGAACTCGCCGAACAAATGGAGATGCAGCCGATTACGCTGACGCGACTGATCGACCGCCTCTGCGACGCCGGCTGGATCGAACGCCGCAGCGATGACACCGACCGCCGCGTCAATCGGCTCTATCTGCGCAAGGCCGGCCGGGTGCTGCTCGGCAAGATGAGCGGCTTGAAATCGGAAATCACCGCAACCGCTCTCGATGGCATCAGCCCGTCGGATGCGAACCGGCTTCTAAGCCCAGTTAGAGGCGATCAAGGAAAACGTCCGCAACGCGATTGCGGATGCAGAAGAAGATGCAAGGAAAGAACAGCGTTATGGCTGAACCGGTATTAAAGTTTCCACCCGAGCAGAAAGGCGCGCCGGGGCAGCAGCCGCGCGAGAAGGTTGCGGCCGAACCGCGCCGCCGTCTGCTTGGCGGCAATGCGCCGCTATCGCCGTTTCCTGCTGCTCGTCGTGTTGCCGATCGTCGCTGTGATCGGCGGCCTCGTATTCTATCTCGATGGCGGCCGTTATGTCGGCACCGACGACACCTATGTCGGCGCGCAGAAGGTTCTGATCACGCCTGATATTTCGGGGCGAATCGACAAGGTCGTGGTGAAGGAAGGTCAGCTCGTTCACAAGGGCGACGTGCTGTTCGAGATCGATCCGGTTCCGTTCCGCCTTGCGGTCGATCGCGCCAAGGCCGCGGTCGAACAGGCCAAGACGAGCTACACCAATCTCGGCGCCAACATCAAGATTTACGATCAGATGGCCGAGTTGATGCAGAAGACCATCGACCTGAAGCAGCGCGACGTCGACCGCAAGTCGACGCTGGCCAAGAGCAGCTACGGCTCGCAGCTCGATCTCGACAACGCCTCGACGGCGTCTCTCACCGCGCGCGCCGAACTCGCCTTCGTTCAGCAGCAGCGTTCGAGCTCGTTGACGCAATTGCTGGGCAACCCGGAGCTCAAGCTCGAAGATTTTCCGCCCTATTACCAGGCCCAGGCGGCACTGGCTCAGGCCCAGCGCGATCTCGACCACACCGAGGTGCGGGCGCCGATCGACGGCATCGCCACGCTGGTCGACCAGATCCAGCTCGGCCGCTTTGTCGTCGCCGGCTCGCCGGTGTTCACCGTCATCGATGTCGCAAAACCCTGGGTCGATTCCAACCTGAAGGAATCGGATCTCACCCATGTCGCCGTAGGACAGCCGGTCGAAATCGACGTCGATGCTTTCCCCGATCATACGTTCAAGGGCAGCGTGGGCTCGCTGAGCCCCGGCACGGGCGCGCAGTTTGCGATCCTGCCGCCGCAAAACGCCACCGGCAACTTCGTCAAGGTGGTGCAGCGCATTCCGGTGCGGATCTATTTCGATCATGACGATCCGTTCGTGAAGAAGCTGAAAGCCGGCATGAGCGCCTATGCCACGATCGACACCGGCCACAAGCGCACGCTGGCAGGGCTGTTCGGCCTGCGGTCGGCTGCGGCGAAGCAGGACTAAGACCGATGTCGCCGACGGCGATACCAGCCGCGAGCGCCGTTCCCGGCCTGCGCCGGAACATGGTGACGATCTGCGCCATGACGGCGACCATCATGCAGGCGCTCGACACCACCATCGCCAATGTCGCGCTGCCTTACATGCAGGGCACGCTGTCGGCGTCGCAGGACCAGATCAACTGGGTCTTGACGTCCTACATCGTCGCGGCGGCGATCATGACGGCGCCGGTGGGGTGGCTCGCCAACCGTTTCGGCCGCAAGCGCACCTTCATCATCTGCTCGGCCGGTTTCACTTTCGCTTCGGTGCTGTGCGGGCTCGCGCAGGACATCGACCAGATGGTGCTGTTCCGCCTGCTGCAGGGCGTGTTCGGCGCCGCGCTGGTGCCGCTGTCGCAAGCGGTCATGCTCGACTCCTACGCGCTGCATGAGCGCGCCAAGGCGATGTCGATCTGGGGCATGGGCGTGATGATGGGCCCGATCATGGGGCCCTCGCTCGGCGCGTGGCTGACCGAGACCTATTCCTGGCACTGGGTGTTCTTCGTCAACCTGCCGTTCGGCATCGTCACCGTGCTCGGCCTGATGGTCTTCATGGACGAGACGCGGCAGGATACGAAGTTGCGGTTCGACTGGTTCGGCTTCGCAGCGCTCGCCGTTGCGATCGGCGCCTTGCAGGTCGCGCTCGACCGCGGCGAACAGCTCGGCTGGCTCGGATCCAACGAGATCATCGCCGAGTTCGTCGTCTCCATCGTCGGGTTCTACTACTTCTTCGCGCATTCCTTCACGACGCCGCGGCCCTTCATCCAGTTCGCGCTGTTCAAGGATCGAAATTTCCTGACCGGCTGCATCTTCATGACGGTGATGGGGCTCGTGCTGTACTCGACCATGGCGCTGGCCTCGCCCTATCTGCAGAACGTGATCGGCTATCCCATCATCACCGCGGGCGGTTTGCTCGCGAGCCGCGGCTGCGGAACGTTCGTTGCCATGATGATGGTCGGCCGCCTGATGCGCTATATCGAGGCGCGCACGCTGATCATCACCGGCCTCGGCCTCACGGCGCTGTCGCTATACTACATGACCGCATGGACCGATCAGACCGGCGTGCCCGAGATCGTGACCATCAGCATCATCCAGGGCTTTGGTTTCGGGCTCGTTTTCGTGCCGCTCTCGACGGTCGCATTCATGACGCTGCCCAATCATCTGCGCACCGACGGCACCTCGATGCTGACGTTGATGCGCAACGTCGCAAGCTCGGTCGGCATCTCGATCGTGATCGCCCAACTCACCGAGGGCGGACGGCGGATCTATGCGATCCTGTCGCAGCACATCACCCCGTTCAACCATGCCTTGCAGATGCCCGACGTGAGCAGCATGATCAACCTCGGCACCGACAAGGGCCGCGCCATGGCGGACGTGATGGTGCAGCTTCAGGCGCAGATCATCGCGTTCTCGCAGGATTATCAGCTCGTGATGTTCTTCATCCTGGGCTCGATCCCGCTCGCGATCATGATCGGTTCGACCAAGGCCGCGCTGCGCAAGCAGGCGACGGGACCGGAACACGCGGTGATCGAATAGAGCTTGCGAAAATTTCGCAGCTCCAAAACAAAAGGAGCGCTGCATGCAGCGCTCCTTCGTTTCGACGGATGCTTGCGCGATCAGAAGTGATAGTTGACGCCGACCTGACCGCTGTTGATGTTGAGCGTTCCGGTCTGGATGCCCGGCGCGAGCTGGGAGGCGAAGAACGTCTGTCCGCCGAAGCTGCGATAGAGATATTCCGCCTTCACGGACCAGCGGGGCATGAACATCCATTCGATGCCGGCGCCCGCGGTCCAGCCGGTCAGGGTCTGGCTGTCGCTGAGGTTCACGCCAAGAGCGGATGCGCCGAGCTTGGCGTCCGCCAGCGCAAGGCCGGCGGTGCCGTACAACAGCACCTGATCGAAGGCGACGCCAAAGCGGCCACGCACTGTTGCCAGCGCATCGACCTTCGCCGATGCGGTGAGGGTCCCCAGGCCAGGGAAAACCTGGGTCACGCTGTTGTTGATGTCAGCCCAGGCGCCATCGGCTTCGATACCGGCAACGAATTGGCCGAACTGCCAGTTGTAGCCGACCGTGCCGCCGGCGAAGCCGCCCTTGATCGCGAACTGATCGCCGGAGTTCTCGCTGCCATAGCCACCCATCGCGCCGATATAGAATCCGCTCCAGTTGGTCGCGGGGCTAACCATGGCGGGCGCCTTCGTGTAAGGCGTATTCCGTGCAGGCAGATCGGCGGCAAAGGCTGCGCCGGATATCGACGTCAGCAGAATTCCCAAAGCAAGTCTTTTCATCTTTTCCTCAGCGTTAGCAAAGCCCAGCCGTGGACGTATCGGATGTTTCCGATCGTTTCAATCCGGTTGCAGAACGTGGCGGTACAAAACCGGTGAGTGTGGCTATCGGACCACAGTTTTCGGTCCCAATCGGCCGAAAAGCGCCGTCGAATCATGAGGCTGATAACATTCCGGTGAACAGCCGATGCGAGATCTGCTTTCGACGCTCATTGCACGATTCGGCGTTCCTCAAACCTCGAAGAACGCGGTTTCGTTGTCGCCCTGAAGATGGATGTCGAAGCGGTAGACGGCCTTGCCGCCCGGCACGCCTGGCGATCAGCGTCGCCGGCGGTCCGCGGGAACAGCGCCAGCACGGGATCGGCGGCTTCGCCGTCGTGACGGCGCCAGCGCGCGCAGTCGCACGTGATCGCTGCAAGGCGAGTCTAAACGAGCTGTCGCTCCAGCCCCTGCAACACCTGATAGCACGGTAGCACCTGGGCGACGCTCGCATTGGGCTCGCGGCCCTCGCGGATGGCGGCAAAGAACTCGCGATCCTGCAGTTCGATCCCGTTCATCGACACATCGACTTTGGAGACGTCGATCTTTTCTTCCTTGCCGTTGAAGAGATCGTCGTAGCGCGCGATATAAGTGCCGGTATCGCCGATATAGCGGAAGAAGGTGCCGAGCGGACCGTCATTGTTGAACGAAAGGCTGAGCGTGCAGATCGCGCCGCTTTCGGTTTTCAGCTGGATGGACATATCCATCGCGATCCCCAGCGTCGGATCAATGGGCCCCTGGACCGCGTTCGCCTTTACGATCGGCGAGCGGGTCTGGTAGGCGAACAGATCCACTGTGTGCGCCGCGTGGTGCCACAACAGGTGGTCGGTCCAACTCCGCGGCTGACCCAGCGCATTCATGTTCGACCGACGGAAGAAGAACGTCTGCACATCCATCTGCTGGATGTTGTATTCGCCGGCGACAATCTTTTTGTGCACCCATTGGTGGCTGGGATTGAACCTCCTTGTGTGGCCGCACATCGCGATCAGTCCGAATTTTTTTTGCAGGTCGACAACGGCCTGCGCGTCCTGCAGGGAATCGGCCAGCGGGATTTCGACCTGCACGTGCTTGCCGGCCTTCAGACAGGCGATCGATTGCGACGCATGCATCTGGGTAGGCGTGCACAGGATCACGGCGTCAACTTCCTTCAGCGCGAGGCTGTCGGCGAGGTCGGTCGAGACGTGGGCGATGCCGTATTTGGCAGCGACTTCCCTGGTCGGCTCCAGCCTGCGGCCGACCAGCGACACCACCTCGACGCCGTCTATGTTCTTGATGCCGTCGAGATGCTTGATGCCGAAAGCACCGGCGCCGGCGAGCGCGACTTTGATGATTTTGGTCACGTCAGTTGTTCTCCAGGATCAGGTGGCCGACGGCGGTGTTGCTCGCCGGCACGTGATAGAAGCGATGCCGAAACGTCGGCGGCTTGCCGCCATTGACGTCGCTCATGGCGCCACGAGCGATCAGCCACATCACGAGTTCAATGCCCTCGCTGCCGGCTTCGCGGACGTAGTCGATGTGCGGCATCTTGGAAAGTCCCTCGGGGTCGGCGATCAGCCGATCGAGGAAAGCCTGATCCCACTCCTTGTTGATCAGCCCGGCGCGTGGCCCCTGGAGCTGGTGGCTCATGCCGCCGGTACCCCAGATCTGCACATTGAGCGGCTCTTCATAGGATTCGACCGCCTTGCGGATCGCCTTGCCGAGCATGAAGCAGCGCCGGCCGGATGGCGCCGGGTACTGCACGACGTTGACGGCGAAAGGGATTATCGGGCAGGGCCACGCCTTTGGCTGGCCGCACATCAGGCTGAGCGGCACCGTAAGACCGTGGTCGATATCCATCTTGTTGACGATGGTCAGATCGAAGTCGTCCTGGATCACCGACTGCGCGATATGGGAGGCGAGCTTCGGGTGCCCGATCACCTTGGGCACCGGGCGCGGGCCCCAGCCTTCGTCGGCTACCGCGAACTCGGGCGCGGTGCCGATCGCGAAGGTCGGGATGATGTCGAGGCTGAACGCGTTGGCGTGATCGTTGTAGACCAGAAAGATCACGTCCGGCTTCTGCTCCTTCAACCACTGCTTGGAGAAATCGTAGCCCTCGAAAACCGGCTGCCAATAGGGCTCAGCGGTCTTGCCGAGATCGATCGCCGCCCCGACCGCCGGCACGTGCGAGGTGTAGACACTTGCGGTGATACGGGCCATCACTTCTTCTCCCCAATGCGACGATTACCTTCGACGGAGCGGCCGCCCTTCACCATCATTTCGCGATATTGTTCCTCGCTCATGCCGGTCATGCTGCCGGCCATCTGCTGAAAGCTTTTGCCGTCGGTCGCGCCGATCTTCGCAAGGAAGTAGATGTTGCCACCGAGCTCGATGCAGCGGTTGAGGTCACGCGCGAGCACAGCCTGTTTCTGATCCTCGGTCATCGGCCATTCGTCGAGATAGGCCCGCTCGTTGGCTTTGAAGCGCGCACGGTTCTCCGCCTTCATGAGCGACATGCAAAACTGGTTCAGATGATAGCCTTGCCGCGACATGTCGGCGTCGAAGACGGTGGTGCCGGGTACGTCCGTGTAGGGTTTGTCAAGTGCCATCGGAGTGCCTCCTTTATGATTCCTCGGACCAGTACAGTCGCATCGGATTGTCGACCAGGAGCTTGTGCTGAAGTTCAGGCGTGGTGGCGACGTGCGGAATGAAATCGACCAAGAGACCGTCATCGGGCATATGCCCCTTGAGATTGGGATGCGGCCAGTCGGTACCCCAGAGCACCCGATCCGGAAACGCCTCGACGATTCGCTTTGCGAATGGCACGACGTCTCGATAGGCATTCTGCTCGCCATTGAGCGCCGGCGGTCCCGAAATCGATAATCGTTCCGGGCAACTGACCTTGGACCAGACGTTCTGATTCTCGCGCATGAATTTCACGAACAGCTCGAACTCGGGGCCGTTGATCGGCTTGGCGACGTCGGGCCTGCCCATATGATCGACCACGACCGTGGTCGGCAGCGCGGTGAAAAAATTCCACAATTCGGGCAGGTCTTGTGCCTCAAAGTAGATCACTACGTGCCAACCCAATTTCGCAATCCGCCCGGCGATCTCGTTCAATTCGTCGCGCGGCGTGAAATCGACCAATCGCTTGACGAAATTGAAGCGAACCCCGCGCACGCCGGCCTCGTGCATCGCCTGGAGTTCGGCGTCGCTGACACTGCACTTCACAGTCGCGACCCCGCGCGCCCTGCCACCCGAATGAATGAGTGCGTCGATCATTGCGCGGTTGTCGCTACCATGACAGGTCGCCTGGACGACCACGTTCCGCGCGAAACCGAGATGGTCACGCAGCGCATAGAGCTGCCGCTTCGACGCATCGCAGGGCGTGTATTTGCGCCCGGGCGCGTAGGGGAATTCGGCTCCCGGCCCGAACACATGGCAATGCGCATCGACAGCGCCGACCGGCACCGCGAAGCGCGGCTTCGAGGGACCGGCATACCAGTCAAGCCAACCCGGGGTCTTCTCGAACGGCCCCGTAACAGGTTTCGACATAAACGCTTCCTTCGATGGTTCGACCCGTTGCGTCATGACCTTGGGTGCGTCGGTTCCATGCCGTGACTCCGTATGGATGCATCCGCCTCCGCAGAGGTCAGATAGCTGATGAAATCACGCGCCCCGGCTTCGTTGGATGCCAGTGCGCCCACCCCGCATGAAAACCGGGTCAAAGATTAAATCTCCTGAGGCAAGGCCCCGATGATATCGATGCCCGGCACGTCCATAAACTCGCTCAATTGCTGAAAGCCGAGTTCGGCATCGCCGCGCGCCACCAGGGTGCCCACCGGAACCCCTGGGGGAGCCTGAATGATACGCACCGACTTCGATTGATGGGCGTTCCATTTTTCCAGCAGCTTGAGCACATGGGTCCCGCTCGGCCCCGTGGAGTAGCCAACCGATTGCGACGAGAGAACCGCGGCTTTTGTCGCAGCCTCGTCCGAGAGATCAGGACGCCTGGCTCCCGATCGTACAGCCACAGCAATCGCCGAATCGGCGAAGGCGGCGCGGCTCCGCGGTTTCAAAAATCCGTCCTCCTCGAGCTTCTTCATGGCGTCGTCGGCGAGCACGACGATATCGAATTTCTCGCCGGCCCGGATGCGGCGCGCCGCATCGACCCCGCCGACGAACTCGATAGCTACCGAGCGTCCGGTCTTTTGCCGGTACGCGCTGGAACGCTCCGCCAGGATCTGACGGGTGGCCATCGACGAAATGCCAGCGACGTCAGCGGCCATCGACCAACTCTCTTGGACCAACTCTCTCGAACCCTCGTCGCTGTGCGTCAATCGATATATCTCAATCCGGCTTTTGCGAGCGGCTCCCGCATCTTGTACATGTCGAGCCCCAGAACGCCTTGCGCAAGCTTTTCGCGCTTGTCCGCTTCGTTGGCTTCACGTGCTTCCGCCGCATCCGCAGCCTGTTGGGCGATCCGGGCGGGCACCACCACCACTCCGTCCATGTCTGCAACCACCACGTCCCCCGGATTTACGGTTGCGCCGGCGCAGACCACCGGGACGTTCACGGAACCTAGTGTCGCCTTGACCGTGCCCCGGGCGCTGATCGCGCGCGAAAACACCGGGAATTGCATTTCGGTGAGATCCGTCACGTCGCGCACGCCGCCATCGATGACCAATCCTTTCGCGCCGCGGGCACGGTAGCTGGTGGCGAGCAGATCGCCGAAAAAGCCATCGGTGTTGGCGACGGTGCAGGCAGCGACCACGACATCACCCGGCTGGACCTGCTCGGCGGCCACGTGCAGCATCCAGTTGTCCCCCGGTTGCAGCAGCACGGTAACGGCGGTGCCGCACATGTGGGCTCCGGCATAGATCGGACGCATATAAGGATGCATCAGGCCGACCCGGCCCATCGCCTCGTGGATCGTGGCGACGCCATAGCGCGACAATTTCTCGACGGCGGCCTTGTTCGCCCGCTCGATATTGCGCTTGACAATTCCGAGATCGTTCATCGCAACGCTCATGATCAGTTTCCTTTTGCTTTCAACGCAGCATCCAGGCGCGGAAATACCCGCCGCGCATTGCCTTCGTAGATCTTGTACCGGTCCTGTGCGCTGAGTGTGGTGGCGGCTTCGATATAGCGCCTGGTGTCGTCGTAGTGGAATCCGGTTTCCGGATCGATGCCACGAACGGCGCCGATCATCTCGCTGGCGAACAGGACGTTATCGACCGGGATCACCTTGGTGAGCAGGTCGATGCCCGGCTGGTGATAGACGCAGGTATCGAAAAATATATTCTTCAGGAGGTGATCCTTGAGCAGCGGCTTCTTCATCTCCTGCGCCAGCCCGCGGAAGCGGCCCCAGTGATAGGGAACGGCGCCGCCACCATGCGGGATCAGGAACCTCAAGGTCGGAAAATCCCGGAACAGATCCGACGTCAGACACTGCATAAAGGCCGTGGTGTCGGCATTCAGGTAGTGCGCCCCGGTGGTATGGAAGCAGGCGTTGCAACTCGTGGAGACATGAATCATGGCCGGGATGTCGAGTTCGATCATCTTCTCGTAGATCGGGTACCAATGACGATCCGAAAGCGGTGGCGAGGTCCAGTGCCCGCCGGAGGGGTCGGGATTGAGGTTGATGCCGACGAAGCCATACTCCTTGACGCACGTCTCGAGCTCGCGCACGCAGGTCTTTGGATCCACACCGGGTGATTGAGGCAACATCGCCGCGCCGACGAAACTGTCCGGGAATAGCTTGCTTACGCGCCAGCACAGCTCGTTGCAGATCGCGGCCCACGTCGACGACACCTCGAAGTCGCCGATGTGATGGGCCATGAAGCTTGCGCGCGGGCTGAAGATGGTCAGATCGCTGCCCCGCTCCTTCATTTGCTTGAGCTGGTTGTTGATAATGGACTCGCGGAGCTCGTCGTCGCTGATCTTCAACTCGCTGGCCTTGGGTCTGACCGCGGGATCCTTGATGCCCGCGATCTGTCGGTTGCGCCAATCCTCAAGGGCCTTGGGCGCTGTGGTGTAGTGGCCGTGCACATCGATGATCACGTGATCTCCCTTTCAGTTACTGCGGAGGGACGGGCGACGCTGCTGGTCCCAAGCGCTCGGGCAAGAGTGAGCATCTTGCAAGCTTCCCCGCCTGTTCATTTCGTCTTTCCTCGTCAGAACCCGGGGCGGACCGGAAGTCCCATCACCTTGGTGCGTGACCGTCGCCGGCGAGAGATTTGGTCGGCGGCGCGGATCGCCGCTGCGATGGCGCCACCCGATCGAGCGCCGGCGCTTGCAACGAAGCGACGGTCGCCTTTACCAGCTGCTCGATCGCATCGCCTGCGTCCGCCCCGTCGCAATCGCCGCGCGACAGCCGGGAGACGCGCTCTGGCGTCACCAGCGTATAATAGAGTGCCCCGAGAAGGAAATGGCTGCGCCAGACGATCTCCGCGCGTGGAATATGCGGAAGACTGTCATGCACCGCATCGATAAAGGCGTGACTGGTGTCGTCGAAGGTCTGCGCGATGATCAGCCGGGTGACTTCGTTTCCCTCTGCCGACATGATGGCACGCAGCCGCGTGAAACGCGCCCCTCCGCCGGCAAGGTCGCTGCCGGAAGAAAATGCCGGTAGCACGTAGGCGCGGACGATCGCCTCCAGCCTGTCCTGCACATCGCGCACCCGCTTGGCGGCGGCCAAAAGCTCGGCGCGCCTGAGGTTCATCGGCTTGCAGTGACGCCGATAGATTTCCAGAAGCAACTCGTCCTTGGTCTTGAAATGATACGTCACGCTGCCTGGATTTGCGCCGGCGGCCTGCGCGATATCGCGCACCGTCACAGCACTGAACCCTTTCGTCGAGAACAATTCCTCTGCGGCAAAGAGAATGGCTTCGCGCATGTTCGGCTTGCGCGATCTTTCCCTATCGGCGGATTTTCTGACCATATCATTTGTACCCTTGTACAAATGATATGGATAAGTCAACGAGGATTGCTGGCCAACGAGAACACCGGTCCGTGAATGTATCTTCAGGTCACCGCCCATATTGTGGATGCGAACGAGGGTGCTCGCGGGACCGTTGTTGCCTCCGCCTAGCCGAAACGACGGCAGGGAAATTTCAGTTCAGCTTCTCGATCGCCATCGCGACGCCCTGGCCGACACCGACGCACATGGTCGCCAGCGCGCGTTTTCCGCCGCGCTTTGCCATGCCGTGCACGGCCGTGACGACCAGGCGGGCACCGCTCATGCCGAGCGGATGTCCCAGCGCAATCGCGCCGCCATGCGGATTGACGAAGTCGGCGTCTTCCGCAACGCCGAGCTGGCGCAGACAGGCAATGCCCTGGCTCGCAAAGGCCTCGTTGAGTTCGATCAGATCGAAATCGCTGATTTTCAATCCCAGCCGTTCCATCAGTTTGCGCGTTGCCGGCACCGGTCCGATGCCCATGATGCGCGGCGGCACCGCGGCCGAAGCCAGCCCAAGGATCCGCGCGCGCGGGGTCAGGCCGTGCTTCTTCACCGCGGCTTCCGACGCCAGGATCATCGCGGCGGCGCCGTCATTGACGCCCGAGGCATTGCCGGCGGTCACGGTGCCCGGATTGCGCACGATCGGCCTCAGCTTGGCGAGGCCTTCGAGCGTCGTTTCGGGGCGCGGATGCTCGTCCTTGTCCACCGTGATCGGACCGGCCTTGCCGCCGGGAGCCGAGACCGGCGTGATTTCCTCAGCGAAGTAGCCCGCCGCGATCGCTTTTCCGGCGCGTTGCTGCGAGCGAATGGCGAAGGCGTCCTGATCGGCGCGCGACACCTGAAACTCCTCGGCGACGTTCTCGCCGGTCTCCGGCATCGCATCGACGCCATATTGCGCTTTCATCAGCGGGTTGATGAACCGCCAGCCGATGGTGGTATCGAAAATCTCCGCCGCGCGCGAAAAGGCTTCCGCCGCCTTGCCCATCACGAACGGGGCTCGCGTCATCGATTCGACGCCGCCGGCGATGGCGAGATCAATCTCGCCGGCACGGATCGCCCGCGCCCCGGCGCCGACCGCGTCGAGCCCCGAGGCGCACAGGCGATTGAGCGTCTGGCCGGGAACCGAATCCGGCAAGCCCGCCAGCAACAGCGCCATCCGCGCGACGTTGCGGTTGTCCTCGCCAGCCTGGTTGGCGCAGCCGAAATAGACTTCGTCGACCTGCGACCAGTCTAGGTTCGGATGCTTGGCCATCAGGGCCTTGATGGGCGTCGCCGCCAGATCGTCGGTGCGTACCTTGGCGAGCGAACCGCCGAAACGACCGATCGGGGTCCGTACCGCATCACATACAAATGCCTCACCCATCGGTCTCTCCTTGCGCCCACTCGTCTCTATTGACGGCAAGTTTTAGGAGCGGCGATGGAACAGGTCAATTGATCGCTTTTTGCCTATCGTTGCTTTCCCGCGAGGGCGGCCATGCCGCTAAGTCCGGGGTGCATTCCAAGACGTGGAAAAGGCGCATAGCTGCGGCAAAGCGGTAGGATCGATTGCCAATATTATGTAGTTTCCGCCGCCGGAGCTCGGGTTCTGATTGTATCAGAACCGAGCTCCAGACCTCTCGTTTTGACGCGTTTTCTTCACGCGAACCGGTACCCACTTCACTCGAAAACGCTTTAATGACGATTCAGCCGACATTTCCCGCATCCCCCGACGCCCAGCCCGCCGCCGAGGCTTCGGCGCGCGTCACGCCGATGATGGAACAATATCTGGAAATCAAGGCGGCCAATCCCGGTTTGCTGCTGTTCTACCGGATGGGCGATTTCTACGAGCTGTTCTTCGAAGATGCCGAGATCGCCTCCCGCGCCCTCGGCATCATGCTGACCAAGCGCGGCAAGCATCAGGGCGCCGACATCCCGATGTGCGGCGTTCCGGTGGAACGTTCCGACGACTACCTGCATCGCCTGATCGCGCAGGGCCATCGGGTCGCGGTGTGCGAGCAGATGGAAGATCCGGCCGCCGCGCGGGCTCGCGGCGGCAAGAGCGTAGTGCGCCGCGACGTGGTGCGGCTGGTGACGCCGGGCACGCTGACCGAGGACACGCTGCTCGATGCGCGATCCAACAATTATTTGCTTGCGATCGCGCGCCTGCGCGGCTCAAGCGGCGCCGATCGTCTCGGGCTCGCGTGGATCGATATTTCGACGTCCGAGTTCATTGTCACCGAATGCGCGGTGGGCGAACTCGCCGCGACCTTGTCGCGGATCAATCCCAACGAGATCATCGTCGGCGATGCGCTCTATGGCGACCCTGATATCGGCTCGACGTTGCGCGAATGGCCGGCGGTGACGCCGTTGACCCGCGATGTCTTCGACAGTTCTACCGCTGAGCGGCGGCTGTGCGACTACTTCGCGGTCGCCACCATGGACGGGCTGTCGGCGATGTCGCGGCTGGAGGCAACCGCTGCGGCTGCCGCCGTCACCTATATCGACCGCACGCAGGTCGGGAAGCGTCCGCCGCTGTCGCCGCCGGCGCGCGAGGCCGTCGGCACCACCATGGCGATCGACCCGGCCACCCGTGCCAATCTCGAACTGACGCGCACGCTTGGCGGCGAACGCCGCGGCTCGCTTCTCGATGCGATCGATTGCACCGTAACGTCGGCGGGCTCGCGGCTACTGGCGCAACGGCTTGCCGCGCCGCTGACCGATAGCGCTGCGATCGCGCGGCGGCTCGATGCCATTGCGGCGTTTGTGGCCGATAGCGGCCTGCGGGACGATCTCCGCGGAACGCTGCACGCCGCGCCCGATTTGTCGCGTGCGCTGGCGCGGCTGTCGGTCGGGCGCGGCGGCCCGCGCGATCTTGCCGGCTTGCGCGATGCGATTCTCGCCGCCGATCAGGCGCTGGCGCATCTGGCGCGGATGGCGCAGCCTCCGCAGGAAATTGCATCGGCGATGGCGGCACTGCGCCGTCCGTCGCGGGAACTCGCGGCCGAGTTCGAGCGCGCGCTGGCCGAACAATTGCCGTTGCTCAAGCGCGATGGCGGCTTCGTGCGCCAAGGCTACGAGCCTGCACTCGATGAAGCGCGCAACTTGCGCGACGCCTCGCGGCTGGTCGTCGCCTCCATGCAGGCGCGCTATGCCGATGATACGGCCGTCAAGGGTTTGAAGATACGCCACAACAACGTGCTCGGCTATTTCGTCGAGGTCACGGCGCAACATGGCGACAAGCTGATGTCGCCGCCGCTGAATGCAACCTTCATTCACCGCCAGACGCTGGCGGGGCAGGTGCGCTTCACCACGACCGAACTCGGCGAGATCGAGGCGAAAATTGCCAATGCCGGGGATCGCGCGCTCGGGCTGGAACTGGAAATTTTCGAAAAACTCTGCGCGCTCGCGGTTGCTGCAAGCGAGGATCTGCGCGCCGCTGCCACTGCGTTCGCCAGCCTCGACGTCGCAACCGCGCTCGCCAAGCGTGCGGTAGACGATAATTATGTCCGGCCGGAAGTCGATGAATCACTCGCTTTTGCCATCGAAGGCGGCCGCCATCCGGTGGTCGAACAGGCCTTGAAGCGCGACGGCCAGCCATTCATTGCCAATGCCTGTGATCTTTCGCCGGCCCCGCAACAATCCTCAGGCCAGATCTGGCTGATCACCGGCCCCAACATGGCCGGCAAATCGACCTTCCTGCGCCAGAATGCCTTGATCGCGCTGCTCGCGCAGGCAGGCTCGTTCGTGCCGGCGTCGCGAGCGCGGATCGGCGTCGTCGATCGGCTGTTCTCGCGCGTCGGCGCGGCGGACGATCTGGCGCGCGGCCGCTCCACCTTCATGGTCGAGATGGTGGAAACCGCCGTCATCCTCAATCAGGCGAGCGAGCGTTCGCTGGTCATTCTGGACGAGATCGGCCGGGGCACGGCGACCTTCGACGGCCTGTCGATTGCCTGGGCCGCGATCGAGCACCTGCACGAGGCCAACCGTTGCCGCGCGCTGTTTGCCACCCATTATCATGAACTCACGGCGCTCTCGGCAAAACTGCCGCGGCTGTTCAACGCCACGGTCCGCGTCAAGGAATGGCAGGGCAACGTCGTATTCCTGCATGAAGTGCTGCCGGGCTCGGCGGATCGCTCCTACGGCATCCAGGTTGCCAAGCTTGCAGGACTGCCGCCGTCGGTGATCGCGCGCGCCAAATCGGTGCTCGCCAAGCTCGAAGCGCAGGATCGCGGCCAGACCGCACGCGCGCTCGCCGACGATCTGCCGCTGTTTGCCGTGCCTTCGCGCGCCGCCGCAGAGCCGGCACCGCCGAGCGAAGCTGAGAAGATGATCGAGGCGGTGAGGGCTTTGCATCCGGACGAGATGTCGCCGCGCGAGGCGCTGGAAGCGCTCTATGCGCTGAAGGCGAAACTGCCGAGGTAGCGTCATTGCGAGCGTAAGCGAAGCAATCCAGGCTATCACTATTGAACAAGCTGGATTGCTTCGTCGCGTTCGCTCCCTCGGAATGACGGCAGGCTAACGCGCGCTCGCCCCGATCTTCCTCCGCCCGAGCCACCACAACATGAGATTCCAGACGACACAGGTCGCAAGCGCGAGACTGAGCGCGGCGGCCGAGCCGAGCGGTATCGCGGTTATATTCAGCACGGCAATGGCGATGCCAAATCCCATCATGCCCCATCCGCCATTGGCAATCACGGCGGCCGTTGCCGGTCCGCCGATGCGCGGATGCAGAATGAACGTCATGCTGCTCAGCACGACCGGAAACAACGCGATCGTGCCGCTGACAAAGGGGCTGACCCAGCGTGACAACGAGACGACAAGCGCGACCAGCGTGGCGACCATCGCCGCGCGCAGCGGGACGTCATACCAGCGGCGGGTGATCAGCGGCATCTTCACATGCTGAAAGCGTTTGAACAGTGGAATACAGATGGCGAACGCGATGGCATTCGCGACCAGGCCGGTCGTGAGCGACCACGGCACCAGGCGTTCCAGCGCCGCCAATGCAATCCACACCGCAATCGCGCCGCCGACACTGACCACGGCGTTCTGGCGCTGGGCCAGCAACACATAGCTCAGGCAGAAGAACATGGTGACGGCGTTGATCGGGAAGCTTGCCAGCGCGCTTTCGGCAATGAAGGCGGCGTCGTGATCGATCGCCAGAAACACGTAGGAAGGCCCGGCCGAAATCGGCAACGTCGCGATCAGCGCGCCGATCACCGCGCCCGAGCGTTCTGCGATGATCGATGCCGTGACCACGAAGGCAGCGGCGACCGCCATGCGCAGCGCGAGCAGAAGGATGAAGTGCAGGTCGAGGGACATTTGCTACCCGTCGTCCCGGGCAAGCGAAGCGCGACCCGGGACCCATAACCACAGCATTTCGTGTTGGACGAAAGCCGGCGAATAGCGCCTGCAAAGACGAAAGAACACGGCGTACGGGTCCCGGCGTTCGCCGGGACGACGCGAAATCACACCCTGCGCATGGTGACCAAGACCTTCGGGCCGTTCTTGATGGTCTGGTAGACCACGCAATAGCGCTCGGTGAGTTTGAGCAGGAGATCGAGCTTCTCCTGCGGCGCGTCGGTGCCGACATCGAAGCGCAGGCGGATTTCGGCAAAGCCGACCGGCGCCTCCTTGTCGACGCCAAGCGTGCCGCGAAAATCGAGATCGCCCTCGGCGCTGACATGGCCCGATTTCAACGGCACCTCGACCGCGGTTGCGACCGATTTCAGCGTGACGCCGGCGCAGGCGACCAGTGCTTCCAGCAGCATGTCGCCGGAGCACAATTCAAGTCCGGAACCGCCGGTTGCCGGATGCAGCCCCGCCACCGCGAGCGCGCGTCCGGTCTCGACCTTGCAGGCAATGCCTTCATTGTCGATCGAGCCCTTCGCCTTCAAGGTGATGAAGGCGGCTTTCGGATCGGTCTTGTATTTTTCCTTGATCGGGGCCTGCGTGGCGCGGAGTTCGGCGGCGTCCATGGTCTTCTCCCGGATGATTATTCGCGTCGGGTGTAATGCGTTGAGGCGGCGATGTCACCACCACATCAGGGGGACTGGCATAGGTCGCGCCGCCACAAAATGCTATTCGTCTTCAACGGCTTGGAGGACGTCGACGAAAGAAAATGCCTGTCGTCGGTGCCGCAACTCAAGTAAGACGTTATTTAAAATGAAGGAAAGGCCGCGATTTGACGGCGAACACGGGGATCGCCCGTGACAGGCTCCGCGGCGTCCATTATCGGAAGGGCGGATGGATAATACGATCACCCAGACCCGGCCTGAGGCCGACGATCGCTTCGACACCGCGCGGATCACCGCGGCCGTCAATGCGCTCGCGACCGAGCATGCCGGACGCGAGGACGTTTTTCGCGCCGCGGTCGCGAAACTGCTGAAGGCCGAGGTGATCGAAGCGCGCGCGACCGCGCAGGCCGTGTTGCTGAAGGATCGGCACGGGCGGCGTTGCGCGGAGCGGCTGTGCTTTGTGCAGGACGAGATCATCCGCATCCTGTTCGAGGCGGCGACGCGTCATCTCTACTATTCGCCGATTCCGTCCGGCGCCGAGCGGATGGCGGTGGTTGCGACCGGCGGCTATGGCCGCGGTCTGATGGCGCCGGAATCCGACATCGATCTGCTCTTCATCCTTCCCTACAAGCAGACCGCCTGGGGCGAACAGGTCGCCGAAGCCATTCTCTACTGCCTGTGGGACATGGGCCTGAAGGTCGGCCATGCGACGCGATCGGTCGATGAATCGATCCGGCAGGCGCGTAGCGACATGACGATCCGAACCGCGATTCTGGAAACCCGTTTCTTGACCGGGGACCGGCCGCTCTACGACGAACTGGTATCGCGCTTCGACAAGGAGGTGGTGCAGGGCAACGCATCCGATTTCGTCACGGCGAAACTCGCCGAGCGCGAAGAACGGCATCGCCGCGCCGGCCAGTCGCGCTACCTGGTCGAGCCCAACGTCAAGGACGGCAAAGGCGGCCTTCGCGACCTGCACACGCTGTTCTGGATCGCGAAATACGTCTACCGCGTCCGCGATACCGACGAACTGCTCGATCGCGGCGTGTTCGATGCGCAGGAGTATCGCACCTTCCGTCGCTGCGCCGATTTCCTGTGGTCGGTCCGCTGCAACCTGCATTTCTTTGCCGGCCGCGCCGAAGAGCGCCTGTCGTTCGACATGCAGCGCGAGCTCGCGGTGCGGCTCGGCTATACCTCGCATCCCGGCATGCAGGACGTCGAACGCTTCATGAAGCACTACTTCCTGATCGCCAAGGAAGTCGGCGATCTCACCGCGATCCTGTGCGCCAAGCTGGAAAACGAACAGGCCAAGCCGGTGCCGGTGTTGAGCCGCGTGATGGCGCGGTTGCGGCCGAGCACCAACCGGCGGCGGGTGCCCGAAAGCGACGACTTCATCGTCGATAACAACCGGATCAATCTCGCCGCGCCCGACATTTTCAAGCACGATCCGGTCAACCTGATCCGGATCTTCCGGCTGGCGCAAAAGAACAATCTGGCGTTCCACCCCGACGCGATGCGAACCGTGACCCGTTCGCTGAAGCTGATCAACGGGGACTTGCGCGGCGATCCCGAAGCCAACCGGCTGTTCATGGAAATCCTGACGTCGAACGATGCCGAAATCGTGCTGCGGCGGATGAATGAAACCGGCGTGCTCGGCCAATTCATCCGCGCCTTCGGCAAGATCGTGTCGATGATGCAGTTCAACATGTACCACCACTATACCGTGGACGAGCATCTGCTGCGCTGCATCGGCTATCTTCAGGAAATCGAGCGCGGCGGCAGCGATGAATTCGTCGTCGCCAGCGATTTGATGCGCAAAATAAGACCCGAACACCGCGCCGTGCTCTACGTCGCGACGCTGTTGCACGACATCGCCAAGGGCCGTCCCGAGGATCACTCGATTGCCGGCGCCAAGGTGGCGCGGCGTTTGTGTCCGCGGCTCGGCTTCACCACGACTGAAACGGAACTGGTGGCGTGGCTGATCGAGGAACATCTGACGATGTCGACGGTCGCGCAGTCGCGCGATCTGACGGACCGCAAGACCATCGAGAATTTCGCCGCGGTGGTTCAATCGGTCGAGCAGATGAAACTTCTGACGATTCTCACCACCGCCGACATCAGGGGCGTCGGTCCCGGCGTCTGGAACGGCTGGAAAGCGCAACTGTTGCGCACGCTATATTACGAGACCGAGCCGGTGCTGACCGGCGGCTTCTCGGAAGTCAATCGCGCCCGCCGCCTGGCCCTGGCGCAAGGCGAGTTTCGCGAGGCCTTCACCGAATGGCCGGAGCAGGAGCTCAACGCCTATGTGGCGCGTCACTATCCGGCGTACTGGCTCAAGGTCGAGTTGCCCCGCAAGATCCGTCATGCCCGCTTCCTGCGCGCCAGTGAGCAGGAGGGCTCCAAGCTCGCCATCAATGTCGGCTTCGACGAAACGCGCGGCGTCACCGAGCTCACCATCCTGGCGATGGATCATCCATGGCTGTTGTCGATCATCGCGGGCGCCTGCGCTTCGGCCGGCGCCAACATCGTCGATGCCCAGATCTATACCACGACCGACGGGCGCGCGCTCGATACCATCGCGATCACGCGCGAGTATGACCTCGACGAGGACGAGGGACGGCGCGCGACACGGATCGGCGAGATGATCGAGGACGTGCTCGAAGGCAAGCTTCGCCTGCCGGAGGTGGTGGCGCGGCGCGCCGCCGGCCGCGGCAAGGCGCGTCCGTTCGTCGTCGAGCCCGAGGTCACCGTCAATAACCAGTGGTCGGACCGCTATACCGTGATCGAGGTTTCCGGCCTCGACCGGCCGGGTCTGCTTTACGAACTGACGACGTCGATCTCGAAGCTCAACCTCAATATCGCCTCCGCCCATGTCGCGACCTTCGGCGAGCGCGCCCGCGACGTGTTCTACGTCACCGATCTCCTCGGCGCGCAGATCACGGCGCCGACGCGCCAGGCCGCGATCCGCAGCGCGCTGTTGCATCTGCTCGCCAGCGAGCAAGCGGCGGCGTAGGTTTCAGCGGCCTTCCGGAATTTCGCCAAACGTCTTGCCGGCGGCGAGCGGTTTCATCCGGATCAGCCGCGAGTCTTCCACCGCGGCCTGCCGGTGTTTGACCGCCTCGCGGTAAATCGGATCGCGGATCATCTCGACGAAAGCGGCAACGCTCGGATATTCCGCGATGAAGCAGTGATCCCAGTGTTCTTCCGAAGGGCCGATCAGCATCAGTTCGAAACGGCCTTGCCAGGCCACCTTGCCGCCGAGGCGCGTGAACACCGGGCCACTCTCGCGGCCGTAGGCCGCATAGGCTTCCGCGCCGCTGGCCGATCGTCCGTCGGGATAGGCGGCGCGCTCGCGCAATTTGACCAGATTGAGCATGTGAATCGGACCGGGCCGATCATTGTCGCGAAATTTGGCGAATACTTCCTTGGTTGGATCGATGTAGCCTGTCATCTTCGTTGCCTCGCTGCCGTCACTCGCGTCGATCGGGGGAGCACCATGAACGCGCTGGCCAATATCGTAGTCGCGGTCGTCGCCGCGCTACATGTTTATTTTCTTGCGCTCGAAATGTTCTTTTGGACCAGGCCTCTTGGCCTCAAAACATTTCGAAACACTCCTGAAAAAGCCGCGGACTCTGCCGTGCTTGCGGCCAATCAGGGGCTCTATAACGGGTTCCTTGCCGCCGGGCTGATTTGGGGCCTGTTGCAGCCAAGTGCCGCCTTCGCGTTTCAGATCAAGGTATTTTTCCTCGCCTGTGTCGTTGTTGCCGGCCTCTATGGCGCGGCGACCGTCAGCCACAGGATTCTGCTCGTCCAGGCGGCGCCGGCCGTTCTTGCCTTGATCTTGCTGTGGGCCGCTTAGGCCTTTGTGACGGGCCGCGCTGCCTTGCATTGCCATACCCGTTCATTCAGAATTGGCATCAAACGATGATTTCCGATTTCCGTCAGGCGGAAATGTCATCGCAAGAATCAGGATTTCAGGGAGACTTCGATATGAGGAACCTCTTTCAGTTCGTCACCGGGACCGTGCTGGCGCTGGCGCTCGCAGCACCGGCGGCTCATGCGCAAAAGAAATATGACCCCGGTGCCAGCGACACCGAAATCAAGATCGGCCAGACTGTGCCGTTCTCAGGACCGGCGTCTGCCTATGCCTCGATCGGCAAGACGCAAGCGGCCTACTTCCACATGATCAACGATCAGGGTGGGGTGAACGGCCGCAAGATCACTCTGATTCAGTATGACGATGCCTATAGCCCGCCGAAAACGGTCGAGCAGGTGCGCAAGCTGGTCGAGAGCGACGAGGTGCTGCTGACGTTCCAGCTCATTGGCACGCCTCCTAACGCAGCGGTCCAGAAATATCTCAACGCCAAGAAGGTGCCGCAGCTGTTCGCCGCGACCGGCGCGTCCAGGTTCACCGATCCGAAGCACTATCCCTGGACGCTCGGCTTCAACCCGAACTATTTCGTCGAAGGCCGCATCTACGGCCAGTTCATCCTCAAGAATTATCCGAACGCCAAGGTCGGCGTGCTCTATCAGAACGACGATCTGGGCCGTGATTACCTGAACGGCATCAAGTCGGGCCTCGGCGACAAGGCCGCGACCATGGTCGTGGCGGAGGCGTCCTATGAAATGTCCGATCCAACCGTCGACTCGCAGATCCTGAAGCTGAAGGCGGCGGGCGTCGATGTGCTGTTCGATGCCTCTACTCCGAAATTCGCCGCGCAGACGATCAAGAAGAATGCGGAGCTCGGCTGGAAGCCGGTGCATATTCTCGACATCAACGCCACCTCGGTCGGCGCGGTGCTGCAGCCTGCGGGGCTCGATGCCTCCAAGGGCGTGATCAGCACCAATTACGGCAAGGACCCGCTCGATCCGACCTGGAAGGACGATCCGGGCATGAAGAAGTATTTCGAATTCATGGCGAAGTACTATCCGGAAGGCGACAAGAACTCGAACTTCAACACCTATGGCTACTCGACCGCGCAGCTGATGGTGCATGTGTTGAAGCAGTGCGGCGACGACCTCACCCGTGAGAACGTGATGAAGCAGGCCACCAACATCAAGAACTTCCAGGCCGATCTCGCGCTGCCGGGAATGGCTGCTAACACCACGCCGAACGATTACCGCGTCAACAAGCAGTTGCAGATGATGAAATTCAACGGTGAACGCTGGGAACTGTTCGGCCCGATCCTGGAGGACAATGGTCCCACCGGCTAAGGCGCGGACTCATAAAATCGCCGGTTCACTACTCCAGCTGAATGCGCACGCTTTTGGCGCCGTTCAGCAGCCGTCGGAGATGAAAGCCGGCAAGCGTGTCGCCGGCATGCGAGCCCACGAGGGCCGCAAAGGCAGGCATCGCCGCGCTATCCCCGGCCTCGAGCTTGGCGAAGGCCTCGGAATATTGCGCCGTCGCACTCCCCGTAAGTGCCGTCCCTGCCAGCGGCTCGTAAGCCCGCAGGGGCTCGCTCCGCCCGCGCAGCAAGAGATCGCCAACCGGCCTGCCGCAAAACTGCGCCGCGCCTTCGGCAACCGCCGCGCTGACGCAAATGCGGGTACCGAGAAACTTGTTGGCGGCCTCAAGCCGCGCCGCAGTATTGATGGTGTCGCCATAGGCGGTGTAGTCGAAGAAGCGGTTGCCACCGAAGTTACCTACCAGCGCCGGGCCGGCATGAACTCCAATGCGGGTTGCACCGAATCCAACACCCTTGGCCTTCCACCGCTCGCGAAAGGCCTCGGCCCAGATGTCAAGATTGTGGGCGCACGCGATTGCGCGGGTCGCATAATCGGGCTGGTCGCCTGGCGCGTTGAAAAGAATCTGAATGGCATCGCCGATGATCTTGGCGACGGTACCTTCGTGCGCAAAGACGACATCGGTCATGCCGCCGACATATTCGTTAAGCAGTGCGCCGAGCACTTCAGGCGCCGCGGTTTCCACCAGCGACGTGAAGCCGGTGATATCGGTGAAGATGATCGCGACCTCACGCCAGTGCACCTCCATGCCGTTGCTTTCGCTGACGGCGGCAAGCCTGGCGGCGATCTGCGGCGAAAAATACCGCGACAGCGACGCATGTGCGCGCTCGGCCTCGAGCTGGCGCCGGCGCGCCTCGCGCATCGCCTCGACATGGCGAATGGTCTTGTCGATGGTCGTTTCGAGGTCGCCGAAATCGATCGGCTTGGTCAGAAAATCGAACGCTCCGCGGTTCATCGCGGTGCGGATGTTGCTCATGTCGCCATAGGCCGAGACGATGATGGTCGATTTCTTGTCCTCGGCCTCCTGCAATTTCTGCAGCAGGGATAGGCCATCCATCCTCGGCATGTTGATGTCGGACACCACCATATCGACATGCGGATGGTCCGCGATCGATTGCAGCGCCTCTATTCCATCGCGGGCGAATACAAACGTCACCGCGCCGTCGCTGATTTTCTTGCGGAACTTCTGCCGCACCAAAGCTTCGAGATCGGGTTCGTCGTCGACAACGAGGATGGTGGCGGTCATGCGGCCTGCCCTAGTGGTCCGATTCTAACATTCGCATCCCTTCTCGGCAGTCACTTTTGCGAATGTTAGAATCAAAAGGACCACTAGCAAATATATGTTTCTAGTGGAGTTTAGGATTTGACATTCGCGTTTCACGAACTCGCGGCCAGGCCGGTTGCGAATGTCAAATCCACTCCACTAGGCGCGCGTCGATCTCCTGACGCAACAACGCAAAATCGATCGGTTTGGTCAAAAGGCCGACCGCGCCGCCTTCGATGGCCTTGCGCCGTGTTTCTGCATCGCCGTAGGCCGTGATCATGATGACGGGAACGTCGGGCCGCTCGGCGCGCACCTTCGGCAGCATTTCCAGCCCACTCATGCCGGGCATATTGATATCGGACAGGATCAGGATCAGCGACGGATCCACAATCTCGGCAGCCCGCGCCAGCGCCGCGGGCGCCGATGGCGCAAATTCCATCGTGAAGCGTCCGGATTTGAGATCACGGCGGAATTGTTGACGGAAAAGGGCTTCAACATCCGGCTCGTCATCGACGACGAGGATGTAAACACTCAATTTGCGCGCTCCGCTTTTGCTGGTGCGGCCGCTGTTCGCGGCAACGAAATAATGAATTCGGTAAATGCACCCGGCTCTGTATCGACGTCGATCCTGCCGCCGTGTTGTTTCACCACGATGTCGTGGCTCATCGACAGGCCAAGTCCGGTGCCCTCGCCCGCTGGCTTGGTCGTGAAGAACGGATTGAACATCTTCTCCTTCACTTCCGGCCGGGATGCCGGTGCCGTTGTCGCGGATGCGGATTTCGACCCTGTTGCCGAGGTTTTTCGTGGTGGCGCTCAGGGTCGGCTCGAAACCTTCTTCGCCGGCCTCGTTGCGCTTGGCGGCCGCGTAAAAGCCATTCGAAATCAAATTGAGAAATACCCGCGTGATCTCCTGCGGGTAAAGGTCGATCATTCCGGCGGATGGATCGAGGTCGCGCTGGAGCGTGATATTGAAGCCGGATTTCTCGGCCCGCGCACCGTGATAGGCGAGGTTGAGGCTTTCCTCGACAATCGTATTGATGTCGGCGGCCCGGCGTTCGCCCGAACCTTCGCGCGAATGCAAGAGCATGTTCTTGACGATCGAATCGGCGCGCTTGCCGTGCTGCACCACCTTTTCAAGATTGGCCTTGAGCACCTGCGTCAGTTCGTCGATCTCTTCCCGGACCTTGTCGTCGAGCGCAGCCGGTTTGAGTACGCCGTTCAGCTCGTCGATCAATTCCGCCGACAGCGCCGAGAAGTTGTTGACGAAGTTGAGCGGGTTCTTGATCTCGTGCGCGATGCCGGCAGTGAGCTGGCCGAGCGAAGCAAGCTTTTCGGTCTGCACCAGCCGGTCCTGCGCAGTACGCAATTCGTCGAGCGAAAGCGAAAGTTCCCTGGTGCGCGCCTGTACCTGTTCGAACAAGCGCACGTTCTCGATGGCGATCACGGCCTGGTCGGCGAAGGTCTGCACGAGGTCCAGCTGGCGCTGGCTGAACGGTCCGGGCGCCGGCCTTCCCAGCAGCAATACGCCCTCGACCGCGGCGTCGCGCATCAGCGGCACCGCAAGCACCGCCCGGTAGGCGCCGATCGTCGGCGCGTTGGCAAAGCTGTATTCCGGATCAAGCTCGACGTCCGCGACGTGGACCGGCTTGCCGTCCATGAAGACCCGGCCGGTGATGGTTTCACGTCCAGGCTTGATCGGGTGGGCATGCATGAAATCGACAAAGGCCTGCGTGCAGCCGGATTCGGCCCGCAGCCGCATCACCTCGCCGTCGCGCAGGCAGATGATGCCCAGCGAGGCACCGCACAGCGACTGTGCGGACTCGGTCAGCGTGGTCAGCACCGATTTCAGGTCGAACGCTGACCGGCTGATGACCTTGAGCACATCGGCGGTCGCGGTCTGCTGTTGCAGCGATTCGCGCAGTTCCGCTGTCCGCTGTTCGACCTTGCTCTCCAGGCCGGCGTAGGATTCCTGCAAGCGCGCGCCCATTTCGTTGAACTGGTTGGCGAGGCCTTCGAGTTCATCGCCGGTCCGAATCGAAATGCGCTGGGCAAAATCGCCGCTGCCGATGCGCGCGGCGCCGGCACGCAAGGCCTGGATCGGACCAACCATGCGGCGAGCCAGGAAAACTCCGGCGAGCACCGCGAAGATCGATGCCGCCGCCAGCACGACGGCAAGGCGTTGCAACGCGGCGTAGAGCGAGGCGTACGCCTCCTCCACCGGCAATTCGACAAACATCGTCCAGCCGAGCGGGACGATCGGCGCGGATGCCGTCAACACCTCTTGACCCTGGATGTTTTTTGCGCCTTGCAGCGCTTCGAGGTCGGCGCCGGTGTTGCCGGCCTGCGCCGCCTGCACCTGCACCAGCTTCGACATGTCGGTATTTCGCAGCACGAGGCTGATGTCGGGGTGCGCGATCAGCCGTCCCGCCGCGCCGACGACATATGCGTGACCGTGTTCGCCGACCTTGATCTGCGACACCACGTCCCAGATCAGCTTGAGGTTGACCTCGGCAATGCTGACGCCGGCATCCTTGCGGGTGCCGGCCAGCGACAGCGTCATGTAGGGCTCGGACTCCCGGCGGAAATAAACCGGCCCGTAATAGACCTTGTTCGCGACGGCTTCGGTGAATTTCGGATCCTTGGAAAGGTCGAGCCCGCTGTCGAGAACGTCCATGGCAAGGCGCGATACCCGCAACCGCTCCTTGCCGGCTGAATCGACCTGGGCCAATTCGGTGATGGCCGGCACCTGCCGCAGCAGCCGCAGGGCATCGAACCGGCGCTGCTCGATCGAGCCCGCCGACCACGGCAATTGGGTGGTCCAGCCGAGTTGGCTTTCGATTTCCTTGATGAATTGGCTGATCTTGGCGGCTGCCGCCTCGGCCTGCTCGTGTTGAATCCGGATCAGGGCCGCCTTGTGCTCGCGATAGTAGAAAAAAACCTCGAAAATCCCGTTGGACAGCAGGGCCAGGGCCACCACGGCGACGAACAGCGCGACGTATTTGGCAAATAGCCGGCTGCGGATTTTCGAGCCGGACGGTGCGGCCTCGGGAACGGCGTCCGCCACGTGCCCTGCTGCCAGCGCTCGGTCCTGGGGTGCATCGGGGTGCAGGGAAATGCTCATCCCGCCCAATCTAGCAAGAATGCAGGGGGGTGTCTCTTACCGCATCCACTCGATCTTCTCGTTGGCGGCCGGCTGGATAAACTCAGCGGACATCGTGGAAATGCGCCACCCGCGAACATTGCACATTTGGCCTGGAAACCAGTCGGTTACTCGATCACTTCGTCGGCTGTTGAGATTAACTCCGGCGGTGTTTCAATTCCCAGCGCTCTGGCCGTTTTGAGGTTGATTGCCAATTCGAATTTCGTGGGCTGTTCAACCGGGAGATCGGCCGGCTTCTCGCCTTTGAGAATCCGGCCTGCGTAGAGGCCCATGTGGCGATACACCGAACTAAGTCTAGCCCCATAACTGATGAGACCGCCCACCGTCGAAAACTCCGGCTCGAAATAGATTGTGGGGACTTTATGCTGGGCGGCTGCTGCAGGAAGCTGTGCGCGCCTTGTGTCGAAGAATGGGTCAGCCGCAACGATGAGCCCGTCACTCTGCATTTTTCCGAACTCGGAGAAAGCGGCTTCGATCTCATCATCGTTGCTGGCGTTCAAGATCGAAAGTTGCACGCCTTTGGCGCGTGCGCCAGCTTGAGCGTCGCGAATGGAAGGTTCAGCCGTCGGACTCTTCGGATTGATAAGCAGTGTGATGTTCCTCGCCCGAGGCAACAACCGGCATAACAATTCGAGCCGCTTGGCCGTGATCTGAGTGTAGAGGATGCTCAACCCTGTGGCATTTCCGCCTGGTCGCGCGAGGCTCTTGACCAGCCCGGCCTCAACCGCGTCATTGCCGACTTCAAATACGATCGGAATCGTCGAGGTTGCGGCCTTGGCAGCCTTAGCAGGGGGAGGACCGAAGGCTGCGATCAAGTCCACCTTCAGTCCGATCAACTCGGTAACCATCGCCGGTAGGCGGTCGTAATGACCTTCAGCCCAGCGGTACGCGACAGAGAAGTCCTTGCCCTCAATGAAGCCCGTGTCGGCGAGTCCCCTGAAGAAGCTGTTGGCACCAGGTTGGTAATCGGGCGTTGCAAAGTGAAGATAGCCGATCACCGGCAGCTTACCCTGGGCCCTTGCGGCAAGCGACCAAACAGCCGCCGCGCTGCCCAGAAGCGCGACGAATTCACGCCGTTGCATGTCGTTCCTGTCATTTCAAGAAATAGCGTTGCCTGAAGTAACCCAAAGGGCTCTTAAAAGCCAATCCTTCGGGGAACGGCCGATGTCCGAATGGGTCCAATCTCGACCGAATTGCGCTCTCGGCACCAGAGCACTCGCCTGTCTGCTATCATGAGTATACGTCTGGTTCGGAAGCGGCTGTTGATGGATTGGCATGAGGCCATCGCAACGATGCCGTCCGCGAAGGCGCTTGGGCCGCGACATCGCTAAAATCTCGGCCGCTTAGGGTTAAGCGTATCTGAATGTCTTCTTTCTCAGGCGGTTACGAGGAGAGCGCGCGCCTCCGATTAACCATCGTTTAAGACGGCTTTAAATCCGTCCCATTACCTTGGCCGGTATCGGGTGTGCGGGCGGTTTGCGTATGGCGTGGCGACGGAAAAAGGGCGGTGGACGCAAGGAGCCGATGTTCGGCTTAGCTGCCGCGCTTTCCGAACTGCGTCTTAGCCCCGCTGATCGCATTCCAGGCGGCGGCAGCGCGTCGAAAAAATCATCCAGGCAAAAGAGCGACGATGTCGACGACGACGACGAGGAACCGCCTCGGGAACGAAAGCCGCGCGCCAGCCGCAGCGATGCCAAACGGCGATCGAAGTCGCGCGGCGGTCTTTCGATCGGGCGGCTGTTCTATTGGGGCGCGGTGCTCGGCCTTTGGGGCGTCATCGCCGCCGTCGGCCTCATCGTCTGGGTCGGCGCCCATCTGCCGGCGATCCAGTCGCTTGAAATCCCGAAACGGCCGCCGACGATCCAGATCACCGGCGCCGACGGCAGCGTGCTCGCCATTCGCGGTGAAATGGCCGGCAGCAATGTCGCGCTGAAGGATCTGCCGCCCTATCTGCCGAAGGCGTTTATCGCCATCGAGGACCGCCGCTTCTACTCGCATTTCGGTATCGATCCGCAGGGCATCTTGCGGGCGGCGGTTGCCAACATCCTGCATCGCGGCGTGTCGCAAGGCGGCTCGACGCTTACCCAGCAACTGGCCAAGAACCTGTTCTTGACCCAGGAGCGCACCTTCCAGCGCAAATTGCAGGAAGTCGAACTCGCGCTCTGGCTGGAGCGCAAGTACTCCAAGGCCGAGATTCTCGAGCTTTACCTCAATCGCGTCTATTTCGGCTCCGGCGCTTATGGCGTGGAGGCGGCGGCCCAGCGCTATTTCGGCAAATCGGCCAAGCACGTGACGCTGGCGGAGGCCGCGATGCTCGCGGGCCTCGTCAAGTCGCCGTCGCGCCTGGCGCCCAACCGCAATCCCGAAGGCGCCGAGCAGCGGGCGAAGATCGTGCTTGCCGCGATGGCGGACGCCAAATTCATTAGCGAAGCGCAGGCGCGGGCCTCGATCGGTCGTCCCTCCTACAATGTGAAGCCGGTCGGCGCCGGCACCGTCAACTATGTCGCGGACTGGATCGGCGAAGTGCTCGACGATCTCGTCGGCCAGATCGACCAGAGCGTGGTGGTGGAGACCTCGATCGATCCGAAACTGCAGGCGGTCGCGGAAGCGGCCGTGATCGATGAACTGGCGGCCAAGAGCGTCAAGTTCAATGTCAGCCAGGGCGCGCTGGTGGCGATGTCGCCCGATGGCGCGGTGCGCGCCCTGGTCGGCGGCCGCAACTATGCCGAGAGCCAGTATAACCGCGCGGTGACGGCGAAACGCCAGCCCGGCTCGGCGTTCAAGCCTTTCGTCTACCTCACCGCGATCGAATCGGGCCTGACGCCGGAGACGATCCGCCAGGACGCGCCGCTCGACATCAAGGGCTGGAAGCCCGAAAATTACAGCCATCAATATTTCGGCCCGGTGACGCTGACGCAGGCGCTGGCGATGTCGCTCAATACGGTCGCGGTCAGGCTTGGGCTCGAAGTTGGACCGAAGAACGTGGTGCGCACCGCGCACCGGCTCGGCATTTCATCGAAGCTCGATGCCAACGCCTCGATCGCGCTCGGCACCTCGGAAGTCTCGCTGGTCGAACTGGTGGGCGCCTATGCGCCGTTTGCCAATGGCGGCCTCGGCGTCTCGCCGCATGTCGTGACCAAGATCCGCACCGTCGATGGCAAGGTTCTCTATGTGCGTCCGGCCGATCAGCTCGGCCAGGTGATCGATCCGCATTACGTCGCGATGATGAACACGATGATGCAGGAGACGCTGCTCTCCGGCACCGCGCACAAGGCGGAATTGCCGGGCTGGATGGCCGCCGGCAAGACCGGCACCAGCCAGGATTTCCGTGACGCCTGGTTCATCGGCTACACGGCCAACCTCGTCACCGGCGTCTGGCTCGGCAACGACGACAGTTCGCCGACCAGGAAGGCCACCGGCGGCGGCTTGCCGGTGGAAATCTGGACTCGCTTCATGAAGGCGGCGCATCAGGGCGTGCCGCCCGTACCGTTGCCGGATTCGCAGCCGGGCGGCTTGCTCACGACCATCGCGCAAGCTGTGTCCCCGGGTTCGGCCGTCGCCCCGCCGTCTTCCATTCCTATCCGCTCCGACGCCGACGCGGGCCTCGGTGCGGCCGGAGGCCGCGGCCGGCCTCGACGGCTGGCTGATGGAACGGCTGTTCGGGCGCTAGTACCGCCGATCTGAAGTCCCTGCGCCACAAGCGGCGAATTCGATCAGGGACTTCAGATCGACAAAGCGGTACTAGAATCAATAAGTTTGCTAGTGCCCATGACTTTCCGAAGTTCGTGAAGGTGAGTGCTGCGATGGAGCACGAACTTCGGATTCGAAAGGACGCTAGCAATCCATGATTTCTAGCGTGGTTTTGGTTCAGAAGTTCTCTTGAAGGCTTCGCGGACACAATGAAGAGAACTTCTGAACCACCACACTGGCCATGTATTCGTTCAGGCGCTAGGCCGTGCATTCGTAAAGGGTGCAAGGCTCTGCTATTGAGAGCCAGGCGGACATCTTCTTCTCGGCTGCGCATTGCCGAATTTGACCCTCAGCCGACAACGGGTTCTGATCGGAACCATTTCAATCGAGCAAAAATTGATGCGCCTTCTCTGCCTTGCGGTATTTTTGCTGCTCGTCACCGCCGCTCCGGTGCCGGCCGCTGACACCCTGCGTGTCGGATTCCAGTCGACCGGAACGTTCGCCTGGGTGCTCGACGTCATCCGCCGTCACGATCTGGCAAAGCGTGCCGGACTTGAACTCCAAGTGACCGCGTTCGCCTCGCCCGATGCGGGCAAGCTTGCGCTCAACAGCGGATCAATCGACGTTGCGATTTCCGACTGGCTCTGGGTGGCAAGGGAGCGAGCGCTCGGAGGCGAACTGCTGTTCTATCCATACTCGACGACAGTTGGCGCAGTGATGGTCAAAGCGGGTTCGTCCATCAAGCAGATCTCAGACCTCAAGGGGCGCGTCCTGGCGGTCGCAGGCGGCCCGCTGGACAAAAGCTGGCTCATCGTCCGTGCCGCCGCGCTTCGCCGCGGTATCGACCTCAGACGCGAGGCAACGCTGCAGTATGGTGCGCCGCCGCTGACGTTCCAGAAAATGCAGCAGGGTGAAGCCGACGCGAACCTCAACTTCTGGAATTTCTGCGCGCGGCTGGAAGCGTCAGGCTTCCGACGGCTGTTCGATGTGCGCGAAGCGGAACGCGAACTCGGCGCCATCGAACCTGTCGCCATGATCGGGTATGTGTTCCCGGAGGCGTTCGCGGCCAGTCACCGCAGCGCGATCGATCATTTCCTTGAGACCACAAAAGCCGCCAACGACATTTTGGAAACGTCAGATGCCGAGTGGGATGCGCTGCGTCCGCTGATGAAGGCCGAAGATGAAACGACGTTCCGCGCCTTGCGCGATCGAACCCGGGCCGGTGTGCCGAAACGATCGCTCGATAGCGAAATTGCGGATGCCGGCAAGCTCTTCAAGGCACTCGCCGAGATCGGTGGTCCCGAGCTTGTGGGCCCCGCCAAGGAACTCGACCCCAATCTCTACTACCATTCGGTCAGCGGAGAGTAGGGCGCCATCGCCGCCCATTGGCGCTGCCGAGTTGCGGAGCTTACAACTTCCGGCGAAAGGACAGGCCCCCCGTTCTGATGGATGATCGGGGAGTTGGCGGAGGCGGTCTTGCAGGCGGGGAACACACGTGGCGCGGCTGTTGTCGATCATTATCCTTGGAAGCCTTTGGGCCGTCGCTGCCGCTCTGGCCCATTCCCGGATGCTGCCGGGGCCGCTGGCGGTCGCTGCGGGAATCGTCACCGAGACGACCAGTGGAGAGCTTCCGTACGAGATGGGCTGCACGCTGGCGAGGGTCATCGCGTCGTTCTCGATTGCCCTGGCGCTTGGCTCTCTCGCCGGATATGCCATGGGCCGCTGGAAGACGGTGGACCGCTACGGAGACCCCTGGCTGGTCGTGCTGCTCAACCTGCCGGCACTGGTAACAATCATCTTTGCCTATATCTGGATCGGGTTGACCGAACCCGCTGCAATCCTGGCAGTCGCGCTGAACAAATTCCCGAATGTTGTTGTCGTGATGCGCGAAGGCGCTCGGGCGCTCGATCCGGGGCTCGACGAAATGGCGCGGGCATTCCGATTGACGGGCTTGGTCCGCATGCGCCACGTCGTCATACCGCAACTCGTCCCCTATTTCGCTGCTGCATCCAGGTCCGGTCTCTCCATCGCCTGGAAGATTGTGTTGGTGGCGGAACTGATCGGACGCCCGAACGGAGTTGGCTTCGTTCTTGGCTCGGCGTTCTCCCTGTTCGATTTGACCAAGATCCTGAGCTATGCGTTAACGTTCGTCGCACTCATGCTGATAGTTGAAAACCTCCTGGTGCAGCCCCTTGAAAGACGAGCCCAACGCTGGCGTCGACGCGCTTGAGCTTCGTATCGACAGCAAGACGTATCTTTCCGCCGACGGAAATCCAGTCGAGGTCATCCGTGGTCTTGCGCTGAGGCTTGAGACCGGTGCCTTCGGCGCCATCATGGGACCCTCCGGCTGCGGCAAGACGACGCTCCTGCGCATCGCCGCCGGGCTTGATTCTGATTTTCAGGGTATCCGCCGTGTCCCTCACGCGCAACGGCTCGGGGTTGTATTCCAGGAACCTCGTTTGCTCCCTTGGCGGACCGTCGAGGAGAATATCAGGCTGGTGCTTCCCGCCGCCGAAGAAGGGATGGATCTCGCGCCGCTCGCCAATACGCTTGGCCTTGCGGCGCACATGGCGCACTATCCGGGCGAGCTTTCGTTGGGTCTGGCGCGGCGGGTCGCGATCGCGCGCGCCTTCGCGGTGCGGCCGACGCTCCTGCTGCTTGATGAACCCTTCGCATCGCTCGACGAGGTCACTGCGGCGCGGTTGCGGGAGGAACTTGCCGCGATCACGCTTCGTGAGAGGACGACGACGCTATGCGTCACCCACGATCCGGCACAAGCGGCCGAGCTTGCGGACCACCTTTTCGTCCTGAGCCACCGCCCGGCGGCGGTGATCTTCGAGCGGCATTTGCCTTCAGGCGAATTGCCGCGCAGCAAGGCGGACGTTCTATCGATCCAGGAAGAGCTTCGGGGTGTGCTCATTCTGTCCGGTGGTCCAACCTCCTTACCTGACCGAACGCTGCCGAACGAGGCGCATTCCGCTTTGCGGAAAAACTGACGATACGAATTTTCGCTTTTGGCTTTCGCATCGCTCGCTTTCATTTGACGTCATCACTTCCCTGCGACTAGCATCGCAGCCGATCCGCCAAGAGATCATCAGGGAGGATATCGATGAAACGCTTCGTATTTGCGGCGTGCGTTGTCTTGCTCACGCCATTCGGCGCCCACGCCCAATCCGCCGATCAACTGATCAAGGGCGCGACCGACACGTCAAACGTTCTCAACTATGGCATGGGGTACAACCTGCAGCGGTTCAGCCCGCTGACCCAGATCAGCCGGGACAACGTCAAAGACCTCGTGCCGGTATGGAACTATAGTTTTGCCGACGATCGCAGCGAGGAATCCCAGCCGCTGGTATACCAGGGCGTGATTTACGTCACCACGAACAGCGCCACGATGGCGATCGACGTCAAAACCGGCAAACAGATCTGGAAGACCAAGGTCGAATATCCGCCCGAGACGCCGCGCATCGTCTGCTGCGGCATCATCAACCGCGGGGGCGCGATCCAGGACGGCAAGCTGTACCGGACCACGCTCGACGCCAACGTCATCGCGCTCGACATGAAGACCGGCAAGGAGTTGTGGCGGCAGAAGGCGGCCGACATCAAGGAAGGTTACTCCATGACGGTCGCGCCGCTCATCGCCGACGGCGTGGTGCTGACCGGCGTCTCCGGTGCCGAATTCGGCACCCGCGACTTCATCGACGGCTGGGACCCCGAAACGGGCAAGCATCTCTGGCGCACCTACTCGGTCCCGAGCCCCGACGAGCCCGGCGGCGACACCTGGAAGGGCGACACCTGGAAGCTCGGCGGTGGATCGACCTGGATCACCGGCTCCTATGACCCCGAGTTGAAGACGGTCTATTGGGGCATCGGCAACCCGGGTCCGTTCAACGCGGCCGGACGGCCGGGCGACAATCTCTACACCTGCTCCGTGCTCGCGCTCGACCCCAAGACGGGGAAGATCAAGTGGCACTATCAGTTCTCGCCGAACAACCCGTTCGACTATGACGCCGTCGCCGAGATGGTGCTCGCCGAGATCAAGGTCGACGGCAAGCCGACCAAGGTGCTGATGGATGCCAACCGCAACGGCTTCTTCTATGTGCTCGACCGCACCGACGGCAAGCTGCTCGCGGCCAATCCCTATGTGAAGGTCAACTGGGCGACCGGCATCGACATGAAGACCGGCCGTCCGATCGAGACCGACGTCACCAAGGATGCGCGCGAGGGCAAGAAGGTCACGGTCTTCCCGTCGATCCTCGGCGGCAAGAACTGGGAACCGATGTCGTTCGATCCGCAGACCGGGCTGGCCTATGCCAACACGCTTCTGTTCGGCGGTCACTACAAGACCGTGGACGCCACCTACAAGGCCGGCGAATGGTATGTCGGCATGGACCTCACCGATCTCTGGGAGTGGGGTACCGGGCCGCGCGGCGCACTCAAGGCGATCGATCCGCTGACCGGCAAGGCCAAGTGGGAAGCGCCGAGCGACATTCCGCGCTTCTCCGGCGTGCTGTCGACTGCCGGCGGCGTCGTGTTCTCCGGCCAGTTGACCGGCGAGTTCGAGGCATTCGACGCCGACAGTGGCAAGAAGCTATGGCAGTTCCAGACCGGTTCGGGCATCGAAGGACAACCGGTGACCTGGCAGGAGGATGGTGTGCAGTATGTCGCCGTGGCGAGCGGCTATGGCGGCGTCTACTCCTTGTTCTCAGGCGACGAGCGGCTGGCCAAGGTGCCGACTGGCGGATCGCTGTGGGTGTTCGCGGTCAAGAAGTAACCTGCCGAATAACACAAGTAAGTGGTTCTTACGTGATGCAAGTACGTATCGGCTGGGCGGCGGCATTCGCCGCCCTTGCCATCTCGGCGATGGTGATACCAGCCGCGCAACGCGCGGCGGCACAACAGCCGGCTCCCGGGCAAGCCGCGCCAGGCCCGGCAACCGCCGATCCGGCAATGATCGACAAGGGCAAGGCGATTTTTGCAGAGCATTGCTCGCACTGCCACGGATTCAACATGGTCAACGCGGGTACCATCACACCCGACCTGCGCCAGTTCCCCGACGACAGACAACGGTTCGTCAACACCGTTAAACAAGGCAAGAACAACCGAATGCCGCCTTGGGGCGATCTTTTGAGCGACGACGATATCGCAAACCTGTGGGCCTACGTGTCCAGCCGGAGAAGCCAATGAGACGCTCGTTGACCATCATCTGTGCCGGCGCGTTGCTATCGGTTGCACTATCGGCGGTGGCGGACAGGCATGCTAGCGCATCCGACGACGCCTTGAAGGTGTGTCTCGACGAAGACCTGCCGCCGGCTTCGTTACACAGCCGCGGCAAGCCGGACAGCGGATTTGACGTCCTGCTGGCGCAGGCCGTGGCAAAGCAGATGCAACGTCCGCTCAGCATCCAGTGGTTCGAAACCAAGCTGGACGAGGATTCAAGCCCCGCGCTCGAAGCCAATGCGCTGCTTTCGGACGGCCGTTGTGCGCTGCTCGGCGGTTACGCGCTGACCAAGAATTCACTCGTCGTCCCGGGCGTCAAGACGGCGAAACTGCCCGATTTCGACGGTGCGACCAGGGACGATCGGCGGCGCCGCGTCCCGCTCGGCGTCCTTGCACCCAGCCAGCCCTACATCTACTCGGCCCTCACGGTCGTGCTCGGCAGCAAAGCGCACGATCGTCACATCAAGGACCTGGCCGATCTCGCGGGCTTAAGGATTGGCATCGAGAGCGGCACGCTCGCGGACGCCATTTTGATGAATTTCGACAAGGGCAGGCTGATCGACCAGATCACCCATCTGGTGCCGACGCGGAGCGATCTGCTTGGCGCGCTCGAGCGCGGCGAACTCGACGCGACGCTTGTGGACACGCGCCGCCTGGATGCCTATCAGGCCACGCATCCGGACAGCCATCTGGCGGCGAGCGGATATTATTACCCGATCGGTGCCAATCGCGCCTATGTCGGTCTTGCGAGCGACCCGGCGCTTATCGCTGCCGTTGACAAGGCGTTGTCGGATCTTGAAGCGAACGGCACCATCGAACAGTTGGCCCGAACTTCCGGTCTGACTTATCTGAAGCCCCGTGAGCCCATCATACTCGGCGACGTTCTGCCTCAGATCTTGCAGAAGTGAGCGTCGCCTCAATCTTTCAGCGTAGACGACCTCGGCTAGTCGTGGCGGTCGGCCTTCTCGCTACTTGATGATTGCTGCGTCCGGTCCTTTTTGGACCGTCCGCTCTGCGAAATTTTCGCGCTACTTAGCGGCCGTCGGGGGTGCGGACCCCGCCCCAGTTGTCGCGCACCTGCTGGTAATGAACGCTCGGGTCATAGGTCTGCGTCGAAAGATGCAGTACCTGGGGCGACAGCCGTCCGACCGCGTTCAGAACGGCGTAGGACGCAACGACGCGGTCATGCTGCGCGGTCACCAGCGCGACGCGGGCATTCACCACCGCCTGTTGGGCATTCAGGATGTCGATCACGGTGCGCTGGCCGACCTGGGCTTCCTTGGTCGTGCCGAGATAAGCGAGCTCCGACGCCTGTACTTGCGACTGCGCGGCCGTCACCTGCGCCTTGCCTGCGACCAGCTGGCCCCACGCGGTGACGAGGTCGGCTCGAGCCTGATCGCGAACCTGCTCCATGGTGAGACGCTGCTGCTCCAGCGTCTCCTTCGATTGCCGGATCAGCGAATATTCCGCCCCGCCCTGGTAGACCGGGACGCTGATCTGAGCCGTCGCCGCCGCGGTAAACTGGTTGATGGTCGTGATGGCAGGGTCCCAGACCTTGGAAACCGCCGCCTGCAGCGAAACCGTCGGGAACAGCGCGCCTTCGTTGATTTTGACGGTGAGAAAACTGACATCGACGCCATACATGGCGGACGTCACGTTGGGATTTTCCCGGCGCGCAAGTTCGATCGCACCGCCGAGGGTTGCCGGCAGATAGCGATCGACCGGGGAGGCGGGCGCGAGGTTCACCGGCTCGTTGCCGATGATGCGGCGGAAATTCGCCCGTGTGGTCGTCAGCGTGGATACGGCTGCAAGCTCCTGGCTCTGGGCCGCGGCAAGCTGCGCTTCCGACTGCGCCACGTCGGTCGGCGTGACCAGCCCCGCGCTGTACCGGTCGCGGGTCTGTTTCAAGGTCAGTTCGAGCACTTTGGTATTGCTGCGCTGGACCTCCAGGATCGCGGCGTCGCGCAGGTAATCCATGTAGATGGTCGCCGCGGCCAACAGGACCGACTGCTCCAGCAGCCGCAGGCCTTCGCGCGCGCCGAACACCTGGCTCTCCGCGGCGCGGGTTTTATTGGCGGTCTGATTGCCGTTGTACACCGTCTGGGTCACGGTGATGGCAGCCGCATGGGGGGTCTGATCTCCCTGTTCGACCTTCTTGCCGAGCGAACCAACGACGAACTGGTCAGCGAATTCAACGCCTGCACCAAAGGTCCCGGCCACCTTCGGGCGATAGCCGGCCAGCGCCTGCGGAACGTTTTCGTCGATCGCACGCACCGAAGCACGCTGCGCATTCAGTTGCGGATTGTTGCGATAGGCGCGCAGTAGCGCGCTCTCCATGGTGTCGGAGTGCGCCGGAAGCGCCGCCACCATCTGACCAAGGAAAACGACGGCCGTCGCGGTGCCGCCTAAAACCCTACCCCCAAGCATATTCAAGTTATCCATGCCGTTCGCGGCCTGACAACATCCATACGCAATTCGGAAGCCGATCAAAAGCGCATAGCTAGTGCGGTCCCCAAGCACGCCGCCGTGATCGCCCTCGAATATCGATCGGTGTTGCTTTTTCGCTGGATGCGGCGGTGGCGCCAGCGTGCCGCAGCAGCCAAGCGGCGAGTTCGATCAGGGACTTCATCTCGATACGCGGTACCGGATTCAATACGTTTGCCAGGGCGCGTGACTTTCCGAAGTTCGTCAACGTGGGTGCTGCGATGCCGCTCCAACATCGGAAAGTGGACACCAGCGCCGCTCAGCCCTCGATGCCGTAACGATGGAGATCGTTGCCGTGGGTGTCGAGCCAGTTCTTGGCGCGTTCGACATGGCCGCAGACTTTCGCGACCACCTTCCAGAACCGCGCCGAATGGTTCATTTCAACGAGGTGCCCCACCTCGTGCGCGGCGAGATAGTCCAGGACATAGGGCGGCGCGAGGATCAGCCGCCACGAGAACGACAGCGAGCCCGCCGACGTGCAGGAGCCCCAGCGGCTCGACTGGTCGCGAATCGACAATCGCCTGACCTTCACCCCCAGCGCCTGCGCGTACGACAGGCACGCCTTCTGCACATCCTTGCGGGCTTCGCGCTTGAGATAGTCGTGCACGCGGCGTTCGATGTATTCCGCGCCGCCTGCCACGCAGATGATACGCTCGCCGCTGTCGCGAATTTCAGTCCAGACCGTGCCGCGCTGACCCGCGCGATGCACGATTCGGTGCGCGAGGCCGCGCAGCGGGACCACGGTGCCCGGAAGAAACGGCGCCGCCTTCGGCAACCGGCCAAGACGGGCGGCGATCCAGCCGCCGTGGCGCTGCGCAAAATCCTTGGCGTCGGCAATGGTGCCGCGTGGAGGCATGGTGAGGATCGCTTCGCGATCGCTCGGATGGATCCGCAGGGTGTAACGCCGCGCGCGCCGGTGACGGCGAAGCCGGACCGAATAGATCTGGGAGCCGTGCTTGACCAGAAGGCGGGAAGGTTCGTAAGGCCGTCGATAAAGAAGCGCGCGAGTGGCCATGTCTGCTAATCCGGGGAGCAAGAGTTCGCCCGGATTCTGCCACATCCGCCGCCAGGTAAATCGCTCGGCGCAAAAACAAATCATTTGCCCAATATACAGGGGTCGCGGCGTCGGCTGCCCCTATAGAATGGGGTCGGAACCAAAAATTTGGGCTGAAATGTACCTCGGCAGGCATCCCCAAGACATGATTTAATATTCATTCTTTGATTCGGCCGAGATCTGCGGTTTCCTCCGGCGAAATCAGGGGGTTAGAGACCGATCGCCTGACGTGAGATTCTGCGCGGAAGTGATATTCCGCGCAGATTTCGAAACGCGTGTGCGATCACTCCGCGGCGTAGGCGAGTGACGGCTTGATGTTTGCTGACGATGCCATGAAATCGGAGATGCGTGGCACGATTTCCGATTTGAAACGCGAGCCGTTGAAGACGCCGTAGTGACCGACGCCCTTCTGCACATAGTGCACCCGCCGATGATTGGGGATTGAACTGCACAGCGCGTGTGTCGCTTCGGTCTGGCCGAGCCCGGAAATGTCGTCGTTCTCGCCTTCCACCGTCATCAGGGCGACGCGGCGGACCTTGGAGGGATCGACCGGCTTGCCGCGATGGGTCATCTCGCCCTTCGGCAAAGCGTGCTTGACGAAAACCGTATCGACGGTTTGCAGATAATACTCCGCCGAAAGGTCCATCACCGCGAGATATTCGTCGTAGAAGTCGCGGTGCTTGTCGACCATGTCGCCATCGCCCTTCACCAGGTTCCGGAACAGGTCCTTGTGGGCGTCCATGTGGCGGTCGAGGTTCATGCTGATGAAGCCGTTCAGCTGCAGGAAGCCCGGATAGACGTCGCGCATGACGCCGGGATGCGGAAACGGCACTTTGGTGATGACGTTATTGCGGAACCAGTCGATGCCGCGCTCGGCGGCGAGGTTGTTGACCGCCGTCGGATTGCGGCGGGTATCGATAGGGCCGCCCATCAGCGTCATCGAAATCGGAACGAAGGGATCGTTTTCGGCCTCCATAACGGAAACCGCAGCCACCACAGGCACCGACGGCTGGCACACTGCGATCACGTGCATGTTGCCGCCCAGCACATGCAGCATCTCGACCACGTAGTCGACATAGTCGTCGAGATCGAAACGGCCGGCCGCCAGCGGCACCATGCGCGCGTCGGCCCAATCGGTAATGTAGACCTCATGGGTCGGCAGAAAGGCCTCGACCGTGCCTCGCAGCAGCGTGGCGTAGTGGCCGGACATTGGCGCCACGATCAGCACGCGCGGCTGCGGGATACGCAGAGGGCGCGTCAGCTTGCGTTCGAAGTACAGCAGGCGGCAGAACGGCTTTTCCCACACGCTGCGGATCTCGATTGGCGTGCGGATGCCGTTGACGTCCGTATCGTGGATACCCCATTCCGGCTTGCCGTATCGGCGCGTGGTGCGCTCGAACAATTCGCACGCGGCGGCAATCGATTTGCCGAACTCGGTGTGCGACCACGGATTGAGCGGGTTTTGAAACAGGATCTTCGTGGCATCGGTAACGGCGCGCGCCGGATTGAGCGAGGCGTGCCCCATTTCGTACAGCCAGTACATCGGCGTGGTCAGCGCCGGACTGCCTTCGGCCACCATCGGCGGCGCACCGCCAAACTCCCCAATCGGCATCTAGTGCCCACTTTCCAAAGTTCGTGCCCTGTTTCAGCACCCACCTTCCACGAACTTCGGAAAGTCATGGGCACTAGCAAATCTATTGATTCTAGTGCCGCTTTTCTATTTGAAGTTCCTGGATCGAATTCGCCGCTTGTGGTGCAGGAACTTCAAATAGGCGGCACTAGTCCTCGTTTCCTTTTGCGTCGCAGCATAGTGCAAAAAGCGCAACAAAGCGTCAATGCATAGATCGGCATTTCGGCGGGGCTGTACAAGCTAAGTGCGCTGAAACCCCGGGTTTTAACGGGCTTATTCGCCGGCCTGGATCAACGAACCGTGGTTCCGGGCGCTGCGCAGGAGCATCAGGAAGACGGCAAACGACAGCGCAATCAGCACGACGTTGATCGCGACCGCCTGCGCCATCAGGTCGGTGCGAAAGGCGTGCTGCATGAGCAAGGCGCGCATGCCCTCGAACACGTAAGTCGGCGGCAGCGACCAGGCGACATATTGCAGCCAGTGCGGCAGCACCGTCACGGGGTAGTAAATGCAGGCCAGCGGCATCATGCCGAACATCAGCGTCCAGACGATGCTTTCGGCGCCAAGGCCATAGCGCAGCACGAGTCCGGAGACGAATATCCCGACCGCCCAGCTGGTGAAGATCAGGTTGCAGAAAAACGCGATCAGCGGAAATCCGATGCTGTAGACGTTGAAGCCGAAAAAGAAGATCGCCAGCAGCGTCATCGGAATGATGCCGATCGCCAACCGGATCAGGCTCATCGCCATCAGCGCGAGCAGGAACTCGATCGGCTTCAGCGGGCTCATCATCAGGTTGCCGAGATTGCGCGCCCACATCTCCTCAAGAAACGAGATCGAAAAGCCGAGTTGGCCGCGGAACAGGATGTCCCACAGGATCACCGCGCCGACCAGGGTGCCGCCCGCGCGCGCGAAGAAGCCGGCGTTCTGCGAGATGTAATTTTGCAGGAAACCCCAGGTGATGATCTGCAGCGCCGGCCAATAGAGCAGCTCCAAGAGCCGCGGCCATGACGACATCAGGACATACCAGTAGCGCAGGATCATCGCCGCGATCCGATGCGGCGAAATACCAGTGGCGAGCGTGCTCATGATGCCGCTTCCTGAACGCGGCCGCGGGCGACGTCGAGAAACACTTCCTCCAGCGTCGCGCGGTTATAGCGCGCCATGATCGCTTCCGGGCTGTCGTCATCCTCGATGCGGCCGCGCTTCATGATGATGACGCGATCGCACAGGCGCTCCACCTCCAGCATGTTGTGGGAGGCGAGCAGGATAGTGGCCTCGTTCTCCTTGCGATAGGTTTCAAGATGTTGCCTGATCCAGTCGGCGGTGTCGGGGTCGAGCGAGGCGGTCGGCTCGTCGAGCAGCAGCAATTCGGGCTGGTTGATCAGCGCCTTTGCCAGCGCGACGCGGGTCTTTTGCCCGGCGGAAAGCTTGCCATTGGCGCGGTCGAGGAAGTCGCCGAGGTCGAGGTCGGCGGCAAGCTGTTCGATGCGCGCAGGGACGTCTGCGACCGAGTAGAGGCGGCCGAAGATCGTCAGATTTTGCCGCACCGTGAGCCGTGCCGGCATATCGACATAGGGACTTTCGAAATTCATCCGGCCCAGCACGGCCGCACTTTCATCCGGCATCGAATGGCCCAAAACCTGGATGCGTCCTGAACTCGGCAGCACCAGTCCCATGATCATGGCGATCGTCGTGGTCTTGCCGGCGCCGTTACCGCCGAGTAGCCCGGTGATACTGCCTCGTGCGATCGAGAACGAAATATCGTCGACCGCCCGGATCGTCTTGTAGAACTTGACGAGATGCGCGACATCGATCGCCGCAGCTTCGCGGCGGTCGATTGGGGCAGGCTCGGATGTCGTTGTCGTCCCGTCGGTCATTTGGCCTGTTCATTGAGCCATCGCCGGCAATCCCGCAAGGCTTGCCGTGGCCTTACGCCGCAGTAGTGTGCCAGCCGCAAGGGGATGCGAATGTTAGAATTGGACCGCTAGTGATGTCCGATGCCGTTGCCACAGATTTTCGTCATCCGCGCCGCCATGTCCGCCTGGACACGATCCTGCGGCTGCGCTGGCTCGCTGCGCTTGGGCAACTCGCGGCCATCTTCATCGTTGCGCAAGGTCTCGAATTCGACGTCGAGGTCGCGCCTTGCCTCGCCATTGTCGGCTTCTCGGCTCTCCTGAATCTCGTCCTTCAGCTCTGGTTCAACCCGATGGAGCGGCTCGAACCGTCGCTTGCGGCGGGACTGCTGGCGCTCAATATCATCGAGCTTGCCGGATTGTTGTTCTTCACCGGCGGCTTGCAGAATCCATTCTCGTTCCTGTTTCTGGCGCCGGTCCTGATCTCGGCCACCGCGCTGCCGATCCGGCTGACGATTGCGCTTGGGGTGCTTGCGGTCGCCTGCGCCTCCGTCCTGGTTTTCCTCTTTTTCCCGCTGCCCTGGGACAGCGACGATCCGCTGGTGCTGCCGCCGATCTATCTGTTCGGCGTCTGGCTTTCGATCGTTGTCGCCATCGGCGTCACCAGCCTCTATGCGTTTCAGGTCGCGGAAGAAGCGCGCAAGCTCTCGGACGCATTGGCCGCCACCGAACTCGTGCTGGCGCGGGAGCAGCACCTGACCCAGTTGGATGGCCTTGCCGCTGCGGCTGCTCATGAGCTCGGTACACCGCTGTCGACGATCTTCCTGATTTCGCGTGAACTCGAACAGGGCGTGCAGGACAAGCCGCAGCTCGCGGGCGACATCAAGACGTTGCGGGAGCAGGCGCAGCGCTGCCGCGACATTCTCGCCAAGATCACGCAATTGTCCTCCAGCGGCGCGCCATTCGATCGCATGCCGCTATCCGCGCTGATCGAGGAGACCGTGGCGCCGCATCGCGATTTCGATGTCGCGATCAAGGTGCGCATTGCGGTGGCCGGGACAGCCGAACCGACCGGGGCACGAAATCCCGCGATTATTTACGGTGTCGGCAACATCCTGGAGAACGCCGTCGATTTCGCCCGCAAGACCGTCGAGGTGAATGCCTGGTGGAACGCCGATACCGTCGAAATCGTCATATCCGACGACGGTCCCGGGATTGCGCCCGATCTGCTCAAGCGCATTGGCGAGCCCTATTTGTCGCGCCGGCGCGATGCGGATGAAGGCGGGCGCAGCGGCCTCGGTCTCGGCGTATTCATTGCCCGCACGTTGCTTGAGCGCACCGGGGCCAAGGTCTCCTTCGGCAACCGGGTGTTTCCGGACCATGGCGCCGTGGTGCAGATCGTTTGGCCGCGAAGCAGCTTCGAGGTCGGCGAGCCCGTTTCGGAACCCGCCTGAGGTGGCGGAGGCGGTAAAATCGATCCAGGATGGCCTTGGCGGTGCCAAGGCGGACGCCATATGTTGATGACTCCCACGAAAAGGATGGCTTTATCTTGAGCGCTATTGCCGAACTGGCCGCCCACCCCGACCGCTCGCTCCTGATCGTGGAAGACGACAAGGCCTTTCTGGAACGGCTGGCGCGCGCGATGGAAAGCCGTGGCTTTGCGGTGACGTCCTGCGACAGCGTGGCCGAAGGCCTGACCCAGATCGCCAAGGCGGCCCCGGCCTTTGCCGTGGTCGATTTGCGGCTTGGCGACGGCAACGGGCTGGACGTCGTCTCGGCGTTGAAACGCAAGCGCCCCGAAGCGCGCGCGATCGTGCTCACCGGCTATGGCAATATCGCTACCGCCGTGACCGCGGTGAAGCTCGGTGCGGTGGACTACCTATCGAAGCCGGCCGATGCCGATGACGTCGTCTCGGCGTTGCTCGCCAGCGGCAATCAGAAGTCCGAACCGCCGAGCAACCCGATGTCGGCGGATCGCGTGCGCTGGGAGCACATCCAGCGCATCTATGAGATGTGCAACCGCAATGTCTCGGAAACCGCCCGGCGGCTGAACATGCACCGCCGCACCCTGCAGCGGATCCTGGCCAAACGCGCACCGCGCTAGCGGACCCCGCGATCTTCTGTTCAGAATTCACCGTGGCCTTGCGGATCGACCAGGCGGTTGATCCGCTGCGCCGCCGCCAGCGCAAACCGTACCGTCATCGATTTTCGGGTCGGCGCCGGCAGCCGGTGTTCGGGCGCGGGTCGCTGCATGTGCGCGCCATATGCGTCCGCGATGATCAATCCGGTCTCGGCGGGGAAAACCTCGCACGGCAAATCCAGTGTGAAGGCAAAGAACAGCCGGTCGCAATGGGCCCTGTAGTCCGGCCATTTCTGGTCGGCGCGCAAATCCTCCATCGACGATTTGATTTCGACGATCCAGATCTCGCCGCGCTCGTTGATGGCAACGAGGTCGGCGCGGCGGCCCGATGGCAACGGCAATTCGCTGATGCAGGCAAAGCCGAGCGCGCGCAACAGGCGCGCGGTACCGCGCGCGATCGCAAGCGCCGTCTCCGATTGGCGGCGGTCCGGCGCGGGAACGGGAACGGCCTTCTGGGCAGATGATTCCATCCGGTCGAGCATAGAACGCGGATCAAAAAAGGGGCAATGCGTTTGATGCTGGAACTCTCGCTGACCCGTTCGGTCCCAGCGCCATATCCAGCGGCAAAGGGAGCAATTTCCCTGAACTTTTCCTTGGCGGGGTGCAAAAAATCGGCTTTGTGTGGGCCATGGCACAGCAATCCGAAACCAAGGCGAAGGCCGGCGCGATGATCATCCCGGTGACGCCGTTCGAGCAGAATTGCACGTTGATCTGGTGTTCGGCGACCCGGAAGGCCGTGGTCATCGACCCCGGCGGGGACGTTCCGAAAATTCAGGCCGCCATCAAGCAAGCCGATGTCGCGGTCGAGAAGATCTGGCTCACGCATGGCCATATCGATCACGTCGGCGGTGCGGCTGATTTGCGTGACGCACTCAAGGTCGAAATCGAGGGGCCGCACGTCGCAGACAAATTCCTGCTCGATAACGTCGTGTCGAGCGGCGCACGTTTCGGCATGACCGGCGTGCGCAATTTTGCTCCGGACCGCTGGCTCGAAGAAGGCAATCGGGTTTCGATCGGCGAATTGACGTTCGACATCCTGCACTGCCCCGGTCATTCGCCCGGTAGCGTGGTGTTTTTCAACAAGGACATGCGCTTCGCCCATGTCGGCGACGTCCTGTTCAACGGCTCGGTCGGACGAACCGATCTGCCCGGCGGCGATCACGCCACCCTGATCAGTTCCATCAAGACCAAGCTGCTGCCGCTCGGTGACGACGTCGAATTCATCTGCGGGCACGGACCCGGCTCACGGATCGGCCACGAGCGGATGACCAATCCATTCCTGACCGGCGAGATGTGAGGGAGAAAGCGTCGCGGTTAAAAGAGTCGCCGGCGCCCGCTATTTCATGAGACCCGCGGCTGTCAGCGCCCGCGTAATGACCGCGCCGACATCGAGCCCGCCGCCTCTCTTGGCTTTCGGCTTTGCCGGCGGATTGGAAGGCTGCTTCGCAGCCGCCCGCGGCCGTAGCACTTTGCTGAGGTCGAGCGCAGGCGGTGAGACCGGCGAAGCCAGCGGGATCAGTCGCGCACTCGGAGATTCCGCTGCCGCGCGCGAGGCCGCTTTGGCAAGTTTTTCAGGTTGATGAATTCCTGCGGTGAGCCCGAAGAAATTCGCGATGTGATACGAGGACGAAATGCCGGCCTCGATCAGGAAGGCGCCTTCCTTGCCATATCTCTCATCGTTCTCCGCTTTCCCAAGTGGTGTGCCGTGGGCCATGTCGGTGATCGAGTAGGACTCGACAATCGTTTCGCCATCCGCGTTCCACCAGATCTGGCGGGGATAGCCATCGACCATGCCTTCCGACATCGGATCGGAAGGTAGTTGATGGACGTCAAGCCACTGCTTGATGATTTCGTCGGCGTTGGCGGGGTTGACGGTGCGGTCGGCGCTGCCGTGCCATATCGAAACCCTGGGCCACGGACCGCGATGCTTTGAAGCGGTGCGCACAAGGTTACCCAGGTCGCCCGGCGGGCGTGAGCGCGACTGCATCATCCCGTTCAAGGCTTCCCGCACATTGGCCGCGACCCCATAAGGCAGGCCGGCGATGATGGCGCCGGCCGCAAACACTTCCGGATAGGTGGCGAGCATGACCGAGGTCATGGCGCCACCCGCGGAGAGCCCGGTGATAAAAATGCGATGCTTGTCGATCCTGTGCTGGCTCGCCATCCGCGCGATCATCTGTCGGATCGACAGCGCTTCACCCTGTCCGCGTTTGGTGTCTTCAGGATTGAACCAGTTGAAACAGCCGTGGGCGTTGTTGGTTGCCCGCTGCTCGGGCATCAGCAACGCAAAGCCGTAATGTTTCGCCAGCGTCGACCAGCCGGTGCCCAAGTCGTAGCCCGCCGCCGTTTGCCCGCAACCGTGCAAAACGACGACCAGGGCAGGGTGCGGCCGCAACTCCTCAGGTGCGAAGGAAAACATCCGCAAATCGCCCGGATTGGTGCCAAACCCTTCCGTTTCGACCAGCGGGCCGCGATTTCCACGCGACAGGCCGGGTCCGAAGCCTTGCCACGCGTTCAAGCCTTGCAGCTTCGGCATATTGCGCAGGAATTCGATATTCTTGGCGAGTGACAAAGGTCGCTCCTTGGTCCGAAGCTTTGGGCCGAGACATTCGACTCCACCAAGAAAGATAATTGCTGCACTGCAAAATAAAAAGACCGTGCGCTGTCAGTCCTCAGAAATATTGTTGTGATCGACGCGGGTGTGGCCGATGACGCCGCCGTGACAAAAAAGCGGCAGGTGGGCCGCGCAGCGCGGCATCTGAAGTCAGATCGCTTTCAATTTGCGATAGGCAAACCAGACCATTTTCAACAACAGCCAGCCGTCGCGGAAGCGTGAAATCTGGGTCTCGCCAAACGTGCGGGCCTTGTAGTGGATCGGCGTCTCGATGATTTTCAGATTCTGTTTCGCCGCACCGAAGATCAGGTCGAAATCACCGAACGGATCGAAATTGCCGAAATAGCCGCGCTCCCGCGCCAAGGCTTCATAATCCTTGCGCAAAATAACCTTGGTGCCGCACAGCGTGTCGGTGAGGCGGGTGTTGACGAGGTAGCTGAAGAGGTAGGCAAAGAAGCGATTGGCGATCAGGTTGAGCGGGCGCATCGCCTCCTGCTCCATCGGATAGACGAGGCGCGTGCCGTTGACGAACTCGGCCTTGCCGGTCTCGATCACAGCATGAAACTTCGGCAGAGCTTCCGGCGGCATCGTCAGGTCGGCGTCGAGAATCATCAGCACGTCGCCGCTGGCTGCCGCAAAACCCTTGCGCACCGCGTCGCCTTTGCCCTTGCCGTCCTGCTTCAGCACCTTGATATCCCAGCTATCCTTGTAGGCGTCGCGCACCCGCTCGCATTCGGCCAAGGTGTTGTCGCTGGAATTGCCCTCGACGAACAGGATTTCCTGCGAAGAGCCAAATCGCGGCATGCGCCGCACGGCGTCCTCGATATTGCCGCTCTCGTTGCGGCACGGGATCAGGATGCTGGCCGAGAACTTCCGGTCCGGAAACAGCCGAACCGGACGGCCGACCAGATAGGTTCGCAGGCACAACTTCCTGATTCCGGGCAATGGCGCGATGAAACGGTTGATGAACGGGCCGAGGCCAAGCCAGCGGCGCGGCAAAAGCTGACGCTGCTCCTGGCTGATGACCTCGAAATCCGCCAGATCCATCAGGTTGAGGAAGTCGGCGGTCGCGATGTAGTTGATCCTCGGCTGCTTGGCCCGCAGATTCAGCACCTCCGCGAGCTTGAGCACCGGCTCCCACAAATGAGAGTAGTAGGAGATGATGATCCGCGTGGATGGCGCGCACAGATGGTGCACCAGCCGCAAAGTCGCATCGATATCGTCAAACATGCCGATGGTGTCGGCGATCACGATGTAGTCGAACGGCCCCTCGATCGAAGAAAGCGTCGCCGGATCCTCGACGTCGCCGAGCACAAAATAGAGATTGGGATGCAGTTCATCGGCCTTGGCGATGGTCTTGGCGCCAAAGTCGATGCCGACGCCATAGGCCGGCTCAAGCGCCACCAACAAGTCGCCGCGGCCGCACCCCAGTTCCAGCACGCGCTTGCCCGGCGGAATCAGGAAGCGCATGAACTTGAAGTCGTCTTGGTGATAGGCGGCGTTGAATTCGCGCCAACGTGCGAGTTCGTCGCTATTGGCCTCGAAATGGTCGACGAGGTCGCGCTTCCGCTGCGTCGGCAGCTGCAAGGAAGCAGCGGAATCGGAGGGTCTCAAATACATCTAAAACCTCGACGTCGACAAACCGAGCGTCCTCTTAGCCGAACGGTAAAGAGCTGTAAATTCGATCAAAAAAGCTGATTTGACCGGTGCCCACTGGGCAGGATGTGGCCGGTTGCCTTGAACTTCCCCAACCCATAACTTGATATCTAATGACCAAGAAGAACGGCCCGGAGAAATGCCAGGAGAACTGTCGATGGCTCGCCTTAAATTCGGTGCTTTCCTTGCCCCGCACCATCCGATCGGCGAGCACCCGATGCTGCAATTCCGCCGCGACCTCGATCTGGTCGAGCAGCTCGATGCGCTCGGTTATGACGAGTTCTGGTGTGGTGAGCATCACTCCTCGGGCTGGGAAATGATTGCATCGCCGGAAATGTTTCTGGCGGCCGCCGGCGAACGGACCAAGCGGATCAAGCTCGGTACCGGCGTGGTCTCGCTGCCCTACCATCATCCCTTCAACGTCGCCCAACGCATGGTGCAGCTTGACCACATGACCGGCGGCCGCGCCATCTTCGGCTCCGGTCCCGGTGCGCTTGCGTCCGATGCGCATACGCTTGGCATCGATCCCATGGTGCAGCGCGACCGTCAGGATGAGGCGATCGCGCTTATTCGCCGGTTGTTCAAAGGCGAGCGAGTGACCGCTAAAAGCGACTGGTTCACGATGAACGACGCCGCGTTGCAGATCCTTCCGCTGCAGGAGGAGATGCCCTTCGTCGTCGCATCGCAAATTTCGCCGTCGGGAATGACGCTCGCCGGAAAATACGGCATCGGAATCATCTCGCTCGGCTCGATGTCGACGCAAGGATTGATGGCGCTGCCGACGCAGTGGAGCTTCGCCGAGGACGCTGCGAAGAAATACGGAACAACGGTCAGCCGTGCCGATTGGCGCGTTTTGCTCTCCTGGCACATTGCCGAAAGCCGCGAGCAGGCGCAGCGCGAGGCCGGCGCCGGTCTGATGCGCTGGCACAACGAGTACAATGTGAAGACGCTCCAGCGTCCGGGCCTTGAGCCTTTCACGTCGCCCGAGGATGCGTTGGAGAAGACGGCGGGCGGCGAGAATGCGGCGTCGACCATCGGCACGCCGGACGATCTGGTCAAAACCATCAAGAAGTTGATGCAGGTGTCAGGTGGCGTCGGCTGTATCGTCGGCTTCGTTCACGACTGGGCCAATCCGGAGAACACAAGACGCAGCTGGGATATGGTGGCGCGTTATGTGATTCCGGAGATCAACGGTTATGTCGCCAAGCTTCGCGAGTCGCAGAAATTCGTGATCGAAAATCGCGCAGTATTCGAACGCGCCGGGCAGGCGGTGATGGCGAAGATCATGGAGAATGACAAGGCCGCCGCGGCGCTATCCTTGACCGGCCCCGGCCGCGTCGCCATTCCGGCCGTGAACGCGCCGGATTTGCAAAAGGAAGCGGCCAAACAACATAAGGCCTGATTGGCGTGTTAAACATCGTCTAGCATGAGTCTCATGGAGCCCCTCGCCATGTCTATGCAGAGTGCGACTTTCCCAACCGCGGCGCTGATGCCGCCCCATCGCCAGGCGCTTTCGCATATTCCTGGTGACGAAGGCTGGCCGGTGATCGGCCGGACGCTCCAGGTACTGGCCGACCCCAAGGGCGAGGTCGAACGGATGTCGGCCAAGCATGGCCTGATCTACCGCACCCGCATACTCGGCGAGACCAGCATTACGATGCTGGGGCCCGAGGCCAACGAACTCATTCTGTTTGACCAGAGCCGGTTGTTTTCCTCCACCTATGGCTGGGGAACGATTTTGGGCCGCCTGTTTCCGCGCGGCCTGATGCTGCTCGACTTCGACGAACATCGCCTGCACCGGCGCGCGCTGTCGGTTGCGTTCAAATCCGGGCCGATGAAATCCTATCTGGCGGCGCTCGATGCCGGCATTTCACAGCGCGTGACGCAATGGCGGCAACGGCCGGGAGAGATGTTGTTTTATCCTGCCATGAAACAACTGACGCTCGATCTCGCGGCCACGTCATTTCTGGGGACCAGCATCGGTCCCGAGGTTGCCGAGATCACGAGAGCATTCGTCGACATGGTCGCGGCGTCCATTGCGCCGATCCGCCAGCCCTGGCCGGGAACGCAGATGGCGCGCGGGGTCAAAGGCCGTGCCCGCATCGTTTCTTATTTTTCCGAGCAGATCCCGATCCGGCGCGCCAAGGGCGGCGACGACCTGTTCTCCCAGCTCTGCCATGCCACCCACGAGGACGGCGCGCTGCTTTCGCCTCAGGATATCGTCGATCACATGAGCTTCCTGATGATGGCCGCGCATGACACCCTGACTTCATCCCTGACATCGTTTGTGGCGGCACTGGCTGCGAACCCGCAATGGCAGGAGAAGCTGCGCGAGGAGGTGGCGGCGCTCGGCGTTGCGCGCGACGGGCCGACCAGCTTCGATCATCTCGAGGCGATGCCGCTTGCAGAGATGGCCTTCAAGGAAGCGATGCGGCTGCGGCCGCCGGTGCCCTCGATACCGCGGCGCGCGACCCGCGACTTCAGCTTCGGCGGCTACCAGATGCCGGCCGGCACGCTGGTCGGGGTCAATCCGCTGTTCACCCACCACATGCCGCAAGTATGGCCCGATCCCGACGCCTTCGATCCCTTGCGCTTTACCGACGAGGCGCAACGCGGCCGGCATCGCTTCGCCTTTGTGCCGTTCGGCGGCGGCGCGCATATGTGCCTGGGGCTGCATTTCGCCTACATGCAGGCGAAATGCTTCGCGCGTCATTTCCTGCAAAATCTCAGCGTCACGCTGCCGGCCGGCTCGGCGCCGGACTGGCAGATGTGGCCGATCCCGAAGCCGAAGGACGGACTGCGCGTGACCGTGTCTGCGGTCAACTGAGGGCATCAGGCCGGAGCCGGGGCCTCGATGCCAAACACGTCGATGCCATCTTCGCGCCCGCGAATTGGCAGCCGTCCGAGGTCGCGAAGTGCAAAAGGCGGCGTGGCGCCAAACCGTTCCATGGCGGTGCGGGACGCAAGAAAGCCGCCGTCGACCTTTCTGCTCAGTTCCTCGAGCCGGGCGGTCGTGTTCATGACGTCGCCGTTGAAGACGATAGCGCGCTTGACGTCGCCGATTTCGCCGACAATGACCGGCCCGAAATGCAGGCTTCCGCGAATTCGCGGCGCGACACCGAATTCGAGTTCAAGTTCGTCCGATGCCTGCACCAATTCGTCGCGCATTGCCATAAAGCAGCGCAAGGGGCGGCAATCGATCGTGCCGCTCTGCTCACCCCAGGTCACGATCACTTCGTCGCCGACATAATTAAGCACTTCGCCGCGATAGTCCGAGACCGCAAGGGTAAGCAGGCGGAACGTACGGTCGAGCAGGCGGTGAATGCGGATTCCACCGAGCCGCTCTGCCAGACCCGTCGAGCCCGCAATATCCACGAACAGCACGAAGCGATTTTCCTCGACCGGCGCGTGATATCGCCCGGTGATGAAGTTGAGGAAGGTGCGATATCCGACGATGTTGGAAATTCCGAGACCCAGGTTCACGACAATCGAAAGCACCGCGGAGTAGGCGAAGCCGGCCCAGAATATCTTGTCTGAAATTTGCTGCGGTCCGCCTGCGATTGGTACGCCCGCGACGGTTTCGCCGATCCGGAACCACTGGATCAGAGCGATGATCGCCGCGTAGATCGTACTGCGCACCAACAGATTAACCGTAAACGAAAGGCCGTGCAGCCAGCTCCGCAGCGGGCCATCCAGGATAAACAGCTCGATCACGCCGAGTGCGAGGCTCATCACGAGCCCATACGTCATCCCCACCGCGATGGCGGAGGTGAGCGGGCGGCCCTGCGCGAGATTGAAGACGATGCCCGAGATGGCCCCGAGAACAATGACGACGGCAAGCAACTGCAGCTTTCTTTCGAGTCGTGCGTTCATGCCGACGTCGCTTTTCCCATGCGGCTGTTCCGAGCGTTTCACCCACCGGCCTGGTCGAACACCTTGCGCATGGCGGCGTAGCCCTGCTGCTGCGCTGTCCAGTTACGGCCGCCGGTGATGGCGCCGTCGATCACCAGATCGTGTCCGTTGATGAAGGTCGACTCGTCGCTGGCCAGAAATACCGCCGCGTGCGCGATGTCCTCGGGCAGGCCGGCGCGCGGGATCGGTTGCGCGCTCTTGGTGATCTCGCGCATGAGGGCGGGGGTTTTCTCGGCCGCCTCCACCGACAGCCCGAGCGCCTTGCCGAAAATACCGGTGGCGATGGCGCCTGGTGAAATGCTGTTGACGCGAATGCCGGCTTCGCCAAGCTCCATCGCTACGCATTTGGTCAGGTGAATGACGGCAGCCTTGGCTGCCCCATAGACGATCGAGGACGAAAAACCGGCGAGCCGGCCGGCAATGCTGCCGTTATTGATGATGCTGCCAAAACCCTGACGCCGCATCGGCGGCGCGGCGTGTTTCATGCCAAGCATCACGCTTCGCACCAATGTCGCCATGGCGGCATCGAAACGCTCGACCTCAAGCCCTTCGATCCCGCCGGTCTGCGCCGGTCCGCCGGCATTGTTGAACAAACAATCGATACGGCCGAATTTGTCGACGGCCGCGCCGATCAGTTGACGCATTTCGTCCTCGACGGTGACGTCGGTGCGGCGAAACAGGCAGGCGGCGCCGAGCTTTTTGGCCAGGGCCTCGCCCTCCGGCGCGCGGCGGCCGGCGATGACGACTTTTGCGCCCTCGGCCACGAATATTTCGGCGGTGCGCAGTCCGATTCCGCTCGTTGCGCCGGTGATTACCGCAACTTTGCCGTCCAGCCTGGCCATGTTGCTCGTCCTCCTTTTGACACGGTCTTGATGAGACTATCTTCATCCTGCCTAAGCGGCGCAAGCGGTTCCTGCCCCAATCGGATTCCCATGCCGCGGAATGCCTTGCACTATTCCAGTGGTCCAATTCTAACATTCGCATCCCTTCTCAGCGGTCGCTTTTGCGAATGTTAGAATTAGAAGGACCACTAGCAAATACAGGTTTCTAGTGGAGTTTTGGATTTGACATTCGCTTTACGAACTCGCGGCCAAGGGGTAGCGAATGTCAAATCCACTCCACTAGTGCGGCGAATTTGAAGTTCCTATCAGTGTTGCGGCAATCGCTTTATAGGAACTTCAAAATTCAAGGCCGCACTAAAATCAATAAGTTGCTAGAGCTCCTTTGATTCCGAAGCTCGCATCAGAGGTTGCCGCAATACCGTGCGAACTTCGGAATCGGAGCTCTAGCGTTGAAGGGGATAGCTCGCCGCCTGCCGGTTGCGTGCGGCCAATTTCGGCTAAGGTGACCCCGCTTTCGGATTCGGAATACCCCGTGATGCGGCCTCTGGCAGGATTGATCGACGAGTTTCGACAGGTCTGGCAAGGAATCTCCCGGCCCTCGCTGGCGTTCAGCATAGGGTTTTCAATGACCTGTCTTGCCCTGTCGACAGCGGCGCGATGGATTCTCGCGATGCTGCGGCCGGACGTGTATTTCACGCCGTATTTTCCCGCCGTCTTTTTCGCCACCGCCATTGGCGGCTATCGAACGGGCGTCGCTACCGCGGTTTTGGGCGGCGGGCTTGGCGTCGCCGTGAATTTTGGCGACGCGCCAAGCAGTTTGTTTCCGCGACTGGTGTTGCTGGTTATTTTTGGTGTGGTATGCGGATTGACGATTTGGGGCGTCGAACACTACCGCTCGGTCGCTTCCAATCAGCGGGAAATTTCCAGGCGGCTGATCCGCGAAGAGGCGTACCGCAGGCTCGTCGTGGACGAGTTGCAGCACCGGCTGAAGAACAAATTGTCGACCGTTCACGCCGTGCTTCATCAGGTATTGCAGAACCAGCCGCAGGTCTGGGCCAGCATCGATCACCGCATGCGCGCGCTGTCGGCGACCGACGAACTCATCACCAAGGTCGATGGCGGCGGATGCGACATCAAGGATCTCTTGCTTTCCGAACTCGGACCCTACGGCCATGTCCGCTTCACCTTGAACGGGGACCGGTTGTTCCTGCCCGCCAAGCTCGCGGTCAGCCTTGCGCTGATTTTTCACGAACTTGCGACCAATGCCGGCAAATACGGCGCGTTTTCCTCCGAGCGCGGCATGCTTCAGGTGTCGTGGTCCCTGACCGACGACCGGCTGAATATCGCCTGGGATGAGACCGAGGGACCGGCGCTCGGCATGATCGGGGAGCCGGGTTTCGGCACCAAATTGCTGGAATCGGCACTCAGGCCTTTCGAAGGCAAGAGCGAGATCAGTTTTCTGAAGAGCGGGGTCCATTGCACCCTGCAATGCCGCGTCCCTAAAGCGTGACCAAGCCGTGAACAGGAGCCGAACATTGCGCGTGGGTCCTAACGCGTTGACGTTCTGTTAATGACGATCACGATGGCTGGTTTTGAACACCGACATTTCAAATCTGTGATCGCGCACTTAACCAAAACTACAAGAGACTTTGCGAACCTCCGGCGGCCATGCAAAACCCGCCTTCTCATCAAAAGCCGCCCGCACCCAAGCCCGACACCGGCGAAGTCGCCGTCGAGGACGAAACCGGCCTGTTGAGAGACGTTCTCCGGCTGCTTCCGGCCGGCGTCACGGTTCAGGACGAGGATGGCCGTTTCATCCTGATCAACGACGCCGCCGCATCCCAGTTGGGGATGGCTGCGGGGCAGCCGGGTGAGCCCGGCTCGAAGCATCTGCACGAGCGGCGGGAAGCAGGGCTCGAACTGCTCCGCGCCGGCCGCGAGGCCGTCGCGGAAATAGGTGTTGCCGGCAACAACGGCGAGCAGGTTCTTCTCGCCTCCCATCGGCCGGTCCGCATCGCGGGACGCAACCTGCTGCTATCGAGTTCGACCGACATCAGCGAACAGAAGGCGGTCGAGGATCATCTGTTTCGTTCCGCCTATTTCGACGAGTTGACCGGCCTGCCGATGCGGCGGGTCATAGAACACCGCGTGCAGAGCCTGATTCAACGCTACGAGCCGGGCTGCGCATTTGCGCTGGCTTTTCTCGACATCGACAATTTCAAGCACATCAACGACTATTACGGTCATTCGGTCGGCGATGCGCTGCTGATCGAGGTCGCCAAGCGGCTCGGGCTCAATCTGCGCGAAACCGACATGTTGTCGCGGATCAGCGGCGACGAATTTCTGCTGCTGCTCAATCCTACCGAGAGCGAGGAAGAAGTCGCCGAATATATCGAGGCGACATTGCAGCGGCTGAAAGCGCCGTTCTTTATCGATGGATCGGAGATATTCGCCTCGACGTCGATCGGCGTAAGCCTCTTCCCTGATCACGGCCGCAGCTATGATGCGTTGCTGCAGAATGCCGACATCGCGATGTATCGGGTCAAGAACGACGGCAAGGGCGCGGTCGCCTTCTTCGACACCAGCATGGAGCGCGAGGCGCTCGCGCGCATGAAGATTGAACAATCGTTGCGGCACGCGATCCTGGAAAAGCGCTTCTGCTGCGCCTTCCAGGCCAAGGTCGATATCCGGACCAAGGAAGTCAAAGGTGTCGAGGCGCTGGTCCGTTTGCGCGACGACGACGGGGTCATTCAGGCGCCCGGCACTTTCATCAACCTTGCGGCCGAACTGGGACTGATCGACGAACTTACCCATCTGGTATTGGCCGAGATCATCAGGTCGATCGACCTCATCAACGAGACCTTTGGTCCGACGGCCACGATCAGCATCAACGTTGCAGCCAAGCAGGCCAACAATCCTCTGTTCATGCGTTCGTTTGCCGAAGCCCTGGAAGCAACCGGCTTTCCCCGGCGCTTCATGATCGAGGTGACGGAGGACGCTTTCGTCACCAAGACGCGGTTTCAGCACGAAATCGTGCCGATCTTCCGCAAGCTCGGGATCGGGATATCGATCGACGATTTCGGCATCGGCTATTCGTCCTTGTCGGCGCTGGCCGATATCACCGCCGACGAAATCAAGATCGATCGCTCGTTCATCAGCGACATCCATCTGCGTCCGCGCAGCCAGGGAATTCTGCGGGCGATCGAATCGCTGAGCGAAGCGCTTGGCATGACCGTGATCGCCGAAGGCGTCGAAACCTTCGAGGAACTGGCCTACCTGCAGGCGGCGACCCGGATTCGCTACGCGCAGGGCTTCTATTTCGCGCGGCCGATTTTCCTGGAAGAGCTCAAGCTGGTCGCACCGGTTGCCAGTGGAGCACGCGTCAGCGAGACAAGCCGGCCGGTGCAGGAAAGCCGCCAGTCTTATGCGCGTCCCAACCGTTATCGTCGCTAGTGCCAACTTTCCGAAGTTCGTGTTCCATCGCAGCAGCACTCGCGCGGCGAAACGCGGCCTTTCGTTGTTTTGACGCCGCCGATTGATGTATCGATCGACGTCTTATCGATATCCTGGGCCATTCCGGCCGGGCGTCTTCCTTGCTATCTTCCGGGTCGTCTGTACATCGCGCTTTCACCCGAAGAGGCCACATGCAACCGGTTTCGATATTTCTGAACATCCTGTGGCTGCTGCTCGGCGGCGTCTGGATGGCGGTTGGCTGGGTTGTCGCCGCGATCATCATGGCGATCACCATCATCGGCCTGCCCTGGGCGCGGGCCGCCTTCAACATCGCCGTCTACACGTTGCTGCCGTTCGGCCAGCGGGCCGTGCGCCGTGATAGTCTGACGGGCCAATCCGACCTCGGCACCGGTCTGTTGGGCCTGATCGGCAACCTGATCTGGCTGGTGCTCGCGGGGTGGTGGCTGGCGCTCGGTCATCTCGTTACGGCGGTGATTCTTGCCGTCACGATTATCGGAATCCCATTCGCATGGGCGCATCTGAAGCTTGCCGGCATTGCGCTATGGCCGGTCGGCAGGGCGATCGTGCCTGTGTGAGTGTGTTATAAATCCGCTAGCTTTTCCCGGCGCAGGCCCGAATAGCCTCTTCCACGCTCTGATACTGGCGAGCCGGGCCGAGCAGGGCAGCGATGCCGAAGCGCACGATCGCGTCCTGCGCCCGCAACGATTCCAGCCGCGCGATGGCAAAATCGACGCCGTCCTCATGGCACTGGCTGATGATCTCGGTCAGAATCTGCGCGGCGGTAAAGTCGATCTCGACGATGCCGGTCGCCTCCAGCACCAGCAGCCGCACTTTTTGCGGCGAGGACTTCAGCGCAGCGAGGATATCGCGCCGGAAGTCGTAGGCATTGAGGAACGACAGCGGCGCCTGAAATCCGGCAACCATCACGCCCGGTTCCTGTTCACCGGGAAGATCGGGGCTCACCGGCCACCAGATCGAAGTGCCCGGCACACGCTCGAACGGCTGCACGCGGGCCCGCGTCGTGCTCCATATGCCATGCAGCAGCGACAGCGCGATACCGAGGCCGACGCCTTGCTCGATCGGCAGCACGATGATCCCGGCCGCCGTGACCAGGATCAGCAGAAATTCGCCGAGCGACTGCCGAAACACGGCAACGATCTGGTGAAGACGAATGATCCGAAGCGCAACGAACAACAGAACCCCGCCCAGGGCGGCGTTCGGAATTCGGTGCAGCAACGATGTGCCGAAGGCAAGCAAGGCGATGACGATCGCAATCGCGGCAAGGCCTGCGATCTGCGAGCGTCCGCCGGTTTCCGAAACCACAGCCGTTCGCGGCGGACTTGCGTTGACGGGAAAGGCGCCGACCAGTCCGGAAAGAATGCTGCCGATGCCGACGCCGAAAAAGTCGCGGTTGACGTCCGGCGGCTCGTTGGGATCGGTTGGAAACGACCTTGTCGTTGCCGCCGTCTGCACCATCACGACGACCGAAATGATGAGACCGAGCGACAAGAGGCTGGTGAGGTGCCCGGCCGATACGAGGGGAATCGCGAGCGACGGCATCGTAGCCGAGATTGTGCCGAGGACGCTGACACCCCGGTTCTCCAGATGCAGGAGCACGACCGCTGCACCCGCCAAAAAAAGGCCGATCAAGGCACCGGGAATCCGCGCATCGATCTTTTCGGAGATGGCGATGATCGCCAGGACACCAAGGCCGATGACAATCGTAAACCCGTTAGCCTCGCCAAGATGTTCGGCAAGCGTCGCGAGGCGCTGGAGCATCGGTCCTTCGGGCCCCGGCAGTCCGAGGATTCCCGGCAACTGGGAAATCAGGATGTGCGCCGAAATCCCCGCAAGAAAGCCGATCGTGACCGGAATCGACAAGAGATCGGCGATCCACCCCAGGCGGAAAATGCCGGCCGCCGCCAGCATCAGCCCGACCATCACCGCGAGGGCTGCGGCGAGCATGGCGTAATCCGGCGAGCCCGTTGCCGCGAGCGCGGCAAGACCGCCGGCAAAGATCGGCGTGATCGTCGAATCCGCGCCCGACGACAGGAAGCGGTTGCTGCCGAATGCGGCGAAGGCGAGCGAGCCCGCCACGAAGGCGAAAAAGCCGATCTGTGGCGCGAAGCCGCCAAGGCGCGCGGTTGCCATTTGTTCGGGTATGGCGATCGCCGCGAGCGTCAGCCCCGCAAACAGATCCCGGCTGAGAAACGCGAAGCGGTAGTTGGCGAGTGAGCGAAAAATGGGCCACGCCTTGCCGGCGGAGGAAGCCTGCGAAGACCCGGAACGATCGGCCATGGTACCTGTCCCCCCTTTCAACTCGCCCCGGCGCAGGAAAATGCTCGCCCAGCGACAGGATTTCGCCCCCGCGACCTGTCTGGCAGTTGCAGGCTACTGGACGATTTTCGCTCGGTAAAATCAAGGTCGGGAAAAGCCGCCGCGTCGGCCGCCGCCGCGATCGAGGCGCCTTACCGGCCATTGCCGATGGCGGGCCAATCGGCTAAATCAAGCGCCACGCACCCGTAGCTCAGCTGGATAGAGCGTTGCCCTCCGAAGGCAAAGGTCACACGTTCGAATCGTGTCGGGTGCGCCACTTCGGTACAGAACTGGGCACTCCAAAACCCGTCGTTTTTGCGCTTGATGTGGCGACGAGCGTGCGCAGGAGCACGCTTTTCGACCCCGTGATGCGTAGTTCTTTCTGATCGACTTCGACACGTTGAGCGAGCGCTCGGAGATGATCGCGGCGGTATCCCAATCGGACGTGATAATGTCCGGTATTGTGGACAGCGGACGCTAAAGCTGACATCGCAAAATCGCCGCGATTGACCCACAACCGACGTAGACGCGCGTGAAAGCGAGGCCGATTGTGAAGACATTTCTCGCTCGCTTTTGATAGTCTCTCGGCCATTACTGAAACTAGGGGACCGGCTGAATGCGACGACGCGAACTCATTACGCTGATCGGCGGTATGGCGACATTGCCGTTCGCCGTCCGCGCGAAGCACGTCCCCGTCATCGGGTTCCTATGTAGTGGATCATCAGTGTCAGACGCTCCGCGCCTAGCAGCGGTGGCGAGGGGACTGAGCGAAAGCGGCTTTGTCTTAGGGCGAGACGTCTCGGTCAAAATGATCGACTTCGGGCTCTGGCAACCGATTTGGCTCGAGGTCCGGTGAACGTAATTGTCGCGATTGGCACTACTCCTGCGGCGCTCGCGGCCAAAGCGGCGACTTCAACTGTTCCAATCGTTTTTACTGTCGGCAGTGACCCAGTAGAGATCGGCCTCGTTGCCGGCATCTTGCGCTCCCGCAAAGGCCTAATTGTGTAACACCCATGTCTCCGGAATGAACTGTCACCCATCCCTCAGGAAGGGCAGATTTTGCGCGATTTTTTTGCCAAATCGCCCGCGAGCGCCGCACTAAGCCGCCAATAGCCGCTCATGGAAATGCCGCCGGCCGCTTCGGCATAGCGCGGGAGCATTTTGTGTCCGGTGGCGCCGATATAGCTTGACGTTTTGTAGCCTATGGGCTACATCCAGTCCTCATGGCCGAGGTGCGTCAGACGGAGGAGTTTTCGGGCTGGCTGCACCGTCTCGCCGATGCCAATGCGGTCGCGCGCATTGTCGGCCGCATTCGCCGCATGGAGATGGGAAATCCTGGCGACACCAGAGGCGTCGGTCACGGCATCCTCGAAATGCGCATCGACTATGGGCCGGGTTACCGGATTTACTATATGCATCGCGGAGCGGAGATAGTGATCCTGTTGTGCGGCGGCGACAAGCGTACGCAACCGAAGGATATCAAACGGGCTCAGAAGCTGGCGGAGACATTATGATGCCCAAGGTGATGCCAAAGACAACGCGATTTGATGCCGCCGACTATCTCGACACCGAAGCGCGTCAGGTTGCCTATATTGCGGCAGCACTCGAATCCGGTGACGCGGATTTCGTGCGTGACGCGCTTGGTCTCGTTGCCCGTGCACGCGGCATGGGTGGGATTGCGAAGAAGGCCGGCTTGAACCGCGAAAGCCTTTACAAGGCGCTCGGCGAGACCGGCAATCCCGAATTCGGCACGGTCATGCGCATTGTTCGCGCCCTGGGCCTAACTCTTTCAGCGCACCCCGTGGCGAGTGAACAGACGCCGAAGCGACGCCGAGTGGCCTGAATGGGCGGTGAGGACAACACGTTCGCCCAGCAAGGCGTAGGGCAAGATCGAACGAGGCCGTAGCGTCGCCGCTTGGAGCGCTTGATAGGCTGCTCCATCATAGCGCCACAGCGAAAGAATAGTGCCCATCTTCGTCGGCCGTGGCGCGCCATTTCGACACACGCACCATTCAGAATAAAACTGCGAACTCTATGCGGATGTAGTTCGCGGTTTAACCCGACGCGGCGAAGGTCGCGGCGCTGAAAGCATTCTCGGCGGAAGGATATCTCGCCATCTAAGTCAGACCTTGGACGTCGCATCGGGTATCGAGCCACAGGCTGCAAGATACCTGGAACGCACGACCTGCATCGCTCTCACGCCGCCTCGTAAGATGCGATCTTCTTGATCTGTGGCGCGAGCACGTCTTCGGCCGTCTCGATATCGAAGCGCGCCTGAATGTTCATCCAGAACGCAGCGCCGGTCTTGAAGAACTTGCCGAGCCGCAGCGCGGTGTCGGCCGTAACGGGCTTTTCTTCGCGCGCGATGCGTTCGATCCGGGTACGCGGCACGTGCAGCGCGGCCGCGACCGCGTGAGGTCTCAGCTTAAGCGGAACGAGAAATTCTTCCCGCGGGATTTCGCCGGGATGAACCGGCGGAAGTTTCTTTGCCGTGCACAAACTCCTAATGATAGTCGGTTATTTCCACGTCTTCGGGACCCGCATCGGTCCACCTGAACACGATCCGCCAAAGCGGCTCATTGCTCGATGAAGGCGCGACGCATCTGATCGGCGATCGGTTTAAAGAAATAGCTCATCATCGTCCTGCTTCGCGTCTGCATGAAGACCTCCGCGGGCATTCCCGGCACGAGCTGTTGACCGGCAAGCCGTCGACGCTCCTGGTCCGACAGCACAACTCTCACTGTGAAAAATGGCGCGTTAGCCTGCTGTTCCCGGCTGGTGTCGGCCGAGACATACGAGACGGTGCCGGTGAGCTGCGGCGTCACGCGCTGATTGAAGGCCGTAAACCGGACAAAGGCCATCTGACCGGTGTGCACCTGATCTATGTCCTTCGGTTGCAGGCGCGCCTCGACCTGCAAGTCTTCCGTATCAGGCACGATTTCCATGATGCTGTCGCCGGGGCGGATGACTCCACCGATGGTGTGCGCGGCAAGTTGATGAACAATACCGGATACCGGTGCGTGGATCTCGATGCGGTCGAGCACGTCGCGCGCCGCGACGCTGCGTTCGACAAGCTCGGCCTCCTTGCCCTGCGCATCGCCAAGGTCTTTGACGACGTCGGTGCGAAAATCCTGCTCCGCGCGAACCATCTGCAACTGGGTCTCGCCGATCTTTGATTTCGTCTCGGCGATTGAAGACACGAGCTGCCCGCGTTCGCCCTCGATCCGCGCGGATTCCCGTTGCAGCGCCGTCAGCCTGGCCAGCGGTACAAGATGCTTGTCATACAGTTCCTGTACGCCGGTCAGTTCGCCGGCGATGAGTTCCAGCTGCTTGGCCTTGGAATCGATCTGCGCCTCGAGGCCTGAAATTTCCTCGGTCAGCTGCGCAACTCGGCCTTGCAGCAGATCCTTCTGGCTCTGGCGCGCATTTAAGCGAGCCTTGAACAGCGAAACCTCCGACGCAAGCAAGCGCTTTGCCGTTTCATCACCCGAAAGCGATGCAAGCTCTGCTGGAACGTCCATTCCTGCAAGGCCGTCACGCTCGGCCATCAGGCGAGCGATCTTCGCCCGCAACTCGTCGAGTTGCTTGCTCACCATTTGCAAGCTGGCTCGCACCTGGGTCGCGTCGAGCCGCAACAGGAGGTCGCCGGCTTGCACACGGGTGCCGTCCCGCACCTTGATTTCGGCGACAACGCCTCCGGTCGGATGCTGGATATTCTTGACGTTCGATTGCACGACGAGATTTCCGGGCACGACGACGGCGCCCGCGAGCGGCACGAATGCAGCCCACCCCCCACCCAGAATCCCGGCAACAAGGAGAACTCGAAGGCCGACACGTAACTCGTGTTCAAACGCCCATCGGACGCCCGTCTGCAGGCTGTCCTGGGTCCCATCAGGAGGAGCCGCGGCGTCGCCACGATCGAGAATGAAGTCGGCGCCTGTCATCAGACCGTTGCGGCACCTGGTGATCAGCTCTGTCACCGCCGTGTTGACCTTGGGCGCGGCAGTTGGCGCAAAAGCATTCTCGAGCGCGGACATGTTCGGACCGGGCTTTTCCAAATCCATCGCGACGGGATCGCTCGGAAGGATCGAGGGACTTTGCCGATGGGGCGGCGATACGACCGGCTCGACCGGGAGCTCTTGCGCCTCAGGAGGGGCCTTGATGCCGAACGGCTTGAGGCAAATATCGATCGCAAGCTTGACTTTGCTTTTTGGCTTTCGCCTCGGACGGAGTGCTTGCGGTTGCCGTGGGGCTTGTCGTTTGTGCGCTTCGGCGCGCCCGGACGGCGCTCGTGAACGCTGGCGGGCACCGCGCTCGCCGTCGAGCGCATGGCGCAAGCGTTGCAGTTCGATAATCAACGCTTCGCCCTGCGGCCCTATGTGGTCGACATGAGGCTCACCGCTCCAGTTCGGCTCAGATCCGCCGGGGTATCGATCGTCTTCAGAGTGCCGCATGGCTAGACGACCTCTGTGGCAACCGGGTAGCGCGTCGCGGTATTGGGCCGGTTGCGCGCCTCGGTTCCCGGCGCGCCCTTCGTCTTGACGGCGCCAACGCGAGCGAATACCTCCTGGCACGTGCCGAAGGCGATCGACTTTCCGTCATAAAGCACCAGCGCCATGTCCAATGCGGCAATGACGCTCGGGCGATGCGATATCACGATGACGATGCTCTTGTGGTGGCGCAGGATCTTAATGGCGCGGCTCAACGCGTTCTCACCATCGGTATCCAAATTCGCATTGGGCTCGTCGAGTACGACCAGAAACGGATCGCCATAGATGGCGCGTGCGAGTCCTATTCTCTGCCTCTGGCCGGCCGACAGCGACATGCCGGCCTGACCGATCGGTGTCGAATAGCCATTGGGCAGCCGCAGGATCAGATCGTGCACGCCGGAGATCTGCGCTGCCCTGATGATCGCCTCGGAGGTCGCGTGTTCATCGAAGCGGCAGATATTCTCGGCGATCGTACCGTCAAACAGCGCGACATCTTGCGGCAAATAGCCGATATGTCGCCCAAGGTCTTCGCTCCGCCACTGATCAATCGCCGCGCCGTCAAGTCGAACGGCGCCTTCGTTGGCCGGCCAAATTCCTACCAGTGCCTTGGAAAGCGAAGTCTTGCCGGACGCGCTGGCCCCGAGCAACGCCAGTCCCGCACCGGCCTTGAGCGAGAAACTGACCTTCGAGACGATGGGCGTGCCGGTGGCGGGTGCCGCGACCGTAAGCTGTTGGACGGCGAGTTCGCGGCACGGGCGCGCCAAGGCCACTATCGGCACAGGAGGTCTTGCCGTTGCCTTGAGAACGTCGCGCAGCCGCGCGATGCCCTGGCGTGCGGCGACAAGTTGCTTCCAGCTGGACAACGCGACCTCGACCGGCGCTAAAGCCCGCCCCATCATGATCGACGACGCGATCATGATGCCGCCCGAAGCGCTGTCGGCCACAACCAGATAAGCACCCACTCCCAACATCCCGGACTGCAGGATATAGCGCAACACCTTGGCGCCCGAGCCGAGGTTGGCGAAGAGGTCGTTGACCCGCATGTTTTCCAGGAGATATCGCTCGTTCGACTGCGACCACCGCGCCTTTAATCTTTCCGACATTCCGAGTGCGCAAATTACCTCGGCATTGCGCTGGATGGTATCGACGAGAACCTGCCGCTGTGCGCTGGAATCCGTCGCGACCCTGGCCATCCCCCGCGACAAGCGCTCGGTCAGCACCGTCATGGCCACAATCGATATGGTCCCGATCAGCGCGGTCATGCCGATCGCGGGATGAAACAGAAACAGCGCGAGCAGGAACACCGGAATCCAGGGCATGTCCAGGAACGCCGTTGGGCCCATGCCGGACATGAACGCGCGGACCTGTTCGAGGTCGCGCGATGGTTGCTGCATTGCCGCCGGCTTCGCACCACGAAGCGGCAGCGTCACGAGCGCATTGTGGATCGCATCCTGGAGGCCGACATCGAAAAGCGTTGCGGCCCGGCACAGCATGCGTGCGCGCAGGGCCTCGAAGTATCCCTGCATCAGGTAGGCAAGCAGCACGATCAGCGAGAGACCAAACAGGGTTGCAAGATTCCGGCTCGGAATGACGCGGTCATAGACCTGCAGCATGTAAAGAGAGCCGGACAGCATCAACAAATTGATGACGCCGCTAAATACGGCAATGCCGGTCATCCGCCGTACGCTCTCGCGCAGGCCGTGCGATACCGGATCATCCGCCACCGGTGTTGCGAGAAAGCCGCGCGGGGCAAATCGTAGTGTCGGTCGCCAACGATCTTGCATGGCATTCCCCTTGCGTCTGCCTGTCGTGCGCCAGTGCGGGGTTTCTTGGCAGCCGATACTGTCCATTTTCCGGCAGCAATGGGACCGACGACAGATTCTGCCGAGAGGTCGATCGATCGAAGTCACAGAATTGTCCGCCTATCACCTTGCTTTCGCGGACATTGGCCCTTGTCTCGGCCGAATGACGCCACGAACCTGAAGAAATCTTTGTTTCGTTGGCTATGGCGTTTTTTCAAGGCTGACGATGGTACGAGCAACAACGGGAGAAGCGAAATGGATGGCTTGGTGTGCCACGCGAACTCGCCGGATAGTATGAGGCCAGGCAGGTAACAGCTCAACCACGCGCAGATCGGTGCATCGTTCAATTCAGCAGGGTGGGCCTGTTTGAGCGACGACGCTGGGCGTCTACGAAAAGGAGACGTTTTTATTCGCCGACCAGGCGATTTACTCTTGGGGATAGACAGTTGAGTATGTGTCATCATGGTATCGCACGGCCGCGCTCGGAAGTATCCGACCTCGGATTACGCTGCATCTTTGCCGGGTGGGCGAAGGCCGCACGCCGTATCGCAATCGTTGTTCGCCGCACTCAAAAAGAGGGCGCGCGCGGATGAGACAGCGCAAGACCGACTACGGCACGATCCTTTTGCATTGGCTGCTCGTTGCAGCGATCGGAGTTCTGTTCGTCAGCGGACTGCGCATCGCAACGGAGGCGCCGGGCCGGACATGGATCAACGTGTTCGATGCGCTGTTGCCGCGAGTCAACGTCTGGACGCTGCACATTGAAGCCGCCGTGGCGCTGATCGCGATTGCGGTTGCCTATGCCGTCTATTTGACCCGATCCGGCCTGAGCCCGCGCGTTCAACTGGACAAGGTTCGTATGCGCGCCTTGTTTGGACGAAAGCGAGGCTGGCTCGGTGCGGTCAATGTGCTTCTCACCTGGATATTCTTCCTGGCGATGGCGACGCTCATCATCAGCGGCGGCCTTCTCTACTTTGATCTGTTCGCGGGCGCCAGCGTGGCAGCCGCACATTGGTGGGCGAGCTGGGCGGTTCCGGTCTTTGCGTGTCTGCATGTTTTTGTCCAGGCCATGATCGGTGGGACATCGCAGCTTCTCCGCATTGTTCGTCCCGGACGCCTGCCGCCTCCGCGACCGCGGCTTGATGCAGTGGAACTGCTCACGTTGCTCGTCGAACAGTCCGGACAGCCAACGGCGCAATCCCGGCAGCCACCGCAGGAGAAGAGAGATATCCGAAGCACCGCAAGACAGCGAGACGTCACATTGCAGGCAAATCCTTTCGTCATTGCGACGGCCGTGGCGATCTTGGGGACCTGGTTCGTGGTCGCGACCGACTGGCTGGCGGTTGACAGCGTGCGCATCCACCGTATCTCCAGCGCGCAAGCCCCGGTGCTCGACGGCGACACGTCCGACCCGGTCTGGCGCAACATCCAGCCGTTCTCCCTGATGACCAATCAGGGTGACAATTTCGACGGCAAAGGTGAAACCAGGATCGACATACGCGCCGTGCACGACGGAACCTGGGCGTATTTTCTGTTCACCTGGGAGGATCCGACGCGGTCGTTGAAGCAACTGCCGCTCATCAAGCGGGATCGCGGCTGGCAACTGCTTCATGATGGCCACGAGCGAGGCGACGAGCATGCCTTCAGCGAAGACAAGTTCGCCGTCTTGTTCACGACAGCGGACGCGACCCTTGCCGGCGACAGCACCTTTCATGCAAGTCCGCAGCCGATTGAGGGGGCGCCCGCGACAATGACCGGGAGAGGTCTGCATTACACGACTGCTGCCGGAATTTACGCCGATGTGTGGCAATGGAAGGCTACCAGCGGCGGCCCCAGCGGCTGGATCGATGATGATCATTTCGGCCCGCCGCTCAAGCCAACTGCCCGGCAGGTGCATAACGTCGTTCCGTACAGGGGCGGGTTCGAACCCGATCCCGGCGCCGCCAACTATTCTGACAATTTCGACGCGCCCTCGGATCCGACGGACCGCGATCAATTGGTCAAGCCGCGTCGGCTGCCGAAGAATCTGGCGGCAACGATCTCGGCAATGGGATCCATCAATCTCGATCCGGAAGTCGGCGAGAGCGACGGCGCGCGCTGGTTCATGACGGAGGTTGAAACCGTCCCGTACGCGGCGGAGCTGGACCGCGCGATACCGGTTGGCACCGTCATTCCAGGGGTCATCATATCGGGGGTATTTTCCGGCGATCGCGCCGACGTCCGATGTGCGGCTCGATGGGCCTCCGGTCACTGGTCACTCGAGGTCGCGCGTCGTCTCGATACGCATAGTCAATTTGACGTGCCGATCAAGACCGGCGTCTTCATGCGTGTCGCGGCTTTTGACCATAGCGAGATCGGGCACACCCGGCATGTCCGGCCTATTCGAATTGAGGTGGAGTAATGGCTAAAATTTGCAAGGTAACCCTCAACAACGAGACGTTTCTCGCCAATTGCGGTGATATCCTGCTCGACGGCGCGCTGCTCAGCGGCGTCGATCTTCCTTACGATTGTCGAAGCGGCATTTGCGGGTCCTGCCGGGTACGTCTTGTTGACGGCAAGGTGTTCGGCGGCACCGAAGAGAGCAGCGACGTCATCTACGCCTGCCAGGCACGGATTGTCTCCGATCTCAACGTGGTCGCCGAGCCTTCGCTCGACCCGGTTTCGGTACCGGCGCGTGTGGCCGAATTGGTCCGCCTTGCGCCCGACATTGTCAGGGTCGGTCTTGAGCTCCAGCAGCCGTTCCGATACTTGCCGGGCCAGTATTGCAAGTTGCAATTTCGCGGTTTCGCGACGCGATGTTACAGCCCGACCTATCCGCTCGAGGGAGGCCCGGATGATCGCAAGCTGCATTTCCACGTCCGGCGTCTGTCGGACGGGGCTGTGTCATCAGCGCTCGGGAACAGGATCCGCGTGGACCACCGCGTCAAGCTGTCGGGTCCATTCGGCAGCGCATTTCACAGGCGCGACCATCGTGGTCGCGTGGTTCTCGTCGCCAGCGGGACCGGGTTCGCGCCGATGTGGGCAATCGCAGTCGCGGCCATCACCGAGCGACCGCAGCGCGAGCTCGCATTCGTCGTCGCTACTCGAAAGCTCCAGTCATTCTACATGCATAGCGCGCTGTGCCGCCTGGCGCGGTTTCCCAACGTCACCATCATTCCGGTGGTCTCGGAGCCGCAGAACGTCTCGTTCGCCATCCGAAGGGGACGCCCCACCGACCACCTGCCGGCGCTCTCGCCGACAGACCTCGTCTATACGGCGGGTGCTCCCGCCATGACCGAAGCCGTGGCTCAGATAGCCAAGGCGGAAGGCGCCAGGTGTTACACGGACCCGTTCTCGCCAAACGATGATAGCGGCGAATCCTCCGGCCTGGTGGCACGTTTCATCGGCTGGTTCGATGGCTCGCGAAAAGAACGTGAAATTCTGCACGCCGCGTAAACCGTCGAGCGCTCGCCCGCGAGCCCCGGATATCGAAGGTCGGTCGCGCCGGCGACGATGAGAGTAGACTTCCGGACATGACCGCTGCTGTCCGCAGTCCGAACAGCCGACAGTGTTGTCAGATCAGGATCGCACCGCCACTCGACGGTTTGGCGCCCCAATTGCCGGACAAGCAACCGTGATTCCGGAACGACGCCCGGGTCCGGAAACGAGAATGCGACCTTATCGTCTTTGCGAACGAGATTTTGTTGCTGATGCGAGCGAGCGCGGACCACCGGTGAGCGCCCCGTCATCGGAGAGATGACCGGGGCGCTCGCCGCTGCGGATGCCTCTATTCAGTGCCACATGTGCTCGAAGTGATGACCGTGGCCGAAATTGGAACCATGATCGAAGATGCCGGTGTGTCCGGTGTCCACGGGTGAACTTTCGTTACCCCCCTGGCTGCTGCCGGCGCCGCTGTTGCCGGCGGTATTACCGGAGTTGCCGGTGATTGCCGCGGTCAACGTTGCGATCGCAGCATTGATGGTGTTGGAATGTCCGCCTTCCAAGGCCTGAACCAGGCTGGCGATGTCGCTCGCAATGGCGCCGGAAAGCATCGACGTCGAAGACCCGCCGGGATCGGCCCCGGAACCGGAGCCACCAGAACCGGAGCCACCGGCGCCCTGACCCGCATGGGGATCGGGATTCGATACCCCAAAGCCGTTGTTGTTCAGTCCGTCGACGGGGGTCGCGGTTGGGTTGTCATTGCCATCAACCGCCCCGGAAACGGGAACGGTCGTGCCTGCGGTGGCAGCACCGGTCGTGGTGGCACCCGCGGCTGTTGTCGCGGTGCCTACAAAGGAGCCGCCTCCAGTCGGCAAATTGTTGCCCGCTACGTCATTGGCGTCAGCAACAAAGCCGACCCCCGCCGCGAGGAGCTGCGCGGCATTGGTTGCGGTCAGGCCGTGTGCCGCAACGTCTTGCAGGGCGGCCACTGCGTTCGCAGAGTCGGTCTTGAGAGTACCCGAGAGCAACTCATTGTCGAACCGATCGCCAAATACTCCGCCTTGCGAACCGGCGAAGCTGGCACCGAATTCGTTGTAATTGTTTATCTGAGTGACAAGCGACTGGATTTCCGAACCGGTTGGCTGAACGGTACCGTTGGCGATGCCGCCAAACGTTTGGTTCAGCTGATTGGCTTCCGCAATGAACTGCGACCAGAAGTTGGTCTGAGCCTGGTTGTCCTGAAACTGCAGGATGGTGCCACCATGGTCATTCACCCCGCCGATGCCGTTGAGGTATCCGGCGAATTCACCAAATCCACCCGCGCCGGAGGCGGCGAATGTCTGATTTGGCTGCGCGCCATTGTTGGCAACGGAAACGTCGCCGGCCGCCGTCGCCAGGGCTGTATCGTTATTCACGATATCAACGATGTCGAGAATGTTGTCATTCGTCGATCGGGCGGCGTCATTGGGGTTGGTCGCAAACATCGGGTCGAATTTATTGATCTGAAGCTCAATTTGATTGAGCGCAGTTTCGAGATGAACTGTCGTCAGCGCTTGCTCTTGTTGAGCCGTCAATGCCTGCCCTTGCGGGGACATGCCCGCCTGCTCATTCGCCTCGATGCTTGCGAGCGCCGTTGGACTGTTGAGGATGTTTGTCAGGCCCGTCACCACCGCCTGCATGTCGGTGTTGAACTCAGTGAGATTGTTCGCATTCAATCCTCCCACCTCAAGATTGTGGGCGGCGTTGAAGACGGAACCGATCTGGGCAAGGGTCGGAGGCGCCGCGGCCGAACCTTCGGCCGATGCGAGGCTCGCGGCTGAATTGCTCCCTGTCGGCAGCGACTGGAACCCTACATTGGTAAAGCCGGTTGCGCTTTGATAAGCGGCCCCGTTCAATGCGCTCGCCAACGTGGCATCGCCGTTTACTTCGGAAAGAATCTGCTGTTGCGTGAGGGCGACAGTCCCTTGCGCCGCTACCTCGGCTGCGCTGTTACCAACCGACAGCGGCGCCTCATGCTGCAGCGTCGCCAACTGACCCTGAATCGTCTGAAGCTCGGAAATCAAAGCCGGATCTGAAATCGTCTGGCCACCGACGGTAATCGCGTTTGGATTTGCCAGCATCGCGCCGACATCAGCCTGGACGGCGTTGATGTCCTGCAGATACATTGGCTCATAGGGCTGTTCATTGTTGCCGCTCGACGACTCGATCGCAGTAGAACCTGTCCAGAGCCCGCCATCGGAAAGGCGGACCGCATCGTTGAATACCGCACCGGCCTGCGCCAGATCGGTTGACGTATTCAGTGCGCTTTCAATCGTCGTCGCATAGTTGTTGCCGACCTGGGTGATCGATACCCCATCCAGCCCTTCTGTATCCCGGATCGTTGACGGTACTGTGATCATATTATTATCTCCACTTCGCTCGCCCCGGCCCCGGGGTCAGCTTACGAACGGGAAATGCGTTTGATCAGCGTTTGGCCCCACCAGGCCAAGTATCGTCTCGCACCCCCAAGCACACCGGATTGTTTGCAGTGAGTGTGTCGGGTTAGCGGCCAGTAGAAGTCCTTGCTCGGGTATTGTCTGGACGATACCAAGCCGCCAACGAAGCGTCGTGGGCAAGTCGCTTTACCCGGAAATGCCGACGATATGAACGCAGTGGCTTGCCGCTATCGTCGTGCCTCGAAATCACAATCACTCCGCCACCCACGCCACGATACGGCGAAACAAATGCCATATCGCGTGACCGCAATGTGCTAAGGCCGAAGAAATAAGGCGCGCCATCTGGCTTTCCAATCGCCTCTCGTCCGTCGAACGCGTGCCCGCCTTTTTTGGGGTGCTGTACGTTACGCGAAATCCGCGGCCTCGCGGCAGCGAGATACAGCTCGCAGCATTGGGGCACGTTCTCTGCATGTCGCGTCGACTGTTTATCCTCGGCTGGATCGGCGCCATTGGCGACCGGGCCAATAACGCGTTTCGCCTCCTTCCGGGCGCTATCCGGCGTGCAAGGTGATCCATGCCTGCCGAGCGTGAAAAAGCGCTATTTTTCTGTTGCTCCGTAGCTGGCAAATAGCTAGCAGTGTTACGCATATTCCGGCAAAAAGGAGCCAAGCCATCCGTACAGAAACGCTTGTAAAAAGGGCTTTTCTTGCGTGGTCGCAAATCCTTGCAAATGAGCGCAGACGTAAAATTTAGTCCTCCGGAAGCAAAGGTCACTCGTTCCAATCGTGTCGGGTGCGCCGCGGAAATCAGAGGCGTGGCCCCGTAGCCGATCGCCGCCGGATCACGCGCTAGAGAGACCGAAGGCAGACGACAGACCGGCGCCGCACGGCCCGTGTGTCAAACCACCACACCAATGAAGCGCAGTTAAGGTTCCGATGGGTTCTTTCACGGTCAAGGAGATATTTCTCACGCTGCAAGGCGAGGGTCTGCAGGCCGGCCGGCCCGCGGTGTTCTGCCGATTTGCCGGCTGCAATCTCTGGAGCGGCCGGGAAGCCGATCGCAGCACGGCGGTCTGTACCTTCTGCGATACCGATTTTGTCGGAACTGACGGCACCCTGGGTGGCCGATACGGCAATGCCGACGAACTCGCCGACGCAATCGAGCAGGAATGGACCGGCGGCGAAACCAATCGTCTCTGCGTGCTCACAGGGGGCGAACCTCTGCTGCAGGTTGACGACGACCTTGTACGCGCGCTTCACGGCCGCGGATTCCGCATCGCCATCGAAACCAACGGCACCTTGCCTGCGCCTGATGGCATCGACTGGATTTGCGTCAGTCCCAAGTCGAACACCCGATTGGAAATCGTCAGCGGCCACGAGCTGAAACTGGTCTACCCGCAAGCCGACGCACCGCCCGAACGCTTTACGGATCTTGCGTTCGACAACTTCCTGCTTCAACCCATGGACGGTCCCGACGTTGTCACCAACACGCGCGATGCCATCGGATACTGCTTAACTCATCCGAAATGGCGCCTCAGCGTCCAGACCCACAAGCATCTCGGCATCAGATGAAAATATCCCAGGCATTCCGCTTCGAAGCGGCGCATCGTCTACCGAACGTTCCCCAGACGCACCGATGTCACCGGATGCATGGGCATTCCTATCGGGTCGAACTCATCCTGAGCGGACCCATCGATAGCAGCACCGGCTTCGTGGCCGACTTCTTCGACGTCGAGGAAGCCTTCGCTCCGCTACTGAAGACGCTGGACCATCATTATCTGAACGACGTGCAGGGGCTGGAGAACCCGACCGCAGAGAATATCGCGATCTGGATCTGGGACCGGAGCAAAACCAGACTGCCGCAGCTCTCCGCCGTGAAAGTCTATGAGACCGCTGACTGCTGGGCGGAATATGACGGGTCTGATTAGGAGACCTTATGGCGGAAAGCGCGCTTGTCCTTTTTTCCGGCGGCCAGGATTCGACGACGTGTCTCGCATGGGCGCTGTCGCGCTACGATCACGTGGAAACGGTTGGTTTCACGTACGGTCAACGCCATCAGGTGGAGATGGAATGCCGCGAGCCGGTGCGCGCGGGCCTCGAGGCGATCTTTCCTGCCTGGAAGGCGAAGCTTGGCCGGGATCATCTGATCGACCTCGGCGTTCTCGGCCAGGTCGGCGTCAGTGCCCTCACCGCGGATCTGCCGTTTGACACGCGCGCCGATGGATTGCCGGCGACATTCGTTCCCGGCAGAAATCTGCTGTTCCTCACCTTCGCGGCCGTCGTCGCCCATCAGCGCAAGATCAAGTACCTTGTCACGGGGGTCTGCGAAACGGACTATTCCGGCTATCCCGATTGTCGCGACGACACGATGAAGGCGCTGCAGGTCGCGATCAATCTCGGCATGGAGGCGCGGCTTGTGATCGAGACGCCGCTGATGTGGATCGACAAGGCCGCGACCTGGGGGCTTGCTCAGACACTCGGAGGACGTGCTCTCATCGATCTGGTCGTTGAAAAAACGCACACCTGCTACCAGGGCGATCGGAGCCATCGCCACGAATGGGGGTTTGGCTGCGGAAGTTGCGATGCCTGCCGCTTGCGGAGCGAGGGATGGCGGCGATACACCGCTTCGGCGGTTCAATAAACCAAAGTAGACACGGATGAGCGAAATCACTTGGTTTTGGCTCATACGGCATGCGGCGGTCGATGGCCCCAAGGGAACGATCTGGCCAGCGAACGCCGCGGCCAATCTCGGCGATCGCCATTCGCTCGATCTTTTGCGGACACATCTCCCCCGGGGCGCGAAGGCTTACGCCAGCCCGGCTCGACGAACGATCGAGACGGCGAAAGCCTTGCAGCTCGATCCGGTGCTGGTGCCTGAACTTGCCGAGCAGGATTTTGGTGACTGGACCGGCCGGTGTCACGACGAATTGGCTGCAGCCGGTGACGAGACTTACGCGCGTTTCTGGAATGACCCGGCGCGCTCGACCCCGCCCGGTGGAGAAAGCTTCGAAGACCAGATTGCCAGGGTTCGGCATGGCATCAATCGGATCGAAGCCGACTCAGCCATCCTGGTGGTTCACTCCGGAACCATTCGTGCGATGCTTTGCATCGCGCTCGATGTCGAGCCGCAGGCCGCGCTGCGTTTTGCCGTCGATCCGCTCTCGCTGACGCGGATCGACCGGATCGACGGCGGCTGGCGGGTGACGTCGGTGAATCAGATTTTTCGTTGAATAGGGTTCATTCTAGGAACGATCCGGAACATTGGCCTGCGCGAATGTCGCCATATCGTTGTGTAGCGCGCAGGCAAGCCGCAGCAGCGGCAGTGTGACCGCGGCGCCTGAGCCTTCGCCGAGCCGCAAGTCAAGATCGAGCAGCGGCTGCTTGTTCAGCGCCTCGAGCACCAGCCGGTGGCCTTGTTCGGCCGATTGATGGGAAGCGAGGAGAAATGTCCCGGACGAGGGGTTGAGACGCACGGCGGCGAGCGCCGCCACCGACACGATGAAGCCATCGACCAGCACCGGAATCCGGCGCTGGGCTGCCGCGATGATGGCGCCGCAGATCGCCACGATCTCGAAACCGCCAATGGCACACAGAACGTCTTCGATGGAAACGTCGGGGCGCGCAAGGGCGTGACGCGCGAGCGCGTCATCGATCACGCGCGCCTTGAGCGCTAATCCCTTGGCGTCGACGCCGGTCCCGCGGCCGGTTGTCTGCCTGGCGCTGACGTCGAGGAGGGCTGCCGCGATGGCCGCTGACGTCGTCGTGTTGCCGATGCCCATCTCGCCGAAGATCAGGAGGTCCGCAGTCCCCGTGCGCAAGACAGCTCGCTTTCCGCATTCCAGCGCGAAGGCGACTTCGGCCGCCGTCAGCGCCGCCTCTTGGCTGAAGTCGCGGCTGCCGTGGCGCGGCTTGTCGGTAACGATGCCCGGGATCGGCGACGGTGCGAGCGTCCCGGCATCGACCACCTCCAGAGTTGAACCGAGTTCGCGCGCCAAGACCGAGATCGCAGCGCCTCCGCTTGCGAAATTGGCCATCATGGCGATGGTGACTTCCTGCGGATAGGCCGACACGCCCTGGGCGACGATCCCATGATCGCCGGCAAAGATGATGATGGGGACGCGCGCTGCACGGGGCCGTTCGGTCTGCTGGAGGCCGGCGAGTTCGCATGCGAGATGCTCGAGCCGGCCCAACGAACCCGCCGGTTTTGTCAGTTGCGCCTGGCGCGCCAGCGCCGCATCGCGGTGCGCGGCCGAGATTTCAGGACATTCCTGATAGACCCATTCGGGGTACATGCTGTTCTGCCTTGTTGCTGTCGCTGACGATCGGAAGCCTTACGGGCTGCGTTTGAGAATGTAGCTATCCATGATCCAGCCGTGCCTTTCGCGCGCGGCGTTTCGCGCGGCGGCGATGCGCGGCCCGGCCTCTGCAAGCGCGCCTGACATCAGGATCTCATTGGGCATGCCGAGATAGGCGCCCCACCAGATGGTCAATCCCTCGGGGTTGAGCGACTGGAACGCAGCGCCGCCATCCAGCATCACCACCACGGTATTCACGTCAGACGGCCAGCCATCGTCGCGCAATCGCCGTCCTGTCGTGACCAGGAAGGGCTCACCGATCTCATTCACGGGCATGGCATGCGCGGCGCAAAGCGCCTGGACCGAGGTGATGCCGGGAATCACTTCGATTTCGGGCAAGGGATCGAGCCGTCGCGCAATCCGCAGGCTGGAATCAAAGAGCGATGGATCGCCCCAGATCAGCAGGGCCACCCGGCCTTCATGTCCGAGGTGGTTGTTGATTTCTCTCGACCATGTTGCGGCGACGGCGTCGTGCCATTCGTCCACGCCCTTGCGATAGTCTTCTTCACCCGCATCGCGTACCGGCAGATCGAATTCGGCGACGCGGGCCTTGTCGTTGGTGAGGACGTCGGCGCAAATCGTCCGACGCAGGTCGGCGAGGTCGGACTTCTCGCTACCCTTGCGCGGAATGAGAATGAGATCGGCCGCATTGATGGCGCGGATCGCCGCCCGCGTCAGCTGTTCGGGGTCGCCACAGCCGATGCCGATCAATGAAAGCGTGATGTGTGCGGAGACCGACGTCACGCGGACCCTCTCCGCAAGGCGCCAAAGAGAATGACCGTAGCTCTGTTCTCTGTGGTGTCCTTGCCGATGTCCTGCGCCAGCTCCGCGATCGTCGTGTGGACCAGCCTTTCATCCGCATGGCCAAGCGCCTCGCCAACCAAAGCGGGCGTATCCGGCGCAAGGCCATGCTGCAGCAGCCTCGCCGCCAACGCAGGAAACGTTCGCCGGCCCATGTAGACCACCGTGGTCGATTCCGGATCGGCCAGCGCCGCCCAGTTGAGATTTTCTGGCAACTGGCCCGAGACGTCGGCGCCTGTTACGAATTGAACGCGGCGCGAGGTATGCCGCCGGGTCAGCGGCAGGCCGGCTTGGGCCGCCGCCGCGCAGGCCGAGGTGACGCCGGGAATGATTTCGTAGCCGATACCGGCAGCACGCAGCGCCTCGATTTCCTCTTCGAGCCGGCCGAAAATGCCGGCGTCTCCGGATTTCAAGCGCACGACGCGCACGCCGGTTGCAGCATGTTCGATCAGTAAACGATTGACATGCTGCTGTTTGGTCGAAGGGCGGCCCGCGCGCTTGCCGACCGCCACCAGATTGGCACCGGCGCGGGCATGGTCGAGAATTTCCCCGGAAGCCAGATCGTCGTAGAGCACGACGTCAGCCGCGCCCAGGCGCGATACCGCTTTGAGCGTCAGGAGCTCGGGATCGCCCGGGCCAGCCGAAACGAAGGAAACAAAGCCGCTCACCTGTCCTCCGCAATGAGGTGAAAGAACGTGCCGGTGACGGAGCCGCGTCGTGAGCCCGTCTCGGCAATCATAGCGCCGGTCGCATCGCGTACCACCGCCAGCGGCTCATCGGGCTGCGAAACGATGGTGGAATAGTGAAATTCATGACCGCGCAAACGCGTACCGGCCCGATAGCCCGGCATCGGTGCTGCGAGCTCAGCAAGCCGATAGCCCAGATGCAGGCGTCGCCGGGCAAAGCTTGTCTCCAGGCCCAATAATCCCGTCATCGCGTGACTCGCACCTTCGGCATCGGTCAGCGCCGTCCCCAGCACCATATACCCTCCGCACTCGCCATGGACCGGGCGTGTTTCGGCGAAACTAGAAAGCGCGCGTCGAAATTCCTTGTTGGCCGAAAGACGCCCCGCATGCAGTTCGGGATAACCGCCCGGCAACCAGCAGACGTCCGCGCCGGCGTCGGGGCCTTGGTCAGCCAACGGCGAGAAGGTTGAAATCTCGGCGCCTGCCGCGCGCCACGCTTCGATCATATGCGGATAGACAAAGGAGAACGCCGCGTCGCGCGCCAGTGCAATGCGTTGGCCGGGTGGCGTAAGGCTTGCGTTCGTCGAAGCCGCGGGCGGCGACCAGTTGCTTGCCGATTGCAGGATCGCGTCGAGATCGACATGCTCCACGATAAAGCGCGCCGCTTCGTCGATCAGACGGTCGATGTCTTTCTGCTCCTCGGCCTGCACCAGACCGAGGTGTCGCTTCGGCAGACTGATCTCGGCATGGCGAGGCAACGCACCGAATACGGCAATGCCAGCGTCCGCCAGGGCGCGGCGCACGAGATCTTCGTGCCGCGGGCTCGCGACGCGGTTGAGAACGACACCGGCAAGGCGGACGCCGGGCCGAAAATCGCGCAGCCCCGCAGCGATGGCGGCGGCGGTTTGAGCTTGTCCTGACGGGTCGATGACGAGCAAAACCGGCCAATCCATCATCGCCGCAATATCGGCGGTCGCGCCGGTGCCGGTGACGCCGGGTGTTGCGACACCATCAAAAAGTCCCATCGAGCCTTCGGCGAGAACAATATCCACCGAAGCGGCGCGCGCCACGAGAGCTTCGATCGTGGCCCTGCTCATGGCCCAGCTATCGATGTTGACGGAAACGCGCCCCGTCGCCGCCGCATGAAATGCCGGATCGATGTAGTCGGGGCCGCTCTTGAAGCACTGCACGTTCAGACCGCGATCGCGATAGGCGCGCGCCAACGCCAGCGTCAGCGTCGTCTTGCCGACACCGGACGCCGGCGCCGAGATCATGAGACCGCGCGCCATCAGGACTTCTCCGGAAAGCGCGGCGCAGGTCCGCTCGGGCGGTAGCGGCGATCGTAGTCGACCGCATAAAGCCGGCTCTCGGCAAATTCCTCCGCATCCAGCGTTCGGCCGACGAAGATGAGCGCGGTGCGTTCCAGTTCGGCACCGACGGCGGCATCGAGCGTGCCGAGCGTGGCGCGGATGATGCGCTGGTCCGGCCAGCTTGCACGCCAGACAATCGCCACCGGGCAGTCTGCTCCACAATGCGGGGTGAGCTCGGCAATCAATCGATCGAGCATGTGCACGGAGAGATGGATCGCCAGCACCGCGCCGGTGGCGGCAAAGGCGGCAAGGTTTTCGCCTTCCGGCATCGCGCTCGCCCGGCCCGGCATGCGCGTCAGCACCACCGATTGCGCCAGTCCGGGCAGCGTGAGCTCCGCTTCGAGCGCTGCGGCCGCCGCGGAAAACGAAGGGACGCCGGGCGTGACTGTATAGGGAATGCCGAGCGCGCGGAGGCGGCGCAGTTGCTCGCCCATCGCCGACCAGATCGACGGATCGCCCGAATGCAGCCGTGCGACATCCTTGCCTTCGGCATGGGCCGCGGCGATCTCCGCCATGATATCGTCGAGCGACATCGGCGCGGTGTTGACGATCCGCGCGTCGTCCGGGCAATGCGCAAGGATGCCTTGCGGCACCAGCGAGCCGGCATAGAGACAGACGGGACAGGCGGCGATGAGGTCGCGCCCGCGTAGCGTGAGCAGGTCGGCAGCACCAGGTCCCGCGCCGATGAAGTGCACGGTCATTTTACCACGCTCCATTGCACGACCGGCCGCGCGGGCTCAAAGGCACGATAGCGGCCGAGTTCGCCCGCATGGGCAATCTCGATCCGCATTAATTCGCCGCCGTGACGTTGATGCAGATCCGACAGCAGCCCTTCGGTCTCCAGCGTCACGGCGTGGGCAACCAACCGTGTTCTCGCGGGAAGGAGCGGCCAAACGCCATCGAACATGACAGCGTCAAGGCCGCCGCCGATGAAGACCGCCTGCGGCGTCGGAAGGTTCGGCAAGTTGCCGGGCGCGGTTCCCTCGACGACGGTGATGCGCTGGATCAGACCGAAGGCTTCGGCATTCCTGACGATATTGGCGGCGCGATCGCTGCGAGCCTCGACGGCAATTGCCGCTCCGCCATGCAAAGCCCATTCGATCGAGATCGAGCCGGAACCGGCGCCGATGTCCCACAACCGTTCGCCAGGTCGTGGCGCGAGCGCCGATAGCGCCAGCGCACGCATCGGCCGCTTGGTGATCTGGCCGTCATGCACGAAGTGGGCATCCGAAAGGCCGGAGCTGCGCGGCAGTCCGTCGGAGCCTCTCGCCTCCAGCGCCACGGCGACGAGAGTTGCCGTCGGATCGCCCGCGTAACGGTCAGCCTGATGCTGCGTGACGGATTCGCGCGGTCCGCCAAGCGACGAGAGCGTCCATAGCCGCGAGGCCCCCCAGCCCTGCGCCGTCAGCCATTCGGCAAGTCCGATTGCGGCTTGGCCGTCGCGCACGAGGCAGATGATCCGTCCGCCCTGCGCCAGATGTGGCACGAGGCATTCGAACGGCGCTGCATGCAGTCCCAGGCAAGTGACCGATTCCAGCCGCCATCCGAGCCGCGATGCGACAAGCGAGAAAGTCGAGGGCGCGGGATGGGCGATCCATTCGCTGCTATCCAGCCGCCCGGCGAGAATACTGCCGACGCCGTGCCAGAACGGATCGCCGGAAGCGAGCACGACGGTCCGACGGCCGCGGCAGGCGAGCACGCCATCCACGTCGAAAGGTACGGGCCAGGGCCGGCCACGGCCGCCGACATCAGCGAACGCCAGATGCCGTTCTCCGCCGAAAATCGTTTCGGCCTCCGCTAATGCCTTTCGGCTTGCTTCCGAGAGGCCGGAAAGGCCATCTTCGCCGATACCGATAATGGTCAACCAGGGACTAGACATGACACGCGCCCTTATTCTGGGCGGAACAAGTGATGCCCATGCGCTTGCCGATGCGTTGGCGCGGGCCGGATGTGACGCGGTCTATTCCTATGGCGGCCGCACGCGCGTTCCCCCCAGCCAGCCGGTGCCGATTCGTGTCGGCGGCTTCGGCGGCGCGAGCGGATTGGCTGACTATCTCCGCAATGAGAACATCACGCATGTCGTCGATGCGACGCACCCTTTCGCAGTCGAGATCAGTCGCAACGCGGTTGCTGCCTGTGCTGTCGCCAAAACGCCGCTGATCGCCCTTGAACGCGCGCCGTGGAGTAAGACCTCCGGCGACCAATGGATCGAGGTGGCCGATATTCCTTCGGCTGTTGCAGCTTTGCCCGATGCGCGCGCCCGGGTTTTTCTCGCAATTGGGCGGCAGCACATCGGCGCTTTCAGTGCCAAACCGCAGCACGTCTATACATTGAGATTGGTCGATGCTCCCGACAGTGAGCTGCCGCTGCGCGAGGCGGATGTAGTCGTGGCGCGCGGACCATTCGAACTCACGGGTGAGTTGGAGTTGATCCGCGCGCGAGGTATCGAGTGGATCGTTGCCCGGAACTCCGGGGGAGGGGGTGCGCGCGCCAAGATCGATGCCGCGCGCGAACTGGGACTGCCCGTGGTCATGATCAAGCGGCCGGAGTTGCCCGACCGGTTGCGGGTGGAAAGCGTGGCCGAGGTCATGCAATGGCTCGGTCATCGGGCGTGCCTCGGCGCGTAAATCCAGCGGCCGACGCGGCGCGTCGCCGAATTGCCGACGATCACCAGCGTCTTCATGTCGGCCATCTCGGGGCGCGCGTCGCGCAGAGGGACCGTTTCAATCTTCTCGTCCGGCGTACTGATCGCGCGGGCGAATATAGCGAGGCGTTCGCCGCAGCCCGTTTCCCGTAAAATTTCCAGCGCGCGCGCAAAACCTTCGGGGCGGCTCGCGGAGCGTGGATTGTAGATCGCAATCGCAAAATCGGCTTCAGCGGCGAGCCGCAGGCGTTTCTCGATCGTCGTCCATGGCTTAAGGTTGTCGGAGAGATTGATCGCGCAGAAATCATGACCCAGCGGTGCGCCGATACGCGCGGCAGCGGCGAGCATTGCGGTGACCCCGGGCAGCACGTGGATGGGAAGATCACGCCATTGCGGTGACGCCTCCAGTGCCTCGAACACCGCAGACGCCATCGCGAAGACGCCGGGGTCGCCGGAGGACACCACGACCACCTGGCGTCCTTCCGACGCCAGCCGCAGCGCCTCGGTGGCACGCTGCAGTTCCTCGCGATTGTCAGATGGATGCAAGGTGAGGCCATCGCGGGGGGCGACGCGCGCGACATAGGGCGCATAGCCCAATATGTCGGTTGCGGAAGCTAGCGCAGCCGAGACCTCCGGCGTGACCAGTGCTTCATTGCCTGGCCCCAATCCCGCAATGGTCAGCGTGCCCGTCATTCGGCGGCCTTCATGCGTCGCGCCTGCCGGTAGACCAGCACGATCGCAAAGTAAGGACAGTCGGTCTCGCCGACATCTATAAGCCGTGTAACCCGTTCACCCGGCATTGTGCCGTGTTCGATCAACCACGCCTCATCCAGACGGCCGGCAGCGGCCAGCGCGCGGCGGATCTTTTCGAGATTGCGGCCAGTCTTCATGATGACAAGCGCATCGGAGTTAAGCATGCGGCGACTGAGTTCGTCTTCGGGGAGCGTGCCTGTCAGCACAGTCATCACGTCGTCGCCGAGCGCGATCGGCTGGCCGACTGAATTCCAGCACCCCGCCATTCCCGGAATGCCGGCGATGACCTCGATCTCGGCGCGTCCCTGCAAGCGCGCATGCAGATGCATGAAGGAGCCATAGAAATAAGGATCGCCCTCGCACAGCACGACCACGTCGTCGGTGCGCGCCAGCCGGGCCAGCCGCTCCGCCCATTCGTCATAGAAGCCATCCAGCAGGCGGGCATATTCAGGACTGTCGAACGCGATTTCGGTCGTGACCGGATATTCCATCGGATATTCGGAAGTGCCTTCGCCGAGCATTCCCTCGACGATGCGCCGCGCCTGGCCGGGATGTCCTTTCTTGCGGAAAAAGGCGACGTGTCTGGCGCTCCGCACCTCGCGCGCCGCCCGCACGCTCATCAGGTCGGGATCGCCGGGGCCGAGGCCGCAACAAATGATTTTCCCCATCGCTATTCGCCCCTGGACGCCAGCGCGTTCACGGCAGCCACCGTGATCGCCGAACCGCCAAGGCGTCCCTCGACCGTGAGCGCCGGCGCCGGCGGGTCGGCGAGCAATGCCGCCTTTGCCTCGGCCGCGCCAACGAAACCGACCGGACAGCCGATGATGGCGGCCGGCCTTGGACAGGTTTCATCTGCGAGCATGTTGAGGAGATGAAACAAGGCAGTCGGCGCATTGCCGATGGCGACGATGGCGCCATCAAGATGCGGCCGCCACAACTCCAGCGCTGCCGCCGAGCGGGTATTGCGTATCGCTTGCGCGAGCGCGGGAACGGAGGGGGCGTCCAGCGTACAGATGACGGCGTTGCCGGACGGCAGGCGGGCGCGCGTGATGCCTTCCGAGACCATGCGCGCGTCGCAAAGGATCGGCGCGCCGCGCTCCAAGGCGGTTCGCGCGGCGTTGGCCATGCCTGATGTAAAGCGGACATGGGATTCCAGTCCGATCATGCCGGCGGCATGGATCATGCGCACCACCACCGGCTCCTCGTCGGCTGAAAAGCGCGCGAGATTAGCTTCGGCTCGGATGATGGCGAAGGATTTCCGATAGATCGCCGCACCGTCGGTCTCGTAGCTGTGCAGCATCAGCGCCCTCCCGACAGAACAGAAGGATTTGCCAGGATGTCGGCGGCGCTCAGTCCGCGCAGAACGGGTGCGTCCCGTGTCGAACCGCCGCGAATGAGGTCGAACCCTTGAGCCGTCGCAACCAGCGTGACCGATGCAGGGTCTGACTGGGCACAGCCTTTGGCGCAACCGGAAACATGAAGCCGGGTATCAGCAGCCAGATGCGGCGCGAGAGCCGCGGCCAGCGCGCGCGTATCGGCGTGCGCTTCGTGGCAACGCGGCGCGCCGCTGCACGCAACGACGCGCAGCAACGGATCGTCCGCGCGCGTGATCAGGCCTTCGCAAGCCGGCATCGTGGGCATGTCTTCCGCCAGCATCATGCGCCACGGCGTCATCCGCAAGGCCTTGGCATTCGCGGCGAGCCAGTTCAGCGCGCTGGACGTCACTTGCCCAAAGGCCACGCCGAATAGTGCGCCGTGCGGCGTGAGACCGGGATCAGGTATATCTCGTTTGGGAGCAGGCGCGGCCTGGCCGCAAAGTGTGTCCGGCAGCTTCGCACCGTCAGCGAGATGCGCTGCCATCCGTCCGCGACCTGACTTGACACCGCCTGACAAGACAAACCATTCGGCAAGTCGGAGCGCGGTTGTGACCACCTCGTTGCGCGTGACGGCACGCCCCAATTCTGCGCCGTCGGCACGCACCAGGAGATGTCCTTCGATGTCGCGCTCGATCCGCACGTCGGCGGAAGCTGCCGCCAACGCGCTCTCTCTCCCGCAATCGACCGCGAAGCCGAACTTGGCCGGAAGGCCAGTTGGCCCACCCGCAAGCGCGTGCTCCAACTCGTCCGCAACGGAGTTGACATCATCACCCACCGTCCAGAACGGGCTGATGAGGAGATTGCGGCGCGCTTCGGTATCCGGATCAGTATCAAGCAGACGAAGCGCGGCGAGTCCGTCGATCAGCGCGGGATGGCTGTCTTCGCTCAGGCCCCTGATCTGGAGGTTGGCCCTGTTGGTGAGATCGATCAGCCCGTTGCCGTGGCGTTCGGCGAGTTCGGCAATTCCTGCGGCCTGTTCGGCGTCGATCCGGCCTCCGCGGGGCCGGATGCGGACGACGAGCCCATCGCCCGACTGCATCGGCTGCCAGACGCCGGGGCACCAGCCCTTGACCGCCACCGCGCTCATGAAGCTGCACCGAGCGCGGCCGCAATTGAATTGCGCCGCGTCCTCCAAAGGGAAGCCTCGTGCAAGCGAGTAAAGCAGGTTTCCATCGCCGCAAGCGCCGGCGCATTCTCGCGCGCGAGAAACGCCTGCACGCCGTCGTTGCCGAGCGTGGCGTCGTAATAGAGATCGAAAAGATGCGGCGGCACGGCGCCGGCGAGGTGGGCGAACGCCGCCATGTGTTCCAGCGTCGCGGCGATTTCGGCCGCACCTCGAAAGCCGTGCCGCATCATGCCTTCGATCCAGGCTGGATTGGCGGCGCGCGCGCGTACCACGCGCGATATCTCCTCGGTCAGCGAGCGGGCATGAGGCCGATCGGGCCGTGTGGCGTCGAGATGGTAGAGCGATGGCGAAGCCGAACCGATTTTAGCCGCCGCGGCCGCAACCCCCGCTTCATGGGCGGCATAGTCGGCTGCGAGCAACAGGTCGGTTTCCGGCAGGTCTTGGGTATGCACGAACGCATCGGTGGCGGCGAGCCGTGCTTCGATCCCCGCGCGATCGGAGCGCATCTCGCCGTCGGACGCAAAAGCCCAGGAGGAAGCCGACAACCAGGCCTCGCCGGCCGCAGCGCGCGATTCCGGTGTGAACTCAGCCAGGGCCGACGCCATTCCAACACCATATTGTCCGGGGCGCGGCCCGAACACCCGTGATGTCCGGAGGCAGTAGGGGTTTTCATCCGCTTCGCCGTCGCACTCACCGAGTGCGGCGGTTGCGGCCTCGAACAGTTGCGCAAGGCCTGGAAAGACGTCGCGAAACAGGCCGGACACGCGAAGCGTGACGTCGACACGCGGTCGCCCGAGTTCGGCCGGCGCAAGAATGTCGTAGCCCGATACGCGCCCGGAAGCGTGGTCCCAGCGCGGCGCGAGGCCCGCGAGGTGCAGCGCCATCGCAAAATCTTCTCCGGCAGTGCGCATGGTTGACGATCCCCAGAGATCGACCATGAGCCCGTTCGGCCAGTCGCCGTGATCCTGCAAGTGACGGCGCAGAAGCTCTTCCGCAAGCTTGACGCCTTGCGCATGCGCCGACGGCGTCGGCACGGCACGGGGATCGACCGCAAACAGATTGCGCCCCGTCGGCAGCACATCGCGGCGTCCGCGGTAGGGCGAGCCGGCGGGTCCCGGCGCGATACGCTTTCCATCGAGCGCCGCGAGCACCGCGTCCCGCTCGGCCTCACCGCAGGTGCCACGGCCAAACACATGCAACCCGTCGCCGAACTGGCTTTCCTTGAGATCGCAGACAAAACGATCGATCCGGGGAATGGCTTCGGCAGGCGCGGCCGAGGCCTTGAGGCCGAGATCGTCTTCCAGGCCCGCGGCGCGGGCCTCAATGCGGATCGATGCGATCAGGCGTTGCCGGCGCGCCGGATCGAGGCCGTCGGCGGTTGAATATTCATCCAGCAATTGCTCCAGGCGGCGCAACCGCTCTGGCATCACGGCTTGTCTCTGCGGCGGCGGCAAATGACCGATCGTCACGGCGCCGATGCGCCGCTTGGCCTGCGCCGCCTCGCCGGGATCGTTGACGATGAAGGGATAGATCACCGGCAGATCGCCGATCAAGGCTTCGGGCCAACACGACGTTGACAACGCCACCGCCTTGCCCGGCAGCCATTCGAGCGTTCCATGCGCGCCCATGTGGATGAGTGCATCAACCCCTTGCCGGCGAAGCCAGAGATAGAACGCCACATAGGCGTGACGTGGGATGCGTGACAAATCGTGATAGTCGGCATCGCGGCTATTTGTGTCGCCGCGCTCCGGCTGAACCGCGATGACGGCGTTGCCGCACTCAACCGCCGCGAAATGAAATGCTCCGTCGCGGCAGGCGGGATCAGTTTCCGGCGCGCCCCAGGCTTTGGCGAGGTCGTCCTGCAATGGCTGCGGGAGCCTGGCGAGCTCGGCGCGATATTCGTCGGCGCTCCATGTCAATTCTCGCCGCAGGAGGATATCACCGAGCTTCTCCACCGACCCGACATCGAAGCCGGCGGCCCTAAGATCGGACAACAGCGCTTCGACCGAAGCGAGCGCGTCCAATCCGACCGCATGGGCGATCTGGTGCGGGCGTCCCGGATAATTCGAGAGCACGATCGCAATTCGCTTCGCACTCGCCGGCCTCGTCGCAAGCCTGTGCCAGGCGGCCATCCGAGCGGCAGTGGCATCCACTCTTTCGTCATCGGGCCGATGCGCAAGATGCGAAAATTGCAAATCGGCATCGCGTTGGCCCGGCGACTTGAAGCTCACCACGCCCGCAAACAGACGCCCATCGACTTCCGGCAACACCACGTGCATCGCAAGGTCGCCCGGCGACAGGCCGCGAAGCAATTCCGCCCAGTCTTCGCGCCGGGCCGTCGACAACGCGACCTGGAACACCGGGCACGATGCGGCATCGAACGGCGTCTTGCCGTCGTCGCCGATCGCTGAGAAGGCGGTCGCATTGACGATGACAGCCGGCGGGTGCTGCTCGAATTGTGCTTTCAGCCAGCCCGCCACGCCGGCCGCTTTCAGCGAGGTCACGAACACGCCATGGGCATCGAAGCCCTTCTGCCTGAGCGCCGCGATCAGCGCATCGACCGGCGCGGTATCGGCCGCGGTCAGATAGGAACGATAAAACGTCACCAGCGCGAGAGGCCGCTGATCGGGATCTGGCATGCCTAAGAGAACGCCGCGGCCAGGATCGTAGAAACCGATTTCGGGCACATTGATCTCGCCCGTGACCGCCCCGGCATAGAGGCCTGCGGCAAGCGCGAGTTGGGCGATCGCAGCCTGCGCCGCGGTTGCTCCGCCCTGGTCGCACAATGCCTTGAGCCGCCGGAGCGTCGAAATCGGCAATGTCGAAAGCGCGTCCAGTCGGGGATCGTCGCGGCCATCCGCCGGCAGCACCGCCAGCGCGATTTTGCGATCTTTCGCCAGACGATGCAGGGCGGAGAGCCCATACGACCAGTAGGACTCGCCGCCGATCAGGCGCACCAAAATGCCGCGCGCTTTCGGCAGTGTCCGCTCGATATAGGTGTCGACCGACAACGGGTGGCGAAGCTCGGCAAGGTTGGCAAGCCGCAACGTCGGCAGGTTGGCGCGGCCGCGCCGCCAGCCGGCGGCGAAGGTCGCAAGATCGCTGTCGGAGAACGAGAGCACCACTAGCTCGGCCGGATCCTGGCCGAGGTCCTTCGGGACCGCGGTCTCCTCAAGCCCGCGACTCTCGCGAAAGACAACGTGCATTAAATGCCAAGTCCCGCCCTGAGGGTGCCCTCGTCGATATTGCCCTGCTCTCCGATCAGCACCAGCTTCGACTGCCGCGGCCGCGCGCCCCAGGGCGTATCGTACTGGTGCCGGACTCGCTCGCCGACCGCCTGCAGCAACAGCCGCATCGGCTTTCCCGCGACCGCGATGTATCCCTTGGCGCGCAGCACGTTCTGCTCGCGGGCGAGCCGCTGGATGGTTGCGACCAGCGCGTCGATATCGGCAACTTCCGGAAGGTCGATGACGACGGAAGCGAAGTCGTCATGCTCGTGATCGTCTTCGCCATCGTGATGCGATGGTCGCGCTGCGAGGTCGTCTTCGGCTGCGGCTCCGAGGCCGAGGATGATACGGCTATCGACGGCGCCATCGACGATCGGCAGCATCGGCACCCGGCGCGGCATCTCGGCTGATATCGCGGCTTTGGCCGCTTCAAGCCCCGCCGCGCCGGCAAGGTCCGCCTTGGTCAACAGCACGATATCGGCGCACGCGATCTGGTCCTCAAACACTTCCGAAAGCGGCGTCTCGTGATCGATATTTTCATCGGCTAAGCGCTGCGCCTCGACTGCAGCCGGATCGGGCGCAAAACGCCCAGCGGCGACGGCTTCGGCATCCGCGAGCGCAATCACGCCATCGACGGTGATGCGCGAGCGGATTTCCGGCCAGTCAAACGCCTTCAGCAACGGCTTTGGCAGCGCCAGACCGGACGTCTCGATCAGGATATGGTCGGGCCTCACCGGCCGCGACAGCAACTGCTCGATGGCCGGAATGAAGTCGTCGGCGACCGTGCAGCAAATGCAGCCATTGGCGAGCTCGACGATGTTCTCGGCCGGGCAATTCGCATCGGCGCAGGATTTCAGGATATCGCCGTCCACACCCTCGCTGCCGAATTCATTGACCAGCACGGCAAGCCTTTTGCCGTTGGCATTGGCGATCAGGTGCTGGATCAGTGTTGTCTTCCCCGACCCGAGAAAGCCGGTCACGACGGTGACGGGGACTTTGGCGAGCGTATTCATTCGGCTGGCTCCGGGGCAACAGCGATCATTGATGCGATCGGTGGAATGCGGGCAAGTGATTGTTTGCGGAAAATTTCCGGGCGTCGGCGCCAGGGCACGATGCCGTCGGGCGCGGCCGCGTAAGCCGCAGCGCCCGCCGCAACATCAGAGGCATTGGCATCCGACAGCCGCCCATAGACATAAGACCACCGGCCGGGCGCGCTGAGGGCGATCGAGCAACCCTGGCTGCACGCCGATAAACATTCGACGGGCACCACATGGACGCCCTCGGGCACGCCGACCCCGAGAATGGCCGCATGCAGCCGCGCGCCGGGGGTGGTCTCGCCCTCTTGCAGCGATTGGTCGGCACGGCATGTGATGCAGACGTGAAGCGTGACGGTCATCGCTCTCCTCGAAGTCGTGACGGGGAGGCGATGAGGTGCGCGAACCAGGCAACGGTTCACTCCCCGTCGCGGAACACCCCGTCCGCCGGTCTTAACTCGATGCGCTGGCAGGTCTCCCGGCTTGCGGAGCAGGGTTTCCCCTTCGATGCCCGCCTTCCCGACCCTTTCAGGTCAGTGGCCTCGGGCATCTCTCCGGTCACGGTCGCGGGGGCGGCTGCTGTTCGGGTCAGATCCTCGCGGATTTGAGCCCTATCGCATTCCCTCTTCGCCTGTCGTAGGACAGGAACCAACGCGCGCCCACCATTTGCCCGTGGCCGCTACTTGTCAAGCCAAAGGAGCGCATCCGGTGATGTCCAGGGAAGATGCTGCCGCCGACGAAAAAGCCGCGTTGTCCAAGGTTTCCATCGATGACCGCCACGCGGAAAAAATGGCCAAGAAAAAGGCCGCCCGCGATCGGATCATGGCGACCAAGAGCGGGGATAAGGGCCTCATCATCGTCCACACCGGCGCAGGGAAAGGAAAATCATCCTCCGCCTTCGGCATGATCGTTCGATGCGTTGCGCACGGCTTTCCCTGCGCGGTGGTCCAGTTCATCAAGGGTGCATGGGATACCGGCGAGCGTCGCCTGCTCACGGGTCACTTCGGCGATCTCTGCCAGTTCCACGCCATGGGCGAAGGCTTCACCTGGGAAACCCAGGACCGCGCCCGCGATATCGCGGCTGCGCAAGCCGGCTGGGAAAAAGCCAAGCAGTTGATTGCCGATCCTGGCCTGCGCATGGTCGTGCTCGACGAGATCAACATCGCGCTTCGCTACGACTATCTCGACGTCGGTGAAGTCGTTGATTTTCTGAAAAACCGGAAGCCGCCGATGACGCATGTGGTGCTCACCGGGCGCAATGCCAAGCAGGAATTGATCGACGTTGCCGATCTCGTCACCGAAATGACGCTGATCAAGCATCCGTTCCGCTCCGGCATCAAGGCGCAGCCCGGCGTGGAGTTCTGACGAACGGGACAAGAAATCAGATCGATGGCCCGCGCATTGATGATCCAGGGAGCCGGCTCGAACGTGGGCAAGTCGCTCATCGTGGCCGGCCTTGCACGCGCGGCGGCGCGCCGCGGTCTTCGCGTGCTGCCGTTCAAGCCGCAAAACATGTCGAACAATGCCGCCGTGACGGTGGATGGCGGCGAGATCGGACGCGCGCAGGCTTTGCAGGCGCAAGCCGCCGGCGTCGAACCGCATAGCGATATGAATCCGATTTTGCTGAAGCCGGAAACGGATATCGGCGCGCAGATCATCGTTCAGGGGCGCCGGGTCGCGACGCTGCGCGCGCGTGAATACGCCGCCATGAAGCCTTCGCTGATGACGCCCGTGCTTGAAAGCTTTTCGCGGTTGAAGGATCGCGCCGATCTCGTGCTGGTCGAAGGCGCCGGCAGCCCGGCCGAAGTGAACCTCCGTCAGGCCGACATTGCCAATATGGGCTTTGCCCGGCGCGCCGGTGTGCCGGTCGTGCTGGTCGGCGACATCGACCGTGGCGGCGTCATCGCCCAGCTTGTCGGGATCAAAACCGTGCTCGATCCCGACGACGCCGTCATGATCGGTGGTTTCGTCATCAACAAATTCCGCGGCGATCCCTCGTTGTTCGACGACGGTTACCGGCTGATCGAGAAGCAAACCGGCTGGCGCGGGTTTGGGGTTCTGCCTTACTTTACGCGCGCCAATGAGCTTCCGGCCGAGGACGCGCTGGGACTTGGTGAATCGCGCAAGGCCGGCAAATGCAAGATCGCTTTTCTGGCTTTGTCGCGCATTGCCAATTTCGACGATCTCGATCCGCTCAAGCTCGAACCTGACGTCGATCTGGTGATGGTTCGTCCAGGCGAGGCGATCCCGGGCGATTGCAGGCTCGTGATTATTCCGGGCTCGAAATCCACCCGTGGTGATCTCGCCTTCCTGCGCGCGCAGGGCTGGGATATCGATCTTCTTGCCCACCAACGTCGTGGCGGCCATGTGCTCGGCCTTTGCGGCGGCTACCAGATGCTCGGGCAAAGCGTCGCCGATCCCGAAGGAATCGAGGGGCCATCGGGTGAGACATCCGGACTTGGGCTGCTCGACGTCTCGACCGTGATGACGCCGCAGAAGACGCTAACGCGCGTCACGGCTTCGCACGCCGCAACGAAACAGCCGATCGACGGCTACGAAATTCACATCGGGCATACCGAAGGTGTGGACTGCGACCGTCCCTTTTCCATGCTCAACGATTCTCCGGAAGGCGCGGTTTCCGCGGACGGCCGCGTCCATGGCAGCTATCTGCATGGGGTGTTTGCATCGGATGCTTTTCGAAAAGCCTTCCTCGCACAACTGGACATTCCGGCCACCGATCAGCCTTACCGCGCTCAAGTAGAGAGCGCGCTCGACGCGCTCGCCGAGCACATCGAGGCCAATCTCGACGTCGAAGCTATATTAGCGCTGGCGCGCTGACGATCGAAGTTAGCGGATCAAAGCCGCGGACAGTCGCGCCCACTCGGTCTCGTTGCCCGGTAAGCCCAACCGCAGCCATCCCTTTTGATGCGGGAAAGACGCGCGACCAGATATGCGCGCGCGCCAGTTTCTCCTGCGCAAGCTTTGCATCGCCAGTTTCGTAGAGCCGAAACAGCGGCGTTCCGCCGACAAGAGTCCAGCCGAGCGGAGCGACTTCGGCGTCAAGCCGCAAACTATCGCGTTCGAGACGCGCCGATGTCGCCTCAGCCCATTTGCGGTCGAGCAAAGCGCGGCTGCCGATTTCAATGGCGACGCCGGAGACCGGCCATGGTCCCGCCATGGCCGCGAGTGCGGCGATATCAGCTTCGTCTCCCATGACGAAACCGAGTCGCAATCCCGCAAGCCCGAAAAACTTTCCGAAGGAACGCAGGATTAAAAGCCCCGGTTGCCCCGCTTTCGGCGCGAGTGAAAGGCCGGGAATGGCGTCGGCAAAACTCTCGTCGATCACCAGCCGGCCGACATGCGGCAGCAGCGCAAGCAGTCGGCTCGGTTCATATCGCTTGCCGTCGGGGTTGTTGGGATTGGCGAGCACGGCGATATCAGCGCCCGCGAGCGCCGCGAGATCGGAGGTCTCGGTCACCTCCCAGCCTGCGGCCGAAAAGACCGCCGCATATTCGTTGTAGGTGGGGGCGAGGACTCGCGCACGACCGCGCGGGGCCAGATGCGGCAGCCATTGAATGGCCGCCTGCGCGCCATTCGTAGCGAGGATCGGTGCCTCCGTGCCATAGGCCTGCTGCGCGGCGCGGTGCAGGGATCGAATGCCTGATCGCGGTGGCAACGCGCTCCAGCACGCAGGCGACAATTCGCCCACCGGATAAGACTGCCGGTTGATGCCGGTCGAAAGATCGATCCAGTCGCGCGCATCGCCACCAAAACGTTGCACGGCCACATCGAGATTGCCGCCATGCTCAGGCATTTCCGAGCCTCCTGATGCTATTGCCCACTTTCCGAAGTTCGTGCGCCATTTCAGCATCCACCTATCACGAACTTCGGAAAGTCATGGCACTAGCAGACTTATTGATTTTAGTGCCGCCTTTCCATTTGAAGTTCCTGAACGAATTTGCCGCTTGTGGCGCAGGAATTTCAAATGGGCGGCACTAAGGCCAAAACGACGAGCACGGCCGACAGCAGCCACATGGCGCCGCGGTAGAGCTTTAGTCCCTGCGCGATATCCGCCGCGAGGGGGTCGCGCGCGCCTTCGTTCAGCCAGGGCTCGTTGGCCAAGGTGCCATGATAGACTCGCGGACCGCTCAACCGCACGCCGAGCGCACCGGCCATGGCGGCTTCCGGCCAGCCGGCATTGATCGAGCGGTGTCGGCGCGCATCCCTCGTGATGCATGACAGCGCCGCGGCAGGCCGCGCGGAGAGGACGGCGAACAGAAAGCCGGTCAGGCGCGCCGGGATGAAATTGACGAGGTCGTCGATCCGCGCTGCCGCCCAACCGAAGGCTTCGTGGCGCGGCGTGCGATGGCCGATCATGGAATTGAGCGTGTTGATGGTCTTGTATCCGACAATGCCGGGCAAGCCGAAGATCGCGCCCCAGAACACCGGCGCGATGACGCCGTCAGATGCATTTTCAGCCAGGCTCTCGATGGACGCGCGCGCGATCCCCGCTTCATCGAGCGTTGCCGGATCGCGGCCCACGATGCGCGAGACAGCCGAACGCGCGGCCTCGATATCGCCGGACTTCAACGGGCGCGCGACTGCGGCCACATGGTCATGAAGCGAGCGCAAGGCGACCAGTGGCCATGCCAGGATTCCCGCGATGACGATGCGGCTCCAGCCGGCCGTCAGTTGTGTCTGAACGGCGATCGCGAGAATGGTCGGCAACGCAATCACGGCCAGCGTTGCCAAAACGCCAGCGGCGCGACGGAACGCTGGCGGATGAGAGCTTCGATTGCAGGCTTCGTCCACCGCGTCGATCAGCCGGCCGAGCCAGGTGACAGGGTGGCCGATCGCCCGGAACAAGCGCTCCGGCCAGCCCAGCACGGCGTCTATCGCTAACGCCACCGCCATCGCTCCCGCAAATTCCACAACAGATCTCCCGCCGACCACCGTCATGCGCAAGAAGCCGGCTGCGCGCAAGCCCAATAGCCTTCGGTTTCGCTTTGTCTTTGCCGGTAAATGATGGTTATTGCTGATGCAAATGGAGGGCGCATGCCGATCGTCTTGATAACGGGAGGGGCGCGGTCGGGAAAGAGCCGGCACGCGGAGGCGCGTGTGCGCGCCTTTCCGGGACGGCCCGTCTATATCGCGACCGCCGAGGCGCTGGACGGCGAGATGTCCGAGCGCATCGCCAAACACCGTGCACGGCGCGGCAACGAATGGATCGAACGCGAAGTGCCGCTCGACCTGGTACAGGCGCTGATCGAGACCGATGGCGGCGGCGCGAGGCTCGTCGATTGCCTGACGCTCTGGTTGTCAAACCTGCTTCACGCCAATCGCGATTGGTCTCAGGCCGTCTCGGAGCTCGCTGACGGGTTAGGCCGCCAGCGCAGTCCCGTGATCATGGTGACGAACGAAGTCGGGCTTGGCATTGTGCCTGATAATGCTCTGGCGCGCGCCTATCGCGATGCGGCTGGCATCATGAACCAGACCATGGCGCGCGCTGCCGACGAGGTCGAGTTCGTCGTCGCCGGACTGCCGATGAAGCTGAAATAGACTTGAGCCAATGACGTTCGAAGGTTTGGTCAGATGAATTATTTCGAGCTTCTCCAGAGAACAGTGGCGGACATCAGAATTGCCGTATCGTTCTCGACGATTTTGCCGGTGGGCCCGGCGAAGCCGGTCGATAACGGTGAGGTCGCGCGAGCGAGTTGGGCGTTGCCGGTCGCGGGGCTGGTGGTCGGCCTCATAGGTGCGATCGTTTATGCGCTCGCCCATCGCGTTGGCCTGCCCGCCGAGGCCGCCGCCGTGTTGGCGCTGGCGGCCACGATTCTGGTCACCGGAGCCCTCCACGAGGACGGCCTTGCCGATACGCTCGACGGCCTCGGCGGCGGGAGGGGCCGCGAGCAAAAGCTCGAGATCATGCGCGACAGCCGGATCGGCACTTATGGCGCTTGCGCTCTCATCGTATCGATCACGTTGCGGTGGACGGCGTTGGCGACGATCGCCGAGCCGGCAGCGGTCGCCGCGGCGTTGTTGGTCGCGCACGCGGCTGCACGGGCGGCGTTGCCTTTGTTCATGTGCCTGATCCCGCCGGCGCGACCGGATGGGCTTTCGGCGGGCGCCGGACTGCCGCCCTCGCAAAGCGCGATCATTGCCGCGGGCCTTGGGATTCTTTGCCTCCTGATCGGCTTTGGACCGGCCAAAGCGATCACGGGGCTGATCTTGTTGTCGATTTGCGCGTTGGTATGGGGCTTCATTGCGACGCGACAAATCGGTGGGCAGACGGGTGACATATTGGGGGCGCTGGAGCAGGTTGGCGAGATCGTGGTTTTGCTGATAGCGGCAGCCTTGGTCTAGGGATTCTCCGATGGTCGCATTCGACGAAGCATTTCGCCGGCAACTGCACGAGCTGTTTGTGTGGCGCCGCGACGTGCGGCGTTTTCGCCGCGATCCGCTTCCGCAAGGCGCGATCGAGCGGCTGATCGAGACCGTCTGCCTGTCGCCTTCCGTCGGCTTGAGCCAGCCGTGGCGGTTGGTCATTGTCGAAGACCCATCACGGCGCCGCGCCGTGATCGAGGATTTCAAGGCCTGCAACGCCGAGGCGCTGCGGTCTTACTCAGGCGACCGCGCCTCGCAATACGCGACGCTCAAGCTCGCCGGGCTCGAGGAAGCGCCCGGTCATCTCGCGGTATTCGCGGACAAGGCGAGCCAGACGGGTCACGGCCTTGGGCGCATGACGATGCCGGAAATGATCGAATATTCGGTCGTGGCCGCGATCTGCTCGATGTGGCTTGCGGCGCGCGCCGAGGGGATCGGGCTTGGCTGGGTATCGATCCTGAATCCCGCGCGCATCAACGAAATCCTCGATCTGCCAGCGTCGTGGAAGTTCATCGGATATCTCTGCCTCGGTTATCCGGAGACGGAAGACGACCGGCCGGACCTGGAACGCGCGAAGTGGGAATGCCGGCGCGCAGCGGATCAATTCACGACGCGACGTTAGCGGCGCGGACACGCAGCATCAGGAATAGGATCAGGTCGTGCGGAACAGCCGCCGACGGCGGACCGCAGCGAGGCCGCTCGCGGCCAGCAGCACAAACGCCGAGAAGGTCAGAACGGTCGGCAGATGCATCGGCGCGAGTTGCCAGTCCGGCCCGATCACATCAGCACTGTCGAAAGTCTCACTGCTGTTCGAACACACGACGTTGCGGTTGGGATCGTCAGCGATCTCGGCATCCATGCGCGCCACGATGCCCTTTGCCACGGACTGGTTGCCGGGCATCGCCGCCATATGCGCCAGCAGCGCCCGCACGCCGGCCAGATAGGCATGGGAGCATTCATTGAAAGGGCTTTGCTCGTCGGCGAGGCTGCCGGGAACGAGTCCCCAAAAGCATGCAAAGGTTTGCAGGCTCACGAAGCCGGTGAGCCGGCGCAAGGTCGGATCCGTCACCGGCTGGCGGGCCGCGAGATCGAGCACCTGGCTTCGATATCTGGCGACGACCGGCATCTCGCCATGGGAAATCGCGGGAATGGCGACGCCGCGTATCGGTCCGGCATTTGACCCCTGATGATGAGCGTAAGCCGGGGTAACCGCGAGCATCGACAGGACGGTGATCAGCACGAATCGCCAGGCGCGACCTGTCATGCTATTGCAGCCCGTCATCGCAGGTCCCTCGGCGAGACCAGCGAGGCGAGCGTCCAGCGTCCGCCTCCGCCCGACAGTCTGGTTCTGGCGAGGGGGGCGACGTCGATATGCCGGAAGGCCTCGGGGCCCACGCCAAGCGTGTGGGCGATCGCGGCACGGATCACGAGGCCATGCGTAATGGCGAGGACAGAGCCGGCCTTGGTGAGCATCTGGTCCATCCATCCGGCGACGCGCTTCGTCACGTCAGCAAAAGATTCGCCACCGTGAGGCGCGGCGTTCGGATTTCGCAGCCAATCCGCGATCGCGGCTGGCTCATCGGCTTGCACGTCTTCAAGCGACCGTCCGGCCCAGCGGCCGAAATCGCAATCGCGCAGCAACGGCTCGATGGCGGAGGCAAGCGCGAGGCCGTCGGCCGTTTGTTCGGCGCAAAGCGCGGGACTACGCAAGACGATGTCGCAGGAGGGAAGGCGGCCGGAAAGGCTGGAGAGGCTTTCCTGTCCCCTGGAATTGAGCGGCTCGTCAGCGGCAAAGGCGACAGAACTGATTGAGGCGGTCGAAGCCGAGCAAAGCAGATGAAGACGCATCGTCATGCTTCACCGAACGCCCTGGAAAAACTCAGACGGCAGAACTAGAGTTCCGATTCCGAAGTTCGCTAGCTCTTGCGGCGCCCTCTGATGCGAACTTCGGAATCATAAGGAACTCTAGCAATTATTGGTTTTTAGTGCGGCTTTTGAATTTGAAGTTCCTATATAGAACTCGCGACGAAACTGATAGGAACTTCAAATTCGCCGCACTTCGCAACGCCGGTTCGCCCTCGGCGACCACCCGCTCGGCGGCGGCGCCAAACAACAGGCCGAGTGCTCCCCACATGATGGCTTGCCCGCCCAGCGACGCGATCCGGAATTGCCACAACACCGTCGCCGGGAAGCCTTCGGGTACCTCGTTGACTCCGGGCAACGCAAACGCGACGGCGCTGACGATCACAACGTAAACGCCGGCGGCGATCAGCGCCGCGTCCCAGGTGCGGAAGCGTTGATTGAGCCGAAGCCGCAGCATTCCGGCGGCAACCATCGCGGCCAGCGAAATCAGAATCATCGCAAAGTAAAGACTCGTCCTCATGTCGATCGTCTCAGCCAGACCGACCGACGGCGGGTTGGCCGGATATTTCAGCATCGGCGCTAGGTACACGCTGACGAAACCGGCCGCCGCGAGCAAGGCAGACGTGGCCCGTGCGCCAAAGTCGCCGATGCGGCGATAGGCAAGCGCAAAGACAAGCGCAAAAATGCCGCCAAAGGTGGTGCTGTAGACGGCAACCGCGCTCAGCAATCCAATGCCGGCCTGAACGGAGCGGCTGACGAGTTCGGGAGTTTCGGCCGGCACGGGAAGCCCCTTGGCTTTGGCCTCGTCCGCCTTGGTCTGCTCCATCGCGCTTTCAAAAGCGATCGAGCGGTCGACCGAAGGCTCGCCGGCAAGCTTGAGGAAGCCAAAGGAAAGAAGCCCGGCCACCAGGCCAAACAGCATGCCGCGCACGAGCAGTTTTCCGGTCATGGAGGCCTTCCTCGGACTCAAGCGTCCGGTCTGTCAAAGCGAGACTTGCGAGCCCGGCGTCAGAGGACCCGAGCTAGTGACAGGGGAAGCCGAGCAGATGGCGGCCGTCATGGACAAATTCGTGCACGTACATGCCGTTGAAAATGGCCAAGGCGCCTTCCTCCACGCCGACAAAATAGATGCCAAGCACCAGCAGCAAGCCGCTGAAAATCGCCCAAGGCAGGATCTCGCGCACCGGGATTGCGGGCGGCAGCGCCGTGGTAAGAGAACTGGTTATGGCCATCAGAGAGCTCCTTGGTTCCACGGGCGTGGTCATATCATATTTGCCGGCGAAGGCGGCCGGCAAGCACGTTCGCCGGTCACAGTTGGGAGATTATAGCCCGGTTCGTCGAGGTAGAGGTAGTCCAAGATCATGTGTGTGGATCGTGGCCGCCCCATCTCCTGTGGCGCTTCAATCCGCAAAGAACCCCAGCATGGCCTGAAGAGTCTCTTTCGGTGCCTCTTCCTGCACATAATGCCCGGCCGGCGCGGCAGACGTGCCGACAATATTGGTCGCATATTTCGACCAGACCTCTTTCGCATTGTGGTTGCGGCCAACGCCGCCGGTGGCGCCCCACAACAGGAAAGTGGGACACGTCACCCGTTTTCCGGCATTGAAATCGGCCGTATCCATCTCAAGGTCGCAGGATACGGTGGCGCGATAGTCCTCGCACATCGCGTAGACGGTTCGCGGATTCTTGATGCAGCGAATGTACTCATCGAGCGCTTCCGGCACGAAGAAGCTCGTGCCTTTATCGGTCTTCGACAATTTCTTGCGAAGAAAGAATTCCGCATCGTTGTTGATCATCGTCTCCGGATATGGCGTCGGCTGGATCATGAAGAACCAATGCCAGGAGAACTTGCCCCAGTTGAGCGTTACATTATTGAGGAGATGATGCTGAGGCAGCATGTCGACAAAACAGGCTTTGCTGATTTTCTCGGGGTAGTCGAGGCACATCCGGTGCAGGACGCGCGCGCCGCGATCATGGCCGGCCGCTGAAAATGTCTCGAATCCCAGCTTCTTCATCAGTTCGACCATGTCCTTGCCCATCTCGCGGAACGAGTAGGCATAGTGGTCGTCGCCGCCGTCAGGCTTGGAACTGTCGCCGTAGCCACGTAGATCCGGCGTCACCACCGTGAAGCGTTGGGCGAGGTCGGGCGCCACGCGATTCCAGGACAGGTGCGTGAACGGGTTGCCATGCATCAGGAGCAGCGGCGGTCCCTTTCCGCCATGGCGCAGCACGATGTCCACGCCGTTCACATGCAATATTTCCTTCTTGAAGCCTTCCATCATCGCCGTTTCTCCCGGTCTTGTTGTCGGTGGCAGCAGGTTCGCCTCTAGCCAGGGGCCGCTTCGATTTCAACGGAGTTCCAACGCGGAATCCTGGCGCGGGGATATGATCAGACCAGCACTGGTGTCTGATTTTTAACCTTGATGATTAGCATTTTCGTAGCGGGTTGGCGTCTGGCGCATCGTTCTCAGAGACGTGTCCAGAATAGCCCCGCTTGCTCGCGCGGCAGGCCCGCATGGTTAATGGAGCCGAAATGCCGCGCGCAAAGTTGCCGCGAACGGCGAAACCGCGTTGCAAGTTCGCAGCGCTATGATGCGGCTCTTCGTAATGGCCGATCGATCGCATCATCGATCGTCAAACATCAATACAGTGGGGAAAACCATGCGCGGGCTGCTTCTGACGTACATCTGTTGTTTTCATACTCTCATTCGCCTCGAGCTTTGCGGACGCAGGCCCGCGAGTTATCCAGGTCGAGCCGGCCGCCAACGAGGTGCCGCCGGGCTTCGAGACCTATCGCGGCTACATTTACGACCTGTCCGAAAATGTCGACCGAAAGGACAAGGCGGCGATCACCGAACTTCTGCAGAAGGAGCTCGACGTCGTCGAGAATGTCGGGCTCAGCCCGAAGGTGCTGCAGTTCTTCCGTACGGTTCCGATCGTCGCCAGCGAAATGGCGTGCACCGACCTGGGCCCGCCGATCGCCTGCTACAGTTCGGTCCCTCCGGAAACGTCGACGGCGCGGACCCGCTCCTTCACGATCTGGGATTCCAAGACCATGAGCTGGAGCAACCCGAATTTCGTCGATCTGGCGGCGGATGCCGGCACCGGCGTCATCAAGCTGCGGCCCAACATGCTGAAATATGCCGAGGACCCGGTTATCCTTCATGAGCTGCTCCACGCCTATCACAACAAGCTGATGGGCGGAGGATTGGAGAATCTCGGCATCAAGGCCATGTACGCCAAGGCCGTAAGCAAGAACGCCTTCCCCAAGGAAGAGTACGCGATGACGAACCCGCAGGAATTCTTCGCGGTGACCGCGAGCGTTTTCCTGGCCGGAAAAGGAACCCTGAGTGAGCCGCACACCCGCGCGCAACTGAAGGAAAAGCTGCCGAAATACTACAAGTTCCTTGTTGAGCTGTTTGGGTTTGATCCCGAGCCGGCGAGCGCGCCGGTCGCAGATTCGTCCAAGCCGGCAGATACCGCTGCGATGTCCGCGGCGGACGGCACCTGATATCGTCATGCCGGCACCGGACGCTCTGGTGCCGGCATCGCCAAATTATTCGATCTTGATGCCGGCGGATTTGACGACCGTCGCCCACTTGTCGGTCTCGGCCTTGATCATCGCGCCGAAATCTTCCGGCGTCGTTATCAGCGGTGCGCCGCCGAGTTCGGTCAGGCGCTTTTTGACCTCGGGCTCCGCCAGCACTTCGTTGATCTCGTGGTTCAGCTTGGCGATGATTTCCGGCGGCGTCTTGGCCGGCGCCCCCATCCCGAACAGCGCGCTTGCTTCATAGCCGGGAACTGTCTCGGCGACGGTCGGCACGTCAGGCAGCTCCGGCGATCGCTCCGCCGTGGTCACCGCCAGCGCCCGCAACGCGCCACCGCGGATATGCCCGATGATCGAAGGCATGTTGTCGAACATCACCTGGACGCGATTACCGAGCAGGTCGGTGGTGGCGGGCGCTGCGCCCTTGTAGGCCACATGCAGCATCTTCGCGCCCGTCATCGCCATGAACATTTCGCCGGACAGATGCACCGACGTGCCATTGCCCGATGATGCGAGGTTCACCTTGCCGGGATTGGCCTTCACATAGGCGATGAATTCGGCGACCGTTTTGGCGGGCACTTCCTTGGCCACCGTCATCACGTTCGGGACGCGAAGAAAACTGGCAACCGGTGCGATATCCCGGACGAAATTGAAGTCGAGGTTGGCGTAGAGCGAGGTGTTGATGAAATTGGCGGGGTTGACCAATAGCACCGTGTAGCCGTCGGGATCGGCTCTGACCACGGTCTCGGTCCCGATATTGTTGCCCGCGCCGGGCTTGTTCTCGACCACGAATTGCTGGCCAAGCCGCTCCGATAATTTTTGTCCGATCAGACGGGCGATGATGTCGGTGGAACCGCCGGCCGGATAGCCGACGATGAACCGGACCGGCCGCGTCGGGTAATCGAGCGCGGTTGCCGGGCTGAATGGTGCGGCGATAGCGCAAAGGCCGAGCGCCAGCAGAACTATCGCGGTACGGCGGAACATCGTGTGGTCCTCCCTGCGCCGAGCCTGATTTTTTAGAGGCTCGATCTTGTTGAACTGAACATAACTCGCGTTGTAACAAACAAAATCTGACGCGGCCAGCGTCAGACCTGTGCCGGGAATGCGACGAAAGGATTGCTGGATGAAAGTCAACGCGCTCGACCATATCGTGATCAATGTCGCCGACGTGGCGCGTTCGGCCGATTGGTACCGGAAGGTGCTGGGCATGGAGGTCAGGGTATTCGATCCCGGCCACGGCAAGCCGGTCAGGACGTCGCTGATGTTCGGTCACCAGAAGATCAACGTGCGGCCGCGCGGCGCCGACAAGGTCGAGTGGTTCACCGCCGACCATGAAATGCCCGGCAGCGACGATCTGTGTTTTCTCACCTCGAGCACGCCGGAGCAGGTGGTGGCGCATCTGAAGGCGTGCGGGGTTGCAATCGAGGAAGGTCCCGTGACGAAACAGGGCGCCCGTGGCGCCCTGCGATCGGTCTATTGCCGCGATCCTGACGGCAGCCTGATCGAGATTTCGTCCTACGAGAGCGCAGTCGCCTGAGCGACTATCAATACGCGCCCAACGTCACCGGCCTGAAGGCATGCAGCAGATGCACGTCGAGCTTGCCTTCCATCTGCTCCATGGTCGCGAAAGCCTTGGCGTGGGTAAAGGGCACCCGATACGGACGCTGCTCGATGAGGGCCGCGTAGATGTCGACGATCGTCGTCAGCCGCACGATGTCGCTGATCGCTTCAGCGCGCAGGCCGTCGGGATAGCCGGTGCCGTCGAGGAATTCATGGTGATGCAGGACGACATCCAGCATCTCCGGCGGATAGCCGCCCTGCGCCACCAACGTCTCATAGCCGAGGCGCGGGTGCTTGCGGACTTCGCTCATTTCCTCTTCGTCGAGCAGACCCGGCTTGTCCAGAATGGCGGTCGGGATGAACGCCTTTCCGACGTCGTGCAGAAGTGCTGCCCGCACCAGGCGGCGCTGGTCGTCCTCGCGCATGCCGAGATGCTGCGCAAAGGCAACGGCAAAGCCGGTTACGAACAGGCAGTGACGATAGGTGTCGGTGTGGTGACAGCCGACGGTCGTCAACCACTCCCGCAGGGAAGAATGCTTGATGGCCTTGAGAATCCTGTTTTCAGCCTGAACGATGTCGCTGAACTTCAGCGGCTCGCCTGCCGGAAGCTTCTGGAAAATCTTGACCATCACCTCATGGGCGGCGGCCACGCCCCGGTTCAAGGTCCGTCCCCGGTCAGTCGAATCGAAACCCTGACTGTCGGGGAAGGCGGCGCGGATGCGCTGCAGGATGCCGGCCGCATCGAGCGGCCGCGATATCGTATCGGTGGCGCCGAGCGCCCAGGCCTGCATCGACCCATGATGAAGCGCATCGGCCAGAACGAACAGGCGCGGCATCGCGCGATAGGATTCATGCTGCAGCTTGTTTCGCACCCGCTGCACGCTTTCGGCGGAGCGCAGGTTGATATCCACGACGATGCCGGAGATCTGGTCGGCCGGCGCGTCGGGGAGTTCCGACGTCGAAACGGTGTGCACCTCGCTGACCGATTGAAGGATGCGTTCCAGTTCGCGACTTTGTTCTTGGTTGTCGGACGCCAGCAGCAGGCGGCGTTTTGGGGCTTGGGCTGACATGGACCCTCATGGGATGCGCGCGGACCGTGACCCGCAACCTAACCGAGAAGACATTCCCCGAGGCTTAAGAGAGATCGTGAACAGGCGCCTTTTGTTGAAGATAAAATTTGAACGAACGAGTCCTGGTATGAAAAAGCCGCCGGAGAAACGCTCCGGCGGCTGGTAATTGTCGTTGGTTTGAAGGCTCTTAGGCCTTCATCGCTGCCTTGACCGCTTCCGCTGATATCGGCAGCGAGCGCACGCGCGCGCCGCTGGCGTTGAAGATCGCGTTCGCCAGCGCGGGCGCGATCACGGTTACCGCCGGCTCTCCGACGCCGGTAGCATGCTCGCCATTGGCGATGACGTTGACGGCGACTTCCGGGAGCTGGCTCATCCGCATCGGCGTATAGGTATCGAAATTGGTTTGTTCGATACCACCGTCCTTCAGCGTCCCCTTCTCGTACAGCGCAATCGAGACACCCCACAATGCCGCCCCTTCGACCTGGGCGCGGATGTTGTCGGGATGCACTTGCGTGCCGACATCGGTGGCCACGGTCAGTTTCTTGACCTTGACCTCGCCGCTCGGCGCAACCGCGACATGGGCCACACAAGCGGTGAAGCTTGCCGTTGCTCTTTCCTGCGAGGAGACGCAGGCGACGCCCATGCCCTCGCCCTTCGGCAATGGCTTGGTGCCGTAGCCGGCGAGGCCCATGGCTGCGAGGAGAGTATTGCGCAGCCGCTGCGCGCCGCCGTTGTTGGCGCCCTTGCCGTCGAGCATTTCGATCCGGAACTGTGCCGGATCCTTGCCCGCCGCATGCGCAAGTTCGTCAACCATGCTTTCGACTGCCCAGAAGGTCCAGCCGGGTGCGACCGACCGCAACTGACCCGAAGGCGTTGCGGTCTGGGCCATCTCGTTGAGAATGGCGCGAACATTGTGATTGGGAACGGAATAGAAGAAGTCCGCACCATTCACCGTGAACGCGTCAAGCGCGCCCTTCTTGTCGACCGAAGGCGACAGGAAGGCAGGAATGCCCCATCGCTTGGTCGGCCAGGCCGCGACCACGTCGTGGTTCATCGCGACCAGCTTGCCGTCGCCGTCAAGCCCGGCCTTGACCTTCTGGAACGTCAACGGGCGCGAGAAGTCCATCGTCATGTCGTTTTCGCGCGTGTAGATGATCTTGACCGGCTTGCCGACGGCTTTCGACGCCTGCACCGCCGGCACCAGCATGTCGCCCTCGAGACGCCGGCCGAAGCCGCCGCCGAGCCACATCTGATGCAGCACGACAAATTTCGGGTCGACCCCGGCAGCTCCCGCCGCAATCGCACCGGATCGCGTCGGAAACTGGTTGCCGGTGTAGACGTGCCAGATGTCGCCCTTCTGCTCCGCTACAGCCGTCATCGGCTCCATCGGCGCATGGATGTTGATGCTGGTGGTGTATTCCGCCTCCAGCACCTTTGCCGCCGTGCCAAAGGCCGCTGCCGTGTCGCCGTCCTTGACGAAGAACAGGCCGGAGTCGTCGAGGCCCTGAAGCCGCTTGGCTTCCGCCAACAGGGATTCGCTCGACAGCTTGGCGTTGGGACCACCGTCATAGGTGATCTTGAGTGCCGCGGCCGCCTTGGTTGCGCTGGCATAGTTGTTCGCCACCGCGACCACCCATCCCGTCGTCGTTGCGGTCTTGTCGTCGAGGGTGACCGCCTTGATGAAGCCCGGGATTTTCTTGGCGGCGCTGTCGTCGACCGATTTCACCGTGGCGCCGTAGCGCACCGGAGGGGTGACGAGCTTGCCGTAGACCATGCCCGGCAGCATGACGTCGATGCCGTATTTGGTCGTGCCGTTGGTCTTGCCGGGGATGTCGAGCTGCGGGACCGAAACGCCGATCATGGTGTATTGGTCGGGGGTCTTCAGCTTGATCGCCTTGAGATCATCGGCGGTGAAGGTCTTGGTGATCTTTCCGCTCTTGACGACGTCGGCGAACGTCATCGATTTCTTCGACTTCGGATCGGTGATCGTGGAATCGCGTACGATCAATTGGCCGGCAGGTATGCCGCCCCAGATGGCCGCGGCGGCTTCCGCCATGGCGATACGCCCCGCGGCACCCGCGCGGCTCATCGCATCGAAGTTCATCATCGTGCTCCAGCTGCCACCGGTAACCATGGCGCCGAGCACGGGGTCGTTGAACTTCGGATCGTTGGAAGCGAGTTGAACCCGCATGTCCTTCCATTTGGCGCCGAGTTCTTCGCAGATGATCTGCGCCATGGTGGAAGCGATGTGCTGGCCCATATCGGCCTTGCCGCTGGTGACCATGACAATTCCATCCGGCGCGATCGAGTACCAAACGCTCGGATCGAAATTGCTCGCTGCGGCAAAAGCCTGGTTCATGCCGGGAAGCGCGGCGTAGCCAAGCACGAGGCCGCTAGCCGCGGAGCCGACGAGGAATGAGCGGCGGCTCAGATCGGCCGGCTCATGCGAGGTGATTTTGCTGTGCGAATTCATGTGGGCCTCCGCTCGGTGCCGGAGTTTGAGGCTGTGCGCATCTCGGAGGCTGCGCGCATGATCGCCTTCTGAATGCGCGAATAGGTCATGCAGCGGCAGAGATTGCCGTCCATGTGCGCAACCACTTGTTCTTTGGTCGGATCGGAATTCTTCGCAAGCAGCGAAGCCGCTTGCATGATCTGGCCGGATTGGCAGTATCCGCATTGCGGCACCTGCTCGGCGATCCATGCTTTCTGCAGCGGATGGTCGCCCTTGGCCGACAGACCTTCGATGGTGGTGATTTTCTTGCCGACCGCGTCGCTCACCTGCGTCTGGCAGGACCGGACAGCTTCGCCGTTGATGTGAACGGTACAGGCGCCACAGAGTCCGGCGCCGCATCCGAACTTCGTGCCGGTCATCTGCAATTGCTCACGGATGACCCAAAGCAGCGGCGTATCGTTCGCCGCCTCGACGGACATATTCCGCCCATTGATATTGAGATTAGGCATAGGTTTCTTTCCCTGCCGGTGCATGAAAACCGCTTACGGCGGAACTCATTTTTTTGTTGTTGGTACGACACCCACCGGGATGGTGCCAAAACAGACAATGATAGCGATCCGTTCGTGAGGCAACGAAAATCCGCCGTCGGCACGGTTGTGCGTTGCGGCAGCTATATTGTCGTAATTTTGCTGCCCGGAATATCGGGGGCGATGAGACCCCGCGAGGCAGCGCCGCGCCGGGAATAAGAAGTATGTGTCGGGGTACCGCCCGGACCGACGCGTCGTTTTGCGCGTCGGCCCGCTTCGCCGTACATTGCCTCGGCAGCAGGTCAGAAGGGCAGCTAACCGTGGGACACGACATCAAACTAACTGCTTCCGATCATTTTCAATTTGGCGCCTACCGTGCCGATCCCGTCTCCGCGCCGAGGGGGGCGGTGGTCGTGATCCAGGAGATCTTCGGCGTCAATCACCACATCCGTTCGATATGCGACCGCCTCGCGCGCGAAGGCTATGTCGCGGTCGCCCCGTCCATCTTCGATCGCATCGAGCCGAATTTCCAGTCGGGCTATTCGCCGGACGAAGTCGCGGTGGCGCGCAAGTTCGTCGCCAATCCGGATTGGGCCGCGATGCTGCGCGATACCCAGGCCGCCATCGATGCCGTGAAGGACGTCGGTCCGGTCGGCATCGTCGGCTTTTGCCTCGGCGGCAGCATTGCCTACGCCGCCGCGACCAAGCTCTCCGGCCTGAAGGCCGCGATCGGCTATTACGGGGGTGCGATCGCGCGTTCTGCCGACGACAAGCCGAAAGTGCCGACGCAGCTGCATTTTGGTGAAAAGGACGCGGGCATTCCGCTGGCAGACGTAGCGACCATTCGCAGCAAACGCCCCGACGTCGAGGTCTACGTCTACGACGGCGCCCAGCACGGCTTTAACTGTGACGAACGCGCAAGCTACGACAAGAAAAGCGCCGATATCGCCTGGCCGCGCAGCATGGATTTCTTCGGCAAATATCTGAAGCTCTGAGGCTCAGAACCAGCGTTCGCCGACGAGGACGGTATCGCCGGGACTGATCGAGGTGCCGAGCGGGACGACGACGCGGCTGGCGTTATGGGTCAACGTGACGCTGTCGCGCCTGGCGCGGGGCGAGAAGCCGCCGGCAATCGCCACCGCGCTTTCGACGCTCATGTTGGGCACGTAGGGATATTGGCCGGGGGCTGCGACCTCGCCGAGAATGAAAAACGGCCGGTAGCTTTCGACTTCCACCGCCACCGAGGGTTCGCGGATATAGCCGTTGCGCAGGCGCGCTGCGATATCGGCGGCAAGTCCGGCCGGGGTTTTGCCGCGCGCGGCGACCGCGCCGATCAGGGGCATGGTGATCGCGCCGCCGGCATCGATCGCGTAGGTGTTGGTGAGGCCTTCCTGGCCGAAGACCACGACGCGCAGCCTGTCGCCGGCATCGAGGTGATAGGGGGCATCATGCGTGGCCGCGGCGGGAGCTGCGGCATAAGCATTGGCTACCGGCGAATAGCTGCCGTGCGGGGAGGCGGTAAAGCTCGCGTGCAGCGCGCTGATGGCGCCGCCGGAATCGGCCGACGCTGTCGAATAGGAAGAATAAGACGGCTGGCCATAGGCCATGGCGTCGAGGTCGCTGCGCGGCCCCATCGCAACCTGCGAGCCCGTTTGCATGCAGCCCGCAAGCGCAAGCGCGGCCATGGCAGCAGTGACCGGCAATAAAAGCGCGCGCGTGAGCCGCACCGGGCTATCCTTATTAACGAGACAGCCTCAGTCTTGCACCTGACATGGTTAACAAATCGTTGTTTCGCGCGTCGCCCGTCGTGGATGAGCGGGGCCGGGAGCGGCGGCCGCTTTCCAGGCGGATGCGATCAGGCCGTGACGCCCGTCGGAAGCGGGCAAGACACGCCGGTCCCGCCCAGTCCGCAATAGCCGGCCGGGTTCTTGGCCAGATACTGCTGATGATAGTCTTCAGCGAAATAGAACGGACCTGCCGGTGCGATGTCGGTCGTGACGGTGCCGAGACCCTTGGCCGCAAGCGCCTTCTGGTAGGCGGTTTTTGAGGCGACCGCGGCGTCGCGCTGCGCATCGCCATACGTGTAGATCGCGGAGCGATATTGGGTGCCGACGTCGTTGCCCTGGCGCATGCCCTGTGTCGGGTTGTGGCTTTCCCAAAACACCTTCAGCAGCCGATCGTAGGAGATCTTGGCCGGATCGAACGCCACCAGCACCACTTCGGTGTGACCGGTGCGGCCTGAACAAACCTCTTCATAGGTCGGGTTTTTGGTATGGCCGCCGGCATATCCAACGGCCGTGACGTAGACGCCGTCGCCGAGTTCCCAGAACTTGCGCTCCGCGCCCCAGAAGCAGCCCAACCCGAACACCGCTTGCTCAAGGCCCGCAGGATAAGGCGGCTGCAGCGGATGGCCGTTGACGAAGTGCCGCGTCGCAGTCGGAATGGGATCGGCCCGGCCCGGCAGCGCCTCGGTGGCGCTCGGCAAACTGGTGGTCTTGCGCATGAAAAGCATGGGTTACCTCGCTAGAGCTCCGATTCCGAAGTTCGCAAGCAATCGCAGCAACCTCTGATGCGAACTTCGGAATCAAAGGAGCTCTAGCTATTATTGGGTTTTCAGTGCGGCTTTGAATTTGAAGTTCCTATAACGAACTGGCAGGGAAACTGATAGGAACTTCAAATTCGCCGCACTGGACGGGGCCGCTTTCCGACCCCGGCTGCGACAAGCCGCAGCCCTAATATAGGTCGTTACGCGAAAACGGGCAGCCCCGTTACCTCATGACAGCGCAGCGCAATCCGCCCGATTGTCGCAGTCAGTCCCTGGAATAGCCGATCAACGGCTTCTTCGGCCGGAACAGCAGCATCAGCAAGATCCCGAGCACGGCCATCACGGCAAAAACCGGCTGCTCGAGAATGACGCGAACCACATCGTTCCAGAGCCAGGGCGAATGAGCTTCCACCCAGGTCCGGAAGGCTTGCTGGCTGGATTGATGGACGTCGTTCCAGAACTCCCCAAAGCGGGTGAAGCGCAGGGTATTGTCGGCGACGTACCTCGCCCCGTCATAGACCATGAAAATAAACCCGCCGGCCAGCAGCAGTAATCCCACCAGACGGAAAAAGCCGCGGATCATGCCTCACCCATTATCTGCCGTGTCCCATCGCTGTCAGCCATTAACGGCGCGGTGGCGGAAATTCAACCTCGTCAGCATCTTATCGGACAATACGCTCCGCTCCGGAGCCCCGGATGGGTTCCTTGAAGGCGTTGACGCTGCATCCTGCGGCCTCTATAAGACCCCTCAATTGGCGGCGGGCGCAATCCCGCCGCCGCTGTTCTTTTGACTGCTATTGCCGGAGCACGAACTTCCGGAGCGGCATTCTCGATAGAGCACCCGAAAACAATCAGCGTCGATCAGGCAAACCGTGGGCCATCATTCGCCCACCCGCGATCGGTCACTGCCGAAGGACATTTGAGAACATGGCCAATACGACTTCCGCCAAGAAGGCGACGCGCAAGATTGCCCGCCGTACCATCGTCAACAAATCGCGCCGGACCGAGATGCGCAATTCTGTGCGCTCGGTCGAAGAGGCGATCAAGCGCGGCGACCGCGATGCAGCGCTCAAGGCAATGGCGGGCGCCGAGCCCGAGTTGATGCGGGCCGCGCAGCGCAACATCATTCACAGGAATGCCGCGAGCCGAAAGGTTTCACGGCTGGTGCATCAGATCGCCAAGCTGGCAAAATAAACCAGCCGAAAGCAAGACAGAAAAAGCCCGGCATCGCCGGGCTTTTGTTTTTTGCGGGATATTTCCCGGCCGACGAAAATTCATCCGGGCTTTTTCGGGCTGGTCGTTGCGAAAGCCAGTGCTTTTACGGAGGGCGAAGGCGCAGCCGGCGCGTCGAGAGTGCGCCCTCAAAAAAATTGCCATGCCAGAGTGCGGTGCGGTGTCGAAGGTTACCCTTGTTCGACGAGCAAAAAAAAACGCGTTTGCGTAGTCACTTATCGGCATAGCGCTAACGGCTTGTTTGAAAATTCGATCCCGCCTCCGTCAAACATGACCAATTTATGATTTTTATTTTTAGTGTGGCCTGAATTGTGACGGCGGCTTTTCGTTTCGAATCCCCGCACAGATTCAAAACCTTGCAGCTTTGCTGGAAAACCGCCTGCCGATCGGGCCAAACGCCAAGTCGTTTTTGCAAGCGATGAAGCTGAATCATTTTCGTTGCGGGAAATGAAGCTTGCTGTATCTCTTAGATCGTTCGCAGCGCCCACGGCTCTTGAGACCAGCGCGGATTAAGGACCGGGGCGGACGTGCAAATCGGCGGCGGTGTGCGCGTTAGCGACGCTCTCCAAGCGATCGTTGGGTTCGAACCCATAGCAATATGGGTAAGGCGGTTCTGTGTCGAAATTTCTCAAGGCGAAGCTTTCGTGTTTCGCCGGCCAAATAGAGAGATACGAAACAGTCCAACCGGCGGCAGGGAAAGCGAAGCGCGCGAGTAGAGTTAGGGTGAGGCGGGCGGAGCGAGTGGCGTAGCGGCTTGAACGGACTTTTCGGTTTCAGGCGTCGCCGGTCGATTTGAGACGATTTGGAGTGACTACTTGCTGCGCCTGGTCGCGGCGGGAGGGGGAGGTAGCATGTATAAAATCATTGCAATTTTTGATCTCGGTTCAATTGCGAACAACGGTGCCTTGAATATCAAGGTATTGAACAATGCCTTGGAGGCGGTGAGCCCACTGCCTCTCGCGCGAACTCCGGACAGACCGTCGAGTACGCGCTAGCCCGCGAAGCTTCTCTCCAGCCCAAGATCCACCTGACGGCGTTTCGCCGAACGGCCGAGCTATGGCTGAAAGGGGCTTCGCGCCAGGCTGCTCCCGTGCGGCACATGCACCGTGGTTTCCACCCATCAGCATCGGCAGATTTCTTCATGACCCCCACAGAAAAGCTTCAGACAATGACAAATATCGAACAGGACCGCTGGTCGCGTGTGAAAGGAAGGTTGCGTTCGAGCGTAGGTGAAGACGTCTACACGAGCTGGTTTGCCCGGATGGATCTGGAAAGCGTGCACGATGAGAGCGTCCATCTTTCGGTTCCGACGCGCTTTCTCAAGAGCTGGATTCAGGCGCATTACGCCGAGCGCGTTCTGACCTGCTGGCAGGCCGAAATGCCGAAAGTGCATCGCATTGATCTCAGCGTGCGCACGGCGATGCGTTGTGCGGCGCCGGCCAAGGACGCTGCTCACGCGCAGCTCGACCCGCGGCGCGTCGAACGGCCGGACAACCGTCCGGCGGTAGAACTGCGCTCAGTGGCGATCGCGCCGGTTTCCGCCAGTCACGATGCGCTCGGCGGTTCGCCGCTCGATCCGCGCCTGACGTTTGCGAGCTTCGTCATCGGCCGCTCGAACACGCTTGCCCATGCGGCGGCGCGTCAGGTCGCCGAAGGCCGCCGCGGCGATCCCGTGATGTTCAACCCGCTCTATATCCATGCCGGCGTTGGGCTTGGCAAAACCCATTTGTTGCAGGCCGTGACCTGGGCCGGCAATTCCGGCACCGAGCGCAAGGTGCTGTATCTGACGGCCGAGAAGTTCATGTACGGCTTCGTCGCCGCGTTGAAGACGCAGACGGCGCTGGCCTTCAAGGAGGCCTTGCGCGGCATCGATGTGCTTGTGATCGACGACCTGCAATTCCTGCAAGGCAAATCCACCCAGGCCGAGTTCTGCCATACGCTGAACGCGCTGATCGATGCCGGGCGCCAGGTCGTGATCGCGGCCGATCGTCCGCCTTCCGATCTCGAAAGCCTCGATGATCGCGTGCGTTCGCGGCTCGCCGGTGGCCTTGTCGTGGAAATGGCATCGCTCGGCGAAGAATTGCGGCTCGGCATTCTCAAGTCGCGCGTCGCCGCCGCCCGCGCCCATCACGCGAGCTTCGACGTGCCGGAGCAGGTGCTGGAATATCTGGCTCGCACCATCACCCATAACGGCCGCGATCTTGAAGGCGCCGTCAACCGCCTGCTGGCGCACAGCAAGCTCAACTCGCAGCCGGTGACGCTGGAGATGGCCGAGCGCGAAGTGCGCGACCTGGTCCGCCCGCAGGAACCCAAGCGGATCAAGATCGAGGACATTCAAAGGGTGGTGGCCCGGCAATACAATGTGAGCCGCTCCGACCTGTTGTCGTCGCGTCGCACGGCCAACGTCGTTCGCCCCCGGCAGGTGGCGATGTATCTGGCCAAAACCCTGACGCTGCGCTCGTTGCCGGAAATCGGCCGCCGGTTTGGCGGGCGCGATCACACCACCGTTCTGCACGCCGTGCGTAAGATCGAGGCTCTGGTCGCCAAGGACGTCTCGCTGTCGGAGGAGGTCGAGTCCCTCAAGCGTCAACTGCAGAACGAGCAGCCCTGAAGGCGCTCCTTGCCCTCCCTGTTCGGGGAGGGCCGGATCGGGTGCTTGGCAGCAGGCCGGCGAAATCCCAAAGATGGGGAACGGCTGGCGGCATCCCTTGCGCTTATCCGCCATCCGCGCCACTTTGGGGTCCCCCCAAAAGCTTATCAAATCCAGCTTTGATCGGGTTTTGGGGTTCAGATGCCGCGGCGCGCTTTCGGAGCCGCCCGGCTTTTCCCTCTTCGGAATCAGGCGGGTATGGCAATGAAGGTTACCGTCGAACGCGCGCAACTCCTGAAATCGCTGGGCCACGTCCATCGCGTGGTTGAGCGGCGCAACACCATTCCGATCCTCGGCAATGTGCTGGTCCGGGCCGAGAACGCGCGGTTGTCACTGAAAGCGACCGACCTCGATCTGGAAGTCACCGAGACGCTGGCGGCTGAAACAGCAACCGCCGGCTCAACCACGGTTCCCGCGCACATGTTTTACGACATCGTGCGCAAGCTGCCGGACGGGGCGCAAATCGTGCTGGAGGGCGACGGCGACCGCTCGGTGCTGGCGATCCGGGCCGGCCGCTCGCGCTTCACGCTGCAAACGCTGCCCGAGAACGATTTTCCGGATCTCGCCGCCGGCGACATGACGCATTCGTTCACGCTGGCCGCCGCCGACGTCAAGCGGCTGATCGACCGGACGCAGTTTGCGATCTCCACGGAAGAGACGCGCTACTATCTCAACGGCATCTATCTGCACTCGGCCGGCAGCGCCAAGGCAGCAACGTTGCGCGCGGTCGCAACCGACGGCCATCGCCTGGCCCAGATCGATTTGACGCAGCCAAAGGGAGCGGCCGGCATGCCCGGCGTGATCGTGCCGCGCAAGACCGTCGGCGAGGTGCAGCGCCTGATCGAGGACAACGAGGCCGAAGTCAAAATCGAGCTGTCGCAGGGCAAGATCCGCTTCACCATCGGCAACGTGGTTCTGACCTCGAAGCTGATCGATGGCACCTTCCCCGACTACGGCCGCGTGATTCCGCAAAACAACGACAAGGAACTCGTTGTCGACAAGAAGGATTTCGAGGCGGCGGTCGACCGCGTCTCGACGATCTCGAGCGAGCGTGGCCGCGCGGTCAAGCTTGCCTTGTCCGCAGGCCGGCTGGTGCTGTCGGTCACCAATCCCGACTCCGGAAGTGCTACCGAAGAACTTGAGGTCGAGTACGCCTCCGATCCGCTCGATATCGGATTCAACTCGCGCTATCTGCTCGACATCGCGGCCCAGATCGAGGGCGAAGTCGCGGTCCTGCGCTTGGCCGACCCCGGCTCGCCGACGCTCGTGCAGGACAAGGATTCCAAGGGTGCGCTCTACGTGCTGATGCCGATGCGGGTGTAGGATATCCCTGTATCCGCGGGCTTATCTTCCCTCTCCCCCTGTGGGAGAGGGTGACGCCGAACGAAGTGAGGCGTCGGGTGAGGGGTCCTTGCCGCACACGCCACACCATCGGCCGACCGCTAGGCGTGTCCGCAATTTCGCAAGAAAGATGCGTCGCGATCCCACCGACGCTGAAGCGGCCATGTGGCGACTGCTTCGCGACCGACGCCTTGAAGTCTTTAAATTCCGGCGGCAGGTCCCATTTCAAAACTTCATTCTGGATTTCGTGTGCTTCGAAAAGCGGCTGGTCATCGAAATCGACGGTAGTCAGCACGCTCTGTCGGACCGTGACACGAACTGGAGGATATTCTCGCAAAGCTCGCCGAGCCGTAGGAACCCCTCACCCGTCGCCTCACTGCGCGAGGCGCCACCCTCTCCCACAAGGGGAGAGGGAAGAAAGATCGACGTCTCACACACATGACCCCATCCCGCATTCATCGCTTGACGCTCACGCATTTCCGCAACTATCGCGCGGCCAGCCTTGAGACGCGCGGCGACGTTGTCGTACTGGGGGGGCCGAACGGCGCCGGAAAAACCAACTGCATCGAAGCGATTTCATTCCTGTCGCCGGGCCGGGGGCTGCGCCGCGCCAACCTTGAGGACGTCGCCGACAATCAGGGCGATGGCTCGTGGGCGGTTTCCGCCGAAGTCGAGGGCGCGTTGGGATTGGCGACGCTCGGCACCGGCATCGATGCGCCGGTGGCGGATGCCTCGGTCAGCCGGCGCTGCCGCATCGACCGCGAGCCGGTGGCTTCCGCCGCGGCGTTCGGCGATCACCTGCGAATGGTGTGGCTGACGCCGGCCATGGACGGGCTGTTCCTGGGGTCGGCGTCGGAGCGGCGGCGGTTCTTCGACCGGCTTGTGCTCGCCATCGACAGCGAACACTCGGCGCGGGTCTCTGCGCTTGATCGCTCGTTGCGTTCGCGCAACCGCCTCCTCGAAGTGCGCAACTACGACGATCACTGGTGCGACGCGATCGAGCGCGAAACGGCCGAACTTGCGGTTGCGGTCGCGGCGATGCGCGGCCAGACCGCGGCCAGATTGGCGGCGATGCTGCGGGCACGCGGCGAAGCCTCGGCCTTTCCGTCCGCAGAGATTGCCCTCGATGGCTGGATGGAAAACGCGCTGGTGTCGGAACCCGCGACCGCGGTGGAGGACCGCTACCGGGACATTTTGCGCAATAACCGCGCCCGCGACGCCATCGCCGGCCGCACCCTCGACGGGCCGCATCTCACCGATCTCCAAGTCGTCTACGCGCCGAAGAACACGCCGGCGCGCGATGCCTCGACCGGAGAGCAGAAGGCGCTCCTGATCGGCCTGGTGCTGGCGCATGCGGGCCTGGTCGCGGAAATGACCGGCATCACGCCGCTACTGCTGCTCGACGAGGTGGTGGCGCACCTCGATCCGCGTCGCCGCGCGGCGCTGTTCGATGAACTCTCAACGCTCGGCGCGCAGGTTTGGATGACCGGCGCGGATCCCGCGGCCTTTGCCGATGTCGGTTCGGCGGGCGAAGTTTTTGGCGTCGACTCCGGCCAGATTACCCGCCGCGCCTGACGCGAGAAATCCCAAAAGGCTCTCAGAATCAGTCACCGAATTGCGCTTTTCCCCGGCCGCCAAAACGGCTTTCGGCGGGCTTGAAAATCCTCCTAAAAATCCTATATTTTCAATAGCTTGCTGGCCCGGACTTTACGCTAGGCGCGCATCGCCTTTCATGGCAGAAATAGACCCAATCAGCGCCTGATTTCGCGCCTGATTCGAAGACATCTCAAAGGCCCCACATGACAGAACCTGCCCGGCAACCGAGCGCCGACAACGAGCGTTCCATTCCTGCTGAATATGGCGCGGAATCAATCCGGGTGTTGAAGGGGCTCGACGCCGTTCGCAAGCGGCCCGGCATGTATATCGGCGACACCGACGATGGCAGCGGCCTGCACCACATGGTGTACGAGGTCGTCGACAACGCCATCGACGAGGCGCTCGCGGGTCATGCGACCGCGGTGGAGGTCGTTCTCAATGCCGATGGCTCGGTTACCGTGCGCGACGATGGCCGCGGCATTCCCGTCGACATCCACAAGGGCGAAGGCATTTCGGCTGCCGAAGTCATCATGACGCAGCTGCATGCTGGCGGAAAATTCGACCAGAATTCCTACAAGGTCTCCGGCGGTCTGCACGGCGTCGGCGTTTCCGTCGTCAACGCGCTGTCCAGCAAATTGAAGCTCCGCGTCTGGCGCGACGACAAGGAACACCTCGTCGAATTCGTCCACGGCGATTCCGTCGCGCCGCTGAAGGTCGTCGGCGACGCTCGCGGCAAGCGCGGCACCGAGGTGACTTTCCTCGCCTCCACGGAAACCTTCACCAACGTCGAATACGACTTCGCGACCCTCGAACATCGCCTGCGCGAACTCGCCTTCCTCAATTCCGGGGTCAACATCGTGCTGTCCGACATGCGCCATGCGGTCGAGAAGCGCGAGGCGATGCATTACGAGGGCGGCGTCGAGGAATTCGTCAAATATCTCGACCGCAACAAGAAGGCGATGGTGCCCGCCCCGATCATGGTCAACGCCGAGATGAACGGCATCGGCGTCGAGGCCGCGCTGTGGTGGAACGACAGCTACCACGAGAACGTGCTGTGCTTCACCAACAACATTCCGCAGCGCGACGGCGGCACTCATCTTGCCGGCTTTCGCGGCGCGCTGACGCGTCAGGTCAACGGTTATGCCGACGCCATGGCCAAGCGCGAAAAGATTGCGCTCACGGGCGACGATTGCCGCGAAGGCTTGACCGCGGTGCTTTCGGTGAAAGTGCCGGATCCGAAGTTCTCCTCGCAAACCAAGGACAAGCTGGTGTCCTCGGAAGTGCGCCCCGTGGTCGAGAACGTCATCAACGAGGCGCTGGCAGCCTGGTTCGAGGAGCATCCGGCGGAAGCCAAGATCATCGTCGGCAAGGTGGTGGAAGCCGCCGCCGCGCGCGAAGCCGCCCGCAAGGCGCGCGAATTGACCCGTCGCAAGGGCGCGCTCGATGTCGCCTCGCTGCCCGGCAAACTCGCCGATTGCCAGGAGCGTGATCCCGCCAAGTCCGAACTCTTCATCGTCGAGGGCGACAGCGCCGGCGGCAGCGCCAAGCAGGGCCGCAACCGCGAATTCCAGGCCGTGCTGCCGCTGCGCGGCAAGATTCTCAATGTCGAGCGCGCGCGCTTCGACAAGATGCTGAGCTCCGAGCAGATCGGCACGCTGATCACGGCGCTCGGCACCGGCATCGGCCGCGACGACTTCGACTTGTCGAAGCTGCGCTATCACAAGATCATCCTGATGACCGACGCCGACGTCGACGGCGCCCACATCCGCACGCTGCTGTTGACGTTTTTCTTCCGCCAGATGCCGTCGCTGATCGAGGGCGGTTACCTCTATATCGCGCAGCCGCCGCTCTACAAGGTGAACCGCGGCAAGTCCGAGCAGTACCTGAAGGACGAGCGCGCGCTGGAAGATTATCTGATCGAGACCGGTCTCGACGACTGCGTCTTCAATCTCGCCTCGGGCGAGGATCGATCCGGCCGAGACCTGCAGGCTTTGGTCGAAGACGCTCGGGTGATCCGGGCTACGCTGCATAACCTGCACAGCCGTTATAATCGCAAGGTGGTCGAGCAGGCGGCGATTGCCGGCGTGCTCAGCCCGAGGATCACCGGCGATATCTCGACCGCCAACGCTGCTGCGGATTATATCGCCCGCAGGCTCGACGCCTTGGCCGACGAGGTCGAGCGTGGCTGGACCGGCCGCTTCACCGAAGGCGCGGGTTTTGCGTTCGAGCGCACCGTGCGCGGCGTCAAGGACTTTGCCATCATCGACGATGCACTGCTCGGTTCGGCCGATGCGCGCAAGCTCGACGAGTACGCCGCGAGATTGCAGGAAGCCTATCCGCGTCCCGGCACCTTGCGCCGGAAGGATCACGAGACGGCCATCCATGGCCCGGTAAGCCTGTTCGAAGCGATCACCGAGGCGGGCCGCGAGGGCGTCAAGCTTCAGCGTTACAAAGGTCTCGGCGAGATGAACCCGGACCAGCTCTGGGAGACCACGCTCGATACCAATGAGCGCTCGCTGTTGCAGGTGAAGGTCAAGGAGGTCGATGAGGCCGACGACATCTTCACCAAGCTGATGGGCGACGTGGTCGAGCCGCGCCGCGAATTCATCCAGGACAATTCGCTCAGCGCGAATGTGGATGTGTAAGGCACTCCGCGATGATCCGTCTTTCGATGAGCGGATCGTCGGTCGGATCGCTTGACAAGATTGCTCGCCGCGAGGCGCAGATCACCGTAGCCGAAAACTCGCCATCGTCGCACGCTGTCAAAGCCGGCGCAAAGGAACGCAATGGCGGGATCGATGCACTTCGCGCGGCCGTCACCTTGCTCGTCCTGTTTCACCACACCGCGCTCACCTACGGAGCCATCGGCGGCTGGTACTACCGAGAAATTGCCCCGTCCAATTCGCCAAGCAGCCTGCTGCTGATTCTGTTCTGCACCGCGAACCAGGCCTGGTTCATGGGTCTGTTTTTTCTGCTGGCAGGCTATTACACGCCGCCAGCGCATCGGCGTCACGGCACGGCCGGTTTTGTCAGAGAGCGGCTCTTGAGGCTCGGGATTCCGCTCGTCTTCTACTTTCTCATCCTGCACCCGATCACCGTGGCGCTGGCCCAGACCGCAAATGGCCGCCCCTTCCTTCGGGTCTTCGAATATCTCTGGAGCCACGGCAAACTGGAGCCGGGGCCGCTGTGGTTTGCCGAGGCGCTGCTGATTTTTGCGGCCGTCTGGCTGTTGTGGCGGCTGGCGTCCGGAAGGTTGCCAGCGCCGCGTCGCGCCCCGTTTCCGTCCGATATGGTTCTGCTGACCACCGCTCTCGTCACCGGCATCGCGGCCTTTCTGCTGCGGCTGGAGTGGCCGGTCGGTGTGAACGTCGCGTTCCTGCAACTCGGCTATTTCGCTTCCTACATCGTGCTATTTGCAGCGGGCTGCGCCGGCGCCGAGCAGAGATGGCTCGAACAGATTCCCGAACGCCTGAAAAGCCGATGGGTCCGAATTGCGTGGATCGCTTTTGCCATTTTCCCCCTTGTCGCGCTGCTCGGCAACAAAGTGCCGTGGCTGCATGGGCGGGCCGAAGGCGGCCTAAATCTTCAGGCGCTCGTTTACGCGTTCTGGGAGCCCTTCGTCGCCTGGGGTTTCATTCTTGGGCTGTTATGTTTTTTCCAGCGGCGGTTTGCCCGGCTGAGCGGCGTCTGGCCTACATTGGCGCGCCGCGCATTCCTGATCTACATCATTCATCCGCCAGTCGTCGTCGGCGTTGCGCTGGCCTGGCGGGACGTCGCGGCGCCGGCGCTGGTCAAATTCCTCGTCACCGGCTCGCTGGCCTGCGCGCTTTGTTATCTGATAGCGGGACTTATTCTTCGCATTCCAGGCGTCGCGCGGATTGTCTGACGGCTTCGATGATCGCAGTTGCCGTAAATTATCCCTGAAGTACCCTTACACGCCAGGCGGCCTCGCAGCGTCGGCGAGTCTTGTGAAGTCTGATCTGGGGATGTCTGATGCCGCGCATGCACATCAATCTTTTCATCCAGGGCCGTGGCCATCACGAAGCTGCGTGGCGGCACCCTAGATCGTCGCCGTTACCGCTGACCGACATCGGCTATACCGTCGATCTGGCACAGAAGGCGGAAGCCGGCCTTTTCGACTCGATCTTTCTCGCCGATGTCCTTGGTCTCTGGAACGACGTCGAGAATGCGCCGTTCAATTGGCTGGAGCCGATCACGTCGCTCGCAGCGCTCGCCATGGCGACCAAACGCATCGGACTCATTGCCACCTGTTCGACGACCTATACCGAGCCCTACAACCTGGCCCGTCAGTTTGCGTCGCTCGATCACATCAGCCGGGGCCGCGTCGGGTGGAACATCGTCACCACGTGGCTGCCGCAGGCCGGCGCCAACTTCGGCCATATCGGACAGGTCGGTCATGCCGATCGCTACGAGCGGGCCGAGGAATACATGACGGTGGTCAGGGGCCTCTGGGATAGCTGGGCCGACAACGCCGTGCTCGATGACCGCGAAGGCGGGCGATACGCCGACCGCGCGCGGGTGCGGGCCATCGATCATAAGGGGCCGCACTTTCCGGTGCTCGGACCCCTGAACATGCCGCGCTCGCCGCAGGGCCGTCCGGTCTTCGTCCAGGCGGGCTCCTCCGACACGGGCAAAAAGTTTGCCGCGCGCCACGCCGAAGCGGTGTTCACGGCGCATCTCGAAAAGGCAACCGCGAGAGCGTTCTACGCGGATCTCAAGGAGCTGGTCTCGGCCGAGGGCCGTGATCCCCGGGATGTTCTGATCCTGCCGGGGTTCAGCCCCACCATCGGCTCCACGGAGGCCGAGGCCGAGCGCTATGGCGCCGAACTCAACGAACTCTCCGATCCCGAAGTCGGCCGCAATCGCCTGTCGCAACGGTTTGGCGGATTTGATTTTTCACATCTGGCGCTGGACAGGCCATTGTCGCCGGCTGATTTCCCCGATCCCAGCAAGAACGAGGCGTCCCGCAGCCGTACCGAAGCCGTGGTTGCGCTTGTCGCAAGGGAGCAGCCGACGCTCAGGCAGCTTCTCGCCAAGCTTGCCGGTGCGAGAGGGCATTTCACCATCGCCGGACCGCCGGAAAAGATCGCCGACGTCATGCAGGATTGGTTTGAGACCGGCGCCGCAGATGGTTTCAACCTGATGCCGCCGGTGCTTCCGCACCAGCTCGATCTCTTCATCTCGGAAGTCGTTCCGCTGTTGCGGAAGCGAGGCTTGTTCCGCGAGGCCTACGAAGGCGAAACGCTGCGCTCCCATTTCGGGCTGTCACGCCCGGCCGTGCAGTTCGGGTAAACCAAGCGATGGGGCGACATCGCCGCGGCTTATAGCGACATCGTTCGTTGATTTTGTCGCGTAATCTGGGGTAGCTCTCTGACTTCGTTTGAAGGAGACGTACGTGCCGCCCATCCAGTACATCGTTGAGGGTGGTCATCGGCTCACCGGCACGATCAAGCCGTCCGGCAACAAGAATGCCGCCTTGCCGATCATCGCCGCGGCGCTGCTGACCGAACATCCGGTCACGCTCGACAATGTCCCGCGCATCCGTGACACCGAAACGCTGGTGGAATTGATCCGCTCGGTTGGCGCCTCGGCCGAATGGCAGAAGCCGAACACGCTCGCCATTCATGCCAAAAGCATTCGCGCCACCGACCTCGATCCGGAACTCTGCGCGCGGATCCGCGCCTCGATCCTGCTTGCAGGACCGTTACTGGCGCGTTGCGGCGAGGTGGTGTTGCCGCCCCCGGGCGGCGACGTAATCGGCCGGCGCCGGCTCGACACGCATTTCCTCGCCTTCGAGCAGCTCGGCGCCACCGTTGCGGCATCGGCCCGATTGGAGCTGCGTTGTTCGCGCCTCAAGGGCGCGGACGTCTTTCTGGATGAGCCCAGCGTCACCGCTACCGAGAATGCGCTGATGGCTGCGGTAGCCGCCGATGGCACCACGTATTTGCGCAACGTGGCGTCCGAACCGCATGTGCAGGATCTCGCGCACTTCCTGGTCGCGCTCGGCGCCCGTATCGACGGCATCGGCACCAACACCATGGTCGTGCACGGACCGGCGACGCTCGGCGCGGTCAACTATGCGATCGGGCCCGATCACATCGAGGTCGGCTCGCTGATCGGTCTTGCCGCGGTGACGCGTTCCCCCCTGCGCATCGCGCGGGCCGGCGTGGCGCATCTGCGCTCGATCCGGATGGGGTTTGAGCGGCTCGGGATTTGCTGCGAGGTCGAAGGCGATGACCTTATCGTGTCCGATCGCCAGAGCCTCAAGATCCAGGACGACTTTGGCGGCCATGTCCCGAAACTGGAAGACCAGCCCTGGCCGGCTTTTCCCGCCGACCTGATGTCGATCGCCATCGTGACGGCAACCCAATGCGCCGGTGTCATCCTGATGTTCGAGAAGATGTTCGAATCCCGGATGTTCTTCGTCGACAAGCTGATCGCGATGGGCGGCCGCATCGTGCTGTGCGACCCGCACCGCGCGATCGTCGCAGGTCCGAGCCGGCTGAAGGGCGCGCTGATGACTTCGCCTGACATCCGGGCCGGGATGGCGATGCTGCTGGCGGCCGCCTGCGCCGACGGCGTCTCGACCATCAACAATGCCGATCAGATCGAGCGCGGCTATGAACGGATCGACGAGCGGCTCAACGCACTCGGCGCCAGAATTACCCGCGTGCCGGCGCGGGGTGGCTAGTGGCGCGTTGATTTTATTCCCGAAAATCGCGCAATATTTGCGCGCGGGTTGTGTCTTGCGTTATTGCGAGGAGGCGCGCAAAACTTCGCTGCTGTGACAATCCGTGAAATCAAACCCGACGTCGATCGCGACAGCGTGCTGGCCGGCGCGCAGTTTGCCGACGCCTTCCGCCTGACCGTCACCGATACCGCGCTCGATGCGCGGACGGCGGCTGAGCGCATATTTTCGCGCAACCCGCGTTGGGTGCAGGCGTTGCTGGATCTGCGTAACAGGGTTGTGGCTCCGTTCGGCCTGAAGACTTCGGGTAAGGGCAGTGCAAATGCCGGTGGCATGATCGGACTATTTCCAGTTCTCAGCGAGACGCCGGAGCGGCTGGTCGCAGGCTTCGACGATCATCACCTGGACTTCCGCATCGTCGTGGACGTTTCATCCGTGAGCGGCGGCCGGGAAGTGACCGCGACGACCCTTGTTCTCACCCATAATTGGGTCGGGCGCGCCTACCTCACGGTCATTCTGCCCTTCCATCGCCTGGTCGCCAAAAGTCTGCTCCGACAAGTTCGCCTGGCACCCGTGCCGCGATAGCGGCGCTTGCGTCATCCCGCCATGCCATGGCTGCCGTTGAAGAAGCCACGCGGGCGATTTAAGCTGGACACGCTCGCCAGCCTTGTAGCAGCAAGCGCGGAAATAACCGCGCCAGAAGCATTGGACCGAGGAAACAACAATGGCCGATGAAACCGCAACGCTTGCCGCCTATGTCGCCGGGCTGAAATTCGACGATATCCCGCCGGAGGTGCGCGAACGCGCCAAGGCCTTGACGCTCGATTTTCTCGGCAGCGCCATCCGGGCGCGGCGCGATGCGGAATCCACGCCCTCGCTGTTCAAGACGCTTGAAGCGCTGGCGCTCGATACCCGCGGCGAGGCCACGGTGTTCGGCGACAACAGGACCTGGACGCCGGCGATCGCCGCCTTGCTCAACGGGGCGCTCGGCCATTCGCTCGATTTCGACGATACCCATGCGGATGCTTCGCTGCATCCGAGTGCGCCGGTGGTGCCGGCCGCCTTTGCGGTCGGCGAACTCGCAGGCGCTTCAGGCCGCGAGGTGCTCACCGCGATTGTGGCCGGCTACGAGGTCTGTTGCCGGATTGGCAATGCGCTCGATCCCACCTCGCACTATGCCCGCGGCTTTCATCCGACCGCGACCGCCGGGACTTATGGCGCGGCCGCAGCCGCGGCGAAACTCTTTGGATTGTCGAAAGAGCAGATCGTTGCAGCCTTTGGCGTGGCCGGCAGCCAGGCGGCTGGCTCGCTGCAATTTCTGGTCAACGGCGGCTGGAACAAGCGCTATCAGGTCGGCGCGTCCGCGATGAATGGCGTGATTGCCGCGACGCTGGCGCGCAACGATTTTGTCGGCGCCACCCAATCGATCGAGGGCAAACACGGCTTGCTGGTCGGATATAGCGATAACGCGCACCCGGAAAAGGCTGTTGCCGATCTCGGCAAGGTCTACGAGACCATGAAGATCGGCGTGAAGCCTTATCCGAGCTGCCGCTACACCCATGCCGCGCTGGACGCGCTGATCGCGATGCGCCGCGAGCACAATCTGACGCCGGACCAGATCAAGCGGGTCGAAATCGGGCTGCATCGCAATGGCATCACGCTCACCGGCGATGCCGCCACCAAGCGACATCCGACTTCGGTGGTCGGCGGCCAGTTCTCGATGTTCTTCACCGGCGCGGTGGCGCTCGATCAGGGCCGGTTCGGCTGGGACGATTATGAGCGGCTTGGCGATGCCGCCGTCGATGCGCTCGCCGACAAGTTCGACGTCGTGCAGGACGATCGTCTGGAAACCGGCCGCAAACATCCGTTTGGCGCCCGCGTCAGCATCACCACCGACGACGGCGTCCATGAGCGGATTCATGACGATCCGTCCGGCGAGCCGACGTCGTTTCCGGATGCCAAGGCGATGGCGCAGAAATTCCTGACGCTGGCGCGCCCCGTACTCAACGGCCGCGCCGATCAGTTGGCGGACGCGATTCTTTCGCTGGAACGATTTGATCGCGTCGAACAGGCGACCCGTCTGGGACGGCAGTAAGCCCTGAACTCAAGGCTTGGGTCGCGCCATCCAGGCGCCGCGCTGCGTTACCCATAGATCCGAGACATGGTCGAACAGGTCGACCTGGCGTTCGATGGTTGCGCCGAGGCGTCGTGCCACCGTTCGCGATGCGATGTTCTCCGGGCGGATGATGTGGACGATCTTGTCGATCTCGAAAGTCGCGAACGTCCAATCGATGGACGCTGTCGCCGCCTCGACCGCATAGCCCTTGCCGCGAAAGTCCTTGGCGATACCCCAGCCGACTTCAAAGCCCGGCCAACCCGCAGGAAACCACGGTCCAACCCGCCCGACATAGCGGCCCGTCCGTTTTTCCTCGACCACAAACAGGCCGAAGCCGTGTAACGCCCAATGCCCGGCCATGATCGCCGCATTGCGCCAGCCGACGAACGCATCGACGACCGGCTTGCCGTCCGAGGTGATGAATCGCGCACTGTCGGGATCGCCGAGCATCTCGGTGTTCGGGGCCACGTCGGCGTCTCGCCATCGCCGCAAGATCAGACGCTCGGTCTCGATGGCCAGATCCATCGGCATGGGTAACATGACGCCTGGCCTGACGGATGGGATCATCGGGGTCCGTCCTCGCTGTTGGGGAATATAGCGCGGCCTGTCGCCATCGTGATGTGACATGCAAGTGACCAAGCGATTGGGCCTTCTTTGCGGCCTTGCGAATCACAGCTTGTCATCCCTGCCGATTTTTGAAAGCCTGATTTCGTGACGAACGCGGGCCCCGGCGCAGCGAACAGACCGACAAGGTCACGAACCACACCGGGGGCAACGAATCATGGAAGCCGGGACATGCAAAAGGCAATGGCGGTTGCGGGATTGGCAGCGGACGCAGGGGACCGAATGGCCGCCGCACAGACTTCGGCCCGGACTTTCGTGCTGGTTCACGGCGCCTGGCATGGCGGCTGGTGCTGGAGCCGGGTTGCGGATCGCTTGCGCGCGGCAGGCCATCAGGTCTTTACGCCGACGCAAACCGGGCTTGGCGAACGCAAACATCTGCTCTCGAAAGACATCACGCTCGATACCTTCAGAAACGATATCGTCAACGTCATCGAAGCCGAGGAGCTGAGCAAGATCGTGCTGGTCGGTCACTCCTTCGGCGGGCTGGCGATCAGCGGGGTCGCCGACGTGATGCCGGAACGTATCCGTCATTTGGTCTATCTGGATTCGTTGATGGTGGAGGGCGGCAAAAGTCCGTTCGACAGTCTGCCGGCCGATGTCGTGGCGGCGCGCCGCAAGCTGGCGGAGGAATCGAGCGGGGGCTTGAGCCTTCCCAATCCGCCGCCATCGGCGTTCGGGGTTTCGGACGCGGAGGACACCGAATGGGTGAAGCGCCGGCTGACGCCGCATCCGCTTTCGACCTACACCAGCAAGCAGAATATCAAGGGGCCGGTCGGCAATCATCTGCCGCGCACCTATGTTCATTGCACCGGCCCGTCCTATGGAGCGCTTCAGGCGTCGCGCGACTGGGTCAAGGCGCAGCAGGGCTGGCGCTTTGCCGAAATCGCCACCGGCCACGACGCCATGGTGACGGCGCCGGATGAACTGGCTCGTCTCCTGATCGGCGTCTCGAGCTGAGATTTACGGCTTGTTCTCTGGCCCGGCTGCTCAAGGCAAGTCATCGCGGAATTCCCGGTTCGCAAGGCTCGCTTCCTCCAGATCGAGATCGCGTTCGATGTGTCGCCTGGTTTCGTCGGTGATTCTTCCGTCGCGTAGCAAAACACGAATGAATTTTCGCTCGGCTGAAATCAATTCTCGTGTCAGATCGGTTCCTGTCGCGGACAGCAACCGTGCATCCGGATCGAGCGAGGTCGGTAGCTGGCTGGTGCGGGTTTCGTGCCGTGCGCGCAGCAGCCGGACCACGTCTTCTGACAAATCCCGGTGCTCGGTGATGGCATCCAGCGATTTGAGCGCGGCATCGAGCGCCTCGCGTCGCGCGCTGATTTCGGATTCAAGTTCGGCCGCGCGTTCGCTGCGGCCGGCCTGTGCGACGCCAAGCCAGCGTACCACCGGCGCCAGGCCCAATCCGAACCCTACCAGGGTGATGAAAATGACGCCGAACGCGACGAACAGGATCAAATCGCGCTGAGGAAAAGGGCTGCCGTCCGGCAGCGCGTAAGGCAACGCCAGCGCGGCAGCCAGTGAAACCGCGCCGCGAACGCCTGTGAACGAAAGCACGAACGCCCACTGCCAGGGCGGAGCCGGATCGCGCAGGCGGATACGTTCGATCATCCGCGGCAGATAGATCGCGGGAAAGGTCCAGGCGAAGCGCGCGATGACGATCATCACGGTGACGAGCCCGGTTGCGATCAGGATATCGTCGAGCGGAAACGCCTTCGAGCTCTCGTACAACAGCCGCATCTGGAATCCGGTGAGCAGAAACAACAGCCCCTCGATCAGGTAGATCACGAGGTTCCAGAAGAAGATGCCCTGCAGGCGCGTCGCCGCGGAAATCAGTAACGGTCCGTTCCAGCTCATATAGAGCCCGCAGGCGACGGTGGCGATCACGCCGGAGCCGCCGAAATGCTCCGGCAACCAGTAGGCCACATAGGGTGTGATCAGCGACAACGTGATCTCGATCTGCGGATCGCGCGCCCAGTGCCGCGTGCGCAACGAGAGCCATCCCACCGCAATGCCAAAAAGCGTCTCGCCGCCGACGATGGCGGAGAACTCGCCGACGGCTTTCGGAAGCGAAAACACGCCGGTCGAGATGGCGACCACCGCGAAACGATAAAGGATCAGCGCGGTCGCATCGTTCGCCAGTCCCTCGCCCTCCAGCACCACCATGATACGGCGCGGGATGGCGAGCTTGCGGGCAACCGCCAGCGGCGCCACCACATCAGGCGGCGCGACGATGGCTCCCAGGAGAAAGCCGACGTTCCACGGCAGGCCGATCAGGTAGTGCGTCGCGCCGGCGACCGCGAACGCGGTAAAGATCACGCAGCCGACCGACAACAGAATGATCGGGCGCAGATTGAATTTGAACTCGCGCCAGCTCATGGCGACCGCCGACGAATAGATCAGCGGTGGCAGCACCAGCAACAGGATCAGTTCGGGCGGCAATTCCGGCGTCGGCATGCCCGGCACGAAAGCGAGCGCGATGCCGGCGAGCAGCAGCAGAATCGCAGGCGCGACCTCGATCCGCCGCGCCAGCAGCGCTGTTCCCGCGAGCACCGCGAGCAGGATCAAAAACAACTGAAAATTGGCTTCCACGGTCTTCCCGATTTGTTGGATGCCAGTTTGCCCGGAAGGCGACCGAGGTCAACGGGGCAGCTTTACGCAGCCGATCCGCGATTTTTAGATCGCACTCGCGGCGATATTGACCATCAGTGCGAGCAACGCCGTGTTGAACACGAACGAGATGATGCCATGCACAGTGACGGTGCGGCGGATCGTCTTGTCGGTGATGCCGACGTCGGACACCTGCGCGGTCATGCCGATCACGAACGAGAAATACACGAAGTCCCAATAATCGGCGTGCTCGTCCTGATCGCCGCTTGGAAACTGAAGGCCGCCCGGCTTTTTGCCACGGTAATATTCATGGGCGTAGTGCAACGCGAAGCCCGTATGCACCGCCGCCCACGACAAGGCCACCGTCAGCGTCGCAAACATCAGTTCGGCCGGCGTGTGCTGACCCTGACCGAGTTCGAACACGATCGCAGCCAGGCTTGCGAAAGCGCCAAGCACGGTCAGAAGCGGAATCAGGAAGCGGCCATCATCCTGCAGCGAGGCCATGCGGCGGATCGTTGCCAGCGTGCTGCGCAACATCATGGTGTAGACGAGAACGATATAGATCGCGACAAAGGTGTCCCAGCCGATCAACAGGCGCGTGACCAGTCGAAGCGACGCCGGCAGCAGGAAGAACGCGGCAATGCCGAGCGCGATCGCAAGCGACGTGCGCGGGCGCGCATAAACGAGGCGGACGGCCTTCGGCATCTTCCGGAACCGAAGAAGCCGCTGCTCGAACTCCTCGCCAGCCATGCTGCTCAGTTCTTGCGTTCGGCAACAAACCGCGCAGCCGCGCGCAAAATGTCGCCTCGGGTGCCAAAAATCGACAGCGCCTGATCCGCACGCGCCAGCAGATCGCGAACGCGCTGCTTGGCGCCGTCGATGCCGAGCTGGGTGACAAAGGTGGTCTTGCCGAGCGCCGCATCCTGCCCGGTCTGCTTGCCCAGCGCCGCCGCGTCGCCCTCGACATCGAGCAGGTCGTCGGCGATCTGGAAGGCCTCGCCAAGCGCGTGGCCGTAATCGTCAAGCGCCTGATATTCCTTTGGCGAGGATTGGCCGAGGATCGCGCCGGCGATGCAGCCGAAGCGCAATAGCGCACCGGTCTTCATCTGCTGCAAGCGCGCGACATCGACCGGTTCGCGGTCGCCGAAGCGCCCCTCCCCGGCGAGGTCGAGCATCTGGCCGCCAACCATGCCGCCGATGCCGGAGGCGCGCGCCAGTGCGCGCGTGAGCAACAGGCGCACGGTCGGGTCTTTGTGAATCTCGTCGCGGGTGACGATGTCGAAGGCGAGCGTCAACAGGCCGTCACCGGCGAGGATGGCGGTCGCATCGTCGGTCTTCTTGTGCAGCGTGGGCCGGCCGCGCCTGAGATCGCTGTTGTCCATCGCCGGCAGATCGTCATGGATCAGCGAGTAGCAGTGAATGCATTCGAGCGCGGCGCCCGCGAGCAGCGCCGCGTCGCGGGCTACGCCAAAGATCGCCGAACTCTCCACCACGAGAAAAGGCCGCAAGCGCTTTCCCCCGCCGAGGCTCGAATAGCGCATCGCATCCATCAGCCGCTTTGGGCGCGCGATTTCGTCCGGCAGCAGCGTGTCGGCGAGAAGCTTGGCGAGCAGCGCTTCGGTATCCTCCGCGGTCTGGTCCAGTCGCTTCGCAAAGTCCTGAGTAGCGGTCGTCATGAAGGAAAGGTCCCCTAGTCAAGTGGTAGTCAATTTGGCCGGACAATCGGTTATGACGCTTGCCGCGTCAATTGCGCTCAGGCCATTTCGGGGCGCCTTAAAACCGTTGGAAAAATCGGGAATTATCAGCCAGATATTGGTTAAGTCGGAAATTCCGAGCCAGAAACCGTCAATTTTGCGCATTGCCCGAAATCTGCTGTTGATCCTGCTGGCGGTGCTTTTGCTGCCCTATCTGGTGACGCCGCTCTACCGCACCGGCCACCCGGCCTCCACTTTGATGGCCTGGCGCTATGTGACGGGCGCCCCGGTATCGCGGCAGTGGGTCGATCTGACGGCGATGGCCGCTTCGCTGCCGCGGTCGGTGGTGGCTTCGGAAGACGCAAAATTCTGCAGCCATCGCGGCGTCGATTGGGATGCCTTGCGCGAGGTGATCGACGACGCCGAGGATGGCGAGGCTTCCCGCGGCGGTTCAACCATCACCCAGCAGGTGGCCAAGAACCTGTTCCTGTGGCCGGGCCGCAGCGTGGTCCGCAAGGCGCTGGAACTGCCGCTGGCGCTATGGATCGACTTCGTGCTGCCCAAGCCGAGGATTCTGGAAATCTATCTCAATATCGCCGAACTCGGGCCGAACGGTCAGTTCGGCGCCCAAACCGGCAGCCTTTACGCCTTCGGCCACGGCGCCTCCGTGCTGACGCCTCGCGAGGCAGCGCTGCTGGCGGCGATCCTGCCCAATCCGCACACACGCAGCGCCCGTAATCCGGGGCGGGGTGTCCGCCGGTTAGCGGGCATCTATGTAGTTCGGGCCCAGGCCGCGGAATTGCAGCGGTGCTGGAGCGAAAAGCGGGATTTTTGAGCCATTTCCGCCAATTTTGAAGCTAGCCTTAAAGGGCATCATCCCGTATAAGCGCGGCCTCATCGGCATTTTGAGCTTGCGCCTCGGCGCTTTGGCCGCCCGCTTCGGGACGATGCCGCCGGACAACTTCGAAATCGAGGCACTAGAGGACACCGACATGGCCGTTCCCAGAAGAAAAACTTCGCCATCGCGGCGTGGCATGCGCCGCTCGGCCGATGCGTTGAAGAAGCCGACCTACGCCGAGGACAAGGATTCCGGCGAATTGCGCCGTCCGCATCACCTCGACCTGAAGACCGGCATGTACAAGGGTCGGCAGGTTCTGAAGGCCAAGAAGGACTCCTGATCCGGCCGCTTGTTGCCTGAACAGGCGCCCAGGCGGGGGCGAGACGGCATACGGCGAAGCGGTCGATCGCTTCGCCCCTCGGACCACTTGAGAAGGCCCTGCCGATGTCGATGGTCGGTTTCCCGCTGCTTCTGATCCCGCTCGCGATCTACAACATCATCGTGTTCCTGATGCCCGGCGTTTCCTTCGCCGAGCCGCTTTTCACGTTGCCGTTGACGTCGGGCGCGCAATGGCCGGTGACGCTGAGCGATGTGCTGCTTGCGCTCGGCATCGTGATGCTGCTGCTCGAGGTGATCAAGGGCGCGCGTCCCGGCGCGAAATTCCTCACCGATCATCTGTTGTCGCTGATCGTCTTTGGCGGCGCGCTGGCCGAATTTCTGCTGTGGGCGCGTTTTGCGAGCTCGGCCTATTTCCTGCTCACGCTGCTGGCGCTGGTGGATTTTCTCACCGGCGTCGCGCTACGCGTCCGGCGGGCGCCGGCCATGGCGGGCGCATCGCGCGAGATGCGGCGCGCTCCGGTCGAGGTCAGGCATGAACCCGCCGACGTTCATGTGGGTCAACCAGCGCCGGCCCATGAGCCGGTTGTCCCTGCGCCGGTCATCCCTGCGCCTTCCGAGCCGACATTCGTCCACCCCGAGCCGGCCGTTGCGCCCGCACAGGAACCTGCCGCGGAACCGCATTCCGACAGCGGCTCGCGACCGCCGCCCGACGCCGTGCGTTAATTTGCTTCAGATCACCTGACGCGTGTGGCTGCCGGCATCCTGCGCCGGTGTCTGGCGCGGCCGGTACGCGGCCTGTGCGTCGGCCAAACTCGCCCGCCGTACCCGGCGGGCTTGCGGCACCTGCAGGGCCTCCGCAATCAGATGGGTGATGAAGATCGGGTCGGGCGCCCAACGGTACCAACGCCGCCGCGCCCGCCGTTCGGTAAAGGCCAGCGGCACCAGCGCGCGGCTAGCGGGCTCGGCCGTTGAGCCTGCGGCTTCATCGATGGTCGGCTCTGTTCGGTCGGTAGGCATCGGGGTAACGGCTTCCCTGAACTGTTACATTTTGGGACATTTCGGTCCTCTGTTACAGTCGCCCTCGCAAGGGCCATGCCGCTGCAGCCAGTGCGGCAAGATCGCAAGGCGGACGTGGTTTCCGGAATATTTATGAACTCTACATAAGGTTGGGATCACCTGACCCTATGTTTAAGGTTAGAGACTTAGCCAAGCCTGTCCCGAAACGAGGCGATCGTGACCCCAGTTCTCCCCCCGGCCTCCGCCATCCTCGCCTCGCTCGGCCAAGCCGCTTTTGTCTGGGATATCGCAACCGACTGCCTGGTCTGGAGCGAGCATGTCGTCGCGGTTTTTCCCGATATTCCTCTTGAGCGTCTGGCCAGCGGCGCCGAATTCTCAAACCTGATCGAGCCACAGCGCTCGGTCCGCTCGGAGGCGCTTGTGCCGTCGGCCGCCGCCCGGAGTGGCGAGGGCGCGCCTTACCGAATCGAATATGGGGTGAGGGCGAATACGTCCGCAGCCGTGCAATGGATCGAGGAGACCGGCTGCTGGTTTGCCGGCGCCGACGGCAGGCCGGTGCGCGCCCAGGGCATCGTGCGGGTCAACAACGAGCGCCACGCCCGCGACGAGCAACTCGTCAAACTGTCGCGGAACGACCCGCTGACCGGCGAACTCAATCGCACGCACCTGATCGCCTCGCTCGCCGAGATTATCGAGGAGGCCGTTCGTTTTCGCAGCCAATGCGCCTTCATGCTGATCGGCATCGATCACCTCGCGCGCATCAACGATGCGTTCGGCTTCGATGTCGCGGATGCGGTGATTTCGGAAGTGGCGGCCCGGATCCGCCCAAGGTTGCGCGGCGGCGACGTGTTGGGGCGCTTTTCGGGCAACAAGTTCGGACTGGTGCTGAAGAACTGTACGGTGGATGACATGAGCGTCGCGGCCGAGCGGTTTCTGGCCGCGATCCGCGACGAGGTGGTGCCGACCAAATCCGGCCCCGTCTCGATCACGGCTTCGATCGGCGCCGTCAGCGTGCCGCGTTATGCCCGGCGTGCCGACGAGGCGATCAACCGCGCCCAGGAAACCCTCGACGCGTGCAAGAGCCGGCGCGCGGGATCGTTTTCGCTGTGGCGCCCGAATGTCGAGCGCGACGCGCAGCGCCGGGTGAATATTCGCGTCACCGACGAAATCGTTACCGCGCTCAACGATCGCCGCATCGCCATGGCGTTCGAGCCGGTGGTGGATGCCCGTGCGCGGCATGCCGCCTTCTACGAGTGCCTGATCCGAATGGAGCAGCACGACGGACAGATACTGCTCGCGCCCGACATCGTCCCGGTTGCGGAAAAGCTCGGGCTGATCCGCCTGGTCGATCATCGCGTGCTCGAACTCGTGATTGCAGAACTGGCGGCTTCGCCCGCGGTCGAACTCAGCCTCAACATCTCGCCGGACACGACGATGGATCCGGACTGGTGGATGTCGATCGAATTGCTGATGCGGGCCCATCCCGGCGTCGGCGAGCGGCTGATCGTCGAGATCACCGAAACCGTGGCGATCCAGGATGTCGATGACGTCCGCGGCTTCGTCACGCGGTTGAAGAATTTCGGCAGCCGGATCGCGATCGACGATTTCGGCGCCGGTTACACCTCGTTCCGCAACCTGCGCAAGCTCGGCGTCGATATTGTGAAGATCGACGGCGCCTTCGTGCAGAACATTGCGCGCTCCGCCGACGACCGCGCCTTCGTGCAGACGCTGATCGATCTGGCGCGGCGGCTCGACATCAAGACGGTCGCCGAATGGGTGCAGGACGAAGAGGCGGCAACAATGCTGCGCGACTGGGGCTGCGACTACATCCAGGGGCGGCTGATCGGGCTGGCGTCGTCGCAGCGGCCCTGGCAGCAGCCCGCGGAGACGATGGTGCCGGCGGCGGGTTAGGGTCAGCGCCGATCAAGTCGAGGGAAGTCGCCGACAAGCCCAGCCGGTTCTCTTTTGGCGTCGCTCAAAACCTCGCTCAGGCCTGGGCTGTGCAGCGGTGCGTCCTGCGCCGCCCTGCAAACTTTGGCCTGCATGGCCTCGGTGTTCTTGTGGCCAGCCTTGAGCTGATCGGCGATCTGCGGCGGAATTCCGCATCTCGCCGAGTTAGCTTCAACATGAGCGATCATCTTGATTTCGGCCTGCAAGAAATTCCCAAGCAACTTGATATCCTCGTCGAGAAGTTCAATCGATCGCCTCATATCAAACGCGCCGCCGGCCTTTTCCTGGAGGCTTCTCCGCAGCTTTTCCATTTATTGGCGACCGGCCCAGGCATCCGGCGAGCAATCGTCCTCGTTTTGCGAGTACGCACACGTCCGGCGGCCTCGGCGTGGAATGCAACGCCGAGGCCGCCGGGGCGCGAACCGCCTCTGATGGGGGGCAAACAAAAGCGGGGCATTGCAACTATGGCGCTGAGCGCGCCTTGTCGCATTAGCATAAGTGAATCAAGTCAATCTTCACTCTGGAATGCGTGATGAAACCGAGTTGTGACGATCCGGCGATCATGAAGCCGTCGGCTTGCAGTGAGGGGGAGGCGGCCTTCAAACCAGACCCGAGGGGGTGGCCCGGACTGAAGTTGGACGCCGTGTTTGAGAATCAAGCGCCGGCTCCCGCGCGCTGTCGTCCCGCTCGGCCGTGCCCGGTCAACCAAACTTCGGCGGCTGCAATCCCGCGGGATTGACCCATTCGTCCAGGTGAGCGGCGGTTTCGCACTGACGCGCTTTCCTGAGCAGGGCATCCTTCTCTGCACTTGGTCGAAGCTGCGCGGCTCTGTCGCGTGCCTCATTTGCGAACGAAACCAGCCGTTCCCTGAGGGGTGTGGTTTGCTTGAAACGCCGCCTCTGCATGAGCAATCCCGGATAAACGCTACGCCAGCAAAAACTGTACACGGGGCAGCCCGGCGGCTGCTATTGCATAGGTTAAGTTTTGGAAAGCTCGAGTTTCTCCCGAATTGATTGACAGGTGGACCGAATTTTCTCGAACTCGGCCCGAAGCTCGGATCGCAACCTTTGGCTGCGCAGCATTTGACGCCGGCATCCTTCAATGGCGAGGTTTGTTGCGTGGCGGCGGCCCCGAACATCGGCCTCTGGTCGCGGCCTGAGCACTTCCGAGAAGGGAATATGCATGAGCGTGCGACCATCTTCGTCGGCAATTTCCAGTTCGTCATTGAAAGGGTCGTCGCGAGCTCGAAGTTTGTCGGTCGAGATCTCAAGAACCGACCGGCAGGCATCGAGGTAAGCGGCTTCAAGCGAGGGAAAAGCCGTGCCGATGTCGTCCCTGCTCACGCAGTTCTGCGAAGTGAAATGAAAGAAAAAGAGCGGCATTCGTTGCGCCTTCTCAATCGGCAAGCTCCACGTTCTCAAGGTATCCGGGATCGAATTCCGCGATCTCGTAAAGTCCCGCCTTGTTCCGGATCATCAGCCGGCTTCGGCTGAGTTCGATCAGCCCGCGATTCCGCAGAGCCTGCAATACGCGATTCACGTGCACGGTCGAGAGTCCGAGCACATCGGCAAGCTGGCTCTGCGTCAATGGAAATTCAAACGTATCGAGGCCGCTGCCGTCGCGCAACTGCCACCGACAGCAAACCTCGCAGAGGAAATGTGCCAGCCGAATTTGCGCCGGGCGACGCCCGAGCCCGACCATCCATTCCCGCTGAATGGCGGCTTCTCTGGCCGTCTCCAGCCAAAGCGCACGTCCAATTGCCGGGCGATCGGCGATCAGACGATAAAGCTCCTTGAGGGATATCGGAAGCACGATGCCCGCCGTCAGCGCATAGACCGACGTTAGCGAGCACCCGAAGGTCAATTCACCTTGATTGAGCGTATCCTCTCCAACAAAAACCGCGACGATCTGCCGGCTTCCGTCCGACAACGTACGCGCCGCACATGCCGTTCCGCTGCGCAGGATCAGCAGCGATCGTATTTTGGCCCCCGCTTCAATCAAGCATTCGTCTTTTTCGACGGCTCGCGCGGGCAAAGCGGCAGACAGCAAAGCCCGCCGGTCCGAAACGGGAAGTGCCGTCCGGGACCACAATTTCGTCAGGAGGTGCTCAGGGTTCTCAAGCATGGGCTGTGTCGGTTAGCTCACGTGGAGGCGGGTTACCCCGCTGCCGACCGGCGCGGCGATCTTGAAAAACGCGCGAAAAATCACACGATTAGAAGCTGCGAACGCCCAAAAGGTTCCAATTCGGTGAGCACTAGTGCCACTTTACTGTCACTTTTTACCGCTCGGCGCCCGGCCATCACGCCATTGACAGGCTCCGCGGACCCAGGGTGCGAGGTAGGAACTCCGACAATTTCTGGGCGTTTGTGGCCAATGCCGGGAGACCCGCAAGGCGATCGCGATGAGCGTCCTGGAGCCGCGCTTGATGGGGCCGGGGGCCGTGATGGGCCTTGCCTGCGCCACCGTCGCGTTGATGGCGATGGCTTTCCGCAATCTTTCGAAACCGACCGAACGCTGCTTGCGAAGGTGCTCAGACATTCCCGGTTTTTTGTACGCTATGTGCGGGCACGCCAACACCGCAAGCGCCTCGAAGGATTGATGGCCGCCGTCGAGAGCAGATTTTCGGATTCGAAAGGATGGATCGTCGAGCGGCGGCTGGAGTTGCGCAAGGCCGTCGGTCCTTTTCGCACCGACGACGATATCCATTGGGATGCACCGATCGTCGTGTTGATCATGTGTCGCGACAAGGACGGCAACCAAAAAGAAGCCTGCGGCATGTCGCTATACATCATGAATAACTCTCTCTGTGTCGAACAACTGCAGGGCGGAAAGTCGGTGACATTTCCGCGCAAATTCAAGGTCTGGCCGCTGCTCTTTCTGAAATCCTGCATCGCGTTTGCGCAGGCGGCAAACTTCGACCGGGTGTGCGTGGCTAAAGCAGAGACGCTGTACACCTATCGCTGGCCTGAGCTCGGTCCAAACGGGATTGCGCGCTCTGAAGGATCTATCGAAGATCATCGCAAGCGCATGAAAGTGCGATACGACGAGACGGCCCGTGCCTGCGGCTTTGAATCCGAAGACAATTGGTTCGTCTGGAAAAAGTCTGCGCCGCGCCATGAGCAATTGCGTGAAAGTTCGGACGATCGCGCGTTTCGGCGGGTCGCTTTTTAGCTTCGAAATATCCTGCGACCGCATTGTCGCTCCTCGATTGCCTGACGGGTTTTTGACCATGCATTCGTGCCGATGCGCCGGTCTCCGAAAATACCCGGTCCGTTCGCCGTGCTGTCACGACGGTCAGCGCGTCAAGGCCGGCGAGACGGGCAAATCACCTTTACGCCCTCGCGCCATCCTGCCTCACCAAGAGGGGTGGCTCGCGATCGCCACGAACGCGGTGTTCCTTACGCGAGCCAGTTCTCAGCCTTCAGGCCGCGAACGCGTTTAAATTCGGCAACGTTGGCGGTCACGATGATGGCGCCGGTTGCTAAGGCGTGGGCACCGATGAGGAGATCGTTTCCTCCAATTGGCCTTCCGGCCGCCTCCAGCTCGGAGCGAATCCTGCCGTATTCGACATCGGCGGGAGCATCGAACGGAAGCGTATCGATCTCGGCAAGCAGATTTTCCACCGCCTTTAACAATCGCGCCGAGCCGTTCTTGGCGCAGCCATATCGCAGCTCCGCCGCCACGATAATGCTGGTGCAGATATTCTTTTCGCCACGTTTGGCGATTTGCTTGGCCGCTTTGCCCTGCGGGTTTCTGATCAGATCGGAGATGATGTTGGTGTCGAGCAGGTAACGCGTCAAAGCACGCGCTCCGGCGGCGGCACGGGGTCATCCACTTCCGGAAAGTGCTCGTCGATCGGTTTCATCGATTTAAGCAAGGCAAGCAGTCCACGCTTGCGGACCGGCTCGATCACCAGCCGCTCTCCGTCGCGGTGCATGATGGCCTCATCGCCCGGCAGTTCGAACTCCACGGGAATCCGGACCGCCTGGTTGCGGCCGTTGCGAAATAGCTTGACGTGGCGCTGTTCGGTCATCGGGTGTTTGGCTGGCATATGTTATAGACATATGCCACTCCGCGCGTCCTCGCAAGTGCAGTTTCGCGTTTGCCCGTCGTGCCAATCTGTCGCGGTTGACCCCTTGCGCCGACGGGCAAATCACCTTTAGAAGCCCGCGCCATCCTGTCCCACCAGGAGGGGCGCTCGCGATCGCCACGAACGCGGGGCAGGGTGCGGTGGCCGCTGGTTCCGCGCATGGCGTGCGCGGGATCGGCGGACGGCGAAGCCGTGTGGTCCTGACATCTCGACGCTGGTGTCAACTCGCGACAATGCGACGCATTGCGCGGGGATGGTGACAAGAAAGCCCGATCACCAGGGAGAGCCCGGAGCAAGCCGTTAAAACCATTGCGCAGGGAATGCCGGTGTGCCGGCGAACCTGTGGTGACTTGCTCGTGTGCTTTTTTAATTTTGCACATGAGGCTGCGGGTGCGCTTTCGCATCCGGCATTCCCTGTGCCCTCTGACTTCGAGGGGCGGAGTTTTTTGCAAAACCCCGGGCGCGAAACGCGGCGCGGGAAGGTGGGGGCGTGTCTGGGAGGACGTCATTGCGAGCGTTAGCGAAGCAATCCAGTCTTGCGTAGTCGAGGCGTCTGGATTGCTTCGTCGCTTTCGCTCCTCGCAATGACGCATGTACAAGCGAGGAGAACTGGGCGGGGTGAAAGAATTACTCTTCCTTCTTCGGTTCCTTCGACAGCCGGTCGAGGCGATCCTGCATGTCCTTCATCTGGCGGCGCAGATCGTCGATATTGTCGTCCGGGGGTTCCGGAACCTTTTCGATCTCGCCAGACCCCGACGAGCGTTGCGGCACGAATGGCTTGAACATCGAGAATGTCTGCTGGAACAATTCCATGTTGCGGCGGACATGCTCCTCCAGCGGTGCAAATGGCGTCCCGCTGAAGGTGTCGGTGAGCTGCTTGCGAAATTTTTCCTGCTCGCGGGTCAGCGTGTCGATGGACTGCTCGAGATATCGCGGCACCACCATCTGCATGCTGTCGCCGTAGAAGCGGATCAGTTGCCGCAGGAACGTGGTCGGCAACAGATTTTGTCCGGCCTTGTTTTCCTGCTCGAAGATGATCTGCGCGAGCACCGAACGGGTGATGTCGTCGCCGGTCTTGGCGTCGTAGACGAGGAAGTCCTCGCCGTCCTTGACCATGGCCGCGAGGTCCTCAAGCGTCACATAGGTGCTTGTGCCGGTATTATAGAGCCGTCGATTTGCGTATTTCTTGATCGTGGTGGGTTGGTCTGATTTCGCCATGGGGGCTCGCACAGAAAGACCGGGAAAAGGAACCCAACGGGACCGCCGAAGGGCTGAAGTCAACGCATTGCAGCAAAGGTAAGCATTTTCAATGCCGTTCGGCTACCGTTTTGTGCGCCACGGTTAATCCCAAAGCATGGGCAAGGCTCATGAAAGCGCCAAGTCAGCCAATTTGAATGCAATGCGGCGACTAGAGCTCCGGTTCCGAAGTTCGCACGGTATCGCGGCCACCTCTTGCGCGAACTTCGGAATAAAGGAGCTCTAGCAACTTATTGATTTGAGTAGCGGCCTTGAATTTGACGTTCCCATAACGTCTGGCCTCAACACTGATAGGAACGTCAAATTCGCCGCAACTCTCGGATTGACATGCCCTCGCGAGGTTAACAGATTAACGCTTGAGAGCAGTCCGGCAGTTCACCGCCCATTGTTCAAGGCCTTGAGGCCAAAACTCAAACTCAGGAGATGTCCATGTCAGACGATGTCGTCATCGTCAGCGCCGCCCGCACCCCGGTCGGAAGTTTCAACGGCGCCTTCGCCACCACGCCGGCGCATGATCTCGGCGCCATTGCCATCAAGGCCGCGCTGGAACGGGCCGGGGTTGAGCCCGGCCGTGTTTCGGAAGTCATCATGGGGCAGATCCTCACCGCAGCCCAGGGCCAGAATCCGGCCCGTCAGGCCTCGATTGCGGCCGGCATTCCGGTTGAGAGCCCGGCCTGGGGCGTCAACCAGCTTTGCGGAAGCGGTCTGCGCACGGTTGCGCTCGGCTACCAGGCGCTGCTCAACGGCGATTCGGAAATCGTCGTCGCCGGCGGCCAGGAATCCATGAGCATGGCCCCGCACGCACAATATTTGCGCGGTGGCATCAAGATGGGCAACTTCGATATGGTCGACACCATGATCAAGGACGGGCTGTGGGATGCCTTCAACGGCTATCACATGGGCAACACCGCGGAGAACGTCGCGCGCCAGTATCAGATCACCCGCGCCCAGCAGGACGAATTCGCGGTTCGCTCGCAGAACAAGGCCGAGGCCGCGCAGAAGGCCGGCAAGTTCAAGGACGAGATCGTGCCGGTCACGATCAAGACTCGCAAGGGCGATGTTGTCGTCGCTGACGACGAATATCCGCGTCACGGTGCAACGCTGGATGCGATGGCCAAGCTCAAGCCGGCCTTCGAGAAGGACGGCACGGTTACGGCCGGCAGCGCGTCGGGCATCAATGACGGCGCCGCCGCCGTGGTGCTGATGACCGCCAAGCAGGCGGCCAAGGAAGGCAAGAAGGTGCTCGCCCGCATCGTCTCGTGGGGTCAGGCCGGCGTCGATCCGAAGATCATGGGCACGGGGCCGATTCCGGCCTCGCGTGCCGCGCTCAAGAAAGCCGGCTGGAGCATCGGCGATCTCGATCTCATCGAGGCCAACGAAGCCTTCGCCGCGCAGGCCTGCGCGGTCAACAAGGATCTCGGCTGGGATACCTCCAAGGTCAACGTCAACGGCGGCGCGATCGCGATCGGCCATCCCGTTGGTGCCTCCGGCGCGCGCGTGCTGGTGACGCTGCTGCACGAAATGCAGAAGCGCGATGCCAAGAAGGGCCTCGCTACGCTGTGCATCGGCGGCGGCATGGGTATCGCGATGTGCATTGCACGCGATTAAAAAGACGGCAGCGATTGCTTCGCAACTGCACATCTCTCAACTAAAGAAAACGCCCGGAACTCGTCCCGGGCGTTTTTTCTTGATGTTCGTCAAACGGCCCGCTTAATTCATAAGCTACACAAGAAGCGCGTTTTCAAAAGCCGACAAAGCCAAGAGAAAAACAAGCGAAACCCAAGGGAAGGAATCGATCATGGCACGTGTTGCATTGGTGACGGGGGGGACGCGAGGTATTGGAGCTTCGATCAGCAAGGCGCTGAAGGCCGCCGGCTACAAGGTGGCCGCCAGTTACGCCGGCAACGATCAGGCGGCAGAAAAATTCAAGGCTGAAAACAGCATTCCCGTCTACAAGTGGGATGTGAGTTCGTTCGAGGCCTGCGCCGCGGGCGTCAAGCAGGTCGAACAGGATCTCGGTCCGATCGAGGTGCTCGTCAACAATGCCGGCATCACCAAGGACGGCGCATTCCACAAGATGACGCTCGAACAATGGAATGCGGTGATCAACACCAATCTCGGCTCGCTGTTCAATGTGACGCGTCAGGTGATCGAGGGCATGCGCGCCAAAAAGTTTGGCCGCATCATCAACATCTCCTCGATCAACGGTCAGAAGGGCCAGTTTGGACAGGTCAACTATTCCGCCGCGAAGGCCGGCGATATCGGATTCACCAAGGCGCTGGCGCTGGAGAATGCCAAGGGCGGCATCACCGTCAACGCAATCTGTCCCGGCTATATCAACACCGAGATGGTGCAGGCGGTGCCGAAGGAAGTTCTGGAAAAAAGCATATTGCCGCAGATTCCGATCAACCGGCTCGGCGAGCCCGAAGAGATCGCCCGCGCCGTGGTATTTCTGGCCGCTGACGAAGCCGGCGCCATCACCGGCTCGACGCTGACGATCAATGGCGGGCAATATCTGGTGTGATACCCTTTCGTCATTGCGAGGAGCGGAAGCGACGAAGCAATCCAGCTTGTGATAACAGGTGACTGGATTGCTTCGCGGAGCCTGTCATCGGGCGGCGCGTCGCGCCGACCCGTTGGCTCGCAATGACGGCCGCATGACCTCTCGCACCGCTACGCTGATCGGATTGACCGCAATCCTGATGTGGTCGCTGTTGGCCGTATTGACGGTTGCGACAGGGAAGATTCCGGCGTTTCAACTGGCCGCAGTCACCTTTGCGATCGGTGGGCTGGTCGGACTGCTCACCTTTATCGGACGGCCACAAGCGCTGTCGTCGCTGCGGCAGCCGCCGCTGGTCTGGGCGGTCGGCGTCGGCGGACTGTTCGGTTATCACGCGCTGTATTTTCTCGCGCTGCGTTTCGCGCCTCCCGCGGAAGCCGGGCTTCTGAACTATCTCTGGCCGCTATTGATCGTTCTGTTCTCGTCGCTTCTGCCCGGCGAGCGGCTGGCGCCGCATCACATCGTCGGTGCCCTGGCCGGACTTGCCGGCACCGTGTTGCTGTTGGCCGGCAACGGCCTGTCGGGCTTTACGCCCGGGCAGCTTCCCGGCCTCGCTGCGGCCTTTGTCGCGGCCTTCGTCTGGGCGATCTACTCGGTGATGTCGCGCCGGCTCAAATCGGTGCCGACCGATGCGGTGGCGGGCTTTTGCCTGGTCACCGCGCTGCTTGCTGCCTTCGTGCATGCGTTGGTCGAAGACACGGTGTGGCCCGAGACCGCGGGGCAATGGCTCGCCATCATTGCGCTCGGTGTCGGACCGGTAGGCGCGGCGTTCTACGCCTGGGATGTCGGCATGAAGCGCGGTGATATTCGTGTACTTGGCGCAGCGTCCTATGCGACCCCGCTGGCCTCGACCGCGTTTCTGATCATCGCGGGCTTTGCCAGGCCAAGCGCCGGCATCGCCATCGCAGCCGTACTGATCGCGGGTGGCGGATTGATTGCGGCGAAAGACATGTTTCGGAAGCCGTGAGGTTCTAATCCGGCTCCCAGTCCTTTGGCGCCAGCGCAAACGCTGCGAAATCAAAGGCCGGCGCGACGGTGCAGCCAGACACTGTTCGTCCAGTCAGGATTTATTCTTGCGTTCGCGCAACTCGCCGAAGATTTCAGCGGCGCTGCGGTCCTTCATCCGCACGCTGGCGGCCACCGAAGGTTCGTCCGCGCGCAGGAATACATTGGCCTTCTTTTCCTCGCCAAGCAGCGTCGGGATCGTCGGCTTGTTCTCGCTTCGAAGACGCTTCACTTGCTCGGCGCGTGCCTTCAGCGCGGCGTTGTCCGGCTCGATCGTCAGCGCGAACTTGATGTTGGAAGCGGTATATTCATGGCCGCAATAGAGCTTGAAGTCGTCGGGCAGCGCCCGCAGCTTGAGCAGCGATTCCCACATCATCGGGTAGGTGCCTTCGAACACCCGTCCGCAGCCGATCGAGAACAAGGTGTCGGCGGCAAACAGTGCTTTCTCATTGTCGAAGACATAGCTGACATGATCGAGCGTATGGCCCGGCGTTTCCAGAACCCGTGCCAAGAGGCTGCCGATCTTCAGGACGTCGCCCTGCTGGGTGCGAAGATCGACATTGGCGATCTTGGTCGACTTGTCGTGGGGCGCGACGACGCGGCATTTGTATTTCTCTTTCAGCTCGGCAACGCCGCCGACATGGTCGTGGTGGTGGTGGGTGACGAGAATGTCGGTCAATTGCCAGCCCTCGCGCTCCAGCGCGGCGATGACGGGGGCGGCTTCCGGCGCGTCGATCGAGGCGGTCGCCTTGGTCGCCGGATCGTGAATCAGATAGCCGAAATTATCGGACAGGCAGGGGAACAGGCGGATTTCGGCGGCCATGACATCTCCGTTGCTTTCTGGCGAATGCTTGCCTTGGCCATGAAATAGGGCGTTAACGGCGAATGAGCAATGCGCGATTGCGCGCCCAATTCAGTGGAGTGGATTTGACATTCGCTAACTCACCCAGCCGCAGACTCGGAATGCGAATGTCAAATCCTAAACTTCACTGAGATCTTATATTTAGCCATTGGTCCTTTCGATTTTAACATTCGCAAAAGTGGCCGCTGAGGGGGGATGCGAATGTTAAAATCGGACCAATGGCCCCCCGCCGTGATAGATTGGGCTTCATGTCTATCGATGTGATCGATCTCCGGGATTTCTATTCGCAGCGCCTTGGCATCGTGGCGCGGCGGCTGATCAATCGCGGCATTCATGCCCGCTGGCCGGAAGCCGAAGGCCAGCGCGTGCTGGGCATCGGCTATCCCACGCCCTATCTCGGCCTGTTTCGCGAATCTTCCGAGCGCTGCATCGCCTTCATGCCGGCGGCCCAGGGGGTGCTGAAGTGGCCGACGTCGCGCCCGACATTGGCCGCCCTGGTCGATGAATTTTCGCTGCCGCTGCCGGATGCCGCAGTCGACCGCATCTTGCTGGTTCACGCGCTGGAAATGTCCGACGATCCGGAAGGGCTGTTGCGCGAGGTGTGGCGGGTGCTGGCGCCCTCGGGCCGGATGATGGCGGTCATTCCCAACCGGCGAGGGGTATGGACCCGCACCGACAACACGCCGTTCGGCCACGGCCGGCCCTATTCGCGCTCGCAGATCACACAATTGCTGCGGCAGACCTGGTTTACGCCGATCGGTTGGGGAGAGGCCTTGTTCGTGCCGCCGCTTGCGGCCGGCTGGTTCCTGCGCTCGGCGGTCGCATGGGAGCGCGTCGGCGCTGCGATGTCGCTGCCCTTTGCGGGCGTTCACATTGTGGAAGCAACCAAGCAGGTTTACCGCGCGATCCCCGCGCATCGCGAACGCACGCGTCTCATTCCGGCGCTGCCGCCGGTGCTGGTGCCGTCATCGTTCCAGCGGGACGACAGATAGACGTCGCCCACGACCGCCCGAGCACGCGCGTCGCTATCTATTCATTCTCCGGACTGAAATCGTCGCCGGGAGAGGAGGGTGCAGCCGCCGCACCTTCGGGGCGCGGCCCGTGCGGACGGCGGCGACGGCGTGGAAATCGTTCGCGTTCGCCGCCATTGCCCTCGAAGCCGCCCTGTCCGCCGTTGATCTGCGGCTGCGGTCCCGTGATGAATGAGGGTAACCGATCGACGCCGCCATTATCCGGAATCGAAGGTTGCTGCGGCTGCTGATACTGCGGCTGGTTGCGTTGCTCGCGGTGTTCGCGCGGCTGCTGCTCACGCGGCTGGTAAGACTGCTGATGGTCCCGCTGATTGTTGTCGCGGGGCACGAAGGGTTGCTGCTGCACCGGGACAAATCCCGGTTCCTGGCCGAAATTCGAAAAGCCCTCGTCCTCCTCGCCTTCCTCCGAGGTCATCTCGGCATCGGGTCGGGGTTGCTGCGGCTGGTTCTGGCGAAATTGCTCCTGTGCGGCGGCAATCAGGCGGAAGTAATGCTCGGCGTGCTGATAGTAATTTTCGGCGGCGACCGGGTCGCCGGAGGAACGCGCGTCACGCGCCAGTTGCACATATTTTTCCGCGACGTGGGACGCCGTGCCGCGGATTTTGATGTCCGGTCCGTTGGATTCGAACACCCGGGTCATCGGGTTTTGGCCACGCCGGTTATTATTGTTGTTATTGTTATTCCGGTTACGCATCCGCTTGTTGTTCTGACCGTTTCTCATGTCGTGCCTTTGATCCAGCCCTGAAATTGCCCTGTCTCGAAACTCCTCGGACCCAACGTCGGGGGCTTTGGAGCGCCGTTCTTCGCTTCTTCCAATGTCGCGCTTCTTCCAATGTCGCGCATCGCCCGATCCCGCTTGCGCGATTCGCTCGCGCCGCCGGATCGAAACCGTCGCCTATTTCCACACAGATTTGCCGTACGTCGCAGTCAACAAAGACGCGTTCCCCAACAGCCCGGCGTACGTCGCCGGCCGCATCAAGTCATTACGCCTGCCAAAACAAGCACAGGTTTCGGGCGTGATTTTTCAAGCGCAATATCAGGCTTTCGTTCGCTTTGCGGTCGGAAGCAGCGCAGCTCAAACCTAAGCCATCGCGCTCAAAAGGACCTGCGTTTTGGAACCTTTCACTCGGGGCGGGCTCTCGCTTTGAGAACTCTGGCCTCAATCCGTATCTGTCTACGGAGCCAGTAACCCTGGACCGATGTTGAACGGAACGTAGTCGCTCCGGGGGAATATTCCAAGTGGTTTTTTTGCATTCCAATCAGGCTTTATCGGGGCGGTTTCCGGCCCGAGACGGCCCGTGGAATGCCCGCCAAATCGGCCTTTGGTGGTCTCTCGGACGTTAACCCTGACGCGGCCATTAGTTCGGAAATGGGGCCGCTTTGGCCGCATCCGGCTTCGACGATCAGCACCCCACCGGGCGTGAGCAGACGAGCGGCCTGTGGGATCAACTCGCGGTAAGCGTTAAGCCCATCAGTCCCGCCGTCCAATGCGCCTGGGGGATCATAGTCGCGCACCTCGCGGCCAAGCTCTGTGATCTCCGCCGAGCGAATATAAGGCGGGTTCGACACGATCAGGTCGAACACCCCCGACAGCGCCGCCGCGTAGTTGCAGGCGACAAAGGCGGCGCGAGGGGCAAGGCCAAGATGCGCGGCATTCCGGCCGGCGGTCTGCAGCGCCTCCAGACTGATATCGGTGCCGACACCGGTCGCCTCACGCCATTCCGACAATAGCGCGAGCAGAATGGCGCCGGAGCCGGTGCCGATATCGGCGATACGTGGTGACCGATTGGCCCGGTGTTCACCGCGTTCTATCTCGAGAGCCAGTTCGACCACGGTTTCGGTGTCGGGCCTCGGCACCAGCGTCGCCGGCGAAAGCTGCAAGGCCAGGCCCCAGAACTCCTTGACGCCGAGAATCCGGGCTACCGGCTCGCCGGCAAGCCGCCGCTGCATGAAGCCTTCAAGACACGTTGCTTCGTCTTGCGTGACGATCCGCGTCGTCGCGGTGATCAGCCCGGTGAGATCGAGGCCGAGCGCAGCACCGGCAAGCAGGCGCGCGTCGAGCTCAGCCGAATCGATGCCGGCTGATTTCAACCGCGCGGTCAGCGTACGCCTCGCGCTCTCGACCGTCGTATTGGAGAACGGATCGTTCAATGGAAAGTGCCTGTCCTGTTCCACTCCGGTGGATAGGACGGCCGGGGCGCCTGCGTCAACGCAAGCCCGTCGCGAGCGAGAAGAAGCTTGTGGAGTGGATTTGACATTCGCCATCCACCTGGCCGCGAGTTCGCAAAGCGAATGTCAAATCCCAAACTCCACTAGAAACCTATCTTTGCTAGCGGTCCTTTGATTCTAACATTCGCAAAAGTGACCGCTGAGAAGGGATGCGAATGTTAGAATTGGACCACTAGACCCCCAGATAGCGCTGCAGCAGCTCCGGCTGCGCTTTCAGTTCCTGCGCCGGCCCCTCGTGAACGATGTGACCGTTGTTGATGATGTAAATCCGCTGGGCCAGCGCCAGCGTCGCCGCCAGGTTTTGCTCGACGAGTACGATGGTCTGGCCGGCTGCCGCGAGATCCCGGCACGCCTTGACGAGGTCGCGGACGATGACCGGCGCCAATCCCTCGAACGGTTCGTCCAGGAGGATGATCTTGGGGTCGCGCACCAGCGCGCGAGCGATGGCCAGCATTTGCTGTTCGCCGCCGGAGAGTTCGGTGCCGCGGTTATTCCGCCGCTCCTTCAGCCGCGGAAACATTTCGTAGACGCGTTCGAGCGGCCAGCGCTTTTCGGCGGTGACCCCGGCGATGATGATGTTTTCTTCGACCGACAGGCTGCCGAAGATGCGGCGCTCCTCGTGAACGAGTTGCATGCCGGCCTGGGCGATCTTGTGGCTCCTGCGCCCGGCAATATCGGCGCCGTCGAACACGATGCTGCCGCTGCGCGGCGTCACCACGCCCATCAGGCTCTTCAACGTCGTGCTTTTGCCGGCGCCGTTGCGGCCGAGCAGGGCCACCACCTCATGGCGCTCGACGCGCATGGCGACATCGAACAGGATGTGGGAATTGCCGTAATAGCTGTTCAGACCGTTGACCTCGATCAGGCTCATGCGTCGATCACTCCGTGAACGCCGCCAAGATAGGCTTCCTGCACAGCAGCATTGGTCTTGATTTCATCCGGCGTGCCGTCAACCAACACCCGGCCCTCCTGCAGCACCGTGACCCGCTCAACCAGTTCGAACAACGAATCCATGTCGTGGTCGATGATGATCACGGTGCGTTCGCGCGCGATGGACCTGAGCAGCTTGACGGTTTCCACCCTTTCGCGCGTGCTCATGCCGGCGAGCGGCTCGTCCAGCAGCAACAGGCCGGGCGAAGTGGCCAGCGCGAGACCGATCTCCAGCCGTCGCTTCTCACCATAGGCAAGTGCGGACACCGGTGTGTCGGCCCGCTTGGTCAGATCGACCCTCTCCAGCGTTTGCTCAACCTGCTCCGACAATCCCCTGACGCCATCCAGGCTGCGGAACAGATCAAGCCGGAACTTGCCGCGCAGTTGGGCGAGCGCCGCAATCACGAGGTTCTCGCGCACCGTCAGTCCTGCAAACAGCTGATTGACCTGGTAGCTCTTGGTCAATCCCAACTGGCAAACTTCGGTGACGTTCATTCCCGTGATGTCTCGCCCCTCGAACACGATCCGGCCCGAGGACGGAGCGATCTCGCAAGTAAGCATCTTGAAGAAGGTCGACTTGCCGGCGCCGTTGGGTCCGATAATGCCGCGCAGTTCGCCCCGGTTGACGCTGAAATCGATATTGCTGTTGGCGACAAGACCGCCGTAACGCTTGGTGAGGCCGGTCGCCTGCAGGATCGGGCCGGAATATTCGGCCCGTCCGATCGGCTTTGGCACGGGGAGCGGCACTGCTTGCTTCGCGACTTCGATGCTCGCCGCTTTCCGTTCGGTCTCCGTAGCAGGTCTGGAAGACGCTTCCTTCGCGGCAGCCTTGGCGCGGTTGCCCGTGAGAAAGCCGTAGAGATCCACGAGGCCGCCGACGATGCCGCCGCGCAGAAAGCAAACCAGCAGCACGAAGACGACACCCAGCACAAGCTTCCATGCGGCGCCAAGCCCCATCGCGGCCTGAAGGAAATCCTGCAGGAACAGCCAGACGGCAGCGCCCACCAGCGGTCCGAACAGCGTGCCGCGGCCGCCGATCGCCGTCTGCATCACCAGTTGGCCGGAGGTGTCGAAGGTAAAGGCATCGGGCGGCATGAAGGCCTGCAGCACGCCGAGCAGGCCGCCGGCGAAACCGGCATAGGCAGCGGCGATCACGAAGGCGGTGAGCTTGTAGCCGTGAATGTTATGACCGACCGCCGTGGCGCGGAGCGGGTTGTCGCGGATCGCGCTGAAGATGGCGCCGACCGGCGAGCGCACGATGCGCAGTGCGATCACGACGCCGATGAAGTAGCACAGCGCGATGAACTGATAGAGCGACCAGCCATTGCTGAAGTGCATGGTCGTGAAGCCAAGGTTGAGGACGGGTGTCGGCACGCCCGGCAGTCCGTTCTCACCGCCGGTATAGTCGGACAGCGGATTGAATTCGACGAAGAAGAACACTTCGGCGATCGCGACCGTGATCATGGCGAAATAGATGCCGGTACGGCGCAACGCGATCAGCCCGATCAGGTAACCGGTCGCTGCGGCTGCGATCATGCCGATGACCAGCGCGCCCACCACGCTGCTAAAGCCGGTGCGGGTCAAGAGGTAGGCGGCGACAAAGCCGCCGGTGCCGTAGAAGGCAGACTGGCCGAACGACAAAAGGCCGGTGAAGCCAAACAGGATATCGAAGCCTAATCCGAACAGGCCCCACACCAGGATGCGATTCACGGTATTCGGCGCAAAGCCGAGGTAAGGCAGTACGAAGGGAGCCACGATCAGCCCAATGGCCGTCAGCGTCTCGATCAGGAAGGGCCGTTGCTTGAGCATCAGGAAAACACGCCTTATTCGCGGCCCTGCACGCCGAGAAGGCCATGCGGTCGTACCACGAGCACGAGCGTCATCGCCGCAAACAGCATCACATAGGCGTAGCCGGGGTTGAACATCGAGGTGACGCTGATGATTTCACCGGCGATCAGTCCGCCCAGAATCGCCCCAGGGAACGATCCGACGCCGCCGATCACCACCACGACAAAGGTCTCGACCAGGATGTCGTCGCCGACGCCCGGCGTCAGCGAGACGACGGGCGCGTTGACGATGCCGGCAAAGCCGGCAGCCATCGCGCCGATGCCGAACACGACCATGAAGACGCGGTAGACATTGATGCCGAGCGAATCCACCATCACCGAGTCCTCGATGCCGGCGCGCACAATCATGCCGAGCCGCGTGCGGTAGAGGACGAGAAACAGCGCGCCGAGCGCGATGGCGACGATGCCGACCACCGCCAGGCGATAGGTCGGGTAGAGCATGAAGCCGAGATTGGTGATGCCCTGGAACAGCGACGGGGGCGGCACGGTCTGAGACTGACTCGAAAAGATCAGCCGCACGATCTCCACGAAGCAGATGCTCAGTCCGAAGGTGACGAGCAACTGGTCCTCATCGGGGCGATTATAGAAATAGCGGATGATGACGCGCTCCATCACGAGGCCGAGCAACATCACAAACAGCGATCCCACGATCACCGCGACGATGAAGGAGCCGGTGTATTCGTAGGCGACATACCCGGCATAGCCGCCGATCATGAACATCGCGCCATGGGCGAGATTCAGCACGCCGAGGGTGCCGTAAATGATGGTCAGGCCGGAGCTGATCAACGCGAGCAGCGCGCCGAGCGCCAGCCCGTTGAACAGCTGGGAAATGAGATTGGGCCAACTAATCATGAAAAGGGGTCATCGTTCTCTGAGAATCAGCGCAACACGCACGCAAACGCCGCAGGAAGTTGTAAACTGCCTGCGGCGTCTTGGATAGATCTGCGTTTAGGTATAGTCGCCGAGATGGCAGCCAAACGCGTCCGGCTTCTGCATCAGGCCTTCGCCGGGGACGATCTCGACGACCTCCCAGTAGTCATCCTTGTTCTTCATGTCCTTTTCCATCTTGCCCCGGACGATGATGACAGGGCGGACGCACTGATGGTCTTCGGCGCGATAGTGAACGTCGCCAACGAACGAAGGAAGGGTCTCGCCCTTCTCATAGGTCTTGATGACGTCCGGCGGATAGAAAGTGCCGGCCTCTTCCACCATGCGAGCCCAGTGCGCGAAGCTGATATAGGCGTTCTCGGCGCCCCATTCCGGCTTGTAGCCGTACTTCTTGTCGAAAGCGTCGTTGAACATCTTGGCGAGCGGGAATTTGTCCTCGACCGTCCACCAATAGTCGGTGGCGGCATAGACGCCCTGCATCAGGCCCTTGGTCTCTGGCGCGATGAAGGGTATCTGGTAGGGGACGACCAGTTTCATCTTGTCGAGCACGCCGAATTGCTTGGCCTGCTGGGTCGAGAGCACGGCATCATGGCCCCAGTTCACGTTGATGAGGACGTCGGAGCCGGAGTTCGCGACGTTCAGGAGATACGACGAGTAGTCCGGAGCGCCGAGCGGCGCGACCTGGTCAGTCGTGGTCGTCCATCCCGCCGTCGCGAGGAAATCCTGCATCGATTTCGTGACGGTGTGGCCGTAGGTGTAGTCCGGCGTCAGATAGGCGGCCTTCTTGTTCTTCCCGAACGTCTTGACCAATACCGGACCAATCGCGGCGGCCGCGGTCTGGCCGTAGAAATTCTGGCGGAAGCCGTAGCGCACGCAGTCCTTGCCGGTGGTGTCGTTCGAGCCGGAGATGCCGGCGACGTAGAGGACCTTTTCGCGTTGGGCGAGTTTGTTCGACGCCACGGCCACCGCGCTCGAGGTCGAGCCGGTCATCAGCACCGCCTTGTTCTCGGTAATGAAACGCTGCTGGGCCTGCACCGCCTCGTTGGGCTTGGCGGCGGAGTCGGCGACGCCGTACTTTACCTCCTTGCCGAGCACGCCTTTGGTGGTTTTCGGCGAGATCTTCTTGATCAATTCATGGCCGCTGTTGATGTGCTCTACCGCAAGCTGCCAACCTTTCAGTTCGTCCTCGCCTTGCAGGGCGTAAGTGCCGGTGCGCGGCACTGCGATGCCGATGAATACGGAGGAACCGGAAGAGCCGTCGGGATAGGTTCCAATCGCGGCGTGGTCCGCCGCAAACGCCGGCATTACCGGCAGCAGCGAGCCGCCGATGATCCCCGCGCTGCCCTGCAGCAAGTGGCGGCGTGAAATAGATATATCCAGGCTCGGCCCGCGGCCGTCGGCTTTGTTCTTCATGGTCGATTTCCTCCCGAGGGGCACTTTATTGTTGGGACGCGAATTATGGGGACGTGAAGCGGAGCCCGTCGATGGCCGGCCGCGTCACATCCGCGTGTAGTTCCGGCCTCAAACATTGCTTGTGATGCCCTCCTGTCAATTTCGCCTTTGGTCGAAGAATGAAAATTGTCTCGCAAAAACATATCGTGATACGATAGACATTAGCCTTTATGAGTATGTGCCCCCAGCAACGACAGGCGAAATGGACCGGCAGACGAGCGTGACGAGCGCCGGCAAACGGCATTCCGGGCCGCAACGGGCGAAGACCCCGGCGGCTGACGGGGAACGTCAGCGTCCGGCGCAGTCGGGCGGTGAGGGGGCTCGCGCATCCGAAGGGCGCAATCGGCTTGCCGCCCGGCGCGGAGCCTCGCCCGTCCCCGCGCAGCCGAAACCCGCACCGGCCCCGATGAAGACGTTGAGCGTGCGTGCGCAGAATGTCCTGAAGGAGCTTGCGGTCGAGTTGACGGGTGAGCAGCCGCCGAAGGGGACGTGGGCACCGTCCCGCGAGTTGCTTCTTGCCTTGACGGCGGAGCGCCTGGCTACGGCGCGCAATTGCGGCCCGCACACGGCGCGGGAGATCATCGCCTGGGCGCAGGGCTGTGGCGTGACGGTCAAGCCCTCGCTCCAGTACAGCCGATCCTTGTCGCAGATGTGGGCAGGATTAGTTGCCAATGCTTCCGTGGGCGCGCTAACGAGCGCGGAGGTGATCGGCGCGCTGCAACGATCGATCCGGCGCAAAAGCGTCCGGATTCCCGTCGCCTTCCAGGTCATCCTGGTGAAGATATTGCTCTCGAATTTCGAGTAACCGGCGCATCCCACAGGCCTTCCATTTTGATCGGATATCTGTGCATCGGCCCGGCCAGCCGATTGGTCGCGGCCGGTCATCCTTGCTAGCGTGGCCGCCCTGATGTTCCTTTCAGTGTCGCCGCGAGTTCTTCGAAGCAACGTCAGAGTCAAAGCCACACAGAATCATATGGCGGTTAGTGTCCCTTCGGTTCTGACGTTCGTAAAAAAGTCCCCGCCGCGACAGGATACGAATGGCAGAACCGGGACGCTAGCCTTGTTGAATTCGCGGGTAAGCTGGGATGGATGCCGGGCGAGATTACGGACAGGGCATGGCTCGGTCGAAGGCGAAGAAGCGTAGCGCGGCGCCGGCATCGTCCGGTCGGCGCTCAAAGGGTGGAGCGATGGACGATTCCGCCTACGCGGCCCTTGCCCAATTCCGCTTTCAGGTGCGGACTTTCCTTGCCTTCAGCGCGACAGCGGCCCGTCGGGCAGGACTGACGCCCCAGCAACATCAGGCGCTGCTTGCGATCAAGGGTTTTGCCGGCAGGGATGCTGCCAGCATCGGCGACGTCGCGCGCTTTCTGCTGATTCGACATCATACGGCGGTTGAGCTGATGGATCGGATCGCGAAGCTCGGTCTGATCGAGCGGGCCGCCGATCCGCAGGATGCCCGGCGTGTTCTCGTCATGTTGACCGCCAAAGGCGAGCAGAAGCTGCGCGCGCTTTCGCGGATCAGCCTTGAGGAGTTACGCACGGCGAGCCCGGTCTTGAGCCGGATCTTGCAAACGTTCCGATCCAAGGCGCGTTGAAGGGCGCTTACGCCGCGGCGCCTTGTGCTGCGAGCTGGGCGGCTTGATGCTCCGTCGTCAACGCGTCGACCAATTCGTTCAAGCTTTCGCCCGCGATCACTTGCGGCAGTTTGTAGAGCGTCAAATTGATGCGGTGGTCGGTGACGCGGCCCTGCGGAAAATTATAGGTGCGTATGCGTTCGCTGCGGTCGCCGGAGCCGACCTTTTCCTTGCGGTCCGCCGAGCGCGCCGCGTTGATGCGCTGGCGTTCGGCGTCGTAGATGCGAGAGCGCAGGATGTTCATCGCGGAGGCGCGGTTCTTGTGCTGCGAACGGCTGTCCTGCATCATCACCACGATGCCGGTCGGGATATGGGTGATGCGAATGGCGGATTCGGTCTTGTTGACGTGCTGGCCGCCGGCGCCTTGCGCGCGCATGGTTTCGATCCGAAGGTCGTCTTGCTTGATGTCGACATCGACGTCCTCGACCTCCGGCAGCACCGCAACCGTCGCCGCCGAAGTGTGGATGCGGCCTTGCGTCTCCGTATCGGGCACGCGCTGCACCCGGTGCACACCGGATTCGAATTTCAGTTTGGCGAAGGCGCCGCGGCCCTGCACCTCGGCGATGATTTCCTTGTAACCGCCCACCGTGCCGTCGCTCGCCGAGATCACCTCGACTTTCCAGCCCTGCAAGTTGGCGAACCGTTCGTACATCCGGAACAGATCGCCGGCGAACAACGAGGCCTCATCGCCGCCGGTGCCGGCGCGGATTTCCAGCACCACGTTGCGGTCGTCCATGGCGTCCTTGGGCAACAAAGCGAGGCGGATCTTCTGCTCCAGTTCGCCGATGCTGGATTGCAATGTCTCGCGTTCGGCCTCCGCCATGCCACGCATTTCGGGATCGGTCGCTGGATCGGCGAGCAGACTGTCGGTGTCGGCGAGTTCGGCGCGCGCGGCGCGATAGGTTTTGACGGCATCGATCAGCGGGTTGAGTTCGGCGAGTTCGCGCGTGATCCGGACATAGTCTTCTGAATTCACCCGGCCGAGCAACTGCGACTCGAGGGAGGCGTGGTGCGCTAGCAAAATGTCCAGTTTGGCTTCGGGGAGCGTCGACATGGTGCGGTATCTCGAATCTCGTCGTTTTCAGCATATCGGGAGCGGAGCGGGAAATTAGCCCGCTACAACGCCAGCCCTTCGGCTTCGGCGAACTCGGTCAGCTTCTGACGGATCGACACGCTGCCGGAGGGCGCATCGAGCAGCGATTTCATCACGCTTTCGGCCTTTTTGGCGTCGAGGTCGAGGATCAGCGCCTTGACCGGGCCGTGCGCCGTCGCCGACAGCGACAGCGAGCGGTAGCCGAGCGCAATCAGCGCCAGCGCACCGATCGGCTTGGAGGCCATCTCGCCGCACAGCGAGGCCGATTTCTTTGCGGCAACCGCTTTTTGCACGATCTCGCGCAGCACCCGCAGGATCGGAGCCGACAAGGTGTCGAACCGCTCGGAGACCTTGGCATTGCCGCGGTCGACGGCGAACAGGAACTGGAACAGGTCGTTGGAGCCCACCGAAACGAAATCGACCTTCTTCAGGAGCTCGTCAAGCTGATAGAGCAGCGCCGGAACTTCCAGCATCGTTCCGATGTCGATGCGCTCCGGCAACGGATGGCCATGCTGACGCAAATAAGTCAGCTCGCGCTCCACGATGGCCTTGGCGGCATCGAACTCGGCGACTTCCGTGATCATCGGAAACATGATGCGCAGGCTGCGGCCGCCGCCGGCGCGCAACAGCGCGCGAATCTGGCCGCGCAGAAGGCCTGGGCGGTCCAGTCCAAGCCGGATCGCGCGCCAGCCGAGCGCGGGATTTTCCTCGATCACGCTCTCCATATAGGGCAGCGCCTTGTCGCCGCCGATGTCGAGCGTGCGAAACGTCACCGGCTTGTCGCCGGCAGCATCGAGTACAGTACGGTACAGCGCCAGCTGATCGCTGGTGCGGGGCAGGCTTTGGCCGACCATGAACTGCAGTTCGGTGCGGAACAGGCCGATGCCGCCACTGCCGGTGTCGTCGATATGCGGCAGGTCGATCGCAAGCCCTGCATTGATCAACAGATCGACCGGCTGGCCGTCTTTGGTGACGCAGGGTTTGTCGCGCAGCGCTGAATACTGCGCCTGCCGGCGGGCGCGAAACCGTACCCGTTCCGCATAGGCCTGTTCGATCTCGGTCGAGGGCCGGACATAGATCGAGCCCGAGGTGCCATCGACAATGATGGCGTCGCCTGGGTCGGCAATGCCCGGCGCGTTCGGCACTTCACCGACCGCCGGAATGCCGAGCGCGCGCGCCACGATCGAGACGTGCGAATTGGCGGTGCCTTCCTCCAGCACCAGCCCGCGCAGGCGCTTGCGGTCATAGTCGAGCAGCGCCGCCGGTCCCATCGCGCGCGCGATCAGGATCGCATTGTCGGGCAATTGCTCGCGCGAGGGCGCGTGATCCTGTCCGACCAGTTGCCGCATCAGGCGATGGCCGAGGTCTTCGAGGTCGTGCAGGCGATCGCGCAAATAGGGATCGGTCGAGCGCAGCATGCGCGCGCGGGTGTCGGACTGGACGCGCTCGACGGCGGCTTCCGCGGTCAGGCCGGTGGCCACAGCCTCGTGCAGCCTGTGCGACCAGCCGTGATCGTTGGCGAACATCCGGTAAGCTTCCAGGACATCGCGATGTTCGCCGCCGTCGGCGACGTCACCGCGCTCCAGCATGCGATCGAGATCGGCGCGCAATTTGGCCAATGCCGCGTCCAGCCGCTTGATTTCCTTCGGCAGGTCCTCGGCAATGTAATTGGTGATGACGACGCGCGGTTCATGCAGCACGACATGGCCAAGCGCGATGCCGTCGGACAGGATCGCGCCGGTCTTGTGCAGCGAGTGCCGCGCGGCAGGCTCGGCGCCCGGCTGCGCCAGCGCCGCCAGCTCGCCGGAGGCGATCATTTCCGCCAGCACCATCGCGGTGGTCTGGAGCGCCTCGACTTCCTCCTCGACATAGGTGCGCTTGGCGCGGTTCTGCACCACCAGCACGCCGAGCGTGTTGCCTGCGCGCAGGATCGGCACGCCAAGGAACGAATGATAGATTTCTTCACCGGTCTCCGGGCGGAAGGAGAAGGCCGGATGGCTCTGGGCGTCGTTGAGGTTGAGCGGCGTCGCCTCGCTCGCGACCAGGCCGACCAGGCCTTCATGGGCGCTCAGCACGGTGCGATGCACGGCGTCGCGGTTGAGACCTTCGGTGGCGTAAAGTTCGAGCGTGTTGTCGACGCGCAGCACATAGACCGAGCAGACTTCCGCCACCATATTGGCGGCGATCAGTACGACGATTTTGTCCAGCCGCTCCTGGGCCGAGACCTGCTCCGCCATGGTTTCGCGAAGCCGTCTCAACAGGACGCGGGGGCCTCCCGACGTGCTTCGCATCTCTTTCAAGTCCTCTCCCACCAAGCCAGCCCACCGGGCGGCCGGGAGCAGGCGTTAAACTCAAAACGCAACAATTTTATTCATTCGGTGATGCCGGCCGAATCAGCATCGCCAAAACTGTGGCACAGTTCGCAACCGGGCTCATCTTCAGGCGATATACCGAATCGAGCCTTGTTTTGCCAAGCAAAAGGCCTGCCAATGTGCCGATTCAGAAATCCATACACAGCGGCCGGCACGACCGCCTCGGGTCATGTTGCAGCCGCTAAGAGAACATTGTTTCTAAACTTGATCGAGGCCGTAGAGCGTGTGCAGCGTGCGCACCGCCAGCTCGGTATAAGCGGTGTCGATCAGCACCGAAAACTTGATTTCGGACGTGGTAATGGCGCGGATGTTGATATTGCGGGCCGCCAGTGCCGAAAACGCCTTGGCAGCCACGCCGGCGTGGCTGCGCATGCCGCTGCCGATGACCGACACCTTCGCAACATCGGTGGCAGTGTCGAGCCGGGCGTAGCCGATCCCGGCTTTTGCCGCGGTGATGGTGTCGCGGGCGCGGGCGTAGTCGGAAGCCGGTACCGTGAAGGTGAGGTCGGTGGTCTTGCCGTCCTCCGAGACGTTCTGCACGATCATGTCGACGTTGATGTTGGCTTCGGCCAGCGGGCCGAAAATCGACGCGGCAACCCCCGGCTTGTCCTCGATCTGGCGAATGGAAATCTGCGCTTCGTCCTTGGAAAAGGCGATGCCGGTGACAACGTGGCTTTCCATGATTTCCTCCTCGCCGCAGATCAACGTGCCCGGTGGCTGGTTGGCGTGCGGATCGATATCTTCGGGTTTGTCGAAACTAGAGCGCACGAAGATTGGCATGTTGTGGACCATGCCAAGTTCCACGGAACGGACCTGAAGCACCTTGGCGCCCAGCGAGGCCAGCTCGAGCATGTCTTCGAAGGCGATCCGGTCCAGCCGCTGTGCTTTTGGAACCACGCGCGGATCGGTCGTATAGACGCCGTCGACGTCGGTGTAGATGTCGCAGCGGTCGGCACGGATCGCGGCGGCGACCGCGACCGCCGACGTGTCGGAACCGCCGCGCCCCAGCGTCGTGATCCGGTTGGTCTGCGGAAAAATCCCCTGGAAGCCAGCGATGACGGCGACCTCCTTGCGCTCCTTGAACCGGTTGACCAACTCGCTGCCGTCGATGTCGAGAATCCGTGCGGAGGCATGGGCGTCGCTGGTCCTGATCGGAAGCTGCCAGCCCTGCCAGGAACGGGCCTGGATGCCGATCGCCTGGAGCGCAATCGCCAGCAGTCCGGCGGTGACCTGTTCGCCGGATGCCACGACGGCGTCATATTCGCGCGCGTCGTGCATGGGTGAGGCTTCGCGGCACCAATCGACCAACTCGTTGGTTTTGCCGGCCATCGCCGAGACGACCACGGCCACATCATAACCGGCGTCGACCTCACGCTTGACGTGGCGGGCGACGTTGCGGATGCGTTCGATATTGGCGACGGATGTGCCGCCGAATTTCATCACGAGACGGCCCATGACGACCTAGAGCTCCGATTCCGAAGTTCGCAAAGCTGCCGCGGCGATCCCTGATGCGAACTTCGGAATCAACGGAGCTCTAGTAACTTACTGATTCCAGTGCGGCTTTGAATTTGAAGTTCCTATCAAGAACTTGCCGCGATACCGATAGGAACTTCAAATTCGCCGCACTGGTGCATTCTCCAGCGAGGATTAGTAGTGTACCGGGCGCGGGGCGGAAGCCTGCGCGCCGCCTTAAAGGCGCGTATACATAGCGGCGCGGTCGGGGGGAAGCAACCGCTTCCAGCAGGCCCGATGCCGACCTAGGCCATTGAGATCATTGAGGCTGTTAGTATGGGGCGTTATATCGACGAGATCCTGCAGCCGGGCGAGAAAGTGCTGTATTCGACCAACGCGCACTGGATCTTCTATCTGCCGGCGATTGCGTGCTGGTTCGCCGCGCTGGTGCTCCTGGTGCTGTCTTTGACCGTCGCCGCCGGTATTCCCTCGCTGGACTTGCTGGGTCTGGCTTCCGCCTCCGTGATCGCCGTCGCGGCGGTGTACTTCACGGTCAGGGGCTGGTTCCACCGGCTCACCACGGAGACCGACGTCACCGACCGCAGGGTGGTGCACAAGACCGGTTTCATCAAACGGCGTACCTTCGAGATCGCGCTCGACAAGATCGAGAGCGTCGACGTCGAGCAGAGCATTCTTGGCCGCATCTTCAACTACGGCGATGTCACCATCATGGGCGTCGGCGAGGGCAGGCAAACGATTTCGACCATAGCCTCGCCGTTGGCGTTTCGCAGCGCCATCACCGCGCGATAGGGGCAGAAGGCAGCGATGGCCATGCAACCGAACACTCCTGCCGCATCTTCCGGAGCCGCCGGGTCCACGGTCGATCCGGCCGAGATCGCAAAATTCTCGAAGCTGTCGGAGCAGTGGTGGGATCCGAAAGGCAAGATGGCGCCGCTGCACAAGATCAACCCGTTGCGGCTGACCTATATTCGCGATTCCGCCTGCCGCAAGTTCGAACGCAACATCAAAAGCCTGAGCTGCCTTTCCGGCCTGCGCATCCTCGATATCGGCTGCGGCGCGGGCTTGTTATGCGAGCCGTTGACGAGGCTCGGCGCCCAGCTGATCGGCGTCGATCCGTCCGCCAGCAATATCGCCGCAGCCAGGCTGCACGCCGACAGGGGACATTTGTCGATCGACTATCGCTGCACCACGGTCGAGGAGATGGATGTCCGCGAGCGCTTCGACATCGTGCTGGCAATGGAAGTGGTCGAGCACGTCAGCGACGTCGGCCTTTTTCTCGGCCGCTGCGCGGCCATGCTCAAGCCGGGCGGGCTGATGGTGGTTTCCACGCTCAATCGCAACTGGAAGAGTTTTGCGCTCGCGATCGTCGGCGCGGAATATGTCCTGCGCTGGCTGCCTCGCGGCACCCACCAGTGGGAGAAATTCGTCACCCCCGACGAACTCGCACAGCACCTCCGTGACAACCGGCTGAGGATCGCCGAGCAGACCGGCGTGGTTTACAGTCCCTTTGCCGACCGCTGGGGTTTGTCGTCCGATATGGACGTGAACTACATGGTGGTGGCGGAAGGCGCCTAGTGGAGTGGATTTGACATTCGCTACCCACCTGGCCGCGAATCCGGAAAGCGAATGTCAAATCCTAAACTCCACTAGTGCCGCCTATTTGAAGTTCCTGCATCACAAGCGGCGAATTCGATCCAGGAACTTCAAATAGAAAAGCGGCACTAGAATCAATAAGTTTGCTAGTGCCCATGACTTTCCGAAGTTCGTGAAAGTGGGTGCCGCGATGGAGCACGAACTTCGGAAAGTGGGCACTAGAAACATATATTTGCTAGTGGTCCTTTTGATTCCAACATTCGCAAAGGTGCCCGCTGAGAAGGGATGCGAATGTTAGAATTGGACCACTAGCGCGGCGACCTCGTCGAGGCGCAGTACTGTCATGCGCGGCTCGGGTTGACCGCGCGAACCGCGACCGGCACGGTGTTCGGTGCTTATCTCCAACCGATTTTCTCCCAAATGTTCACCGTCGCTTCGCTCTGGATTCCCTTTACCGTCACAGCGGCGATGGGGCAGGTGGCCCGCAACGCCATGCAGCGGCAGTTGACGGGCCCGCTCGGCACCTGGGGCGCCACCAACATCCGCTTCCTGTTCGGCTTTCCCTTCGCGATATTGTTCTTCCTCGGCGTGCTGGCGGCAACCGGCGATCGCGTGCCATGGCCCGCGCCTGCGTTCTGGCCCTGGCTTCTGCTCGGCGCGCTGTGCCAGATCATTGCCACCGGGCTGATGCTGCTGGCGATGAACGAACGCTCTTTCGTGGTGACCACGGCCTACATCAAGACCGAGGCGATCCAGACCGCGATCTTCGGCTTCATCTTTCTTGGCGATGATCTGACAGTCTCGAAGGTGATCGCGATCGTGATCGCGACGGTCGGTGTGGTCGTCACGGCGCTGCGGCCGGGTGGCGCCAGGGGATTTTCCGATTGGCGGCCGACCGTGATCGGCCTCGTCTCAGCCGCCGCTTTCGCGCTTTCGGCCAACGGATATCGCGGCGCGATCATCACGATCGAGGGGACGTCTTTCGTGACGGCGGCGACCTATACGCTCGTGTTCGGGCTGTTCGTGCAGACGCTGATCCTGACGATCTACCTGCTGTCGCGCGCGCCCGGCGTGTTGAAGGCAATTCTGGGTCTGTGGAAGCCCTCGTTGCTGGCGGGCTTCATGGGCGCGTTCGCCTCGCAATTCTGGTTCCTGGCGTTCGCGCTGACGGCGGCCGCCAATGTCCGCACGCTGGCGCTGGTGGAAGTGTTGTTCGCGCAAGGCGTGGCGTATTACTCGTTCAAGCAGCCGATCTCGGCGCGCGAGCTTGCGGGTATCGTGCTGATCGTGATCGGGGTGGGATTATTGATTGCCGCGTAAGCATTGGTTTGGCGCGTTTTCTTAACGCGAACCGGAGTCACCCCCGGATCAAGTCCGAGGGCATGCTTCGCTTGAAACGCTATGTTAGCCCTTGAAAGCAATCAGCACGGCGCCGGAGGCGATCAGTGCGATGCCGATCCAGCCGTTGAACGAAGGCCGCTCGCCGAGAAACGTCACGCCGAATAACGCCACCAGCACGACGCTCAGCTTGTCGATCGGCGCCACCAGCGTTGCCGGACCTAGTTTCAGCGCGCGAAAATAACAAAGCCACGACGCGCCGGTGCCGAGCGCGGAGAGCACCAGGAAGATCCAGCTTTTCGGCGAGATCGGTCCGGGGTTGGACAATTCTCCGGTCGCGAACAGGATCAGCGACAGCGTGATCAGTACGATCACGGTGCGAATCAGGGTTGCCAGATCGGAGTTGATGCCCTCGACGCCAACTTTTGCGAAGATTGCTGTCAGCGCGGCAAATACCGCCGACAGCACCGCCCAGACTTGCCAGGATGAGAAAGATATCTGACTCATTGCGCCGGGTCCTCGGTTCGTTTGCAGTCACGCGCCGTCATTGCGAGGAGCGTATGCCCGAAGCAATCCAGAATGTCAGGCGCGCTCTGGATTGCTTCGCGGAGTCTTTCATCGGGCGCGCATTCGCGCGATCCGTTGGCTCGCAATGACGGAGACTAAGACTAGCGCGTCAATTCCGGTCCTCCGGCAGCGTCGGAAGCGGCATGACCTCGACGCCTTCATCGATCAAGGCCTTTGCCTCGCCCGGCGAGGCTTCGCCGTAGATCGGGCGATGTTCGATATCGCCATAGTGCATCTTGCGGGCTTCGTTCGGAAACCGTTCGCCGACATTGTCGGCGTTCTTGACGATGTGATCGCGCAATTCCTTGAGCTTGGTGCGCAACTCCTGCTCTTGCGCCATCAATAAAGGCGTGGATGCCGGCGCGGCAACTTCAGTAGTTGTCGGCGCAGGAGCTGGCTCGGGAGGCGTTTGTTCGCGGCCCTTCTTGCTCACGATCTGCGGGGCCATGATGGCGCGTTCCACCCTGGTCGAGCCGCAAACCGGGCAACTTACCAGCTTGCGCTTTTCCTGAACCTCATAGGCAGACGAACTCTGGAACCAGCTTTCGAAGGCATGGCCCTTGGCGCAACGCAAATTGTAATGGATCATGCCGATCCCCGAACAAGGTGCAGGTGCTCGGGACCGGATTTCGGATCGGCGACGGAAAAGCGCCGGCCGTGTTGCAGCGAAGGAACGGTCCTGCGCGCGGTCTCGACCAGCGAGGGATCGATCTTCGCCATGAATACGCCGGGCTCGACGCCGCCCTCGGCCAGCACCTCGCCCCAGGGGGCGATAATCAGCGAATGCCCGAAGGTCTCGCGCTTGTTCTCGTGCAGGCCGCCCTGCGCAGCCGCGAACACAAAGCAGCCGTTCTCGATGGCGCGGGCACGCAGCAGCGTGTGCCAATGGGCCTCGCCGGTTTTCCGGGTGAAGGCGGAGGGCACCGTGAGGAACGAGGCGCCGCCTTCGGCAAGCGCACGATAGAGCGCCGGAAAGCGGACGTCGTAGCAGATCGTCAATCCGAGTTGGCCCCAGGGCAGGTCAGCGAGCACGGCAGTCTCGCCGGGCTGATAGTTGGCGGATTCGCGATAGCTCTCGCCGCCCGGCAAATCGATGTCGAACATGTGGATCTTGTCGTAGCCCGCGATCACATGGCCGTCCGGCCCGATCAGGAACGAACGGTTGACTGCGCGCTCCGAAGACGCGCGCAGCGCCAGCGAGCCGATGTGCAGGTGAATCTTCAGCTCGGCCGCGAGCGCACGATACGCCTTCAGCGAAAGGTCGTCGGCTTCGTCCGCCAGGTGCTCGAACAGCGCCTTGCGGTTCAGCTGCATCATGTTGCTGACCTCGGGCGTGAGCACGTAGTCGGCGCCTTCGGCTGCCGCCTGCCGGATCAGCTTGATGCCCTGCTCGAGGCTCGACCCGGGCAGCAGCCCGGTGCGCATTTGCACCATGGCGGCGGTAAAGCAGCGGTCAGCGCTCATGAAATGGCCTTTTCGCCGGCGAGCATAGCGTCGAGCTCGCCGGCACGATCGAGTGCGTACAGCTCGTTGCAGCCGCCGACATGGGTCTCGCCGATGAAAATCTGCGGGAATGTCGCGCCCGCGCCGGCGCGGTCATACATCTGCTCGCGAAGAGCTGGATCGGTTGCGACGTTGAATTCGGTGAAGGCCGCGTTCTTGCGCGTCAATAGCGACTTCGCGGCGGAGCAATAGCCGCAGCCGGGACGGGTGTAGATTTCGATAGCAGCGGCCATGATGCGCCCTGAGGCTCCGATTTCGGAATTCGGAAGCTAATGAGATGGCCGATTATATGGGAGTTCGCTGGCCATCCACAACCCGGGCGAATACCAACACGTCGACGGCGGAGGCTTTGGCGCGCAGAAGCGCCCGCGCGCAGGCATCCACTGTTGCGCCTGACGTCAGCACGTCGTCGATCAGGACCACGTGCCGGCCGCCGATGAGGTGTTGGCGGTCGGGCGCGACCTTGAAAGCGCCCTGCACGTTGCTGGCCCGTTGCGGCCGCGACAGGCCAATCTGCTGTTCGGTGCGACGGATCCGCCGCAGCGCCTCGGCTGCGACAGCAATGCCGCTCTCACGTGCGATGATGCGCGCCAGCGCGCCCGATTGATTGTAACGGCGGCTCCATCCCCGCCGCCAATGCAAGGGAACGGGAACGAGCACGTCGGCGGTATCAAGCAGTTCTCGACCGGCTCGCGCCATCCAGCGGCCCATCGCCGGGGCCAAATCGGTGCGGTCCTGGTATTTCAAGGCATGCACCAGCGTCCGCGCCACGTCGTCATAGCGTACGGCCGCGCGGGCCCGCGTATAGGCCGGCGGACTGGCAATCGCTTCCATCGACAGCATGTCGGGGCCCGGATCGTACACAAAGGGAATGCCGAGTTGCGGACAGTATGGCGGCGCGATGAACGACAGCTTGGCCCAGCAACCGGCGCAGACGCCTTCGCCTTCGACCGGCTCGCGGCAAGACACGCACAACGTCGGCAGCGCGACGTCGAGCGCCAGCTTTGCCACATGCGACCATGCTCCGCGAATGGCCGTGAACGCGGAATGCATCTGGGAGGAGAGGGAGCGGTATGCGGGTTCGGCGTCCATGCGCGACAGGCTAGTGCCCACTTTCCGAAGTTCGTGCTCCATCGCAGCACCCACCTTTCACGAACTTCGGAAAGTCATGGGCACTAGCAAACTTATTGAATCTAGTACCGCTTTGTCGATCTGAAGTCCCTGATCGAACTCGCCGCTTGCGGTGCAGGGACTTCAGATCGGCGGTACTAATGCGGCGAATTTGAAGTTCCTATCAGTTTCGCTGCAAGTACGTTACAGGAACTTCAAATTCAAAGCCGCACTAGAATCAATAAGATACTAGAGCTCCTTTGATTCCGAAGTTCGCATCAGAGGTTGCTGCGGTATCATGCGAACTTCGGAATCGGAGCTCTAGTGTCCTGATTCCGAAGTTCGTATCATCCTGCGGCCCCCGTTTACGAACTTCTGAACCGCCACACTAACGTCGCGCCTGCCCGCGCTCAAGCGAAGAAAGCTCTCGACGCAGTGAGAGGAGGCGCGTGGTGGTCTTGCCTAAGCTGTTATCCATCGCCAGTTGAAGATCGTTGCGGTTTGCGATGATCTGACCATGAAGCCGGATCTCCATGCTTAGAATTATTTTTCCGTACCCCTACCAGATCGAAGTTTCCAAACTTCGTCAGCAGCTCAATGAAGCGCATCTCGCCTGGGCGAAGGAATGGAAGGCACGACAAGAAGAATTCAAGATTGAAAATATTCGCTTCTCCCATGATCCCCTTTGGAACAATCGAATTTTCAGCATTCAGGCCGCTCATGACGGCAAGATCTGGTTCTGGCGGGCGACGCGCGTGCTTCTCGGATGGGGTGCCGCGTCGATCTAGCGGCGCCTCGAATGACTACCTCACCCGCGCGCGGCGCGCTGGCGAGAGGCGGGTTGGTAAGCCAGCCGGCTGTGGCCTGCGCAATAGGGCAGTCCCTCGAGCGGCCGGTTGCCGCAAAAGCAGAAGTCTTTCTCGCCGGGGCTGCTGATCGGCCAGCGGCATCGCTCTTCGCTCAGTTCAAGCAGGGAGCAGTGCCGTTCGCTGTGGATCGTCTGTTCGGCTTCGACCGGCTCCGCCTCGTTGAACAGTTTGCGCAGCATCCGGTATTGCAGTCTTGGGACGGATTTCGGACGGCTTCTTCCCGAGTTGTCCCTTCGCATTTTGACGGTTTTTTCGCGGGTCAGGTTGAGGCGAGAGAGCTTGCCGATCACGGCGTTGCGGCTCACCCCGATTTCATTGGCGATTTCACGGCACGAAAGCCCGGCTGCGAAATGGATTTTCAGGAGTTCGACGCGCTCGGTGGTCCAGGTGTTGTCGGGCATTTGAAAGTCCCAAAGCATGAGCCGTCACTCCGGCTCCCCCATAGGCCTCACAGTCGCCAATCCCGTCCCGAACGCCGCGTTACGGAGTCTTTCCGTTGTCGCGGATCGACAGCAGCCCGTCCTTGATGGCGAGGCGGATGCCCTCCTCGATCAAGGTCCGTGCAACGCCTGGAACGCTTGTCCCGTGGGTACCCTGTCTGACCAGCTTTTCGAGATAGGTGATGGTCGAGAGGGCCAACGTGATTGGAACGCGGTCGGTTTCGGCTTTTTCTGTGGCCATGCAAAAAAGCTAACCTTTAACCAGGGTACTGAAAAGTATCTTTTCCGACTCTATTTAGGCCAAAAGAGGGCTGTTTCCGCCCGTTTGAAGTTTCTTCGCCTGAAACGATGAGGATGAGCGCTACATTGTCAGCCCGGAGTCGTCAGCGTACCAACCCGGATGCCTTCGAACCCGATCGCCCCTGTCCTGTTCGACCGCGCCTTGCTGCGCGCCCGTCAGCAGCGTGCGCTGAAGCAGGGGCCGGTGACTTTCCTGCTCGAGCGCATTGCGGCGGACATGGCGGAACGGCTCAACGCCGTCTTGCGGGATTTCAAGAACGCGGCCGAGATCGGAACGCCGGGCGAGCAAGTTCATCACGCGCTCGCCGGGCGCTTCGATCGATATGCGCGGATCGACTTGCCTGAGCGGGAATCCGAGCCGTTGTCGCTCGCTGCCGAATTGCTCGATCTCGCGATCTCCGCGCTCGCTTTTCAGTTCGTCAATGATTTGCCCGGCGTGCTTGCGCAGATTCGCCGCGCGTTGCGGCCGGACGGATTGTTGTTGGCGGCCATGGTCGGCGGTGACACGCTGACCGAATTGCGGCAGTCGTTTGCCGCGGCGGAAGCCGAACTGGAGGGCGGCATGTCGCCACGCGTTGCGCCGTTTGCCGATCTGCGCGACGTCGGCGCGCTGTTGCAGCGGGCGGGTCTCGCGCTGCCTGTCACCGATGTCGACCGCATCGTGGTTCGCTACGACAACGCGTTCGGCCTGATGCGCGATCTACGGCGGATGGGGGCGACCAATATTCTCGTGGAACGGCGGCGGGTGCCGACGCGCCGCGCCACGATGTTGCGGATGGCGGAAGTCTATGGCGATCGCTTTGCCGATCCGGATGGCCGCATTCGCGCCACCTTCGACGTCATCTGGCTGTCGGGCTGGGCGCCGCACGAAAATCAGCCAAAGCCGCTCAAGCCGGGATCGGCGAAAGTGAGTCTGGCCGAGGCGGTGAAAAAGCGCAGGCCTTAAGCCGCCTCCCCGGAAAGTGGGCACCAGGCTCCGCCAAGGCTAAGGCGCGCGGAGACAAAGACTAACGCGCCGTTAACGAGACCTGCGACCCCGCGCCGTTGCCGCAAACATTTCGACAATAATTCTTCACTATTGTTCGATGACCGGCCAACCGCCAACTGTGCGAGTTCTCTCGATGTCGTCGCCCGCTGCACCAACAGCCTTTGCCAGGGATATGCTTCGCCGATTTGGCCGCAACCGCCGGGGATCGGCGGCGGTCGAATTCGCGCTGGTTGCGCCGGTCTTCTTCGCGCTACTGTTTGCGATCGTCGAGACCGCTCTGATGTTCTTTGCAAGTCAGATCCTCGAGACCGTTGCGCAGGAATCGGCACGCCAGATCATGACCGGGCAATCCCAGGCAGCGGGCTATACCGCCGCGACGTTCATAACGAACGTGGTCTGTAACCAGACCCAGCCTGTGCTTAACTGCAACAACATCGGCGTCGACGTCGAGAGCGATCCGTCCCAATTCTCGAATCTGAGCGTCGCCAATCCCGTGACCAACGGCGCTTACGACCCCACGAAGCTTAAATTCAATCCCGGCGGATCTTGCAGCGTCGTCACCGTCACGCTGTATTATCAATGGCAGATGTTCGTCACCGGGCTCGGCTACAACATCTCAAATCTGAACGGCAACATTCGCTTGCTCAGTGCAACCGCGGCGTTCCGCAACGAGCCTTATTCAGGGGCTTGCGGAACATGAGCGCTGCGAAAGAAACGATGAAAGCCGGTATTTGCCCGCGTTCCGCGATTGCCGCATTCTCCCGGGATTGCCGCGGCATCGCAGCGACCGAGTTCGCCGTGATAGTTCCCATTATGCTGGTGCTGTTGTTCAGCACGGTCGAATTTTGTTCAGGCCTTGCCGTTGATCGCAAGGTTTCGCTGGTGGCGCGTACCATCGCGAACCTGACGTCGCAGGGTGCGAACGTCTCCGATACCGATCTGACAAATTTCTACGGCGCGGCCAACTTGATCATGGTGCCGTATGTGCAACCCAGCTATCCGACGGCGAATATGACGATTTCGGAGTTGTACATCGATCCGTCATCCGGCAATGCACGGGTTCAATGGAGCAAGGGAACCGCACCGCGCGCCGTCACCTCCGTCGTTCCGATTCCATCGAGCATGATCGCAACGGATCCGGCGACGCATGCGATAATTCCGAACCAGTATATCATTTTCAGCGAGGTCAATACCGTCTACACGCCGACGCTTGGCAATTTCGGGATGATGAACGCGGCCGTGACGCTGAGCGATACCGCCTATGCCCTGCCGCGACAATCGACCTGCGTGTTCTATCCGTCGACGCCGTCGCCTGCGACCTGCCCGACATCGTGACTGCAGCCTGAAATGAAGCCATCAACTAAGGTAACCCAAGCCGTCATTGCCGGCTTGCTCGGCCTCTGAGGCTTCCGCGAAGGCGGCAAGCCCGCGGATGACGAGAACATACTTCACATCAACAAATCGGTCAGATGCGGGATCAGCGGGATGTCCGCTGGCGGCATCGGGTAGTCGCGCAGTCTGTTGGCGCGCACCCAGGCGAGGTTCTGGCCCTCGCGCGCGGTCAAATGGCCTTCCCAGCGCCGGCATATATAGAGCGGCATCAAGAGATGGAAATCGTCATAGGCGTGGCTAGCAAAGGTGAGCGGCGCCAGACACGCTTCCTTTACGTCGATGCCGATCTCCTCGTGAAGTTCGCGAATGAGCGTTGTTTCCGGCCGCTCACCCGGCTCGACCTTGCCGCCCGGAAACTCCCACAGCCCCGCCATCGCCTTGCCTGCCGGGCGCTGCGCGATCAGCACGCGCTTGTCGGCGTCGATCAGGGCGCAGGCGACAACGAGAGTGAGTCTGATGTCGGTCATGTCTTCCCGGTGTTCAGGAGAGCCGAGCCAGAGGAGTGGAGAGCGAGGGTAAGGATTTGTTAACTCTATTAGGCCGGCAATTCTTTCGTCGCAATAAGCCGAATTTAATCCCCAGCCGATAAACCAGTGCGTGGATCAATCCACATAGGCAGACCCATGCGCTTTTTTTCCGGACTAATGAACCGTTTCCGTCGGGATCAGCGCGGCAATATCGCCGTGATCTTCGGGATCGCCTGTTTACCGGTCCTCTCGGCGATCGGCTGCGGGGTCGATTATTCGGAAGCGTCACGGATGAGGGCCAAGCTGCAATCGGCGGCGGATGCCGCGGCGGTTGCTTCGATATCGCAAAACTCCCAGGGCTGGCTTGCCGCATCGCAGATGACCGGTAACGGCGAGGTCACAACCGCCGAGACGGATGCGATGAATATCTTCAACGGCAACATCAACACGGTCTACAATCCCAACGCTACCACCGGTAATCTGTTCGCCCTCAACAACTCGCTGACCAAGGCCACCGTTACAAAGACAGGTGTGAGCCTGACCTCGACGGTCACCTTCAACGCCACTGTGCCGACCATCTTCATGAACGTGGTTGGGTTCAAGTCGCTGACGGTAGCGGGCAGCTCGAGCGCGAGTTCGTCGCTGCCGCATGTATCTGGATTTCTATGTCATGCTGGACGTTTCGGGGTCGATGGGACTGCCGTCGACCAACGCCGAACAAACGCGGCTGGCTGCGGTCAACCCGGATGACTTTAACGTTTACCCCACTGGCTGCACCTTTGCGTGCCATTTCCAGGCGCAAGGCTCGTGCACCAATCCTCCCGTGGGGCAAAAGGCCAATGCCGGTGTGCTCCCTGCGTACTCAGCCTATCCAACGAGCAATGCTGGCACTGGCCAGCCGGGCTATTGTCTGGGCTATCTGATCTCGCGCGTCAGTCAATCCGGGTACCAAGGCTCTCCTCAACTCAGCAGTTACGAACACGACAAAAACCCAATATCCCATGAAGACTGGCCAGATGTTGCCGCCTGCGATGCTTGCCGCCGGCGTGACCTCGTCACTGACTGGCACGCCGAATGCGCTGGTTACCGGCAACACTGCCAGCCAGTCGAACAGCCTGACGGCGGTCACATCCTGCCCCACCGAAGGCACCGACGCCTGCATCCAGTTGCGCGCCGACGCGGTCGGCACAGCCTTGAACGCTACCTTGCAACCCAGGGCGTGGACGGATTGTTCGCGACGGCCAATAACAAGTGACGGTAATTTACCAAACAATTCCGGATCGGGCTCTACCCGTTCATTCGGAACCTCATTACTTATTCTTCGCTCACCTCTACGATCGGCCCCGGCCTCCGCGATCCAGACCGCGCGCGACCAATCTTGCCCAAGCTGCTTGATACCGGAAATAGCCCAAACGTCAACCTCGGCTCCGGCGGGACGCATTTTGAAAATGCGTTTCCGCAGATGAACACGATTATCCCACCGCTCGGCGGCGGCGCCGTCGGTGACGGCAGCGCATCAACCAACACGAAACCTTTTGTTTTTCTCCTGACCGACGGCGCGCAAAACTTTCAAACCTGCTGCGGCTTTAGCGGAAGCAACAGCGCCACCGTGATGGCTTCGGGGACATCATCTCCCTGCCAGGCACTCAAGAGCCGCGGCATCACCGTTGCCGTGCTCTATATTCCCTATGAGCCAATTCAGAATCCAACCACCATCTACAACAACGAAGACAACGTCGCGAACGCCAATATTTCCAATATTCCACCCAGTCTTAAGTCCTGCGCATCGCCGAACTTCTTTTTTTCGGCCACCTCGACCTCGCAAATCGCCGCGGCCCTGGCCGCCATGTTCAACCAGGCGCTCGTCGACCGCGCATCTTACGAACTGAGGACGAAGCAAGGTTAGCCGGTCGTGAGTTTCACGACCGGTAGTCGCCATTGATGGCGACATATTCCTTGGTGAGATCGCAGGTCAAAACGCGATCACGGCCCTTGCCAAGGCCGAGCGCGACCTTGATTCCGATCTTCGGCTGCTTCATCGCGGCCGATACTTCCGCCTCGTCGTAAGCAGGATCGCGCGCGCCGCTTTTGGCGACGCGGATGCCGTTGAACGAGATCGAGAGCTTGTCGCGGTCGGCGGGTTCGCCGGCCTTGCCGACCGCCATGACCACGCGGCCCCAATTGGCGTCCTCGCCGGCAATCGCGGTCTTTACCAGCGGCGAATTGGCGATCGACATCGCGATCCTGCGCGCTGACGCCTTCGACACCGCGCCCTCGACGATGATTTCGACCAGCTTGCGGGCGCCTTCGCCGTCGCGCGCCACCTGTTCGGCGAGGTTGGCGAGCACGGCCCGAAAGGCCTTCGCGAACGCCGTCAGCCGCGGGTCGCTGGCGCGGCTGATCTTCGGCGCGCCGTGGGCTGCCGCTGCACCGGTCGCGAAAACAAGCAGCGTGTCCGAGGTCGAGGTGTCGCCATCGATGGTGACGGCGTTGAACGTATCCTCCACGCCCGCCTTCAACAGCGAGTGCAGGGCGGGTGCGCTGATCGGTGCATCGGTGAAGACAAAGGACAGCATCGTCGCCATGTCCGGCGCGATCATGCCGGAGCCCTTGGCCATCCCGTTGATCGTCACCTTGGCCTTGCCCAGCTTGGCGGTTGCAGTCGCGACCTTCGGGAAGGTGTCGGTGGTCATGATCGCGCGTGCCGCGTCCATCCATGCATCCGGCGCGGCCTGCGTGGCGAGAGCACCAAGCACGCCGTCGAACCTGGTGGCGTCGAGCGGCTCGCCGATCACGCCGGTGGAGGCCAGAAAGATTTCGCCCGGCTGGCAGCCGACTGCCTTCGCGGCGATCGCGGCGGTCATGGCCGTAGACTGCCGGCCGGTTTTGCCGGTGAAGGCGTTGGCATTGCCGGAGTTGACAACGAGCGCACGAGCCGATCCTGCCCTGGAAGATTTGCCTGCCTTCGAAGATTTGCCGCGGCCGAGTTTGGCCCGGCACCACTCGACGGGCGCGGATGGGCATTTCGACTGGGTGAAGACGCCGGCCACCGTCGTTCCCTTGTCCATGATGGCCAGCAGCACATCGGTACGGCCCGTGTAGCGGATGCCGGCGGCCGCGGTCGCGAGCCTCACGCCCGCAATGGCGGGCATATCCGGAACGTCGGTCGGAGCGAGCGGGGAGACGGTGGAAGACATGAGATTTTCCGGCTTGATCTTACCCTCTCCCCTTGTGGGAGAGGGTGGCGAGAGCGAGCGCTAGTACCGCCGATCTGAAGTCCCTGCGCCACAAGCGGCGAATTCGATCAGGGACTTCAGATCCGACCAAGCGGTACTAGAATCAATAAGTTTGCTAGTGCCCATGACTTTCCGAAGTTCGTGAAGGTGGGTGCTGCAATGGCGCACGAACTTCGGAAAGTGGGCACTAGCGAGATCGAGCCGGGTGAGGGGTCTGTCTAAAATAAAACCAAAGCGAAAAAATTGCGCGGGAAGCGACCCCTCACCCGCCTCGCGCTTGTTGCGCTCGGCACCCTCTCCCACAAGGGGAGAGGGAAGAGAAGAGCGAAGTCGATTTACTTCTTCGCGGGCGCCATCTTCGAGTCCGACGCTTTGGCGGCGTCGGGGGCGGGCGCCGGCGTATTGGCAGCCTGATCCATACGCTCGACCTTCGCGCTCTCACGCAGCTTGGCCACATATTCCGCCTGCGCCTTGCGGGTCACGTAGGTCTCGATCTGGGGCTTGACCTGCTCGAAGTCGGGCGCCTTGCGGTTACGCTTTTCCTCGACCTTGATGATGTGCCAGCCGAATTGCGATTTCACCGGATCGGAGATCTTGCCGGGTTCAAGCGCAAAGGCGACGGCGGAAAATTCCGGAACCATCTGATCCTTGGTGAAGAAGCCAAGATCGCCACCGTCGGCAGCGCCCGGATCTTTCGACTTCGACTTCGCGAGCTCGGCAAAATCGGCGCCCTTCTTCAGCTCGGCCTCGATCGCCTTGGCCTGGTCCTCGGTTTCAACCAGGATATGGCGCGCGTGCACTTCCTGCTCGCCCGAGATCTGCTTGGCGGCCTCGTCGTAAACCTTCTTCATGGCGTCGTCGGTGGTCGCAGCCTTGCCTTCCGTCGCCAGCAGGCTGTCCATCAGGAGACGGTTGCGGGTGAAGGCGAGGCGGGCCTTGAAGTCGGGGCGATCCTCGATCTTCTTGTCTTCCGCGGCCTTGGCGACGATCTTCATGTCGATCAGAAACGCCAGTACGTTTTCCTTCTTGGTCGCAGGATCCATCTGCGCAAGGCTCGGCCCCAGCTCTTCCTCGGCGAGCGTGAGGTCGCTCTGGCGGATTTCGGCGCCGTTCACCTTGGCAAGCACCGGGTTGGCATCTTCAGCGCGCAGCGGCAGGCTCGCGAACAAAGCAATCGCAAGTACGCCGGTGGCGGCGGCAAAGCGGACGTGCGCACCACGTTTCGCGTCTGATGACGAAGTAGTCATGGAAAATCCTTATCTCCAAAGCCGTATGGCTGTTGCGGCAGGGTCCTTTAAAACCGCGCGACACTCGCCCAATCGAGTGGCCTTGGCAACGCGAAAAGTCTGTCAAAATGATGAATTCCCGGAAAGGCGGCCATGGGGTTGGGCCTCGCTACGCGCGGGCCAATTTGTCGGCCGGACCCTCTTCCACGGCCATTGGCAAACGCCGATTCCGCCCCCTTGCCGGAACGGCCTGAAAATCAGGGACGGGCGGCGGCGCGGCTCCAAATCGCCGGCCTTTCGCGGCGTTGACAACCCTTTGGGCCAGCCATATCTCTGCCGGACCTGAGTCAACGGCGATAGCGCCCGTTTTGCCGCGTTTTAGCCGTTGAACCCGGGATTGCTGAACTCCCACTCATTCGACGGACGATCCCGGTCAGGGCTGGTCATTAGCGCGTCACGATGAGTTGATTGGCAGTCTCATCTCGCGGCAGATTTGCCGAACGGCTAGTGCGGCGAATTTGAAGTTCCTATCAACGTTGCCGCAAGCTCGTTATAGGAACTTCAAATTCAAGGCCGCACTAGAGATTGAAATTGCTAGCGTTCCTTTGATTCCGAAGTTCGCATCAGAGGTGCCGCAACAGTTTGCGAACTTCGGAATCGGAACGCTAGACAGGAATTTGGCATGATCGGCGCGCTCGCCCGCAAGTTTTTCGGTTCCGCAAATGACCGCCGGGTCAAGGGATATCAGGGCCGTGTCGATGCCATCAATGCGCTGGAACCGGAACTGGTCGCGGTTTCGGACGAAGCGCTGAAAGCGCGCACCGCCGAATTCCGTCAGCAGCTCGCAGAAGGCAAGACGCTCGACGACATCCTCGTCCCGGCCTTTGCCACCGTGCGGGAAGCCGCCAAGCGGACGCTTGGCCAACGGCATTTCGACGTGCAGCTGATCGGCGGCATGGTGCTGCACGAGGGCGATATCGCCGAAATGAAAACCGGCGAAGGCAAAACGCTGGTGGCGACGCTGGCGGTTTATCTCAATGCTCTCGCCGGCAAGGGCGTCCATGTCGTCACCGTCAATGACTATCTCGCCCGGCGCGACTCCTCCTGGATGGGAGAGATCTACAGCTTCCTTGGTTTGACTACCGGCGTCATCGTCCATGGTCTCGACGATGCCGAGCGCAAGGAAGCCTATGCCTGCGACATCACCTACGGCACCAACAACGAATACGGTTTCGATTATCTTCGCGACAACATGAAATACCGGCTGGAGGACATGGTCCAGCGCGGGCATTTCTACGCCATCGTCGACGAAGTCGACTCGATCCTGATCGACGAAGCGCGGACGCCGCTGATCATCTCCGGACCGCTCGACGACCGGTCGGACTTCTACAACACCATCGACACCTTCTTCCCCAAGCTCGACAAGGCCGACTACGAGGTCGACGAAAAGCAGCGCACGGTCACGCTGACCGAAGGCGGCATGGAGAAGCTGGAGAAGCTGCTCCAGCAAGCCGGCCAGCTTAAGGGCGAGTCGCTCTACGACGTCGAAAACGTCTCGGTTGTGCACCACGTCAACCAGGCCCTGCGTGCGCACACGCTTTTCACGCGCGACAAGGACTACATCGTCCGCGACGACGAGGTCATTATCATCGACGAGTTCACCGGACGCATGATGCCCGGCCGCCGTTACTCGGAAGGCCTGCATCAGGCGCTGGAGGCCAAGGAGCACCAGACGGTTCAGCCGGAAAACCAGACGCTGGCTTCGATCACCTTCCAGAACTATTTTCGGATGTACGCGAAGCTCGCGGGCATGACGGGCACCGCGGCGACAGAAGCCGATGAGTTGTTCGATATCTACAAGCTCGAAGTCCTGGAAATCCCAACCAACGTGCCGGTGGCGCGTCTTGACGAAGACGACGAGGTTTACCGTAGTCAGAACGAAAAATATGCGGCGATCCTCTCCGAGATCGAACGGGCGAATACGCGGTTGCAGCCGGTGCTGGTTGGCACCGCCTCGATCGAAAAGTCCGAGGTGCTGGCCGAATACCTCAAGAAGAACGGCTACAAGCAGATCGACTTCGGCAACGAAAATGCGATGGACAAGCTTTACGCGGCCGCTCGCGCCGGCAAGCCCGCCAAGCTTTTTGCGGTGCTGAATGCGCGCTTCCATGAACAGGAAGCCTATATCGTGGCGGAAGCCGGCGTGCCCGGCGCGATCACGATCGCGACCAACATGGCCGGCCGCGGCACCGACATCAAGCTCGGCGGCTCGCTGGACATGCGCATCCAGCACGAGACGGCGGGTATCGCCGACGAAACCGAACGCAATACAAAGATCGAGCAGATCAAGGCCGATGTCGAGCGCTTCCGCGAGATCGTGCTGAAGGCCGAGGAAACCATCGAGATCGAGCCGGCGAAGGGGTCGAAGCCGGCGAAGACCTTGACCAAGCCGGGCGGGCTCTACATCATCGGCTCCGAACGCCATGAATCGCGGCGCATCGACAATCAGCTCCGTGGCCGTTCCGGCCGTCAGGGCGACCCCGGCCGTTCGAAATTCTTCCTGTCGCTGGAAGACGACCTGATGCGGATCTTCGGGTCCGACCGGCTCGACACCATGCTGACGCGGCTGGGCCTGAAAGAAGGCGAAGCCATCATCCACCCCTGGATCAACAAGGCGCTGGAAAAGGCGCAGCAGAAGGTGGAAGCCCGCAACTTCGACATCCGCAAGAACCTTCTGAAGTTCGACAACGTCCAGAACGATCAGCGCAAGGTGATCTTCGATCAGCGCGTCGACCTCATGAAGGACGAAAGCGTCGCCGAGACCGTCGCCGACATGCGCCGGGCCTTTGTCGAAGACGTCGTGACCAAGCATGTGCCCGAACACGTCTATGCGGAGCAGTGGGACACCGCCGGCCTCAAGGAAGAGCTCAAACGCGTGCTCGATGTCGAACTGCCGGTCGAAGAGTGGGCCAAGGAAGAGGGCATCGCCGACGAGGAATTGCTGACGCGGATCGAGGATCGCGTCGACCAGCACATGGCGGCCAAGGTGGCCCAATGGGGCCCCGAGGTGATGCGCTATGTCGAGAAGACCATCCTGCTCCAGACGCTCGATCATCTGTGGCGCGAGCACCTGGTGATGCTCGACCACCTGCGTCAGGTGATCGGCCTGCGCGGCTACGGCCAGCGCGATCCGTTGCAGGAATACAAATCCGAAGCGTTCGGCCTGTTTGAAGCCATGATCGCGCACCTGCGCGAGGCGGTCACCGCGCAGCTGATGCGCGTCGAAATCGTGCCGCCGGAAAATCAGCAGCCGGAGCTTCCGGCGATGGAAGTGCACAAGCTCGATCCCAATACCGGCGAGGACGAAATGGCGTTCGCCAACGCCTCGCTGGTGCCTGCTGCCACCGCCGACCGCGACCCGAAGAATCCGGCGACGTGGGGCAAGGTCGGCCGCAACGAGGATTGCCCCTGCGGCTCCGGCAAGAAGTACAAGCACTGCCACGGCAAATATGCGTGAGGGCGCAAGCCCTCACGGCGGTCATCGATCGACCACGGCGGCGGCGGATAGTTCTGTCATTGCGAGTGCAAGCGAGCAATCCAGATAGACCCGGCGCAGACGATGGATTGCGTCGTCGCTTGCGCTCCTCGCAATGACGGCAGGTCAATTTCAGCGCGTGGCCTTGAGCAGGGGAATGCTGTTCGGGTCGCGTGGGGCAGGCATCTGCCGCAAGTAGGCATAGATGTCGGCGGCGTCCTTGTCTGAAACGATCGCGGCTTCGTAAGGCGGCATCTGACTGGCGGGATGACGGAGCTGATTGAGAAAGCCGTCGAACGGCAATTCTGTGCGTGACACCGGCGGGCCCGTCATCACAGCGCCTTGCCCCGCAAGGCCGTGGCACTGATAGCAACCGGTCTCTCGAAACAGCTTCTTGCCGTTGTCGGCATTTCCCGTCGGCGCGGCAATTTGCTGGCCGTGGGCGGGCCCGATTGCCGGGAGCATTACGGTGATCAGGGCTGCGACTGTGAGGCTAACCTGCTTCATGACTCGTCTCTCTAGTGGTCCGATTCTAACATTCGCATCCCGCCGCGGCTGTCTCTCTTTGCGAATGTTAGAATCAAAAGGACCACTAGCAAATATAAGTTTCTAGTGGAGTTTAAGATTTGACATTCGCTTTCCAGGTTTGCGGCTGGGCCGGTAGCGAATGTCAAATCCACTCCACTAGCGCGGCTGCGTGATGACGTCGATCAGCGCGGGCTGGCCGGTCTTGACCGCGGCGATACCCTTGCGGAAGGCGTCGGCGAGGTCGTTGGGGTCCTCGATCGGCCCGATGCCGAGCGCGCCGTAACCCATCGCGATCTGCGCGTAATCGATATTCGGATTGTCGATCGTGGTGCCGATCGTTGCGTTGCGCACACCGCGATCGTGCCGGTTCGCCATGCGCTGGACGTGCATGAGCTCCTGGTGATAGGCGCGGTTGTTCTGGATGATCGTCAGGTACGGAATGCCATGATGCGCGGCGGTCCACAACGTATGCGGCGCCATGTTGAACTCGCCGTCGCCGGTGACATTGACGACCACGCGCCCGCCGGCATCGCGGTGCGCCAGTGCCGCGCCCAGGGCCGCGACGGGCTGGTAGCCGACACCGTAGCCGCCTGAGCCGCCGATAAAGCGATAGTGCTTGTCCAGCGGCCACAACCGATGCGGCCAGCGAGACGAAAAATCGCTATCGGACACCAGCGCCCAGTCTTCCTTCTGGAGCAGTGCCCAGAGTTCCATATAGAGCCGGGCGGTGGTGATCGGGCTCGCGTCCCATCCAAGAGCCGCCTCGGCGCGCGTGCGTTCGGCCGAGCGCTGGTAGGCCTGGCGCAGCTTCTCGCCTCGCATCTCGTTCGCGCCTTTTCCGGCGGCGGCGGCCATCTCCCGCCGCACGGCCTCGATCAGGAATGGCAGCGTCGTCTGGGCGTCGGCGGTGATGTTGATGTCGGCCGCGGCGTAGCGCTGGAAGTCTTGATAGTTGGAGTGGACCAGAAGATCGCGGGTCGAGATGCTGACGACTTTCACGCCCGGTTTGACCCGCGGGATGTCGGTGCGTTTCAGCTGGTCGCGCATGGTGTTGAGTTGGCCGTAGAGATCGACCGGCTCAAGCGACAGGATGCAATCGGCCTGCGCGATCAAAGTGCCGGCGCGCTCGGATTGGCAAAGGAAATGTGTGTTCGGCATATTCATGCGCGACCTGACGTCAATGACCGGCGCCTGCAGGAGCTCAGCCAACCGGACGAGATCGTCCATGCCGGCCTGCGAGCGCGCATAGCGATCGGCGATGATCACGGGGGTCTCGGCGGCCATCAGCATTCTGGCGGCTTCGCGCAACGCATTCGGATCGCCCGCGGCCTGCGTCGGCATGGTCAACCGCGGAATCCTGAGCTTGCGCGCCTCGCTGTCCTCGAGCGGATCCTCCTGCAGCTTGCTGTCGGCGACAATGAACACCGGCCCGGGCGGTTCTGCGCAGGAAAGCGCGTAACCGCGCACAGCGGATTCGGCGAAATGCTGCAGCGACATCGGATAGTCGTCCCACTTGACGAAGTCCCGCACGGTGGCAGCGCCATCCTGTACGCTATGAAACCATTCGACGCCGGGCCGACGTTCGTTTAGCGGACCGGCATTGCCGGTAAACAGCATCATGGGAACGCGGTCGCAGTAGGCGTTATAGATTGCCATCGCGGCATGTTGCGTGCCGACGGTGCCGTGCATAATCGCGGCCATCGGTTTGCCGGCGACCTTCGCATAGCCATGCGCCATTCCAACGGACACTTCCTCGTGCAGGCAGGTCAGCCATTCCGGGCGCTTGTTGGCGCCATAATTGATGAAGCTTTCCTGCAAGGCCCGAAACGTCGAGCCGGGGCACGATGCGATGTAGTCCAGGTTGAGCGTCTTGCAGACGTCGACCATGAAGTCGGAGCCGGTCTTCTCCGTCGTCAGCCGTTCGACCTCGGGCGGGCGTTCGCGCTCCTTGGCCTGAGTAGCCGCGGTTGGCGTTGCCGTGGTGGCCCTGGGCGGTTCCGAAGTTTGTGCCGGCGCGGTCTGTGGAGCGGCCATCGTGGCTCCGCCGGCTGCAACCACTCCCTTGAGAAATCGACGGCGATGCAGGCCTGACGTTTCCGACTTGGCCACGAGCGTTCTCCCGCTTTTTTGGCGGGCCATCGACGGCCCGGCGTTTTTATTAGTGCCAGAGAGACTAGCGCATCAAAAACTCCGATGCGAGGAGGGCGCTCGCCAATTGCGACCGATCACGGTATGGCGCTCGGTGGACGCGGCGGTTGCTGGGAAGCCAGGCTACTTGGCTGCCGAGAAGCGGCTGTCGAACGAATTCGACGATACGATCGGTTGAGCGCCCGCCACCATGCTTGAGGCGATACTTGGGGCGATACTTGGGGCGGCAGGGGCCGCCGCCGGTATGGCAGCTGCGGTATCGGTCGCCGCCGGTTTCGATGGCGGCTTGGCGGAGGCTTGTCTGGTCTCAGCCTTCGACTTGGGCGATCCCTCCGGCCGCGGCGGCCTCGCCTCGGCGGCTCTCGGCCTGGCCGGGGCCGTTGGCTGTGGCGTGGAAGCGGTGGTGTCAGCCGAAGCACTGCTCAGGCCGACCTTGCGGGCAAGGCTGGAAAAGAAGCCGTCCGATTCGCCGCTCTGCGCTGGCGGAGCCACAGCAGCCACGCGCGTCGAGGCGGATGCCGGCGTCAGGGAGGCTGTCAGCGGCTGCTCCGGCGAGGTGACAGGCCCGTGGGGCGGATTGACGGTGTTCGGGATGGTGCCGGGCGCCTTGTCGGTCGTGAGCAACGCAAGGCCGGAGCCGCCCTCCGAAAGGCCGGTATTGCCGTTAGGCAATTTGGAGGCGAACACCCTGTTCATGCCACCGTCGATGCCGGTATTCAGTTGGGCAACCGGCGTGCCCTTGGCGACCAGTTTGGCGTATTCGGCGTCGTCGGCTTCCTGCTTTTCGCGAACGGCTTGCGCAAGTTCATCGGGCACCACGTAAGCAGGACATTTGGCCGACGCCTCGAACACCGGCTCTCGCTTGGCGTCCGGCGCCTTCACCGCATCGAATACGTATTTCTTTTCGCAGAAATCGACCTTCGGCTCCTGGCGCGTCACTTCGAAATGATCGTTGCCTTCCTTGATCATTTTCCAGAACGCCATGTGCGGACTGTTGCGATGGCGGGCGAGGTTGAGTGCCGTCATCCGGAACGGATAGGCCTGGAACTGGAACGATTTCTGGCCGCCGAAGAAGGATTCGCGCCCCAACGCATAGATTTCCGAGATCTGTTCGTCGGTCATCGCGTAGCAGCCGCGTGACGAGCAGTCGCCGTGGACCATCAGCTCCGAGCCGGTATGCCCGAGCGCTCTGTCATAGGCGTTCGGATAGCCGGTATTGAACGAGAGATAATAGGCCGACTGCGGGTTCATCTGCGCTGGCGTGATCGCATAGAACCCTTCCGGGGCCTGGCGGTCGCCCTCGCGAACCTTCGGTCCGAGATCGCCGGACCAGCGGCAAATCGGGTAGGTCTTCAACAATCCGAAGCGGCCGGTACGGTCCTGCTTCCAGACCTCGAGCTCAGCTTCCTGCTTGAACAGACGGACCAGGATCGGCGATTGCAGATCCATGTTCTTGGCGTCGATCTGGGCCAACAGCCTGGGCGGGACCGGCTGGTTGGCCTTGGCGTTGGTGGCAAGCGAACCAATCTCGTCGCTATTGCAGCCGGCCAGCAGCACAGCTGCCGACAGCGCGGCAGGTGCCGTGAGCGCGCGAAACAACGAGCGGCCGATCAATGCAAAGCTCCCCACCCAACAGGCAAATCTCGCACCCCAAAGTCGCGTCGACGCCCTGAAGCCATTGAATAAAATATTATCCTTAAAGCCCCTGTTGTCGCAAGCCGAGGCTCGCCCGAACGCCCAAACCCGCTTGGGCATGGTGAATGGAGTTTAAACAGGCCGGCGAGGGCTTAATTGCGGCCAAAATGGCAGGAATTTGAAGGGAGTGGGGCCGCCGGAATCAGCGCCGATTTCCCACAAAAGGTGGATATCTCAGAACGATTTCCGGCCGATATCGAGGAATTTCTGCCGCCGCTGCTTGCGGATCGCGTCGGCATCCAGATGCTTCAGGTCATTCAGCGTCTCGGCGATGGCATCGCCCGTATTTGCAATCATGGCGGCGGGATCGCGATGGGCACCGCCGACTGGCTCTTTGAGGATCTGGTCGATCACGCCAAACCGCAGCATGTCCTGTGCGGTGATCTTCATGCTGGTCGCGGCTTCCTGAGCCTTGGTGCCGTCGCGCCACAGGATCGAGGAAGCGGCCTCCGGAGAGATCACGCTGTAGATAGCGTGCTCGAACATCAGCACGCGATTGGCGGTCGTGATTGCGATGGCGCCCCCCGACATTCCCTCGCCGGTGATGATGGCGATGTTCGGCACGCCGAGTGACAAGCAGGCATCGGTCGATCGCGCAATCGCTTCGGCCTGCCCGCGCTCCTCGGCGCCGATGCCGGGATAGGCGCCGGCAGAATCCACAATCGACAGCACGGGAATGCCGAAGCGGTCCGCCATCTCCATCAGCCGTACCGCCTTGCGATAGCCTTCCGGCCGCGCCATGCCGAAGTTGTGCTTGATGCGAGATTCGGTGCTGGCGCCTTTCTCCTGGCCGATCACGCAAATGCTCTCGCCGCGAAAGCGGCCGAAGCCGCCGACCAGTGCCTCATCCTCGGCGAACTTGCGGTCGCCGGCGAGCGGAGTGAATTCCGTAATCAGCCCGCCGACGAAATCGGTGAAATGCGGCCGCTGCGGATGGCGCGCCACCAGCGTTTTCTGCCACGGCGTCAAATTGGCGTAGAGATCGCTCAACGCCTGCGCGGCCTTGTCCTCGATCCGCCCAATCTCCTCGCCGATGTCGCTGCCCGACGCCGCGAGCGCCCGCAATTCGTCGATCTTGGAATCAAGCTCGGCAACGGGTTTTTCGAAATCGAGGTAGCTGCGCATGTGATCCGGCATCAAATCAATATAGGGAAGAAGCCACCCTGGGGCGAAGCGGCTCCGGGGTTGCGCGGAGAAAGCACGCATCTTCAGATGGTTAGCGTGCGGGGGTGCGGGCCTCCCTTTGGCCAGCCTTGCCTCGGGAGTGAGCGGCAATGGCTCTTTCGGGGGAGAAGGCGCCGAAGTCAAGCAGGCTCACGCCGCTCCGGCCGGACAAAGTGATTCGCTATTTCTCCGCCAGCGGATGCAGGTCGCGCACCAGACTTTTCAGGCGCTCCTCGACGACATGGGTATAGATCTGGGTCGTGGAGATATCAGTGTGGCCAAGCAGCGTTTGCACGATTCTGAGGTCGGCGCCGTTGTGCAACAGATGGCTGGCGAAGGCGTGGCGCAGCACGTGCGGTGAAACCAGCCGCGGCGCAAGACCGGCGGAGGCGGCCAGTTCTTTCAGATCGCGGGCAAAATGTTGCCGCGTCAAATGCCCGCTTTCGCCGAAGGAGGGAAATAGCCATTTCGAACTGGCGGCGTTTTTCTGTTTCGTCGCCCTCAGCGCGTCCCGCGCCGCGAGATAGTCCGCCATCGCGCGGCGCGAAGCCTCGTTGAGCGGCACCAGCCGTTCCTTGTTGCCCTTGCCGCGCACCACGATCATGCTGGCGCTGCTGCGCGATGCCGATAGCGGCAGTGAAACGAGTTCGGAGACCCGCAAGCCCGTGGCGTAGAGCACTTCGAGCAGGCAATAAAGCCGCATGGCGCGAAGCCGCTCCTGGGGCGAAGCTTCCGCCTCCTCGGTCAGTGCCTTCGCGCGTGTCAGCAGACGATCGACATCCGATATCGACAACACTTTCGGCAGGCCGCGTCCCCGCTTCGGCCCCGACAAAATCGCCGCCGGATCGTCGCTGCGAATCCGCTCGTTGAGGAGAAAGCGAAACAGGTGCCGCATCGCCGACAGCCGCCGCGCGACGCTCGACGACTTGAATCCGCGGCTGTCCAGCTCGGCGAGATAGTCGCGCAGGGGTTGCGTCTCGGCGCCGGCGAAGGTCTGGCCGTTGGCGGCCAGAAATGCGGAAAAATCGGTCAGGTCGCGGCGATAGGCATCGAGCGTATTGTCGCCGGCGCCCTGTTCGGCCGCGAGCATATCGAGGAACAGGTCGATCAGTCTCGCGTCGGAGGGTTTGGCCCGCATTCGCAAACCTTAGCTCGCAAATCCTTGACGAAGCCTCACTGGCTCGCGTCTGCGTCGCGCACCTATTTCTTGAGGAACTTGTCCGGATGCACGTTGATGGTCATTTCCCGCGGTTTCGGGTTCACGTAATTCGCCAGCGCAAAAATCGCGCCGTAAAAGACCCCGACGATCACGGCAACGGCGGTCAGAAAGCGGAACAGGCTGGGCATGCGAAAGCCTCAGGCGGCGAATTAACCATTGAATTCATCGGGGATAGCCTGACCTGACTACCACCATGTTCGCCATTTTGTTGCAAGGGCTTAGGGCTCTCCTGGTCGGCCCACTAGCAAGCGGATCGGCGGGGGTAGTATGGTGACCTGAAACGCCGCTTCGGCGATTGAGCAGTGAAATGTCTGAAACAACAGTCTCGTCGGCCGCCCCCGGTACGGCCCAGGAAGCCGAGATCGCGGCAGCCTTGGGCGGGCGTTCGATCGTGCTGGTAGGGATGATGGGGGCCGGCAAATCCACCATCGGACGCAGATTGTCGGCCCGGCTCGGCCTGCCGTTTCTTGATGCCGATGCCGAAATCGAGGCGGCGGCCGGCATGTCGATCCCCGACATTTTCGAATCGCGCGGCGAAACAGATTTCCGCGATGGCGAAGCGCGGGTGATCGCGCGGCTGCTCGACAGCGGGCCGGCGGTGATCGCTACCGGCGGGGGCGCCGTCATGCGGCAGGAGACCCGTGATCGCATCCGCGACAAGGCCGTCTCGATCTGGCTCAAGGTTGATCCCGATATCATCATGCGCAGGGTGAAGCGGCGATCCGATCGCCCGCTGCTTCAAACCGCGAACCCCGAAGCGACCGTCGAACGGTTGATCAGGGAACGCGAGCCGGTCTACGGCCAAGCCGACGTGACGGTTTGGTCGCGCGACGTGCCGCACGAAAAAATCGTCGATGAGTGCCTGGAGGCGCTGTACGGCATGCTTTGCGGCGGCCATACGAGCCAGGATAGTTTGGGCACCACCCCATGACCGCGCCGCTGAAACAAACTGATCCCATCACCGTCGACGTCGCGCTCGGCGATCGTGGCTATGACATCGTGATCGGCCGCGACGTCCTGCCATCGCTGGGCAAGCGCATCGCGGCCGTGCGGCCCGGTGCCCGCACCGCGGTTGTCACCGATCGCAATGTCGCCAAGCACTGGCTTGCGAAGACCGAAGCGTCGCTCGCAGAGGCCGGAATCGCCACCACTCGTGTCATCGTCGAGGAGGGCGAGGGCTCCAAGAGCTATGCCGTGCTCGAACAGGTGAGCGAGGCATTGATTTCAGCCAAGATCGAACGCGCCGATCTCGTGGTCGCGTTGGGTGGCGGCGTGGTCGGCGATCTCGCAGGATTTGCGGCCGCGATCCTGCGCCGCGGCGTCGATTTCGTACAGGTGCCGACCTCGTTGCTGGCGCAAGTCGATTCCTCCGTCGGCGGCAAGACCGGCATCAATTCGCCGCAAGGAAAGAATCTTATTGGCGCGTTTCATCAGCCGCTGCTGGTGGTCGCCGACACGGCCGTGCTCGACACCTTGTCGCCGCGCCAATTCCATGCCGGTTACGCCGAGGTCGCCAAATACGGCTTGCTCGGCGATGAAGCCTTTTTCGCCTGGCTGGAAAAAAATCACGCCGATATTTTCTCAGGCGCTACGGCTCGCGAGCATGCGATTGCAACTTCCTGCCGTGCCAAAGCGGCGATCGTTGCACGCGATGAGCGGGAGAATGGCGAACGCGCGCTGCTTAATCTTGGCCACACCTTCGGCCACGCGCTTGAAGCCGCGACCGGGTTTTCCGACCGGCTGTTTCACGGCGAAGGCGTTGCCGTCGGCATGGTGCTGGCCGCAGAACTGTCGGCCCAGCTCGGCATGATCGCTGAACAAGATGCCGCGCGTATCAAGCGCCATCTGACCGCTGTCGGATTGCCGACCGCTCTGCAGGACATCGCCGGTTTCGCACAGGAAGGACTTGCGGACGCGGACGCCCTTATGGCGTTGATGGCACAGGACAAAAAGGTCAAGCGCGGCCGGATCACCTTCATCCTGCTCGAGGCGATCGGCCGTGCGGTAATTGCGCCCGACGTCGAACCGTCACTGGTTCGCGATTTTCTGAAAATCAAGCTGCAACACCGCGCCTGATCTGGACAAGACGCGCATGCATTGGATCACGTTTTCCGTCGTTTTGGTCTGTCTGCTGGTGTCGGCGTTTTTCGCCGCCAGCGAAACAGCGCTGACCGGCGCCTCGCGCGGCAGCATGCTCCGGCTATCGAAGCAGGGCAATCAGGACGCCCAGATCGTCTCGAACCTTTCGGCGATGCGCGAACGGTTGATCGGCGCGCTCTTGCTCGGCAACAACATCGCCAATATTGGCGCCTCGGCGCTCGCCACCGGCATCTTCACGGTATGGTTCGGCGAAGTCGGCGTGCTCTATGCCACCGCCTTCATGACGGTCCTGGTCGTGATCTTCGCGGAAGTGCTGCCGAAAACCATTGCCATCAATGCGCCGGACCGCGTCGCGCTCGCGGTGGCGCGGCCAATGAAGATCACGATGGTCCTGCTCGGGCCGCTGGTCACGGTCGTCGAAGCCGTCGTGCGGCTACTGTTGAGGTTGGGTGGCGTCACGGCGAACCACAACCAGCCGATCCTGTCACCATTCGACCGGCTGCGCGGGGCGGTCGATCTGCTTCACCACGAGGGCAAGGTCGAGAAACAGGATCGCGACATGCTCGGCGGGCTCTTGGACCTGCGCGAGCTTGAGGTCTCCGACGTGATGGTCCATCGCACCGAAATGGTGATGATCAATGCCGATTTGCCGGCGGAAGACCTGGTGCGGGAAGTGCTTGCGACCGAGTACACGCGAATCCCGCTCTGGCGCGAGAAGCCTGAGAACATCGTCGGCGTGCTGCACGCCAAGGATTTGCTGCGCGCGATCCGCGTTTCGGATGGCGATACGTCGAAGATCGATGTCTCGACCATCATGCTGCCGCCCTGGTTCGTCCCGGAAATGCGCCCTGTCTCGGAGCAGCTCAAGGCTTTCCGCCGCCGCAAGACTCACTTCGCGCTCGTGGTCGACGAGTACGGCGAGGTCGAGGGCATGGTGACGCTGGAAGATATCCTGGAGGAAATCGTCGGCGACATTTCCGACGAGCACGATGTGGTGGTGGCCGGCGTCCGCGCCCAGCCCGACGGCTCGGTTGTCGTCGACGGTTCGGTGCCGATCCGCGATCTCAATCGCGCGATGGATTGGCATCTTCCCGACGGAGAGGCGACCACCGTCGCGGGTCTCGTGATCCACGAGGCGCGCTCGAATTCCCGATCGGGGCCAGAGCTTCACCTTCCACGGCTTCCGTTTTCGTGTGTTGCGACGTGAGCGCAACCGCATCACGGCGCTTCGGATCGTGGCGGTGCCGCGTGAGACGGAAGTAGCTGAAAAAAAGCCGAGGCGCGCCGGCAAGGCTTTTTGATACCGTCCTCGACGCCCGGACTGCAGGATTTGATCGTCAGGCTAGTGCCCACTTTCCGAAGTTCGTGCTCCATCGCAGCCCCCACTTTCACGAACTTCGAACTCGCCGCTTGCGGTGCAGGGACTTCAGATCGGCGGTACTATTCGGCTTCTCCCGGAGCCTGTGCCTTGATCGCCAGCGCGTGGACGCCACCCTCAAGTTCCGCAGCCAGCGTTGAATTAATCATGCGGTGGCGCTCGATCCGGCTCTTTCCTTTGAAGGCGGCAGACACAATATATACCCTGAAATGAGTTTCGCCGCCCGGCCTGTGGCCGGCATGGCCTTCATGAAGATGTGATTCATCCGAGACGTCGAGGCTTTCCGGCGAGAAAGCTTCGTTCAACTTGTTTGTGATAGTACCTTTGGCGTTCATGGCTGCGGCAATACGTCCGGTGCTGTCGCTCGTCAATGGTATCTCGGGGGTGAAGCGTTTCGCAATGTCAAGACTTGAAGCCTTGAGCATTGCGTAGTCAAAGACAGCATGCCGATCGATTCATCCAAATTCTTTGATTCCATTCGAATCAAGCCCACCAAGGTGAGCGCGAAGCGTCAGGCGCAGGCGGGCAGCGAAGCCATGACCTGCGAGTGGGCGGGCTGCCAGAACAAGGGCGCGCACCGCGCGCCGAAGGGTCGGGAAAATTCGCGTGAGTATTGGCATTTCTGCCTCGACCATGTCCGCGAATACAACCAGTCCTACAATTTCTTCCAGGGCATGAATCCGGACGACGTCGCGCGCTACCAGAAGGATGCGCTGACCGGCCATCGCCCCACCTGGAAGATGGGCGCCAACAGCGGCGCCAAGAAGGGGGAGGGCGATTTCGACACGGCGACCGATCCCTTCCACATGTTCAGCGAACTCAACGGCCGTGGCCGCTGGCGGCCGGGTCCGGGCGCGCAGCAGGTCAAGCCGGAGACGCGCAAGATCATGAACGCCGAGCGCAAGGCGTTGCAGGTGATGGGGCTCGGCGCCGGGGCCACGCTCGACGACGTCAAGGCCAAGTACAAGGCGCTGGTGAAGCAGCATCACCCCGACGCCAATGGCGGCGACCGCTCGACCGAAGATCGCCTGATCGAGATCATCAAGGCGTATAATTACCTGAAGACCGTGGTGCGCGGGTAATCGCGGCTCCTACGCCCGGTGCGCTGATCGCCTCAGAGCTTGCCGCGATCCGACTGAACCGCGGGTTCGCTGGTCGCGCCGCCGCGCCTGCGGCGGATCACCCAAGTCACCGCTGAGATGATCAACGCGGCGGCAACCACCGACAATATCCAGTAATGCTTGGCAATGCTGGCGTGAGGAGTGAGACCTCCGTACCGGTGCAAGGCAGAAACCGCGAGCACCCCGGGCAGCACATGGGCCGGCGCCCATAGCAGGATCGCCGGAACGTTGACGGCGAAAAACATCGGCGGCGACATTCCGAGCGCGCCCGCCGTGATCGGAACGAAGGCTCTGATCGGCGGCACGAAACGTGCGAAGAACACGGCCGGTGTACCCCAGCGGTAGAAGAAGGTTTCGCTACGGGCGACCGCCCGCGGATAGTTCGCAAGCGGCCAGCCCTTGAGGATCTCGCGCTGCTCGCGATGTCCGAGCCAGAAGGCCGAGCCGTCCCCAAGCAGGGCGCCGGCGACCGCGGCCGCCAACACCCATTCGAGGCGCAACTGGCCGCCGGGTACCAGCGCGCTCAGAGCAAAGATGATGGTTGAACCCGGAATCACGGAGCCGAGGATCGGAACTGCCTCCAGCAGGGCAGCCAGAAACAGCGTCAAATAGGCAAGCTCCGCGTGCGCCGAAACAAACGAAATCAATGGATCAATCAGTGAGGCCACGAACATCCTTCTGCTTTGCGATCGGTCGCTCGGCGGAGACCTACCACAACTCGCCGAAGGGCTGGAAAGTGCCGCAATATCCTGATCGATGGCAAATGCGGTCCTGGTCGATGGCCGAGGGGCCCGGATCAAAACCTGCCGAGATTCGCAGGGCAGCCTTCCAAAAACTGCGACCGACCACTATCTTCATGAAAGTTCAGCGGAACTTTGATTACGGCATGGGCTTCTTCCCATCGCTGCTCTCTGATAGGTTTCGCTCGCTAACCATCCGCAGCCACGCCCATAAATCTGGTTTCGGGAGCGCCCCGGGACCTCGGAGGATTGATGACGACCGCCGCCATGACCAAAGCCCAGGAACCCGCCGGAATGCCCGACATGAAGGTGTCGGTGCGGCAGGTATTTGGCATCGACAGCGACCTCGAAGTGCCGGCTTATTCCCAAGTCGATCCGCACGTGCCGGATGTCGATTCGGATTACCGCTTCGATCGCGCTACCACGCTCGCCATTCTCGCCGGTTTTGCGAAGAATCGCCGCGTCATGGTCACCGGCTATCACGGCACCGGCAAATCGACCCACATCGAGCAGGTGGCGGCGCGGCTGAACTGGCCGTGCGTGCGCGTCAATCTCGATAGCCACATCAGCCGTATTGATCTCGTCGGCAAGGATTCCATTGTCATCAGGGACGGCAAGCAGGTCACCGAATTCAGGGACGGCATCCTGCCCTGGGCGCTTCAGAACAATATCGCGCTGGTGTTCGACGAGTACGATGCCGGCCGCCCCGACGTGATGTTCGTGATTCAGCGCGTGCTGGAGGTTTCCGGCCGCCTGACGCTGCTCGACCAGAACAAGGTCATCAAGCCGCACCCGGCGTTCCGCCTGTTCTCGACCGCCAACACGGTCGGCCTCGGCGATACCTCGGGCCTCTATCACGGCACTCAGCAGATCAACCAGGGTCAGATGGACCGCTGGTCGATCGTCACCACGCTCAACTATCTCGCGCATGATGAGGAAGTCGAGATCGTGCTGGCGAAGGCCCATCACTATCGTTCCCAGGAAGGCCGCGACATCGTCAACAAGATGGTGCGGCTGGCCGATCTCACCCGCAACGCCTTCGCCAATGGCGATCTGTCGACGGTGATGAGCCCGCGCACCGTGATCACCTGGGCGGAGAACGCTGAAATTTTCGGCGATATCGGCTTTGCCTTCCGCGTCACCTTCCTCAACAAATGTGACGAGCTGGAGCGGTCGCTGGTGGCTGAATTCTATCAGCGCTGCTTCAACGCCGAGCTTGCCGAATCCGCAGTCAATGTGGCGCTGAGCTAGCCCATGCCGTCGATTTCCGTCGAGCGCACGGTCGGAAAGACGAAGAATGCGGTGCTCGGCGGATTGATCCGTTACAACAACGAGAAGATGGGCAAGCAGAAGTACAAGCGGCTTGCCGTCTCGTTGCGTGAGGGGAATGCGATTGTTGGCGGTATCGTCGGCGAGGTCTGGACCGCGGTGCTGTTCATACAATTGTTCTGGCTGGAGCAGCGGCTGCGTCGCAAGGGCTTTGGGGCGAAGTTGATCAAGGCGATCGAGGACGAGGCAAGGCGTTTCGGGGCGACCCATGCCTATGTCGATACGATGAGCTTCCAGGCTCCCGGCTTTTACCGCACATGCGGCTACAAGGAATTCGGTTCGATTGAAGGGTACCCCGGCGGCGTCACGCGGCACTGGCTCACGAAGACACTATGACCACATCCAACAGCAAGTTTCGCACTGGACCGAAGGAAGCGCCGACCGAGCCGTTCAAGCGCTCGGTTACGGCGTGCCTGCGCGCGATTGCGAAGAAGCCCGAGCTCGAAGTGTCGTTCGCCGCCGAGCGGCCGGGTTTGTCGCCGGGCAAGGCGCGGTTGCCGGAACCGCCGCGCAAGATGTCGAGGCGTGACGCCGCCATCGTGCGCGGCCATGCCGATTCCATTGCACTGAAGCTCGCTTGTCACGATCCGAAGGTGCACCGCAAGCTGATGCCCGGAAATCCACAGGCACGCGGCGTGTTCGAAGCCGTCGAGCAGGCCCGGGTCGAGGCGCTCGGCTCGCGGCGGATGGCGGGTGTTGCCAAGAACTTGACCGCGATGCTCGACGATCATTTTCACCGCGGCAAATTCGACGAGATCACCGATCGCGCCGACGCGCCTCTGTCCGACGCGCTGGCGATGCTGGTGCGCGAGCGGCTGACCGGGCTCGCTCCACCGGCCGCGGCACGCAAGATGGTCGACCTCTGGCGTCCAATCCTGGAAGGCAAGATCGGTACGCGGCTCGACCGGCTCGATCGTTTTGCCGAAGATCAATTGAAATTCGGCGATGCGGTGCATGACCTGTTGTCGGCGCTTGAACTTGGCGACGACCGGAACGCCGAGGCCGACGAGGACGAGAACCAGGACGACAGCCGCGATGGCGAGAACGATCAGTCCGGCGCCGACGGATCGCCGGAATCCGATGCCGCGCAGGAGATGAGTGCCGATCAGGCGCAGGCCACCACCGAAGAGATGTCGGACAGCGCGATGGAGAGTGCGCAGGCCTCGACGTCCGATACGTTTGACGACGGCGACCTTGGCGATGATGAGACGCCGGGCGAAGCGACGCGGCCGAATGGGCGCGGTCAGAACGAGCCGCGCGGTCCCGAATATCACGCCTTTGCGCCGAAATTCGACGAGATCATCGCAGCGGAAGACCTTTGCGATCACGACGAACTCGAGCGGTTGCGCAGCTATCTCGACAAGCAACTGGCGCATCTGCAAGGCATCGTCGCGCGGCTCGCCAATCGCCTGCAACGGCGCTTGATGGCGCAGCAGAACCGCGCCTGGGAATTCGACCTCGAGGAAGGCATTCTCGATCCCGCCCGCCTGTCGCGGGTCGTGACCGATCCCTATCATCCGCTGTCCTTCATGCACGAGAAGGAAGCGACCTTCCGCGACACCGTCGTCACGTTGCTGCTCGACAATTCCGGCTCGATGCGCGGCCGGCCCATCACGGTCGCCGCGACCTGCGCGGATATTCTGGCGCGCACGCTCGAGCGTTGCGGCGTGAAGGTGGAAATCCTGGGCTTTACCACCCGCGCCTGGAAGGGCGGGCAGTCGCGCGAGGCGTGGCTCGCCGCCGGCAAGCCGGCCAATCCGGGCCGCCTCAACGACCTCCGGCACATCATCTATAAATCTGCCGACGCTCCTTGGCGGCGGGCCCGCAAGAATCTCGGCCTGATGATGCGCGAGGGGCTGCTGAAGGAAAATATCGACGGCGAGGCGCTCGACTGGGCGCACAAGCGCCTGCTCGGCCGGACCGAACAGCGCAAGATCCTGATGATGATTTCCGACGGCGCGCCGGTCGATGACTCCACGTTGTCGGTCAATCCCGGCAATTACCTGGAGCGGCACCTGCGCCATATCATCGAGGAGATCGAGACCCGATCGCCGGTCGAGTTGATCGCGATCGGCATTGGCCACGACGTCACGCGGTATTATCGCCGCGCGGTCACCATCGTGGATGCCGAAGAGCTTGGCGGTGCCATCACCGAGAAACTGGCCGAACTCTTTAGCGAGACACATGGCGTCGCGCCGGCCCCAACAGGTTCTCGGCGCCGGCTGCACTCCTGATCCCGGTGTGATCCTGCACGGGAAAAATCCGGACTTTGGCGGCTCGCGGCGCGGTTTCCTCCAAAAGGCGGCGGCGGCAGGCCTTTCGGCCGTGGCCGCTTCGGCCGCCGCGAAAGCCCAATTTGTCGCAGCCCCGGTATCGCCCGGCTTGGCCGACGAAACCTCGATCGCTGCTCCCGTATCGATCGAGGTCAAAGCCCGTCCCATCCCCTGGTTCGATCGCCACGACCATGACCGCGTGCGTTTCGGCGCACTGGAATATCGAAGCGGGCTGGTCCTGACTTCGCCCTTTCCGCGTTTCGGCGGCTTGTCGGGATTGCGTCTTGATGCCAAAGGCGAACGCTTCGTTTCCTTCAGCGATCGCGGCCACTGGTTCACCGGACGCATTGTGTATGAGGGCCGCGCGATGACGGCGCTCGCCGAAGTCGAATCGGCGCCGATGCTGGGGCATGACGGCAAGCCCATCACCACGCGAGGCTGGTTCGATTCGGAATCGATCGCGCTGGATGGCTCGTTCGTCTACATCGGCTTTGAGCGCATCAACAAAGTGCTGCGCTTCGATTTCAGCGAGGGCTTTACGCGTGCGCGGGGCGAAGTCGTGCCGTTGCCGAAGGCGGCGAGCAAATTGCCCTATAACAAGGGGCTGGAAGCGCTGGTGTTCGTGCCGAAAGGCCAGCCGCTGGCGGGCACGCTGATTGCGATGTCCGAGCGCGGTCTCGACGCCAACGGCAATCTCGTTGCGTTTCTGGTCGGAGGTCCGACACCGGGACAGTTCAGCGTCCGCCGCAGCGAAGAATTCGATATCAGCGATGCCACGCTGTTGCCGGCCGGCGACCTCCTGATTCTGGAGCGGAAATTTACCTGGCTGTCCGGAATTGGCATTCGCATCAGGCGCATCCCGCTCGCGTCGGTGGCGCCGGGAGCGGTGATCGACGGCCCCTCGATTTTCGAGGCCAACCTGGCTAATGAAGTCGACAACATGGAAGGTATCGACACCCATGTCACCGAAGAGGGCGAGACCGTGCTGACCATGGTGTCTGACGATAACTTCTCGATGATCCAGCGCACCCTGCTGCTGCAATTTACGTTGGTTGGATGATGTTTCCTGCCGGGTTCGCCTTGGCAGCGGCGTTGGAGGCTGGAGTAGCGGATGCCTAAGGTCGTGGGATGGGCGATGGTCGCGGCAGCTCTGCTTGCGGGCTCCGCCGTACAAGCCGAACCCTGGCCATCGCGCCTGATCAAGGTGACAATCCCGTTTGGCGCCGGAAGCGCTGCCGATGTTGTGCCGCGCGTGGTGTTCGACCGGCTGGCTGCCGAACTCGGCCAGCCCATTGTGGTGGAGAACAGGCCCGGCGCCGGCGGCACGATCGGCACCGCAGCCGTCGTGAAGGCGGATGCGGACGGCTACAACATCCTCGCCCAATCCTCGGCGCTGTCGATTTCGCCCGCGATCTATCCGAAATTGCCCTTCGACATCACCAAAGACCTGTCGTCGGCCTTGATGATCGGCGTCAGCGCCAACGTGATGATCGTGCCGGTGTCGCGGCCGTGGAAAACCGTGCAGGACTTCATCGCGGACGCCAAGGCGAGGCCAGGCTCGATTTCCTTCGGCTCGGCCGGCGTCGGCAGTGCGACGCACATCAGCGCCGAAAAATTCCGTCTCGCCGCCGGGATCGAAACCACCCATGTGCCTTATCGCGGCGGCGCCGAAGTGGTGGCCGATATTTTGGGCGGCCGAATCGATTTCTACTTTTGCCCGCTCGCCACCGCGCTGCCGCTGATCAGGGAGGGCCGGGTACACGCGCTCGTGATCTCGACGCCGAAGCGCTCGGCCGATTTGCCTGACGTGCCGACCCCGGCGGAAGCGGGCCTGAAAAATGCCGAAAGCGTCTTCTGGCTGGGCGTTTTCATGCCGGCCAAAACGCCGCGCGACGTCGTCGAACGGTTTCATGACGCGGGAATAAAGCTGCTGGCTGAACTGTCTATGCAGGAGAGCCTGACGAAGCTGGGTGTCGAGCCGTTCCCGATGACGCCGGCGGAGATGGATGCGTTCGTGGCGCGCGAAATTGCGGAGAATCTCGAACTGATCAAGGCCGCCGGGATCAAACCGTAGACCGTTGCGTTTACGGAAGCCCGTTCTACGCATTCGACATTCGACGTTCGTCCTAGTGCTGAACTATAGATCGTTGCAGACGACCTATTTCCAATGCCGGATGCCGTTTCATGAGTGCCCTGTTTTCCCCGATCCGTCTCCGCGACCTGGCGCTCCCAAACCGTATCATGGTTGCGCCGATGTGCCAGTACTCGGCCGAGGACGGTAAGGCGAACGACTGGCATTTCACCCATATCAACACGCTCGCGCTGTCGGGTGCGGGGATGTTCTGCGTGGAAGCGACCCACGTCGAGGCGATCGGCCGCATCACCCCGGGATGCCTTGGTCTGTGGAACGACGCCACCGAAGCGGCGCTGCGGCCGGTCCTCGCTTCGGTCCGCCGGCACTCGACCATTGCGATCGCGATTCAGTTGGCCCATGCCGGCCGCAAGGGATCCAGCCACAAGCCCTGGGACGGGGGGCAACAGATTCCGCTTGCCGAGCGAGGATGGCGGACGGTGGGACCCTCCGAGGTTGCGCACAAAGAGGGCGAACTGAAACCGCTCGTGCTTGATGCCGTCGGGCTCAAGCGGATCCGCGACGCCTTCGTGGAGTCTGCGCGGCGCGCCAGCCGCCTCGGCATCGACGCCATCGAACTGCATTGCGCGCACGGCTATTTGTTGCACCAGTTCCTGTCGCCGATCTCGAACCGGCGTAACGACAAGTATGGCGGCTCGCTGCAAAACCGGATGCGTTATCCGCTCGAAGTGTTCGACGCCGTCCGCGGCGTATTTCCGTCGAAGAAGCCGGTTGGCATCAAGGTCTCTGCGACCGATTGGGTCGAGGGCGGCTGGGATATCGCGCAGACCATCGAACTCGCCAGGGAATTGAAGAAGCGCGGCGTCGACTGGATCGACGTTTCCTCCGGCGGTGTGTCGCCGCAACAGAAAATTCCGCTGGCGCCGGGTTATCAGCTCCCCTTTGCGCAGGCGATCAAGGAGGCGACCGGGGTGACCACCATGGCGGTCGGCCTGATCACGGAAGCGAGCCACGCCGACGATATCGTGGCTTCCGGCAAGGCCGACATGATCGCCCTCGCCCGCGGCATGCTTTACGATCCGCGCTGGGCCTGGCACGCCGCGGCTCAGCTCGGCGGCGAGGTGTACGCGCCGCCGCAATACTGGCGCTCGCAGCCCGCTTCGCAAAAGGCGCTGTTCGGCGAAACGCGATTCGGCGCACGGTAGAATTGTGCTAGTCGTAGCTCGATCGATCATGGCACTTCGTTGCCTGGTTATTCTGGCAGTCATGGTTTTGATCGCGGATCAGGCCGTAGGCGCCGAACAGGCGGCCGAGAAAGACGTGAGAATGCCGGCGTTCGACATCGAGGCCCACCGCGGCGGCCGGGCGCTGTTTCCGGAAAACACGCTGGTCTCGTTTGCCAATGCGCTCTCGATGGGCGTCGACACGCTGGAGCTCGATGTCGGCGTGACCCGCGATGGCGTGCTCGTGATTTCCCACGAACGCGGATTGAATCCCGATCTCGCGCGCAGCGCCGACGGCAACTACGTCGCCGCGCCTGGTATCCCTTTCGTCAAGCTCTCGCTCGACGAGGTGAAGCAGTTCGACGTCGGGCAGATCCGTCCCGGCAGCACCTATGCCGCGCAATTCCCCGACCAGCATGCGGTGCCGGGAACGCGAATCCCAACGTTGAAGGAACTGATCGACCTGGTGCGCCGGTCCGGCAACAATCGGGTGCGGCTGAACATCGAAACCAAGATCGATCCGAACTACCCGGACGAATTGCCGCCGCCGGAACGCTTCGTCGCGCTGCTGCTCGACCTCTTGCGCACCGAGAAATTCCAAGACCGCGTCATGGTGCAGTCGTTCGACTGGCGGACGTTGCAGTTGGTGCAGAAGCTCGCGCCGGAAATCCCGACCGTCTATCTGACGCTGCAGGCGGGACGGGATCCGACCGTATTTCTCGACAAGGCCTCGGAGTGGACCGCGGGCTTCAACCCGGCCGAGCACGGAAGATCGATCCCGCGCACGATCAAGGCGGCGGGCGGCGCGATCTGGTCGCCTTTTGCCCGCGACGTCACGCCGGCATTGATGGCGGAATCCCATGCGCTCGGTCTCAAGGTCGTGGTGTGGACCGCGAACCAGCCGGAAGACATGGCGCGCCTGATCGATATGGGCGCTGATGGCGTTATCTCCGACCGGCCGGATCTCCTGCGCAAGGTCGCGGCGGAGAAGGGCATCGCATTGCCGGCGGGATTCCCGGTGACGCCGTAGCACCCTCGGCATCGGTAATCACGCCTTCTTCTTCATCTCCGCGAGCGCGCGCAAGGCCGCAACATAGCCGTATGGCCCGAGCCCGCAGATCACCGCGGTCGCAGCGTGCGAAATCTTCGAATGACGGTGATGTTCGTCGCGGGCGTGGATGTTGGAAATATGCACTTCCAGCACCGGGCCCTCGAACGCCTTGATCGCATCGACCATCGCAATCGAGGTGAAGGAATAGGCGGCCGGGTTGATGACGATGGCGTCCGCATTCTCGCGCGCCGACTGGATCAGGTCCACCAGTCCGCCCTCGTGGTTGGACTGATGGAAGGTGATGATGAGCCCGAGTGCCGCCGCTTCGCGCTCGCAGCTCGCCTTGATTTCCGCAAGCGTGGTGGTGCCGTAGATATGCGGCTCGCGCACCCCAAGCAGATTGAGGTTCGGGCCGTTGAGGATCATCACTCGTTTCATGGCGCGCCTTTCAAGCTGGAGTTTCTGGACGACCTGTCACAGCGACGGAAGAGCGTAACCCCGCACCCGAATTGCGCTGGACGATGCTTCGCATCGCCAGGAGCAATTCGACCTCTCCCACAAGGGGAGAGGTGAAGGAAGCACGGGTCGATCCCATTCGTTCGGCCATGCATCTCACATCCCGAACACCGCGACGGCGCGAATCGGCGAAGCGGTGCCGCCGCGCCATTTCATCGGCAGTCCGATGAAGGTGAAGGGGCCCGCGCCCAGCAATGTCTCGAGATTGCACAGGCTTTCGATATGGGTGATGCCGAGCTCGAAACAGGCCTTGTGCACCAGCAGGTTTTCCCGGCCTTCAGGCCCCGGCCGCATCGAATCGATGCCGAAGTGCACCACGCCTTTTTCAGCGAGCCATTCGGTGGCCTTCACGTTGACGCCGGAATTCTCCGTCGCATATTCCTTGCGCGGAAAGGTCCGTTCGTGATGGCCGGTGCAGAGCAGCACGGTGCCGCCCTTCGGCACCGTATGGCCTGATTCCTTCACCGCGGCTTCGAGATCGGAAGGCGTGATCTCGGCGCGCGGCGCGATGTGGCGCAGGTCGATGCAGATGCCCGGCACGATGCATTTTTCCAGCGGATATTGGTCGATTCCCTGACCGCGCTTGTCGAAATGCAGGGGCGCGTCGATATGGGTGCCGCCATGGTCGGGCATGGAGAAAAACATCGAGGCCAGGCCGTGCACGTTGCCGCTGTCGGCAAATGCCTCTTCATGCGTCTTCCACACGCCGTGAATGATGGCCGAATGGCCGGGATAGTTCGGGGTGCGGTGGTAAAGCTCGCGGCTGAGGTCGACGATCTTCACGAAGGGTCCTTTCTTGTATTTAGTCTTCTTGCGTCATTGCCTGCGACAAACGCGAAGCGCTTGCGCAAGGGAGCGAAGCGACGAAGCAATCCAGATGGAATTTGTGGTGAGCATGGATTGCTTCGCTTGCGCTCGCAATGACGGCTTCATCTACTTCCTCACATCACACCGGCTTGATGCCGGCCTTGGCGATCACATCGCGCCATCTCGGTATTTCGGTCTCGATGTACTTGCGTAAGGCCTCCGGGCCGTGGGTGACGACTTCATAGCCGTTGTCACGCAATTGCTTGATGACCGCGGGATCCTTGAATACCTCGATCGATTTTGCCGCCAGTTTTTCCACAATGTCCGGTGGCGTCCTGGCGGGAGCGAAGAAGAACTGCGCGGTCTCGGCGATGAAATCCTTGTAGCCAAGTTCGATCATGGTCGGCACGTCCGGCAGATCCGGCCAACGGCGTTCGCCGGTCAGCGCCAGCGCCTTGAGTTCGCCGGAGAGCACAAAGGGCAGTGCTGCCGGCAACGCCGCGACCGCCATTTGCGTGGTGCCGGCGAGCAGTGCCTGGATCGCGGGAGCAGCACCCGAGAACGGCACATGGGTGATCTCGACGTGGCCTACGATCTTGAGCAGTTCGGCGGACAGATGCGGCGTGGTGCCGGCGCCGGGGCTCGCGTAATTGAGTTCGTCGGGTTTCGCCCTGGCGCGGGCGAACAATTCGGCGATCGAATGAATGCCGAGCTTCGGCGACACCACGATCATGTTGGGCGTGGTGCCGAGTTCGGTGATCGGCGCGAAATCCTTGAAGGGGTCGTAGGGAATCTTGACGTAGAGGCTCGGGTTGACGACATAGGCGCTCGACGAGATCAAGAGCGTATAGCCGTCGGCCTCGGCATGCGCGACGTATCCGATTCCGATATTGCCGCTGGCGCCCGGGCGATTTTCCACGATGAAGTTGCCGCGCAATGCGGGGCCGACGCTTTGCGCGAGAATCCGCGCCATGATGTCGGTCGGGCCGGCCGCCGCAAACGGCACGATAATCTTGACCGTGCGTTCCGGATAACCTGCCGCCGTCGCCCGCTTCGTTGCAACTGTCGAGAAGGTCGCCGCACTCGCCGCAAGGCCCGCGGTTTTAAGGATCTGGCGGCGCGAGGGCAGGGGATTTTTGGGGTTTGGCACGTTTTTACTCCCGGACGTTTCTTCGGCTTTTTTTCATCACAGCACATGCGTGCTGTCAGCGGAAGCGGGTAAAACGATCGTATGAAGGGGCTCTTTTCCCGTCGTCGGCCTCCTACCGTCGCTGTCGCCCGCAACGACGCGCGTCTACGATCTCGCGGCGCTTGTACGCCCGAGCTATGCATGAACCTTTCGCGTCCCGGAGAGAGGGCGCAGGGAATGCCGGGCGCTCGTTGCGCCCGCAGCCTCGGGTGCAAATGAAAAAAGCACACCGAGCAAGTCACCGCAGGAACACACCGGATCACCCGGCATTCCCTACGCGGCTGGTTTTAACGGTTTCCTCCGTGGTCTCCCTGGTGACCGGGCTTTCTTGCCACCATCCCCGCGCAATGCGTCGCATTGTCGCGAGTTGATACCAGCGTCGGGGTATCAGGACGCCACGACTTCGCCGTCCGCGACAGGCGCATTCGTCTCGTGCGCTTGTTGCGTCCACCGCATCTTCCGCCCCACGTTTTGTGACGATCGCGAAACGCCCCTCTTGCCGGGCAGAAGACGCGCGGAAAAATGCCGGTGATTTGCCCGTCGTCACAAGCGAAAAGCGCTGCGACAAATCAACACGACGGGCAAATCACCTGGCGCACTGAAAAAGCTGTCAAGGCCTTGCCTCAGCAAAAAGGCCTCGACGGTGGTCGAGGCCTTTGCCGTTGTTGGCGGTCGCAACGTGAATGGCGGATTACCCGCCGAAGTGGAAATCCACTTTGGCGCGCACAATGTCTGAGCGGTTGCTGAAGCTGGTCGAACTCGGGGCAAAGAAGACGCCGCCTTGCGTAATGGCGACCGCTTGAACCGTGGTGCTCCTGCCGAGGTCGACATGCAGGTATTCGATGCCAAACGAGACGCCCCTTAACGCCATCCAGTCGATGCCGCCGCCTGCCGCCCACCCGGTCCGGACCACCGCGTCGCTGGTGAGGAGGCTGGCTGCGGGATTGATGGTCAGACGCTGCGTATAGCTATGGTCGACCTCGCCGACCGCGAGGCCGCCTGACCCATAGAACAACACATTGTTGGTGGCCCAGCCGACGCGAGCGCGCCCCGTGGACAGCCAATTGTCAGTCGCAGTGAAGTCGAGGACAGAGGTTACAAAACCGGGAAACGCCTGCACGCCGATGGCGGTAGCGGAGTTACGCCGGACGTCCAGGTCACCCTCCAGGCCAAACACAAAGCCATTACCCTGCACCCAGTTATATCCAACCTGGGCGCCCCCGACCCCACCCGACGGGTGCAAGGTCGCGGCACCAATGGCAGGGACCGTTGTGCTGTACACGGCGGGGTCATCGCCCCAGGAACCGCCAAGATTGATGCCCGCATACCAGCCGCACCAGACACAGATCGGAACCGGCGGCGGCAGCGCCTTGACCGGCAGGTCGGCCGCATTGGCGGCCGTCAACGGCACGATCATCAGCAGCGACGAAATGCCAGCCGCAATTCCAAGAACGTTGCGCATTCTGACTCTCCCCCTGTGAGAAGGCAGCTCGCGCTGCCGAGCCCTGTAACTACTACCTGAGCGATCATATCACCGGCGCCGGCTCCCAATGACGGTTCGCCAGCCTTCGTGCGTTTTTCTCAGGGGTTGTTGCTGCGCAGACACATATCGGCAGCCTGCGTCCAGCCCACCGGACGCGCGCCTCGCGAACCCCCTCATGAGAGCAGCGGACGCACGGAAAAATGCCGGTGATTTGCCCGGTCGTCACAAGCCGAAAGCGCGGTGGCCAATTAACGCGACGGGGCAAATCACCCGACGCAATGAAAAAGGTGTCAAGGCCTCATCGTCATTCTGGAGTGCGAGTGCTACGGGCGAACTTCTCGCGCGTCCCGGGCGTGGTGCAGCGCCATCAGCGCGTTCACGCGCGTCTTCGACGCGCTATGGCGCTGCTCCGCAGAGCCGGGACCATGTGAAGATGATGAGTCAGACACGAGAATGATGGACCCCGGATCAGCGGCGCACTACGCCGCGTCCGGGGAAAGCGAACGGCGGCGATCATACCGGCAAGCGACGTTCACCCCTGCTTGAGGATTTTCTGGGTCCGCGCTTCCGGCCAGCGCTCGCCGAGCGGGCGGACGCGGACGCGCGTGCCGTCATCGGCGTTGATGAGCGCATGCGAAGCGATCTCGTCGTTGATCTCGAACAGCCGCAGTTCGGTTGTCGGCAACCAGGTCAGCGTCTGATCGATATCGCCGGGAAAGATCTGCCAGGCCGAACCATCGTGCAGTTTGACGATGTGGCTCTCGGAATGTTCGACAATCTTCATGAGCTAGTGGTCCGATTCTAACATTCGCATCCCTTCTCAGCGGCCACTTTTGCGAATGTTAGAATCAAAGGACCACTAGCAAATATAGGTTTCTAGTGGAGTTTTGGATTTGACATTCGCCTTCTGAACTCGCGGCTGGGCGGGTAGCGAATGTCAAATCCACTCCACTAGCGACTTTCATCAGAGCGCAGATCGGACGACCCCAGGTTTGTGCGCGCATGGCCATTGCCGGTGTGGACGAGCGGAATGCGCGCGGGCGAAACTTCGCCGTCGAGCCAGTCCTGTTCGTCCGCCAGCGCCCGCCATGCAGCTTCCATGCGCTTGTAGCGATGGAACGTGGGTTCGTTGGCTGCGCTCTCGGCAAGATGCGCGCAGTTCTCGGCATTTTCGCGGAAGATTTCGGATTGCTTCATGGTGTCCTTCCCTGTTTGGAAGGATAGGTATGCCGGGCATGCGCGATTGCAACGAAGTTCCAATGAAGGATCGGTAACGATGACCGGCATCACGCATCGTCAAAAGATCGCGACTGTGAATTCGGTTCAGTTGTTGTTCATTCTTGGAAGATGACCGCGCGACCGCGGGCGAGTGCTTGCGAACTTCGGAATTGGAGCTCTAGTTCCCGCCGGTACGACAAAACAAGACCTGACTTCGCTGCCGATTGAGCGTAGAGCCGTTGCAACCGTCGCGCTAGCCGGCTCCTGCGGCGACAGGAGCGAAAAATAACACGGCGAATTTGAGGGAGAACATCGATGGTTTCGTTAGACCACTACAGTCAGGAACTGAATGCCCAGTTTGGGCGTGCAGTCTCGCGAGGCATGTCGCACATTCTCATCAACGCCCGCGAGCTACATTCGTCGCTCTGCGACTTTCCGGGCTCGAACGATAAACTGGTCTCATGTCGTTTGGTGATGCGAAATGAAATGAAAGCTGGCGACGTCATCGTGGTGGCGGAGGACCACCTGGTGGGCATGACGGTGCGCTACGCGCTGCCGCGAGCGGTGCATTGATCGGATGGCCGAACTGGAACTTCAGGCCTTTCTGCAAGCGGCGAACTGCGGACCCTGGTTTTGTTTGTCGAGCAGGTGTTGCCGCCTGAATTCGGTCTTCAGGTCGGCGTTCGGAGTTCGCCAGCGAGCCAGCCAACCGCATTGGACTTGAGCGGGTCCGATGCAATAACGCGTATCTCAACCTGATCGCATTTGGGACATTCGAACACCCGGTGTTCGAAACCGATTGGCCCCGCCGAAATGCGTTCAAGCATCATCCGCGTTTGGCAGCGAGAACAGCGCGCGCGCTCGATGTCGGTCAAGAACTGGTGGGATGAGGTCATGACTCTCCTCCGTATGGGGCGGGAGCGTTACCGAACTCTCTCACCGGCAGCAGCCCATGCGGCGCGGCGACAAAGCAACATGGCCGCTTGAGTTCTGCGGGGCTGTTCAATACAGCTCACATTTTCGAAAATTGATAAAGTTGATAATGGCCCTAATCACGCTCTTTGAGCAGGGGCTTTTCGTGCAAAACGGCAGATAGCAGCGAGTTGTTGACTTCGATATGGCCATTGTAGCTGATGAGCCCCAGCTTGCGAAACTTGTTCATGAAATGGCTGACCCGGGATCGGGTGGTGCCGACCATCTCGGCCAGTGTTTCCTGACTGATATTCGGGCTGATCCGCTGTGGGCTCGCCTTCCTTGCCGAAATTCGCGAGCAGCAAAAGCAGCCGGGCAAGCCGCCGCTCGCTCGAATTGAATAGCTGGTCGATCAGGTCCTCCTCGATCCGGCTGTTCCGGGTCAGGAGATAGGCCATGAACAGCTCGGAGAATTTGGGCTCATCATGAAGCGCGGAGATCATCGCGGCTTTGGTGATGGCGGTGATCACGCAATCTTCCATCGCCGTCGTCGTCGATATGCGCAGCCTATGGCCGTTCATGCAGCCTTCGCCGAAGAAATGTCCGGGCTCAAGGATCGCGACGACAGCTTCCTTGCCCTGCTCGGACAGGACAGTGAGCTTGACCTTGCCTTTTTGAATGTAAAACACGGTCTCCGCGAAATCGCCCTGTTCGAAGATTTTCTGGTTCTTTTCAAATTCGAGGATCGCTTTCCCGTCCCCGACTTTGGCGAGAAAGATCTTGGCGTCAAACATGTCCTTGGGTGGCATGCTCATAAGAGGCCTCCTTTGGCCCGGACGACGGCCGTCAAATCGCGGGCTGCTTGACCGGCTAGTGGTCCGATTCTAACATTTGATGCGAACTTCGGAATTGGAGCACCGCCTAGCGGTTTGCGAATTAAGATAGGAAAAGCGTTGCTGGCGTCAACCGTCCAACGTATGGCTTTCAAGCCATGTCTTGTTCCTGAACAGCCTCCGAAGCGATAGCGCAATTTGCCGGTGCTGATTGCGTTCGGCTCCTGGCCGGAATGTCCGGGCGTATCGCAATACGTTGCGCCGCATGTCGATAAAGTAGGCCATTTCGCGGCGGGTGTCGGATTCTGGTTCTGGCGTCCTGTTAAGAGACGGCATGATGCCTCCCCTGGATCGAGCGAGAGCGTTGCTCTCGTTACCGGTAGCTGCCCTGGTACGGTCCGGTGGTGGGCGATCATGGCGCGGTTTAGTTCTGATCCCGTGGTCAATTTTGCTCATATTCAGCAATAGAAAACGGCCTCAGCGCGGGGGCGTGCTGAGGCCGTCATTTCATCGGATGCTTGGGGGGCGCCATGCATCCGGTCGCCTATCACAAGCTGCCACGGCGACATCGGTTCCAGGGGATCAGGCCGGCGCGACGAGCGACGTCATGGGAACGTCCAGTGTGTACACAAAGCCGGCCGGGTCATAGGCCAGTTTGACCTGGCCTTTCAATTGTTGGCCGAGAGATCCGATCAGACGTGTGCCAAAGCTCTGCCGGGAAGGAGCAGATACCGACGGGCCATTTTTTTCGGACCACGTGAGCCGCAGCCGCTGCTTTTCCTCGTCGATGCTCCACGCGACGTCGACGCTTCCCCCCGGCACCGATAACGCGCCGAATTTCGTCGTATTGGTGCAGAGCTCATTGAGCGTCATCGCCAGCGCGATCACCGCGCTTGACGTGATTTTGATGTCAGGTCCCGAAATCCTGAATCGGCCTTGGCCTTTGCTGTCATATGGCTCGGTCGCGCCCCGAATTGTATTGGCGAGGTCCGCGTTGGCCCATCGGGCCTGCAAAAGCAGATCGTGCGCTCGCCCCAGCGCGATCAGACGCCCTTCAATGGCCTGCTGGCCGTGCTCGATGCTAGTCGCGGTTCGCAGGCTTTGAGACGCAATGGCGCTTACGGTGGCAAGCGTATTTTTGATCCGGTGGTGCAGCTCTTCCAGGATGAGTTTCTGTAATTTATCGGCAGCCTCACGTTCCTTGGCGTCGATGCCCGCTTGCGCCAATAGAACCTCTGCGTCGATGCCCGCCTGTTCAAGCAACAAGCGAAGACTGTCGTTTTCTGCCGTCAGGAATTCATTGGAAGCCTGACCGTTCGACGTCCGCGGCGCGGGATGGCCTTGAGCTTCAATCGAGGCCGCCGTTGGTACCTGAAAGAAGATATTGGGGGGTACGACTTTGAGCGCACTCTGACCGATCATTTCCTGTATTTCCGCAATCATCTGGTTCACTTCAAGCGGCTTTCCAAAGAAGCGGCTGTCGGTGGGCCTTTCGCCGTCCGTCGGCGTCAATTTGCCGGAAACAAGGATGATCTTGATGGATGGCCAGCGTTCGTGGACGGCGTGCGCCAGTTTCAGGCCATCCATACTCCCGGGCATCTGAATATCCGTGAACAGAAGATCGACATCCGAGCGAGATTCGAGAATGGCGAGGGCTTCGTCGGCGTCCACGGCTTCTATCGGGGTGAAGCCCGCGTCCTCCACGATGTCCACCGCGCGCATGCGCAGCAGCATCTCGTCTTCGACGACGAGAACCTTGGGTGGCTCCGGGATATCAGGCAAATCCATGGAGGCCTCGGCACTTTCCTGGGTGTTTGAAATATCGGTCCGTGCCGCCGACTCGTCGTTTCGAATACGCGGTTACGCTCGTCAAAAACCGATTGGCTACGTCCTTGTAGCACAGTGCCGTCGGCAGCACGGGCTGATGGCCGATCTAAATGTGAGCACTTTTGCTCACTCCACGCAGGGTCGGCTGATGGGGTTTCTCGAGGAAAATTACCGGCGTCGTCCATTTACTGCGAGTGTCGGACTGACCGATAATGCTCAGCTTAGGTATTTGCCGGTGTGGGATCGATTTGTTTCGCAATATGCCAAGGGCTCGGTTCCATTCGTGCAACCCAACAGGCAGGAGTGCGTTTACTCAAGACCGGGCGTTTATCTCTTGCACGGACATCAGTCTCCTTCAGCGCAAATTGGAAATCCATGACTTTGAAAGCCCGGAATAACGTGCACATCAAAGGCACGGGCACGAAAGCGATGCTTTTTGCTCACGGCTTTGGCTGTGACCAGAACATGTGGCGCTTTGTGGCTCCCGCTTTCGAAACCGAATTCAAAACCATTTTATTCGACCATGTCGGCGCGGGTGGCTCGGACCTCTCGGCTTACAATCCGATCAAGTATTCGACGCTGGCCGGCTATGCCGACGATGTCGTCGAGTTGGGGCGCGAACTCGAATTGAAGGATGCGGTGTTTGTCGGGCATTCCGTCAGCGCCATGATCGGCGTTCTTGCTTCGATCAAGGCTCCCGGCATGTTTTCCCGCCTGGTGCTGGTAGGTCCTTCCGCGCGATACATCGATGATGGGGATTACAAGGGCGGCTTTAGCGAAGCGCAGATCGGCGAACTGCTGGAGTTTCTGGACGCCAACCACATGGGATGGTCGGCTCAAATGGCCCCCGCCATCATGGGAAACCCGGACCGGCCGGAACTGGGCGAAGAACTGACCAACAGCTTTTGCCGCACCGATCCGGACATCGCCAAGGATTTCGCCCGTGTTACTTTCACTTCCGATAACCGGGCGGACTTGGCTAAAGTGAAGATCCCGACGCTGATCCTGCAATGCAGTGAAGACATCATCGCTTCGGTCGAGGTGGGCGAGTTTGTGCATCGGGCCATACCCGGCAGCAAGCTCGTCATTCTCGATGCGACCGGCCACTGTCCCAATCTCAGTGCACCTGAGGAAGTCATCTCGGCGATGCGCGCCTTTGTCTGAAAGTATCCAAAACCCGCCAAGGGCCTCGATCATCGAGGACCTTGAGGATTTGTACGAAAACGCGCCCTGCGGTTATCTTTCGCTGGACCCGGGCGGACGCATTTTCAAGGTCAACACAACGCTTTGTAGCTGGGTTGGCTATGCCCCTGAAGACCTGCTGGGCAAGCGCCTCGGCGATTTGCTCAACATCGCGGGCCGCATGTTTTACGAAACCCACATTGCGCCGCTTCTGCGGATGCAGGGGTTTTTCAACGAGGTCGCGCTGGACCTCGTCAGCCAAAACGGCGAACGACTGCCGGTCATCGCCAATGCCGCCGAGCGCCGCACAGCGGATGGCGGCGTGATCTCGACACGCCTCACGCTGCTCAAAGCCGCCGACCGCCGGCGTTATGAGCAGGGACTGCTCGACGCGCGCGACCAAAGCCGTTCATCGGAAGCCGCCGCCAAGGCCATTTTGAAAGACGAGCGCGAGACCTCTCAACTCCGCGAGCAATTCATCGCCGTCCTCGGCCACGACCTGAGAAACCCCTTGGCCTCGATCGACGCGGGCGCCCGGATATTGCTTCGACGCACGAGGGACGAAACCGAAATCCGCGTGCTGCAAATGATGCAGACGACCGTCACGCGAATGTCCGGACTGATCGACAACGTGCTGGACTTTGCGCGCGGCCGGTTGGGCGGCGGAATTACCTTGAGCCGTGACGCCAACCACCCGCTGGAGCCGGTGCTTCAGCAAGTCGTCGATGAATTGCGCACGACAATGCCGGACCGGGTGATCGAGAGCGATTTCAGAATTGCCAATCCCGTCAACTGTGACTGCTCGCGAATTGGTCAAATGGTCTCAAATCTTCTGGGCAATGCACTGACACATGGTGCTCCCGACCAGCCCGTCAGGATAGCGGCCTCGACCGATCATGGGATGTTCGAGCTGTGGGTTTCAAACGCAGGCGAGCCGATTGCGGATGCGGCGATGGCCAATCTGTTCCAGCCGTTTTTTCGTGGGCAGGTCCGCGCCAGTCTTCAGGGCCTGGGCCTCGGCTTGCACATCGCATCCGAGATCGCCAGGGCCCACGAAGGGACGCTCACGGTCACATCCACGGCGGACGAGACGCGCTTTACGTTTCTGATGCCGATGCGGTGATCCTTCTTCGACAAGCCCGGCGCCGTTGCTCACGCCTCGCAATCCAGACGCCGATAGCCGCCCCTCAACCCGCCTGTTGGTCGTCGCCTTCGAACCCGAGCGCGGCCAGTCCCACATTGCGCAGTCGCATCACGTCGCGTTCGCCGCCCCTCACAGCATCGATGATGCGCTTGGCGATGACCTCGTAGACGATCGGCGGTTGCCCGGAATCGTGAAGCTCCTTGCAGGCGCTGTCGAAGGCCTCGCCCATCAAGGTGGTCAAGCGGTCGTCAAAGGCGGTACCCGTCTTCCGGATAAACGGCAGAATGGACGCCACGTTACTTTCCCTCGCTGCTAAAGCGCGATGAGATTGATGGAATCGTCATCGCGCTTTTAGTTCCTTGACTGAGCATGACCTTTTTTCGGAAAACCCGCTACACACTTTTAGGCCCGCTTTCGATGTTCACGACATGGCGTTTCCCGGCTTCACAAGCCGGGCGCAAACGCCAAGACTGTCGTGCTCGAATTCGAGTTCCGCGCTGAGCCCGTTCGCGAGCGCGCGCATGAGCTGAAAGCCGAGCCCGCCATCGGTGGAGGGATCGAAATTCTCCGGGAAGCCGACCCCGTCGTCGGTCACTTCCACCGTGAACGAGCCGTCGTCGTTGGTCTCGCAATGGACCTGCACGATCACAGGCAGGCCTGTGGGGTGCGCATATTTGATGGCGTTGGTGAGAAGCTCGGCGGTGATAAGCCCGGCGTGAAGCGCATGACGCGGCTCGATATAGCCTTCACCGGAGCATTCGACGGTCAGGTTCATCGTTCCGTCCGGGCCGAGCGTGCCGATCATCTCGGCGATGTCTCGCAGGAAATTCCCAAGGTTGACGCCATCGCCATTGACGGCGAGCGCAAGTGATTTGTGGAGTTTCGCCGTCACCTCGATCCGCGAGCTGATGTCGTCGAGCAGGAGGCAAACCTGATGCGCGGTCAGCGTCTTGCCGCTTTTGGAAATGGCGTTGCGCTGCAGGCGAACCGCGCCGCTCAGGCTGGCGAGATTGTTGGCGATCCGATGGTCGGCTTCGGCCAGGCCAACGCCGTCATGCTCGATCAAAATGGCCATTTCAGTTCCCTCAAAAACTAACAATGTGACCCAAGGGACCGGAAAGCAAGAAAACAATAGTAAGATCAATGTATTATTGGCGCAATGGACCCATTTATCGCTTTACTCTCGAAAGTGGGATAATGAGTATAAATAGCAGGGAACTCATTTTGGGTGTCTTGCGTTGAAGGAGTGAGTTTTTCAAGGGGAGTGTCAGATGGGCGAGCTCAATCGAGGCGAACGGCTCCAGATCATGTTGACCCACGCCGAACTGCGGATCGTCGATACCTGGCGTTTTGCCAAGCGGATGCCGAGCAGGGCAGCAGCCATTCGGGAATTGCTCAAGCGCGGCATGGCCGCCGAAGGATTTTCGGAAGTCGCTGACGGCCAGAAGTCCAAGGACTTCTCGGTTTTTCCGAACGCCGAGGCTTCTCTGGACGACCCCGCCGAATAGCTCGCGCGGCTTGGCCGAGGGCGGTCGCGGCGTTTTTTTGCGCGCGATTTTTAGCCGGACAAACCCCAAAACAAAACGGCCGGGTCGAAAGACCCGGCCGTTTTTGATTTCTGAAAGCGTTGGACGAAAGCGTTAGCTCGCCTTCTTCACCGGTTGTGGGCCCACCTTCTTCTCGATCGCCCGCTTCAAATCAAGCGCGCGCGGCGAGAGGTTGGCGGCGCGGGCCTTCAAGAGGAACGCATCGAGGCCGCCATTGTGGTCGACGCTCTTGATTGCGTTGGTCGAGACGCGCAGGCGCACGTTGCGGCCCAGCGCATCGGAGATAAAGGTCACGTTGCACAGGTTCGGCAGGAAGCGCCGCTTGGTCTTGATATTGGAGTGGCTCACCTTGTGGCCCACCTGCGGGCCCTTGGCCGTCAGTTCACAGCGCCGCGACATCGCGATAAATCCTCTTCCATCCCGGCCTCCGTCCGCGTCATGCGGAGCAGCGCCAAGGGTCATAAACACGTCCATCTCGGGAACCGCGGACGTATAGGGGCAGATCGGCGGGGCGTCAAGGTTGGGGAAGCTGTAAAAGTCCTGAAACGCCCATTCTGGAAGGCCTTTTGCCGCATCCCGCATCACATAAACGGCGTATTCCGGGCCGATGTCCAACGGTGTTTCCAGGGTTTCTGCCTGCGCCAAGCCCCTGATTCTAACTGCCGTGATTTAACCAAGGGCGCGTGAAGGCGTTGTTCGCCGGCTTTTTTGGTTTAAATGAAACAACCGTTCCGCTCTGTTTTGAGGACTGCGGCTTCCGTGACCGATCTGCGTATGACGCCGCCCCGGCGGGCCCGTTGGTTGCTCCCGGCGTTAACTGCCGGGCTCGCCTTCGTCGTCGTCTCGGGCGCGACGCCGGCTTTCGCGCAAGGCAAGCTGGAAGCGCAATATGAGGCGACGCTCGCCGGCATTCCCGTCGGCAGGGGCGCCTGGAACATCGAGATATCCGAAGACCAGTTTTCGGCCTCCGCCGTTGGCGGCACCGCGGGTCTTCTGAAAGCTTTTGCGAGCGGTTCGGGTGCGGGCGCCTCGCAAGGGCGCGTCGTCAATGGCGCGCTGGTCTCGACCAGCTACAGCGCCTCCACCACGACGTCGAAAAAGACCGAAGCCATCCACATGGTGCTCAACAACGGCGCCATCAAGGAATTTGCGATCGAACCGCAGCCGCCGGTCGATCCCGACCGCATCCCGGTGACGGAGGCGCACAAGAAGGGCGTGTTCGATCCGATGACCGGCTCGATGCTGCATGTGCCCGGCACCGCCGATCCGCTCAGCCCGGAAGCCTGCCGCGCGAGTGCTGCGGTCTTCGACGGCCGGATGCGCTACGACCTGAAGCTCGAATTCAAGCGCATGGAAACCGTGAAGGCCGAGAAGGGCTATCACGGTCCGGTCGTGGTCTGCGCGATCTATTTCTCGCCGGTCGCGGGCTACATCCCCGATCGCCCGGTGATCAAATATCTCACCGCCGCGCGCAACATCGAGATCGCGTTTGCGCCGGTGATGGGAACCCGCATCCTGGTTCCGTTCCGCATGGTGATCCCGACGCCGCTTGGCATTGCGATGCTGGAGGCGACACAGTTCATCACCTCGGCCTCCCCGCCGCGCGTGGCGAAGACGAATTGAATTTTTCCCGGTGTCGTCTCTTCCCTTCTCCCCTTGTGGGAGAAGATGGCACGGACGCAGTCCGTGCCGGATGAGGGGCACCTTTCCACGGAGACAACCCCCTCACCCGGCTCAATCTCGCAGCGCTCGATTTCGCCACCCTCTCCCACAAGGGGAGAGGGTAAGAAAAGCCGAATCCCTGTTGACTCTTCCCCGGTTCTGATTCGAACTCGTGACCGCTTCGTGCTTTAAGAAATTCGTCGTCAAACCGTTGCTTGAAGGCGCGCGACAAACTTGATCTAGTGCCGGGAAAGGCTATCTGCGCGATATGTTGCGGTGAACGAAGCAGGACGATCCCAGGAGTTAGCGATTCGGGCGCGATTCGTTCCGTACCCGTTCCGAAGCTTAAATTCCCATCACACAAGCGTCGCATTGTGGCACACATTCAACCGCCGCGCCGCCCTAACGCTCGCGCCAACCGCGCAGAAACCCAATAAAACATGGCTCTTTCGTCACCTCCGCCTTCGCTTGCCAATGGAAGGGCTCCTAGTGCCGCCCATTTGAAGTTCCTGCACCGCAAGCGGCAAATGCCTTTCAGGAACTTCAAATGGAAAAGCGGCACTAGAATCATAAGTTTGCCAGTGCTCTTGAACTTTCCGAAGTTCGTAAAAGGTGGGTGCTGAGATGGAGTACGAACTTCGGAAAGCGAGCACTGGCTCCGGCGTCACCGCGGTGCTCGGGCCGACCAACACCGGCAAGACCCATCTCGCGATCGAGCGCATGCTCGCGCACTCCTCCGGATTGATCGGCCTGCCGCTGCGGCTGCTCGCGCGCGAGGTCTACAACAAGATCGCCGACCGCGCCGGGCCGGAGGCCGTGGCGCTGATCACGGGCGAGGAGAAGATCAAGCCGCCAAAGCCGCGCTTTTGGGTATCGACCGTCGAAGCGATGCCGCGCGATCTCGACGTGTCGTTTCTCGCGGTCGATGAAATCCAGATCGCCGCCGATCTCGAACGCGGGCATGTCTTCACCGATCGCATCCTCAACCGGCGTGGCCGCGACGAAACGCTATTGCTCGGTGCCGCGACCATGCGCGGGATGATCGAACGGCTTCTGCCAGCGGCCAACATCGTGACGCGGCCCCGGCTGTCGCAGCTTGAATTCGCCGGCGACCGCAAGATCACCCGCCAGCCGCGGCGCACCGCGATCGTCGCTTTCTCGGCGGACGAGGTCTACGCGATTGCCGAATTGATCCGCCGCCAGCATGGCGGTGCGGCCGTGGTGCTGGGTTCACTGTCGCCGCGCACCCGAAACGCGCAAGTCGCCATGTTCCAGAACGGCGACGTCGATTATCTCGTCGCGACCGACGCGATCGGCATGGGCCTCAATCTTGACGTCGACCACGTGGCGTTCGCGTCCGACCGCAAATATGACGGCTACCAGTTCCGCCGTCTCAACCCGGCCGAATTCGCCCAGATCGCGGGCCGGGCGGGGCGCGCGACCCGCAACGGTACCTTTGGCACCACCGGCCGCTGCGCGCCGTTCGAGCCGGAACTGGTCAATGCGTTGCAGAATCACACCTTCGAAAGCGTGCGGGTGCTGCAATGGCGCAATTCGAAGCTCGATTTTTCCTCGCTCGGCGCGCTTCAGGTGTCGCTGGCGCTCTCTCCGAACCATGAGGCGCTGACCCGCGCGCCGATTGCGGAGGATCTGCGGGTGCTCGATCACGTCGCACGCGATGCGGATATCAGGGAGATGGCGCATGGGGCCGCGGCGGTGGAGCGGCTGTGGGATGCATGCCAGATCCCCGATTACCGCAAGATTGCGCCGGCCGCGCATGCCGAACTTGTCACGAGCCTGTTTGGATTCCTGATGCAAAAGGGGCGGATCCCGGATGCCTGGTTTGCCGCTCAGGTCGATCAGGCCGACCGGGTGGACGGCGATATCGACACGTTATCGGGCCGGATTGCGCAAATCCGCACCTGGACCTTCGTTGCCAACCGCCCGGACTGGCTCGCCGATCCGGAGCATTGGCAGGCAATAGCGCGCGAAGTCGAAAATAAATTGTCCGATGCGCTGCATGAACGCCTTACGGAGCGTTTCGTTGATCGCCGTACCAGTGTATTGATGCGCCGCCTGCGGGAAAACGCGATGTTGAATACGGAAATCGGCAAGACCGGCGAAGTGATCGTAGAGGGCCATGTGATTGGCCGTCTGGACGGATTCACCTTTGCGCCAGATGCGGCGGAGGCCGGCTCCGAGGCCAAGGCGTTGCAGGCCACCGCGCAAAAGGCGCTGGCCGGCGAAATCGACGCGCGCGCCGAAAAACTTTCCGCCGCGCCCGACGATCAGTTCGTGCTGACCTCGGAAGGAACCATCCGCTGGACCGGCGACGCGGTCGGCCGGCTGATGGCGGCCGACGATGCGCTGCATCCGCGCATTCGCATCATCGCCGACGAGCGGCTGACCGGCGCGCCGCGCGACGCCGTGCAGGCACGGCTCGATCTGTGGCTGAAGACCCATATCGAGAAGCTGCTCGGGCCGCTGTTCGAATTGAGCAAGGCCGAGGACATCACCGGCATCGCCCGCGGCATCGCCTTCCAGTTGATCGAGGCGGTGGGCGTGCTCGAGCGCTCCAAAATCGCCGCCGAGATGAAGGATCTCGATCAGCCGTCGCGGGCGAGCCTGCGCAAATATGGCGTGCGGTTCGGCGCCTATCACATCTACGTCCCGGCGCTGCTCAAGCCGGCGGCGCGTGCGCTCGCCTTGCTGCTGTGGGCATTGAAGCAGTCCAATATCGACATGTCCGCGCTATCGGGCGCGCAGCATCTGGCTGCCAGTGGCCGCACCTCGTTTCCGGTCGACAAGACTCTGCCGCGCGATGCCTATCGCGTGCTCGGCTATCGCCAGTGCGGCGAACGCGCGGTGCGCGTCGATATTCTGGAGCGGCTCGCCGATCTCATTCGTCCCGCGCTTGCCTGGCGCGAAACCTCGTCCGGTGAAAAGCCGACCGGTGCGTTCGATGGCCGCAGCTTTGTGGTGACGCAGGCGATGACGTCGCTGACGGGATCAGCCGGCGAGGATTTCGCCTCGATCCTGCGCGCGCTCGGCTACCGCATGGAACGCCGTGCACAGCTCGCCCCGAAGCCGGTCGTTGTCGAAGCGGCGCCCGCGACGGAGGGCGCGACCGCAACGCCAGCAGAAACTTCGCCGGAAGCGGCGACAGCAGCAGCGACAGACACCGCTGCCGAGGCAGTTGCCGGCGACGCCGTGGCCTCTACCGAAGCCGTCGAGGCTTCGCCAGCCGCGGACGAAGTCGTCACATCGTCGTCGGGGCTGTTGCCGTCGATTGACTTCTCGCCGCCGCCAACTGCGCCGGAGGCGGCTGAGCCGAGCACATCCGCGCCCATCGAAGAAGCAAAGGCTGAACCCGAAGCTGTGGTCGAGACGGCTTCCGCCGCCGCGCCAGCAAGCGATGCCTCGGCCGAAGCGGCGCCTGAGACAGTGGCGGATGAAGCCACGCCCGCAGCGCCGGATGCAACGGTTGCCGCGGCACCGGCCGAACCTGAACTGATCGAGGTCTGGCGTCCCGGTGGCCGCTCCGACGAGCGCCGCCCGCCGCGCCACGATCGCAACCGGCAGCATCATCGTCGTCACGAACGGCCCGCCGATGCGGCGCAACCTGCCGCAGCCGGCGAAGCTGCAGCCGGCGAGGCCACGACGGAAGGCGAGGGCGCCAAACGCGAACGGCACCGGCATGGCCGGCGCGACCGTCATCGTGATTTTCGAACTCCTCGCCCCGATCAGCCGGCGGAGGGCGCCGTTGCCGCTTCGGCCGATGGCGCGCCCGCGCGCGAACCGCGCGAGGACAGAAAAGACCGGCCGCGTGATCGCTTCGAAGGCAAGGGACGCAGCGGAGACCAGAACAAAGGCAAGTTCCGCGACCGCGACGACGCCCGCAAGGGCGGCGGACGCGACAAGGGGCGTGACAGAGGCGACCGCGGTGGCCGCGAAAGCGGCCCGTCGCATCGGCAATACGCCTCGAGCGCCAGCCCGCGCGAGCGTGATCGCCCGATCGATCCGAATTCGCCGTTCGCCAAGTTGGCCGCGCTCAAGGAGCAGATGACCGCCAACCGCAAGGATTAATCCTTCTCGCGCGGGGGTTGCTTGGAGCGCCAGCGTCTCGACAAATGGCTGTGGCATGCGCGCCTGGTCAAAGCCCGCACCAGCGCGGCCGCGCTCGTCGAAGCCGGCCATGTGCGCGTCAACGGGGTGCGCGAGACCTCGCCCGGTCATGCGGTGAAAGCCGGCGACGTCGTTACCGTCGGGCTCGACCGGGCCGTGCGCGTGCTCAAGATCATCGGATTTGCCGAGCGGCGGGGCGATGCGGCGTCCGCCCGCGTGCTTTATGTCGATTTGCAGGACCGCGCCGAGTGACTATCTGAATGGGTACGAATTGGCCTTCACGGCAAGAAGCCAGCCTTCGAGGCGCCTTCTCTTGCAGCGCAAGGTTTCCTGCGCTAGGCAACCTGTCGAAGCGCTAGGAAACCCTCTCAAAATCGATCCGTTCCGGAGACCTGGATGACTTACGTCGTCACCGAAGCCTGCATCAAATGCAAATATACCGACTGCGTTGAGGTCTGCCCCGTGGACTGCTTTTACGAGGGCGAGAACATGCTGGTGATCCACCCGGACGAGTGCATCGATTGTGGCGTGTGCGAGCCTGAATGTCCCGCCGACGCCATCAAGCCGGATACCGAGCCGGGCCTGGAAAAATGGCTCGAGGTCAACACCGAATATGCCAAGACTTGGCCGAATATTACCCAAAAGAAGGATTCCCCGCCCGACGCCAAGGAATTCGAGGGCAAAGACGGCAAGTTCGAGAAATATTTTTCTCCCAACGCCGGCAGCGGCGACTGACCGGTCAAATCGGGTTTTTCGCCTTCCCAGTGCCCCCGCCGGGGTCTTTGGATAGGCGATCCGCTTAACCCTAGTTGCGATTCGGATGCCCAAAACGGCGTCCAAGTGGCGCTGAGAGGGCATAAATCATTGATTTTTGCGGGAAATGTGCTATATTGACGCCATTAGCTAGCCGAACCCGTCAGCCCGCTTGTCGGCCCCCATGGGTTCCCGTGAAAACATCGAACAGGGGCGTGGCAGTTCCGCGCGCAGGCTGTGTCACAAAAAACGCGTACAAAGAGTACTTCAAAGGCTTCCAAAAAAGCCGCCGCGGCCATTAGTCGGGGCGCAACCAAGGGCCGTGCCCGGGCCTCTGCGAAGGATCCGCGGAAAGCCGCCAAGGCATCGGCCAAGTCCTCGAAAAACAAAAGAAGCTCAATGCCACACAAGACTGCAAAAACTGCCGCGAAAGCGACCGGTTCGAAGACTGCGGCTTCGAAGGTTGCCTCGTCGAAGACCGCTGCCCACAAGACTGCTCCGAAGGCCGCCCCCAAGGCTTCCGCTCCCAAGGCTTCCGCCACCAAGGCTTCCGTGAAGGCACAGGCGGTCGCAAAACCCGTTGTTGCTGCCAAGCCGGTGGCGGCTGCGCCGCGCGTTGAAGACAAGAAGCCGCTGACCCAGCGTCAAGGTTTCAAGACCAATGAGTTCGTGGTCTATCCGGCCCACGGCGTTGGCCAGATTCTCGCCATCGAAGAGCAGGAGATCGCCGGCGCGAGGCTTGAGCTGTTCGTGATCAATTTCATGAAGGACAAGATGACGCTGCGGGTGCCGACGGCGAAGGTCGCCAATGTCGGTATGCGCAAGCTGTCGGAGCCGGCGCTGGTGAAGAAGGCGCTGGAGACCCTCAAGGGCCGTGCCCGCGTCAAGCGTACGATGTGGTCGCGCCGCGCCCAGGAATACGAAGCCAAGATCAATTCGGGCGACATCGTCGCGATCGCCGAGGTCGTGCGCGATCTCTATCGCTCCGAATCGCAGCCCGAGCAGTCCTACAGCGAACGTCAGCTTTACGAAGCCGCGCTCGATCGCCTGTCGCGCGAGATTGCCGTCGTCCAGCACGTGACGGAAACCGAAGCCGTGAAGGAAATCGAAAGCCAGCTCGCCAAGAGCCCGCGCCGCGGCGCCAAGGCCGAGACCGATGCTGAAGCAGACGGTGAGGCCGACGGCGAGGCAGATGCCGATACTGACGGCGACGATGCCGCCGTCGCGGACGAAGCCGCGTAAGCTGATCCATCAAGCGAAGATATAAAAGAGCCCGGTCGATGAGACCGGGCTTTTTGTTACGGCGCTTACTGCTTGCCCCTCTCCCCTTGTGGGAGAGGGTGCCCGAGCGGAGCGAGGGCGGGTGAGGGGTCGATCTCTGTGAGCTTGGTCAAAATGTCCGGTCGCCTTGTGCCGCATCCTCTTTGCCAAGTTTCGTAGACGCCTAGCGACCGGCCGATGGTGCACATCCACCGGCATCAACCCCTCACCCGGCTCGAATCTCGCTTCGCTCATTCTCGCCACCCTCTCCCACAAGGGGAGAGGGAAAGTGGAGTTTGCCTCTCGAGATCCCCGGTTCGCGGCTCAAGCGCGCGCCAGTGCAGTGGATTTGACATTCGCTAAAAACCCAGCCGCGAGCGCGCCAGCGAATGTCAAATCCAAACTCCACTGGGATCTGAAATTTGCTGGTGGTCTAATGAATTCTAACATTCGCAAGGTTGTCTGACGCGAAAACAGCGAATGTTAGAATTCAGACCGCCAGTGATGACGCGCTTTCGCAGGTCAATCCACCACGATCTTGACGCGGTCGCGCGCCTTGACCTGGGCGTGGGCCTCGAGCCCGTTGATGATGCGGAAGCGCTCGGCCGGCCGGTCGACCCCCGCCATGCGGTGCGACAGCGATTCCACGGTATCGCCGGGCTGCACGTTGATGACCTTGATGCGCAGCGGTCGCGCCGACTGGATTTCATCCAGCGTCAGCCGGCGGAAGGAGTTGACGGTCTCCCGCGCATTGCGCTCGCTCTCCGTCGTCTTCTGCTTGGTGGCGAAGATGAAGCGGTAGACGTCGCTGCCGAAGCGCAGCGCATAGACCTTGAACTGCCACGGATCGCCGGTGGCAACCACGGAAGCCGCCGGAAAACCGTTGATGGTGAGGTCTTCGGCCGAAGCCTTGTCGACGTTCTCCATCCAGCCGGAATTGAGGTAGTCGCCCAGCGACTGCTCGGCCGGCACCCGCACCACGTCGAAGCGCATCGCCTGCGAGCCGCCCTCGCGCACGCCGATCACGGCCTGTGCGGTATTGTCCAGCGTGAAGTTTTCCGGCGCGGTAAAGGTGAAGCCGAGCTTGGGGTGCAGGAATCGCCGTCCGCGCACAAAGCCTTCGCTCGGATCTTCGCCGTAAACGATGTTGTCGATCGCGGCAAGATAGCTGTCACGATCGCGTTCGCTGGAGTCGGTCGAGGTATAATTCCGCGCGATGTTCTGGGCGTTGGCGACGCGCTCCGGGCGTTGCCGGATGCGAGGACAGGAAGTCCTGCACGCGTGGATCGGCCGATGTCTTGCCGGCCTTCAGTTCCGCATTGCGTTCCATCGCCGTCAGGAAACGCGCCGCGCCGTAGGGATCGAAGTGCGCGCGGGCCGAGATGCCGACGCCGATACCGTCCGCCTCGACTTCCTGCCCCCGCGAGAAGGTTGCCATCGTCAGCTTGGTTTTCGCCAGCGCCAGCGCCGTAATATCCGGATCGTTGCCCACGTCGGCGACGGCGCGCGTCGCGTTAGCCGCCACCTGCCGCGCCTGGTCCTCGCGAATGGCGGCGTGCTTGGCCAGCACATGCGCCATCTCGTGGCTCAGCACCGAGGATAGTTCTGAAGTATCGCAGGCGAGCGCAACCAGGCCGCGCGTCACATAAAGCTGACCGTTGGGGAGTGCGAAGGCGTTCACGGCGCCTGAATTGAGGATGGTGACCTTGTAGGCCTGGTCGGGCCGGTCGGAAGCCGCCACCAACCGATCGACGGTCTTGCCGATCAGTGCCTCGAGCTTCGGATCGTCATAGGCGCCGCCATAGGACGACAGGATCCGCTCGTGTTCCTTTTCGGCGGCCGGGCTCTGGACGAACGTGCTTTTGGGCTTGGTAGGCGGCGCGCTTGGCGCGGGGCCCGCGGTTTGAAATCGGCCGAAGTCGCCGCAACCGGCGAGCAGGAGCGATGCACCCAAGGCAGCCGCCAACGGCGCAGCCCAAAGCCGGCCGCTCCTTCCTGCCCTGCGATGTCCCACAGCGTCCACCACGCCAGCTACTCTAATTGTTCCGGCCCATGTTCCGGTTCTGCTAATTCCCGCCGAGCAATTCAATCTGTCCGGCTCGCAGCACCTCAATGCGCGGCCCAGTACGCACTTCCACAAACCCCCGGACACGAATACGCCTGTTTTCCAGAGACTTAGGCACAAGACCGGCTGCCGCCAAATCGGCGAGCGCCCGCCTTGGAATAGTCACAGCGAAGTCCCGTGTCCAGTTTCGTCCAAAATTCAGATAGGTGGTAGCCCCAGCTTGCCGGACGGACAAAACCTTGCCCTCCACCAGCATAAAACGCCCGATCCCGGTCAAAATATCGCCCGGACTTTCAGTGTTTTTTATGACCATCGGATCGGCCCAGATGCCTCTTTTGGCATCGCGCGCCTCCGCTTCGGCGGCCAGAAGGGTGGCGGCGCAATCCTTGTCAGTCACGGTCGCGGCGACCATGGCCGCGCCTTGCGCCAGGAGCTCCCGTTGCACCAGCGTCTCTTCGGGCAGCCGCCACACAAAGGCTACCTGACGGCCATAGCGGTCCGGCGTGTCATCTTCGCCGTCTAATCGGACGTCGCGCCCTGCAAGCAGGGCTGCGAGCGCCTGGGGGCCCGCGGCGCCCGGCTTCTCCGCGAAAGCGGCCTCAATGCCGGCAAGACGCACATCGCGCCCATCCGCAAGGCGAAAGCTGCGTGCATCGGTGACCGCAGTCACGTGACCGTCGCCCTGCGGCTCGAACGTGCAAGACGCCGCGGATGCCGGCCCGGAAGCGATGGTGGCGGTCGCGGCCAATGCGATGGTCAGCCGACGAAGTCTGTCTGCTATCGCCGAAATGTGCACGCTAGTGGTCCGATTCTAACATTCGCATCCCTTCTCAGCGGCCACTTTTGCGAATGTTAGAATCAAAGGACCACTAGCAAATACAGGTTTTTAGTGGAGTTTTGGATTTGACATTCGCATCGCGAATACGTGGCTACAGGGTAGCGAATGTCAAATCCACTCCACTGGCTCGCCCCGGTTGTTCGTTCCACCTGACGGAAAGACCACTACCTTGCCGCTGTGGGATGCTTGCGGCATGATTGCGATAATGGCAATTGCGGCCTTACCGCAATGCGACAGGGAGGTTTTCATGAGACGGGCTCTTTCCGGCTTTCTCGGCGTGATGTTGGCTGCGGTTTCGACCGCCGCGCTTGCACAAGGCAAGCCTCCGCTCAAGCTCGGCGGCATCCTCGATATGTCCGGCCTGTATGCCGATATTACCGGCCCGGGCTCGGAGACGGCTGCGAAAATGGCGGCGGAGGATTTCGGCGGCGAGGTGTTGGGCCGCAAGATCGAGATTCTCGCGGCCGATCACCTCAACAAGGCCGACCTCGCCGCCAACATCGCTCGCGACATGCTCGACAATCAGGGCGTCGAGATGATCTATGACGTCGCCGCATCGGCAACGGCGCTCGCCGCCGGCGAGATTGCCAAAGCCCGCAACAAGATCGTCATGTACTCAGGCCCCGGATCGATCCGCCTCTCCAACGAAGCTTGCGGCCCCTATACGGTTCACTACGTCTTCGACACCTACTCGCAGGCCAACGTCACCGGTCTGGCCGCGGTCAAGCAGGGCCTCGACACCTGGTTCTTCATCACGGTCGACTACGCCTTCGGCCACGACCTCGAGAAGGACACGGCCAACGTCGTGAAGAAGGCCGGCGGCAAGGTGCTCGGCGAGGTTCTGCATCCGCTCAACAATTCGGATTTTTCATCCTACCTGCTGCAGGCGCAGGCGTCCAAAGCCAAGGTGATCGGGCTCGCCAATGCCGGCGGCGACACCATCAACACGATCAAGCAGGCGGCGGAATTCGGCATCATGAAGGGCGGCCAGAAGATATCGCCCTTGCTCGCCTTCGTGACCGATATCGACGGCGTCGGGCTTCAGACCGCGCAGGGCTTGCTGGTGGCGGGAGCCTTCTACTGGGATCTCAACGACGAGACCCGCGCGTTTTCCAAACGCTTCATGCAGCGGATCGGCCGGCCGCCGACCGCCGCGCAGGCCGGCGTCTATTCGTCGGTGATGCATTATCTGCAGGCCGTGAAGGCCGCGGGCACCACGGACGCGGCCCCCGTCATGAAGATCATGAAGGAGACCCCGATCAACGACATGTTTGCCAAGAACGGCCGGATCCGCGAGGACGGACGCATGGTGCACGATATGTATCTGTTCGAGGTCAAGAAGCCCCAGGAGTTGAAGGGGCGCTGGGACGACTACAAGCTGCTGTCGACCATCCCCGGCGATCAGGCCTTCCAGCCGCTCTCGGAATCGCGCTGCCCGCTGGTGAAGAAATGACGCGAAGCGTCATTCCGGGGCGCGAGCGATAGCGAGCGAACCCGGAATCCATTTGTCGACATACTCCGCGGCGAAATGGATTTTCGGGCCCACGCCTTGCGGCGTGTTCCGGAATGACGGTGGAAAACAAATAACAACGAAGGCGAAACACATGTCCAACGAAACCGTCCTGCAAAATCTCGAATCCGGGCTGCTGACGATCACCATGAACCGGCCTGAGCGGCGCAATGCGCTCAATGTGGACATGACGCTCGGTCTGGTGGCTGCCGCCCGGCGCGCCGCCGAGGATCACGAGGTGCGCGCCGTTTTGCTGAAAGGTGCCGGCGGCACCTTCTGTGTCGGCGGCGACGTCAAGTCGATGGCGGAGGGACGGGCGCCGCAGTCGTTTGAGACCAGGATGGTCAACTTAAGGCGCGGCATGGAGGTCTCGCGGCTCCTGCACGAGATGTCGAAGCCCGTGGTGGCGCAACTCGACGGGGCGGCCGCCGGCGCCGGGCTTTCGATCGCGCTCGCCTGCGATCTTCGTGTCGCCTCTACCTCGGTAAAAATAACGACTGCCTTCGCCAAGGTCGGCCTGTCGGGCGATTATGGCGGGACCTATTTCCTGACGCAGATGCTCGGCAGCGCCAAGGCGCGTGAGCTTTACCTGACGTCGCCCGTCCTGACCGCGCAGGAGGCGCTCGCGCTCGGAATGGTGACCCGCGTCGTTGGCGATGCCGAGGTCGGTGCGGCCGCGCAAGAGCTCGCAATGTCGCTGGCGCAAGGGCCGTCGATCACGCTCGGCTACATCAAGCGCAACATCAACAATGCCGAGCGGCTGTCGCTGGAAAACTGCTTCGATGCGGAAGCCTTCCATCACTCGCGCGCCGGTGAGACGGCCGATCACAAGGAGGCCGCGAAAGCGTTCGTCGAAAAGCGCAAGCCGGTGTTTCAGAACCATTGAGCTGGTAGGCGGTCTCCGCGAACATGCCTCATCCGGTGCGACCAGTCCGCACCACTTCTCCCACAAGGGAGACTCCGCTGAAGTTGGCGATCCGCCGCTCTTCGGTGGCCTTGACGCCTTCCTTGAAGTCTTCGGTGGCGCGCAGCCGCGTCTGTTCGGCGAGTTCGTGATTGGTGGCGGCGAGCACTCCGCGATTTCCTGCGCCAGCCTCATCGCGCGCTCGCGGACCTGATCCTGCGGCACGCATTCATTGGCAAGGCCCATGCGGGTGGCTTCCTCGCCCGTCACCCGGCGCGAGGTATAGAAGATCAGCTCGGCATTGTTCTTGCCGACCAGTTCGGGAAGCGTCACCGTCAGCCCGAAGCCGGGATGGAAGCCGAGCTTGGTGAAGTTGGCGGCGAAGCGCGCCTCGGGGCGAACTCATTCACCGCTCTATCGGCCATTGGCGGCGGACCGCGCACCTATCAGGGGTTGTTAAAATTTCAAGCTTGATTGAATGAACTTCGACCTGCCGGATTTAACCAACCTTAGGTTATGCTCGCAATAGTAGGTCTCTCGGCAATGAGCGGGAGGCAGGTCAATGAAAATCGCACCGTCCTCACCAGGCGAAGTGTATCTGACATTCGCCGTTGTCAGCACCGTCCTGATGATCGAGATGGCCGCCTTCGCCCTGTTGGGCGGCTAAGAGTGGTCGAATAGCAGTGGTCGAATAGCAGTCGACGCCTCTTCAACGGCGGTCGAACGCCGCGCCGCATGTTGTGCACCGCGCTTGCCCGGAGGTCGTCCATGACCACCTTCTCCCACAAAGCGGAGAAGGTGAAGAGCCTCACCGTCCCCTGAAGTTGGCGATCCGCCGCTCTTCGGTCGCCTTGACGCCTTCCTTGAAGTCTTCGGTGGCGCGCAGCCGCGTCTGTTCGGCGAGTTCGTGGTTGGTGGCGGCGAGCACGCGGTCGGCGAGCCCGGCGCGCATGGTGGCGCGGGTCGAGACCAGGCCGAGCGGCGAGCACTCCGCGATTTCCTGCGCCAGCCTCATCGCGCGCTCGCGGACCTGATCCTGCGGCACGCATTCATTGGCAAGGCCCATCCGATAGGCCTCCTCGCCGGTCACCCGGCGGGACGTGTAGAAAATCAATTCGGCATTGTTCTTGCCGACCAGTTCGGGAAGCGTCACCGTCAGCCCGAAGCCGGGGTGAAAGCCGAGCTTGGTGAAGTTGGCGGCGAAGCGCGCCTCGGGGCAGGTGACGCGGAAATCCGCCGACACCGCAAGCCCCAGCCCGCCGCCGATCGCCGCGCCATGCACGGCGGCGACGATCGGCTTCTGGTTGCGGAAGATGCGCACGGCCTGGACATAGAGATGGGCGATCGGGCCAAGGCTGGATGCCGGGTCGGCTTTCGCCCGCGCCTCCTGCTCCTGCCGCGCCGGATCGTTGAAATTGGCGCCGGCGCAGAACGCCCGGCCCTCGGCCGCCAGCACCGACGAGCGGATTTCGATGTCGCGGTCGAATTCCTCCAGCGCATCGGCGATCTGGTTGATCAGCGAGATGTCGAAGAAGTTCAGCGGCGGCTTGCGGATTTCGATCAGGCCGACATGGCCGATCTTCTCGACGCCGATATCCTTGGTGGTGCTCATCCAGGCTCTCCGTAAATCGCAAATGTCTCCGCAGCGGCGATACCCTCTCCCACAGGGGGAGAGGGTAAAAGGAGCGCGTCCCACAATCCACACCGACACAAACTCAGCGCAAACCAAGTCCACGCGCGATGATGCCGCGCAGCACTTCGGTGGTGCCGCCCTGAATGGTGAGTTTTGGCGCGGTCTTGATCGCGAACGCCAGTTGTTTTTCCAGCGTCTCGCGGTTGGAAGCATCCGCATCGACGAAAGCGGCGAGGTCGCGGACCCGGTGCGGCAACTGCTGCTCCCAGATCGTACCGATGTCCTTGACGATCGAGGCTTCGACGACCGGCTCCTTGCCGGCCTGCAACATGCCCGCCACCGACACCGACATTCGCCGCATGGTGTGGAGCTGCGCCACCAGCCGCCCGATGCCTTCGGCGGCGCGGGTATCCGGCGAAGGTCCGACCGCGCGCACCAGTTCGGTCAGCACGTAGTAGGTTTCGAGAAAGCGTTCGGGGCCGGAGCGCTCATAGGCCAATTCGGATGTCGCCTGCTTCCAGGCGCCGTCGATTTCGCCCAATACATGATCGTCGGGCACGAAGTGGTCGGTGAACACGACTTCGTTGAATTCGAACTGCCCGGTGATCTGGCCGATCGGGTTGACCTCGATGCCCGGCGTCTTCATGTCGACCAGGAATTGCGTCAGGCCGTGCCGCCGGTTTTCCTTTGATGGCGGCGAGGTGCGGAAGATCGCGATCATGTAGTCGGCGATATGCGCCGACGACGTCCAGATCTTGGTGCCGTTGATCAGAAAGCCGCCGTCGGTCCTGGTGGCCTTGGTCTTCGCCGCGAACAGGTCCGAGCCGGAATTCGGTTCGCTCATGCCGATCGCAAAGCAGACCTCGCCGCGGCAGATCCGCGGCAGGATGTCCATCTTGATGCGCTCGTTGGCATATTTCAAAAGCACCGGCCCGCTCTGGCGGTCGGCGACAAAGAAGCGCCGCGTCGGCGCGTTGGCGACGCGCATTTCCTCGGTCACCACATAGCGCTCGAGGAACGTACGCTCGTGGCCGCCGTATTTCTTCGGCCAGGTCATGCCGAGCCAGCCGCGCGCGCCGACGCGGCGGGAAAATTCCGGCGCGTCGCTGTCCTCGCGGTTCGGCTTGTGCGGAGTGAAAGTGCCGGCAGCGATCTCTTCCGCCAGGAAGGCGCGCACTTCCTGGCGCAGCGCGACGCATTCGGCCGGCAGGCGGATCGGATCAAAACGAAGGGCTGCGGTCATTTTGATAAGCGCTATCGTTAGAATGAGAACTCGATATACCGGCGACGGAAGTGAGCCCCCTCTCCCCTTGTGGGAGAGGGTTGGGGTGAGGGGTTAGATCTTATCGATAAACCGTAACCCCTCACCCGGATCGCATCTGTCGATGCGACATAGCCGAAGCTCTGCTTCGGCGTCCTTTCTAGAACGGCCGCTGTAGGCGGCCTATGCCTCTCCCACAAGGGGAGAGGTAATTCCGAGTATGCGGTCCACCATTCCATCTCCATCAATAGGTCTCAGCGCGAAGCCACCAGCGGCCACAATTCGTCGGCGCCATTGGCGGCCACGCGTTTGCCGAGTTCGACCGCCCAGTAGCTTTCGGAGCCGAAATCGTCGCGCCATGCCAGCGCCCGCAGCGTGTAGCGATGCAGAATGTGTTCGATCGTAAAGCCGATCGCGCCATGAACCTGATGGGCGATGGCGGCGGCTTTCTCGGCGGCTTCCGAGCAGCGGATTTTTGCGGCCGCCGCTTCGAGAAACCGGGCGTCCCGGGACGCAGCGCCAGCTCGCAAACGTATCGGCCGCTGAAGTCGCGGCCGCCAGCGCCGCCGCCGACTCGCCGGCGAGTTTCGCCAGATTGTGCTGGACCGCCTGAAATTTCGAAATCTTCTTTTCGAACGCAACGCGTTCGTTGGAATAGCGCACGCTGATCTCGAGCATCGTTTCAAGGCTGCCCGCGATTTGCAGACTGCGCACGACCGCGCCCATCAGAAGCAGCGATGTCACGTCGAAGCCGTCGGGCGCGGGGTTGATGGCAAGGGGCGCCGCGCGGTCGAAGGTCACGGTGTCGCTGCTGTCGCCGCCAAGATTGAGGCTGGATTCAACGCGGCAGTGGCTGGCTGCGACCAGCGCGATCGATGGTTTTCCTTTGCCGTCCTGCGCCAGCACCGCGATGTGTTTGGCTTCGCGGCCGAAGGGAACGCCGCGCGCGCGGCCCGATAAAGTTCCGTCGGCGTTGATCGTGATGCGGTCTTTCGGGCCCGCGGGCGCCACCGTCATTTCGTCTTGAGGAGAGGCGATGCCGGCTTGCGACAACAGCCAGCCGGCGAGCATGGTTTCCGCCAGCGGCACGGGAAGCGCAAAACGCCCTGCGGCGCTCAGCACGCCAAAACCCTCGGCCAATGTGGCGCCCGAACCGCCATGCTCTTCGGCAACCCAGGACAAGGGCAGGCCGGCTTCGCTCAGCGCTTGCCACAGCGGCGCTTTCCAGCCGCCGTTCTTGTCGTTGTTGACGGTCTGCGCATCGGCCAGATCGGCAAATATCCGCTCTGCAGTCTGCGCGACGATGTTCTCGGCTTCTTCCACGGCGTTCCTCTGCGGACTCTTTGCAGGCCATGATGGGGAAAAGGGGTCTTGCTGACAAGCGCTAGTGGTCCAATTCTAACATTCGCATCCCTTCTCAGCGGTCACTTTTGCGAATGTTAGAATCAAAGGACCACTAGCAAATATAGTTTTCTAGTGGAGTTTAGGATTTGACATTCGCTTTACGAGCTTGCGGCTATGCGGGGAGCGAATGTCAAATCCACTCCACTAGTAGCCGCAGAGGCCCTTGCAGGCGCGGAATGAAGCGATCGAGGCTGGCTTATGGATTATTCCGCATAACGGAGTTTCTTGAGGTGCAATCGTGTGGTAGATCGCCACAAACATTCGAAAACCAGACGAGGAAAATGCGATGTCGAAGGATGGTCTGTGCGCCGTTGTAACCGGCTCTGCCTCGGGACTTGGCGCCGCGACCGCGGCCATTCTGGCAAAGGGCGGCGCGCGCATCGTCATCAACTATTCCTCCAGCCGGAAAGAGGCCGAAGAGACCGCCGATCTCTGCCGCAGCGCCGGCGCCGACGTCGTCGTGGTTCAAGGCGATGTATCGCGCGATGAGGATTGCCGGAAGATTGCGGCTGCGGCCGCGCCCTGGGGACGGCTCGACGTGCTGGTCAACAATGCCGGCACCACCAAGCACGTTCCGCATGAAAATCTCGACGGCCTGTCGTCGGAGGATTTCCAGCGCCTGTTCGGCGTGAACACGATCGGACCGTTCCAGATGGTGCGGGCGACGCGATCGCTGCTGGAAGCGGGCGCCAAGGCGTCGGGCCGCGCGGCGTCCGTCGTCAACGTCTCGTCGGTTGCCGGCATCAGCGGGATCGGCTCTTCGGTCGCCTATGCCGCAAGCAAGGGCGCGCTGAACACCATCACGCTGTCACTTGCGCGCGCGCTGGCGCCGCTGATCCGCGTCAACACGGTATGCCCCGGCTATATCGATACGCCGTGGTTCACCAAGGGCCGCGGCGTGGAAGGCGCGGCGAAGGTCCGCGATTCCGTCGTCGCCAAGGTGCCGCTGAAGCGGGCTTCCACGGCCGAGGACGTTGCCAACGTGGTCTGCTTCCTCGCTCTGCCGCAGTCGGGCAACATGACCGGCGAAATCGTCCGCATCGACGCCGGTGCGCACCTCATTACGTAGCAAAGGTCATTCCGGGATGGTGCGAAGCGACAAAATTGGTATCAATTTTGCGCTGAGCACCAGACCTCAGATGCGCAATTGCGCATCGGGGAATCTCGAGATTCCGGGTTCACGCTTCGCGTGCCCCGGAATGACTTCGTCACTTGTTGAAGTCGCGAAGCACGCCGCTTGCCACCAGGCGGTTCCAGATGAACAGGACAACCAGCGCGCCGATCGTCGACGTGATGATGCCCTGCGCCTTGGCCCAGCTCATAGTGACCGATCGCCTGGCCGACCCAGGTGGCGAGGAAGGCGCCGATAATGCCGAGCACGGTGGTAAGGATGAAGCCGCTCGGATTGTTGGGGCCCGGCGAGAGCAGCCGTGCGATGATGCCGGCGATAAAGCCGACAATGATGATCCTGATCATGAGTGTCTTTCTCCCCTAAAAAGCACGTATGAAAATTTTTCGTCTATCGGCTCGCTCAGAGCCGGCCCGCCACTTCGTCTTCGGTCGGCAGCCGTCCGTCCGGCGTCAGATGGTTGACGACATCGGGCAGGTGCTGGCTCAGTCCGTTCAGCAATTCCTCGCGTGACAGTCCGCTTTGCGACATCAGGCTGTTGATCTGATCGGCGCCGAGCGCGTTGGCGAGATCGCCCGGTGCGATCTGCTTGTTGGGACCGGGGCTCACCCATGAATTGGCGGTCTCGCCGTGGCCGTTCTGCTGCAGTTGCTTGAGCAGATCGCCCAGTCCGCCGCTGATGACGCTGCCGGCTGCACCGCCCGCAAGTATGCCGCCAAGCCCGCCCTTGAGGACGCCGCCAAGTCCACCGAGGCTGCCACCGAGGCTGCCGCCTAAACTACCGCCGCCGGGTGCCGGCGCGGGTGTCGGATTCGGCGCGGAAGAGCCGCCGCTGATGTGCTTGACGGCCTTGTAAGCCAGCAGCGCCAGGATCGCCATGGTCATCGGCGACATCCCGCCGCCGGATTGCGCGCTCGGGGTTGAGGGGCCGCGCGGACCGTTCTGCATTCCGTTCAATACGTCGAGTAAACCCATCGTCATCTCCTGCCGATTGTCCGCCCCGCTAATTCGAAACCATAATCACGCGGTATGACGGTTACAAGGCGACAAGCCGTCCGGTGTCGGCTACCAGAGGCGATCTGCTTGAGATTTAGGCGAAGCAAAACAATGGCGGTGGATCGGCCAATCGTCGTCGCGGGCGCCGGCAGCATCGGCTGCTTTGTCGGCGGCCTCTGCGCCAGCGCGGGCCGCCGCGTATCGTTTCTCGCGCGGCCGCGTGTGATTGCGGAGATCGGGCAATTCGGACTGACCTTGACGAGCCTTGAGGGCTCGTCCTGGCAAGTGGCATCTCGGCAGCTGACACTGTCAGATGATCCGAAAATTCTGGCCGATGCGGGTGCGGTGCTGGTCGCGGTCAAGAGCGCGGACACCGCTGAGATCGCCGAAGCCATTGCACGCTGCGCACCACCCGATGCCGTCATCGTCAGCCTGCAAAACGGCATCGCCAACGTGCCGGCGTTGCGCGGCCGTCTGCCGGGGCGAACCGTGCTCGCCGCCATGGTGCCTTTCAACGTGATCGCGGCGGGCGAGGGACGATTTCATCGCGCCACATCAGGCGACATCGTGATCGAGCGCGACAAGTCTGATACCGCCGCGCAGCTTTCGGTGCCGGGGCTTGCGATGCGCGCCACCGACGACATCGCGGGCGTGCAATGGGGCAAGCTGCTCGTCAATCTCAACAATGCGGTCAATGCGCTTTCCGGTCTGCCGTTGCGCGAGCAACTCGCCCGGCGCGATTGGCGCCGACTGTTCGCGGACCAGATCGCCGAAGGGCTGGCGGCGGTGCGGGCCGAAGGGATCCAGCCGGTGTCGCCGACGCCGGTGCCGCTGAGCTGGACGCCGCATTTGTTGCGGCTGCCCGATACGCTTTTTGCGATCGCGCTGGCGCCAGCCATGAAGATCGATCCGCAAGCGCGTTCCTCGATGTGGGAAGACCTGGAGCGTCGTCGCCGCACCGAGATCGATTATCTTCAAGGCGTGATCACCGAAATCGCCGACCGGCGCGGACTGCCGGCACCGCTGTCGCGCCGCATCGTTGCGCTGATCAGGGATGCCGAGGCGGCGTGCGAGGGTTCTCCGCGGCTGACGGCGGAACAGATCCGCTCGGGCGTTGCGGAAAATTAAGCCGCAGCACGCCGCCGCGCGTCAGGCTTGGCGGGACGGCGTGGGCAACGGCAGCCAGCAGCGCACGATGGTCCGGCCTCCCTCGCGCAACAAGTCCAGTTTTCCATCCAGCGCGCGGCTGCGATCGGACATTCCGGCCAACCCTCTGCCGAGCAGGACGTCGTCGGGAAATCCAACGCCATCGTCCGACACGTCGATCGTCACGGCCTGATCGCGGATCGCCGCGACCACGTTCAACGTGGTTGCCTGCGCGTGCCTGACCACATTCGTCACCGCTTCCTGAATGACGCGGTAGATGGTTTGCGACAGCAGGCCGTCAAGCGAATCGAGCCGCGGATCAACGTCAGACGCCGTCGCGACGGTCGGCAACGTGGAATGCGCGTTCTGAAGCAGCGTTTCAATGCTTTTCCGAAGTCCGAGTTCCTCGAGATAAAGCGGGCTTAGCCCTTCGAGAATGCGGCGGCTCGCGTGCTGGACTGCCCCTGCGGCTTCAAGCAGCTGGTTGGATGGCGCCTCCGGATCGGCAGCCACCGCATCCGTCACGGATCCCGATAGCGCAATCGCGTTGGCCCTGATGGCGAACAGCAGCGGGCCCAGTTCATCGTGCAGCTCGTTTGCAAGTTCGCGGCGCTCATCGTCCTGAAGCGAGACGATCTTGCGCAGCATGCTGCGGTTGTCCCGGGCCAGTTGCTTGAGCTTCAGCGCAAGCTGATTGGCTTCTTCGCAGCTTTTTCGGACTTCGGGCGGGCCGAGCAGCGGAATCGCGTCGTCGTAGTTGCCCTGTTGCATCCGCGCCAGGCCGGCGCCGAGCTGCTCCAGCGGCCGCAGCGCCACGCTGGTCGTCAAATAGGCGCTGATAGCCGCCAGCATGAGCAATACCGACCCCGACAACACGATAGCCAGGAAACCAAGCCATTTCTCCCGCAGATCCGGCGTAAGATCGGGGACAAAAAGGATGTCGCCCACGCGCTGTTCGCCGATGATGACCGGATGGGCTTTCGCGATGTTCGGTATTCGCAAGAGGCCGACAAACCAGAGAGGAACCCCGTCGGTATTCAGCCGGATTTTAGGTTCACTCACGGAACCGTCAGCCTTGCTGTATTGGATTGCATCTCGCGTTCCAATACCTTCAGCGAAAGCGTCGAGCGTCAGCTCGGGATTTGCGGCCGCCGCGAGCGCAGTGTTGAGACCTTTCGTCACAGTCCTCACCAGGGCCGCAGCATCCTCACTTTCATTCTCAAACTGACCGGGCGAAAATACTTGCAGGGCAAAAATGCCGATCAGCAAAGACGCCGCGGTCAACCCGATCGTCGGGAGAAAAAGCCGGAACCGCAGAGGAAGCCTTTTCCACATGGAAACAATCCCGATTGTCCAGAGAGATTCTATTCTATTGAACTTCGATCCGGGTTTCGATGCCGATTTTGGCGAAGATCGCAATGGCTACCCGCGCGCGAACTCATCAATTCAAAATGTGAACAATACAGCCGGCGGGCCAGGAAACTTGGTTGGCATCGTTGATATTCTCCGCGACTGACATAGCCGTGTAGCCCCGCTCGAAAATGAAGTCCGGACGCTTCGGACGCTAGGAGATACCCGCATGGAAGAAATCGTACGCAGCAAGGTCCCTGAAGTCACCGCGGTCTTCTGGTTGATCAAGGTGCTTGCGACGACGCTCGGGGAGACCGGCGGCGACGCCGCTTCAATGTCCATGAATCTCGGCTATGCCGTCAGCAGCCTCATTTTCATCGGCATCTTCGTCGTGGCGATGGTTGCGCAGATCGCCGCGAAGAAATTCCACCCGTTCCTGTATTGGCTGGTCGTGATCGCGACCACGACAGCGGGCACGACCATCGCGGATTTCGCCGACCGGTCGCTGGGGATCGGTTATCCCGGTGGCGCTTCGCTGTTGTTCGTGCTGCTGATGACCTCGTTGGCTGTATGGTACTGGTCGGCGGGATCGATCTCCGTCGACACGGTCTCGACGCCGAAGATCGAGAGGTTTTACTGGGTGGCGATCCTGTTCTCCCAGACGCTCGGCACGGCGCTTGGTGATTGGATGGCCGACACCAATAATCTTGGCTACGAAGGCGGCGCGGTCGTGTTTGCCGCAGGTCTGGCATTGATCGCCGCGGCATATTTTTTCACCACGATCTCAAGAACGCTGCTGTTCTGGGCTGCTTTTATTTTGACCCGCCCGCTGGGGGCGACGCTCGGAGATCTTCTCGACAAGCCGCTCGACAACGGCGGTCTCGCGTTCAGCAGGTTCCACGCATCTGCGATCATCGCGATCATCATCATTGCCTGCATCCTGCTGCTGCCGCAGCGCGCCGGCCACCACCCGGGCAAGCCCGGCCCGGCCCGTGTTTGATTGATCCGAAATGGGAAGAACGATCAGCGAAAAGATGGCGGTTTCGATGTCGGAAAGTCCGAAATTGGCAACAAGGATATTGGTCGTTGATGACCACCCGGTGGTGGTGTCGGGATGCAAGTCGTTGTTTGCATCGGACTCGTCCGTGGAGATTGAGGGCGCCGGAGATGCCAAGGCCGGCTATCAGGCCTTTGTGCAAAGCAAGCCCGACATCACCGTTATCGATATCAAGCTTCCGGACGTTTCCGGCTTCGAGTTGATGCGGCAAGTCCGCAAGCAAGATCCCGACGCCAAGATCATCATGTTCAGCATGAATGACGATCCGGCCTTCGTGGTGCGCGCGATCGAGATGGGTGCGCAAGGCTATCTGTCCAAATCGGACGACCCCCGGCTTTTCATTCAGGCGGTCCACAAGGTGGCCGCCGGAGAAAATTACATTTCGCCGCACCTGGCCGAAGCCGTCACCTTTTCGTCCGCCGCCGTCAGAGCCAACCCGACAAACAGGATGACGACGCGTGAGCTGGAAATTCTGACGCTGCTGAGGCGAGGCGACAAGATCGCTGAAATCGCCGACGCGCTCGGCATCTCCTACAAGACGGTCGCCAACGCCACGTCGCTGCTCAAGCAAAAGCTGGGCGCGAAAAATCATTCCGACCTGATCCGCATCGCGGTGGAGATGAATCTGGATTGATACTGCGGAAGCGCTCGCGCATCCGTTGCCACCCGACGCATTGGTGCAAGGCTCAACAAGACTTGCTGCCTTGCGCGGGATGTGGAACCGGGCGGAAGTGGCCGGTGAAAACGGCGTGCGACCGGCATCGCTCCTGCCGGTTATTCCCGAATTTTTGGGCCGAAGATTCCCGCAAGCCGCGACATCAAATCCTGTTCAACTGTGCCGCATATTCCCGGCGTTGGTATACATTATTCCTAACTGTTGCTGCGAGGACACATCGTTTCTTGCATTGCAACACAGTCTCTGATGTCCTGGTTATCTTATTGAAATGCTAGGTCTTTGGTTAATTTTTCGGAAATTTCTGTCTCGCTCCTGCGGGAGGTTTCGCAGCCTGCCACGCATTTGACGATATTCATCTGCCACGACAGGCTAGCCCTCGGAATCACTCTAGGGGGCGAGACGATGAGAAAGTTGGCATTAGGTGCCGCATTTGTTGCGGCGGGCATCACCTTCCAGGCACTACCGGCATCGGCCGACAAGCTCGACGACGTGCTGTCGCGGCTCGACAAGATCGAAAAAAACAACGCCAAGCTGGCCGGCGAAAATGCGGCGTTGAGGAAGCAGATCAACAAGCGTGATGAAGCCGCCATCAAGCACGCTACGCCCGCCAAGCCCGGCGCCACGCCAGTCCTCGTAACGCACGTGCCGACTCCGCCGCCCGCGCTCGTCGCGCCGGAGATCGACGCCAACGGTCACGGCTTCTTCGAGCACAAGAAGGGCAACCCGCTGACGTTCTACACGCCGGGCGGCGAGATCACCGGTTACGGCAACATCGACGTCTCGGTCGACGACGCGACCAAGGCGCTCGGCGGAAACATCAACAACAACCCGGCCTTCACTGGCGGAAGCGAGACTTTCCCGATCGGCAATTTCGGCTGGCTGCCGTCGGTCTCCAGCAACAGCTCCTATCTCGGCGTGCGCGGCTTCCAGCGCCTGCCGGATTTCCCGGCGAACTTCGTCTACCAGCTTGAACTCGGCTTCGCCGTTTCGAACCACGCCCGGCCTGAGACAGAGCAACAGCAAGATCAGCGATGACGTCAACGGCGCGTTGTTCAACCGCAACACCTATATCGGTTTTGCCAACCCCGAATGGGGCGCCGTCAAGATCGGCAAGACGACCACGCCGTATGCAAGTTCGACCGGCGGCTTCAACCCGTTCTCGGGTGAGATCGGCAGCTACAATGTGATCGTGGGCAACACCGGTGGCGACAACCGCGTCGAATTCGGCGGCCGCCTCAATAATTCGATCTGGTACGAATCGCCGAAGATCGGTGGATTCCAGTTCAACGCCCTGGTCGCGCCGGGTCAGAACCGCTCCGATATCAGCGATAACATCGCGGAAGGCCAAACCGATTGTACCGGCGGCAACGATCCGACCAGCGGCGGACTTTTCCCGAACGGCTGTAACGACGGCTCCTTCTCCACCGCCGTCAGTACCGACCTGAGCTACACCAACGGCCCGTTCTACGCGACCATCGCTTACGAGCGGCATTTCAAGGTCAACCGGCAGAGCGATATTTCCGGCATCTACGGCGCCGGAAACGCTGGTCTCACAACCTCCCAGCTCACTAATGTCGCTGGCACCGGCTGCCCAATCGGGGGTACGGTTACGACCCTGCTTGGCACTACCAACTGTTTCGCCAATTCGACGCAGCTCGCCGCCTTCAACGCCGACGTGGCTGACGAAGACGCCTTCAAGGTCGGCGCGCTCTACACGTTCCCGACCAAGACCACGGTCGGCGGCCTCTTCGAGAGGTTGCACCGCTACGTGACCCCGCTCCTTGCCTTCGAGAACGAGCGCTCGCGCAACGACACCTGGGTGTTCTTCACCCAGGAATTGACCCCGCACGACAGCTTCAGCGGCGGTTGGGCCCATGCGTTCAAGGCGCAAGGCGATCCCGGACAGCACAACAGCCCGTTGTCCGCCACCGTCGTTATTCCCGGCACCGGCGGCGCCCCCGCCATCGACCCCAACAATTCGGCCGACATGCTCACCGCCAACTACAAGCACAAGTTCGGCTCGAACCTGACCTGGTACACGGCGGTCGCGGCGACCATCAACGGACCGGCCGCCCACTACGACCTCGGCGCCGGCGGCCACGGCGTCACCACCGACTGTCACTCGGCCTTTGGCGCGAGCGGCGGCCTTGTGTCGCAGCCCCATTGCTGGGTCGGCCCCACGCTCGCCGGTGTCTCCACCGGTCTGCAGTGGCGGTTCTAAGCAGCATAAGCGGCAGCACTCATTTTGCGAGAGATGAACATGACAAAGAACATCACACTTGGCGCAATCACCGCTTTGCTTCTGGGAACGACGGCGGCTATGGCGGCTGACCTTCCGGTGAAGGCGCCCGCCGCCCGTCGCACGATCTACAACTGGACCGGCTTCTACATCGGCGCCTCGGCCGGCGGATCGCTTGGGTTCAGCGACCACGTCGATCGGGCCACCGGCCTCAGCGACACCTCGGGCTATAACGTCAAGGGCGGCCTCGTCGGCGGCACACTTGGTTACAACTGGCAGGTGTCGAACATCGTGTTCGGTTTCGAAGGCGACGCCTCCTGGGTCGCGGAACGTGGCACCATGCGGACGCGGGACCGATCGGCAATCTGGCTTCGTCGACCCCAACGGCAATCCCCTTTTCGGAGCTTCACCAACGAGACGTGGGTGGCGACCGCGCGCGGCCGCGTCGGCTACGCCGTCAACAACCTGCTGTTCTACGGAACGGGCGGCTATGCCGCCGCAGGCGTCGGACAGGGCATCTATGACAACGCTCACAACCTGCTCGCTTCATCGTCATCCACCCGCAGCGGCTGGACCGCCGGCGGCGGTCTGGAATGGGGATTTGCGCCGAACTGGTCGGCCAAGTTCGAGTGGCTCTACATGAAGTTCAACACCGTGGCCCTCAACACGGCCGTCGCGGAAGGGCCGCGTAACGTGCCGTTCGACGACAACGTCGTCCGCTTCGGCGTCAATTACCGGTTCGGCGGCCCAGGCCCGGTGGTTGCGAGATACTGATCACCCCAGCACGTGATAAAAAAGCCCCGGTTTCGCCGGGGCTTTTTTCGTGAAATATGTCCGGGCAGGGCCGTGTCTGTCCGCGCCTCTTCTTACCGCAGTGTATTGTAGGTATGCGGGCTGGAGACGGTGTTGTCGGGATAGCGGCCGTCGCCGTAGAGGCCGCCGAAGCCGGACGGATAGTTGCTATAGCCCTGGCTATATCCCCACCGCAGGGCATTTTCGACCGGCAGGTTCGGCTCCTCGCTGTAAGCAACCACGGGCGGAGGTGCCGCGTGTAGGTGTCGCCTGACTTGACGCCCGTCTGTGCCTTGGGCGTTGCTCGCCGCCGCGCCGATCAGCGCCAGCGACAGCACCGCAGCTCCCGTGAGCCCGAATTTAACCATCATGTTCTCCTGCTTGGCCGATCCGCGAGCCTGCTCAGTGTTGCCTTCGCGTGCGTGCGTGGACGAAGTTAATGCGCTACCCAAATGATGGAGCGTAGCTTGTAATAAACATATACAATTCCCCGGCTGTCTAAATAGCCCGGCTGTCTAAAATAGCCTTTAGCTTGGGCCGCACCCTGGTCAGCAGCCAACGGCGCCACCGCGGCTATGTCGACGACATGAGCAGGCGGTCGAGGTCGCCTTGATAAGAGGAACAAGTGAGATGCGAAACATAGGCGCGGCGGTTTTGTGCGTTGTTTTGAGCGGCGGCTGGGCCTCGGCGCAGAATGCGGCGCCGTCAACCCAGGCCGGCCATCAATTCGTCGGGCAGGACGTCCATGTTGTCGCCGACCGGTTCGGGTTGCCTACCGGCCGCAAGAAGATGGACAACGACGACATGCTCTATGTGTGGGAGCTTGGTCCGGCTGACCCGTCCGCCCGCAGGAGGAGGACCACCGAAGGCTATGGGGGTCTATACGAAGACGGGGACCCACCCGGCTACATGACGGACGACACCCGCATCTGCAAACTCACCGTCATTGCCTCCCCTGAAGGGATCGTCACGCAGGTCACGGCCGAAGACGAAAACGGCACCGGCGCCCCGAAGAGGACGTTTGGTCTCGTCGGAAGCGTCTGTGCGGACCGGGGGCTGGCGCGATAGAGCCCCTCGCGGCGGACCCGGATTAACTCGCTCGCGCTCAATCTCGATCGATCTGAAGTCCCTGCATCGCAATTCGCCGCTTGTGGCGCAGCGTCTTCAGATCGGCGCAAATGTTAGAATCGGACCACTAGAGCGAGATGAGATTAGGTTCAGCTAAAGCAGCATCGGAAGTGTGCTCACTCTCCCGTTGGGAGAGGGGTGAGGGGTTACGATCTCTCATTATAAGTGCCCCCTCACCCGATTTGCTGTGCAAATCGACCTCTCCCCGGCGGGGAGAGGTAAACTGAATGCGCGGACGGATCGATTCAATTAGAATTCATCCCGCTTTAGCTTCGTTTGTCCTTGCCCGGTGATGAGCCGAACAAGGCCTTCTTCAGGTCCTTGATGCCTTCGGAAAGCCGCGGCCACTGGCATGCAAAAGAATCCCGCGCGCAGCCGGCCGGCTTGACGCGCCTGAGGTCGCTGGCCGCCGCCGGCGGCTTGCCGGCGTGGCCGGTGGTCAGCGGCGGTTTTTCGGTTTCACTCTTCAGCGAGGCTTGCTTCAGCGAGGCTTGTTTCAGCGAGGCCTGTTGCAACTGCTGCTGCTTCGCGGCAAAGGCCGCCGCGATGGTGCTGCGCCGCTGATTTTCGAGATAGCCGGCGTACTGCTCGTCGATCCGCTTCTGCTCCTGCGGCGTGGGATTGGGGCCCGCGATATCGAAGTTTCGATTTTGCATGAAATCGAAATAAGTGTAGCCGCCGCCGGGCTTGCGGCGGCCGGCAAACTTTGCGTTGCATTGGGAAAGCGCGGCGGTCCGTGCTTCCTTGTTAGTGACTTTCTCGGCGAGATCGGCGCATTCCTCGAAATCGGCCGGCGCGCGCGACCACCACTGAGCGCGCGCCTGCGATGAAAGCGCGGCGCAGCCGATCATCATGGCCGCGAGCAGGATCTGGTTACGGGCTGCAGTCAACGATGGCGCCTGACGGTGAATGCCAGTGGAGTGGATTTGACATTCGCTACCAGCCAGCCGCGAGTTCGCGAAGCGAATGTCAAATCCGAAACTCCACTAGAGACATATATATTTGCTAGTGGTCCTTTGATTCTAACATTCGCAAAAGTACCCGCTGAGCAGGGATGCGAATGTTAGAATCGGACCACTAGTAAACACACCACTGATTGTCGCCATTATTGGCCGCCTTGTCGACCCTGAAAGGAGCAACTGTGCATCCCGGACCGGCCGCTCGCGGGCCGTCGCATGATCCCGTTTTACAAGCACACGCCCTAATGCGTGATGCGCCAGATGGTGCCGTTGCCGTCTTCCGAGACGAGCAGCGCACCGTCGCGCGCCACGGTCACTCCGACAGGGCGTCCCCACACGTCGGAATCGTTGGCGACAAAGCCGGTCATGAAGTCTTCGTACTCTCCGGTAGGCACGCCGTCCTTCATGCGAATGCGAATTAGCTTGTAGCCGGTGCGCCTCGCGCGATTCCATGAGCCATGCTCGGCGGCGAAGCCGTCGCCGCGGTATTCGGCCGGGAATGCGTTGCCGTCGTAAAACGTCAGCCCGAGAGAAGCCGAGTGCGCCTGGATCAGGACGTCGGGAACGGTAACCTTGTCCTTCAGGTCCGGCCGCTCGCCGGCATGATTCGGATCCTCGTGGTTGCCGATATAGAACCACGGCCAACCATAGAATGCGCCCTCGCGCACGCGGGTAACGTAGTCGGGGACGAGATCGTCGCCCAAGCCGTCGCGCTCGTTGGTCGAACAATAGGCGTCGCCGTTAGCTGGATAAATCGCAAGTCCCACGCAATTGCGGATGCCGGTCGCGAAGATTTTCACGTCCGTTCCGTCGGGGTTGAAGGAGAGCACGTCGGCGCGGCGGGTCTCGTAGCCTGCGCTTGCGCCGAGGGCGGGTTTCGAATTTTCGGAAGGGCTGCCGCGGCTTCCTTCGGCGTCGTTGCTCGCCGAGCCAACCGATACCAGCATCCGTTTGCCGTCCCTGGTGAACACGATGTCCCGCGTCGAATGTCCGCCCCCGCTCGGCAACTCCGCGACCACGGTCTCCGGCTTGCCGGCGGCTTTCAGCTCGCCGCCCGCGTAGCGAAAGCGAACGACGCTGTCGGTATTGGCGACGTAAACCCATTGCGGATTGTCGCTCGGGAAAAAGGCGATGCCAAAGGGCCGGTTGAGTCCGCTTGCGTAAATCTCGTTTTTGGCGGGCCTTGAACCGTCTTCCGAGAGCCGCAACACGCGAATTCGACCGCCGCGGGTTTCGGCGACGAAAATATCGCCGTTCGGCGCCGTCCTCATTTCGCGCGGCCCGTTCAATCCCGCTGCGAGAAGCTCAACTTTGAAGCCGGCCGGAACTTTAGGGATAGTCGCGGGCGACCGTGGCACTACATGCGAGACATTGGCGGACGAGGCTGTTGCGCCCGGCTTCGGCAAATCGCTCGGCTTGATCAGGCGCACGAGGCCTGGTTTGTCGGTGCGCCAGTCGCCGAACGCCGCACTGCCGGTCAATGTTTCCGATTGGGCCAAAGCAGGGATCGAGGCGCAAACAGCGCCGGCCGTCAGGGCGACGAAAAGCAGCGTTGTCCGTGATCTCATATTCCCGTTCCTTGTGCCGGTGTTCATGCCGATGGTACCTTGCGAATACCCCGTCAGCCAGATCGGGATCGTCGTTGTGACGCGATGTTGAATTCGCCGCGCGTCCCTCGTACCGTTCGCGAACGGCCATTTCATGCGAGACCAGAGGACAGCCGGAGATGTTTGTCGTATTCCTTCGTCACGGCAGTGTGGCGGCGTTGGTCGCGGGCGTCGCCGTGGAAGCGCTGGCTTTCCTATCCGGTTGGATCGAGCCAAGGCTCGCCTTGATCCTGCTCGGCGCGCTGCTGTTTTACCTGAGCGAATACGGCATGCATCGCTTTGCCTTTCATGCGCCGCCGCTGCCATGGCCATGGCTGCGCAGGATGCAGCACCGCCTGCACTACGATCACCATGTCGAGCCCAGCCGGCTCGAGCTGTTGTTCCTGCCGATCTGGTTTCTGGTGCCCAATCTCGCCGTCGCCACCGGATTGGTTGCGCTCGTGTTCGGCGCGGAAGCCTCGGTGTCGGCGCTGTTCGGCATGATGTTGGCGATCCTGCACTATGAATGGGTGCATTATGTCGCCCACATTCCCTACCAGCCGCGAACTCGGCTCGGCCGCTGGATCAAGCAGTATCATCTGCGCCATCACTTCATCAGCGAGAAACACTGGTTCGGCGTCAGCAACCCGTCGCTGGATGGCCTGTTCGGCACCTTCCGTGGGCCAAGTGCCACTGAGAAAAGCGAGACCGTCCGTAAACTCTACTCGTGAGGCTGGCGATCCATGGCCGGCTCTGATAAATGGAAGCCGAGACACCGCTTGCCAGAAGCGGAACGCTCCGGTCCCGTAGCTCAGCCGGATAGAGCGACGGTTTCCTAAACCGTAGGTCGCATGTTCGAGTCATGCCGGGATCGCCATTTTTTCGAGTAATTTTTAACAATCTCCTTGGCCGATCAGCGATGGGCTGGCGGCGATCCCCTGCGCGCCAAGCAGGCATTAAAACTGCTTGTCAAGCCATGAAATAGCGAAGAGGCGGAATAGATAGTAACGGCGTTTGACAGCATCGCACGTCCTCATGCTTTTCCTCCCGAATGAATGTCATGACCGAACAAACCCTGACGGCGCCGATCGATGACCGGCAAGAACTATCCCGCGGCTTTTCGCGCTACCAGTCGATCCTCGTCGCGTTGCTCGCGCTGGTGCAGTTCACCATCATCATCGACTTCATGATCATGTCGCCGCTCGGCGCCATCATCATGCCGGCGCTCGATATTTCGGCCTCGCAGTTCGGGGTGGCGGTCTCGGCCTACGCATTCAGCGCGGGAATTTCCGGCATCCTGGCGGCCGGCTTTGCCGATCGGTTCGATCGCAAGCGGCTGCTTTTGTTTTTTTATGCCGGCTTTACGCTTGGCACGGCGCTCTGCGCCGTCGCGCCGAACTATCATGTGTTGCTGCTGGGTCGGGTCGTCACCGGCTTGTTCGGCGGGGTGATCGGCTCCGTTGTGCTCGCCATCGTCATCGATCTGTTTGCTTTGCAATTGCGCGGTCGCGTCATGGGCTTCGTGCAAACCGCCTTCGCTGCAAGCCAGGTGCTTGGCATCCCGGCCGGGCTTTTTCTCTCCAATCACTGGAACTGGCACGTCGCATTCGGCGCACTGGTCGGCCTGTCGGTCGCCGGGATGGCCGCGGTTTTATTCTTGATGAAGCCGGTGAACGGCCATCTGCTGCTGAAGCAGGACAGAACTGCCGTCCGGCATCTGATCGCAACGGTCGCGCAGCCACGCTATTGGATGGCCTTTGCGGTGACGACGCTGCTGGCGACCGGCGGCTACATGCTGATGCCGTTCGGCAGTGCCTACACCGTGCATAATCTCGGCATCGACATCGTTCATCTGCCGACGATCTATCTCGTCTCCGGCCTGTTCAGCATTTTTATCGGACCGCTGGTGGGACGGGCGAGCGATGCGTTCGGCAAATTCGCCACCTTCGCCTTCGGCAGCGCCATGTCGGTCGTCATGGTGCTGATCTATACGCATCTCGGTCAGGTCAGCCTGACGGTCGCGATCGTGGTCAACGTCCTGTTGTTCGTCGGCATCTTTTCGCGCATGATCCCGTCGCAAGCGCTGATCTCCGCAATTCCCGAGCCCGCGCAACGCGGCTCCTTCAGTGCGGTCGGCGCTTCTCTGCAACAACTTTCCGGCGGACTCGGTTCCGTGCTCGCTTCCGCGCTCATTGCGCAAAATGCGGACGGCACGCTCCGGCATTTCGACCGGCTCGGATACGTCGTCGTTACAACGGCGGTGATTTCCCTGATCGTGATGTATTTTGTGCAGCGGCCGATTGCGACCCAGGCCGGCAAGCGTATGGTCTAAGGCGTCTGTTCCGCCGCCCAGACAGCATGCGATAGCGAAAGGCAGGGCCGCCGTGGTTGAGAACAGATGACAGTCCGGGCGCCCGAGAGGCTCACGATCGACACCGGAAAATCCGGATCGGTCTCGGCACTTCTCGTCTGTCCTGACACGCCCCGCGCGTGTTTTGTGTTTGCCCATGGCGCGGGCGCCGGAATGACGCATTCCTTCATGGAAGCGTTTGCGAACGGACTTGGCGAACGCAGCATTGCCAGCCTGCGCTATCAGTTTCCCTACATGGAGAAGGGCAGCAAGCGGCCCGATCCGCCGGCCGTCGCGCAAGCCACGGTCCGCGCCGCGGTGGCAATAGCCGCGCAGATCTTTCCCGGCCTTGGTCTGATCGCGGGCGGAAAATCGTTCGGCGGCCGCATGACCTCGCAGGCGCAGGCGGCTGCACCATTGCCGGGCGTGCGCGGTCTTGCGTTCGTCGGCTTCCCGCTGCATCCGGCCGGCAAGCCGTCGACCGATCGCGCCGATCATCTCGCCAAAGTCGAACTTCCCATGCTGTTTTTACAGGGAACGCGCGACAGCCTCGCCGAAGTAGCGCTGATCGAACCGGTCGTGCAACGCCTCGGTCGGCTCGCGAGGTTGCATCTCGTCGACGGCGCCGATCATTCCTTCCACGTGCTGGCGCGCTCGGGTCGCAACGACCGCGAGGTGATGGACGAAATTATCGATGCGTTCGCGAGTTGGGTTGTAATGCTCTAATTTTTCGAAGCTGTGCTCTGCCGCATCATCGCGAGCCAACGGTCGCGCGAATGCGCGCCCGATGACAGGCTCAGCGAAGCGATCCGGTACCGGATGCTTCGTCGCTTGCGCTCCTCGCAATGACGGCACTGGGAATCAGCATCCCCGGCAAATGCCGTGGATCCGCCGGTCCAGCGCCTCGTCCTCGTGCTTCATCTGCTGCACCGCTTCCATGGTCCGGTCACGGCGCGGCTCGGGCTTCTTTTTCGCGGCGAGTTCGGCTTCCTGGCGCTGATAGCACGCTTCGCGTTCCGCCTTGGCCTGGATGAACCGGCATTGCTCCACCGCCGAGGCGGGAATGGATCCGAGTATGAGCGCGAGCAGCGCGCATGCGCCGAGGGCTATCGTCGCCAGCGAAACCTGATTCCTGACATGCATGCTGCGGCACCCATCTTGCTCGTCAATTCGCTGGATGATTGTGGACCTAGTGCCCACTTTCCGAAGTTCGTGTTACACCTCAGCGCGCACCTTTCACGAACTTCGGAAAGTCATGGGCACTAGCAAATCTATCATTCTAGTGCCGCTTTGCTATTTGAAGTTCCTGGATCGAATTCGCCGCTTGGGGTGCAGGAACTTCAAATAGGCGACACTAGCACGCCTCACAGCCGGTCACCACCGCGGTGTCCCCGAAAATGGGGACAGGCGGAACTTGTGCCCCGATCTATAGTCGGCCCCCAGGGAGCGTCATGCTCATCCGGCTGAGGAGGTATCCATGCGCCTTGTCCCGAATCGATTGCTTGCAACGTCGATGGTTTTTGCCGGTGTCACGGTTTGCGCCGCGGCGTATGCTCAGGCGCAATCGGCCGTGGACCTCGACCATCTCACCGCGACGCAGGCGGCGGCGGACCTTTGCGCCGGCAAATACAAGAGCGAGGCGCTGGTCTCGGCCGTGCTCGCCCGCGCGAAGGCCCGTCCCGAGTTGAACGCGTTTATCACGCTCGATGAAACCGGTGCTCTCAAGGAAGCGCGCGCCTACGATGCCGCGCACGCCCAGCATGCCTCGTGCAAGCCGCTCGGAGGTGTGCCGATCGCGATCAAGGACAATATCGAGGTCGCGGGCCTGCCCGCGACGGCCGGGACGCCGGCGCTGAAGGGCTATGTGCCGGCCGCCGATGCGCCTGTGGTGGCAAAGCTGCGCGAGGCAGGCGCGATCATCGTCGGCAAGACCAACATGCACGAACTCGCTTTCGGCATTTCCGGCTACAACACCGCCTTCAAGACTGGCGCCGAATTCGGTGTTCGCAACGCCTATGACACGACGAAGATCGCTGGCGGGTCCTCGTCGGGGAATGCCGCCGCGATTGCCGCGCGCATCGTACCGGCGGCGATCGGCACCGATACCGGCGGCTCGGTCCGCATTCCCTGCGCGTTCAATGGCTGCATGTCGTTGCGCCCGACCGTCGGCCGATACCCGCAAACCGGCATTGCCCCGATCTCCCACACCCGCGATACGGCCGGACCGATGGCGGGCACGATGACAGACGTGGCCCTGCTCGATCGCATCATTGCAGGGGGTGCGAAAATCGAGGCGGCCGGCCTGAAAGGCGTTCGGCTCGGCACGGTCGCCGCGACGATGGCCAACGTCGATGACGATACCAAAGCTGCGTTCAACCGCGGCGATCGACAAGTTGAAAGCGGCCGGCGTCACGGTGGTGGACGTCGACATGCCGAAGCTTGAGGAATTGAACGCGCAGGTCGGCTTTCCCGTCGCGCTCTATGAAGCCTATGACGACATGGTCGCCTATCTCAAGCGCGGCCCGAAAATCTCGATCGAGGACTTGGCAAAGGGCATCGCCAGTCCCGATGTCAAGGGCACCTATGACGGCCTTGTGATTCCGCGCAAGCTGCCGGGCCCGAACAACAGCGTAGTTGACGCCAAGCCGGCCTACGATGCCGCGATCAGGACCGCACGTCCGGCGCTGCAGCAGCTCTATCGCGAGACGTTTGCGAAAAACCATCTCGATGCGATCGTATTTCCGACGGTGCCAAAGGTGGCCACGACGGCCAACCCCGACTCCAGCAGCGTTGCCAATTTCGTCCTCTATATCCAGAACACGGATCCGGGCAGCGATGCCGGCATCCCCGGAATTCAATTTCCGGTCGCGCTGGGTGCCACCAGCAAACTGCCGGTCGGCATCGAACTCGACGGCCCGTCCGGAAGCGACCGGCACCTGCTGGCCATCGGGCTGGCGCTGGAAAAACTGTTCGGGCGAATTCCGCCGCCGGCGAAGCTGTAACGGACGTCCGGCGTCACCGCTGCCGTGCGAAGGCCGCGGCGATCCCGCTACGGCGATGGACGCCGAGCTTGTCGAAAATGCGCTTCAGATAGGTGCGGATCGTGGAGGGTTCGACGCCGAGCCGATAAGCGATCACCTTGTCGGGCAATCCCTCGCAGATCATCATCGCCACTTCGAGCTCGCGTTGCGACAGCCGCGGCGCAACGGCCGGCTCCTCCATCATGTGGGGCGGGGCACCACCGGCGCGGATCAGGGCCCCGGTGAACGCCGGCTCGACCAGGCGTAACAGTTCGAGCGTCCGCAGGTCGAAATTCTCGCGGCGGCGGCCACGCCAGATCCGCAAATCACCGATATTGCGCTGTCCTGCATAGCTGAAGACGTTGACGCCCCAATGCAGGCCATCGCGGGCGAGGAAATCGTTGAAGAATTCGGTTCGCACCAATTCGCGCTGTGGCATGATCTGGGTTACCAGTGTCGGCTCCCGGCGCGCCTGCAGCTTGAGCGTGATCGGATCATTGTACTGATAATAGGCGTCGTAGCTGGCGAGATTATCCGGGCTCATGTTCAGCCAGACGCCGCTGCCGAAACTGCGCGAAGGCGTATCCCAGACGAAAGACGCGTAATGATCGGCCGACAGCAGTTCGAGCAGATGATGCCCGATGCGTTCGCGGACTTCGCGCTCGGCGAGATCTTCGGCCAACAGACCGAAGAGGCGCGACAAGGCGCGGCTCTCCTGGGCGGTGACGTACATGGCGGGATGCTAGTGCAGTCGCGCGCGCGACACAATTGCGGGATCGCGCCTTTGGCCAAACTTTACGCGGCTAGTGGAGTAGATTTGACATTCGCTACCCCGTAGTCACGGATTCGCAATGCGAATGTCAAATCTAAAACTCCACTAGAAACCCATATTTGCTAGTGGTCCTTTGATTCTAACATTTGCAGAAGTGCCTGCCACACCGGGATGCAAATGTTAGAATTGGACCACTAGTATGCGCCGGCCTGCTGATGTTGGCCGTGTCCCAAATTGCCCGGGCCGACGACAGAGCGAGTATTACGCATTCCCTCTGTCCTCGCGGAACAGGTCGAGCTTCTGCTGCACCGGACGATCCGAGAACGAGAACAGCACCGAATCCGCGTCGGCTTCGTGCGCGACCCACTGCCAGCTCGGCACCACGAACAGGTCGCGCGGCCCCCACTCGAAGGTCTGCTCGCCGATCCGCGTGCGGCCCTTGCCTTCGATTGCCGCGAACACCGTCGCGTCCGTCGCGCGATAGCGCGCGGTCTTGAAACCCTTCGGCAGCAACTGGATGAAGGTCCCGATGGTCGGCATCGCGAAATCGCCGGTTTCAGGATTGGAGAATTTCAGTTTCAAGCCGTGGCAGGCGTCCCATTCGCCGCGCTGCTTGGCGGTTTCCAGCGCCTCGCGCGTATAGGAATAGGGATAGTTGAAGATTGGCGAGGTCTTCGATGTGCGCTTCTCGTCGATCGGCAACAGGTTGCGGCCGTAGCGCGCAAAGCTGTCGCCGGCCGGCCGGGTGATCTTCTGCTGGTCTTCCTTCAGGCCTTCGGCAAAGGATGCGTCGAAGAACTGCACCATCGGAATGTCGAGGCCGTCGAGCCAGAACACCGGCTCGGAGGTTTCGTTGGAGTGGTCGTGCCAGGTCATCGCCGGCGTGATGACGAAGTCGCCCGGCGACATCGTGGTGCGCTCGCCGTCGACCGAGGTGAAGGCGCCCTCGCCCTCGAGGATGAAACGCAAGGCCGACTGGCTGTGGCGATGCGCCGGCGCGACATCGCCCGGGACCACCATCTGCACGCCGGCAAACAGCGAAGTCGTGACCTTCGACTGGCCGCGCAACCCCGGATTTTCCAAAACCAGCACGCGCCGCTCGGCTTCCTTGGCGGTGATGAGCTTGCCGGCTTCGGTCATATAGGCGCGGATCGCATCGAACTTCCACAGATGCGGCCGGCAGGCGCTCTTCGGTTCCGGCGTGATGAGGTCGCCGAGCACGTTCCACAGCGCTGAAAGATTTTCGCCATCGATCTTCCTGTAAAACGCCTCGCGTTCCGGCGTCTTCGCTACGGCTTCCATGGCTAACCTCCTCTTATGTTCTTATGTCGTTTCGTGATTGACAGTATACTGCCAATATGGCTAGCGTCAATGACGGCATGAAAAGCCGGTTGAGATAATAAAAGGGGAGGTCGACGATGAAGCTGCACGGCTATTTCCGCAGCAGCGCGTCCTATCGGGTCAGAATTGCATTGAACCTGAAGGGGTTAAGTGCGGAACACCTGAGCCATCACCTGCGCAAGGGCGAGCAGCGCGCGCCCGACTACCTCGCGATCAACCCGCAAGGCTTTGTTCCGACCGTGCAGGGCGACGCCGGCGCAAATCTCACCCAGTCGCTGGCGATCATCGAATGGCTCGATGAAACCCACCCCGAACCGCCGCTGCTGCCACAGGAACCGTTGCGCCGGGCGCAAGTTCGCGCCTTCGCGCAAGTGATCGCCTGCGACACCCACCCGATCCAGAACCTGAAAATCCTGGCGCGGTTGCGCGAACTGGGCCTTCCGGAAGAGAAGGTGACGGATTGGGCGGCGTGGGCCAACCGCGAGGGCTTGGCCGCGTGCGAGAAACTGATCGCCGGCGAAGCCGGACCATTTTGCTTCGGCGATGCTCCCACGATTGCCGATCTTTGTCTGGTGCCGCAACTGGCCAATGCGCGCCGGTTCGGCGTCGATGTCGCCGCCTTCCCCCGTCTGCTCAAGGCGGAAGCGGCGGCGAAAGCACTCAAGGCGTTTGCGGACGCCGCACCGGAGCGGCAGCCCGATGCCGAGTAAGCCAGACAACGTGACGATGGACGCGGTCTACACCGCGCCCGGCTATCTGTTCCGCCGGATGCAGCAGATCGCGGTCGCGATCTTCATCGAGGAGTGCAAGGCCTTTGACCTGACGCCGGTGCAGTACGCCGCGCTGATTGCGATCCGCACCCATCCCGGTATCGACGCGACGCGGCTCTCCGCGGTGATCGCATTCGACCGTTCGACGCTCGGCAGCGTGATCGAGCGGCTGGAAGCAAAGAGCCACATCGAGCGCAAGCCTGCGCCGGAGGACAAGCGCGTCAAGCTGTTGTATCTGACCAAGGCTGGCGCCAACCTGTTGCGCGACATCATGCCGTCGGTCGATCGTGTTCAGGCGCGGATTTTGCAGCCACTCAAGCCCGCCGACCGCAAGACGCTGCTGACGCTGCTCGAACAACTCGTCGATCTCAACAACGAGGCCTCGCGCGTGCCGCTTCGCGCCGAAGACGCGCTGGAGCATTTAGGGAAGGCGAGCTGATGGCGGGCGCGGGCACACAACCGGTCCTGATCGCCGGCGGCGGCATTGGCGGCCTCGCTGTGGCGCTGGGGCTCGCCCAAAAGGGCATCCGCTCGATTCTGCTCGAGAAAGCGTCGGCCCTGGGCGAGATCGGCGCCGGCATTCAACTCGGGCCGAACGCCTTTCATGCTTTCGACTATCTCGGCGTCGGCGAAGCCGCGCGCAACATGGCGGTCTATGTCGATCAGCTTCGCCTGATGGACGCGATGACGGCACGTGAAATCTGCCACGTCGATCTCGGCGAGGCCTTTCGCGGGCGCTTCGGCAATCCCTATGCGGTGGTGCATCGTGGCGATCTGCACGGCGTTTTCCTCAAAGCCTGCCGTGACAGCGACCTGATCGATTTGCGCGTCAACGCTGAAGTGGTGGGCTACGATCAGGACGGCTCTTCCGTCACCGCGCGGCTCGCTTCCGGCGATCGCATCACCGGCTCGCTCTTGATCGGCGCGGACGGGCTGTGGTCGAACGTTCGCAAACAAGTCGTCGGCGACGGCAAGCCGCGCGTGTCCGGCCATACCACCTACCGTTCGGTGATCCCGACCGAACAGATGCCGGAAGATCTGCGCTGGAACGCGGCGACACTATGGGCCGGGACAAAATGCCATCTCGTGCATTATCCGCTCTCGGGCTGGAAGGTATTCAACCTCGTCGTCACCTGTCACAACGACGCGCCCGAGCCGGTCGCCGGCAAGCCGGTGCCGGAAGAAGAAGTAATGCGGGGTTTTGCGCACATCCATCAGCGTGCGCTCGATATCATCCGCCACGGCACCAACTGGAAGCTCTGGGTGCTGTGCGACCGCGATCCGTCCGAGCGCTGGATCGATGGCCGCGTCGTGCTGCTCGGCGACGCCGCCCATCCGATGCTGCAATATTTCGCCCAAGGCGCCTGCCAGGCGATGGAAGACGCGGTGTGCCTGTCGCATATGCTTGGCAGCCACGCAGGCGATCATGCCGGCGCGCTGGAGAAATACCGAAGCTTGCGTTTTCCGCGCACCGCGCGCGTGCAAATGCTCTCCCGTGCGATCGGCGAGCACATCTATCATCCCGCCGGCGAACATGCGCGGTTGCGCAACGCCATCATGAGTGCGAAGTCGCAAGAGGAATGGTACGGCGATCTCGCGTGGCTCTACGGCGGGACCGGGCTGGCGTCTTAGGTCGCTCGTCCATTGGTTACGGGCCAAGGGTATTCAGGAAGCCGCAGCCTGTCGGCGATGTCTCTGCCAAAGGTGAGCCTGGCTAGTCCCGGAATGGCGAACGTTCGGGTCACCTGATTGCGAAATCGCAAGCCCCATCGGGTTTTTGGCACAAGGGCCGCCGCAAAGCGCTCGGCGGCGCGCTGTTTGGTGCCCACATAGGCTCGCAACAGGGTTTCGTATTTGCCGAAGGCTTCTTGATACCGGCCACCGGCGCGAGCGAGTTCACCTGCCAGCACATAGGCTGAGATCATGGCGAGCGCGGAGCCCTGCCCGGCGACCAGCGATACGCAAAAGGCCGCATCCCCCACAAGGGCCACGCGGCCTTGTGACCAGTTGTCCATTCTGATTTGACTGACGCGGTCCAGATAGAGCTCCTGCGTCCGATCCAGTTCGTCGAGGATGCGCGGGGTCTCCCATTTGGCTTCGCGATATTTCTCGCGCAGCAGGACCTTCTGCAGGTAGATTTGACTGGGCAACGAGTTTTCCTTGGCCGCAAAGACGAACAGGAACAACGTCCGATCATCGCGCTGGGTAAAGCGCCCGAGCATTCGGCCGGGTTGCCCATAGATGATGTACACATCCTCGTCACGCGGCCGGTACCCGCGGACTTCGAAGGCCGCGACCGCATAGCCGAGTTGCTTTTCGAATCGATCCTGCGGGCCAAATGCGAGCCTTCGAACTTGCGAGTGCAGGCCGTCGGCGCCGACGACCAGGTCGTACCGGCGCTGACCGGAATGTTTGAATTGGACGGTGACGTGATCGCTCTCTTGCACAAGTTCGACGATCTCATCACCAAGGATCGTCTCCACCTTGTCCTTGATGGTTTCGAACAGCAATCGCGAAAGATCGCTGCGCGCCAGGGTTACGTAGCGGCCACCTGTCAGCTCGGAAAAAACCCTGGTTCCAAAGCCCGCGGCCCGCGCGCCTTGATCGTCGACGATCCGCGTCTCGCCGACGTGGTATCCGACCTGGTTGATCTGCGCCAGCAGACCCATCCGTTCGGCAATATCGTAGCCAAGGCCCCAGAAATCGATGACGTAGCCGCCAGGGCGCAGTGCGGGCGCGCGTTCGACGAGCGTCGGCGCAAATCCGGCTACTTGCAACCAATAAGCAAGGGTCGGTCCGGCGATTCCGATGCCTGAAATCAATACCGTCTTTTCGTTCATGCTGGGGAAGCCTGCAGTCGCGGCATAGCGTCAACGAAACAACGGACGGCGCCCGGGTCGGGTTCCGCGGCTGACCAATCGTGTCGAGCTACATTCGCATCACGGCCTGGCGATCGATCTTGCCGGTGCCGGTCTTTGGCAATTCGCCGGCGAATTTGATTTCGCGCGGATATTTGTAAGGCAACAGTTTCGCCTTGACGAAATCCTGCAACCGCTTTGTCATTTCCCCCTCGTCGGCGGCCGCCTTGTTCATGACGACGACCGCCTTGAGCGTCATGCGCCGGTCCGGCAGCTCGGCGGCGAACACCGCGCATTCGCGTACGTCGGGATGCTCAGTGAGACACAGCTCGACCTCGAGCGGATAAACCCACTGTCCCGAAATCTTGATCAGGTCGTCGGCGCGGCCGCGGAAGAAATAGAATCCGTCCGCGTCGCGCACGAAGCGGTCGCCGGTATAGATCCAGCCGCCCTCGCGGATGGTCTCGGCGGATTTGTCGGGCCGATTCCAGTACAGCGGCGTGTTGGAATCGCCGCGCACCCATAAAATGCCTTCCTCGTTGTCGCCGACGTCGCGCCCCTCGCTATCCCTGAGCGCGATCTCGTAGCCGGGCACGCGAAGGCCCGCGGCGCCGAGCTTTTTCTTCTCTGGCCGGTTGGAGAGATAGATGTGCAGCACTTCGGTCGAGCCGAGACCTTCCATGATCTCCAGTCCGGTGAGGGTCTTCCAGCCGTTGAAGACCTCGGCGGACAGCACCTCGGCGGCCGATACCGCCATTCGCAGCGAGGTGAAATCGGCTTTGTCGGCGCCTTCGGCCTTGGTAAGAGACGTATAGAGCGTCGGCAGGCCGAAGAAGACGGTCGGCCGATAGCGTCCGATCGCCTCGAAAATCGCCTGTGGTTTGGGTTGGCCTGGCAGCAGCAGGGTCGCCGCGCCCACCGAGAATGGAAAGGTGATGGAATTGCCGAAACCGTAGGCGAAGAACATTTTCGGCACGGAAAAGCAGATATCGCCGGGCGCGAGCCTGAGAAAGTTCTGCGCAAACGCCCGATCGCTATAGGCCATGTCGTGCTGCAGATGGACGATGCCTTTGGGGCGGCCCGTCGAGCCCGACGAATACATCCAGAACGCCATTTCGTTGCGATGGGTGTCGGCCGCGACCAGTTCGGCAGAGAAGTTCCGCAGCCAGTCATTGGCGACGATTGTGTTCGGAACAGCGTGGTATCCAGCCTCGCCATTGACCACAATGAGCGTATGCAGTGCGGTGTCCTTGCAGGCGACCTCATCGAAGCGTGCGCAAAACTCGGCGTCGGCGACGGCAACGGTGGCAGCGGAATCCGCGAGGTAGAATTGCAGCAAGTCCGGCGGCGTCAGCGTGTTGATCAATAGCGGCACAAAGCCGGCCCGTACCGCGCCGAAAAACGCCGCGGGGTAAGCCGGCGTGTCGTCCAGGAACATCAGGACGCGGTCGCCGCGTTTGAGCCCCAGTGAGATCAGGCCGTGGCCCCAGCGCTGAGGCTTTCGCGCACAGTTCGGCATAGCTCACGGCAACGAGCGGGCCGGTCAGCGCCAGGCGATCGCCGTGCCCCTTGTCGAGGTTGTCGAAGAGAACACGGCTCGCATTGTAAATGGTGGGAATCGAAAAGCCGATCTCGCGCGCGCCGGCACAGTTGGCGGGCACCTGATCCGCAATCTCCATGGCAGCGGACGCACTCATGGCCTGCCTCCGCCGGCCGAGCGTGGCCGCGACGCCTCGTAGCGGGCCATGAAGGACGGCGACATCGCGCGCAGCCGCGCATGGTCGATCCGTCCCGAGCGAGTGATGTAACTATAGGCGAAATCCATCGGGTCGAGCTTCATATGTTCCGGGAATTCGGTATACCAGTCGGCGCTGGTGCGCGCGGCCGTCACCAGCTTCTTCACGATCGGCTGCCGCTCGCTCTGGTAGCGGGCGAGCGCCTCGCCGAGGTTACGCTCCGCTTCCAGCGCCTTGGCGAGCGCGATCGCGTCCTCGATCGCGAGCCGCGTGCCGGACCCGATCGAGAAATGCGCCGAGTGCAGCGCGTCGCCGATCAGCACCATGTTCTTGAAGGACCAGCGCTCGTTCCAGACCCACGGAAAATTGCGCCACACCGATTTGTTGGAAATCAACTGATGGCCGCCGAGCGTCGCGGCGAACACCTGCTCGCAGATCGCTTTGGATTCCTCGACGGTCTTGTCGGCAAAGCCGTAACGCTGCCAGGTCGCGAGATCGCACTCGACGAGGAAAGTGCTCATGCCGGGCGCATAGCGATAGTGGTGCGCGTTGAAACTGCCGAGATCGGCCGCCACAAAGGTCTGCGACAGCGTCTCGAAACGTTGGGTGGTGCCGTACCAGGCGAATTTGTTGGTCGAGTACGACAATGAAGTTCCGAAGTCGCCTTCAAAGGTCCGGCGGATCATTGAGTTGAGGCCATCGGCGGCGACGATCAGGTCGTAACTCGTCAATTGATCGAGCAATACCTGGGTGTCGAAATGTAGCGCGACACCGACGGACGCGGCACGCGCCTGCAACATCTTGAGAAGGTCGAGACGGCCGACCGAGGAAAAGCCGACGCCATCGATCTCGACGCTCTCGCCGCGCAGGTTGAGCGTGATGTTGTTCCAGCTTTCCATTTTCGGTGCGATCGCGTCCACCGTGTCCGGGTCATCCGCACGCAGGAACTCAAGCGCCTGTTCGGAGAACACCACCCCGAAGCCCCAGGTGGCCCCGGCCGGGTTTTGCTCGAACAGATCGATATGCGCTTCCGGATGACGCTTTTTCCAGAGATAGCTGAAATAGAGGCCACCGGGGCCTCCGCCGATGACGGCAATACGCACGTTTTCCTCCCTAGTGCCGACTTTCCGAAGTTCGTGCTCCATCGCAGCACCCACTTTCACGAACTTCGGAAAGTCATGGGCACCAGAAAACCTATTGATTCTAGTGCCGCTTTTCTATTTGAAGTTCTGGATCGAATTCGCCGCTTGTAGTGCAGGAACTTCAGATAGGCGGCACTAGATCGACAGTATACTGCCAAATTAGCCGAGGATAGTCCGCGACCGGCGGCCGCGCCAGCGAAAAATACCTTCGGGCTGGCCGGTCGAGGGCGTTACACCTTGATCATCCGCTTGCCGCGGTTGTCGCCGGCGAGCAATCCGATCAACGCCTTCGGCGTGTTCTCAAGGCCATCGATCACATCTTCCTGCACCTTGAGTGTACCCGAAGCGACCCACGATTGCAGGTCGCGCAGCGCCTCGTTGCGGCGGTCCATGTAGTCGGTGACGATGAAGCCCTGCATGGTGAGGCGCTTGACCACGATCAGGCCGGGCACGCCGCGCGGCCCGGTCGCCGATGGCGCGCCGTCATATTGCGAGATGGCGCCGCAGCAGGCGATACGGCCGCGGTTGTTCATCTGTGCAAGGCACGCCTCGAGAATGTCGCCGCCGACATTGTCGAAATAGACATCGATGCCGGTTGGCGCCGCGGCTCTCAGCGCCTTGAACACCGCGCCGTCCTTGTAGTCGACCGCGGCATCGAAGCCGAGTTCGGAGGTGAGCCAGTGGCACTTGTCCTTGCCGCCGGCAATGCCGACGACGCGGCAGCCCTTGATCCTGGCGATCTGGCCGACGATCGAGCCGACCGAGCCCGCGGCTGCCGAAACAACCACGGTCTCGCCGACCTTGGGCTTGCCGACGTCGAGCAGTCCGAAATAGGCGGTGAGGCCTGCGATGCCGTAGACGCTGAGCAAGTAAGTCATCGGCTCGATCTTCGGCATTTTGGTGAGGTGCTTGGCCGGTACCGCCGCATAGTCCTGCCAGCCGGTATCGCCAAACACGATGTCGCCGGCGGCAAGCTCCGGAGCCTTCGATGAAACGACTTCGGCGATGCCGCCACCCGCCATCACCGTGTTGGCTTCGACCGCCGCGCGGTAGGTAGCCCCGTGCATCCAGGCCCGGTTGGCGGCGTCGAGCGAGACGTAGCGCACCCGCAGCAAGGCTTCGCCATCGCGAGCCTCGGGGATGGTTCCTTCCCTCATCTTGAAGTGCTCGCTGCCGAGTTTGCCGGTCGGCTTCTCCACCAGCAGGATCTGGCGATTGACGGTGGCGTTCATGGCTCTCTCTCCCGTGGCTGTTCTTGATGCAGCGGTCGCGCAAGAAATGCGCAACTAGTGCGGCGAATTTGAAGTTCCTATCAGTGGTTGCAGCGGGTTCGTCATAGGAACTTCAAATTCAAGGCCGCTACTCAAATCAATCAGTTACTAGAGCTCCTTTGATTCCGAAGTTCGCATCAGAGGTTGCCGCGATATCATGCGAACTTCGAAATCGGAGCTCTAGTGGTCCAATTCTAACATTCGCATCCCTTCTCAGCAGGCACTTTTGCGAATGTTAGAATCATAGGACCACTAGCAAATATTAGGTTCTAGTGGAGTTTGGATCTGACTTTCGCTCTCCGAGTTTGCGGCTAGGTGGGTAGCGAATGTCAGATCCACTCCACTAGCCGATTGTGCGTTGCATAAGAGGCTAGTCGCATGGCCCGCATTCCACAACGGTAACATTGTGGCCGCGGGAAGCGTGTTGCGTCGGCGTTGAAATCTGCCACACTCGCACGGCCAGTGTGGTGGATTTGACATTCGCTTCGGTGGCGCTGCGAGTTCTGTTGGCGAATGTCAAATCCAGAACCACACTGGGATCAATATTTGCTAGCGTCCCTTTGGTTCTGACATTCGTAAACGAACCCGCCGCGATACGATACGAATGTCAGAACCGGGACGCTAGGAACTTACGGGGGTAAGACATGTCCAACAGGTTTACGCAGTACATTCTGATCGCGATGGTGCTCGGCATCGTGATGGGAACGCTGGTCTTCAACTATCTGCCGGACTCGCGTGCCGATATCGCTTCAAGCGTCAACCTGATTGCCATGCTGTTCCTGCGCCTGATCAAGATGATCATCGCGCCGCTGGTGTTTGCGACGCTGGTCGGCGGCATCGCCCACATGGGCAGCGGCGCCAAGCTCGGGCGTATCTTCGCCAAGACGATGGGATGGTTCGTCAGCGCGTCCTTCGTGTCGCTGCTGCTTGGCCTCGTGATGGTCAACCTGTTGCAGCCGGGCGCCAATTTCCCCGGCACCCTGCCGGACAAGGCGCAATCGACCGGATTGCCGGTGTCGGCGTTCTCGATCGAAAAATTCCTGACCCATCTGATCCCGACCTCGATTGCGGACGCGATGGCGCAGAACGAGATCCTCCAGATCGTGGTGTTCGCCGTATTCTTCTCGGTGGCGCTCGGCGCGATGCCGGAGCGCTCCAAGCAGATTCTTTCGGTGATCGATGACCTCGGCCACATCATGCTCAAGGTGACCGGCTACGTCATGCTGTTCGCGCCGATCGCGGTGTGGGCGGCGATCATGGCGACCGTGTCCAAGAACGGCCTCGCCGTGTTGTGGAAGCTCATCGTGTTCATGGGCGGATTCTATATCTCGCTTCTGCTGCTGTGGGGCATCCTCGTCATCGTCGGCTTCATCGTCATCGGGCCCAGATACAGCCATCTGTTGCGGTTGATCCGCGAGCCGCTGATGATTGCCTTCTCGACCGCGAGCTCGGAGGCCGCCTATCCGAAAACGCTGGAAGGCCTCAACCGCTTCGGTGCATCCTCGCGGATATCGAGCTTCGTGCTGCCGCTCGGCTATTCGTTCAACCTCGACGGCACGATGATGTATTGCACCTTCGCCAGCATCTTCATCGCGCAGACCTACAAGATCGAAATGTCGCTCGGCACCCAGTTCGCGATGCTGGCAACCCTGATGATCACCTCAAAGGGCGTCGCCGGCGTTCCCCGTGCCTCGCTTGTCGTGATCGCCTCGACGCTCGGCCAGTTCGGCATTCCCGAGGCGGGCCTCCTGATGATCATGGGCATCGACACCTTCCTCGACATGGGCCGCAGCGCCACCAACGTGATCGGCAATTCGCTGGCCACGTCGGTGGTGGCGAAGTGGGAGGGCGAACTCGCGCCTGAGCATGCGCTCGGTCCCGACGACGTAGTGCCTCCCGGCATGATTCCCGGCGAGATCCCTGCGATGGCCGCCCATTGACGGGAGAGACCGATGCGCCAACGGTTAAGGAGATCGCTCGGGGCCTGCGCCCTGTGGCTTGCAGGATGCCTGGTGACGACGGCCGCGGGCGCCCAGAGTGGCGGCGAGGGGCTCAGCCCGACGCTTGCCGCGATCAAGAGCCGGCACACGGTGCATCTCGGCTATCGCGAAAGCTCGCCGCCGTTCTCCTTCCTCGACCAGGCCAACCGGCCGATCGGCTATAGCCTTGAGCTGTGCCAGGCGGTCGTCGACGAGATCGGCATCGAGGTCGACGATCCCGCACTCAAGATCGAATATGTGAAGGTCACGTCCGACGACCGCATTCCGGCGGTCGTGCAGGGCAAGATCGATCTGGAGTGCGGATCGACGACGGCCAATGCCGAGCGTTCGAAACAGGTGGCGTTCTCGCCGCTGATGTTCGTCGCCGGCACCAAGCTGATGGTGGCCAAGGATTCCACCATCGCGGCGCCGAAAGACCTGCAGGGCAAGACCGTCGTCGTCACCAAGGGCACGACCAACGAACAGGCCATGCATGCGTTGGACAAGAAATTCAACCTCGGCCTGAATATCGTGGCCGCAGGCGACCACGAGCAGTCCTATCAGATGCTGGTGGACGGCAAGGCCGACGCTTTCGCCACCGACGACATCCTGCTCTACGGCCTGATCGCGCGCCACAAGTCGCAGGACAAGTTTCGCGTCACCGGCGACTATTTGTCCTACGATCCCTACGGCATCATGTTCCACCGGGGCGAGCCGCAACTGAAGGAGGTCGTGGAGCGCGCGTTCCGCAAGCTCGGTTCAAACCACGATCTCGTTCCGCTTTATAACAAGTGGTTCGTTTCCCGGCTTCCGACGGGCGAGCGGTTGAATGTCGCCATCTCGCCGCAGCTTGAGGACGCCTTCAAGGCGCTCGACGATACCGAGGGTGTCAACGATTGACATTTTCTCCCGGCGGGCTTTTTGCCGGCGGGAAGCGCCTGTGAGGCCGTCTGAACTTATTTGATGTGGAGCAGGGATTTGGTCGCGTCAATCGCGCTGTTGACGGTCGCCTTGGTTTGACCTGCGAGCGTCTGGGCTTCGTAGGTCGCACCGGCGGAGAAGCCGGTCTTCGACCGCAGCCCGACCGCGACCTGGGTCTGGTGCAGAATGTTGGCAAAGGTCGACGATGTCGCAGCTTTGGCCTGATTGAGGTTGTTTGCCTGCGCTCCAGCAAAGGCTCCGGCCGAAGATGAGACGGACGATGTACTGCCCATTGGATGCTCCCGAGCTGCTGTCACCATTGGGCGGTTATGGTTAATGAATTGTTACCTCGGCAAGCGCGCTTCCTCTCGTCAGAAGAAGACCAGTTGTTTCGGGTCGTGCCCGCGAGCGGTGGTGGCAAATTCGGCCGCGGTGAACAATCCGCCGGCGACATAGATTTTTCGTTTCAGAGCGGCTGCCAGCGTCCGGCTGGCGCTGAAAGCCTGCTCGATCGTGGCGGCGACCTCGACTTGTGCCTTTGGATTGAGATGGCGCATCGCGTCAGCGAGGGCTGCGGGGCTGCCGCCCTTGTGATGCGCTGATGTGCAGATGACGGTGTCGAACGCCGGCGCCAGGATGCCAGCGATCTCCTCGGCCTTCTTGTCGAAGGAAACGCCGATGACGAGAATCCAGTCCCCGTCACCGTAAATTTGCTTGAGCGCCGCAAGCGATTGCCTGATCCCGTCAGGCGTGTGGCCGACATCGATGATCGTCAGGGGATCCTGAGCGATCGCCTCGAGGCGGCCGGGCCAGCGCGTCTCGCGCAACCCCGTCCGCACGGCTGCCTCGATGCGGGAAACAGCATCGCCAGGCCGCGTGTGCTCCCGCCAACGCAGGAACGAGGCTGTCGCAATCGCGGCATTGTTGAGCTGAAAGCCGCCCGGCAGGGCCACATTGAGCGCGCGAAATTGTTGGTCGCCGAAGACGAAATCGAAAGTTTGGCTGGTGACCGCAACGGCCTCGTTGCTGATCCTGATTTCGTCGCGGACGAACAGGCTTTCGACGTTCCGGTTGCGGTTATATTCGAGAATATGCGGCCGCAAGTCGCGGCAGTTCTCGCCATAGACGATGGTGCCGCCGGCGGCGCAGGCATCGCTTTTGTCCGACAGGATCAGTTCCAGCGAATTGCCAAGCAATTCGACGTGTTCGTAATCGACCGAAGTTACAGTTGTTACTTGGCTGCCGAGCAGGCGAACCGGATCATAACGGCCGCCAATGCCGGCCTCGAACACCATGAGTTCGCAATCGCTTTCCTGAAAATAGAGGCAAGCCAGCGTGAACATGGCCTCGAACGCGCCGAACTGCTCGCCGCGTTTCCGCGAAATCTCGTCGATCGCGGTTGTGACTCGGCCAACTAGCTTACTCAGCGGCTCATCGGCGATCGGCGCGCCGTCGATCTGATACCGCTCATTGACGCGAAACAAATGCGGCGAAGTGAACAGACCGGTACGCAAGCCATATGCGCGGCCGACCGAGGCGCAAAACGCCGCCGTCGAGCCCTTGCCGTTCGAGCCAGCGATCGCGATCGACTTTTCCTGCAAGAGGGCGCGGTCGATCGCGAGCACGTCGAGCAACTCGGCCATCCGCGCAAGGCAGATGCCTTCGCCATATTTCGGCAGGTCAAACATCAAGCAATCCGACCTCAGAAAGCAGTCCGACCGCGGAAAACGCGTGACGCCAGATTTTCAGGATCAAATCCGGCCGCTGCAACTCCTCCAACAGCCGGATCGAGGGATTGGAGTTGACCTCGATGACCGCCATCGCGTCCGGATTTCCGCCGAGATCGACAAACAGGTCGACGGCGGCAGCGCGCAGGCCGAGCGCACGGACGGCCTTCTTGCGCCATCGCGAGCGCGGTATCGTTGGGCGAAGCAAACGCCATGCGGCCACCCGCGCTCAGGTTCATCCGGCCGGGAATTTCCCGGCGTTCGCCGGCGGGCAAAACCCTGTCGAGTTCGCCTTGCGGGATCGCTGCGGGATCTATCGCAGAAAGACCACGGTCTTTCAGCGCGGCATTGTGCGCAACAAGGAGATCGCGCACGCGGCGCCTGCCGTCGCCTTCGAGAGATGGCGGAAATTTGCGCACGGAATAAACCACCGCATCGTCGAGCAAAAAGACTCGGTATTCGTGGCCGCTCGCGACAGGCTGCATCAGGATTGCGTCGTAGTGCGGCGCGACGGTGTCGAGATATCGGCCGAGTGCGGCCTCGTCGCCGATCGCTTGCGCAAAATCGCCGCGCGATCCCGTCAGCGGTTTGAGGAACGCGCTTCCGTTCAGCTTCCTGAAATAATCGAAAGCGTCTTCGCGCTCATGCCCCGCGGGGCGGAGCGTGCGATGTCGTGCGCTCAGGAAAAAATAGTTGCCGCCAAGTGTCGCAACGCCCGATTCTTCAAGGATGCGATTGGCGAAATATTTGTCGGACGCTAGCGTTGCCGCGGTCGCATTGTTTTGCGGGTACCAGGAACAGCGCCCGGCGCCGAAGTAAATCGCCTTGGTTGGCGAGGCAATGCGAAAAGCAAGGCCGCTGCCGCCGTCGATATCGTCAAAGCCAAGCCCGAATTCGGCGCTGGCATAGGCGGCATATACCGTCTGATCCGGGTAGGAGGCGGGCTTTCCCGCGCGAAATTCCTGCAAGTTCCGCATGCAATATCAGGCGATCTGGCATTCCGGCATTTTCAAAGAATATCTCTAACGAATTTTTCTCGCGCGGGGCGGCAATTAATCACCCAAACCGCGTGCGTTCTCAGCACGTTAATTGCGCTGAAAATGCCTCGAAGAGAAGGTTTTGGCCAAAGGCCATCCGGGCCGGCCGGCCCCGCGATTTTCGATCATTTATCCTGCACTGCAGCATATTGACACCAGCCGAAAATGGGTTAGTTGAACAGACGTAATTCCTCAATTTTCACAGGGGCTTCCACGCCTTGGCGCGGGTTGGTTCCTGTCGGCTTCTGCAATACGTGATCGGAAAAACAGACCCATGAGCGCGTTTCACCGAGAGAAGGTTCTTTCTGTCCGGCACTGGACCGATACGCTTTTCAGCTTCCGGGCCACCCGCAACACCGGCTTCCGGTTTCAGAACGGACAATTCGCGATGATCGGGCTCGAGATCGACGGACGTCCGTTGCTGCGCGCCTATTCGATGGCGAGCGCCAACCACGAAGAAGAGCTCGAATTCTTTTCGATCAAGGTGGCCGATGGCCCGCTGACGTCACGGCTGCAAAAGATCAAGGAAGGCGACACCATCCTGGTCGGGCGCAAAGCCACCGGCACGCTGATTGCCGACAATCTGTTTCCCGGCAATCGATTGCTGTTGCTGTCGACCGGTACGGGGCTCGCCCCGTTCGCGAGCCTGATCAAGGACCCGGATGTTTACGACAAGTACGAGCAGATCGTGCTCGTGCATGGCTGCCGTCAGGTGTCGGAACTCGCTTACGGCGAGGAACTGGTGGCGAATTTGCAGGATGACGAATTGTTCGGGCCGCTGCTGGCCGAAAAGCTCGTCTACTATCCGACGGTCACCCGCGAACCCTTCCGCAACCGCGGCCGCATCACCGACCTGATCACTTCGGAACAGCTGTTCAACGACATCGGCCAGGAACCGCTGAATATCGAAGGCGACCGCATCATGATGTGCGGAAGCCCGGCGATGCTGGAAGAGTTGCGCCAGATGTTCGTTGCTCGCGATTTTGTCGAGGGCAACCACAGCGAGCCCGGCCACTTCGTGATCGAAAAGGCTTTCGTGGAGCGCTGATCTCTTTCAGTCGACAATAAAGCTTGGCGCCGGTCTTGGTCCAGGATCGGTGCGCTGCGTCACCGAAATCCGACACCTGACGGCTCGGACGCGCAGGTCGCCGATGTCCAGAGTACGCCGGAACGTCTGACCGCTTTCGCCCGCATGCGTGCGTGGTCGCGGCAACCCGGCTCCAAGAAGGGCAGCGCTGGAATTTTCATTCGGCAACATCCTGTACTTGTGCTCGCGCCGGACGATATCGATTGGCGCGTGATTGTCACGGTCTTCCGGCTTGGGATCACGGCGAGCCGCCGGGCCTTCCCGGCGCAAACACCCACTCTTGATGGTGTGGTCCGCGGGGCCTTTGCTATAAGCCTTCGCAAAAGACGCAGGCCGTAGGGGCGATGCGTCGCGGCAGGGGGAAACGGGTGCTGTCCGCGTCAACTCAGGACGATAGGGCGAAAACTGCGTTCGTCTTCGCAGGCGGCGGCAGTTTCGGCGCGATTCAGGTTGGGCATGCTGCACGCGCTCGCCGCCAACGGCGTTTCCGCCGATATGGTGGTCGGCTCCAGCGTCGGCGCCATCAACGGCGCCTATTATGCCGGAGCTCCTACCCTGAAAGGCGTTCTTGAACTCGAAACCATCTGGCGCGGGCTAACGCGCCACGACGTTTTCCCGATCACCTGGCGGACCATGCTGGGATTCATCTGGCGCCGCGATTTCCTGATTTCGCATGACGGCATCCGCAAGCTGCTCGAGGATCATCTGCCCTATCGCAATTTGCAGGATGCGCAGCTTCCGGTTCATATCGTCACCACCGACATCGTCACCGGCGAAAGCGTCGTGCTTTCCGAAGGGTCGGCGATCGAGGCGATCGTGGCCTCCACGTCGATACCGGGCGCATTTGCGCCTGTGCCGTACAGGGGCCGCTACCTTGCGGACGGCGCGATCTCAGCCAACACGCCGATCAAGGTCGCAGTCGAAAAAGGCGCGCGTCGCCTGATTATCCTGCCGACCGGTTATGCCTGCGCGACCGATGCGCCGCCGGTGGGCGCGGTCGCCAATGCGCTGCATGCGTTGACGCTGCTGATCGCGCGGCAGTTGGTGGACGATCTGGAAAATCTCCCGCCCGACATCGACTACTTCGTGGTGCCGCCTCTTATGCCCGCTGGTCGGGATCGCCTTACGATTTCTCGCACACGTCAGAGCATATCGAGCGGTCGATCAAAAGCACCGACGAATGGCTGGCCAATCATGGCCTGGAGAAACAGCACATCCCCGGTGAACTACGGACGCACGGCCATTGAGCCCTCGGATGGCCCACCATCCATTGCCTTCGAGAATGTCCACGTTGCAGTGCGAGATCGAACCGGCTGAACGAGCCCGGCCACCTGGGCGGATTGATCATCCTGCCGATGATTAGGTAGCTTGGCAAAGCTCAAATCAGCCGCCGCCAATTGTCATATCCGTGACCGTTGCTGCCGGTATCGTGTATGGTCAATCGTAAGGCTGCGCCAAGCAGCACAATAAAAGCAGGCTCCGAGGGAACCCCATGGAAACGCTGATGCTGCCGTTCTCGCCACGCTTCATCGTTCTGACGATATGTTCGGTGGTGACAGCGTTGCTGCTTGGCCTCGGCATCGTCGATCACAAGACGTTCGACCTGATCGTCATTCCATTGGTGATCTTTGCCGCACTCACCTTGCTCGGCATTCGCGACCTGACGCAAAAGAGCCACGCGGTGCTGCGCAATTATCCGATCTCGGCGCATTTGCGTTTTCTGCTCGAAGAAATCCGCCCCGAGATGCGGCAATACTTTTTCGAGAGCGAGAAGGACGGCATGCCGTTCTCCCGCGACACCCGCGCGGTGATCTATCAGCGCGCCAAGATGGTGCTCGACAAGCGGCCGTTCGGCACCCAGGAGGACGTCTATCGCGATGGCTACGAATGGATTCACCATTCGGTGGCGCCGAAGGTTCGGGCCGACCAGCAATTCCGCGTGACCATCGGCGGCCCGGATTGCACCAAGCCCTATTCGGCATCGGTCTTCAACATCTCCGCCATGAGCTTCGGCGCGCTCAGCCCCAACGCGGTGCGCGCGCTCAACGCCGGCGCGAAAAAAGGCAGCTTCGCCCACGATACCGGCGAGGGCGGCTTCAGCCCCTATCATCGCGAGAACGGCGGCGACATCATCTGGGAAATCGGCTCCGGCTATTTCGGCTGCCGCAACCGCGACGGCAGTTTCAATCCGGACGAGTTTGCCCGCGTCGCGGTCGACGACCAGATCAAGATGGTCGAGCTCAAGATCAGCCAGGGCGCCAAGCCCGGCCATGGCGGGGTGCTCCCGGCGGCAAAGGTCTCCGAGGAGATTTCGCGGATTCGCGGCGTTGCCATGAACGAGGATTGCATCTCGCCGGCGACGCACCGGGCTTTTTCGACGCCGCTGCAGATGATGGCCTTTATCGGCGAGATGCGCCGCCTGTCCGGCGGCAAGCCGGCCGGCTTCAAGCTTTGCATCGGCCATCCCTGGGAGTTTCTGGCGATCTGCAAGGCGATGCTGCAAAGCGGAATCTACCCCGATTTCATCGTCGTCGACGGCAATGAAGGCGGCACGGGCGCCGCACCGCTCGAGTTCATGGATCACATGGGCATGCCGATGCGCGAGGGTGTCAATTTCGTCCATAACGCGCTGGTCGGCATCAATGCGCGCAGCCGCATCCGCATCGGCGCGGCGGGAAAGATCGCGACTGCCTTCGACATGGCGCGCGCGATGGCGATCGGCGCCGACTGGTGCAATTCGGCGAGAGGCTTCATGTTCGCGCTCGGCTGCATCCAGTCGCTGAGCTGCCATACCGACCGTTGCCCGACCGGGGTCACCACGCAGGATCCTTCGCGCAACCGCGCATTGTTCGTGCCGCACAAGGTCGAGCGGGTCTACAACTATCACCACGCCACGCTGCATGCGCTGGCCGAGCTTCTGGCCGCCGCCGGCCTTGAACATCCGCAGGATCTGCGGACGATCCACTTCTCGCAGCGGACCTCCACGACCGAGGTGCAGACCTTCGCAAAGCTTTATCCGTCGCTTCGTCCGGGCGAACTGATCGACGGCACCAGCGACCCGCGCTTCCGTGATGCCTGGGCGATGGCGCGGGCAGACACGTTTGCGCCGGCGATATAAGGCGGTACGGTTCGTCCCTGCGACCCGTCTCCGCCAAGGCTTCGCCGGGGTTCTAGAGTTGGGGCCCGCCGAAGCTTTAGCGCAGGCGGCAAGCAGGGATCGATAACCACCGGCCTTCGTTGTATGGGAAGCCGCCTGCGCTCTCTGCCTGAAGCGCCGCTACGGCGTATAGGTCCCCGCGCTCGCGGGGACGACGGCTGAGGTTAATGCGGGTTTTCGAGGCTGAAGGTCTCCGACTGTTCGTCATAGGCGAACAGTTCGGCGTAACGTCCCCACGACACGATGGTCTTGAGCGTTTCGTCCGCCGCATCCTCGCTCATATAGTCTTCGAGCTCGTTGCGGAAGCGCGCCTCCGGAGCGGTATGCGAGGGCCGCTCGTCCAGTACACGGCGGATCAGGCCGATGACCGGCACATAGTTGATCATGTGCTCGGCGAACAGCCGTTTGCGCGCGTCGGTCTCGAGATTGGCGAAGCGCTTCCCGGCGTCGGTCAGCATCAGGTCGCCTTCGCTCAATTGCGCGAACCGCAGCAGCTGCAGCGACTCGCCGAGGTGGAAGATTTCGTCGGCCTCGAGTTGCAGGTGACCGGCGAGAACCGGCAAGTCGGCGTGCCCGTTATACGGGGGGGCGGCGAGCGTCTCGATCAGGCCGGACAGCACGTTGGACGACACGTGGTTGAGGATCATGCCGACGCCGGTGCCGTGAATGCCTTCGAGCGTTGGCGCCTTGGGCTCCGGACGCTGCGTCATGCGGGCGTAGATGCTGTCGACCAACTGGCGGAAGGCCGGGTCGAGACGATTGCGCGGATGCGCCAGATCGACCTTGATCTCGGCGGCGACGCGGCCGGGGTTGGACGAAAACACCAGGATGCGGTCGCACATCAGCACTGCTTCCTCGATGTTGTGCGTCACCATCAGCACCGATTTGATCGGCAGCCGGCCTTCGATCCAGAGATCGATCAGGTCGGTGCGGAGCGTTTCGGCCGTCAGCACGTCGAGCGCTGAAAACGGCTCGTCCATCAGCAACAGGTCCGGATGCACCACCAGCGCCCGGGCAAAGCCGACGCGCTGGCGCATGCCGCCCGATAATTCCTTGGGGTAGGCAGACTTCGAATCCGTCGAGGCCGATCAGGTCGATCGCGGCCAGCGCCCGCTTGCGGCGCTCGCCGCTCTCGACGCCAAGCGCCTCCAGGCCCAGTTCGACGTTTTGCAGCACCGTCAGCCACGGAAACAAGGCGAACGACTGGAATACCATGGAGACGCCGTTGGGCGGTCCCTCGATGGTCTCGCCGCGGCATTTGGCATCGCCAGAGGTGGGCGCGATCAGGCCGGCGATGATGCGCAACAGCGTGGACTTGCCCGATCCGGAGCGGCCGAGCAGGCCCACAATCTCGCCGGAATGAATCGTGAGGTCGACCTTTTCGAGAACCAGCAGCTCCTCGCCGCTGCCCTTGGGGAACGAGCGGCAGACGCCGCGGATGTCGAGCAGGGTGGCTTGCTTGGAAACATCGAGCATGGATTTTCCTTCAGAGCTCCGATTCCGAAGTTCGCATGATATCGCAGCAACCTCTGATGCGAACTTCGGAATCAAAGGAGCTCTGGCAACTTATCAATTTCTAGTGCGGCTTTGAATTTGAAGTTCCTATGACGACCTCGTCGCGATCCTGATAGGAACTTCAAATTCGCCGCGCTAGAGCTCCGATTCCGAAGTTCGCATGATATCGCAGCAACCTCTGATGCGAACTTCGGAATCAAAGGAGCTCTAGTAACTTATTGATTTTAGTGCGGCTTTGAATTTGAAGTTCCTGTAACGTACTTGCAGCGAAACTGATAGGAACTTCAAATTCGCCGCACTAGCCTTATCCGAGGCGAAGGCGGCGTTCTCCGAAAGCGTAGAGCGGCCTCCAGAGCAGGCGGTTGAACAGGGTGACGAGGACGCACATCACGACGATGCCGAGCACGACGCGCGGAAAATCTCCGGCCTCGGTCGCATTGGCTATATAAGCACCGAGTCCCTTGGCCATCAGATGGGTATCGCCCCAACTGGCTACTTCGGCCACGATGGAGGCGTTCCATGACCCGCCCGAGGCCGTGATGGCGCCCGTGATGTAATAGGGGAAGATTCCCGGCAGGATCGCCCTGAGCCACCAGCGCCATCCGCGCAAATGGAAGCTGCCGGCAGCTTCGCGCAGATCGGTCGGGAAGGCGCTGGCGCCCGCGATTACGTTGAACAGGATGTACCACTGGGTGCCCAGGATCATCAGCGGGCTGAGCCAGATGTTGGCGTTCAAGCCGTAGCGCACGATGATGACCACAAATACCGGAAAGGCAAGGTTGGCCGGAAACGCGGCCAGAAATTGCGCCAGCGGCTGCACGCGCTCGGCGAGTTTCGGCCGAAGCCCGATCCACACGCCAATCGGCACCCATATCAGGGAGGCGAGCGCGATCAGCACGATGACACGGGCAAGCGTAATGAAGCCATCGCCCACCGCGGTAGAAACGTCCGCGAGGCTCAGCGTCGCCGACATGAATTGATAGGCTCGCCAGCCGGCATAGCAGGTGGCGACCGCGATCACGGCAAGCCAGAGTGCGTCGACCACGCGCGAGGATGATCCGGACTTGAAGGAGAAGCGCACGCTCTCCGGAAGTCCCACATGAAGATTCGAAAAAACCTTGTTGGTGGCGGCAAAGGGCGCGGTCAGCGCCCGCAGGGCCCGCGTGCGGCGGAACAGGTCGAGCATCCAGGAGGTCGGCGCCGCGCCGGAGGCCGTTTGTTCGAAGCGGAATTTGTCGGCCCAGGCCACCACGGGGCGGAACAGCAACTGGTCGTAGGCAATGATCACGAGCAGCATGGTCAGGATGGCGTAGCCGATTGCGGGCAGATTCTGCTGCTGGATGCCGAGTGCGACGTAGGAGCCGATGCCGGGCAGGGTGACCGTGGTATTGCCGACCGTGATCGCTTCCGACGCCACGACGAAGAACCATCCGCCGGACATCGACATCATCGTGTTCCAGATCAGCCCGGGCATCGCGAAGGGCACGTCGAGCCGCCAGAAGCGCTGCCATCCGGAAAGATGAAAGCTCTGCGAGGCTTCTTCGAGATCCTTCGGCACGTTGCGGATCGACTGGTACATGCTGAAGGTCATGTTCCAGGCCTGGCTCGTGAAGATCGCGAACACGCAGGCGAGTTCGGCGCCGAACACCTGGCCGGGAAACAGATTCAGGAAAAAGGCCACCGTAAAGGTGAGGAAGCCGAGGATCGGCACCGATTGCAGGATGTCGAGTAGCGGAATCAGCACCAACTCGGCCCGCCGGCTCTTGGCGGCGAGCGTCGCGTACACCAGCGTGAAAATGATCGAGCAGACGATGGCGAGCAGCATGCGCATCGTCGTTCGCAGTGCGTAGAGCGGCAAATTGGCCGGATCGAGCGAAACCGGAGCAGCATCGAGCGCGGACAGCGGCAGCGTGGTCTGCTCGCCGCCATAGACGATCAGCACCATCGCGCCGATCACAAGGACGAGCGCGACCAGGTCCCAGACGTTCGGCCGCAGCGCCTGCCCCAGTCTCGGCGTCAGAATGTCGTTCAGCGTCATGCGTGCTGCCTTGTTGAATGCCCGGCGTCCGGCTTCGAGAAGAGTGAACCGAGGCCGGGGAACAGGCCGGATTTATGATGGGCTTATGGCCGAGCGGGAAGCTTGAAAGAGCACCGGATTTTCGTAATTGCAAGTCTCAGCTATTCCAGAATGGGGCCGACGCTCCAGCTTGCCGCCGAAACCGTTGGCTCCAGGCTGAGGCGGCCGACGACCTGTTCGAGCACGGCGTCGTTTTTGGTGACGGAGGTGAGCAGCGCGTTGACCTCGACACGTCCGCTGTCCTCCAGATCGGTGCTGTCGAGCTGCCGCAGGCTGAGGTGACCGTTGCCGGTGCCCTGCAACAGCAGCGCCCGGACATGGGCTTCCTCCGGGCTTCGACAGACCACGCGAACGTTGTAGCGAAAATCGGTCTCGGTCTGCACGATCGGTTGCCGGTTGATGAGCCGTACCAGCGGCCGCAAGGTCAGGTTGACGAGCACGACAAACAGCGTTGCGGCGGCCGCATGCGCCGGGTGGCCGCTGCCTGCAAGCAGTCCCACGGCGGCCGAACACCACAGCGTTGCCGCGGTGTTGAGGCCGGTCACCTGAAGTCCCTCGCGAAAAATGATGCCGGCGCCGAGAAAGCCGATTCCCGAGACGACTTGCGCGGCTACCCGGGTCGGACTTGCTTGCGTCGGGAAACAGGCTTTCGAACACGACAAAGCTCGCCGCGCCGATCGCGACCAGCGTATTGGTTCTCAGTCCCGCCATGCGCTGGCGCCATTGGCGTTCGAAGCCGATGCAGGCGCCGAGCAGCGTCGCCACGCCGAGGTTGAACGCGGTCTGATCGATCGAGGCGATCATGACCCACTTCCGATCCGGTCTTGCGAATTGCGGGCATGGCGAAAGCCCGCGCAAAACGGGCAGGCCACTGGAAATCTGTTGCTGTTCTTGTCGAACATCGCTCGCCTCCACGTCCGCGATCAGCGCGGCAGGCCGGTGAGCGGACAGTCCGCCTAGGCGGGACCGTCATCCCTCACGCGGCGGTGGCCAGCGCGATCGCTTTTGAATGTTGCCGGCGCCGTCAACCCGGTCATCGCCGGGTTCGCGTCGCCGAAGGTGGTACTGCCCATGGCCGTTCTGTCAGGATTGAAGGATTTGTTTGACACTAATGTTACAGTGACGAGCGGCAACTACGCCGGGTTCCCTTTGCTGTCAACCGCAGAGTTACGAGAGGTGCTGAACCTCGACCGTCACGTGCGACAGATCCCGGAAATCCGCCAGCCGTTGCCGGTAGTGCGCAGGCTCGCGCTGAGCCGACGTCGCAATCGAAACGATGGCGCCGAGATGTCCCGGTCCCAACCGCCACAGGTGCAGGTCGGTGACGCAGTCGCCTTCGCTTTCGATGGTCGCCTTCAGTTTCGCGGCCATGCCGGGGTCCGGCGTACGGTCGAGCAGAATCGCGCCCGTATCGCGTATCAGCGCAACCGACCAGCTCGCGATCACCAGCGCGCCGATCAAGCCGGCGAGCGGGTCCATCCAGAGCCAGCCGAAGGCGCGTGCGAGCAGCAGGCCGACGATGACCAGGACGGAGACCGCGGCATCCGCCATGACGTGAACCACGGCGGCGCGCATGTTGTTATCGCGATGGTGACCATCTTCACCGTCTGCGTGGTCGTGGTCATGATCGTGTGAGTGGTCGTGTGGGTGATCATGATCGTGCGAATGGCCATGGTCATGCGCATGACCGTGATGATGGCCACCGGCCAAGAGCCAGGCGCTGGCAATATTGACCAGAAGCCCAAGCGCCGCGATCGGGATGGCTTCGTTGAAGGCGATCGGAACCGGGTCGAGGAAACGTGACACCGCTTCGTAGCCGATCAGAAGCGCAATCATCGCCAGCACAATGGCGCTGGAATAGCCGGCGAGATCGCCGAATTTGCCGGTTCCGAACGTGAAATTCGGATCGGCCGCATATCGGCGCGCAAAGGTATAGGCGAGCGCGGCGAGCAGCAGCGCGCCCGCATGCGTCGACATATGCAGGCCGTCGGCAATCAGGGCGAGCGAGCCGAACAAGACGCCGCCGACGATTTCGGCGATCATCATGACCGTGCAAAGGATGATGACCGCCCATGTGCGCCGCTCTGCCTGCGCATGATCGGGGCCGAGGAACACGTGGCTGTGCGGCGCCGTCTGAAAGGCCGTGCCGGGGTCCGTCATGTTGGCCTCACTTCAGATACGTGTGAACCACATCGATGAGTTGATCGGCGGCTTCGGCATTGAGCGCGCCGGGATTCTTTTCAGGATCGACCAAATGGGTGCGGATGTGATCCTCGACCACTTCCGCCATCAGCCCGGCGACGCTGCCGCGGATGCCGGCGATCATGTGCATGATGCGCTCGCATCCGGCCTCTTCCGACAACGCCCGCTCGATGGCTTCGACCTGGCCGCGGATGCGGCCGACACGCGCGAGCAGCTTCTTTTTTTCTTTGATGGTATGGGACATTCCCTGATATAGGATACCCCCCTATGCTATGTCAAGCGTGCACCTAACTATCCGGTCCGCCACGACGGGCCGCGCTCGGAACTGCAGTCAGATTTTCGGACGATTGGACAATAGTCTGAGGTCGAAGCGGTCGACCTCGCCGAGCAATTCGCAGAATGCCTTGGCGCCCTGATCGATCAGGCGCTCGCCCTTCTCGGCAGAGGCCTGCGTTGCATCGCCCACCGCGCCGCTCGGATGAAGGTCCTGGGTCTGCCAGGCGAACGGTGCCGGCCGCCGCGCGGAGAGCCAGCGAAAATCCTTCTTCATCGCAATCGTCGAGGGACGGAAATCGGCGATCGCCTCGCGCCGTACCTCGGCGCTATATCGCGCCAGCATGATCGAGGTTTCGACGGCGCCGCCATGGATGCCGTGCTCGACTTCTTCGGCGGGAAACAGCGTCTCCGGCGCCGAGAGCCGGCCCCAGGATGTCGTGACCACCAGCATGCGGTGACGGGCGCGCAGCTCCTGCGCGACCAGGCTCATCGCGGCGCTGTTGCCGCCGTGGCTGGTGACGATCACAAGCTTTTTAAGGCCCGCCCGTGCAACGCTTTCGCCCAGCGCCATCCAATCCCTGAGGGCTGTTTCGGGCGTCAGCGTCAGCGTGCCCGGAAAATCGGTATGTTCGGTCGAAATGCCGATCCGCTCAACCGGCAGAAAGGTGACGGGCAGCGCGTCGGGTAGCTGCTCGCGCACCCGCGCGAGATAGGCCTGCGCAATCAGGACGTCAGTCTCAAGCGGCAGATGCGGCCCGTGCTGTTCGGTCGCCGCCAGCGGCAGCACTGCAATCCAGCGCGCGCGATCGGTGCCGGCCAATTCAGGCCAGCGAATGTCGGTCCAATCGCGGGGCGGGAGGGTTGAAGTCATCGCGCAAAGATAGTTTGTATGGGACATCTAGTGCCCACTTTCCGACGTTCGTGCTCCACCTCAGCAACCACCTTTCACGAACTTCGGAAAGTCATGGGCACCAGCAAACTTATTGTTTCTAGTGCCGGTTTTCTATTTGAAGTTCCTGAACCGGATTTGCCGCTTGTGGCGCAGGAACTTCAAATAGGCGGCACTAGTCGTCCCCCATCATGAGGCAAAATGACCTACGGAGTCCAATCATGAAGCTCGCGCCCGCTTTCCGAAGGTCGCATTCCCTCGCAGCGCCACCATTTTGCGACGGTCGGAAAGCTATGGGCTCCGGCAGATTAACGATTCCAGGACCGCCATTCGATCTGAAATCGCCTAAACGAACTTTGAGGTGTGGGGATTTCAGATCGGCGGTACGGATACTTTTGCGGGCGTTGACGGCTCTCTTGCTGGTCGTCATGGCGGCGGCCATATCGCCGGGGTACGCCCAGACCACGCTCGACAAGGTCTCCTTCGGCACCAACTGGGTCGCCGAGGCCGAGCATGGCGGATTCTTTCAGGCGGTGGCCGACGGCACCTATCAAAAATACGGTCTCGACGTCACGATCGTGCCCGGCGGTCCGAACGAGAACAACCGCATGCTGTTGATCGCCGGCAAGATCGACTTCTTCATGGCCGCCAACACGCTGATGTCGTTCGATGCCGTCGCCAATAATGTGCCGCTGATTACGGTTGCGGCGATCTTCCAGAAAGATCCGCAGGTGCTGCTGACGCATCCGGAATTCAAGTTCACCAAGCTGGAAGATCTCAAGCCGCTGACGCTGTTCATCTCCAAGGAAGGCATTTCGAGCTATTTCCAGTGGTTGAAGTCCGAATACGGATTTAGCGAAGACAAGGTGAAGCCTTACACTTTCAATCCGCAGCCGTTCCTGGCCGACAAGCACAGCGCGATGCAGGGCTATGTCACATCCGAGCCCTACGCCATCGAGAAGACCGCCGGTTTCAAGCCTGGCATCATCCTGCTGGCCGATTACGGCTTGAACAACTATTCGACCCTGATCGAAACGCGCCGTGACGTGATCGACAAGAAGCCGGACCTGGTGCAGCGCTTCGTCAATGCTTCGATTATCGGCTGGTACCATTACCTCTATGGCGACAACGCGGCTGGGAACGCGATGATCAAGAAGTTCAATCCGGAAATGACCGACGAACTGCTCGCCTATTCCGTCGCCAGGATGAAGGAATACGGGATCGTCGATTCCGGGGATTCGTTGCGCGACGGCATCGGCGCCATGAACGATGCGCGGATGGCGAGCTTCTTCGACAAGATGGTGCGCGCCCATGTCGTCCGCCCTGATATCGACTATCGCAAGTCCTACACGCTTCGTTTCATCAACAAGGGTGTCGGCCTCGATCTGCGGCCGAAGAACTGAGGCCGCGGAAAAATGGCCGATTCTGCCGCGTTGGCTGGAGTGAGCGCTGAACCGGCGGGGCTTGCGGTCAGCCTGCGTGACGTCACCAAGGCCTACGACAACGGCGTGATGGCGCTTGGGCCGATCGATGTCGAGGTTCGCCGCGGCGAGTTCGTATCGCTGCTTGGACCGTCCGGCTGCGGCAAATCCACCGCGCTTCGCCTGATTGCCGGTCTGAGTGCTCCGACTTCCGGAACGGTCGACGTCGCGCGGCCGGCGGTGACGGCGAACGGCGCCCATCCGATCGGCTTTGTGTTTCAGGAGCCGACCTTGATGCCGTGGGCGACGGTGCGCGACAACGTTCGCTTGCCGTTGAAACTCGCGCACGTGCCGATGTCCGCCGCGAAAACGCGCATCGATGAGGCGCTCGCGCAAGTCGGGCTTTCCGAATTTGCTGACAGCTACCCTCGCGAACTGTCCGGCGGCATGAAGATGCGCGTCTCGCTCGCCCGCGCGCTGGTCACCGATCCGGACATTCTGTTGATGGACGAGCCTTTCGCGGCGCTGGACGAAATCACCCGCTTCCGCCTCAATAACGATCTGCTCGCATTGTGGCGCTCCTTACGCAAGACCGTCATTTTCGTCACGCATTCCGTCTTTGAGTCGGTCTATCTGTCGCAACGCGTGTTGGTGATGACATCAAGGCCCGGACGCATCGCGACAGAAATTGCCATCGAGACGGTCGAGCCGCGGTCGGAAGATTTTCGCACCTCGACCGACTATGCCGGCTACTGCCGGAAAGTGTCTGACGCGCTCGCCCCTTCCTATTCCGGCCGGCCGGCATGAGCACGCCCGGCATCTCCCGATCGTTTGCCGCTCCCGCGCCTGCCGGCAATCGCGCACTGCGTCTCGTGCGCCTTCTGCTGCCCATCGTGGTGCTCGTGGCGGGCATCGGGCTGTGGGAAATCGTGGTGCGGGCCTGTGACATCAAGCCGTATGTTTTGCCGGCGCCGTCGGCAATCTTTGAAACGCTGATCAGCGATTGGGGCGTACTCTCCCGCTCGCTGCTGACGACGCTTTTGACCACGTTCGAAGGCTTTGTGGCCGCCGCCGTCGGCGGGGTCGCGCTGGCGCTGTTGTTCAACCTGTCGAAGTGGCTGGAATATTCGCTATTCCCCTATGCGGTGGTGTTGCAGGTCACGCCCGTGATCGCGATTGCGCCACTATTGTTGATCTATTTGTCGCAACCCACGGCGGTTGTGGTTTGCGCCTGGATCGTCGCTTTCTTTCCAGTGCTGTCCAACACGACGCTGGGCCTGAATTCGGTGGATCGCAACCTCGCGGGCCTGTTCCAGCTTTATCGGGCATCGCCGCTGCAAACGCTGTGTTTCCTCAAATTGCCCGCCGCATTGCCGTTCATCCTGGGCGGGCTTCGCATCGCCGGCGGCCTGTCGCTGATCGGCGCGGTCGTGGCCGAAATCGCCGCCGGGTCAGCTGGCGCCGGATCTGGCCTTGCCTACCGGATTGCGGAATCCGGCTATCGCCTCAACATTCCCAGAATGTTCGCTGCGTTGCTGTTGCTCTCGGCCGCCGGAATTGTCATTTATGGGCTGCTGGCGCTAGTTTCGCATCTGATGCTGCGGCGCTGGCATGAGAGCGCGCTTGGAAAGGAAAATTAAAAAATGGGTGGAAATATCTCATCGGAGAAGATCGATCTTCTGATCTACGGACCGAACAAGCCGATCGTCGACAACGGCTTTTCCGATCTGTTCGTGCTCCATCCCTTTGAAAGCCGCGCCGACCTTGATCGCGTGAGCCCGGCGGTGGTCGCAAAAATTCGCGGCGCCGCCGTCACCTACAGCACCGTCCGTTGCGACGGCGCCGTGATGGCGATGTTTCCGAAACTCGAAATCGTGGCGTCTTTCGGTGTCGGCTACGACCACGTCGATGCCAATCATGCGCGCGAGCATAACATTGTCGTGACCAACACGCCGGACGTGCTGACCGAAGAGGTCGCCGATATCGCGATGGGACTGCTGATCGCCACGTTGCGCGAATTCATCAAGGCCGACCGCTACCTGCGCTCCGGACTGTGGACGACGCAGCAATATCCCCTCAGCGCCGGCTCGCTCCGGGACCGCAAGGTCGGAATCGTCGGCATGGGCCGGATCGGCCAGGCGGTCGCGCGCCGGCTGGAAGCTTCACTGGTGCCGGTGGTCTATCATTCGCGCAATCCGGTCTCCGGCGTCAGCTACAAGCACTATCCCGACCTGATCGAGATGGCGAAGGCGGTCGATACGCTGGTGGTGATCGTGCCCGGCGGTCCCTCGACCGCCAAGATGATCAACGCCGACGTCCTGAACGCGCTCGGGCCCCGCGGCGTCATCGTCAATGTCGCGCGCGGCTCGGTGGTCGATGAAGAGGCGCTGATCGCTGCGTTGAAGTCGGGAACCATCCTGGCGGCGGGCCTCGACGTGTTCGCCAAGGAGCCCGCGGTGCCGGACGAGTTGAAGACGATGCAGAATGTGGTGCTGCTGCCGCATATCGGCTCGGCGTCGGTCGTCACCCGCAATGCGATGGATCAATTGGTGGTCGACAACCTCAAAGCCTGGTTCGCCGGCAAGCCGCCATTGACCCCGATTGCCGAAACTCCGGTGAAGAGCCGCTGATGCGCAGCCGGCCGGGCATTGCGGTTGCAGCGCTCGCGGTGTCGCTTGTCTGCGGACATCCTGCCGCGGCGCAGGATGCCGCCACGTTAAGAAAAGACATGATCGGCCAGTGGGAGCTTTCGACCACCGAGCGCAGCAAGACCTGCGTCGTCACATTGAAGGGTGACGCAACCCCGCAAGGCCTGAAGCTTGAGCTGGAGCCGGGCTGCGCCAACGCGCTGCCATTCACCAAGGATATCACCGCCTGGAACATCAAGGGGCTCGATATCGTCCGCCTGCAGGATGCGACTGGCCAGCCGGTGATCGATTTCACCGAAGTCGAAAGCGGCATCTTCGAAGGTATGAGGCAGGGCGAGGGCATCTATATCCTGCAAAACCTAGCCGCGGCGCGTTCGCTCGCTAAATCGATGGACCAGATGATCGGCGACTGGGCGATGGTGCGCGGCAGTGGCCAGGCCATCTGTGGCCTCACTCTCACCAACACCGACGCCGGTCAGGACAATTTCAAGGTCTACCTGAAACCGAAATGCGATTCCACGGTCGCCGCGTTCGCGCCGACGCATTGGCGGTTGGAGCACGGCCAGATCCTGCTGATGTCTGACAAAGGTGAAACCTGGCAGTTCGAGGCCGACGACAACGCACAGTGGCGACTGGTGCCTGATAGCGCCGATCCGCTGATCATGGTGCGGCAGTAGGCCTGCCGTTGCTGGCGGCGTATTTTTTTTGGATCCGTGTCGATCCGCCGTCAGTCGGCTCGTCGTACCATTAGCGAGACAGTTCCGGGGGCAGGGTGCCCGCGGGCTCGCCCTGGAAGGAGTTCCCATATGCGTTTCATGTACCTGGTCAAACACCCCGGCCCTCCCGGAAATCCGACCCCCGAGCTCATGGAGGCGATGCACAAATTGGCCGACCGGGAAATCAAGGCGGGCCGCATGCTCGACAATGGCGGGTTGATGCCGGTTCAGACCGGTGCGCAGGTGCGCATCAAGGACGGCAAGCTCAGCGTGATCGACGGCCCATTCGTCGAAGCCAAGGAGGTCGTCGGCGGCTATGCGATTTTTGAGCTGCGCGACAAGCAGGAGGCGGTGGCGATGGCAAGGGAGTTCATGCAACTCCACCTCGACCACATGCCGGGCTGGGAAGGAACGTGCGAGCTTCGCGCGTTTGCAGGCCCTTGACGGCCGACGCCCGCGGTCGGCCGCCTCAGCCGTGACGGCCGGCGACACCCATCACGCCATTCTCTCCGCCTGGCGGGTCGAGCAGCCCCGGCTGATCACCGGCCTTTCGCGAATGCTGCGTGACGTGCCGCTGGCGGAAGAACTGACGCAGGACACCCTGTTGGCGGCGCTTGAGCACTGGCCCTTGAGTGGAATTCCAGAAAGGCCGGGCGCCTGGCTGATGGCGGCGGCCAAGCGGCGCGCGCTGGACTATCTGCGCCGTGCCCGCATGCTCGCGCGCAAACATGAACTGGTCGCGCTCGAGCTGGAAGCGGAGCAGCAAGCGATGCCTGATCTCGACGCCGCGCTTGACGACGACATCGGCGACGAGATGCTGCGGCTGATTTTTACGGCATGCCATCCGCTGTTGTCGCCTGAGGCGCGCGTGGCTTTGGCATTGCGGATGATCTGCGGCCTGACCACGCAGGAAATCGCAAGGGCCTTTCTGGCTTCGGATGCGACCATCGCCCAACGCATCGTCCGCGCGAAGCGAACGCTTTCGGAGTCGGGGCTGGCTTACGAGACCCCTCGCGGCGAAGAGTTGTCGGAACGGATCGCCGCCGTGCTCGAAGTCGTCTACCTGATCTTCAACGAAGGCTATACGGCAGCCAGCGGCGAGCATTGGCTGCGTCCGCAACTTTGCCATGAAGCGCTCCGCATCGGCCGCATCCTGACGTCGATTGCGCCCCGCGAACCCGAGGTCCATGGCCTGCTTGCGTTGATGGAGCTGAACGTCTCACGCACCGCGGCGCGCACGGATGCAAAGGGCGAGCCCGTTCTGATGCTCGAGCAGAACCGCGCGCTGTGGGATCTGTTGCAGATCAAGCGGGGACTGCTGGCGCTCGGCCGCGCGCGAGAACTCGGCGGCGCCGGCGGCTTCTATTCGCTTCAGGCCGCGATCATCGCCTGCCATGCGCGGGCCGCAACCCCTGCGGAAACCGATTGGCGGCAGATATCGGCGCTTTATTCCGAACTCACCCAACGCGTGAATTCACCGGTCGTCGAACTCAACCGCGCCGTCGCGGTCGGTATGGCGGAGGGACCGGAAGCCGGGCTTGCGATCGCCGACCGGCTGGCGCGCGAGCCGGCGCTCAAGGCCTATCATTTGCTCGAAAGCGTGCGAGGCGACCTGCTCTACAAGCTCCGACGTTTCCCGGAAGCCGAAAGCGCGTTCGAGGCGGCGGCGGCGCTGACGGACAACAAGCGCGAACGCGATCTGCTAAAGAGACGTGCCGCCGATGCGGCGATCTCTACGACGGGCCTCAGTTCCGGAAGGCCGGCGAAGTAAGGTCGATCAATCTTGTTTCCTCTCTGGACGTCCGGTGCATGCCGCCAAGATATGGCGCGTCAAGTGCATCTTCGTCACGGCGGGGTCGTCTCTGGCTGGACGCCGCTCTTGAATGCATGAACTAGACTTTTTCGATAGATCGGATCTTTCTCGTCGATGATGCCGGCTTTCTCGGCGAAGTCGAGATTGAGATAAATCTCCGCATTATCCTCGGTGAGTTCAAAGAATATCTTGCAATGGAGACGGGCTACCCGAGAGACTGGGACATTCGGGGGCTCGGCTTGGAGAATAATCGCACTGGCTTTCACCGAAGCATCAAAGCGACTGTCGTCGCGCGGAATGTCAGCGTAGTGGGCAAAAATGTCGATCAGTCCGTCGCTGGTGGCAGCGTCAGGCATCCATTCGCAAAGAGCAACTGGCCCGTAAGACATCGTTAGTGCAAAGGTAAAGCCAAACGCATGGCCCTGATGGACGCCGGCCGCACGGAAACGAAAGCCCTTTTCCAGCATTTCGATGGAATCGCAGCTAAAGGTGATGGGCTCCCAAGGGCGTTCCTCCGCGAGCTGTTGGGTGCGTTCGGACTCCGCGAGCACCTCCGGCGGCAAACTCCTGAAGAATTCGGCGCGGCGCGCTCGACGATTCCGAATCTCCTGTTTCTTAAGAGCTACAACAATGCGGCCGACAACGAAAATAGCCAAGATGAGGCCGAGCTCTATTGGAAATGGAGAGAATGCGGAAGGGGTGGTGGGCGTGCTATTCGTGGGAATAGGTCCGACGCTAAGAGCCCATTGGGGCACGTCCCCCTTTTTCACCGCCGGGGCCAGCAACTGTACGGCAGTCGCACGGTCCTCGCGTTTCAGCGCCTCAAGGGTATCTTCGAATGGCCCCGCGACAGAACTGCCCCTCAGCCCGATTATAAGGGCGAGCACAGCAATTCCCGTCCTGAAACGTCGTCTCATGGTCCTCGTGGTAGTCCGGAAACCTGGAACGGGACAAAAATCTCGATTTCGAGAATGACTCTAAAAAATATAGAACGACGATCTGGTTGAATGCAACGATAGATTGCAGTCGCTATTGCCACATGGCGCAGCATGCCTGGCGAGAGCAGCGCGCTTTATTTGCCTCTGGCCTTTTTCCAGGCGCGCCAGGCTTCCCGGGTCTGGCTGAAGAAACAGAGGTCGAACATCCGCCCGTCCTGGTTCGACTTGATATGGCGCTCGATGGTGCGGTCGAGCGTCCAGCCTGTCGCGTAGAGATAGTGAATGATCGGGCGGTTATGCGCGAGCGCGGTCGCCAGCATCACCTTCATCCCAAGCGTCTCGAAAAAATAGTCGCGGAACGGCACCGTCACTGCGTTGGTGACGCCGGAGTTGCGGTATTCCGGCTCGCCGATGATCATGCTCACCAGAAACTGGCCGGTCTCGAAATTGACGTCGTTACGCAGGAAGCCGAGCAACAGGCCGCTTGGCTTCTCGAAAATCCCGATCAGGATGCGCGTCCGCTGATCGAATCCCTTGATGTAGGCGATCAACTCATCCCGGGTCATGGCCTTGCGCGGGGCGTTCAGCATCTCGCTGGCTTCCGCATCCTCCATCCAGGCGGCCCAGCGATCGGTAGCGTCGTTGGCGGTAATGGTGCGGAGAAGGTACTCGCCACAGTCAATGTGGACTTTCCGTTTCGGATGCTTGACTGGAGGTGAGGCCATCGGCTGGTTCGGTAGGTCCTTCGCAGATATGGCGAGAGATTAGCCGAGCGGCGCGCTGGTCGCCATCTAGATCAGCTTCATGCCCTTCAAGCTGGCGTGGCCGTTCCTGCCGACGATGATGTGGTCGTGTACGGCGATGCCGAGCGGGTCCGCGATGCCGATGATCGCCTTGGTCATCTGGATGTCGGCCTGCGACGGCGTCGGATCGCCGGAGGGATGGTTATGGACCAGGATCACCGCGGTTGCGGACAATTCCAGCGCCCGCTTGACCACCTCGCGCGGATAGACCGGTGTGTGATCCACGGTGCCGGTCTGCTGTACCTCGTCCCCAATCAACTGGTTGCGTTTGTCGAGAAAGAGAATGCGAAACTGCTCCTTGTCGGCGAACGCCATGTGGGTGCGGCAATAGTCGAGCACCTCGTTCCAGGACGACAACAGCGCGCGCTGCTGCAGCTCGCCTTTGGCGATCCGGTGCGCGGCTGCGGCCATCAGCTTGAATTCGGTGATGGTCGCCTCGCCAACGCCCTTGATCTCGCGCAGGCGGGTCTCGGGGGCATGAATGGCTTCGGCGAACGAGCCGAAGGTCTTGATCAGGGTCTTGGCCAGCGGCTTGACGTCGCCGCGCGAGATCACCCGGAACAGCACCATCTCGAGCAATTCATAGTCGCTCAGCGCACCGGCTCCCGCCTGGCGAAAGCGCTCGCGCAGCCGCTCGCGATGGCCGTGGTAATGCGGTGGCTCCTCGCCCGCCTTTTGGTTGATCTGATCGCCCGTCTCGCTGCCCATCGGCTTCAATGTGCCGGAGCGGCCGAGTTTTGCAACCGCGAAGTGCGGCGAAAATCGCCAAGCGTCAGTTGCGTGGATGCTCCCGAGGCCCCGCGCGCTCTACGCCCGGGCCCTGCGCTTGAGATGATATTCGCCGGTCAGACGCCAGGTCCCGCGTTCATCGGTGGATTCGCGGCTGATCCAATGAAAGGAATTGGTCTCGATCTCCGTGAAGCACCACTGGCAGATCGTGCCCTGAGCCTTGCGATACTCCTGGACGATGTTAGGGCCGACTTGCCGCCCTGTCATTCGGTCATGTGTCTGTCTGACCGGATCGATAAAGGTGATATCCCAGCTGTCTTGCTCTGGGTCATAGACCCGCAGGGTTGTCCCGTACATCCGGTCGGCTTCGTCGGCGGTCCGTCCGACCCGCGAAGGCACGATCCAGACGTCTTGAATGGCGCGACCTTCAAGCGCCCAGCCGAAATGAACTTCCGCGCTTGAATCGAAGCGTTCGCCGTTGGCGCCGTATCTCGTAACGGTTCCGTCCCATGCTCCGACGAACTGCCCGTAGAGCATCATTTTGTTGTCATCACGGTCGCGCGCCGGGCCGGCGGCACCGCACAGCGCGTCGATAAATGAAAGCGATTCGTTGGCCATCGATATTCTCCAGTGGCAGGTCTCGTGCCCTCCGGAGAAATCTCGCAAAAGGCAAGGACGTTTACTTGGAGAATGTTGCTGCTTCCGCCAAGCCGCCTCGGCTCTCAGTCTCCTCGATAGCGGAATTGAGCGATCGTGACCGCGCCGTTTCGGTGCAAGAGGAGAATCTCGTGTGATGAGTGCCGGCCGTCAGGCGGGCTTGACGGCGCCGATTTGGGTCAGAAGCTCGAGCATGGCCACTTCGGCCCAATGAGCGGTGATCTTTCCATCACGGAGCCGATAAATGTGGATCTCCGACCAATGACAGGGCGCATTGGTGGGCGGCCGGTCGAGATAGGGGCCGGCGTTCTTCGCCATAGCGGCGCTGCGTTCGACAACCGTATCTTCGGTGGCGATAAGATCGAGTTCGGTGACCACGACATCCGGAAAAGCCGTATTCATGATCCGGCCGATCTCCTGAAGTCCGCGCAGGCCGAGGCTGACGGGCACGGTGAAGTGGTGCTCGAAGTCCGGCGCAAACAGGTGGTCGATGCCATCGACATTGTGCTCATTCTTGAAGACCCGCGTGAATTCACGCACCACGTCCTTGTTCGTCTCGACTGCCGACATGCTCCACTCCAATGATTCTGGCCGCAATGACGTCTGCGGCTACCGCCCCTTTGAGGCAATCAGTTTGTAATCGGTGAATTTCACGCCATCACTGACAAGCTCCGGCCCATAGGCCGCCTCGAATTTCTTCACCGCGTCCGATCGGCTGTGCGCGATGTGTGCGGCTTCGTTCTCGAAGATGAAGAAATGCACGAATTTCGTTGGATCACTCTCGCAATGCCAGGCGGTGTACATCCGCGTGCCCGGCTCCTTCGATTGAACGTAAGGGACAAACTCCTCGATCGCGCGCTTTACCTTGTCGACACCATCAGGCCTCACTTGGTACTCGGCAATTGTATAGATCGGCATATCGGCTCCATCTGGATTGGGCGGTGATGTCGTTGCCTTAAGAGGCCGGTGGGGTGTCGACAGTGTCCGCACCCGGGCGGCCGCCTTGAAAGGGGCTACCCTTGCCGGTTTCCGCGAGGCTCTTGAGAACTCTCGAGATAAAAGGCCCAGACATTGTTTTGGGTCGAATAGAATTGCGCCGAGGCACCAAGGCCCAGATGTTCGAGCCGAAGGCGGGTACTTCCCGGTTCGATTGGCAAGACGTGAAACCTGATCGTGGTGCCGACCCATTCGTGCGGGTCCGTCCCACCCGAGGCCTCCAACGCCGCCGGTGACAAGGTCGAGCCCACGCAGCGCCATTCGATCAGATGAGGCATATTCTTCAGCACACGAACCGCGGCATGGAACCCCGCGCTCGGGAAGCGAAACTCGCAAGTCCCGCCTTCGCGGTCATCGATGACTGCGTTGGTGCTCCACCACTTGTCGCCATGCGAGGAAATCAGATTTCGGACGGCGTCCGCCTTCGCGGCGATGTTGATTTCGTGCACAAAGTCCGCCATCCGACCCGATCGCCTCCTCAAATTCGAACAGCCCGGGTTCTTGCTGACCCGTCGCCACGCTCCCCGGCGCGTCGTCCGGGAGAAGCGGATGCAAGTTACGTTAGCCAACATCTCGGTGGATAGTGTCAACGATCCATAAGCGACGCGCCGGCGTATTGTGAAATTCCACAATAAGTCGACAGATCGAGATTCAGCGGCGATTTGGGGTTTCGAATGGTGGAGGCAGAGATTCAGACCTGATGATTTATCGAACGTCCATTTGGGCCTTGGACTTCGAGAAGCCGAAGCGCGGTCAGGACGCTGGTCATGCCGGAATAGGTGCGGGGATCGACCCCGGTCAGCTTCTTGATTCTGTTCAGCCTGAAATAGACGGTGTTGGTATGAACGCCCAGTCGCCGAGCGGTCCGTTTGACGTTGAAACTGCAATCGGCAAACGCACGGACCGTCCGAGAAAAGTCGGTCGTCTGCTCGCCGCCGGGCATCTGAAAATGAGTGACCCAACCGGGAAGCAGGCGAATGGCGGCGCTGTCGGCGCGCCGTACCAGGAAGTCCGACAAGTCGATCGCCGCAAAATGCATCAGGGGCGTTGTGGAACTGGCGAAGTCGAGCGCCGTTCGGGCTTCCTCGAGCGCTCGCGGCAGGTGGGAGACGTCATTGACGTCCAGGCTAACCCCGACACGGGTCGAATGACCTTTGCCGGCCCGTTTCGAAAAGCCATTTTGCTGTAACGCCCTCACCGTGGCGCGGGCGGTCTCGCTCTCGTGGCACGCGATCACCTGAACCTCGCCGTTTCTGATATCAACCAGGCGGCCAAACATGGTGGGCGGCAGCGCCTGCTCGACGAGACGCACAAATGAGCGGAGAGTAACTTCGAGATCGGTCGCCTTGCCGCTCCCCGCCGGCTGAGGCCTGGCGATGGCGACTGCCATTGTAGCGCCGGGCCGGATGCCGCAGCGCGCGCAGAGCTTCTCGGATTCGGAGTCGGTTGGAAACACGCCGCGAAGAAGTCCGTCGATCAATTCACCGTAGCTTCGGGTGTTTTGCGCGATGATGAGGCCTTCCTCGACGGCGTGGGCCTCGGCAAGCACCGCGCCGACATGGTCAAAGAGCTGAATCCAGAAATTCGATAGCATGGTGAGTGAGCGGACGACGTCCACCGGCTTGTCGTGTCGCGAGAGCTGCTGCTGCGAAATCTCCGAATAGGTCCGGTGGGCCAGGCGATAGGCGTGAAGGGAGGCAATGAGAGGCACCTGTCGCTGTGCGCGCCATTTCGCGTGACTGCGCACGAAATCGAAAGGATCGGCGCGGCCCCTCCTGATACGCCCGCTCGGAATCGAGACGATCGTCCGGAGAAGCTCGCCACAATGCGCTTTCGATTCTTCCGTGAACTCGTCGTCCACCGCGTTCCGGTATTCCGGGCTCTCTTGTTGCAGCAGATGGAAGGCGTGGTGCCAGATCTCGCTGCTTCTGTCGCTCAAACCGGCGACGACCCTGGACGCCAGGGGGTCCCTGCTGAACTGCTCCTGCCATTGGCGGATCAGGGCTTCTGCACGCGATTCCGGCATCATTGTGAAACTCCACAATAGACCGGAGGAAGCTATAGGGTGGGCGGCGGATTGATCAAGTGGAAATTCACGCCGCCGCCGGCGCCTTCTCTTGATGGCGTTCCGACAGCGTGAAGATCTCGACGCCGGTCGCGGTCACGCCGACCGAATGCTCGAACTGCGCCGACAGCGAGCGGTCGCGCGTCACCGCCGTCCAGCCGTCGGACAGGATCTTCACATGCGGCTTGCCGAGATTGATCATCGGCTCGATGGTGAAGAACATGCCGGGCTTGAGCGGCACGCCTTCGCCCGGCCTGCCGATATGGATGATGTTGGGCTCGTCGTGGAACAGGCGGCCGAGCCCGTGGCCGCAGAAATCGCGCACCACGCTCATGCCCTGCGGCTCGACGTAGCTCTGGATCGCATAGCCGATGTCGCCGGTGGTCGCGCCCGGCTTCACGGCGGCAATGCCGCGCATCATGGCTTCATAGGTCACTTCGATCAGACGCTCGGCCTTGCGTGCGATCGGCGCAATCACGTACATCCGGCTCGAAGTCGCCGTACCAGCCGTCGAAGATGAAGGTGACGTCGATGTTGACGATGTCACCTTCCTTCAGCGCGCGATCACCGGGCATGCCGTGGCAAACCACATGGTTGATCGAGGTGCAGGTCGAATAGCGGTAGCCGCGATACATCAGCGTCGCCGGAAACGCGCCATGGCCGAAGGCAAACTCGCGGACGAAATCGTCGATCTTCGAGGTCGGCAGGCCGGCCTTGACGATGTCGGTCAGTTCGTCGAGGCATTTCGACACCAGCGCGCCCGCCTTGCGCATGCCGGCAAAGCTGCTCGGGCCGTGCAGCTTGATCTGCCCGGTCTTGCGCAGGGATGTATCCGAGGCCTCAACATAGCTCATGGGCAGGTCGCATCTCGACGGGAAGGTAATCGCTTAATTTAATGATTGGCGCCCGTAGTGCAAGCTGCCCGCCGAGGCTGGAACCGCCGGGGTGCGGCATCAACTGGGGACCTCCACCGTGGTGTCGATCGGCAGCGCCCCGCCGCGAACACGGATTTCGCGCACGGGATAAGGCACCTTGATGCCCTCGCGCTTGAAGGCTTCCCATAGCGCCAGCATCACTTCGCTCTTCACCTTATCCATCCCGTCGGGATCGCCGATCCAGAAGGTCAGGGAAAACTTCATGCCGGTCTCGGCGAACTCGGTCAGTATGCAGCCGGGCGGCTTGGACTTGATGGCGCGGGGGGCGCTGTCGGCGATTTCGGCCGCGAGTTTGCACACCTGCCTCGGGTCGGAATCGTAGTTGGTGCCGAAAGTCACCTTCACCAGCGTGTTCTTGTCGGTGTAGGTCCAGTTGGTGACCTTTTGTGTCACCAGATCCTCGTTCGGAATCAGGTATTCGCGGCCGTCGCCGGCGGCCACCGAAATATAACGCGTCTTCATCGCACTGATGCGCCCGGAACTGTCGCCGATGGTGACGAGGTCGCCGGGTTTGACCGACTTGTCGGCCAGGAGGATGATGCCGCTGATGAAGTTGGCGACGATCTTTTGCAGGCCGATGCCGATGCCGACGCCGACCGCGCCCGAGAATACCGCCAGCGCCGACAGGTTGATCCCGACCGCACTGAGCGCAACCGCGATCGCGACGATCAAGAGTCCCATCCGGATCATCTTCACCAGCAGAACCTGGATCGACGGTGTCAGGTCGGAAGATTGATTGATGCGGTTTTCGGCAAAATTACTGGCGACGTTGGTGAGCCACAACGCAGCGATCAACAGCAGGCAGAGCTTGATCACCAATAGCGGCGTCAGCCGCAATCCGCCCAGAACGATTGAAACCGAATCGAGCGCATCGATCGCGGGCTCGAGCTGGTTGATGATGCTCAGCGCCGCGATCAGCCACGCCGAAAGCGATATCAGTCTCACCAGGAACGCGTTGCGGATCACCGAAGTCACAAGCCGGATAATCAGCCAGGCCAGCGCGAGCTTGGCCGCGACCACCAGCATGTAGCTGCGGCTCGGCCAGGTCGAATGGTACATCGCGATGCGCGCGGCAATGACCAGAACCGCAAACACGACGGTCGAGAAGCTCGCCACCAGCACATGGGCGAGATGCCGTAGCGGCAGCGGCCATCGCTTGGCGAGCGAGTCGTTATTGACGCGCGCCTGCAACGTTTTGTTGGCGGCGAATGCAATTCCGGCCGCGGTCAGGATCAGGCCGAATTGCAGGTAGAACCAGGGCGAGGAGACCACCGCGCCGACTGATTGCGCCGTCGCTCGCACGTATTCGATGACGTCGTTCAAATCCATCGTCAAAATCTCGTCTCGGGGCGATCTCTGTGGGGGCTTGATTCGAATACGGGCAATATTTTCACACAACCGCGCCCTCAGCGCTATCGTTGGGACGCGCAAAGACGCGATTGCGCCTGCTGAGCGGGCATCAGCAAAAATGGGTTGGCGTCGAACTGTGGCGACGATAAGGATGCTGGTGCAAGGATTTACGTAAAACCCATGGCCTCTCTTGACTCGGTCAGCATAGCCATTCTGCTCGGCGCCGTGCTTGTCATGGCGGGCATTCTGTCGAGCCTGCTGGCGCTGCGTTTCGGCGCTCCGTTGTTGCTGGTGTTTCTCCTGATCGGCGTGTTGGCCGGAGATTCCGGCCCCGGCCAGCTTCAGTTCGACGATCTGCGCACGACCTATCTGGTGGGGTCGGTGGCGCTGGCGCTGATCCTGTTCGATGGCGGCCTGCGAACGCGTTTCCAGAACATCAGCGCGGTGATTGCGCCCTCGATGTTGCTCGCGACCATCGGCGTGTTGCTGACGGCGCTGATTACCGCGCCCGTCGCCAGATATGCCCTCGACCTGAACTGGACCGAAGCGCTGCTGGTCGGCGCCGTGGTCGCCTCGACCGACGCGGCGGCGGTATTTCTGTTGGTGCATGCGCAAGGCTTGCGGCTGCGTCCGCGCGTCGGCGCGACGCTGGAGGCGGAATCCGGCACCAACGATCCGTTCGCGGTGTTTCTCACCCTGATGCTGGTCGAGCTGATTTCCGTGGGCAACAGTTCGTTCACGCATGTCGCCGTCGAACTCGGCCGCGAGGCAGTGCTGGGCGCGGTGGCCGGGATCGCCGGCGGCCGCCTGGTGGTGCTTGCGCTGAACCGCGTCGCTCTCCCGCAGGGCCTGCACGCGCCGTTCGTGCTCACGGCCGCGCTGGTCGTATTCGGCGCCACGCAGATTGTGCACGCCTCAGGATTTCTCGCCGTCTATCTCGCCGGAATCATCATCGGCAACCGGCCGACCCGCGCGCACAATGCGCTGGTGACGTTCCTGGACGCCGCCACATGGCTCGCGCAGATCGTGATGTTTGTGCTGCTCGGGCTACTGGCCTCGCCACAGCGTCTCGTGGGGAGCATTGGACCGGCGGTGATCGTCGCGCTGGTGCTGATGCTGGTGGCGCGTCCGCTTGCGGTTTTTCTTTGCTTGGCGCCGTTTCGCTTCAACTGGCGCGAGAAGATATTCATCGCCTGGACCGGGCTGCGTGGCGCGGTTGCGATCTTCCTGGCGTCGATTCCGATGATGGTCGGGCTATCGAAGGCCTATCTCTATTTCGATGTCGCGTTCGTCATCGTCGTCATTTCGCTCTTGCTGCAGGGATGGACGCTTGCCGCGGCAGCGCGCCGGCTGCACGTCGCGCTGCCGCGCACCGATCGCGGCCCGCGGCGGGTCGAACTCGACCTTCCGGGCCAACTCGAGCAGCAACTGGTGGGTTATCCGGTGCGGCCGAAAAGCCTGTTTTTCCGGCGCGGCCTCACCCCGTCCTGGTCGAAGCCGACGCTGGTGATCCGCGACCAGCATATTCTCTCGCCGGTAGAGGCCGACCCGGTTCGTCCCGGCGATTATATCTACCTGCTCGCGCCGCCGGAGAAGGCGGAGGCGCTCGATCGCTTCTTCGTCGATATGCCGCCGAGTACGGCGCCCGATCCGCATTTGCTCGGCGATTTCACCGTATCGGGTGAGCACACGCTGGGTGAGCTGGCGGAGGTCTATGGCGTCAAGATCGACGCCGATAAGGCCGGGCTGACGCTCGCCGACTATTTCGACATCCATCTCGACCACGCGCCGAAGGAAGGCGCAACGCTCGATCTCGACACCATCGTCCTGGTGGCGCGCAGCATCAGTGGCGGAAGGGTGAATGTGATCGGTCTTCGTCTGCCGGAAGATCTCGACGAGATGCCGGCCACGACGCGGCTTGATTCACTCAAGCAGAAGCTCGCAAGCCTCTGGTCGTCGGTGGCCGGGATCTAAAAATAAAAAACGGCGCGAGACTGGCAGCCAAATGTAAGCTTTCAACCGCGTCAGGCCGGCGTCTGCGCCGCCGGTAATACCTCGGCGCCGCCGAACGCAGTCACGCGTCCGCGCTGGATGATCGCAACTTGAGTGGCCAGTTTCCGCATCTCGGCGGGATCGTGGCTGACATAGACCATGGGAATGCCGGCTTCGTCGCGCATACGGATGAGATAGGGGAGGATCTCTTCCTTGCGTTCCTCGTCGAGCGATCCGAGCGGCTCGTCCATCAGCAGCAATCTCGGCTGCGACAGCAACGCGCGCCCCAGCGCCACCCGCTGGCGTTCGCCGCCGGATAATCTTCCGGGGCGGCGATCCAGCAAATCGCCGATGTCGAGGAGTTCGGTGACGCGCCGCCAGAGAGCGGCGTCGTCAGTGAGGCGGTTCATGCGCCGCCCGTAGTCGAGGTTTTTGCGCACGTCGAGATGGGGAAACAGCCGCGCGTCCTGGAAGACGTAGCCGATCCGGCGGCGGTAGACGGCGACGCGCGTCCGTCTCGACGTATCGTCCAGCGTCTCGCCGTCGATTGAGATCACGCCGCGGTCGGGCCGCAGCAGCCCTGCGATCATGTTGACCAGCGATGTCTTGCCCGCGCCCGATGCGCCGAACAGGCCGGTGACGCGGCCTTCGCTGGCAAAAGCGGCTTCGATCGTAAATTCACCCAGCCGCTTTGAGACATCGACCCGCAGCATGATCAATTTCCGTGCAGGCGCAGCAAGGCGCGCCGGGCAAACCATTCAGAGGCGACGAGCGCCGCCGTTGAGATCAGGACCGACACCACGACCAGCCGCATCGCCGCCGCATCGCCATCCGGCGTTTGAATCAGCGCATAGATCGCCGACGAGATGGTTTGGGTCTCGCCGGGAATGTTCGACACAAAGGTAATGGTCGCACCGAATTCGCCGAGCGCTTTGGCAAATCCGAGCACCATCCCGGCGAGCACACCGGACAGCGCCAGCGGCAAGGTTACTGTCAGGAACACCTGCCAGGAAGCCGCGCCGAGCGTCGCGGCCGCCTGTTCCAGCCGCCGGTCCACGGCCTCGATCGAAAGCCGGATCGGCCGCACCAGCAGCGGAAACGACATGATTCCACAGGCCAGAGCCGCGCCAGTCCAGCGAAACGCGAAGACGATGCCAAGATGATCGGCAAGCCACGCGCCGACAATGCCGCGGTGGCCGAAGGTGAGCAGCAGGAGATAGCCGGTGACGACAGGCGGCAGCACCAGCGGCAGGTGGATGACCGCGTCGAGCAACGACTTGCCCCAAAACTCACGACGCGCCAGCAGCCATCCCACTGCAATCCCGAGCGGGGTCGCGACCAGCGTTGCGACGGTCGCAACCCGCAGCGAGAGCAGCACCGCCGTCCATTCCGTGGGTGAAATGTCGAACACGCTGGAAATGCGATCAGGATGATGGGCGAATCAGAAAGGCAAATCCGTATTTTTCAAAAATGCTCTTGGCGGCCGACGAGTGCAAAAAGGCGAGATAGTCAGCGGCGCCCGGACCGGCGGAGGTGGTCGCCGCCACCGGATAGATGATCGGCGGATGAGAATCGGCCGGGAAGGTGCCGACGATTTTCACTGCCGGTTCGACCCTGGCATCGGTGGCATAGACAATGCCGAGCACGGCTTCGCCGCGCGCCACCAGCGTCAGTGCCGCGCGTACGCTTTCGGCCATCGCGAATTTCGGCGCGGCCGCGTTCCACGCGCCGAGCTTTTCCAGCGCTGCCTTGGCGTATTTGCCGACCGGAACCGACTTCACGTCGCCGGTAGCGATCCGGCCATTGCCGGCAAGCTTGGCGAGGTCGAAGCCGGATGCGATCGTTACCTTGTCGATGGAAGAGTCTTTCGGCGCGATCAGAACGATGCTGTTGCCGAGCAGGTTCGTGCGCGTGTCCGTCCTGATGGCCTTTTGCTTTGTCGCGTAGTCCATCCAGTCGGTATCGGCCGACAGAAAAATATCGGCCGGCGCGCCCTGGTCGATCTGCTTGGCCAGCACCGAGCTTGCCGCATAGCTTGCCGTGACCTTGACCGCGGTCTTGGCGGCATAGGCGGCGTCGACTTCGTCGAGCGCGTTCTTCATCGAGGCCGCGGCAAATACCGTCAGGCCCTTTTCCTGGGCCGATGCAGGCGGTGAGGCAAAGCCGCACACGATCGTGAGAGCGAAAAGAATTTTGGCATGCCGGTTCATGGGTGCGCTCCGCGCCCGGACGCGGCGCTACGCGGCGCGCTAAATCGGGCCTTGGTCAATCGTGAAGTGCGACAAGCGAAAGCGCCGTTTCGCTGCTCCCGCCGGCTTACGGCCGGTGGAAACATCGCATGTGAAAAAACAATAACAGGCCGATGGTTCGCGTAAAAGTGTTCAAATGCCGCCCGGTTTGGGCGGCGTGCCCTTTATTCCGACGGCTGGACCACGAGCGAGATCGAATTCTGCCTGACGCTGCTGATCTGGAGCACGAAAGGACGCGCCGAAAGGTCGAACTTCACGGTTTTGCGGATGCCTTCGCAATCGGTGGCGCCGCTGAAGGCCGTTGGTTTCAGAAAATGACCATCCTGCACCAGGTCGATCCATGCCCCATTGGAAAGACTGATCGTGTAACTGCCGGCCTTCGGCGCAGCCGGGAACTTGGCGAAGCCGGCAAAGGTGCCGTCCTTCGGGCCGCGCTCCGGCGGGATCGGCAGTTTGGCGTCCGCCGGCGCGACGAGAGCAATCGTCACGCCAGTTGACGGCATGGCGCCCAGCTCACCGCCGGAAGCAAGCTTCGTGCGATCGGGTGCGGTCAGCGCCGCGCGCGCATGATCGATATTCCATTTGAATTTGTCGCAGCCGCTCGGCTCTTCGGCCCCCCAAGCGGAGGTGGACGTGAGCAAGGCCAGAACGAGAAGAGCAGAGCTGCGCATCATCAATCGACCCCTATCATGACATCGGAAGCCTTCACGACCACCGTCACATGGCCTTTGGCCTTGATGCCGAGTTCATCGACCGCTTCATTGGTGATCGCGGAGGTGATCACGTGGCCGTTGCCGATGTCGACCCGAACGTGGGAGGTCGTCGCACCTTTCTTGACCTCAAGAACGGTGCCTTTGATCTGGTTGCGTGCACTGATGCGCATGATCGTCTCCACTTTGTCGGGCCGCGCTGCATTCCGCCGCGGTCGTGACGGGTTTCTGATCGAACAGAAGATGGGATTGTCGTCCCGGCTCGGCCGCCGTGATTGCGGCACTAGAATCAATAGGTTTTCTGGTGCCCATGACTTTCCGAAGTTCGTGAAAGTGGGTGCTACGATGAGCACGAACTTCGGAAAGTGGGCACTAACGGTCCGATTTTAACATTCGCATCCCTTCTCAGCGACCGTTTTTTTGCGAATGTTAGAATCAAAGCACCGCTGGAAAAATTGAGATTCTAGTGGAGTTTGGAATTTGACATTCGCTTTCTGGGTCGGGGCCAGCAGGCAGCGAACGTCAAATCCGCTCCTGGCTACGATATATCCTACCGTATACAACAGCCGCGCGATAGGCCCGGAATTGCTATTGCTTGGCATCTGGCGCGGCCAGGACCTTCCGGCACTCGGCCGGCAGTTGCGCCAGCGTCGGGCCTGTCCTCGGCTCGGCCGGTTCAGGCGACGGCTTGGGATGGATCACTTCATCCTTGAACCAGTAAGCGAGGTCGGACGCGCTGCAGGCCTCGCCCTCCGTGTTCTCAGGCTGGCTCTTGCACGTCGTACTGCCTGCCGGACATCTGATGCGAATGTGAAAGTGATAGTCGTGGCCATAGTACGGCCGGACCTTGGAAAGCCAGCTCCGATCGCCCTTGGCTTCGCGGCAAAGTGCCTTCTTGATGGCGGGATTGACGAAGATGCGCTCGACGCTCGGCTCCTGCGCGGCGTCGCGGATGACCGCCAGATGATGCGGCGTCCACGTGTTCGGATCGATGTCGAGCCGATCGGGTCGCACCATCATGACGGCAGACATTTCCTCGCGGTCGTTGCGCGACAGAGTGTGGTCCGGCATCGGCGTCAGCCAGACATCGGCATCCAAGCCGACCTGGTGGCTGGCGTGGCCGGTCAGCATCGGGCCGCCGCGCGGCTGCGACATGTCGCCGACCAGAATGCCCGGCCAGCCGGCATCCTTGTGCACTTTCGCCGACAGGCGCTCCAGCAACTTGACCATCTCGGGATGTGCCCAATTGCGGTTGCGCGACAGCCGCATCACCTGCCAGGTCGGGCCGTTGATCGGCAGGGGCTTGGCGCCGGCGATGCAGCCCTTGGAATAATAGCCGATCACCTGCGTCGGCATCGCCGCGGGCAACAACTTGCGCGCGAACAATTCCTTGGCGCCGAGTTTGGGGTCGTTCGGATTGGCGAGCGGCGGCAGCGGCTTTGGATCGACGCTGCCTTTATCCTGCGCCCATGCGGCGGAACTACCGGCGGCGAATAAGAGGGCCAACAATATCGAGATAAAAAATGGGCGCCGATTCATGGCCGCACTCTACTTGACGCACCGGCGGCAGGGAATTCATCAATCGGAGAAAATAGCCTAAGCGTTACTTCGGCCGGTCCGCGACGGCCCCGCGCGCGCATTCCGCTTGTTCAAATGATAGGTCAACGCGAGCGCGATGCAGTGGCGGAGCGCCGCTTCGTCGACCTTGTCCTCGACGCTGAGCAGGATGCAGCGATTGCCGCCGTAGCTCCATTTGTCCGGATAGAGTTCGCGGAAAGTCGCGACCAGATTGGTCTGGCAGTGAAAGTAGAGCGCATACTTATCCGGCTCGGATTTGACGTGATCAATCCGGATGGTGCTGCCGCTTTTACTTTCGCCGGTAAGGTAGCTCACCTGGCCCCATTTGAGCGTCTCTTCCAGCGCGCCGACGCCGTTTGTGGTTCTCGCGGTATCGAGGATCAGTTTGCGAAGAGCTAGAAGCTTCATTCGCAGCCGGATCGGATAGCTGCTGAAGGCTGCTGCCACTTTGGGGTCGGAGGGAGCTGGACGATGGTTCAGACGTTTTTTTGTCGCGCTCCTTCTCGAGAGACCCGGCATCGCAATCCATTCAATCGCAGCTCGAGTTCAGCTTACTGCGAATAATGCGCCAGCCACAACGGATTTCTGCCAAATGCTATTCTGGCCGTGCCAGGCGGCTTCGCGCAGGCCGGCGAGGAAGCTATCGACGCTCTTGAACAGCCTCAGATGGTCGGCCCGCGCGGGATCACGCTGTTGGTCAGGATCATCTTGCCGACGTCCTCATAGTGCGTGTCGCGGGACTGGATCTGCTGCGCGATGGCATGGATGTCGCGGAACCGCCGCTCGAACGGATTCGATTTGAATACCGCGGTGGCGCCGGCCATGTGATAGGCGGTATCGACGACCTCGACGGCCTGATGGATGGTCCACGTCGCCGACAGGCGAATGGCCGCGCGGCGGTCCTCAGACAGTCGTCCGTTGCTCAGCAATTCCTGCCAGGCTTCCGCGGCGGTGGAAAAGTGATAGGCGCGTGCTGCCCGCAGTTTCGCCTCGGTGCGTCCGATCAGACCTTGAACGGCGCTGTTGTCTTTCATCGCCGTGATGCCGACCGAGTGCTTTTTTCGCGCAAGGTCGACCGCCGCATCCAGCGTCGCGCGGGCGACGCCGAGCGCGACCGCGCCAAAGCCCAGCCCGAACATGGTGTAGGTCGTGATCCCGTAAAGCGGGCCCTTCTCGCGCAGCGCCGTGAAATCGTCGCGCAGCGCGGCAAAATTATCGGGAATGAACAAGTTTTCGACCGAGTAGGAGTTGGTGCCGGTGCCGCTCAGCCCGATCACGTTCCAGACGTCGTACATGGTGGCGCTGGATGCCGGAAAAACGATGGTGCGGATTTCCGGGGTGCCGTTCGGCTTCATCCGTCGCGTGCCATCGGCGTCGAGCACCTGGACGTGGGCGCCCAACCAGTTGGCCTGCCGCATGCCGCTGGCGAAATCCCAGCGCGCGCTGATGGTGTAGCCGCCGGGAACCGCCTGAATGTCGTGGGCGATCGCGCCCCAGGCCATGATGTCGTCCGGCTTGCCGAAGACCTGGCGCGCCACGTCGGCATCGAGATAGGCCGCTGTCATGGCGACGACCGAGCATTGGCCGACGCACCAGGCGGTGGAGGCATCGGCCTTGGCGATCTCCTCCAGCATCTGCATGAATACCGTCGGCGGGGACTCGAAGCCGCCGATGCTCTTTGGCAGCAGCGAGCGGTACAGCCCGTTCTCGATGAGAGCCGAAACCACCGCTGGCGTCAGCCGCCGCGTCCGCTCGATCTCGTCGGCCTCCTGCGCGATCAGGGGCGCCAGCGCTTTGGCGCGTTCGACGAGGCCCGAGGCGATGCTCGTGGCTTCGGGCTTGTTCATGGCGTTTCCCTGTACTTTATCGAGTGATCAATTAGCGCCATGTTGGTCCAACTCGCGTCCGGGATCAAGATGCGCGCGAGTGATGTCAATGCAGAATTGTCAGGTGAGAAGGGCGCAGGGAGCAGGGCTAGTGGAGTGGATTTTTGCATTCGCTACCCACTTGCGCTGGCAAGCGTCGGAGGGCACGCGAGTGTTTGAGGCAGGCCAACGGCTGGGCTCAGCTATCGACCTTCAGCGCGGCGATAAAGGCTTCCTGCGGAATGTCGACCTTGCCGAATTGCCGCATCTTCTTCTTGCCTTCCTTCTGCTTCTCCAGAAGCTTGCGCTTGCGCGTGATGTCGCCGCCGTAGCATTTGGCGGTGACGTCCTTGCGCAGCGCCCGCACGGTCTCGCGCGCGATCACCTTGCCGCCGATCGCGGCCTGGATCGGGATCTGGAACATGTGCGGCGGGATCAGTTCTTTCATCTTCTCGACCATGGCGCGGCCGCGGCCTTCGGCGCGCGTCTTGTGAACCAGCATCGAGAGCGCATCCACCGGCTCGTTGTTGACCAGGATCTGCATCTTGACGAGATCGGCCGGCTTGTAGTCGGTGAGGTGATAGTCGAACGAAGCGTAGCCTTTCGAGACCGATTTCAGGCGATCGTAGAAATCGAACACCACCTCGTTGAGCGGCAACTCGTACTTCACCATCGCGCGGTTGCCGACGTAAGTGAGCTCTTTCTGCGAGCCGCGGCGATCCTGGCAAAGCTTCAGCACGCTGCCGAGATATTCGTCGGGGGTGAGGATGGTGGCCTCGATCCAGGGCTCCTCGATCTCGGCGATCTTCACCACGTCGGGCATGTCGATCGGGTTGTGGATTTCGATCGACTGCCCGTCGGTCAAGTGCATCCGGTAGATCACGCTCGGTGCGGTCGCGATCAGGTTGAGATCGAATTCGCGGCTCAGCCGCTCCTGGATGATTTCCAGGTGCAACAGCCCGAGGAAGCCGCAGCGGAAGCCGAAGCCGAGCGCGGCGGAGGTTTCCATCTCGAAGGAAAAGCTCGCATCGTTGAGGCGTAGTTTTCCCATCGCCGCGCGCAGGGTTTCGAAGTCGTTGGCGTCGACCGGAAACAGGCCGCAGAACACCACCGGAATTGCCGGCTTGAAGCCCGGCAGCATGTCGGTGACGGGCTTGCGGTCGTCGGTGATGGTATCGCCGACGCGCGTATCGGCGACTTCCTTGATCGCAGCGGTGATGAAGCCGATCTCGCCGGGGCCGAGTTCCTCGATCTGTTGCATTTTCGGTGTGAAGAAGCCGACCCGCTCGACGTCGTAGGCGGCGCCAGTGCCCATCATGCGGATGCGCTGGCCCTTCTTCATCACGCCATCGACGATCCGCACCAGCACGACGACGCCGAGATAGACGTCGTACCAGCTATCGACCAGAAGCGCCTTCAGCGACGCCTCGCGGTCGCCCTTGGGCGGCGGCAGCCGATGCACGATCGCTTCCAGCACCTCGTCGATGCCAAGTCCGGTCTTGGCCGAAATCATCACGGCGTCGGAGGCATCGATGCCGATCACGTCCTCGATCTGCTGCCTGACCTGTTCGGGTTCGGCGGCTGGCAGGTCGATCTTGTTCAGCACCGGCACGATCTCATGGCCGGCGTCGAGCGCGTGGTAGACGTTGGCGAGCGTCTGGGCCTCGACGCCCTGGCTCGCGTCCACCACCAGCAGCGAGCCTTCACAGGCTGCCAGCGAACGTGAAACTTCGTAGGCGAAATCGACATGGCCGGGCGTGTCGATCAAATTCAGGATGTAGGATTGGCCGTCCTTGGCGGTGTAACTCAGCCGCACGGTTTGCGCCTTGATCGTGATCCCGCGCTCGCGCTCGATATCCATGGAATCGAGCACCTGTTCCTTCATCTCACGGGCCTGCAACCCGCCGGTGGTCTGGATCAGGCGGTCGGCCAGCGTCGATTTGCCATGGTCGATATGCGCAACGATGGAAAAGTTGCGGATGTTCGAAATAGGGGCGGATGTCATGGGGCGCGGGATAGCATTCGCGTTCCGGTGCGGCAACCATATTGCGGCATTTTAACGAGGCTTCTTCACGGCTGGCGTCCCGGTTCTGACATTCGTATTATGTCGCGGCCAGGTTCGCTTACGAATGTCAGAACCAAAGGGGCACCAGCAAAACATTGGTTCCGAGTGTGGTTTTGGATTTGACATTCGCTTTCGGGAATCGCGGCCAAGCTGAGAGCGAATGTAAAATCCACCACACTCGCTGATTTCATGGCGGCGGAAAACGCGCTACCGAAACGGAGGAAACGAGGGTACGACGCGTATGCCAACGACACTGCTATCTACCGCGCCCTTGCAATCGCGGCGCCGGGCGAGGCGACGACTGAGCTTCAGGCGGCTCGCGGCCTGGGTGGCGGCGTCCGCGACCGATCGCCATGGCGCTTCCGCGTTCGTGTTCGCCTTTGCCGTGATCCATGCGCTGCTCTGGACGGTCATCCTGATCAATCTCAAGGCGGCGCAGGACGTCCATATGGACGTCGCCGAGGCCTTTGCCTGGGGGCAGAAGTTCCAGCTCGGCTACGGCAAACATCCACCGCTGGCGGGCTGGGTCGCCGGTCTCTGGTTCAAGGCTTTTCCGGTCACCGATTGGGCCACTTATCTGCTGGCGATGACGACGGTGGCCACGGGCCTGGTGATCACATGGCTGATCGCGCTTCGGGTGGTGGACTATCGCCGCGCGTTTTTAGTCGTGGTGATGCTTGCGATCTACCCAATCTTCAATTTCAAGGGTTTCAAGTACAACCCGGACCTCCTGCAACTCGTCACGCTGCCGCTTCTGGTGCTGGCTTATCTGCACGCATTCGAAAAGCGCAACGTCCCTGCGGGCTTCTGGCTTGGCTTGGCCGCCGCGCTGGCGCTGATGACGAAATACTGGGTGCTGACCATGATCGGCGCGATCGGGCTCGCCGCGCTGATTCACCCCGACCGGATGAAACTGCTGCGCTCGCCCGCACCCTGGGTTGCGATCGTCGTCGCCGTCGTTGCGATGATCCCGCATCTGATTTGGTTGAAGGATGTCGATTTCGCGCCGCTGATCTATGCCGACGACGTCTACGGGCATTTCAGCCGCGCCCAGACCGCGATGCTGGCCCTCGGTTACGTCGAGCACAATCTGGGGCTACTGGCTTTGCCGGTATTGATCGCCGCGCTTGCGCTCGTTGGAATAAGCCTGCGCCGGCCGTCGGCCACCTTGGCGCGCGTCTGGTCGCCGGGGCCGAATAGCGGCGTGAACCTGCCGCAGGCGCTCAACGTCTGGATCATCCAGATCGTGGTCGCGGTTGGGCCACCGCTCGGCGGATTGATCTTCTCCGTCTATATGAAGACTGATTGGGGGATCTCGCTGTTTTTCCTGACGCCGTTGGCGTTGGTCGCCATTCCGGACTTGCGCGTGCCGCGCGTAGCCTTGTTCAGGATTGCGGCGATCTGGCTTGTGCTCACCTTGGTGACGCTCGCCGCCTCGCCCGCCATCGCGCTCCGCGAGATCACCGATAATCCCAATTCGGCCTTCAGCTATGGCGCGCGTTCCCAGTTGGCCCGCGAACTGACGCAGCTTTGGCACCACCGCTTTTTTTCGCGCTGGTCGGTAGTTGCCGGAACTACTGAGGTCGGCGAGCCCATGACATTCTATAGCCCGGATCATCCGGCGCCGTTGACGCCGGGCGAAGTCTGGTCGTCGGGACTGACCTCGCTCGAGGAAGCCAGGCGCCTTGGATTTATCGGTGTCTGCGATACCACGGATAACCGGCTGGCTGAGTGCGAGGCCTGGATGGCCAAGAACGGTAAGGATGCCGAGCAGGTGGCGGTGACTACGCAGCGCTTCTTCAAGGGCCATCCGGGGCCGGCGACCACCTGGAAGATCTACATCGTGCCGCCGGCAAGTTAGCCTTTCACCAAGCGACGGCGATACCAGTTCGTTCCCCGGACGCTGCGCAGCGCCATAAGCGCGTTCACGCGCGTCTTCGACGCGCTATTGCGATGCGCTGCTGATCCGGGGTCCATCGGTCCCGGTTCTGCGCAGCAGCGTTGCACGCTGCACCGCGCCCGGGACACGCGTCTACATATTCTCTTCGTTGAACTTGGCCGCGACGAGCTCGCTGATTGCGTCGAGCGCGGCCTGTGCCTCGGGGCCGGCCGCGGAGACGGTGATCGATGTGCCCGGTCCTGCGGACAGCATCATCAGGCCCATGATCGACGTGCCGCCGACCGTCTCTGTGCCTTTGGTCACCCATATGTCGGCGTTGAAGCGCTCGACCATCTGCACGAATTTGGCGGAAGCGCGCGCGTGTAGGCCGCGTTTGTTGATGATCGGCAGTTCACGGGAAATGGCGCCCTCCGGAATACTCGGTCCGGGAGAAGTATCGGGCGACGCGTCGTCGTCGCTCATTTGCCGGCGAGTACCCGGCTTGCAATGGTCACATATTTGCGGCCGGCTTCCTGGGCCATGGCAATGGCGTCGGGAAGCGTTCGCTCTTCGCGGACCTTGGCAAGCTTGACCAGCATCGGAAGATTGATGCCTGCGAGCACTTCCACCTTCGGGCGGCTCATGCAGGAAATTGCGAGATTCGAAGGCGTGCCGCCGAACATGTCGGTGAGGATTGCGACCCCATCGCCGCTATCGACGCGATTGACCGCCTCGATTATGTCGCTGCGGCACAAATCGGAATCATCCTCAGCCCCGATCGTGACGGCTTCGATTTGTTTTTGCGGACCCATGACATGTTCAAGCGCCGCCTTGAATTCGTCGGCAAGGCGCCCATGGGTCACAAGCACTAGACCAATCATCGAAAACTCCTCGTGGGTGCCTTTGGTGCACCGCACGAACGCGCCACTTTGACCATCCGGAGCCCCCACGCAAGAGGGGAACGCTGCAATTCTCCCTAAAATGGATGAACGAGAAGGGGAGGGAGCGCTGGTCTATTCGGTCGCGATAGTGGGACTGATATGGTTACCAAATTCCTTCGAGCAATCTGCCGAAGATGAATTCGCGGTCATTGTAAGGGCGGCAATGACTAGCGGAAGTGCCGAAAATCCCGGTTTGACGGGGATTCTTGGTATCGAAATACCCTCTATTTGGGTCTGCAAGGCGTCGGGCGGCGGCAGGCGCTCGGCATCGGCCGCATCCAGGTCGACCACCAGGCCGACGGGGGCCTCGGATACGAAATCGCAGCGGCGGATACCAAGACCGCGAATTTCGATCAGGCCGGCCAATGCGGACGGCGGGCGGACCATGAGTTCCCCCGCCCGCGGCCAGACATGGACGCGGTCATCGCCCACCAGCATGGCAGGCGCAATCAGGCCGGCGCGGCCGGCCAGCACGAGGTCGAAAGCAAGGCGTGACTTGCCGGAACCGGACGGGCCGCGAACAAGGACGGCACGATCTCCGACCAGCACGGCGGAGGCGTGGATGCTGGCATCCTCGCCGGTCATTACGTCGGGAGCCGGACCACAAAGCGGGCGCCGGCCACCGTCGCTTCGCTATCGGTGGTTGGCGGGCCTGCGCGATTTTCAGCCCAGATCCTCCCGCCATGGGCTTCGACGATCTGCTTGGAGATCGAAAGACCGAGTCCCGAATTTTGCCCGAAGCCCTGATGCGGCCGGTCGGTGTAGAAGCGCTCGAAGATCCGCGAGAGCGCGTCCTCGCGGATGCCGGGCCCGTCGTCATCGACGATGATTTCGATGTTCGAGCGCCTGTTCCGGCAGGCGATCCGCACCTTGCTGCCGGGCTCCGAGAACGACTGCGCGTTCGACACCAGGTTCGAGATCACCTGACCGAGCCGCGAGTCGTGTCCCGGCACCGTGAAGCTATCGAGCGCGCCCCGGCCCTCGAAGCGCAGTTCGACGCCGATATTGTTGCCGCGCCGGGTTTCGTTGGCGACGGAAGCAAGCGCCGTGAGCAGGCGGCGAAGATCGACCGGCGCCATGTCCTGGCGCTGCAATTCGGCATCAAGCCGGCTGGCGTCGGAAATATCCGAGATCAGCCGGTCGAGGCGTTTGACGTCATGCTCGATCACGGCGAGCAGCCGGGCCCGGCTGTTTTCGGTGCGGGCGAGCGGCAGGGTTTCAACCGCCGAACGCAGCGAGGTCAGCGGGTTCTTCAATTCGTGGGCGACGTCGGCCGCGAACGTCTCGATCGCCTCGATGCGGTTATAAAGCGCGCCGGTCATGTCGCGCAGCGCGCCGGAGAGATGGCCGATCTCGTCGCGGCGTCCGGTGAAATCGGGAATCTCGACGCGGGTGCGGATGCGGCGGCGGACCCGTTCGGCGCTGTCGGCGAGCCGGCGCACCGGCCCCGCGATCGTGCTGGCGAGCGCCAGCGACAGCACGATCATGACGACGGAAGCGACGCCGCCGACCTTCAGAATCGCAAGCCGCTCGGCCGTCACCATCTGGTCGATATCGTCGCCCTGGGTCGAAAGCATCAACGAGCCGTGGATCGCGCGGAACCGCTGCACGGGGACGGCGACCGAAACAATCACCTCGCCGCGGTCATTGACGCGCACCATGCTGCTCTTCTGGCCGTTCAGCGATTGCGCGACCTCCTGGTAGCCGTTGCCGTTTTCGGGGCCGAGCTCGGTATAAAGCGGCAGGTCGCCGCGATTGAGCCAGGTCCGGATCGCGATCATCGTTCGTTCGGCGATGCCGGGCTTCTCCACCGAAGGCGGCGGCAGCTCGAAGCGCAGCACGTCGCCGCGGCCATAGAGACTGCGACTGTCCAGAATGAGCGAGCCGTCGCGGTCGTAGATGCGGGCGCGGGTTTTGGTCGGCGAAATCAGCCGACGCAGCACCGGCGCCACCCGCTCGGGATTGATCGGAAAATCGAGCCCTGAAAATTCGTCCGGCGCGCCGTAGGTTTCGCCGGGCTTCAAATCCTGCAACCGGTCGGGGTCGATGGTGATGGTATTGGTCTCGACGGTGGCCGACGCGGCGATCGCGCCGGCAATGATCTCGGCCTGCACCAGCAAGCTTTGCGCGCGAGCATCGATCAGGCCGGCGCGGAATTGCGAGAGATAGAGAATGCTTGCCACCAGTGCGAGCAGGCCGGCAATGTTGAGCGAAACGATGCGCCGGGTGAGGCTGGAGAAACTTAAGGCAAAGACGAACTGTCCGAACCGCTGCAGCCAGTCGAGCGGCCGCCACGACGGCAAAGCAGGGCTCTCCGCGGCAACGGTATCCATCACGACGGGCGTCGTGACGTCGTCGGTGCTCAGGGTTGCATCAGGCTGGGTTCGATCAAGCAATGGCCAAAACCGCCGGTTGTTTCAAAAGACTGACGCGATGCCATCGCATCGCATTCTACCACGGTGCCCCGGCGGCGTTAATCCGCAAAAGCGCGCAGGAGAGGGCTCCCCTCAGGTTTCCTTGAAACGGTATCCGACCCCGTAGAGGGTTTCGATCATCTCGAATTCGTCGTCCACGACCTTGAACTTCTTGCGCAGCCGCTTGATGTGGCTGTCGATGGTGCGATCGTCGACATAGACCTGGTCATCATAGGCCGCATCCATCAGCGCGTTGCGGCTCTTGACGACGCCGGGACGTGTGGCGAGCGCCTGAAGGATCAGGAACTCCGTCACGGTGAGCGTGACCGGCTCGTTCTTCCAGGTGCAGGTGTGGCGTTCCGGATCCATGCGCAGAAGCCCGCGGTCGAGCGCCTTGGCGTCGGTTTCCTTCGGCACGGCCGTCGGATCTTTCGGCGCGGCGCGGCGCAGCACCGCCTTGACGCGTTCGACCAGAAGCCGCTGCGAGAATGGCTTGCGGATGAAATCGTCGGCGCCCATTTTGAGGCCGAACAATTCGTCGATTTCCTCGTCCTTGGAGGTCAGGAAAATCACCGGCAGATCGGATTTTTGCCGCAACCGCCTCAGCGTCTCCATGCCGTCCATGCGCGGCATCTTGATGTCGAGGATGGCAAGGTCCGGTGGGCTGGTCCTGAATCCGTCGAGCGCGGACGCACCATCCGTGTAGGTCATGATGCGATAGCCTTCGGCTTCGAGCGCAATCGAAACGGATGTGAGAATGTTGCGGTCGTCATCGACCAGGGCAATTGTGGGCATGAGCCTGCTTTCGCACTAACGTTGCTGAAACGGCGGCTATTCGCTTGGTGCGCCGCATAATTGGGCTTCGAACGCGGTCTACGAGCAATGCAAGCTGGGCTGAAGTGTGACCGAGTTCCGAGAAGGCGCCTGCTGAACTTTGGGCGCCTCGACCCATATGGACGTCGTTTACCCGAAAAAAGGTCTGAATTGCAATAGGATGCAAGGAAATAATCGATGCAATTGACCCCCGATTTCGAGCCGGCCAAGGCAGTCAGGTCGCTTTTGCGCCGCAGCCGGCAGGGAGCGCTGGCGACCTTGATGATCGGCAGCGGTGATCCCTATTGCTCGCTGGTGAATGTCGCGAGCCATCCTGACGGCTCGCCAATCCTGCTGATTTCCCGTCTCGCGATTCACACCAAAAACCTGCTGGCAGACGCACGGGTCTCGCTGATGCTGGACGAGCGCGTCGAAGGCGATCCGCTGGAGGGATCGCGGATCATGCTGTCGGGCCACGCCGAGGAAGTCACCACCGATCGAGAAATCGTACGTCAGCGCTACCTCAACGCCCATCCGAGCGCTGATGCGTTCGTCGACTTCAAGGATTTTTCCTTCTTCCGGATATGCCTCTCCGGAACCCATCTCGTGGCGGGATTTGGACGGATTCTAGATCTCAAGCCGGCGCAGTTTCTGACGGATATTTCGGACGCAGGCGCGCTTCTGGACGCCGAACAAAATGCGGTCGAGCATATGAACACCGATCATCAGGAGGCGCTCGGCCTCTACGCCACACGTCTTTTGGGGGCAGGAACTGGCGATTGGCGGTGCAGCGGGCTCGATCCGGACGGGATCGACCTGCAAGCGGGAAACAAGACCCTGCGGCTCGACTTTCCGGAGCGGGTCACGGGACCTGGCGAGCTACGCAAGATGCTGGTTCGCCTGGCGGAACAGGCGAGGGCGCAGGCGTAGCTGTGCCTTGCACTGCAGCATGGTCAGGCCGGTCGCGGTCGCCTGCGGAATAAACCAAATCGGCGGGATCGGCTTGGCAAGCCAAGCGTTCATCAATAATAAATCGCCGGAAAGTTTCGTTCGCCCGGCCCCGCCTGGGCGGTTATATTTGACGGTCTTAACCGTGAAGGACGCGCAGTGTGCGGCATTCGCGCGATCGAGATACGCGGATTCGAGGAGGAGATTTTCGTGCAAGAGACGGGCAAACGCAACGGTGCCTTCGGCGCCGACAAATTCGGCTTGAAGAATCTGAAAGGCGTGCACTGGAATCTCGGTGCTGCGCAGCTTTACCAGCACGCGCTGTCGGCAGGCGAAGCGGTGCTCTCGGCCGATGGTGCATTGTGCGCGGATACCGGTGAATTCACCGGCCGCAGCCCGAAGGACAAGTTCACGGTTCGCGACGCGACCACCGACAAGAACATGTGGTGGGCCGGCAACCAGTCGATATCAGCGGAGCAGTTCGAAGCGATCTATGCCGACTTCCTCAAGCATGCCGAAGGCATGAAGCTGTTTGCGCAGGACCTCTATGGCGGCGCCGATCCGACGTTCCGGATCAAGACCCGCGTCTTCACCGAACTCGCCTGGCACTCGCTCTTCATCCGCACGCTGCTGATCCGCCCCGAGCAATCGGAGCTCAGCGGCTTCGTGCCCGAACTGACCGTCATCGACCTGCCGAGCTTCCGCGCCGATCCGAAACGCCACGGCGTGCGCTCGGAGAACGTGGTCGCAATCGATTTCGCCCGCAAGATCGTCCTGATCGGCGGGTCTTATTATGCCGGCGAGATGAAGAAGAGCGTGTTCACGACGCTCAATTACTACCTGCCCGCGCGCGGCGTGATGCCGATGCACTGCTCGGCCAATGTCGGGCCGGCCGGCGACAGCGCGATTTTCTTCGGCCTCTCCGGAACCGGAAAAACCACGCTCTCCGCCGATCCGAAGCGGACGCTGATCGGCGACGACGAGCACGGCTGGGGCACCGACGGCATCTTCAATTTCGAAGGCGGGTGCTACGCCAAGTGCATCAAGCTGTCGGAAGAGGCCGAGCCCGAGATTTATTCCGCCAGCAAGCGTTTCGGCGCCGTGCTTGAGAACGTCGTGCTCGACGAGTTTACGCGGGTGCCCGATTTCGACGACGGCTCGAAGACCGAAAATACCCGCTCGGCCTATCCGCTCGACTTCATCCCCAACGCTTCGCGCACCGGGCGCGCCGGTCATCCGAAGAACATGGTGATGCTGGCGGCCGACGCTTTCGGCGTGCTGCCGCCGATCGCCAAGCTCTCGCCGGCGCAGGCGATGTATCACTTCCTCTCCGGCTACACCGCCAAGGTGGCGGGCACCGAACGCGGTCTCGGCAAAGAGCCGCAGCCGGAATTCTCGACCTGCTTCGGTTCGCCGTTCCTGCCGCTCGATCCGTCGGTCTACGGCAACATGCTGCGCGAGCTGATCGCCAAGCACAATGTCGATTGCTGGCTGGTCAACACCGGGTGGACCGGCGGCAAGTTCGGCACCGGTTCGCGGATGCCGATCAAGGTGACGCGTACGCTGCTCACCGCCGCGCTCGACGGCTCCTTGCGCAATGTCGAATTCCGCACCGACAAGTATTTCGGCTTCGAGGTGCCGACCGCGCTGCCGGGCGTGCCCAGCGACATTCTCGATCCGGTCAACACCTGGAAAGACAAGGCCGAGTTCGACAAGACCGCGCGCGCGCTGGTCGCCATGTTCCAGAAGAACTTTGCCAAGTTCGAAGCCAAGGTCGATGCCGACGTCCGCGCCGCCGCGCCCGAGGTCAAGCTCGCGGCGGAGTAAAGCACGACGCAGACAAGACAAGTTTAGAAGCGCGGTGAGCACTCATCGCGCTTCTTTTCTCTAGTGCGCCTCGTCCCAATTGTTCGCCGCGCGGGCATCGACATGCAACGGCAGCGAGAGCACGACCGCCGGGAACGGCGCGTCCTGCATGACGTGCTGCACCACCGGCAGCGTCGCCGCCACTTCGTTATCAGGCACTTCGAAGATCAGTTCGTCGTGCACCTGCAGCAGCATTTGCGCTGAAAGCTTCTTCTCGGCGAGCGCCTCTTCCATGCGGATCATCGCGCGGCGGATGATGTCGGCCGCGGTGCCCTGAAGCCGCGCGTTGATCGCCGCACGCTCGTTGAAGGCGCGCACCGAGGCGTTGGACGCCTTGATGTCGGGGTAGTGGCACTTGCGGCCGAACAGCGTCTCGACATAGCCGTGGGCACGGCAGAAATCGCGCGTGGCGTCCATGTAGGCGCGAATGCCCGGAAAGCGCTCGAAATATTTCTTGATGTAGGCCGACGCCTCTTCGCGGGCGATACCGAGCTGATTGGCCAACCCAAACGCCGAGATGCCGTAGATGATGCCGAAATTGATCGCCTTCGCGCGCCGGCGTACCTCGCCCGGCATGTCCTTGACGGGAACGCCGAACATTTCGGACGCCGTCATGGCGTGAATGTCGAGCCCATCGCGGAAAGCCTGCTTCAGCACGGGAATATCGGCGATCTCGGCCAACAGCCGCAACTCGATCTGCGAGTAATCCGCCGACACCAGCTTGTGGCCGGCGGAAGCGATGAAGGCGCGGCGGATTTTGCGGCCGTCTTCGGTGCGCACCGGAATGTTTTGCAAGTTGGGCTCGTTCGACGACAGCCGCCCGGTGGTGGTTGCCGCCAGCGCGTAAGTCGTATGCACGCGATGGGTCTGTGGGTGCACATAGGTCGGCAGTGCGTCGGTGTAGGTCGATTTCAGTTTCGAAACCTGCCGCCATTCCAGAATCTTTTTCGGAAATTCGTGGCCCTGTTCGGCGAGGTCGTCGAGAATTTGCGCCGAGGTCGACCATGCGCCGGTCTTGGTCTTGGTGCCGCCGGGAATTGCCATCTTGCCGAAAAGGATGTCGCCGATCTGTTTCGGACTGCCGACATTGACTGGCTCGCCGGCAATTTCCTGGATCTCCGCCTCGACCCGCGCCGCGGTCTGCGCGAATTCGCCGGACAGCCGCGACAATACCTGCCGGTCGATCGAGATGCCGCGGCGCTCCATTCGCGCGAGCACCGCCACCAGCGGGCGCTCCAGCAGTCTCGTAGACCGCCGTCATGTGTTCGGCGACGAGGCGCGGCTTGAGCAGCCTCCACAGCCGCAAGATCACGTCGGCATCCTCGGCCGAATATTCAGTCGCCTTGTCGATCGTGACCTGATCGAAACTCAATCTGCCCTTGCCGCTGCCGATCAATTCGCCATGGGTGATGGTGCCATGGCCGAGCCAGGTTTCCGCCAGCGAATCGAGCCCATGCGCATTGCGGCCGGCGTCGAGCGCATAACTCATGAGTTGCGCGTCGTCGCAATTGCGAAGCGTGATGCCGGCCTGCGCCAGCATCACGGCACCGAACTTGATGTTGAATCCGATCTTCAGAATGCCGGCGGATTCCAGCAGCGGCCGCAGCGCTGCTAGCGCATCCGTCACTTTCATCTGGTCGGGAGCCAGGCCGGCCGCGAAAAGCCCGCTGCCATCGCCGGCCTGTTTGTGATCGAGCGGAATGTAACCCGCGTCGTTGGGTTTGAGCGCGAGCGCAATGCCGCAGATCTCGGCCTGCATCGGGTCTTCCGAGTTTGCCTTGACTTCGAGCGCGAACTGGCCGGCATCCTGCGCACGCGCAATCCAGGCCTTGAGCTCGGCCGGCGTGCGGAAGGTCTGGTATTTCTTGCGATCGACCGGCGTGTTGCGCGCTTCTTCGGCGCGCGCCGTCGCCAGCGCCTTCGGCGTGCCCTTGAGGCTCGATGTCTTGTCGCTTCGCTCGCCCGGTTTGCTTGGGGCCGCCCGCTCCGCCCTTTGGCGAGGACGGCTTCTCGCCGGCAAACAAGTCCCCGACTCTGACCGCGATCGGGGTGCGTTGCCGGACTCATCGACCTTCTCGGCAAGCGGAAGCGGCGAGAATACGCCTGCTTTCCCGGCATCCGCCTGCACGGATGCCGGATCGATCTGCGAATATTCGGCGACGCGCCGGGTGAGGGTGGAGAATTCCATCGCCTTCAAAAAGGCGATCAGCTTGCGCGCGTCGGGCTCATGCACCGCCAGGTCGTCGAGCGGAATGTCGAGCTTGACCTTGTCGTCGAGCAGCACCAGTTGCCGCGAAATGCGCGCCTTCTCGGCATTCTCGATCAAGGCTTCGCGCCGCTTCGGCTGCTTGATCTCGCCCGCGCGCTTCAAGAGCGCTTCGAGATCGCCATATTCGACGATCAGTTGCGCGGCGGTCTTGATGCCGATGCCGGGCACGCCGGGGACGTTGTCGGTGGAGTCGCCCGCCAGCGCCTGAACCTCGACGACCTTCTCCGGCGGCACGCCGAACTTCTCGATCACTTCGGGAACCCCGATGCGGCGGTCCTTCATGGTATCGAACATCGTCACCTTGTCGGTGACGAGCTGCATCAAATCCTTGTCCGAGGACACGATGGTGGTGGTGGCGCCGCGCTCGCCGGCCTCCCGCGCATAGGTCGCGATCAGGTCATCGGCCTCGAAACCAATTTGTTCGAGACAGGGCAGGTCGAAAGCGCGCACGGCGTCGCGGATCAAGGCGAATTGCGGAATGAGATCGTCCGGCGCCGGCGGGCGGTGCGCCTTGTAGTCGGGATACAGCTTGTTGCGGAAGGTGATTTCGGACTTGTCGAAGACGATCGCCAGATGGGTCGGCCGATTGTCCGGCGGCATGTCGCGCAACAGCTTCCACAGCATGTTGCAGAAGCCGAGCACGGCATTGACCTGCAAGCCATCGGATTTGCGGTTGAGCGGCGGCAGCGCGTGATAGGCGCGAAAAATATAGGAGGAGCCGTCGACCAGAAATACATGGTCGCCCTTGGCGAGGGCTTTGGCGGCAACGGGTTTCGGGGCGGCGGCTTTCTGGGGGGATTTCGGCATGGCCGCAATGTAGGGATTTTTGGCGCCATTGACAGCCAGTCCCGCACGGCCGCGCACGGGATTTTTCACTAGTGGTCCGATTCTAACATTCGCGTCCCTTCGCAGCGGTCACTTTTGCGAATGCTAGAATCGAAGGACCACTAGCAAATTCAAGATTCTAGTGGAGTTTAGGATTTGACCATTCGCTTGACGAACCCCTCGGCTAGGTGGGGAGCGAATGTCAAATCCACTCCACTTGTCAGGATGATTTCAGGCAGCTCACCAGGAATTCCATAACGGCACGCACGGCCGGGACCTGGCGCAGGTCGCGATGCACCAGGAGCCAGACGTCACGGCTGATCGGCCTCTCGGTCACTTCGTGGCGTTGCAGGCGCGGGTCGCTGTCTCCGAGGTAGTGCGGCAAGGCGGCGATGCCGAGTCCGGAGCGCGCGGCGGCAACCTGCGTTTCCAGATCGTTGGTGCGCAGCACGACCTCGCGCGCGCCGATGATTGAGCGCAACCAGCCCTCCTGAGGCGACTCGGCCATCGAGGCGTCATAGCCGATGAAGGCGAAGGCGTGGGGCGGCGTCTTTTCCAGATAGGCGGGGGCGCCGTAAAGGCTGAAACTGAAGCTGCCGATCCTGCGCACCAACAATCCGGTCTCGACGGGGCGCAACAGCCGCAGCGCGATATCCGCCTCTCGACGGCTGAGCGAGGCCCGGCGCTTCTCCCCGATCAGCTTGATGCGGATGCCGGGGTACTGTTGCCGCAGCCGGAGCAGTTGCGGGGCGATCACCGAGCTCGCGAAGTTCGGGGGTGCGCTGATCGGTCACCTCGCCGTCAACGCCGGGCTTTGTCGCTTGCGCCGTGCGGCCGACCGCGAACGCAGCCTCCTCCATCGGGGCCGCCACCGCGGCGAGGCGCTTGCCGTCATCGGTCAGTAGCGTGGTCCGCGATCGACGGTCGACCAGCTTGAGGCCGGTGGATGTCTCGAGCGCCGCCACCCGCCGCGCCACCGTGGCGTGGTCGACGCCGAGGGTGCGTGCCGCCGCGGAAAGCGTGCCCTCGCGGGCCAGGGTCACGAAGTGGCGAATATCCTCCCAATCCGACATTGTGCAAAATCTCACATCCAGAATGAAGATTTGGGCAATTTCGCATATCCGGCGTCATCGCCATAGTCCGATTGCAGAGGACAGAAAGGGAAAAGCCATGGTCAAGATCCTTCGTGTCAGGACACCGGGCGGCGTCGAGCAGTTTGAGGTCGCGGAGGTGGAACTCCCGCCGCTCGCCGCCGGTGAGGTCCGCATCCGCCAGACCGCGATCGGCGTGAACTTCGTCGACATCTACCAGCGCTCCGGGCTCTATCCGATGCCGCCGGCCAACGTCCCGGGAGTCGAAGGCGTCGGTGTGGTGGCGGAGGTCGCCGCCGACGTCACATCGCTCGCGATCGGCGACCGCATCGCCTATGCCGGCGCACCGGTCGGTGCTTATGCGTCAGAGCGCAATTTGCCCGCCTGGCGCGGGATCCGATTGCCGCCCGCGCTGTCCGACACGCAGGTCGCCTCGGTGTTCGTCAAGGGAATTACAGCGCACATGCTGTTGTACCGGGTCTATCCGGTGGGTCCCGGCACAGTGATACTGATGCACAGCGCGGCCGGCGGACTTGGGCAACTCCTGACCCGCTGGGCGGTGCATCTTGGTGCGACGGTAATCGGCACCGTCGGTTCGGAAACGAAGGCCGAGATCGCGCGCAAGGCCGGTGCGCAGCACGTGATCGTCGGACGCGACGCGGATTTTGCAGCCCGGGTGGCTGAGCTGACCGGCGGGCGCGGCGTCGATGTCGCCTACGACGGCGTCGGCGGTGCAACGCTGGCAAAGACGCTTGGCTGCGTGCGGCCGTTTGGCGTGGTGGCGAGCATCGGTCAGGCGGGTGGACCGATTCCACCGGTTGAGGTCGGCGATCTCGGGCCGCGCCGCAGCCTGTTCCTCGCACGGCCGAGCGTCATGGCTTACCTGAATGAAACCGAGACCTATCGTTTGGCGGCAGAAGCCGTGCTCGCCGCCATCGAAAGCGGCCTGCTCAAGGTCGCGGGCCAACCCTATGCGTTGAGCGAAGCCGCGCGTGCCCACGCCGATCTGGAAGCTGGCGCGACCGTCGGCGCGCTCTATCTCGAGCCCTAGGCAGGAGAGCTATTCCGCTGCCTGCAGGGCCGCGCTGGGTTTTTTCGGCGCGATCCAGAAGGCATCGGGGCGTTCGAACAGGAAGTTGGCGCCGAACCGGATCGCCGCCTGCCAGATCGCCAGGGCGCCGAAAAGCGCCACCAGCGTCACGGTCAGCGACATCACGCCGACATCGTGGATGATGCCGGTGCGCAGAAGCAGCGTCCGCGTCGCCGCCATCGGCAGGAAGAAGGCGAGGTAGATCACGATCGAATGCTCGCCGCAGAAGCGGACGAAGTCGAGCCATTTCGCGCGCGCCAGCAGCGTGCCTGTCGTGACGATAGCGCATGCACCGGCAACGCCCAGCGACAGCGAAATCAGCGGCCACTCGCTCACTCCAAGCTGCACGAGGCTTTCGTCGACGAGCGCCCAAAGCGCCAATGCGGCGAGCGCGAGACGCGGTTCTGCCCGCGCGCAGTTGGACAACGCAAACACGCGGTCCGCAAACAGGTAGCCCGTATAGAAATATACAAAGCGCGCGCCGAACTCGTCGATCGCGGTCCAGCCGGTCGAGAAGTGGCTCATCTCCAGGATCGCCGCGAGGCCCCAGATCAGCAGCGGCGGCAGGCGCCGCGTCGCCTTCGTGACGACGAAGAAGATCGGCAACTCGTAAATGAACCACAGCGTGCCGAACGGCTCGACGAAGGATTCCAGATAAAGGTATCCGGCATGGGTCCAACTCGTCTCGGCGGCAAAGCCGGGCGCCTTGAAGCCGAATTGAATGGTCACCCAGAGGACGTAGAAATAGGCGAAATGAACGACCTTCCGGTCGAGATAAGTGCGCCAGTCCCGATCAATCACGAGCGGCAGGAACAGGCCGGAGATCAGGAAGAAATCCGGCATCCGGAACGGTTTGGCGAAGGCGACCACCAGGTGCATGAAGCCGGTCTGGCCGGCGGCCAGTTCCACCCCCAGCACCGAATGCATCATCACGACCATGACGATGCAGATGCCCTTGGCGTAGTCGACCCAGTCGACCCGGCCGGAGCGGGCTGGGCCGCCCGTTTGGACAACGGCAGATGTGCCGTTTGATGTCATCGCAGTCCCTTTCCGGATCGGCTTTGTTGCATCATCGGGCGTATCCGTTTCATTCTCCTTTACTCACGCAAATGACATGCCATTGTCATGATGGCGTTCGGTTTTCTGTTTGTGTCAAAATGCTTTAAGACGTTTTCACGAATCGTCCCCGTTAACCATTTTCGACAGGTTTCCAAATGCGTATCGCCATGATCGGCACGGGCTATGTGGGGCTGGTGTCAGGCGCCTGCTTTGCCGATTTCGGCCATCAGGTCACTTGCGTCGACAAGGACGAGAGCAAGATCGCAGCGCTACGCCGCGGCGAAATTCCGATCTTCGAGCCGGGGCTCGAGGCGCTCGTCGCCGGCAATGCGAAGGCCGGCCGGCTGAATTTCACGACCGATCTCGTCACGCCCGTCGCCGAAGCCGATGCGGTGTTCATTGCGGTCGGCACCCCGTCCCGGCGCGGCGACGGTCACGCCGACCTCAGCTACGTCCATGCGGCCGCCCGCGAGATCGCCGGTGCGCTCAAGGGGTTCACCGTCGTGATCACCAAGTCGACGGTGCCGGTCGGCACCGGCGACGATGTGGAGCGCATTATTCACGAAACCAATCCCGGTGCCGACATCGCGGTTGCCTCCAACCCGGAATTCCTGCGCGAGGGCGCGGCGATCCGCGATTTCAAGTTTCCGGACCGCATCGTGATCGGCACTTCGGACGAACGCGCCCGCAAGGTGATGGGCGATATCTACCGGCCGTTGTCGCTCAATCAAGCGCCGCTGATGTTCACCGCCCGCCGTACGGCAGAGCTGATCAAATACGCCGCCAACGCTTTCCTCGCCACCAAGATCACCTTCATCAACGAGATGGCCGATCTTTCCGAAAAAGTCGGCGCCAACGTTCAGGAAGTGGCGCGCGGCATCGGGCTCGACAACCGCATCGGAACCAAATTTTTGCACGCCGGCCCCGGTTTCGGCGGCTCGTGCTTCCCGAAGGACACACGTGCGCTGGTCAAGATCGCGCTCGACCACGACGTGAATCTGCGCATCGTCGAGGCGGTGCTGGCGGTCAATGACAACCGCAAGCGCGCGATGGCGCGAAAGGTCTCCAGCGCCGTCGGTAGCAACCTGCGTGGCAAGACGATCGCCGTGCTCGGCCTCACCTTCAAGCCCGACACCGACGACATGCGCGAGGCGCCGTCGATTCCGCTGGTGACGGGCCTGCTCGACATGGGTGCAAAAGTGCGCGCGCACGATCCGGTCGGCATGGAGGCTGCGCGCCGCGAACTGCCCGACATCGAATATTGCGACGATCCGTATCTCTGCGCCCGCGGCGCGGATGCGCTGGTGGTGGTGACCGAGTGGACGCAATATCGCGCGCTCGATCTCGAACGCCTCAAGAGCGAACTGGCCCATCCCGTCGTGGTGGATTTGCGCAACGTCTATCGGCCCGAGGACATGGCGGCGCATGGCTTCGTTTACGAAAGTGTCGGCCGCCCGCCTGATTCGCTAAGCTGATATGTGCTTCCTTCCCTTCTCCCGCAGGGGGAGAGGGGGAAGGCGTAACGCGAGCCAATCTTGCCCCGCAGCTTCGACACGCCTCTTCCCATCGACGCCGTGCTCGACGATCTGGCGCGCACGCTGGAGCGCCACAACGCCGCCGTGTTGGTCGCGCCGCCCGGCGCCGGCAAAACCACGCGGGTGCCGCTCGCTTTGCTCGATGCGCCCTGGGCGAAGGACAAGAAGATCATCGTGCTGGAGCCGCGGCGGATCGCGGCGCGGGCCAGTGCCGAGCGCATGGCGCATACGCTTGGGCAAAGGGTCGGCGAAACCGTTGGTTATCGCGTCCGCTTTGGCTCAAAGGTGTCGCGCGTAACGCGAATCGAAGTCGTCACCGAGGGAATTTTTTCCCGGCAGATTCTCGATGATCCCGAATTGAACGGCGTCGCCGCGGTGCTGTTCGATGAGTTTCACGAACGCTCGCTCGATGCTGATCTCGGCCTGGCGCTGGCGCGCGATGCGCAAACCGGCCTGCGCGAGGATCTGCGTATCCTCGTGATGTCGGCTACGCTTGATGGTGCGCGGGTCGCCAAGCTGCTCGGCGAGGCGCCAGTCGTCGCCAGCGAAGGCCGCGCCTTTCCCGTCGAGACGCGCTATCTCGGCCGAAAGGCCGATGCGCCGGTCGAGCGGCAGATGGCGGAGGCGATCGCAACCGCGCTGCGCGCCGATCCCGGTTCGGTGCTGGCCTTTCTGCCGGGGGCCGCGGAAATTCGCCGCACGCAAAATCTGCTCGCCGAGCGCGTCCACGACGCTGCAATCGAAATCGTGCCGCTGTTCGGCGCGCTCGATGCCGCGGTACAGGACCGCGCCATTGCGCCGCCGCCAAAGGACCATCGCAAGGTCGTGCTGGCGACCTCGATTGCCGAGACCTCCCTGACCATTGAGGGCGTGCGGATCGTGGTCGATTCCGGTCTCGCACGGGTGCCGCGCTACGAGCCGGATATCGGACTGACGCGACTAGAGACGGTGCGGGCCTCGCGTGCGGCGGTCGATCAGCGCCGCGGTCGCGCCGGGCGCACCGAGCCCGGCGTATGCTACCGGCTGTGGGATGAACCGCAAACGGCTTCGCTTGCCGCCTATACCCAGCCCGAAATCCTCAGCGCGGACCTGTCGTCGCTGGTGCTGGACCTCGCGCAATGGGGCGTCAGCGATCCTTCAAATCTTGCTTTTCTCGATTCGCCGCCTGCGCCGGCGCTGAAAGAAGCGCGCGAATTATTGCGCGAACTCGGTGCGCTCGACGGAGACGGGCGGATTACCGATGAAGGCCGAAGCCTGCGGGCACTGGCGCTGCCACCGCGGTTGGCGCGGATGATCGTGGATTCGCATCGCCTGGGTGCAGGCCGCGCCGCGGCCGCGATTGCGGCTGTCCTCACCGAGCGTGGGCTCGGCGGCGATCAGGTCGATCTCGACGTCCGGTTGGACGCCTTCCGCCGCGATCGCTCGCAGCGGGCCGAAGCTGCGCACCATCAGGCGCAACGCTGGGCCGCGCAGGTGGCCGTTACTTCTCCCTCCCCCCTCGCGGGGGAGGGTTGGGGAGGGGGGTCCCAAGGGAGAGGCGTACGTGTCGCTACCCCCACCCCTAACCCCTTCCCGCAAGGGGGAGGGGAACGGAGAGACTTGCGCACAACGGAGGAAAAACCCTCCACCGGCATCATGCTGGCGCTCGCATTTCCCGACCGTGTCGCCAGGAACCGCGGCAATGGCAGTTTTGTGCTGGCCAATGGCCGCGGCGCCGCGCTCGAGCGGACCACTGCGCTGTCGCGGGCGCCGTATATTGCGGTTGCCGAGCTCACCGGCACCGCCATGCAGGGCCGCATCTTGCTGGCGGCGCCGATTACGCAAGCCGAGATCGAAGCGCATTTCGCCGATCAGATCGAAACGGCGGATGAGATTTCCTTCGATCGCGGCGCGATGGCGCTGCGGGCGCGGCGCAAGAAGACCCTGCACGCGATCACGCTGTCGGAGACGCCGCTGGCGCTCGAACCCTCGGCGGAAACCGCGCGGATATTCGCCGATGGTCTGGTCGCGGCGGGTCTCGATCAATTGCCGTGGTCGAAACCGATCAAGCAGTGGCGCGACCGCGTGATGTTTTTGCGTGCCGCCGAAACCGCAACTCCCGAAAATCCATGGCCGGATCTGTCGGACGATGCGCTCATCGCCCAGCGCGAGGCCTGGCTGGTGCCGGCTTTGCTCGACAAGACGTCCTTGAAGGCCTTCTCCGCCGGCGATATGTCGGAAGCCTTGCAAGCTCTATTGCCGTGGTCGCTACGAGCACGGCTCGATCGGGAAGCGCCGACGCATTTCGAGGCCCCGACGGGGACGCAGCTCGCGATCGACTACGAGGCCGAGCAGGGGCCGACCATCGCGGTGCGCCTGCAGGAATTGTTCGGATTGACCAGCCATCCCTCGATCGCCAGAGGCGCCATTCCGCTGGTGCTGGAATTGCTGTCGCCGGCGCATCGTCCGGTGCAGGTGACGCGCGATCTGCCGGGTTTCTGGCGCGGCAGCTATGCCGGCGTGCGCTCCGATTTGCGCGGGCGTTACCCCCGTCATCCCTGGCCGGAGGATCCGGCGAGCGCGATGCCGACCCGCCGCGTCAAACCGAGGGGGACGTAGGCGACGAGAGCATGACAGGGGTGTAAGCCGCCTGCGATGGACTTGTTAACCCTTCGCTCATCCTTTTCGCCAAAATTGCGCCGCGCGTGGTTTGCCGGCGGTCGAAGTTTCGTCGCGACCGTGATGAAGTGGGCGTTGGCAAACGATCGAGAGTGGCGTGATGCGTAATCTTATGATCTTTGCGGCGATCATGATCGGGCTCGGCACCTTCATGGCGCAGGTCGCCGACAAGATGACGCCCACGCCGGCCTCCGCGACTCCGTCGGCAAGATTGGCCGTGACGTCCGATGCGAGGACTGAGCCCGGTCTGCGGAGCCTCAGTATTGCCCGCGACAGCCGCGGTCACTTTGCGGCCGAGGGGCGGATCGACGGCCAGCGCCTTGCCTTCATGGTCGATACCGGCGCCTCCGTCATCGCCCTGAATGAAAGCTCGGCCGCGCGGTTCGGCTTGCGTCCATCCCGCAACGACTATCGGGCGACGGTTTCGACCGCCAACGGCACCGTGAAGGCCGCGCCAACACGATTGGCGATGGTCGATATCGGCGGCCTCATCGTGCGTGACGTCGATGCGATGGTATTGCCGGACGAGGCGCTGTCGGAAAATCTGCTCGGCCTGTCGTTCCTGTCGAAGCTCAGGCGTTTCGAATATGCCAACGGCAAAATGGTGCTCGAACAGTAAAGTCCTCGGTTGCCAATTACCTGGTAATATCGCTCAGCGGCGCGCCCCTATGGCCGGCCAAAATTCGGGCCACGCTCGCTATTGCTGCTTGTTCATTTTTTTGGGAATGAGAGGGTGATCGAGTCGATCTTCGTAACGATAGCTTGGCATTTGCGCCAGACGTTCCCGAGCGACATCAGACCTAAGGCGCTTTCTCAGAGCGTCGAGCCGGATGCCCTTCTCCTCCAGTGACTTTATGAGATCTGCCGGAGCGACACCTAGTCGCAAGCACATGTCGGCGAAGGCCTTGTCGACGAGAGCATCCGATAGCAAACCTGCTCCCTCGGCCTTTGCGATCTTGAATATGTCCATAGACAACTCACGGATCACTCCTTCCCTATTGATCTGTTTTTGCTCAAGCAGCAAATCGAGCTTGGTGCGCTGGTCAACATCATCCTCGGTGATGAACTGGAGGTTGGTTGTCATGGCCACCACATGGTCCGGTACAGACAGATTCTGGCCATATGCAGGAAAGACGACCAGTGCAGCCAGACTCACGACTTTGAAGAGACGGTTGACCATGAAGATCATCTCGAAGGCGACGCCAGTCCAGGCAGCCTGAAATTCCAAAGTACACGCCGATAGACCATTGCAGTAAGACTAAATGTAGGCGAATCCCATGTCCTTCGCGAGATAGTCCGCTGTCGCATGGCCTCGGACGGTAGTAGAGCAGGCGGAGGTGGCCTACGTGAGTTGCCCCCGCCGGGCCCCATGAGCACACGACCTAGTAGCCCTTATACTCTCTGACCCTCAGGCTGTTTGGATCATTTTCATCCGGGGTCGCTACTAGCAAACCAGTCGGGTCGGCATGCGTGATTGTTAGCAAATCATTGCTGCCGGGTTCTGAGACCGTCAGCGTATGTCCATAGACCCCACCCGAATTCGTGGGTTTGGCGCCGTCGGTGGCAGTGACCGTCTTGTAGGGAGTACTAACCCGAGGCCCTACTGGCGGAGTGCCGGTGGATCTCCTTGCATAAACATAGCTGTCAAACACGTTATTTTCATCATGCAAGGCAGTTAGGACACCGTTTGATGTAAGTGGGTCTGCTGGCGCTGCAGCCGGCGCACCGGCATCGGGTTGGCCGGCTGCCGTTGCTGGCTGTTGCTGCGGCGGGCCTTGCGGCTCGGCCTGGGCATATTGAATCTGCGGTTGTTGAGCTACGCCATCTGCGGCGAACGGATCGTGGTCAACAGGAACGAGCGAGTAGTCGCCGAAATCCGGCTGATAGTCCACTGGCACCAGAGTGTAATCAGGCATGATAAATCACCTATGGGTATTCGCGGACACACGTGATGTGACCGCGCCCTCGTGGAGAAGGCTGGTTGGTTTCGAGTGTTTGAAGGCAGGGGCTTGAAGGTTGGCTTGCGCAATGGCGCGGAAGTGTCGCTTCCGGTTCGGCTTGCCGGGCGCCATAATTCAAAAGGCCCGCGGCGGATTTTCCGGCGCGAGCCTAATTCTTGCGACGATGGAGATATGCCGGTGATTTGCCCGACGCGTCAAATTATTTGACGCGGAGAGCGCGGGAGTGGCCGGATGACGCTCCGTCTATCTATCCTAATTATCCGTCTATCTATCCTAATTAATCGCCACAAGACGGCTGTCCCGCCTTCCGTTGCGCTCGTGCATTCGCTATGGCTTCGGCCTTCGCTGTTTCATGACAAGGCCCGTTGAATGTTTCCAAAGCCCAAACCCCTGCTGGTTCCGAATACCTACGCCTACGAATCCGAGCCGATGGTGAAGGCGACCGGCTTTCGCGAGTATGACGCGCGGTGGCTGTTCGGCAAGGAAATCAACCTGATGGGCATTCAGGCGCTCGGCATGGGGCTGGGCGCGCTGATCGCCGAACTCGGCGTCAAGCAGGAGGTCGTGACCGGTCACGATTTCCGCGGCTATTCGGCGTCGATCAAATACGCGCTGATGTCCGGCTTGCAAGCCGCCGGCTGCCGGGTGCACGACATCGGGCTTGCGATGACGCCGATGGCGTATTTCGCGCAATTCGAACTCGACGTGCCCTGCGTCGCGATGGTGACGGCGTCGCACAACGACAATGGCTGGACCGGCGTCAAGATGGGCGTCAACCGGCCGCTCACTTTCGGCCCCGACGAGATGAGCCGCCTGAAGGAGATCGTGCTCAACGCCGACTTCAAGAACAAGGCCGGCGGCTCGTATCAGTTTCATGAGAATTTTCCGGCGCGTTATATCGCTGACCTGACCAGGCGTCCCAAACTCAAGCGCAAGCTGAAGGCTGTGGTGGCCTGCGGCAACGGCACGGCCGGTGCGTTCGCGCCGCAGGTGATGGAAGCCATCGGCTGCGAGGTGATTCCGCTCGACACCGAACTCGACCACACCTTTCCGAAATACAACCCCAATCCCGAAGACATGGAAATGCTGCATGCGATCCGCGATGCGGTGCTGCAGCACAAGGCCGATGTCGGCCTCGGCTTCGATGGCGACGGCGACCGCTGTGGCGTGGTCGACAATACCGGGGAAGAGATTTTTGCCGACAAGGTCGGCGTGATGCTGGCGCGCGACATGTCGGCGATCCACAATGGCGCGCAATTTGTGGTCGACGTGAAATCGACCGGGCTCTTCGTCACCGACCCCGTGCTGCAAAAGCAGGGCGCCAAGGTCGCCTATTGGAAAACCGGGCATTCGTACATGAAGCGCCGCACCCACGAGCTCGGCGCGCTGGCCGGCTTCGAAAAGTCCGGCCACTTCTTCTTCAACAAACCGTTCGGCCGCGGCTATGACGACGGACTGCTTTCGGCGATTGCGATCTGCGAAATGCTCGATCGCGCGCCCGGCAAGTCGATGGCCGATCTGAAAAACGATCTGCCGAAGACGTGGTCGTCGCCGACAATGTCGCCGCATTGCGCCGACGAGGCCAAATATGGCGTCGTCGATCAGGTGGTGAAGCATTTCGAAGCGCTGCAAAAGCGCGGCGGGAACGTCGCGGGCCAGGCGATCCGCGACCTCGTCACCGTCAACGGCGTGCGGGTGACGGTGGAGGACGGCAGCTGGGGACTGGTGCGCGCGTCTTCCAACAAGCCGGAGCTTGTGGTGGTGGTCGAAAGCCCGGTCTCCGAGCAGCGGATGCGCGACATGTTCGAGGCGATGGACCAGGTGCTGCGCACCCACCCCGAAGTCGGCGAATATAATCAGAAGATTTGAAGCGTCGCGCCGTGCAGAGGCGCATTCTTTGCGTTGGTCACGGCCGTGGTGATTTGGATCTAGTTGACTGCGGGCACTGGAAGTGCCGTCACTGACTTGATTTTTTCCATCGCAAATCGCGACGTCACATTCTTTAGCGGCACAGCCCCGATCAGCTTCTTGTAGAACACGTCGTAGCTTTGCATGTCCGCCGCCACGACGCGCAGCATGTAATCGACATCGCCTGCCATCCGGTAAAATTCCATGACTTCGGGCATCGCAGAGACCGCCTCGGCGAACTTCTGCAGCCAAGCCTCGGAATGATCGGCGCTTTCGACCGATACGAACACCGTAATGCCGAGCCCGATCTTGTTCTGATCGACCAGCGCTACCCGGCGCAGAATGACGCCGTCGGCCTCCAGACGCTGGATTCGCTTCCAGCAAGGCGTCGAGGAGAGGCCGACGCGGTCGCCGATCTCGGCGACCGAGAGGGAGGCGTCCTGTTGCAGCACGGTGAGGATCTTGCGGTCGATGGCATCGAGCCTGCGGTTGAGATCGGGGGCGTGAAGGGCGAGGTCGGTCATGTCGCAAAGAACTTTCTTCCAATAAAGAGGGTTTATTCCCTCATATATAGAAAATTCTTCTATGACAAGTCCAGCCTTGCGACAAGTGTACCCGGGCGGCAATCGCCCCTAGCCCAAAAGCGCTTCAACTTCAGGACGTTGCGGGGCAGCGAAAGCGCCGCCGAAACGGGTGCATTTCAAGGCGGCCGCCGCCGAAGCGAACCGCAGAGCAGCGGCTAAATCCTGGTTCTCGGTGATCGCCAGCGCAAAGGCGCCGTGGAACACGTCGCCCGCGCCCAGCGTATCCACGGTGTGTACCGGGAAAGCCGGCGTCTGCTGCAGGTTCTGGTGCTCGTCGAGCCAGATCGTGCCCTGCGCGCCGCGCGTGCCCGCGAGGAAGGAGGGCGTCAGTTTCGCGATCTTCTTGAGCGCCTCGCCGTCGTCGGCGACGCCCGCCGTTTCCTGCAACGGCTCGCTGGAGAAAATCAGGTGCGACGATGCCGTGAGCAGGCCTTCCCGCAGCGACATCGCGCGATCGACGTCGACGATGACGGGAATGCCGCGCCGCGTCGCTTCGGCGCAGAGATCGGTGCAGAACGTCGCACAGCGGCTCTCGGTCAGGATGGCATCGCAATCTTCAAGCAGCGTAGCGGGATCCGAGAGGCGGACGTTCCACAATTCCGGATCGCGGAAGGTGACAATGGTGCGCTCGCCGCTGGGGTCGATCATGATGTTGGAGATCGGCGTCACCAGGCCCGGCATGTGCACGAGATGTCTGGTTTCGATACCTTCCTCCGCCATCTTGTCATAGATGTACCGGGACGTCGTTTCGCGTTCGTCCCCCATGGGTCCGCAGATCGAGGCGCGTCCACCGAGCCGCACGATCCCGATCGCACCGTTGAGTGCGTTGCCGCCGCAAATCTCCTCGAAATGAGTGGCGTTTTCCTTCGAGCCGCGCGCCGGCAATCCAGGCACGCGAAATGTCAGGTCGCGCACCGGCATGCCGATGCAGAGAATTCGGGGTGGCAGCTTCCCGGAGGCGCGCGAGCTTGTTCTGGTGTCGGTCATGTCGATTCCGGCGTGGTTTGCGGAACTTGTGGTCCGATTCTAACATTTGCATTCCGGCGTAGCAGGCACTTTTGCAAATGTTAGAATCCAAGGACCACTAGCCAATATAGGTTTCTAGTGGAGTTTTGGATTTGACATTCGCGTTGCGCGTATGCGGCTGCGGGGGAGCGAATGTCAAATCCACTCCACTAGCAAAACGAGGGCGCCACCGCCGGGTTCCCGCTATGCCTGCCCATCCTGCACCCATCGTCCGAGCAGATGGTGCGCGATCGCAAACGGATGGGGACCGGCAAGTCCATTGGGATGCTCCCGCCGTATCATCAAGGTCGCTTCCGCGCGATCGAACCAGCGCGCATCTTCCAGTTCTGCACGGTCAACGACGATATCCTCGTTCAAGGCACGCGCCGTGCATCCGATCATCAGCGAGGAGGGATAGGGCCACGGCTGGGTCATGTAGTAGTGAACGTCGGTGCAGCGGATGCCGGATTCCTCGAAGATCTCGCGCCGAACTGCGTCCTCGATCGTTTCCGCGACTTCGACGAAGCCGGCAAGGCAGGAATACATCCCGGGCAGAAAGTGCTTCTGGCGGCCCAGCAGGACCTTGCCGGCCGAGGTTACCAGCATGATCACGACCGGATCGGTGCGTGGAAAATGTTCGGCCTTGCAACTCGGGCACTCGCGCTTCCAGCCTCCCTCCTTCATGGCGGTGCGGGTTCCGCAATTGGCGCAATAGCCGTGGCGCTGATGCCAGCTCACCATCGACTTCGCCATGGCGATCGCCGATAGCTGGTTGGGAGGGACCGCGCCCTGCATCGCCATGCCGCGCAATTCGCTGACGGCTGCATCATCGCGGGTCAAGAGCTGCTCCACCGCCGCCGGCGATATGCCCATGCCGAATACCGGCGCGCCATCGCGCAGCCCCAGGAAAATGGTGCCCGGATTGGCGCCGAGCTTCATAGCTTCTGCGAGGCTCAAGAGCGCGCGGGGATTGGATGCCTCGCGTTTGACCACCAGCGAGTCCCGATAGACGACGTAGGCGCGGGCGTCGGGGTGGCTTTCCAGTGCCAGCAGTTTCGCCTCGTCGCCGCGCAAATGGGCGGCGCGATCGAGGACGTGCGAGACGAAACCCGGCTGTCCCAATGGAAACGAATCGAATGCGGTCATGTCTTTAACCAAGCCAGATTTTGCGGCGAAGCGCGCTGATAAATCGCTGAACCTCCTCGGCATCATGCTCCAGCGGCGGCATGACCCCCCACACCGGACGCGGCCAGGCGGCATCGCTGGTACGTCGCGCGATGACATGGACGTGCAGTTGCGGAACCATGTTGCCGAGCGCCGCGATATTCAGCTTCTCGCATTTGGTGATTTCTTTCAATGCACGCGCGACACGGGAAATCTCCGTCATCAACTGCGCCTGCTCCACCTCGTCGAGGTCGATGATCTCCACGGTGTCGGGTCGGCGTGGCACCAGCAGCAGCCAGGGATAATGCGCATCCTTGATCACAAGCACCCGGCAGAGCGGCAGGTCGCCGATGTCGATGGTGTCTTGCTTGAGCCGCGCATGCAGCGACCAGGCGGATTCCTCGGGGGGCATGGATATTTCCTCGTCCACTAGGCGCCTGTAACTAATGCCTTATCCGCGATTCCTTACAAGTGCCGCAAACCGCCGCGCCCCGGCTTGCTTTCCGGGCCGTTTGGCTCCAAATAAGAACCGGGAGATTGGCGGTGGACGAGCCACTCGCCAACCGGGTCAGGTCCGGAAGGAAGCAGCCCTAACGAGGTCCGGATCGGGTCGCTCGTCAGTCTCCTACCTGTTTTTGCCGGCGAATGGCGCAAGGTTCTGTGACCGGCCTCGCTGTGATGGTACCCGTTCCGCAAAGCCAGCTTCGCGAGATGATCAATTGCGGACCAACCGATGAATGATGCTGGCTCGCCCCTTACCCCCCGCGATTCCGACGATGCCGGTCAAAGCGGATTGGCTCTGGGCACCCCGGCGGAGACCGGCAAGCCTTATCGCGTTCTGGCGCGGAAATACCGCCCTGCGGGTTTCGAGGACCTGATCGGCCAGGACGCGGTCGTGCGCACCGTCTCGAATGCGTTCGAGACCGGACGCATCCCGCAAGCCTGGATTCTGACCGGCGTCCGCGGCGTCGGCAAGACCACGACCGCGCGGATTCTGGCGCGGGCCTTGAACTACGAACTGCCGGACGGATCGGTGAAGGGGCCGACGATCCATATGCCGAAACTCGGCGTGCACTGCCAGGCGATCATGGAAAGCCGGCACATGGATGTGCTGGAGATGGACGCTGCCTCCCACACCGGCGTCGACGACGTGCGCCAGATCAACGACAGCGTGCGCTACGCGCCGGCGAGCGCGCGCTACAAGGTCTACATCATCGACGAAGTCCATATGCTGTCGACAGCGGCGTTCAACGCGTTTCTGAAAACGCTGGAAGAGCCGCCGGAGCACGCCAAGTTCGTTTTCGCCACCACCGAAATCCGCAAAGTCCCGGTCACGGTGCTGTCGCGCTGTCAGCGCTTCGATTTGCGCCGCGTCGAGGCCGATGTGCTGATGGCGCATCTTTCCAATATCGCGGCGAAAGAAGGCGTCGAAGCGGAGGCAGAGGCGCTTGGCATCATCGCGCGCGCAGCCGAGGGATCGGTGCGCGATTCGCTTTCGCTGTTCGATCAGGCGATTGCGCATGCGGCGGGGCCAGTGCGGGCCGACGCGGTGCGGCAGATGCTCGGGCTCGCGGATCGCACACGGGTGATCGATCTGTTCGAACACCTCGTTCGCGGCGACATCGCGAGCGCGTTCAGGGAATTTCGCGAGCAATACGACACCGGCGCCGATCCGGTCGTGGTGCTGTCGGACCTCGCCGAGTTCGTCAACTTCGTTACCCGCGTCAAGTTCGTGCCGGCCACCGCTGACAATGTTGCCTTCGGCGAGACCGAACGTAAGCGGGCGCGCGATTTCGCCGCCAGGATTTCCACGCGGGTGCTGTCGCGGATGTTCCAGATGCTGCTCAAGGGCATCACCGAGGTGCGCGACGCGACACGGCCCGCGGTGGCTGCGGAAATGGTCCTGGTGCGCATCGCTTATGTGGCGGACATGCCGACACCGGATGAAGCGATCCGGATGATCGAGCAGAACGGTGGGGCTGCGCCGGCCGTGACAGGGAGTGCCGCGACACGCCCGGCTCCGGCCGCGCCGGCCTCAACGATGCCGTCTCAGCCGGTGCGATCCGCTCCAGCGCCGCGCGCCAGCAGCGCCGAACCGTCGATGCGGCCGCAGATGACGGCGCCGTCGCCCGAGGTCCAGGGCGCGCCAGCGCGGCGGATTGCGAGTTTTCCCGAACTGGTGGCGCTTGCCGGCGAAAGGCGCGATTTGCTGACCAAGGCTGCGCTGGAAGCCGATGTGCGGCTGGTTCGCATCGAGGACGGGCGGCTGGAAGTGGCGCTGGAGCGCAGCGCGGCGCGGACGTTGATCAACGATCTCTCGCGCAAGCTGGAACAATGGACGGGACGGCGCTGGACCGTCATCGTGTCCAACGAGGCGGGGCAGCCGACGCTGCGCGCGCAGAGCGAGGCCGCGAGGAATCAGCGCGAACGCGCTGCGGAATCCGACCCCAGGGTGCAGGAAGTGCTGGCGCGATTCCCCGGCGCGAAAGTCGTCGAAGTGCGCAGGCTTGCCGCCGAGCCGCCGGAATCCCATGCTGATGGTGATGACCTCGCCGATAGCGGCGATGGCGACGACGCGTAACGATTTCGAAAAGGAACGTCGATGGCTGACTTTCTCGGCATGATGAAGCAGGCGGCTCAGCTGCAATCGAAGATGCAGGCGATGCAGGAGGAACTCGGCAATGTGGAAGTCGAGGGTATCTCGGGCGGCGGCCTGGTCAGCGTGCGCATGACCGCGAAGATGGAGGTCAAGGCCGTCAAGATCGATCCATCGCTGATAAAGCCGGAGGAGAGCGAAATCCTCGAGGACCTGCTGGTGACCGCGCTTGGTGATGCGCGGCGCAAGGCCGAACTGGCGATGCAGGAAAAGATGCAGGCGCTGACCGGCGGACTCGGTTTGCCGCCGGGATTGGGTCTTGGGTAGTTATGGCCACTGCGGTTGCCGGACCTGAAATCGAACGTCTGATCCAGTTGCTGGCGCGGCTGCCGGGACTTGGGCCCCGGTCGGCGCGGCGCGCGGCGCTGCATCTGATCAAGAAGCGCGAGGCGCTGATGACGCCCTTGTCCAGCGCACTTCAGGTGGCGATCGACAAGATCCAGGTCTGCAAGACCTGCGGCAATATCGATACCCAAAATCCCTGCACGGTGTGCACCGATCCCAGGCGCGATCAATCGATCATCGTGGTGGTGGCCGACGTCGCCGATCTCTGGGCGCTGGAGCGCGCGCATGCCACGAGCGGCCTCTATCATGTTCTCGGCGCCACGCTGTCGCCGCTCGACGGCGTCGGTCCGCAGGACCTGACGATCGATACGCTGGTCAAGCGCGCCCACGAGCCTCAAGTGACCGAAATCATCCTGGCGCTGAATGCCACTGTCGACGGCCAGACCACCGCGCATTACATCACCGATCTGCTGCAGGACGCCAACGTCAGGGTCACGCGGTTGGCGCACGGCGTGCCGGTCGGCGGCGAACTCGATTATCTCGACGAAGGCACGTTGTCGGCGGCGATGCGGCAGCGGACCCTGTTTTAGCCAACTAGTGCGGCGAATTTGAAGTTCCTATCAGTATCGCTGCAAGTACGTTATCAGGAACTTCAAATTCAAAGCCGCACTAGAAACCTATATTTACTAGAGCTCCTTTGATTCCGAAGTTCGCATCAGAGGTTGCTGCGATATCATGCGAACTTCGGAATCGGAGCTCTAGTGGTCCGATTTTAACATTCGCATCCCCCTCTCAGCGGCCACTTTTGCGAATGTTAAAATCAAAGGACCACTAGCAAATATATGTTTGTAGTGGAGTTGGGATTTGACATTCGCTTTACGAACTCGTGGCTAGGTGGATAGCGAATGTCAAATCCACTCCACTAAACGGAAACGATTGAAATGACGAAACGAGGATTCGGCAGGCAACTCGCTTTGTGCGCCATCATTGCAGGGGTCATGGCGATGCCGAGTGCGCTGGCGCAACAGGACCAGCCTGCGCCCGCAGCCGATAACAAGCCGGGCACCTTGATCAAGACCGGTGATGTCCTGTCGGGAGAACTCAATGCCTTGCGCGGCCGCGGTGGCAAGAAGGGCAAGCGCGTGGCGACCTACCAGCTCACCAGCCAGCCGCGCCGGCTGCCACCGCCCGGCGGTCTTTGCGGCCTCGAAACCGGCCCCGAAACGTTTCAGATTGTCACGAGCAGCGACGCCCAGGCTGCCCAGTTGAAGGGCTTTGTCGGCAAGGAAATCTCACTTCGGGTTAGCGAAGTCGCCTGTGCCGAGGATGCCGGCGAGATGAGTGAGGCCATCGTCTCCAAATGGAGTGTGGTGAAGCATTAGGGCGCGGCTAGACCTTCACGGGCCCGAGCGCTGCGAAATGCCCGCGCCGTTGCAGCCACGCCAGCAAGATGAGGCTCGGCACTGCAACCACCATGCAAATCGCAAAGAACAACGGCCATCCGGTGGCCTTGGCCACATATCCCGCGCCCGATGAAAGATAAGTGCGCCCGACCGCGGCAAGCGCGGTGAGCAGCGCGTATTGGGTCGCGGTGTGAAGCGGATTTCGGCACAGCGCCGAAAGGTAGGCGACAAAGATCACGGTGCCGATGGCGCTGGTGAAGTTTTCCGCCGTGATCGCCAGCACCAGCGCCCAATGGTTGACGCCGACCAAGGCAAGCCAGGAGAAGGAGAGATTGGCGATGGCCTGGAGCGCGCCGCCGATCCACAAGCTCGCAGCGAGCGAATAGCGCCGCGCCACGAAGCCGCCGGCAAAGCCGCCGATCAGCGTGGCGGCGAGGCCAACGCCTTTGACAATGGCAGCGTAGTCGTTGCGGGAAAAGCCGAGATCGATCACGAACGGCGCAGTCATGGTGCCCGAGAATGCGTCGGTGAACTTGAACAGCACCACGAACGCCAGCGCCGCGAGCGCATCCTTGCGGACCAGAAACTCGGAGAACGCCCCGACTGCCGCCTGCACGACGCGGACAAAGGCCGTTTCGGTGCTGGTGGCGGCTTCCGCGCGTACCGATGGTTCAGGCTCGGTGGCCATGAGTGCGGTTCCGGTACCGATCAGCACCAGCGCGGCCATGGTTACGTAGCCCCACATCCAGGCCGACAGGCGCGTGGTGCCGGTGCCTTCATAGGCGCTGACGAGAAACAGCGCACCGGCGGTCGAAACCAGCATGCCGATCCGGTACGCCGCGACATAAGCGGCCATACCCGCGGCCTGTTCGCTTTCAGGCAGGCTTTCGACGCGAAAGGCATCGACCACGATGTCCTGCGTTGCGGACATCGCTGCTACCAGCAATGCGGCGAGCGCCACGAAAGCGGGCGAGCGCGCAGGGTCAGTCAGGGCGAGCAGCAGGATCGATGCGATCAGCAGCAATTGCGAACATACGAGCCAGCCGCGGCGGCGGCCAAACGCGTGCGTGAAAAATGGTACGTGCAGCGCGTCGACCAGCGGCGCCCAGAGAAACTTCAACGTATAGGGCGTGCCGACCAGCGCAAACAGCCCGATGGTGCCGAGGTCGACGCCGGACTCGCGCATCCAGATCAGAAGTGTCGATCCCGACAGCGCCAGTGGCAGGCCTGACGAAAAGCCGAGGAACAGCACGATCAGCACGCGCGGCTTCAGATAGACCGCAAGGCTCTCACGCCAGGAGGCGCGGGGAGCGGCGGGATTTGGCGCTGGCGCGGGTGGGGCGTTGGGAACGGTCATCGAAAGGTGTTAGCAGATTCGGCCTGAAAAGCCGTCGTCGGGCTGTCATCGTCCGCGAAGGCGGACGATCCAGTATTCCACGACGTTTCGGTGTAATTTTAGAAGACGTGGCGTACTGGATACCCCGCCTTCGCGGCGTATGACGGAGAAAGAGTATAAAACGTACGGATTTAGACGCCGGCGATACCCGGATATAGGTCTTCCCAATTCGGATTGAACTCCTCAATTAATCGGATTTTCCAGACCCGATTCCATTTTTTCAATCGTTTCTCGCGCTTGATCGCATTCTCGGGATCATCGAACTGTTACGCCCACATAGAGCGTGCCGCCTATGCGGCTGGCGAGAACGTAAACGTAGTAGCTGCGTGCCCCCACCGGCCGTCTCTGCAATGCTGGATCGCCCGGTCAAGCCGGGCGATGACAGTAACATTTGAGCCGCTGGTCGCTATTCCCCGGCCTGCAGCTTGCGTGGCAGCGGGAATAGCTCCGGCGCACCCGGCTTGACGAGACGCGGCGGCTCGGCCGGCGCTTCCTTGCTGAAATCGAGCTCCTCGATCCGGCCTGCGCGCTTTTCGATCTTATCGGCGGAAATGAGGATTTGCCGGACGTCCTCGTTGGCATCCGAAAAATGCTTCTGCAGTTTCAGCACGCGATCGCGCAGCCGCCCGAGGTCGTCGCCGAGATTGAGCACTTCGGTTCTGATCTGGTCGGCGGCATCGCGCATCCGCGCGTCTTTCAGGATTTGCTGCATCACCTGGATGGCGAGCATCAACAACGAGGGCGACACCAGCACGACGCGGGCGCGATAGGCCTTCTGGATCACATCGTCGAAACCGTCGTGAATTTCGGCGTAGACCGATTCCGACGGCACGAACATCAGCGCAGTATCCTGGGTCTCGCCGGCGATCAGGTATTTTTCGGCGATATCGCTGACATGCTTCATCACATCGGCGCGCAGCCGCTGCGTGGCGATTTTCTTTTCCTCATCGCTTCGCGCATCATGCAGCGCCGTGATCGCCTCCAGTGGGAACTTCGCATCGATGCAGAGCGGCCGCTGGTCAGGCAGGAACACCACGCAATCCGGCCGCTTGCCGCTTGAAAGTGTGTGCTGGAATTCGTAGGCGCCTTTCGGCATGCCGTCCTGCACGATTGCTTCCATCCGCGCCTGGCCGAAGGCGCCGCGCGATTGCTTGTTGGCGAGCACGTCGCGCAGCGTCGTGACTTGCGACGTCAGGTCGGTGAGGTTCTTGTGTGCGCTGTCGATGATGCCGAGCCGCTCATGCAGCACGCGAAGGGAATCCATGGTGTTTCGCGTGGTCTGTTCCATGGATTGACCGACGCGGTGGGTCACCGAGTTCGAGCCGTTCGGTGACGGCGCGGGCCATTTCGGCCTGCCGCCCCGCCAAGGCCTGCCCCATCGCGTCGACGCGGCCGGTCGCCTCGCTTTGGGCGCGCAAGACGTCGCCGAGGCGTTCCTCAAGTTCGTCGGCGCGGAGCGCCTGGGACTGCGCCAGTTCCAGCCCGCGCCGGCCGGACCGCGCGACCGCGATGACGATGACGAGCAACAGCAGGAGGGCGAGCGCGCCGAAACCGGTCAGCGCCTCGCCGGTGCGGATCGGGATGGTGCCGATCATGAAAAGGATTTCGTTCATGCCGCCCTTGTAGCCGATTCGGTCTTGAATACGAACGAAGGGGGAACATTTATGGTTAATAGTGGGTAAATTTTCTTGGTTAATACTTCCTCAACAATCATGGTTAAGCACAGGTAAATGCGCGCCCGCTTGCATTGACCCCAGCAAATCAGCGGCTTAAATCGCCCGCCAGCGCTTTAAGAGACATCATGGCATTAAGAGAAATCATCATCCTTCCCGACAAGCAGTTGCGTCTGGTCTCCAGGCCGGTGGAAAAAGTCACTGCCGAGATTCGCAAACTGGCCGACGACATGTTCGAGACCATGTATGACGCGCCGGGTATCGGCCTGGCCGCGATCCAGGTGGCGCAGCCGTTGCGGTTGATCACGATGGATCTCGCCAAGAAAAGCGAAGAGGGCGAGGTCCACCCGCAGCCGCGGACCTTCATCAATCCCGAGATCCTTTCGTCCTCCGAGGAGACCTCGGTCTACGAGGAAGGGTGTCTCTCGATCCCCGAATATTACGAAGAGGTCGAACGGCCGGCCAAAGTGCGCGTGCGCTTTACCGATCTTGACGGCAAGGTACATGAGGAAGACGCCGAAGGCCTTTACGCCACCTGCATCCAGCATGAGATCGACCATCTCAATGGCGTGCTGTTCGTGGATTACCTGTCGAAGCTCAAGCGCGACCGCGTGCTGAAGAAGTTTACCAAGGCCGCCAAGCGCGGCGGAGAATAATGGATATGGTCGTCACCGCTCGCTCGGTCTGCTCTCTCCCCCCTTGTGGGGGAGAGGTGGAGAGGGGGGTATCACGAGCACAACGCTTGAGACTCACCCCCCTCCCTAACCCTCCCCCGCAGGGGGGGAGGGAACGCAGTGAGAGCGCGTGATGCCCCTCCGCCTGATTTTCATGGGTACACCGCAATTCGCCGTACCGACGTTGCTGGAACTCGTGGCGCATGGTCATGAGATCGCAGCCGTCTATACGCGCGCGGCGAAGCCAGCGGGCCGCGGCATGAAGCTTCAGTTGAGCCCGGTCGAGCAGGAGGCGCGGCAGATCGGCATTCCCGTGATGACGCCGGCGACGCTGAAGACTGCGGAAGCGCTCGACGAATTCCGCGGATACCAGGCGGATGCCGCGGTGGTCGTCGCCTATGGCATGATCCTGCCGCAAGCGATTCTGGATGCGCCGAAACTCGGCTGCTTCAACCTACACGCCTCGCTGCTGCCGCGCTGGCGCGGCGCCGCACCGATCAACCGCGCCATCATGGCGGGCGACGCCGAAACCGGCGTAATGGTCATGAAGATGGACGTCGGGCTCGATACCGGCGACGTGGCGATCGCCGAGCGGCTGGCGATCACGGATGCGATGACCGCGTCCGACTTGCACGATGCGCTGGCGCCGCTTGGCGGCGACCTGATGGCGCGCGCGATGGGCGCGCTGGAACGCGGCAGGCTGCAACTGACGCCGCAGAGCAGCGAAGGCGTCACCTATGCCGCCAAGATCACCAAAGGCGAAGCGCGCATCGACTGGAACAAGCCGGCCCGCGAAGTGCTGCGCCACATTCACGGGCTGTCGCCATTCCCCGGCGCCTGGTGCGAGATGCCGCTCGAGGGCACGGCCCAACGGGTCAAGATCCTGCGCTGCGAAATTGCCGATGGCTCCGGTAACCCGGGCGCCGTGCTGGATGACAGGCTGAAGATCGCCTGCGCGCAAGGCGCTTTGCGGATCATCGAATTGCAGCGCGCCGGCAAGCAGCCGATGAAGGCGGACGAGTTTTTGCGCGGCACGCCGTTGAAGCCGCCGATGCGGTTAAGCTGACGTCGCGACCCACGCAACACTGTCATACCCCGCGGAGGCGGGGTATCCAGTACGCTGTGGTGTTTGAGATTGACCCGAGGCGTCGCGGAGTACTGGATCATCCGCTTTCGCGGATGATGACGACCATTTTGGATTGCTATGCCCCGCTACAAATTGACAATCGAATATGACGGCGCGCCGTTCTCGGGCTGGCAGATTCAGGACAACGGTCCCTCGGTGCAGGGCGCGCTGGAGACTGCGGTCAAGGCGATTTGCGGCGAAGAGGTGCGCGTGCACGGCGCCGGCCGCACGGACGCCGGCGTGCATGCGCTCGGCCAGGTGGCGCATTGCGATATTGCCAAGCATTTCGTGCCCGGCCGGTTTCGTGACGGGCTGAACGCGCATTTGCGGCCGAACCCGATCGGCGTCCTGTCAGCGGACATCGTGCCGGACGATTTCGAAGCGAGGTTTTCCGCCAGGAAGCGCCACTACCGCTACCGGATCAAAAACACCCGCGCCAATCTCGCGATCGACATCGGTCACGCCTGGCGGCTGCCGCGGCCGCTCGACGCCGATGCGATGCATGCGGCCGCGCAGCGGCTGGTCGGCAAGTATGATTTCACGACCTTTCGCGATACCGAATGCCAGGCGAAATCGCCGGTGCGAACGCTGGACCAACTCGATGTCGTCAGAGATGGCAATGAGGTCGATATCCTGACGTCGGCGCGCTCGTTCCTGCACAGCCAGGTGCGCTCGATGGTGGGGTCGCTGGTGTGGGTCGGCGAGGGCCGCTGGAGCGCCGACGATCTGGCCGCCGCGCTTGAGGCGCGCAGCCGCACGGCGTGCGGCCCGGTCGCGCCTCCGGAAGGACTGTATCTCGTGCGCGTGGATTATTAAGCGCTATGCCTTGCCGATGACGACGTGCATCGCATTTTCCGTAGTCACATGCCTGGTGCACCTGTAGCCAAGGCCCACCAGATCGACGCCTGAGAGCAGATTTTCACCCGACCCAAGCAACGTCGGTGAGATCGCCATGTGCAATTCGTCGACCAGCCGGGCGTGAAGATATTGCTGGATAGTGGCAACGCCGCCGCCCAACCTGATATCCTTGTTGCCCGCTGCCTCTTGAGCCCGCTGCAACGCAGCCTCGATCCCGTCGGTGATGAAGTGGAATACCGTGCCGCCTTTCATGCGGATCGGCGCGCGGGCGTGATGAGTTAGCACGAAGACATCGCAATGATAGGGCGGTTCTTCGCCCCACCACCCTTTCCATTGATCATCCGGCCACGGTCCGCGCACCGGACCGAACATGTTGCGGCCTAATATCCACGCGCCAATATTGGCAAAGCCGTGCTTCGCAAAGTCGTCGTCGAGACCTTCGGTGCCGCCATCCTTTCCGAGCACCTCTTTCCGGAACGTGCGCGTTGGGAACAGCCATTGATGCAGGGTCATTCCACCGACGCCGAGCGGATTGTTGACGTCCTGATTGGGGCCGGCCCCGAACCCGTCAGCGGACAGGCTGAAGCAGCGCACCACCAGCTTGCTGTTAGAAGAGCTGTTCATAACGGAATACTTTCCCCTGGGCGATGATAATGGCGTGTCAGGCGAAATACCGATCGAGTATGCCGCGATAGATCCTTGTGAGCTTTTCGATGTCGGCAATCGAAGCGCGCTCGTCGATCTGGTGCATGGTCTGACCGACCAGGCCGAACTCGATCACCGGGCAATAGTGCGAGATGAAGCGGGCATCCGAGGTGCCGCCGCTCGTGCTCAAATCCGGCTTGAGCCCGGTGATCTCTTCGATTGCCCCGACCGCAAGGTCGGTAAAAGCGCCGGGCTTGGTCACGAACACATTCGAGTTCGACGGCTCCCAGGCGATGTGCGCCTTGATCCGGTTGCCGGTGGCCTTGGCCAGCCGCGCTTCGACCAGCTCGCGCAACGTCACTTGCGTGTGCAGATCATTGAAACGGATGTTGAACCTGGCCCGGGCCTGTCCGGGGATCACATTGCCGGCGGAATTGCCGACATCGACGGACGTGAATTCGAGATTGGAGGCCTGGAACTGCGTGCTGCCGTGGTCCAGTGGTTCGTCGCTCAGCGCCACGATCAGCCGTGAAATATCCGGTACCGGGTTTAACGCGCGGTCCGGATAGGCGACGTGGCCCTGGATGCCTTCGACATAGAGCGTGCCCGACTGCGAGCCGCGGCGGCCGATCTTGATGCAGTCGCCGAGCGTCTCGACATTGGAGGGCTCACCGAGCACGCAGTGGTCGAATTTTTCCCCGCGTGTAGCCGCCCATTGCAGCAGCTTGATCGTGCCGTTGACGGCAATGTCCTCCTCGTCGCCGGTGATCAGAAACGAGATCGAACCCTTGTCGTCCGCTCGCGGCTTTCCGCCATGATCGCTGAGATATTGCAGCACTGCGGCAACACTGCAGGCGATGCCGCCTTTCATGTCGACGGCGCCACGGCCGTAGAGAAAGCCGTCCTTCACCTCGCCGGAAAACGCCCCGACCGTCCATGCCGCTTCGTCGCCGGGTGGCACCACGTCGGTATGGCCGGCGAAGGTGATATGCGGCGCCGCGGTGCCGATGCGCGCATAGAGATTGGCGATGTCCGCGGTGCCTGTTTCGCCGAACGTGATCCGATGGGTTTCGAAGCCGGCCGCTTTGAGGAGATTTTCCAGAACGCCGAGCGCGCCGGCGTCGGTCGGGGTTATCGAGCGGCAGCGGACGAGATCGCGGGTGATCGAGAGGGCATCAGTCATGCCCTCGCATACCATGCATAGCCGGGCGAGCGAGCTAGTCCCGCAGCAATTCGTTGATGCTGGTCTTGGCGCGGGTACGCTCGTCGACCCGCTTGACGATCACCGCACAGGCGGTGGCGGGGCCCGGCTGGCCGTTCTTGAGCGGTTTCGGTGGCAAGGTGCCGGGCACGACGACGGCGTATTCCGGGACCTCGCCGATAAAAGTCTCGCCGGTTTCGCGATCGACGATCTTGGTGGAGGCGCCGAGAAACACGCCCATCGCCAGCACCGCGCCCTTGCGCACGATCACACCTTCGGCGACCTCCGAGCGTGCACCGATGAAGCAGTCGTCCTCGACGATCACGGGCTCGGCCTGCAACGGCTCCAGCACGCCGCCGATGCCGACGCCGCCGGAGATATGCACCCGCTTGCCGATCTGGGCGCAGGAGCCGACGGTGGACCAGGTATCGATCATGGTCGCTTCATCGACGTAGGCGCCGAGATTGACGAAAGACGGCATCAAGACCACGTTCCGCGCAATGAAGGCCGAGCGGCGGACGATGGCGCCCGGCACGGCGCGAAAGCCGGCGTCACGAAAGCGGTTTTCGCCCCAGCCCTCGAACTTCGACGGCACCTTGTCCCACCACGACGCCTTGCCTGGACCACCGGGGATAGCGCTCATATCGTTCAACCGGAACGACAGCAGCACGGCCTTCTTCAGCCACTGGTGCACCTTCCATTTGCCGCTCGCCTCGCGCTCGGCCACCCGCGCTTCGCCCTTGTCCAAGAGCTCAAGCGCATGATCGACCGCGTCGCGGACCTCGCCTTTGGTCGCGGACGAAATGCCGTCACGGGCGTCGAACGCGGTGTTGATGGTGGATTCGAGGGCGGCAACGGACATCGCGAATTCCTTGAGGTCAATTTTAGATAGTGGGGAGGCTTTTTCGGAATTTGGAGCAGGAGAGTCAAGGCGGCGTCAGCCTGTCATCACCCGCGAAAGCGGGTGATCCAGTATTCCAGAGGCGGCTGTCATTCGGTCGAAAGGCCGCGGCCTACTGGATGCGCCGCTTTCGCGGGGCATGACGGTCTCCGCGAGGCCGCTAGCACCCGCGCCAGTCTTTCGCCAGCCCCTGCAGAAAGCCCGTCAGATCGTCGGTAACGTGATCGACATAGGGAGCATCACGGCCCTCTAATTCCCAGTCTTCGCGCACCACTTCCCTCGTGCCGTCGGGCACGACCAGAACGGTGGTCATGCCGAGTTCGTGGGGGACCACCAGATTGCGCGCCAGATCCTCAAACATCGCCGCTTTGCCCGCGTCAACGCCGTGATCTCCAAGGAACTTGCGATAGGTCCGTGGCGCCGGTTTCGGCTCCAGATTGGCGGCGATGATATCGAACACCGCTTCGAAATGTTCGCCAATGCCGAGCCGCTTCAGAACGGCCTCGGCGTGGTCGGTCGAACCGTTGGTCAGGATCAGCTTGCGGCCCGGCAGCCCGGCGATCGCCGCGCCCATCGCCGGATTAGGCTCGAGAGGCGAATGATCGATCTGATGCACGTAAGCAAGGTAATCGTCGGCACGCACGCCGTGCTCGGTCATCATGCCCCGCATGCTGGTGCCGTAGCGGCGATAATAGTCCTTCTGGATGACCCGCGCTTTCTCTTCCGAAATTTTCAAGTAAGCGGCGATGAATTCGCCGATCCGCTGGTCGACCTGCTGCCACAGATTGACGTGGTGCGGGTAGAGCGTGTTGTCGAGATCGAACACCCAGGTGTCGACATGATGGAAGGCGCGCTTTGCGGTCATCATGGCATCGCAAAGCGCAGCGTCTTGCCGCCGCTTGACATATCGACGGCGGCAAATCCCGTCGTGGAGAAGCCGCGGTTGCCACACTCGCCTTGTTCGTTGATCTCGAATTTGCTCTCGCGCGTGCAAAGTTGGGTATCGCCGCCCCAGTTCAACGGCTTGTCCTTGAATCGAATGGTGCGGTTTTCAGCATCAACGGCTTCCGCAAAACTGAAGATGCGTTTGGGCTGGCCGGTGACGTCGGGATGCAGGCACTTGCCCGGTTCGATGCGATACCAGCCGCGGCTGGCCACCGTCTTGCCGTCGTCGGTCGCCACGGCGGCCATCACCTTGTGCGGCGTCTCGTTGCACCAGGTAAGGCCGGTCGAGGAGGGCGCTTGCACGGCCTCCACCATGGTGGTGAAGAAATTCGGTGACTGCACGAAGTCCGGCGCCAGCCCGCGGCTCTTCAGGAATGCCGCCAGTGCGGCTTGCGTCTTTGGGCCGTCGACGCCATCGATCGGCGAAGCGTCGAAACCTGCAATCACCAAGAGCCGCTGAATGCCGGCAAGACGCGCCTGGTCGTCGTCATATTCGCTGTCTTCGGCGAGATAGGCCACCAGATTGCCGTCGTCGGCGCGGGTCGGGTTGATCTGCGTGAACGGTGCCGGCGTCTGCCCTTTCCGGCACTGGCGGGCGGCGGCGATGACGAAATTGTCGGAAGCAACGCAAAGGGTGTCGCTGCCGTTTTGCGGAAGCGGCGAGGTTCCGTAAACGCCAAGCGCGCGGGCATTGAGCAGGATGCGGTCGGCGGTCAGCGTGCCCTGCAGGACCACGCGGCACGCCGCCGGGTCGATGCGAAACCAGCCGCGCGTGGCGGTTGCGGATTTTTCGTCGATGCCGATCGCCGCTTCGATTACGTAACTCATGCGGTTGCACAGTTTCAAGTCGGCATGTGCCGGCACTGTACCGGCGAACAGGGCGAGAGTTAGAACCGACGCCAACAGGCCACGACGGCTTATACCCACAGCGTCATGCCCGGGCATAGCCGTTCGAAGAACGGCGTCGCTTCCGCTTGCCTTTGCCCGGGCATCCACGTCTTCCTTACGCGCCCGTCGCTGGTAAGGCATGGATGGCCGGGATGAACCCGGCCTCGACGTGCAATGGCAAGATGTCATCACTTGTGGATCAGCGTGCCAGTGCCCTGGTTGGTGAACAGTTCGAGCAATACTGCGTGCGGCTGCTTGCCGTCGATGATGACGACGCCCTGAACGCCCTGCTCGAGCGCATAGATGCAGGTCTCGACCTTCGGAATCATGCCGCCGGAAATCGTGCCGTCGGCAATCCGCTTGCGAGCATCCTTGATCGATAAATCGGGGATCAGCTTCTTGGACTTGTCGAGCACGCCGGGCACGTCGGTCAGCAGCAACAGCCGCTTGGCCTTGAGCGCGCCCGCGACCGCGCCCGCAAACGTGTCGGCATTGACGTTGAATGTCTGACCGGTCTTCGAGGTCGCCAGCGGCGCCAGCACCGGGATCAGCTCATAGCCGATGATCTGGTTCAACAGCGTCAGATCGACCTTTTCCGGTTCGCCGACGAAGCCGAGGTCGACCACCCTCTCGATCTGCGAATCGGGATCGACCATGGTGCGCGTCGCCTTCGACGCTGTGACCATGTTGCCGTCCTTGCCGCACAGGCCGACGGCCTTGCCGCCGGCTTCGTTGATGTAGCCGACCAGTTGCTTGTTGATCGAACCCGCCAGCACCATCTCGACGATCTCGATGGTGGCGGCATCGGTGATGCGAAGGCCTGCGGCGAATTCCGATTGAATTCCAAGCCGCTTCAGCATGGTCGCGATCTGCGGGCCGCCGCCGTGCACCACCACCGGATTGATCGCGGTCTGCTCCAGCAGCACGATGTCGCGGGCAAAGGCCTTGGCGACATGCTCGGCGCCCATGGCATGACCGCCATATTTGATGACGATCGTCTCTTCGTCATATTCCTGCATATGCGGCAGCGCTTCCGAAAGGATGCGGGCCTGTTCGAGCGGAGTGATGGAGGACGCGTCGTTCATGAAGCGGTCTCTGGCGTGGATTCGGATGATCTTCTATCCGATTGAGGTGCGCCGCGCAAAGCGGCTCTGCTGCTCTTGTGCCCCGGACGCAGCGAAGCGCGCCAGCGGTGCGCTGCTGATCCGGGGTCTAGTTGCAAACTGGGTCCCGGCTCTGCGGAGCAGCGTTACACGCTGCCACCGCGTCCGGGACAAGAAATCTCGATCAATTGCGCCGGGGCCATGCGGCGGCAATGGCCAGCACCAGCCAGCTTACGATCAACAGCGTACCGCCGGTCGGCGCGGCAAAAGGAAACAGGCTGTGCCCGGCAAAATGCCGCAAGCAAAGATCGCCGGCGAACAGCGCGGAGGCGACCACAAAGCCGAAGGCAGCGGCAAGGCCACCTTTGGCGGAAACGATGCCGCGCTCGGCCAATGCCACGGCAGCAAGGACGGCGATCGCATGAAATAGCAGCATCGAGGAGGCCGGCAGCAGCCGCGTCGCGTCGCTTTGATGGGCGGCGACGGCGGCCAGGATCACGCCATCGGCGCCCATGACGCCCGCGAGGATGACAAGGATGCGAAACAGCGCGTTCATCGCTAGTGCCCACTTTCGGAAGTTCGTGCTACGCCTCAGCACCCTCCTTTCACGAACTTCGGAAAGTCACGGGCACGGCCGTGTATCCATAAACACAGCGGCATGATGCGGCGAAGGCAATGTCCGCTATGCTCCTACAGCAGCAAAGTTAGTACGGCGGCGCAATATGTTGCGATGGGCCAAAAGGCGAACCGGTGAGGCCCTGTCACTTGCCTTGCGGATCCTCAGGGGCATCGACAAAAATTGTGCTGGATGGACCTTCGAACTGAAGTTGAACGATGGCTTCTTCGTCCATGGTCCACACGAAGTGCGCTTGACCCGCAGGCACGATGGCGAATGTACCGACCTTTCCGATTTCAGGGGTCGAGGTATCGAATAGTTCGCCTTCGCCGTAGTAAACTTTACCGCTCAGGATTGTCGTGTATTCAGCATATGGATGCCTGTGCGGTCGTGTCTGTCGATTTGGCGGGAATTTAAACCGCAGGACGACTGTTCCGGCTTTAGTAGGATCGCCGAACAGAACCGCCGCCTTTCCCCCCGCCACAAGAGGAACATCGAACCATTTCAATTGATCTTCGTGAACCGAATACGAATTGACTATCGGGAAAGAAGTATTCGCCATGATACAGCCAAATGATCAAGAGAGCGCGCTGTCAGTATCGTACAAACCAACGCAACATGGAAATGGATAGTTGTTCGGTGTAGGTCAATTGCGTCGGTTTGGCGCGGTGCCCGACATTTCCGGTTGCCTCCCAACTCCGAACATGCCGCTGCGCTGCAAAACCGACGCTAAATGCCAAAAGGAGATGTTGGCCTCACACGCTGCGTCGACGGTTCAACAAGGACTCGCGATCAGCAACGTAAAGGGAGATCGAGTAGCAACCGCTTGTTCAAAGCGAAGGCCAGCGGCAGCGAAGAGGGATTCGAATTCCTGTTGTGTCCGCTCGCGGCCGCCGGTCATCACCATCATGGTCATGTCGCTATAATTGACGTCCGGGTGGTTTGGCGGTGTGAGAAGGTGCTCGATCACGATGACACGCGATGAGGGGCTCATCACAGAGCGGCAGCGGCCTAGAATCGAAACTACGCTGTCGTCGCTCTCATCCATTAAGACGGATTTTATAAGGTAAGCATCACCGCCCCTCGGGATGCTCTTGAAGACGTCGCCGCCGATGATCTCACAACGATCTGCAACATTCGCGGCGGCCAGCAACCCTTTTGCCTTGAGAACAACATGTGGCAAATCGAACAGAATGCCGCGCGTGCCCGCATATTGTGCAAGAATGGCAGCGAGCAGAGCGCCCTGTCCGCCCCCGAGATCGACAATGAGCTTGTAAGCCGAGAAATCATGCGCAGGCGCAATAGCGTTGCCTCCTGAGCGGGAGAGCTCACTCATGGCAGCGTCGAAAATGCCAGTTTCCTCTGGTCGTTCCCCCCGCCATTCCCACAGGTTCGCTTGGTGCAGCAGTTCGAACGCGCTTTGGCCAGTCCTCACGCTGTTGAGCAGATTTGCCCATGATTGACGAACGTAGGGTCGCCCGACATAACGCGCCCATGCCGATCGAGAGTTCGGTGAGTCCGATCGAAGACACTCGCCAATCGGCGTTAATCGAAAACGTCGTTCAGACTGCTCTTCCAAGAGTCCCGCTGACGCGAGTGCGTGTAACAGCCGATATAGGGATGCGGGATCGCATTCCGTCTTGCGCGCGATCTCGTCGCTGTGCAGGGCTTCGTCCTTCAATACGTCGGCAATGCCGAGCTCAGCCATTGTCGATATGGTTTGCGACACTTGAAAGCCGCTGATCAGCTTCATGAGTTCTGTAACAGGATTCTGCACGACCATGTTCACTCCCCAGCGCAAACGGCTGCCGACAACTTAGCCGTTTCTAGGTTGAGTTGTCATCGGCCGTGAAACGGTCGGATTCTGTTTAATGGCATTGCTGTTCGGCCAGACCCCGTGATTCAAAATCTCGAACTGGAGGCTCGAATCGTGCGCTACGAACTGGCGGATTATGAATGGACTGCCATCAAGCCGATGCTGCCGAACAAGCCGCGTGGACACGCGGCGGGTTGACCAGCAAGATTCATGCAGTGGTCGATAGCAACGGTCTGCCGGTACGGCTGGCGTTAAGCCCCGGCGAGGCACACGACGTTCGACTTGCCGGAAAGCTGCTGTCTAGTCGGAAATCCGGGTCAATGCTGCTTGCCGACCGTGGCTATGACGCGGACTGGATCAGGGAGCTTGCCATGAAGAAAGGCGCGTGGGCCAACGTTCCGCCAAAAAGCAATCGCTGCGATCCCATCAGCTTCAGCCCCTATCTCCACCGCGCTCGCAACCAGGTGGAGCGGTTCTTCAACAGGATCAAGCAATGTCGTCGTGTGGCAACACGCTACGACAGGCTTGCCGCCAATTACCTTGCCTTCGTCCAACTCGCTTCAATTAGGCTGTGGCTACGCCTTAATGAGTCCGCGTCCTAGCAAACTTATTAATTCTAGTGGAGTTTTGGATTTGACATTCGCTTTTTGAGTTCGCAGCTAGCCGGGCAGCGAATGCCAAATCCACTCCACTAGCGTTCTCCAAGAAGGCGCACCATGGCGGCCCGCAGTTCCGGAATTCCCGCGGCGGTTTGTGAGGAGGTCGCGAGCACGTCCGGAAAGGCAGCCGGATGGGTTGAGAGCGACGCCTTTATGTCGCTGATGCGTTGCTCCAGTTCGGTCGGTTTGACCTGATCGGCCTTGGTCAGGACGAGCTGATAGCTGACCGCGGACCGGTCAAGTGTCTTGAACACATCGAGATCGACGTCTTTCAGTCCATGGCGGGCATCGATCAGCACGTAAACCCGTGCGAGATTGCTGCGGCCCTGGAGATATTTGTGGATCAGCGCGGTCCACGATGCGACCTTGGCTTTGGGCGCCGACGCGTAGCCATAGCCGGGCATGTCGACCAGCCGCAGGCCGGCATGATCGGGACCTTCGAAGAAGATCAGTTCCTGGGTGCGGCCCGGCGTGCTCGACGTCCGCGCCAATGCATTGCGGCCGGTCAGCGCGTTGATCAGGCTTGATTTGCCGACATTGGAACGCCCCGCGAAGGCGATTTCCACGCCCGCCATCGGCGGCAACGTCTCGATCGAGGGCGATGCCCAGATAAACCTGAATTCGCCGGCGAATAGTTTGCGGCCCTGTTCGATCGGCTTCGCATCTGATGCGGTGGTCATGCGAAGTTTCTCACTTTCGTCATCGCGAGGAGCCAACGGGTCCGCGCAGAGCGCGGCCCGATGACAGGCTCCGCGACGAAGCGATCCAGTTGTTTTTTTAGATCTGGATTGCTTCGCTTGCGCTCGCAAAGACGGGTTCCCGATGCTCCCGGCGATCAGGTCTTCGATTCGGCCTTCTTGGAGAAGAACGTCGATTTCAGGTTGTCGAACAATTCCACCTTGACGCCATTGCGGCGCATGATCAGGCTTTGCTGCAAGACCGAGAGCGTGTTGTTCCACGCCCAGTAGATCACCAGGCCCGCCGGGAAGCCGGCAAGCATGAAGGTGAAGATCAGCGGCATCCAGCTGAAGATCATCTGCTGGGTCGGATCGGGCGGCGTCGGGTTGAGCTTGAACTGGAACCACATCGTGATGCCCATGATGATCGGCCACACCCCAAGCGCGAGGTAATGTCCGAACATCGGCAACTGCGTCGGATCGTAGTGCAGAAGGCCGAACAGCGTGAAAAGGTTGGTCGGGTCGGGCGCCGACAGATCCTTGATCCAGCCGTAGAACGGCGCGTGCCGCATTTCGATGGTGACGAACAGCACCTTGTAGAGCGAGAAGAACACCGGAATCTGCAAGGCGACGGGAAGACAACCGGCGATCGGATTGATCTTCTCCTTCTTGTAGATCTCCATCATCTCCTGCTGCTGTTTCACCTTGTCGTCGGGATAGCGCTCCTTCAGCGCGGCCAGTTGCGGCTGCACCGATTTCATCTTCGCCATCGAGGCGTAGGACTTGTTGGCGAGCGGGAAGAACGCAAGTTTGACCAGCACCGTCACCAGCAGGATCGAGATGCCGAAATTGCCGAACAGGTGGTAGAAGAAGTCGAGAGCCAAAAACATCGGCTTGGTGATGAAGTAGAACATGCCCCAATCGATCAGAAGATCGAAATGGTTCAATTGAAGTTGCCGGTTATAGCCGTCGAGACCGCCGATCGGAAAGTTGATGCCGACAACGCTGGCTTCCTTGGCGCCGGCGAATAGCCGCGTGTTGGCGCTGCCGGTGCCACCGATCGCAATGGTCTGCGCGTTCTCGAGGTAATCGGTCTGATAGGTGCGGACGTTATTGACGAGATTGGACGAATAGCGCGCCTGCAGCTGGGCACGGGTGTCCGGCAACAGCGCGGAGGCCCAGTACTTGTCGGTGATGCCGAGCCAGCCGTTGGTGACCTTGAAGCTGACCGCCTTCGCCTCGTCGATCTTCTTGTAGGTGTATTCCTGGAGGCCCTGGTCGCCGAGATAGCCGATCAGGCCTTCATGCAGAATGTAATAGCCCGAGACCTTCGGCGCGCCGTGCCGCGAGATCAGCGCGTACGGATAAAGCGTTACCGGCGCATTGCCGACATTGGTCACGTCGTCCTTGATGGTGAAGAGATATCGGTCGTCGACGGCAATGGTACGGCGGAAGGTGAGCCCCTCGCCATTGTCATACTTCAGCGTCACCGGATGGTTCGGCGTCAGGCTGCCGGTGCCGTCCTGCTGCCAGACCGTATTCTGGTCGGGCAATTTCACGGACCCGCCGCTGGCAGGCACCCAGCCGAATTCGGCGTAGTAAGGCTCTTCCGTGCCCGAAGGCGAGTACAGCACGATCGGCGGCGAGGCTGGATCGACGGTTTCGCGGAATTGCACCAGCGACAGGTCGTCGATGCGTGCACCCTTCAGCGAAATGCTGCCGGAAACACGGGGACTTTCAATCTTGACGCGGGGCGTGGCAGCAATCGCCGCTTCGCGGCTGACCGGGGCGGTCGAGCCGGACTGCACGGTCGAGGGAGCGTTGGCCGACGGTGCCGGCGTTGCGTTTTGCGGGGCCGCCGTGTTGCCGGCATCCTGCGCCGGCTTTGTCGTCGTCGTCTGGCTCTGGCTTTGGGCGACCTGCGCGGCGCGCTGCTTTTCCATTTGCGGAATGTTGAAGAAGTACTGCCAGCCGAGCAGGACGAGCCCGGAAAGAATGACGGCGAGAATGGTGTTTCGATTGTCGGTCATCGGTCAGGTCTCGTCATTCTTTTCAGTTGCGGCGCGCGGTCTTCGGAAAGTGGGTACTAGTCGAGGCGATGCAGCGCCTGGCGGAGATCGCCGAGCATGTCGGAGAAGGCATACGTCAAAGCGGCGCGGCGGCCGATTAACACATAGTCACTGTGCGGTTGCAGCGATACGGCGGGCAGCTGTTTCACCAATTCCCGAAGCCGGCGCCGGATACGGTTGCGCTCGGTCGCGGTTCCATTCTTCTTGGTGACGGTGAAACCGACGCGGACCGGGCCATCGTCATTGCGGCGGCGGCGCTGCACGACAAAGGCGGCAGCGCTTGTCCGCGCGCCATTGGCAACGGCGAGGAAGTCCGCCCGCTGCCTTAGCCGATCCATGATAAGATCTCTTTGAGAGAAGCCCGGCTCAGGCGCTCAGGCACTCAGGCGCTTGCGGCCACGCGCGCGGCGCGCGGCGAGGACCTTGCGGCCGCCGGTGGTGGCCAGGCGGGCGCGGAAGCCATGGCGGCGCTTGCGCACCAGTTTGCTGGGTTGATAAGTCCGCTTCACGGGTCGTTCTCCGCTGACAGCTTGCCTGCTAGGCTGACAATTTGCCTGATAAATGAGGTATGTCCGCCGATGTGGGCAGGCCTTGAAATGGGCCGTTTCCGGCCCAAAAGGACCGCCCGGCCTTGGCCGGATCATCGCGTACAGTTGGCGCGGCTTATAAGGGAGGGGCCGCTTTTCGTCAATGTGGCCCGGCGGTCGATGCGAGGTTCTTTTAATCGGTGAATTTCGCCCGAATAATTCAATATTTGCGGTGTATTACGTCAAGGAGAACGCACTCGTCTCCGGCCGCGCGGCAGATGGAATGCGGGGCTGTCAGACTTGACGGTTCCCGGCTGCGAACCGACATCAGGACCGTCACGACGGATCGGGTCCAGCGGGACGACCGTTATTAAACCTTGATTTGACCGTTCGGCCGCGCGGGCCCACATTAAAAAGGCAAGGCTTCGAAGATAGTTATGGTTTCAGTGAGCGACGAGCAGCCGAATATGGCAACCCCGCGGGCAACGCTTCCGCGCAGGCTCGGCCTGTCCGGAAAATTGCTGCTCTTGACCATTCCGCTGGTGATGATCGCGGAAGTTCTGATCTACGTGCCTTCAATGGCGAACTTCTGGATGAACCGGCTTAACGCGCGCCTGGCGTCGGCCAACACCGCAGCCCTGGTTCTGGATGCGGCGCCCTCCGGCATGGTGCCGGAATCGCTGGCGCGGCAAATCCTCGACAGCATCGGGGCGCGGGCTGTGGCCATCAAGCTCGGGCAGCAGCGGCGGCTGTTGGCGAGCACCGGTCTTCCGCGCGCCATCGACCACGACGTCGATATGCGCTCGCTGACGGCCTGGACCTCGATCGTCACTTCCTTCGAGATGATGTTCGAGACCGGCAATCAGGCGATCCGCATCATCGGGCCGCCGCCCGGCGGCGGGCAGTTCATCGAGGTGGTGGTCGATGAGGCCCCGCTGCGTCAGTCGATGTATCGGTTTTCCCGCAACCTGCTGCTGGTCTCGCTGGCGATTGCGATTTTGACCGCGGCGCTGGTCTATCTCGCGCTGCATTTCCTGTTCGTGCGGCCGATGCGACGGCTGACCGAAAGCCTCGTCAGCTTTCATGAGAATCCGGAAAGCTCTGCCCGGATCATTGTGCCATCGAATCGCAGCGACGAGATTGGCGTGGCGGAGCGCGAACTATCCGACATGCAGCGCGACCTCGTCTCGATGCTGCATCAGAAGAGCCGTCTCGCGGCGCTCGGTCTTGCGGTGTCGAAGATCAACCACGACCTGCGCAACCTGCTGGCCTCTTCGCAATTGCTGTCGGACCAGCTCGCGAGCGTGCCCGATCCGCGCGTGCAGCGTTTCGCGCCGAAGCTGATGCGCTCGCTGGAGCGCGCCATCGCGTTCTGCCAGTCGACGCTGTCCTACGGACGCGCGCAGGAGGCCGCTCCCGACCGCCGCATGATCCCGATCGAGCCTGTGGTGGCCGAGGTGCGCGAATCCGCGGGCCTTGCCACCGACACCTCGATCACCTGGATCAGCGCGATCGAGCGGGGCCTGACGATCGATGCCGACCCGGATCAACTGTTCCGCGTGCTGCTCAACCTGGTGCGCAATGCCGAGCAGGCGCTCGAAGGTCAGCCGGCCACGCAGATCCGCATTACCGGCCGGCGCGAAGGTGCCGTCGCCATCATCGAAGTATCCGACACCGGTCCCGGCATTCCGCCCGCGACCCGGGAGAATTTGTTCAAGGCGTTCCAGTCCTCAGGCAGGCCCGGCGGCAGCGGGCTAGGGCTCGCAATTGCCGCCGAGCTCGTGGGCGCCCATGGCGGGCAGATTCACCTGGTCGAGGGCACCATCGGTGCAACTTTCCGGATCACCATCCCGGATCGGCCGGTCGAACTCCTGACCATCCGCAACGAGCGCGCGCGGGCCTGACGGCCGGCCTCTGTCGTTTTGTGGTCTCGCCAAGACCTTGCCAAGCCGGTCCGGAGCCGATAGCAATGGCCCGCTTTCGCGACCTGCAAACGTTAGTCTTGCAGGGGCCATCGGCGGACCCTTTCGGGGCCCGATCCTTTGCGAAAAACGCGCCCGTAGCTCAGCTGGATAGAGCATCAGACTACGAATTTGAGGGTCGGACGTTCGAATTGTTCCGGGCGCGCCACTGAAATCAAGAGCTTACCTAAAATCACCGTTTGAAGCGCCGAAATTAAAACGGCTTTTCAAACGGTTTTGTTTCGAGCAAGTAGCACCGTCGGGGTGGGTGAACTCGTCGGCGTCTGGTCGCAAGCTTGCGGCGACCCGTTACTGACCAGTCTCAGCGTTTCTGCTGCCTATCAGAGGCGACGCCATATACCATCGTCGGTCGCGGCGGTAGCAGGTAGTCAATTTATGTCCAATGCAAGTATTAGCCGGGATTCACGCCACGGCGGTCGCTGGATCGGTATCCGGTTTTACTTCGCTCGCGCGCGTGACTACGTTGCGGCCGGACCCTTTGGCGCGGTAAAGCGCCTGGTCCGCCGCCTGGATGAGGTCAGCGGCGTCGATTTCGGCGCAGGCGAACGAAGCCACTCCAGAACTGATCGTGACAGTCTCACTGACGTTGGCCGCGTGACGAATATCGAGACCTAAGATAGCCTCGCGTATCCGTTCAGCAATGACGGCCGCGCCGGTCTCGTCCGTGTTCGGTAAAAGCATCGCGAACTCCTCGCCGCCGTAGCGGGCAGCGAAATCGCCGGGCCGACAGACGGCGTCGCCAATGACTGCCCCTACGCATCGCAAACAATCGTCGCCGGCGAGATGTCCGTAGATATCATTGAAGCGTTTGAACTGGTCGACATCGATCATGATCAGACCTAGCTGGCTTTTGTCACGACGCGACCGTAGATGCTCTTTTGCGAGTACCTCATCAAAAGCGCGACGATTGGCCAGTCCAGTGAGACTGTCTTGCCCTGCGAGTGCCTGTAGTCGGCGATTGGCCTCCGCGAGCTCGTCCTCCACTACCTTCCGGACCGAGATATCGCGTAGGCCGCCTATGATGCCTGTCACCACACCGCTGCCGGGGTCCTTCAGCGCACGAAGCTGAGCTTCGACCCAGATCCACTTGCCGCTGCGATGGCGGATACGATTAATGATCGAATGACGATCAGTCCTGCCGCTGAGGAGTGTTTGGAGTGTCAACGCGAGCCGAGGTGCATCATCGGGATGAGCCATTTCGACTGGCTTGATGCCGAGCATCTCCACCGGCTCATAGCCCAGGAGTTCGCGGCTGGCCGGCGAAACATATCGACGAACGAGTTCGGTATCGAGCTGAAACACCATGTCGGTAGAATTGTCGGCGAGTAGACGATAACGCGCTTCGCTCTCTTTTAGATTGCGTTCAGCCTCTATGCGTTGTTCGATGTCGCGGATAATCAAAAGGCGCTGGCCTTTCTCGCCAGCGATATCAACGGCTCGACCGGTGGTCTCGACCCAGACGTAACTGCCGTCCTTGCGACGCATCCGGTAGGACAAGGTCTGCTCGGGTTGATCCGAATCGCCGAACCCTTGCGCGAGCGCCCGCATAGTTGTTGCGACGTCGTCAGGATGGAGCGCGTTCGCCGAATTGATGGAGAGCATTTCCTCAGGACTGTATCCGAGGAGTTTTTCACAGACCGGCGAGACGTAGCGGCGCTTCCCGCGGTGCCCCACCAGCATAATGAGGTCGGTCGAATTATCGGCGAGAAATCGGTAGCGACTTTCGCTTTCATGCAACTCCCGCTCGGTCCGGACGCGCGCGTCGACATTGCGCACGACGGCGAGTTGCAGATCGGTTTGGCCCTCGCCCAGGAGAGGCTTGCAGGTAGTTTCAACCCAGATATAGCTACCGTCTTTGCGGCGCATGCGATAGGTGACGGTGCTTTCACCAGTTTCGTTCGCCAGCACGCCGAGCACCCTTGCGACATCTTCGGGGTGCGTGGTGTCCGCGGTGCGGAGTTCTTGCATTTCTTCGGGTCTATAACCGGTCATCGCGAGGCATGCGGAAGATACGTATTGTCGGCTACCGTTACGATCGAGCAGGGCGATGATATCCGTCGAGTTGTCGGCGAGTAGGCGGTAGCGGGCCTCGCTCTCGGCGAGCCGGCGCTTGGTTTCATTCATCGCGGTAACGTCGGTGATTACGGCAAGCGAAGTATGCCCCTGGCTAAACGTATCGCGGTCCAGCACGGCGGACAAAAGCACGTCGATCACGGTGCCGTCCTTGCAAACCATCTGGTACTGGACGTTCTCGCAAGCACCGGTGCGAAAAAATTCCGGCAGTACGTTCTTCACGGCATGTTCGCGCGAGGCCGGAGTGAGAAATTCGGAAGAGCGGCGGCCGATCACTTCGTTACGCGCATAGCCGAGCTTGGCAAGCCAAGCGTTGCTGACCGAGATCAGCCGGCCTTCTGCATCGATAGAATGCAACATCGCCGGCGTTGCGGCCATGCGCCGTTGTACTTCGAGGCGAACGCGTGCTTCGAAGTCAAAGTCATCGACTGAGGGGGACCCCAATGACATGACGGATACTTGTGAGTTCTCTACGATTTAACAGCGTTCGGCTGTCGTCCAGTTTGACCACAGGTATCAGACTCTTATTACGCTTCATGAATGGTCGTTAGAATGCTCGGAAGTAAGGTTAGCCTGATATGAACAAGGGTTATTTGAAAGTAACTTCAAGCATTCTAGCTTGTCCCCTAATTTTTGCGCGAGTGCATGCGACGTGCTGGCCGGATTTGCTGGCGCTCGGGGTTGATCCGGCCTTTTCAATTGACCCGAGGCTCTCCCGCTAAGGGTAGCTTGTGACCCGTCGAAACGAATCTAGCGTACCGAGCGCATGGGGAGACACGAGGCGCAACCAGGACTCCGTCATACCAAGCACAACCAGGCGACGAACTGAATCAGGCTTAGGGGTTAGCCGGCTGTAGCGCTGATTCTAGCGTCCTTGGGCTTGATGGCGACGTCCCTGACCATTCGACCTTTTCGAAGAAATCGATATGCCGCTTCCGATAAAATGATCTGCTGCGACGTCTGTTCGGGATGATCTTGCGCCACGAAGCACTCTACCCTGAAGCATGAAGTTGAGGCAGGCGTCGATCGTCGGAATCCGACGATGCCGTCTGCTTACGCAACTTGTAGGCCTCCAGAACGCCTCGTGACATCTCCGTGCTCAGTCCAGAAAAGTCCTGTTTCGCAGTTTCAAGGTCGTTCACGGAGATGCGATGGTCGGGCGCACCAAGGAACAGCAGCGCCATTGTCGTTTCCCACGAAAACGCGAGGGCCTTGGCCAGAATCAGCGCAATTTCATGGTTCTTGTCGAGCAGCACGCGCTCGACTACGTCGACCGGTAGCGAGCACAAGAGGGCGAGGCCCACCGTCGCTTCCGCGAACCTGTGCGACTGCGCGTATTCGAAAATCTGCTTCTGACTTAGATTGCCGCGCTGATTTTGTTTTGCTACTTCCCGTTTTGCATCAAAATAATCCTTCGAAGCGGGGCCAAATTTCGATTGCAGTGCGCCCGTGACGTCCGCAACCAAGTTATTTATCTGGTTCGCCGCTTCTGGGCGCTCGCGTTCCAGCCGCTCTTTCGTGTTGTGCGACGCCTTTGCAATTAATTGCTGAAAGACATGCCTCGGGATGTCCCTGCGGTGACCCAACTGCTCGAACAGAATTGAATCGCTTTCGGAGCGCTTGATTAAATGCATGATGCCTGTATCGGAGAAACGAGCACCGTTGTTCTTGGCGACCGAACGCACAACCTCTTGATTTCCTCGGACTACAAGTTCGTCCGTCAGTTCCTGGCAGAGCGACCTTCTGTTCGAGATCGCTAGCAGGTGGTCCTGGCTTTTCGACCTGGCGTTGGCGATTAGGGTCCGGGTATCGAGGCGTCCCGATTGACGAAGGACGGGACCCGCGACCTCAATCGCGTCGTCAAACGCGAGTTTTTTGATCACTTCAAAGGGTGCATTGTCAGATCGGGCCAGCCGCTTTGATAGTCGGGCGCGGGTCGCAGTTTCAATATCCTGCTCTAGCCTGCCAATTATCTCCCCAAACATCCAAATTTCGTCTTCGGTATATCGACCCACTATCAACACGTCTGTCGCATACCACAACGCTCGCTCGCGGCTCTCGGCCGACCCTTGTGAGACAGCGACCTCTAATTCCTGCAGAAACGACACCGTTTTCTCGCTTCAAATATCCGGCATGTGACGTGGAAATCCAGGACACACGCAAAGCGGCGATTAAACTCCCGCGAATAAACAAATATTCGTTCGACCCCATTCACGAGATTTCTGCACGAGGGGTCGGTCCAAAATTCCGTAATTCTAATTTGCTAACTCTACGAAGATTTCGTTATTAAATTATAGACAACAGCAGGCGCTGCCGATCGCAAGAGAATAGATGATGGCTTGAGTGCGAGTTGTACGGCATGCAATTACCGCTAAATTCGTACGGAAGCCGAAGAAGACTCCGGATCGGACCGGCAGCGGAGTTGCGGAGTTAGCTCGTCTGCCTTGTGCGTCCGTTCGTGTTCTCCGTTCGACTTCACCAGCCTCGCCTGTCGTCGGCTAGGCTAAAATCGAGGTCAGTATTTCACGTGATCAATATGCTGAAGGGTGATGTGGTCGGCCCCGCTGCCATCCGTGTGATTGACCGTGATCACAGCATGGTCTCCTTGGGCCAGCGTTATGGCATGATCGGAACTGGCAGTCCCATCGACGACCAAACCTGTCCAACTGTGGACCACATGGCCATCCGGCGCGTAATCGGTGAGGCTGAAGCTCGCATTTTGCCCGATGTCGTGCAGATCGACGGTATCAGTCCAGTTGGGGCTGCCGTTGATTGTAACGTTTCCGGTATGCGAAGCGATGAAGAACGTGTCGTTGTGATCGGCTACTGCCAGATTGAGGCCCTCGCTGACTGACTGACCGTGGGCGTCGGTGGCGGTTATCGTAATTGGGTTGTTAGCGAGGTCGCTATCGGCCGGCGTGCCTGAGATCAAACCGGTATGGGGATCGATGGTGAGACCGGTCGGGAGCGAAGCCGAGTAAGTCAGCGTGTCGCCGGCAGCAGGCGCGGTAAAGTGGTTCGCGACGTTGAGCGAGAAGGCGTGGTCCTCATAGCCGCTTTGATCGGGGACAGCGGTGGCGGTCGGCCCGCTGTCGCCAACAGTCAGATGGAAGCTCTCGCTGACTGACTGACCATGGGCGTCGGTTGCCGTCACGACGATGGGGTCGCTGGCGGGAACGGCGGAGATTGTGAACGTACCATCCTGTTCTGACCAAGCTGTCCCGTGAGGAGCGAGGGTTTCGATGAGTTGGTAGCTGCCGTTTTGGTAAAAGATGTTGTATTCGAGTCCATTGGACGTAAAGAGAATCCCGCCGTAGTCGAGCGATGGACTGCTATTTGCAAGCAGAACGTTATCGTAAATGAACACACCGTCGGGGCTTATTGACTCTGCGGCCGGGCTTGGATTGCCGATGAGACTATCTATCGCCGCACCGTGCGGTCCGATGACAGATCCTGCAATTCCAGTGATGTCGTATCCTCCGGCCGCATCCAACGAGTTGGCTGTCGTGAGTTGTCCGCTGACCGTAAAGGATCCGTCGAATGACGTGAAATTGAAATTGAAAGCGTGCGCGCTGCTGGTGTAGCCGCTGTCGGCCGGGCTGCCGGAGATCACGCCAGTATGAGGATCGATGGTGAGACCCGCCGGTAGCGAAGCCGAGTAGGTCAGCGCGTCGCCAGCAGCAGGGGCGGTAAAGTGGCTGGCGACGTTGAGCGAGAAGGCGTGGCCCTCATAGCCGCTTTGATCGGCGATGGCGGTGGCGCTCGGCCCGCTGTCGCCAACAGCCAGATGGAAGCTCTCGCTGACCGCCTTGCCATGTGCGTCGGTCGCCGTGACGGTGACCGTGTGGTTGCCAAAGTCGCTGTCGGTCGGAGTTCCCGCGATCACACCGGTGTTGTGGTCGATGCTGAGGCCGGTCGGCAGCGAGGCCGAGTAGGTCAGCGTGTCGCCGGCAGCAGGGGCGGTAAAGTGACTGGCGGCGTTGAGCGAGAAGGCGTGGCCCTCATAACCGCTCTGGTCGGCGATGGCGGTGGCGGTCGGTCCACTGTCGCCCACAGTCAGATGTAAGCTCTCGCTGACCGCCTTGCCATGGGCGTCGGTGGCCGTGATCGCAATCGCGTGGTTGCCGAAGTCGCTGTCGGTTGGCGTGCCGGAGATGACGCCGGTGTTGTGGTCAATGCTGAGCCCGGCCGGCAGCGAGGCCGAATAGGTCAGCGTGTCGCCGGCAGCAGGAGCGGTAAAGTGGCTGGCGGCGTTGAGCGTGAAGGCCTTGCCCTCATAGGCACTCTGGTTTGCGATGGTGGTGGCTGTCGGTCCGCTGTCGCCAACCGCCAAATGGAAGGTCTCGCTGACCCCCTTGCCATGGGCATCAGTCGCCGTGACCGTGATGGTGTGGTTGCCGAAGTCGCTGTCGGTCGGCGTGCCGGAGATGACACCGGTATGGGCGTTGATACTGAGGCCCGTCGGCAGCGAGGCCGAATAGGTCAGCGCGTCGCCGGCAGCAGGGGCGGTAAAGTGGCTGGTGACATTGAGCGAGAAGGCCTTGCCCTCATAGGCACTCTGGTTTGCGATGGTGGTGGCGGTCGGCCCGCTGTCGCCAACCGCCAAATGGAAGGTCTCGCTGACCCCCTTGCCATGGGCATCAGTCGCCGTGACCGTGATGGTGTGGTTGCCGAAGTCGCTGTCGGTCGGCGTGCCGGAGATGACACCGGTATGGGCGTTGATACTGAGGCCCGTCGGCAGCGAGGCCGAATAGGTCAGCGCGTCGCCGGCAGCAGGGGCGGTAAAGTGGCTGGTGACATTGAGCGAGAAAGCCTTGCCCTCATAGGCACTCTGGTTTGCGATGGTGGTGGCGGTCGGCCCGCTGTCGCCAACCGCCAAATGGAAGGTCTCGCTGACCCCCTTGCCATGGGCGTCAGTCGCCGTGACCTTGACCGTGTTGTTGCCGAAGTCGCTGTCGGTCGGCGTGCCGGAGATGACACCGGTGTGGGCGTTGATGCTGAGCCCGGCCGGTAGTGATGCGGAGAAAGTCAGGCTGTCCCCGGCAGCGGGGGCGGTAAAGTGACTGGCCGCGTTGAGCGAGAAGGCGTGGCCCTCATTGCTGCCCTGGTCGGCGATGGCGGTGGCGGTCGGCCCGCTGTCGCCAACAGCCAGGTGGAAGCTCTCGCTGATCGCTTTGCCATGGGCGTCGGTGGCCGTGACCGTGACCGTGTGGTTGCCGAAGTCGCTGTCGGTCGGCGTTCCCGAGATCACACCGGTGTGGGCATTGATGCTGAGGCCGGCCGGCAGCGAGGCCGAATAGGTTAGGGTGTCGCCGGCAGCAGGGGCGGTAAAATGGCTGGCGACGTTGAGCGAGAAAGCCTTGCCCTCATAGGCACTCTGGTTTGTGATGGTGGTGGCGGTCGGCCCACTGTCACCAACAGCCAGATGGAAGGTCTCGCTGATCGCCTTGCCATGGGCGTCAGTCGCCGTGACCGTGATGGTGTGGTTGCCGAAGTCGCTGTCGGTCGGCGTGCCGGAGATGACGCCGGCGTTATAGTCAATGCTGAGGCCGGTCGGCAGCCGAAGCCGAATAGGTCGAGCGTATCGCCAGCGGGAGCGGTAAAGTAATTGGAAACGTTGAGCGAGAAGGTCTTACCCTCGTAGGCGATCTGGTTGGCGATGACGATAGCGGTCGGTCCGCTATCGCCGACAGCCGAATGAAAATTCGCGCTGATCGCCTGACCATGGGTGTCGGTCGTCGGCACAGCAATCGGCTTACTGCTGAAGTCACCGCTGGTCTGGGTACCGGAAATACTGCCGGTGTAGTCATCGACGTGGAGACCGGCGGGCAGCGAGGCCGACCTCGGCGCATCGCCGGTAGCTGGGGCTATGATGTGCGCCGGCGACGTCGGACGAAATGTTCGAGCCCTCATGACCGCTCAGATCGGCAATAACAGTGGAAGGTCGGGTCCGCTGTCGCCAACACCCAGATGGAGCTCTCATTGACGGGCAGGCCACGAGACCGCCCCTACGCTCGATAGAAACCGAGCCCGATGGAGTCGGGGTCTGAACCGTGGGGCCATATCTTGCATCTGCTCCATGGTGAAGGTTTGGGTTCGTTAGATCGTAGCCGCTTTCATCGCCTTGGCCAGGAGCCACAGGGTCGACAACGCCCGGCGTTTTCCGGACGGCTTTGTCCGAGCGATCAAGCGCCAGGGTCAAAAGATCGTTGTCAGACATGCAACACCAGAAAACCGCGGTCGGGATCGTAAAAGAGCAAATCTAACGGCAATAGATTAAATTCGTTGCCACCGAGCCTCTGTTATCCGGGGCTTCGGCGTTAACATCTTAGAAACACTTTGCGTACGCGTTCGCGCCGCCGCATTTACCTTAACGTGGCGCTAAGCGAGCTCCAGTGAATAATGAGCGAGGTTTTCAGATGATGTACTGGCGTATCCATTTTGTCCCTCACAAGCTTAATTTTGGCCCGTCAGGCCTCAAATAAAACTGGCTGCCTCTAAGCCGACGTTCGGACCGTACGGAGCGAAAGAGCAAATCCGTCGCTTCTAACGGGGACCTCCTTCAAGAGCCAACCGTTCCGGGGGCAATCTATTTTGCTTCATTCGTCATCAACCTATTGGCCTTGTCACTGCCGCTTTCGATCATGCAGGTGTACGATCGGGTCATTCCAAACCGATCGCTGTCGACGCTGGCATGGCTCTTCTTCGGCCTTGCGGTGGCACTGTGTATCGACTTCGTTTTGAAGGCATTGAGGTCAACCCTCTTATCCTGGCAAGCTACGCCTTTGCCCGAAATGTCGAAGACGAAGGAGTTTCTCGCTTTCTTCGCGCGCCAAATGGAGATTTTGAGCGCGAACCCGCCGCTGTACATGTGAACCGCTATGCCGCCGCAGCCGCACTTGCTGACTATCACAGCGGCCAGAGCGCCGTTGAGTCTTGATCGATCTTCCATTTGCTGGGATAGCGCTGATTGTGATGGCGATCGTTGGCGGTCCAATGGTTTTCGTGCCCGCGAGTTTCTTCCTTGGCTTCGCTGCGCTTGCGATCGGTCGCGCTCGAAAATTTCGCAAAATACTCGATGCACGCACCGAGCAGGACAATCGAAAATACGATTTTATCGCGGAAGTGTTAGCAGGTATCCACACCGTCAAGGCTATGGCCATGGAGCCGCAGATGCAGCGGCGCTTTGAACGGCTGCAGGAGGCGGTGGCAAGGACAACCATGTCCTCGATCTTGACTGGCCAGGCCAACCAATCCGCTGCCCTGCTTTTTGGTAGCCTGTCGCAACTAATCGTGGTCGCGATCGGAGGCGCCCAGGTCATCAGCGACCAACTCAGTATGGGTGCTCTCGCCTGCTGCACGTTGCTTTCGGGTCAAATTCTGCAGCCTCTTCTGCGCGCGATTTCCCTCTGGACCGAGCAAGAGACGGTTGCTCATCGTCGAGCCGAGGTTAAATCACTGCTCGATTTGCCTGAGCCTTGTGCTTCCGCTGACGCTCATTCCGCGATCGACGGCAATATCAGATTTGAAGGAGTAATTTATCGAGACCCGGACGATTTCAACCAACCCCTGTGTGTGAGCGATATTTCGATCGCAACTGGCGCCATTATCGGCGTGGAGGGAAAGGAAGGTTCGGGCGGACCACGCTGCTGAACTTGATAATGGGGAGAGATCTCACCCTCGACTGGCTCCATCACGATCGATGGTATCTCGACATTGGCTTCCCAGTTCGCGTCGATACGCCGCCAAATTGCTTATGTCGGCGCATCGCCGGTCATATTTTCAGGCACCATCATGGAAAATCTTACGATGTTTGGTCCCGAGAAGCGGGATTTTGCGCGCAAGATGACGCAGCTCCTGGGTCTCGAAACGACCATTAATCTTCTGCCGGATGGATATGAGACCAAGCTTGGTGAGGGCATCGCCGACGACCTTCCGACGTCGATTGCTCAACAGATGAACATTGTACGGGCACTTACCAACCGTCCGCGCATCCTTGCGCTCGACGAAGCCAATGTACCGTTGGACGCCATTGCCGAGCCCGCGATGATCAGGGCGCTCAACTTCTGCGTGGAAGCCTAACCATCATCGTTGTAACGCACCGTCCATCCTTGCTGGCGTTGTGTGATCATAAGTTGGTTGTTCAGGACGGTTACGTCAATTGGCGCACGCCCTCGCCCGACGACTCAGGGAAGCTCGCGACGTGACGACATCAGCCAAATTGCAATCAGACCCCGGCGGCAAAATTCCCCCCGCTTTCGGGGATACTCGAAAATCAGGTGCACGCAAATCTGGCGCGCCTCGCGGCAGAGTTTGGCGGCGGAGCCTCCGAGTCATTGGTCACGGCGGAAGACGCACTGATCTCCACGATCAACGACATAGTTCGTCCCGAGACACCGGCAGAAGCGTGCCTTGCTCCCGCGCTCGCATTGTTTGGTTGGGCCGGAGAGGCGCGGCTGTAATTCGGGAGGCGTTGCCGCACTTTCGATCGTATAGAAAATATCGAAGCGTTGCGCCGTGTGCTTTGCATATTAGGCTATGGAACAAACGGAAGATTCGCGAGGCTATCAGGAATAAAGCCTCATGCCTTGCCTTGTTTGTTTACACGCAACGGCACAGACGTCACGCTGATCGTGGAGCGTGAGTCGAACGGGACCCTGCTTGCCTTCGACGGCGAATTCGCGGCATGGAAAACAATCGACCCGGGCGTTCAGTCTGGCTGGGCATTTTCCATCTGGGATCAGTCAGTCGACATCGAAGGTCTCGAACAAGGCGCGTCCTGGCTGTTTGCCGCTATCAAGCAGTTCAAACCTACAATTATCGCCACGCTCGGATTTCAGTCTGCTCGGAAACGCCGCCGCGCTCGCGCTGCCAATGTTTGTCATCGCCGTGTACGATTTAGGGATCGGTACGAAGTCGACAAGTACGATTGTCATGTTTGCGATAGGGGCCGGTATCGTAATCGCCATGAATCTGGCGCTCCGAAGCGTCCGCGCGCGCGCGATGGCTTGATCCGGCGCCCGGATAGATGCGCTAATCGGCATGAAGGCATTCGAAGTGATCCTCAATATGCCGGTTTCAATGGTCGAAGCTGCACCCGTCGATACTCAAATTTCACGCCTGAGACAATTCGAAAGTATGCGTGATTTCTTTACCGGAACTTTGGCGTCATCGGTAGTTGACGTTCCGTTCATATTCATTTTCCTTATTGCGATTGCGCTGTGGGGAGGAAATCTCGTGTGGTCCCGATTTCCCTTATCGGGGTCTATATTGTGCTGTCAGCTATAACGGTGCCGATCACGCGCAAATTTGCTCGTGCTATCAGCTTCGCCAAACAACGCCGCAATATTTTGCTTCGTGAGATATTCACCAAGCGTCGCGCTATCGAGCGCTTAGCGTGAAGATGTTTGCGATTGCACCGGCACCGAGACCTGGTCGAGCTGATCGCGGCCACGCCATCGAGCGCACAGGTTCAATA